>CAWHII010000001.1:0-1540088 GCA_963829415.1 uncultured beta proteobacterium | reverse complement strand
CGCATGCCCCAGCTCGACGCAGGTGCGCATCGCGTATTCGGGATCCTGCGCCGCCAGTTCGGTCGAGGTCGACGATCATCACGTCGCGCAGGCTGATCCGGGCCACCACGCCGCGCGCGGCATCGGCGTCCCACAGCAGCACGTCGCCGTCGCGCAGGAACGCGCCGCGGTCGAGCGACACCGCGACCTCGACCCCGCTGGCCGTCTTCTTGCGAAAGCGGTTCTTCTGCGCTTCCCAGTGATCGAGCGCCAGCGGCTCCACGGTGCCCTTGGCCAGGCGCGCGGCCCACTCCGGATCGCTGGCGTTGCCCAGGACCTTTTCGATGAGTATCAAGGGGCGCCGATCAGCTGAAGAAATATTTCTGGTTGAGCGACGTCGTCTTCAATGGCGGGACCGTCGCGTGCACGCCGTCGACGGTGACCGCGAACGTCTCCGGCGAAACCTCGATGTTCGGCGTGCCCGAATTGCGCACCATGTCCTTCTTGCCGATCTTGCGCGTGTTCTTCACCGCGATCACCTGCCGGTTGAGGTTCAGGCGCTCGGCGATTCCGGCGGACTCCGCGGCCTGCGACACGAACGTCACGCACGTCTGCGACAGCAGCTGGCCGAAGGAGCCGAACATCGGCCGGTAGTAGGTCGGCTGCGGCGTGGGCAGCGACGCATTCGGATCGCCCATCACCGCCCAGTTGACGACGCCGCCCTTCAGCACGATCCTGGGCTTGGCGCCGAAGAACGCCGGCTCCCAGAGCACGAGGTCGGCGATCTTGCCGACCTCCACCGAACCCAGCACGTGCCCGATGCCGTGCGCGATGGCCGGGTTGATCGTGATCTTGGCCACGTAACGCAGCACGCGGAAGTTGTCGTTGCCCGGTGCGTCCTCCGGCAGCTTGCCGCGTCCGGTCTTCATCGCGTCGGCGGTCTGGATGCAGCGCAGCCAGCATTCGCCGATGCGTCCCATCGCCTGCGAGTCGCTCGAGAAGATCGAGATGACGCCCATGTCCTGCAGCACGTTCTCGGCCGCGATGGTCTCCGCGCGGATGCGGCTTTCGGTGAACGCCACGTCCGACGGGATGTCGGGACTCAGGTGGTGGCACACCATGATCATGTCGTACAGCTCCGCCTGCGAATTGACGCCGTAGGGGAGCGTGGGGTTCGTCGACGCGGGCAGCACGTTGGGCAGGCCCGACACCTTGATGATGTCCGGCGCGTGGCCGCCGCCGGAGCCCTCGGTGTGGAACGAATGGATGGTGCGGCCCTCGAACGCGGCGATGGTGTCCTCGACGAAGCCCGATTCGTTCAGCGTGTCCGTGTGCATGCACACCTGGACGTCCATCTGGTCGGCCACCGTCAGCGCGGAACGCAGCACCGCGGGCGTGGTGCCCCAGTCCTCGTGGCACTTGAAGCCGACCGCGCCGGCCTCGATCTGCTCGACCAGCGCGTCCTTGCCGTGGCCGTGGCCCTTGCCGAGGATGCCGACGTTGACCGGCCAGCCTTCGAACGCGCGCAGCATGTTCGTGATGTTGCCCGGACCCGGCGTGACCGTCGTCGCATTCGACCCGTCGGTGGGGCCGGTGCCGCCGCCGATCAGCGTCGTCGTGCCGTTGGACAGCGCGGCATACGCCTGCTGCGGCGAGATGAAATGGATGTGCGTGTCGACGCCGGCGGCCGTCAGGATCAGATGATTGCCCGAGATGGCGTCGGTGGCGAGGCCCAGTTCGAGACCCGGCGTGACGCCGTCCATCGTCTGCGGATTGCCGGACTTGCCGATCGCGCAGATGCGCCCGTCGCGGATGCCGACGTCGGCCTTCACCACGCCCTGCACCGCGTCGATGATCGTCACGTTGGTGATGACGAGATCGGGCGGCCCGCCGGCATACGTCAGCCGGTTGTCCATCCCCATGCCTTCGCGCAGGCTCTTTCCGCCGCCGAAGACGATCTCGTCGCCGTACGCGCCGCGCAGGTCGCGCTCGATCTCGACGAAGAGCCCGGTGTCGCCCAGGCGAATGCGGTCGCCCGTCGTCGGGCCGTACAGTCCCACGTACTCGTTGCGAGTGATGGTTGCCATGTCAGGATCCTGGTATCGGCCGCCGGCCGTCGCAGCGTTGAGCGGGCTGCCGGCGTCAGGCTTCGAGCGGAAGCCGCGCTTCGCGGCGAGCGCCACGGCCTTGGGCCTGGCCGCATCGCCGGCCTTGCCCGACGTGGGGCCGTCCACGAGGTTGTTGAAGCCGTAGACGGCGCGCTTGCCGCCGTAGGGCACGAGCTTCACCTCGCGCTCGTCGCCGGGCTCGAAGCGCAGTGCCGTCGACGCGGGAATGTTGAGATGCTGGCCGAACGCCGCGGCGCGGTCGAACTCCAGCGCGCGGTTGACCTCGAAGAAATGAAAGTGCGAGCCGATCTGCACCGGTCGATCGCCGGTGTTGCGCACCTTGAGTGTCGTCACCTTGAGCTTGTCGTGGTAGACGATCGGCGCGGCGATGGCACACATAGCCTCCCACGGCGACCTTCTTCGTTGCGGGATCGACGTCGGCGGCGATCACCGGCCCGGCTTTCACTCCTGCCATGGCAAACTCCCTCGGTTGTCCTGTTTACTGGATCGGCGTGTGAACGGTCACGAGGCGGCTGCCGTCGGTGAACACCGCCTCGACCTGCACCATCGGGATCAGGTCGGCCACGCCGTCCATCACGTCGTCCTTGGTGAGCGCGGTGCGCGCGTCCTTGGTGACTTCCTCGATGGACTTGCCGGCGCGCGCGCCCTCGAGCGCCCGCGCCGAAATGATGGCGACGGCTTCCGGATAGTTGAGCTTGATGCCGCCCGCTTTGCGCTTCAGCGCGACCTCGGCCATCATGTGGATGACGAGCTTGTCGAATTCCCGCGGCGTCAGTTGCATCGCGACCTCCCTTTCGATACTGCGCGAGCCACAATATAGTAGCAAGGCATGACCCGCGCAATACGACAGGCAGCAGGACGTGTCTTGCGGCTGAAACCTTTGCACGACGGTAATCGCGTCATAACCATTCTTCAGCCGGGGTCGGCGCGCGGTCCGGCCTTCTGCAGGCGTCCTGCGTCCCATTGCGCGGAAGTAGCGCGATCGCCGAAAATGGCCGGTCCGTCGAAAGGGAGTCGCCTTGTGCTTCTGAAATACGCCGCCTGGCGAATCAGCTCGTCGCGTCAAACTGTCGCGCTCGTGGCCATCGTCGCACTGACGCTGCTGTCGTCATGCAACCGCGCAACCGAGCCCCCCGCGCCGGAAATCCGCCCCGTTCGCGTGCTGACGATCGCCAAGGGCGCCGCCGGCGACACCATCGCGCTGACCGGCACGGTGCAGGCGCAGACCGAGATCACGAAGTCGTTCCGGATCGACGGCCGCCTGCTCGACCGCAACGCGAACATCGGCGACACCGTGCGCCCGGGCCAGCTTATCGCGCGGCTCGATGCGCAGAACGAGGAGTCCAGCCTGCAGTCGGCGCGCGCGCAACTCAGCGCAGCGCGGGCCCGGCTGGCCGAGGCCCAGAGCATGTACGGCCGGATGCGCGAACTGGTCGCCGAAAGGGCGGTCTCACGCGCCCAATTCGAACAGTCGGAATCGGCGCAGAAGACCGCTGAGGCACAGGTCGAGTCCGCGCAATCCGCCGTGACCATCGCCGAGAACCGGCTGAGCTACACGAATCTCGTCGCCGACGTGGGCGGCGTGGTCACCGGCGTCGGCGCCGAGCCCGGCGAAGTGGTCGGTGCCGGACGGATGATCGTCCAGCTCGCGCGCGACGGCGGGCGCGACGCGGTGCTCGACGTGCCTGCGCGCGTCAAGGACAGTGCGGCGATGGGCGCCGAGCTGACGATGACGCTGGTCTCCGATCCCAAGGTCACCGCGACCGGCAACGTTCGCGAGATCTCGCCGCGCGCCGATCCCGTGACCGGCACGTTCCGCGTCCGGGTGCGGCTCAACAATCCGCCGGCGGCGATGCGCCTGGGCAGCACGGTGACCGGCAGGATCAAGCTTGCCGCCACCACGAGCATCGAGATTCCGCCATCGGCCGTCGTTCGTTCCGATGGCAAGGCCGCCGTCTGGGTCTTCGACCCCAAGGCGGGAACCGTCGCAGCGCGCGCCATCCAGATCCGCTCGTCCGACCCCAATCGCGTGGACGTGGCATCGGGCCTCGAGCCGGGCGACGTCGTCGTGGTCGCCGGCGTCCAGGCGCTGCGACCCGGCCAGAAGGTCCGTCCCCTCGAGAACCGGCAGTGATCGGCCCGAACCTGTCGGAATGGGCGCTCAAGCGCCGCTCGCTGATCGTCTTCATGATGATCGTGGCGGTGGCCGCCGGCACGCTCTCGTTCCTGCGTCTCGGACGCGGCGAGGACCCGGCGATCACCATCCGGACCATGATCGTCGCCGCCGCCTGGCCGGGCGCCACGGCCGAGGAAACGCTGAAGCAGGTCACCGAGAGGCTGGAGCGCACGCTGCAGGAAACGCGCCACCTCGACCGCGTGCGCAGCTACACGACGGCCGGGCAGACGACGATCTTCGTCGACCTGAAGCAATCCGCGCCGCCGGCGGAAATTGCCGACGTCTGGTACCAGGTGCGCAAGAACATCGGCGACATTCGCGGATCGCTGCCGCAGGGCGTGGTCGGCCCGTTCTTCAACGACGACTTCGGCGACACGTTCGGCATCATCTACGCATTCACCGCGGACGGCTTCACGTTCCGCGAACTGCGCGACTACGTCGAGAGCGCCCGCTCGCGGCTGCTGCAGGTGCCCGACGTGTCGAAGATCGAGGTGCTGGGCGCGCAGGACGAGCAGATCTTCATCGAATTCAACACCGAAAAGCTCGCCGGGCTTCGCCTCGACTATCCGACCATCGTCGCCACGCTGCAGGCGCAGAACCTGATCCGCCCCGCCGGCGTGATCCAGACCGAACAGGAGCGCGTGTTCCTGCGCGTCACCGGCGCGTTCGACAACGAGCGCGACATCGAGGCGGTCAATTTCGTCTCGGGCGACCGCAGCTTCCGGCTGGGCGACATTGCCACGGTGCGGCGCGGTTTTGCGGACCCGCCGCAGCCGATGTTCCGCGTCAACGGCAAGCCGGCGATCGGACTCGCGATCGCGATGCGCGACGCCGGCGACATCCTGGCGCTGGGCGCCAACGTCCGCACGGGAAATGGCCGACATCAAGACCAACCTGCCGATCGGCATCGAGCCCGTGCTGGTCGCGGACCAGTCGGTCTCCGTCGACGTCGCCATCGGCGACTTCATGACGTCGCTGTGGCAGGCGATCGTGATCATCCTCGTCTGCAGCTTCGTGAGCCTCGGCGTGCGGCCGGGCACCGTGGTGGCGCTGGCCATTCCGCTGACGCTGGCCATCGTGTTCGCCATCATGAACGTCGCGCACATCGACCTGCACCGCATCTCGCTCGGCGCGCTGATCATCGCGCTCACGCTGCTCGTCGACGATGCGATGACCACCGTCGACGCGATGATCCGCAGGCTGGGCGCCGGCGACACCAAGGACGAGGCGGCGACGTTCGCGTACCGGACGCTCGCGGCGCCGATGCTGATCGGCACGCTGGTGACGATCTCGAGCTTCGTTCCCATCGGCTTCGCGCGCAGCTCCGCCGGCGAATACACGTTCTCGATCTTCTCGGTCGTCGGCATCTCGCTGATCGTGTCCTGGCTGGTCGCCGTGATCTTCGCGCCGCTGATCGGCAAGGCGATCCTGAAGGCGCCCCAGGCGAACGCCGTCGAAAAGCCGAGCAAGCTCCTGAACGGCTACAGCGCGTTCCTGCGCGGCGCCATCCGCGCGAAATGGCTGACGATCGCCGTGACGCTCGTGATGTTCGTCGCGGCGATCTTCCTGCTGCGCTTCGTGCCGCAGCAGTTCTTCCCGGCGTCCGACCGGCCCGAATTGACCGTCGACATGACGCTGCGGCAGAACGCGTCGATCTACGCCACCGAGACGCAGGCCAAGCGCCTGGAAGCGCTGCTGAAGGACGACCCGGACATCGATCACTACAGCACCTACGTCGGCCGCGGCGCGATCCGGTTCATCCTCACGCTCAACGTCCAGCTCGCCAATCCGTTCTTCGCGCAGTTCGTCATCGTCGCCAAGGACCTGCCGGCGCGCGAGCGGCTGCAGAAGAAGCTCGAGGAAACGCTGGCCGAGAAATTCCCCGATGTCGTGGCGCGCGTTTCGCCGCTGGAGCTGGGGCCGCCGGTCGGCTGGCCGCTGCAATACCGGATCACGGGCCCGGACAAGGACGAGGTGCGCAAGTATTCGCAGCAGTTCGCCGAGTTGCTGGGCTCCGACCCGCGCGTCCGCCACGTCCACTACGACTGGATGGAACCGGCGCGGCAGGTGCGCATCCACGTCGACCAGGAAGAGGCGCGCCGGCTGGGTGTGAGTTCGCGCTCGCTGGCGGCCGCGCTCAACGCCGCCGTCACGGGTTCGCCGGTGACCCAGCTGCGCGACGACATCTACCTCGTGAACGTGATCGCCCGCGCGACCGACGACCAGCGGGCGTCGTTCGAGACGATGAGCTCGCTGCAGGTGCCCACGCCGAGCGGGCGCACCGTTCCGCTGCGGCAGTTCGCGACGTTCACCGAGGAGCAGGAGTTTCCGCTGGTATGGCGGCGCAACCGCGTGCCCACGCTGACGGTCCGCGCAGACGTCGCATCGGGAGCGATGCCGGATTCGGTGGTCGGCGCGCTGGCGCCGAAGGTCGCCGAATTCGGCGCAAAGCTGCCCCCGCACTACAAGGTCGAGACCGGCGGCATGTACGAGGAGAGCGCCGCGTCGAGCGCCTCGGTGTTCGCCGTGGTGCCGCTCATGATCCTGCTGATGCTGGCCGCGATGATGCTGCTGCTGGTCTCCTTCCGCCGGCTGGCCATGGTGGTGGCGCTGCTGCCGCTGGGATTGATCGGCGTCGTGCTGACGCTGCTCGCGTTCAACCGGCCGCTGGGTTTCGTCGCCATCCTGGGCATCCTCGCGCTGATCGGCATGATCGCCAAGAACGCGGTGATCCTGATCGTGTCAATCGAGGAGGAGCGCGCCGCGGGCAAGAGCGTCGCGGACGCCGTGATGACTGCATGCACGGGGCGCCTGCGGCCGATGATCCTGACGGCAATCTCGACGGTGCTGGGCCTCATCCCGATTGCGCCGACCGTGTTCTGGGGGCCGATGGCCTTCGCGATCATGGGCGGGCTGCTGGTGGCCACGCTGCTCACGCTGATCCTGCTGCCCGTTCTCTATGTGATGGTGTTCGGCAACGAGGCGGCGCCGCCGGGCGATTCCGCGGCCCAGCCGTCCTGACGCCATGGCCTCACTCGCGTCGATGCCCGGACACAAACCCGAGGTTCGCCTACCAGTGCCCGCCGGCGCGAGCGAATCCGGAAACCGGACGGTGCTGGAACTGCAGGTCGGCGAAGTGCGGCAACTCTTCAACGCGATGGATCCCGCACCGTTTCGCGAGCGGGACCTCGATCCCAATGCCGTGACGTACATCGTCGAGTGGGGTCGCGAAGCCCCCGCCGGCGAACCGCTCGGGCTGATAGTTCGGCTTTCGCGCGAACCGGCGACCGCCGAAAATGCCGCCATGCTGCGCGATGCGGTGCATGCCTATTTCCGGCAGCGTGCCGTCGCCACGCGGCGCCAGTTGCGGCAGCTGTTCCGCGTCGGACGCATCAGCCTGCTCATCGGCATCGCGTTCCTCGCGTTCGTGATCGGCGTCGGCGAATACCTGACGCTGCGCATCGACAAGGAAAGCTACGGCTACCTGGTCAAGGAAAGCCTGATCATCGCCGGCTGGGTCGCGCTGTGGCGGCCGCTCGAGATCTTCCTCTACGACTGGTGGCCGATTCGCGCCGAGGCGAAGCTGCTAGACCGGCTGAGCGAGATGGACGTGCGCCTGATCGATGAACCGTCGCCGGGGCGTGCCGCGGCGGCGTACGCAACGCCATGAGCGCGGAACCTCCGGTCACGCCGGCTGCTCGACTGGATTCGCCGCGACGCGCCGGACTTGCGCGCGGCGCCGCGTTCTTCCTTCTCTGGGTCGTGATGATGCCGAGCGTCAAGCCGGGCGATCTCGCCATCGGTGTGCTGTCTTCGATCGCCGCGACCTGGGTGAGCCTGCGGTTCATGCCGCCGACCGCCGGGTGCCTCAACTTCGTTGCACTCGCTGTGCTGTTGCCGCATTTCCTCTGGGAGACGGTGCACGCGGGAATCGACGTCGCCCGCCGTGCGCTCGCGCCAACACTGAATCTCAATCCCGGCTTCGTCCGCTGCCCGCTTGGCTTCCCGCCCGGATTTGCGCGCAACACGTTTGCGACGATCACCAGCCTGATCCCCGGGACGGTGCCGTCCGGCGAGGACGACGGCGTGCTGGTCTATCACTGTCTCGACACCACGCGAACCGGTCGTCGAGCAGCTCTGGCAGGAAGAGCGCCTGCTCTCCCGCGCGCTCGTTGCCGGTCGGCGCCATGACTGAATTCCTGCTCGGCGCGTCGGCGTTCGTGCTGGCGATGGTCGCGCTGGGACTGATCCGCATCCTGCGCGGACCGGGCGACGCCGACCGCATGATGGCCGCGCAACTGCTCGGCACCGGAGGCATCGCCGCCCTGCTGCTGCTGGGCGTGGCAACGCCGGAGGCCGCGATCGCCGACGTGGCGCTGACGGTCGCCGTGCTCGCGGCATTCGCGTCCATCGCGTTCGTCCGGTCGACGGGCGCCAACGCGGCGGATAAGACACCCACCGACGACAAAGCATGAACTTGGCGCTGGACATCTTCACCATCGTCGCCGTCACCGCGGGCGCATTCTTCTTTCTCGCGGGCACCGTCGGCCTGCTGCGCTTTCCCGATGCGTTCACGCGGCTGCACGCACTGACCAAGGCCGACAATCTCGGCCTGGGGCTCGTGATCCTCGGCCTGCTGCCCCGTGTCGACAGCGTGTTCACCGGGTTCAAGCTGATCTGCGTCTGGCTGCTCGTGCTGCTGTCCGGGTCCGTGGCATCGCAACTCATCGCGCGCGCGGAGCGACGGCGCGAGACGCGCCCATGATCGCCGGACTGGACGCGGGACCGGTCGTGCTGATCCTCGCGCTGGGGATCTGGACGATCCTCGCCCGCGACACCTTCGCCGCCGCGATGGGCTTCATCGCCTACGGCCTCCTGCTCACGCTGGCCTGGGTGCGGCTCTCCGGCGTCGACGTGGCGCTCACCGAAGCCGCGATCGGCGGCGGACTGACCGGCGCGCTGCTGATCGGCGCCGCGACGCGCCTGCGCACGACGGAAGCGGCGGCGCGCGCCGAAGCGCCCGGCGTGTTCACGCGTGCGCTGGCTGCGCTGGTGGCTGCGCTGGTCTCGGCCGCGCTCGCGATATGCGTGCTGGCGCTGCCCGATCCCGCGCCGACGCTCGCGCCCGAAGTCGCCGCCAACATCGCCGTCACCGAAGTCGGCAATCCGATCACCGCGGTGCTGCTGGCATTTCGCGCGATGGACACGCTGCTCGAGGCGATCGTGCTGCTGTTCGCGCTGATCGGCGTCTGGTCGCTGGCGCCGGACCGGGTCTGGGGCGGGCGACCGGGACCGCGGCAATACGCCGATCCCAACGGCATCCTGGCCTACGTCGCGCGCGTGCTGCCGCCGATCGGCATCATGGTCGGCATGTACATCTTCTGGGTCGGCGCGGACCACCCCGGCGGCAAGTTCCAGGGCGCCACCATCATCGCGGCGATGTGGCTGCTGACCATCATGGCGGGACTGACCGACGCGCCGCCGATCAGCCGGACGTGGCTGCGTATCGGGCTCGTGGCCGGTCCGCTCGTGTTCATCGCGATCGGCTTTGTCGGGGTCGTCACGGCGGGCGCGTTCCTCGCCTATCCGGAAGGCTTCGCGAAGCCGCTGATCATCGCCATCGAATTGGCGCTGATGCCGTCGCTCGCGCTGATTCTCGCGCTGATGCTGGCCGGCGCACCGCAGCGGACGGCCGCGTGATGAACACGCCGACGCTGTTCGGGCTGTGTGCCGCGGTGCTGATCGGGTTCGGCGTATACGGCCTCATCGTCAATCCGCAGCCGCTGCGCAAGATCCTCGCGTTCAACGTCGTCGGCAGCGGCGTGTTCCTGCTGTTCGGCGCCATTGCGCGCCGCGGGGCGGGCGCCGGATTCGGCGGCGACCCGGTGCCGCAGGCGCTGCTCATCACCGGCATCGTCGTGGCGTTTTCGGCGACCGCGCTCGCCGTCGCGCTGCTGCTGCGCCTGCATGACGAAGCGGGTTCGGTCACGCTGGCCTCGGACGCGCCGCCACCGGTGGCGCCAGGTTCGGATGCCACGTAAGCGCGAAGCCCGCAGGGGAGCCGGACAATGACGACCACGCCGGGCGGACTTCTGCTGGTCCTGGCGGTGCTGGTCCCGTTCGTCGGCGTGCTGGCCGGACTCGTCCTTGGCGGCCGCAGCGCGCAGCGCCTCGCGCTGCTGACGATCGTCGCGGGCACCGGCATCGCGCTCTGCATCGCCGCGGACTACCTGAACCTGAGCGGGGCCGTGGTCTACCTGCTGGGCGGATGGTCGCCGCCGCTCGGGATCGCCCTGCGCGCGGACGGGCTGTCGGTGGTGATGCTGGTGGCCATCGCCGTGGTGATCTGCGGCATCGGCGTTTACGCCTGCGCCGATTTCGGCACGCCCGCCGGCCAGCGCGAAGCGCGCGCGCCTTTTGCCTTCTGGCTGCTGCTGCTGGCCGTCTGGGGTTCGCTCAACCTGGTGTTCGTCAGCGGCGACCTGTTCACGCTGTATGTCGCGCTGGAGCTGCTGACGTTCGCCGGCGTGCCGCTGGTCTGCCTCGACGGCCGCGGCGAGACGCTGCGCGCGGCGCTGCGCTACCTGATCTTCGCGCTGCTGGGTTCCGTCCTCTACCTGCTGGGTGCGGTGCTGCTGTATGGCGGCTATGGCACGCTCGACATCGTGCTGCTGGCTGCGCGGGTCCGCCCGGAACCCGTAGCGTGGGCCGCGGCGGCATTGATGACGACCGGATTGCTCGCCAAGACGGCGCTGTTCCCGCTGCACCTGTGGCTGCCGCCCGCGCACGCCGGCGCGCCGGCCGCGGCAAGCGCCGTGCTGTCGGCGCTGGTGGTCAAGGGATCGTGGTTTCTCGTCGTGCGCCTCTGGTTCGACGTGATGCCGGGTGTCGTGACTTTCTCGTCGGCGCAGCTGCTCGGCGGACTCGGGGCCACGGCCATCGTGATCTTCAGCGTCGTCGCGCTGCGGCAGGAGCGTCTGAAGCTGCTGATCGCCTACTCGACGCTGGCGCAGATCGGCTATCTGTTCCTCATGTTCCCGCTCGCGTTCGACGTCGCCGCCGGACAGATCGATGGCGGTGGAGCGCTCGCCGGCGGAATGCTGCAGGCGATGTCGCACGCCACGGCGAAGGCCGCGATGTTCATGGCCGCCGGTTCGATTTACGCGGCGCTGGGGCATGACCGCCTCGTGGGTCTCGCGGGAATCGCGCGGGCGCTGCCCATCAGCGTGCTGACGTTTGCCGTGAGCGGCGTCGCCTTGATGGGCGTGCTGCCCAGCGGTGCCTATCTTGCAAAGAAACTGCTGCTCGGCGCCGCGGCCGGAAGCGGGCAATGGTGGTGGGAATGGGTGCTGCAGGCCGGCGGCGTGCTGACCAGCAGCTATGTCGTGCTCGTGTTGGCGCGTGCGCTCGAGCGGTCGGAACAGACGATCCAGCTCAAGAAATCCGTTTCGCGCGTCGCGCAATCCGCGGCGCTTGCGCTGGCCGTGTGTTCGTTGCTGCTCGCGTGCGCGGCGCTGGGTCCGCTGCCGCGAACCTTGATCTCCAATCCGCTGGCGCCGTCGGAAATTGCGTCGTTGCTTCTGACCGTTGGCGGCGGCGGCCTGCTCGCGTTCGCATTCGGGACGCGGCCGTCGCGCGTCCCGGTGGTCGGCGCCCTCGGCGGCGCCTTCGTGAGCGCCGATGGCGTGCTGCGGCGCTGGCCTGTGGCCGGCATCGCGCTGCTCGTCGTCGCGACATTGTTCGGCTGGACGCTCGCCACCGCCTGAACGGAGCCGGCCACGGCGGTGCGGGTTCCAATTACGCTGCTGAACGACATCGCCTCGACATGAACGCATCCGGAAACCAGAAGCTTTCCCTTGGGGCGCTCATCGCGCTGGTCGTAGGCTCGATGGTCGGGTCCGGCATCTTCGCGCTGCCGGCGGCGTTCGGACGCGCCACCGGTGCGTTCGGCGCGCTGATTGCGTGGGGGATCGCCGGGTCGGGCATGCTGATGCTGGCCTTCGTATTCCAGTCGCTGTCGCGACGCCGGCCCGACCTCGATGCCGGCATCTACGCCTATGCGAAGGCCGGCTTCGGCGATTACCTGGGCTTCGCGTCGGCGTTCGGCTACTGGATCGCCTGCTGCCTGGCCGACGTCGCATGCCTGGTCCTGATCAAGTCGACGCTGGGCATGTTCTTTCCGGTTTTCGGCGACGGCACCACCGTTCCCGCCATCGTCGGCGCGTCCGTGATCCTGTGGGCCTTCCACTTCCTGGTCCTGCGCGGCGTCAAGCAGGCCGCCGCGCTCAACACGATCGCGACCGTCGCCAAGATCGTGCCGCTCGGCATCTTCGTCGTCGTCGCGATCGCCGGTTTCCGCGCCGACATCTTCGCGCTGAACTTCTGGGGCGGCGAGGCGCCGAGTTTCGCCAACGTGGCCGGCCAGGTGCGCAACACGATGCTCGTGACGGTGTTCGTGTTCGTGGGCATCGAGGGCGCGAGCGTGTATTCCCGCTATGCGAAGAACCGGGCGGACGTGGGGATTGCCACCGTGCTCGGCTTTTTGGGCGTCCTCGCCCTGCTGGTGATGGTGACGATGCTCTGCTACGGCATCCTGCTGCGTCCCGACCTGGCGGTGCTGCAGACGCCCTCGCTGGCCGGCGTCATGGAAACGCTGGTCGGGCGCTGGGGCATGGTCTTCATCAGCGTCGGACTGCTGATCTCGGTGCTGGGCAACTACCTGTCGTGGTCACTGCTCGCCGCGGAGGTGCTGCATTCCGCCGCCAGTAACGACACGATGCCGGCGTTTCTCGCCGCCGAGAACCGCCACGGCGTGCCGGCGGCCGCGCTCTGGAGCACCAACGTCGTCATCCAGTCGTTTCTGCTCGTCACCTACTTTGCGGAATACGCGTTCGGACTCGCGCTCAAGATGACCAGCGCGATGACGCTGATTCCCTATCTGCTTGTGGCCGCCTATGGGTTCAAGCTTGCCTGGACGCGCGAGACGTATGACGCGGAACCGCGGGAGCGCAGCAAGGACGTGGTCATCGGCGCGCTCGCCGCCACCTACGCGCTGGCGATGATCGTGGCCGGCGGTCTCAAGTTCGTGCTGCTTGCGGCGCTGCTCTATGCGCCCGGCACCGTGCTCTTCCGGATGGCGCGGCGGCAGAAGGGCGTGCCCGTGTTCGCGTCGACGATGGAGCGGGCCGTGTTCGGCATCACGGCGGTCGCGGCAGCCAGTGCGTTTTACGGTCTCGTGACGGGCGCGCTGGCCGTCTAGCTCACGGCAATGTCGGGTCCTGCGCGCCGGGCGGGGCCGTCGCCCACTCCGGACCGTCGCGCGACTTGGCGAAGCCGATGTCGTAGAGCCTTCGCATCGCGACCGTGTCGAAGGTCTCGTCCCCCGCCAACTCAACGCCGTTGGGAATGGTGATCCAGTGGTAGCCCGCGCCCTGGCGCAGCGAAAACGCGAAAATGCGGAACAGGTCGCCGAGTGTTGCGGCCTTGGCGGCCGCCGTGAACGCGCGCGTGCCGATACTGCGCAACGAGCGGTTGGTGGTGCCGGGCACCGGCAGCAGTTGCCCGTTGTGCACGATGTAGATCTCCTCCTGGCCCTGTCCGCGCCCGACGCCCGCGCGGGCCTGCATGAAGTTGAACACGCCTCCGCTGTAGAAGAGATTGGCCACTACCGCGCCGTCGACGTGCATCTCGTCGAAACGCCGGCCGCCGGCCTCGACGTCGATGAACACCGGCGGAAAGGCGATCGGAATGGACGCGGAGGCCAGCATCACGCTGCGGAAGAGTTCGAGCGATCCGGGCTGCCCGCTGGCCGCGATCGCGCCCATGTTCCAGACGACGAAGAACTGGGCATCGAGGTCCGTCGTGCCCATGTAGAGCCGTCGCCCGGATTGATGCGCGCGCGCGATCGCGCGCAACATCGCGTCGTCGACCGTTTGCTCGATGGTCAGGCGCAGTGGACCGGAATCCGCCAGCGATTCGCCGCCCAAGAGCTGCGGAATGATCGACAGCATCTGGAACACGTTGCGCGACGAGGTGTTCGTGTAGAACTCCCGGATCGCGTCGTCATAGTCCGGGCCCAGGAACGCGTAGGGCGCCATCAGCGCCCCGGTGGAAACGCCCGTGACAACCTTGAACAGCGGCCGCTTGCCGCTCTTGGTCCAGCCGTAGAGGAACCCCGCGCCGAAAGCGCCGTTGGCACCGCCGCCGGACAGCACGAGGTGCGGGTAATGGATGCGGCCGTCGGCCTGCACGGGAAAGTCGGCCGCCGATTCCTGCACGAAGGACTGCGCGAGATCGCGCTGCATCGCCGGGTCCAGCCGGCCGGCGAGCGCGCGGACGTCGGGCATGCCCGGCACGACCGCCTCGGACATCCTGTCGACCGGGACGGCGTTGCGCGGAAGGATCGCGCAACCGGACAGTACCGTGACGGCGAGGATCAGGAACGCACGCACGATCGCCGGACTAGAACGAGCCGAACATCGTGCCGAGCACGATCACCGCCACCAATCCCAGCAGCGCGCCGACAATGCCGACCATCACGATGTCGAAGTAGCTTTCCTTGTGCGTCGTGCCGCATACCGCAAGCAGTGTGACGACCGCGCCGTTGTGCGGCAGGCTATCGAGCGTTCCTGCGCCGATCACCGCCACGCGGTGCAGCAGCGCGGGATCGATGCCGAGCTCGGCCGCCAGTTGCAGGTAGGTGCCGCCGAGCGCGTCGAGAGCAATGGTGAGGCCGCCGGATGCCGACCCCGTCAGCGCCGAGAGGATGTTGGTCGCGAGCGCCAGCGAGACCAGCGGCCCGCCGCCGATGCCCAGCACCCAATCGCGCACCATCGCGAACGCGGGCATCGCGGCGACCACCGCCCCGAATCCGACCAGACTCGCGACACTGACGACCGGCAGGACCGACGCGGTGGCGCCGGCGTCGATGGTCTTGCGCAATTCGGTCAGGCGCCTGTAGTTGAACAGGATCAGTGCGGCAATGGCCAGGATGAGGGCGACGAGCACCGACCACACGCCGCTCACCGACGCCACGGACGCGCCGCCCCAACGCTCGTCGTTGAGGAACGAGAGGTCGACACGCGGCAGCACAATGAGCGAGACCACCAGGTTGACCGCGATGACCACGACCAACGGTAATGCCGCGACCAGGATGCCGGGTGCGGCGGCGCTGTGGTGCCCGTGGGCGATTTCCGCCGGGTCGAAGCCGCTGGCTGTCGTCGCGCGCTCGCGAAACGGCGGATCTTCTTGCGTTGCCCTGGCGACGACTGCCGCACCGCCAAAGCCCTCACCCGCCCGCCGCGCCGAGTTTTCCGCGCGCGAGAGCCACCACAACCCGAACGCCAGCATGACGGCTGTAGCGATGACGCCCAATCCGGGCGCGGCAAACGGGGTAGTCCCGAAGAACGGCATCGGAATCGCGTTCTGGATCGCCGGCGTTCCAGGCAGCGCCGACATCGTGAAGGTCATCGTGCCGAGCGCGATCGCGGCCGGCATCAGCCGATTCGGGATGTCCGCCGCACGGAACAGCGCCTGCCCCATCGGCACCAGCACGAAGAACGCGACGAACAGGCTCACGCCTCCGTAGGTGACGAGCGCGCCCGCGAGCACCACCGCCAGTATCGCGCGGCGCGGACCGAGCTTCTCGGTCATGAAATTCGCAATCGCCGTCACGGACCCGCTGTCGTCCATCAGCTTGCCGAACACAGCGCCGAGCAGGAACAACGGAAAGAACTGCAGGATGAAGCCAGCCGCCGAGCCCATGAACGTCACCGTCCAGTTCGCGAGCAGCGGCTCCCTCGCCGCGATTGCCACGATCACTGCCGCAACTGGCGCTAACACCAGCACGCTCCAGCCGCGGAATGACAACCAGACGAGAACACCCAGGCCAAGGAGGATGCCGAGCAGTCCCATGGTGCTACATGCCTTCCAGCATGGCGTCGAGGTCGAGCGACGAGCGCACGCCCAGGTCCCCTTTGTGCGCGGCGAGAAATGCGTCCGCCGACTTGCGGCCCTCGTCGCGCAGCATCGTGAAAAACGGCCACTCGGTGAGCATCTTGGAGGAATAGCCCAGCTCGAGCATGATCTCGCTCGAGATGCGGTGAACGCGCATGTTGGCCCACGCGGCACCCTCTCCCCTGCCGGGGTCAGCGACCTGGCGCAGCAGGGCGCCAGCCTTCAGCTCCTTCAGCAGCGTGGCATTGAAAGAGATCTCGTTCAGCCGGTTCTGGATCTCGCGCGCCGTGCGCGGCGTGCCTGGTCGCACGATCGGATTGATTTGCACCAGGATCGTGTCCGACGCCGAGCACTCCCGAACCAGTGGGGACATGGACGGATTGCCGGCGTAGCCGCCGTCCCAATAGGGCACGCCGTCGATCTCGACCGCCTGGAACATTGTCGGCAGGCAGGCGGAGGCAAGCAGCACTTCTGGCGTGAGTTCGGCGTTGCGAAAGATGCGACCTTGCCCGGTATGAACATTGGTGGCGGTGACGAAAACCTTGACCGGCGAATCGACAAGGTGAGCAAAGTCCACGCTCTCCGCCAGAATCCTGCTGAGGGGATTCGAACCGCCCAGACTGCTGTCATAGGGCGAGAACACCTGCGCCGCGAATTCGACGGCCGCGAACACGGGCGAGTAATCGAGCGTCCAGTTGCCGGTAAGGATCTCGATGGGTCCGCGGCGCAGCGGGCTCATCCGTGCCGCATCCGAGACGCGCTTCCAGAACCCTTCGAGCGCCTCGCGCGCGCCCTCCGGCCCACCCTGCATCAGCCCGGAGGCCATGACCGCGGCGTTCATCGCACCCGCCGACGTGCCGGATATGCCGTCGAAGCGAAGCCCGGGCTCTTCCAGCAACCGGTCGAGGACACCCCAGGTAAAGGCGCCGTGCGAGCCGCCACCCTGCAGCGCGAGGTCCACCAGGATCGGGTCGCCCTTCTTCCGCCGGGTGGCGGGCTTCGTCGTGCGTCCTCGCGTCATCGGAAGAACCGGCGGTTGGCGGCAGGATTCATCAAGCAAGCGCCTTAGTTTTCAGTCGCGCGAACTCGTCGCTGCTGATCGTGCCAGCGTCGAGCAGCTTCTTGGCATCGGCAATCTGGTCAGCTGGAGATTTTCCCGCGACTTGCCGGATGTAGGCCTCGGTATCCGACTTGGCGCTGCGCACGACGGCGCGCTGACGTTCGGTCATGCCGCTACCTCGCGCCAGAATGTAGATGAGTGCAGTCAGGACCGGCAGAAAAATGAGGCCGATGATCCAGAGGACCTTCGAACCGCCGCCCATCTCCGAATCACGGAAGAGATCGACGATGACCTGGAAGAGGACAATCAGGTAGGCGATGAAAAAAAACGTCGATGCCATCAGGACGACGGCATCCCAGAAATAACTCATGCGATTGCTCCTGTGATGGGGATTGAAACCATGAAAGGTCTGGGGGTGATGCCGTACCGTCCACGCGGACGGCGCTACCGCTTCTAAGTCCTCAGCCGGGCGCCGCGGACCCATGACTTGAGCAACGCGTACAGGCAGCCGCCCGTCAGCATGCCCAGCACATAGACACCGAAGACCAGAACCGAGATCGGGAGCGCGAGGCTGGCGGAAAACAGCGAAACCGTTGCGGTCTCGAGGTTCTGGAACTTGAAAAGCAGGACGAGCCCCGTGAACACGACGATCAGCCCGATGTATACATACCGCATGGCGTCCCTCTCCCTGCGCTGTCGCCTCCGGGTGCGGTGTCGGCAACCTGTTCCCGATTGCTTCCGCGTCCCGTTGGCATTTTGCCACCATTCCGGCCTGTTGGCGACTGGACGGCTGCCGGATCTGGCGCTTTCGCATGGCGGTCGCCATTGATCGCGGCGCCGAAATTATCAGCATATAACCGCGCCTCATCTGCTGCACTCGGTGAATGCGGGGGAGCGCCGGGCGGATCGCGCGATGGCCGCGCCGCATTGATACAATTGCCGGAGCCGGCCCGATGGAAGCCAGGAGAACCGCATGAAGACACGCATCCTCGCGGTGTTCGTTGCCGCTACCGTCGCAGGCTGTACCGTCGGCCCCGACTACGTGCGTCCGACCATCGACTCGCCGACCGCGTGGCGAATCGACTATCCGAAGGCCGCCGAAGTCGCGAATACGAAGTGGTGGGAACAGTTCGGCGATCCGGTGTTGAATGGGTTGATCGAGACCGCGTTGCGCGAGAATCGCGACATACGCATCGCCGCCGCCCGTGTGGATCAATTCCTGGGCGCGCTGATGAGCACGCAATCCCAATCGCTGCCGCAACTGGGATATGGCGCCGATGTGAGCCGCACCCGCGCGTCGCGCGTGAGCCAGCCTCCCCTTCCGCCCGGCGCCGATCCCTATTTCGCGCTTTACCAAGGTGCGCTCGCCGCGTCCTGGCAGCTCGATCTGTTCGGCCGCGTGCGGCGCTTAAGCGAAGCTGCGCAGGCACAGGTCTATGCCAGCGAACAGGTGCAGCGCGGCGTCGTGTTGACCGTGGTGACGGGTGTGGCGACCAGCTACGTCACGTTGCGGGCACTTGACCGGCAGCTCGAGATCGCGCAGGCAACTGCGGCGAATTTCGGCGAAACCGTTCGCATATTCAAGCTTCGCTACAAATTCGGCATTGTCTCCCAAACCGAGGTTTCGCAGATCGAGTCCCAATATCAGCAGGCGCTCGCCGCCATTCCCGCCATCGGGCAGCAAATTGCCGCAACGGAGAACCTGATCTCGATCCTGCTCGGACGCAATCCGGGTCCGATTGCACGCGGCAAATCGATCGACCAGTTGGTCGCGCCGCTGATCCCCGCGGATCTTCCATCCACGCTGCTGCAGCGGCGCCCGGACATTCTGCAGGCCGAGCAGAACCTCATTGCCGCCAACGCCAACATCGGCGCGGCGAAGGCGCAGTACTACCCGTCGCTTTCACTCACCGGCGCGCTCGGCACGGCCAGCACCGCGTTCGGCAATTTCCTCACGGGACCGGCGTCTCTTTGGCAGTTGGCGGCGGGTCTCACCGGTCCGATCTTCACCTTCGGCGCCATCGAGGGCCAGGTGCACACGGCAGAGGGGCAGACGGAGGCCGCGGTCAATTTCTATCAGCAGACGATCCTGGGCGCGTTCCGCGAAACCAATGATGCGCTCGTCGGCTCGCGAAACAAGCTGGAGGAATCTGAATTCCAGGCGACGCGTGTGTTGGCGCTGAGAGAATTTGCCCGTCTGTCGCGGCTGCGCTTCGACAATGGCCTCGCGAGTTATGTCGAGGTGCTGGTCGCCGACAATGAACTCTTCGCCGCCGAACTGGCGTCAGTCGGCACGCTTGCGGATCGCTACCGGCAGCTGATCAACGTGTATCAGGCGATGGGCGGAGGCTGGGTGGAAATCGCGGATTCCATCGCGCCCAAACCGCAGGGTCTGGCCGCAGCGCACGCGCCGTAGCTAGCGCGCGGTGGCCGGCGGTTTTCCGTCGATGCCTTCCTCGATCCGTTCCAGCATGTAGGGAAAGAACGGGTTGGCCGACATGCGGTTGAGCGCATCGATGCTGATGATCAGCGTGCCGCGCTCGCCGCGCGTCGCCATCGCGCCCAGGTTCACGCCAAAGTCCTCCTTGGGCGACGGCTGCATTCCGTAGAGCGCGTCGTCCATCGCAAACGGCAGCGCGATGTGTGCAAGTGAAAAGACATCGCGCGGATAGATCATTCCCAGTGCGCGAACCTGCTCGGTGGTCGCGCCGGCGTCTGTGGTGCGGGCGATGACGGAGTCGTCACCAGGGCCCGCGCTGGTGATGATCGTGGTCCGGAAGGCACGGGGAGGTGCGGGCAGCAGGCGGCTCAGCACGGTGTCCGCCCGGGCGCGAAACAGCGCCGCGAACCGTGCGCTGCGATTCAGATCGAACAATACGAGTTCGCTGCCGTTCGCGGGCAGATTGACGTAGAGCGCGTCGACGATGGCCCGCGTGCTGACCGTGAAATCCACGACCGACTGAAAAGTCAGAATGGGCGGAAGTTCCGCCATGCGACCATCCTTTACGCGGCGCGCGATCTGCTGCTGCAGCGCGCGGGAGATCAGCGACGACTGCCGCGCGGCATTGACCGGAAACGAGTTGTACTTGAACGGATTGAATTCCGGTGTGACGTCGAGCCAAGCCGCCTTGGCGAAGGCGGGAAACACCGCCGGCCAGCCCACGACGCCGGCGAAGCGCGCCATGCTCGTGATTCCGATCATCGGTGAAATGAGCACGACCCGCGCGGGCCGCGCCAGCGTCCGATCGTCGAGCGCGTCCAGCGCGTATTTCATCGCGAGCGCGCCGCCGTTGGAATAGCCGACGACGTGCAACGGCACCGCAGGCCCCGCGCGCCGCTGCGCTTCGCGGACGGCGAGGCGCGTCGCCGCAACCCATTGCTCCCATTCGATGTGTGCCAATCCGGCCGGCACCGTGCCATGCCCCGGCAGCCTTATTGCGACCGCGACGAATCCATGCTCGGCATAGCGCTGCGCGATCCTGCGCACACTGTACGGCGAGTCGGTCAGTCCATGCAGAAGCACTACCGCACCGACGGGCGTGCCGGCCGGATCCAGCGCAAACGAGCGGTTCCAGTCGTGCGCAAAGTTGCCCGGATAGATCGGGCTGCCCGCGAAATATCGGTTTGCGGAATTGCGGGCTTCCGGCTCCAGCTTGTCCGTCACCTCCGCGCGCACGTCGTCGAAGGCCTTCTGCTCGGCGGCCAGGTATTGCGTCCAGTTGGACTCGCCGATCTCCGCGGCCGACATTTCATGCGGGACATGCGTGTGCCAGATTTCCAGCGGCGGTCCCCGCTGCGCATCCCAGGCGCGCACGGCCAGCACCGTGGCCAGGATGACCACGACCAGCATCACGACCCACTTCAGCAGTTTGCGTACCACCGACTTCATTGCCGCAATCCTTCCAGGCTGCGTCCCACCATCCTGGCCGCCTTCAGGCCGAGGCATCGGCGCGCGTGATGGTGGATAATCGCCGGCAGCGACGCCGGATGGGCAGCGCACTCCTTGAAAGACCGAGCACGCCGGGCATGAATGCACGCTTTCAAACGCTTGTCTACGGCGCGGCTCTCGGGCTGATCATCGGCTGGGTTCTCTACATCGGGAAGGACGTCTTTGTCCCGATCGTCTTCAGCGTTCTGGTCTTCTACGTGGTCGTCGGGATCACGCGCCTGCTGGCAAAGGTACCGCTCGTGGGTCGGCACCTGCCACTCCCGGTCCGCTATACGTTGTCCATTGTGGTGATCGGACTATTACTGTTTGTCATCGTCTATCTGGCGCTGGCGAGCAAGAATAGCGTCGTAGCGCTTGCACCGCAATACCAGGAATCCCTGCTTGCCGCGATCCAGAAGGCGGCTGTCTTTCTGCGCCTGGAAAACGAACCCACTTGGACCACGCTGCGCCAGGACCTGTTCGCGCAGGTCAACATGCAAAAGGTCGTCGCGTCGATGGTCACGTCCGTCACCTCCATTGTCCTGGGTGTGTTGATCGTTATCCTCTACGCGGCGCTGCTGTTGGTCGAGCAGCGCTCGTTCGCCGCCAAGGTCGCCAACCTGTCGAACGACCCGCGCAATGTGGCAAGGATCCGGCAGATCACCACGGACACCAGCGCGCGGATCGGATCGTATCTCGGGCTCAAGACCGTGCTGAGCATTCTTCTAGGGGTCCTGAGTTGGGCCGTAATGGCATTCGTCGGCCTGGAATTCGCCGTGTTCTGGGCGGTACTCATTGCATTGCTGAACTACATTCCCTACATCGGCTCGATCCTCGGTGTGTTCTTCCCGGTGGTCATGGCGATCGTCCAGTTCGACAATTCAGGCCAGATCCTCGCGGTGTTGTTGCCGCTTTCTGTCATCCAGTTCGTGATCGGCAACATTCTCGATCCCTTAGTCATGAGCAATTCGCTCAACCTCAGTCCTTTCGCCATCTTGGTCAGCCTGACGGTCTGGACCGGCCTCTGGGGTATTCCCGGCGCGTTTCTGGCCGTCCCGATTACTGCAATCCTGACCATCATTCTTTCCGAATTTCCCGGTTCCCGCCCGATCGCGGTCCTATTGTCCCGGAATGGGCAGGTTTGACCCGGTGAATCGAAGGGGCGGAACGCGGTCCCCGATGCTAAAATCGAAAACCAAAAAATGAACCATCGCTCCGGGAGGACGGATGGCACAACGCAAGGCAGCACCGCTGGTCGGGGTCGTGATGGGCAGCGAAAGCGATTGGGACGTGATGCGCCATGCCGTGGCGCAGCTTGACGCCTTTGGCGTTCCCAATGAGCCGCGCGTCGTGTCGGCGCACCGGATGCCCGACGACATGTTCGAATACGCGGAGGATGCCGCACCACGCGGACTGCGCGTGATAATCGCCGGCGCCGGAGGTGCCGCGCACCTTCCGGGCATGCTCGCCGCGAAGACGACGGTGCCGGTGCTCGGCGTTCCGGTGCCCTCCAAATATATGCGCGGCGAGGATTCGCTGCTCTCGATCGTGCAGATGCCCAAGGGAATTCCCGTGGCGACCTTCGCGATCGGGGAAGCCGGTGCGGCCAATGCGGGTCTGTTTGCGATCGCGATTCTTGCCGCGACCGATCCCGCCCTGGCCAAGAAGCTTGCTGCCTTCCGCCTGAAGCAGACCAATACGGCGCGGGCGATGCACGTGCCAACCGACGGCGGCAAGCCGGCGTCCTGACGTAAATCGCATGAAGTCCATCCCGCCCGGCGCGTGGCTCGGCTTGCTGGGTGGCGGCCAGCTCGGCCGCATGTTCTGCATGGCGGCACAAAGCCTGGGGTACAAGGTCGTCGTGCTCGATCCGGGCAGCGACAGCCCAGCCGGTTCCGTGGCCGATCGGCACATTCGCGCCGATTACCTCGATCCGCAGGGCTTGGCCGATCTCGCCGCGCTCGCGAGTGCCGCCACGACCGAATTCGAGAACGTTCCCGCCACTGCATTGGAATTCCTCGCCCGCACGGCGCGCGTCACGCCGTCGGCCACGAGCGTGGCCATCGCGCAGGACAGGATCAGTGAAAAGATGTTCCTCGCCGGCCATGGCTTTGCCGTCACGCCGTTTGCCGTTCTGCGCTCCCTTGAGGACACGCGCGGTGTCGACGAGCGGCTGCTGCCCGGCATCGTCAAGAGCGCGCGCCTGGGCTACGACGGCAAAGGCCAGGCCAGCGTGAATTCGCGCGCGGGCGTCGAGGCCGCCTGGCGCGCAATGAAGGGCCTGCCCTGCGTGCTCGAGCAGCGGGTGCGGCTCGCCTGCGAGGTGTCGGTGATCGTCGCCCGCAATGAGCGCCACGAGACGGTGACCTGGCCGGTGGCCGAGAACGTGCATCGCGACGGCGTACTCGACGTGTCGATCGTGCCGGCGCGCGTTTCCGGCGACGTGACTGCGCGCGCCAGGGATATCGCGACGCGCATTGCCGCAGCGCTCGATTACCGTGGCGTACTGTGCGTCGAGATGTTCGTCGCCGCCGACGGCGCACTGCTTGTCAACGAAATCGCGCCACGTCCCCACAACAGCGGCCACTACACGATCGACGCGTGCGTGACATCACAATTCGAGCAGCAGGCGCGCGTATTGGCCGACCTGCCTTTGGGCGACACCCGCCAGCACACGCCAGCGGTGATGGTGAACCTGTTGGGCGACCTCTGGTTCGATGGCCCGGCCGCCAGGGCGCCGCGAGAACCCGCGTGGCGCAAAGTCCTGAAGGAACCGCAGGCGAAGCTTCATCTTTACGGCAAGGCGGAGCCCCGTCGCGGGCGCAAGATGGGCCACGTGACCTGCCTCGGCGCAACGCTCGAAGACGCCGTCGCTTCGGCGCGCTCGGTGAAACGCACTTTGGCGATCCCCGGCGCCGACGCCCTTTGACCGCGATTGCGTCCGGCTACAGACCCCCTGTCAGGAACGTCTTCCCGCTTTGCCGGCGCCGCGCGACGCGCCGATGGGCAGCGCGGCCGCACGCGCGTATTCGGGATCGGTCCAGCGACAGCCGGCCGCCGCATAGTCGGCCGCCATCTGCGTCGCGTCCAATCCCCAGAAGAGTTCATCGCGCAAGACCAGCGTGGGCACGCCGAAGACGCCGAGGGCGATCGCCTCGTCGGTGTAGCGGCGCAGCGTTTCCTTGACCTCCGTCTCGGCAATCCGCGCGTCGGGGTTTGCCAGTGCCAGGTCGTTCGTCAGTTCCGCCCATTCGATCGGCAAGTCCGGCAATCGCCCGTCGCGCCAGACGAACCGGAAGATGCGATGAATCGCGGCAGCCTCGCAATCGCAGGCGATCGCGAGGCGCAGGAGCGGCAGCGGGTTGAATGGATGCTCGTGTGGCAACTTGAGCGGAATGCCCAGCCGCTTGGCCTGCCACAGCACGAAGCGATAGGTGAACGCGCGCTTGCTCGGAATTTCGGCCGGACCCTTCTGCCCATGCGCGCCGAGTATGCCCGCGAACAGCACGGGCTTGTAGCGGATCGTGATGGAGGGAGCGAGGGAGGCGAGCTGCTCGCTTTGCAGGTAGGCGAACGGCGAGACGAAATCGAAATACCAGTCGGCAATGTACTGCGTGGCAATGCGGCGGTCAGCGGTCGCCATCGGTGCCGGTCCGGGATCCGTTCAGCGCTGCGACGGGAAGCGCGGCTGTCGCGCGGCGATGCGGAAGCGCCGACCACACGGCGCGCTTTTGGCCGTCGTCGAGCACGCTCCACGCCGCGATTTCGTCTAGCGTGCGGAAGCAGCCTGCGCAACAACCGGTCACCTGGTCGATCGTGCATATGCTGTTGCACGGCGACGGGACCGGGCCATCAGGCGGCAGTCCGGAAGGCGTCATACGGCAAGCGGGGATTTGGCGTTCAGCGCGCGCGCAACGCGCGAAACCGGCTGCCGTTGCAGGAAATCCGATATGTATTGCCCGGCGCGGCGCAATCCGGTCATGTCCACGCCGGTGTCGATCCCCAATCCCTGTAGCAGATAAAGGACGTCTTCGCTGGCGACATTGCCGGTGGCGCCCTTAGCATAGGGACATCCGCCCAGCCCGGCGACGGAACAGTCGAACGTGGCCACGCCCACTTCGAGCGACGCGTACACATTGGTCAGCGCCTGGCCGTAGGTATCGTGGAAATGCCCCGCCAGCGCCGCCACAGGCACCCGCTCGGCGCATGCCTTCAGCAGTGTCGCTGTCTTACCCGCGGTGCCGGTGCCTATGGTGTCGCCCAGAGACACCTCGTAAGCGCCCATGCTGAAGAGCGTGTGCGCGATATCGGCAACCCGGCGCGGATCGACATTGCCTTCGTAGGGACAGCCAAGCACGCAGGAAATGTAACCTCGCACGCGTACTGCACGGCTGGCTGCCGCTTCGAAAATAGGGCGCGCACGGTCGAGGCTCTCGGCAATCGAACAATTGATGTTCTTTTGCGAAAACGTTTCCGACGCCGCGACAAAGACCGCAATCTCGTCGGCGCTCGCGGTAATGGCCGCCTCGAAGCCCTTCATGTTCGGCGTCAATACCGGATAACGGACGCCCGGCTTGCGGCGAATGCGTGCCATCACGTCCGCCGCATCGGCCATCTGCGGCACCCACTTGGGAGACACGAACGACGTGGCTTCGATGGCGGCAAAACCCGCATCGGTCAGCAGATCGACCAGCGCTACCTTGACGGCGGTCGGCACCATCGCCTGTTCGTTCTGCAGGCCGTCGCGCGGCCCGACTTCGACCAGGCGGACCTTGTCCGGCAACGCCATCAATATCCCCTCTCGAACGCGACGACACCGGTGACCGATTCACCGCGCTCCAATCGTGCAATTTTACCCGCGATCTGCGTTATCGACGCGCCCGGAACGCTCAGCCCGGAGATATGCGGGGTCACCACGATCTCCGGCCGGCGCCAGAACGGATGGTCGGATGGCAATGGCTCCTTGCGGAAAACATCGAGCGTCGCGCCTTCGAGCTTGCCGCTGTCGATGAGCGCGATGAGGTCTTCCTCCACTAGCGCCAGGCCTCGGCCGATGTTGACAAGGTGCGCGCCGCTGGAAAGGCGAGACAGCGATCGACTGTTGAGGATGCCGTCGGTGGCCGGTGTTGCGGGCAGCACGCAGACCAGGAGGTCAACGTTGTCGAGGAAGGCGTTGAGTCGCGACTCGCCCGCGAAGACTTTGACGCCGTCCACGTCCTTCGCGGAACGCGCATGGCCCCGCACCGCGAAGCCTTGCGCCGCCAACGCACTCGCCACCTGCGCGCCGATCACGCCGAGTCCCATCACGCCGACGTTGACCGAGGACGGCGACCGCGGGTCGTGTTGCTCCCAGTGCGTCTCGCGCTGCTGCCGCGCATAGATATCCAGCCGCTGCAGGAAACGCAACGCGGCCGCCAGCACGAAGCGGATCATCTGTTCGGCCATGCCGGCGTCCTCGAGCCTGATGAGTGGCACGTCGCGCGGCATATTGTGCAACTTGAGCAGGTGGCCCACGCCCGCGCTCAACGTGAAGATGGCCTTCATCCGGCGCTGCTCGTCGAACAGCGTGTCGCACCGTCCGTAGGCAACGACATAGTCTGCCGGGATCGCGTTCGGGTCGACCGGCTGCCCCCAAAGTCGCGGCGAAACCTGCGCGCCCGGCAATGCCGCGCGAAGCAATTCGAGCCAGCAGGCGTCCGCGTCCGCCGGATGGCTCAGTACAACGTGCATCGATTCCAACGGCCGCGCATTACGCTTCCTCCAGATCGACCAGGTCCGCGCCTTCGGCCACGCGGTCGCCCACGCCGAAGTTGACGGAAGCGACGACGCCATCCGCGGGCGCGACGATGGTGTGCTCCATCTTCATGGCTTCCAGCACGATCAGCGGCGCGCCGCGGGTCACCTTGTCGCCCGCCTTCACCATCACGGCGACAATAGCGCCCGACATCGGTGCGGTCAGGTGGCCGCTTTGGATTTCGACCTCCCCAGCGTGGGCAAGCGGGTCGACGAACATCAACCTGCGCCGCGCCCCCGGCAAGAAGACATGGCGTTCGTCGCCGTCGGCAACGACAGTGGCGGCAACGGCAGTTCCGTCGAATTCGAGCACAAGACGGTCGTCGCGCTCGGCAAAATGGACATTGACCGCGCGTGCCGGCAATACGACGCGCGCGTCATGCTCACCACATGCCTGGACACGGACTGCATGACGTTCGGCGCCATCGGCATAGGTGAAGTGCAATCCGGTCGATGCTGCGTTGAGCCGCCAGGCGTCGGCCTCGTGCCAGGGCGAATGCGCATCGCCGGAGCCGCCGGCCGCGGCGGCGGCGTTTCCCCTTACGGCAACGCATTCGGCGATTGCGGCGGCGAGCAGTACGGACTCTGGCGTTGTGTCGGCGGCCGGAAACAACGCGTCGCGATTCGCTTCGATGAGTCCCGTGTCGAGGCGCGCATTGGCGAACGCCTCGTGCGCGACGACCCGTTCGAGAAACGCGATGTTGGTCGTCACGCCAACCACTTCACATTGCCCAAGGGCGTCGATCATTTCGGCGCACGCGATGGTGCGGTCCTCGCCCCACACGACAAGCTTTGCCAGCATCGGGTCGTAGAACGGCGAAACCGTGTCACCTTCGCGCACGCCCGTATCGATGCGAATGCTTGCCGACTCGCGCGGCATGCGCCAGTGCGTGATGAGGCCGATCGACGGCAGGAAGCCGCGGTCCGGGTCTTCTGCATAGAGCCGTGCTTCGAGGGCGTGGCCGCGGATGGCAAGCTCGTCCTGCCGCTTCGGCAGCCTTTCCCCGGATGCGACACGGAACTGCCACTCGACCAGGTCGAGGCCCGTGATCATTTCGGTGACCGGATGCTCGACCTGCAGCCGAGTGTTCATTTCCATGAAGTAGAACGTGCCGTCCTGCTCGACGATGAACTCGACCGTGCCAGCCCCAACGTAACCGATCGCCTTGGCTGCCGCCACCGCGGCTTCGCCCATCGCGCGCCGACGAGCCGCGTCCATTCCAGGCGCGGGCGCCTCTTCCAGCACTTTCTGGTGCCGGCGCTGCACTGAGCAATCGCGCTCGAACAGGTACACGGCTTCGCCGTGCGCATCGGCGAATACCTGGATCTCGATATGCCGTGGTGACTTCAGGTAGCGCTCGAGGAGTACCCGGTCGTCGCCGAACGACGCTTTCGCTTCGCGCTGCGCGGATGCAAGCGCCGCCGCGAACTCGTCAGCCCGAGTGACGATCTTCATGCCCTTGCCGCCGCCGCCGGCAGTTGCCTTGATCAGCACCGGAAAGCCGCACTTGACCGCTTCCCGCGCAAGCACGCCTGGATCCTGGTCGTCTCCGTGATATCCCGGTACCAGTGGCACGCGCGCGTTGCCCATGATGATTTTGGCGGCCGACTTCGAGCCCATCGCGGCGATGGCACGCGGCGGCGGGCCGATGAAGACCACCGCCGCCTGTGCGCAGGCTTCCGCAAATGCCTCGTTTTCGGAGAGAAAGCCGTACCCCGGATGGATCGCCTGCGCGCCGGACTTTGCAGCGACGGCCAGAATCGCCTGGGAATTCAGGTAACTCTCGCGCGGCGCCGCGGGCCCCAGACGAAACGCCTCGTCACAACTCTGCACATGCAACGCTTCGGCATCGGCATCCGAATATACGGCGACCGTGCGGATGCCCATCCGGCGCGCGGTGCGGGCAACGCGACAGGCGATTTCGCCGCGATTGGCGATGAGGATCTTGGTGAACATCATTTCAGTCTTGACCAGGGCCTGGCAACGGTGGGTTTCCGGCTGGCGGCTGGCGGAACCAGCCTTTGGCCCGCGTGACGATCGAGCGGAGCATTCGCCACACCTTGGGAATCAGCCAGATCGTCAATGCGACTAGCACGGCAAGAACCGCGAGCGCCGCCACCGGATGCGCAAAGGCGAGCCACAGCAGCGTCCCGACCGCGAGTTCCTCGCCGAACGACGCCGTCCAGTTCGAAAACGGTTCGGGCGACGTGTTGATGAGAGCCCGACTGCCGGTTTTCGCGACGTGACTGCCAGCCGCCAGCGTGCCACCCAGGATACCGGCGGCAAGCATCGACGCGGCCGACGATTCGCCGAAGACGCCGGCCGCGAGCGCGGCACCCGCCGGGATGCGGATGAACGTCTGCACGATGTCCCACACCGAATCCACGCCGGGAATCTTGTCGGCGAAGAATTCGACGAAGCACATGAAGCCCGACGCAGCGAGCACGAACGGATGCATGAGCGCGCGCAGGCCCATCGGCAGCTCGACGAGTCCCAGGTAGCCGACAGCACCCACGATGAACAACACAGCGTAGAGGCGCAGCCCGCTCGCCCATCCCAGCGCGGCCGCGAGCGCCACCAGTTGCAGTGTGTCGAAATGCTCGAGCGCGGGCATCGGCTATTTCGCGGGCTGGAGCGCCGCCGGCACCCACGAAGGCGGTCGCTTGGCCAGGAACGCCGCCACGCCTTCCCGGCCCTCCGGCGACGCTCGCACTGCGGCGATGTGTTCGGCCGTTCCGGCAATGACATCCGCGTCGATTGGCCTGTGCGCAATGCCCCGGATCAGCGCCTTGCACTCGAGCTGCGCCGTCGGTCCTGCCAACAGCAACGCGCCCAGCAATTCGTTGATCCGGGTATCGAGTTCGGACTCCGGCACGATGTCGTGGACCAGCCCGATGCGGAATGCTTCCGCAGCCGTGAAGCGCTCCGCGGTGAGAAAATAGCGCCGCGCCTGTCGTGCGCCGATGGCCTCGATCACGTACGGTGAAATCGTGGCGGGTATGAGTCCGAGTTTCGCCTCGGACAGCGAGAATATGGCGTCATGCGCGGACACGGCGATGTCGCAGCAGGCGACCAGTCCCACGCCGCCGCCAAACGCGGCTCCGCGGACGCAGGCGACCGTCGGCTTCGAGAGGCCGTTCAGCGTGCGCAGCATCAGTGCGAGTGCCTGCGCATCGGCCAGGTTTTCCGCCGGACTGAAACCCGCCATCTCCTTCATCCAGTTCAAGTCGGCGCCGGCGCAGAAGCTCTTGCCGTGGCCGGTCAGGACGACGGCGCGCACCGAGGCCTCCGCATCCAGCGCCTGCAGCACTATTGTCAGCTCATCGATCAGCGCCGCGTTGAACGCGTTGTGCAGTTCGGGGCGATTGAGCGCCACCAGGCCGACGTTGTTGCGCACGTCCACGGCCAGCGTTTCGCATGCAAAGGGCGAGGCGGTTTTCTTTCGGGGCATGGGCATCGAATCCGTTTCGTAAGTTCTCTGCGGCACTACATGCGGAACACGCCGAACCTGGTGGGCTCGACAGGCTTGTTGAGCGATGCCGAAATCGCGAGTCCCAGCACGCGGCGCGTGTCGGCGGGATCGATAACGCCGTCGTCCCACAAGCGCGCGCTGGCGAAATACGGATGCGCTTCGGCGGCCAGCTTGTCGCGAACCGGCGCCTTGAATGCCTCTTCCTCTGCAGCCGTCCAGGCCTTGCCGGCATTTTCGATCTGTTCGCGCTTGACCGTGGCCAGCACGCTGCTCGCCTGCTCCGGCCCCATCACGCAGATGCGCGCGTTGGGCCACATCCACAGGAAACGCGGATTGAACGCGCGTCCGCACATGCCATAGTTGCCGGCGCCATAGCTGCCGCCGATGATCACCGTGAACTTCGGCACTTGCGCGCACGACACCGCGGTCACCATCTTGGCGCCGTCCTTGGCGATGCCGCCCGCCTCGTACTTCTGCCCGACCATGAAGCCCGTGATGTTCTGCAGGAAGAGCAGCGGAATGCCGCGTTGCGCGCAAAGTTCGATGAAATGCGCGCCCTTTTGCGCCGATTCGGAATACAGCACGCCGTTGTTCGCGACGATGCCGATCGGATAGCCCCAGATGTGCGCGAAGCCGGTGACCAGCGTAACGCCATAGCGCGCCTTGAATTCGTCGAATTCGCTGCCGTCGACGAGTCGCGCGATCACCTCGCGCACGTCGTAGGGCTTCTTGATGTCGGCCTGTATGACGCCGTAGATGTCCTCCGTCGGGTACATCGGCTCGCGGGAAGGCCGCGCGTCGAGCGTCACCTGCTTCACGCGATTCAGGTTGCCGACGATGTTGCGGGCGATCGACAGTGCGTGGTGATCATTCTGGGCGAAGTGATCGGCCACGCCCGAAACGCGGGTATGCACATCGGCGCCGCCCAAGTCCTCGGCGCTGACGATTTCGCCGGTCGCGGCCTTCACCAGTGGCGGTCCGGCCAGGAAGATCGTGCCCTGCTCGCGGACGATGATCGACTCGTCCGACATTGCCGGCACATAGGCGCCACCCGCCGTGCAGGAGCCCATGACCACCGCGACCTGCGGGATGCCCAGCGCCGACATCGTCGCCTGGTTGTAGAAGATGCGCCCGAAGTGGTCGCGGTCGGGAAACACATCGAACTGGTTGGGCAGGTTTGCGCCGCCGGAATCGACGAGGTAGATGCACGGCAGCCCGTTCTCCCGGGCGATGTCCTGCGCCCGAAGATGCTTCTTGACCGTCAGCGGATAGTACGTGCCGCCCTTGACCGTGGCGTCATTGCACACGATCACGCACTCCTGGCCGTTGACGCGTCCGATGCCCGTGATGATGCCGGCCGCAGCGATGTTGTCGTGGTACATACCGTATGCCGCGAGCTGCGAGAATTCAAGAAACGGGCTGCCCTGATCGAGCAGCGCCCGGACACGCTCGCGCGGCAGCAACTTTCCCCTCGCGGCGTGCTTGGCGCTGGGGGCGGCGCCTCCACCCTGCTCGATGACGGCGATTTTTTCCCGCAGATCGGCCACCAGCGCCGCCATCGCGTCGCGATTTTGCGCGAATACGGCGTCGCGCGTGTTCAATCGGGTCTCGATCACAGGCATCGTTGATTCCGGTCAGGTCGCAGCCGTACGCGGGTGGCCCGGCATCAGCTCGTAAGGCGGCTTGAAGCGGGGCATGGCCGCGATGCGCACAAGCCAGTCGCGAATGTGCGGATAGGCATTCCAGTCGACGCCGATCTCCTCCGGCCAGAAGAGGTAGCCGCAGAGCGAAAGATCGGCGATGGTCAGCCGCTCGCTGACGACGAACCGTCGGCCCGCGAGATGCGAATCGAGCACGCCCCACGCCGTTTCGGCGCGGCCGCGCAGGAATCGCAGCACCGCCGGGTCGGGAGCCTCCGTGAACGTTCGCATGAACCGCAACGTTGCCGTGTAACTGGTCAGCTTGTGGTTGTCGAAAAGTATCCAGCGCAGTATCTCGCGTCTCTCGACGTCATCGTCGGGACCGAATTGGCCGAGCGTCTCCGCAAGGTAGTCGAGGATGACGCCCGATTGCGACAGCGTATGGCCGTTGTGCAGCAGCACGGGCGCCTCGCCCATCAGATTGATCGCGCGATACTCGGGCGCGCGTGTCTCGCCGCCGAAATAGTCGACGAAACGGGGTTCCCAATCGGCGTTGGCCAGCTCCAGTGCCAGCGCCGGCTTGTATGCATTGCCGGACTGTGCGAAACAGTAGAGCACGTATTCGGCCATGCCTAGAAGCCTCCCGTTGCAAGCCAGCGTTCGAGCTGGTCGAACCGGTCGTGTCCCCAAAAGGACTCGCCGTCGACCACGACAAACGGCGAACCGAAGACGCCCGCCTGTATCGCCTGTTCGACTTCGCGCTTCAAAAGGTCCTTGATCGCCGGGTCATCGATGCACGCGCGTGCCGCCACCCTGTCGACACCCGCCTTGCCAGCAATTTCTGCCGCGACATCGGGGTTGGAGATGTCGAGGCCATCGCGGAAATAGGCTTCGTAGAGCGCCAGTGCCAGCTTGGCCGCAAGCGCCGGTTCCCTTGCCTTCGCCCACAGCACAATGCGGGCTGGCGCCTGCGACGCGATCGGAAACACCGGCGGCAAACGAAACGCGATGCCATAGAAGCGCGCGCTGCGCTCGAAGTCGCGTTTGGCGTAATCGCCTTTGATGGGGATCTGCGTCAACGGCGCCATGCCGGTCTGTTTGAACACTACGCCGAGCAGGAACGGCCGCCAGTTGACCGTGCGGTCGTATTTCGCCGCCAGCGCCTCGATCCTGCGCGCGGCCAAATAGCCGTAGGGCGATGAAAAATCGAAGTAGAAATCGATGGCCCGGTTCATCTTGTCTCGCAGATGGCGCGGCCGATGACCAGCCGCTGGATGTCGCTGGTGCCCTCGTAGATCTGGCACACGCGCACGTCGCGGTAGATGCGTTCCACGGAGAAGTCGGCAACATAACCGTAGCCTCCATGGATCTGGATTGCGTCGGAGCAGACACGTTCGGCCATCTCGGAGGCGAAGAGCTTGGCCATCGAAGCTTCCTTGAGGCAGGGCAAACCGGCATCCCGCAGCGCGGCCGCATGCCAGACGAGCTGGCGCGCCGCTTCGATCTGTACCGCCATGTCGGCCAGTCTGAAATTCACCGCCTGGTGCTCGGCGATCGGCTTGCCGAAGCTGGTGCGTTCGCGGGCGTAGGCGATTGCCGCATCGAGCGCGGCGCGCGCCATGCCGACGGCCTGCGCGGCAATGCCGATGCGGCCGCCCTCGAGATTGCCCAATGCGATGCGATATCCCGCGCCCTCCGCGCCGAGCAGGTTGGCGCCGGGCACTTCGCAATCCTCGAACATGATCTGCGCGGTGTCGGACGCGCGCTGGCCCAGCTTGTCCTCGACGCGGGCAACGACATAGCCGGGCGACTTCGTATCGACGATGAACCCTGAAATGCCCTTTTTCCCCGCAGCCTTGTCGGTGACGGCGAAGACCACCGCAACGTCGGCGTTGGCTCCGGTCGTGATGAACTGTTTCACGCCATTGAGCACGAAGCGGTTGCCCCGGCGCTCGGCGCGCATGGAGATCGCGCCGGCATCCGACCCGACATGCGGTTCGGTCAGGCAAAAGCAGCCCAGCCATTCGCCGCGCGCGAGCGGCTTCAGATATTTTTCCTTTTGCGCGTCGGTGCCAAAGGCATTGATCGGTCCGCACACGACGGAGTTCTGCACGCTGACGATCGTGGAAGTCGCCCCGTCACCGGCCGCGATTTCCTCCAGTGCCACCGCCAGGGACACATAGTCCATTCCCGCGCCATCCCAGCGGTCCGGAACAACCATGCCCAGCGCCCCCAATTGACCCAGTGCCACCAGCTCCTCGCGCGGGAAATGGGACTCGCGATCCCAGCGTGCCGCATTGGGCGCGAGCTCGCCTTGCGCAAACGCGCGCATCGTGTCGCGGACGAGCTGCTGTTCTTCCGTCAGCAGCATGGCGTCATTGCCTTTCCGCCACGATTCATCGCCGCGAATCGAACGCCAATTTCACGGCGATGGCGCCGAAAACGCCGCCCAGCACCCAGCGTTGCGCAGTGATCCACGCCGGACGCTCGGACAGCCAGCGCGCGACGCGCGCGGCGGCCAGCACGAACAACAGGTCGCCAGTGGCAGCGATGACGATCTGCACGGCCGCCAATATCAGCGATTGCAGCAGCACGCTGCCACGCGCAGGATCGACGAATTGCGGGAACAGCGCAAGGTAGAACAGCGCAACCTTCGGATTGAGGATGCTGGTGAGAATGCCGGTGCGGTACAGCACAGCGGCCGGCACCGGCGGCAGGTCGCGGCGCGCGAAGAGCCCCCCGCCGCCCCGCGGACGAACCGCGTCCCAAGCGAGCCAGAGCAGGTATACGGCACCGGCCCAGCGCACGATGTCGAAGAGCACAGGAACTGCCACGAACACTGCCGTGAGGCCAAACGCAGCGGCCACCGCATAGCACAGCAGTCCGCTGGTCGTTCCGGCGAGCGAAACAATGCCGGCCGTACGCCCCTGGCACAGCGTGCGCGAGATCAGGTACATCAGGTTCGGTCCCGGCGTGAGGACCAACAGCACGCACGCGACCGCGTAGAGCGCCAGGCTGTCGAGCGGAATCATCCAATATCCCTTCCGGAAAACGTCATGGTGGCGATCAGACGAGTTCGATGGCAATCGCCGTGGCTTCGCCGCCACCGATGCACAGCGCGGCAACTCCACGCTTCTTCGCATGCTTCCTGAGTGCGCCGATGAGCGTGACGATGATCCGCGCGCCCGACGCGCCGATCGGGTGTCCGAGTGCGGTTGCGCCGCCGTGGACGTTGACCCGGTCGTGCGGCAGATTGTGTTCCTTCATCGCCGCCATCGTCACTACCGCGAACGCCTCGTTGATTTCGAACAGGTCGACGTCCTTCGACGTCCAGCCGGTCTTCTGATAGAGCTTTTCGATCGCCCCGACCGGCGCCGTCGAGAACCACGCAGGTTCCTGCGCGTGCGACGCGTGCGCGATGATCACTGCCAGCGGCCGCAAACCGCGCCGTTCGGCGTCGGAGCGCTTCATCAGCACCAATGCTGCGGCGCCATCGGAAATGGAACTCGAATTGGCCGCCGTCACCGTGCCATCCTTGCGAAACGCGGGTTTCAATCCGGGGATCTTGTCCGGCGACGCCTTGGCGGGCTGCTCGTCCTTGTCGATCACGACGTCGCCCTTGCGACCCGACACGGTGACCGGCGCAATTTCCCACGCGAACGTGCCGTCGTTGTTGGCGGCGAGCGCGCGGGAAAGCGACGCGAGCGCGAATTGATCCTGCGCCTCCCGGGTGAAGCTGTACTTGGCGGCGCAGTCCTCAGCGAACGATCCCATGAGGCGCCCTTTGTCGTAGGCATCCTCCAGGCCGTCCAGAAACATGTGGTCGTACACCTGCTGGTGTCCCATGCGGTAGCCGGTGCGCGCCTTCGGCATCAGGTACGGGGCACTGGACATGCTCTCCATGCCACCGGCAACCATCACGTCGTTCGACCCCGCGACGATCAGGTCATGCGCCAGCATCGTCGCCTTCATCGCAGAGCCGCACATCTTGGACAGCGTGGTGCAATTGACCGATATCGGCAGCCCGGCCTTCAGCGCGGCCTGCCGCGCCGGCGCCTGCCCCTGTCCGGCCATCAGGCAATTGCCGAAGAGCAGCTCCTGCACATCGGCGGGCAGGATGCGCGCGCGCTCCACCGCGGCCTTGATCGCTACGGCACCCAAGTCGCTCGCAGACAGCGACGCGAAGTCGCCCTGGAAGCCGCCCATCGGCGTGCGCGCGGCACCCACAATCACAATCGGATCATTCTGCATCGCAATTTCCCCTGATCAATCGCTTCCGGACGGGCGCTTGGGCCGCGCCACCAGTTCTCCGCCACAGTTCGGACAGCGTCCTGCCATGGCATCGGCACAATCCGCGCAGAACGTGCACTCGTAGCTGCAAATGCGCGCGTCGGCAGAGTCGGCCGGCAGCGCCGCCGCACACTTCTCGCAAACCGGTTTGAGCGCAAGAGCCATCGTCACTTCGTCTCGTTGAACAATTCGCGACCGATGAGCATCCGGCGTATCTCCGACGTGCCGGCGCCGATCTCGTACAGCTTCGCGTCGCGCCACAGGCGTCCGGTCGGATACTCGTTGATGTAACCGTTGCCGCCCAGCGCCTGGATCGCCTCACCCGCCATCCACGTCGCCTTCTCGGCGGCATAGAGTATTGCACCCGCCGCGTCCTTGCGCGTCGTCGCGCCACGATCGCACGCCTGCGCGACGGCGTAGACATACGCCCTGCACGCCATCATCGTCGAATACATGTCCGCTACCTTCCCCTGCATCAGCTGGAACTCGCCGATCGGCTGCCCGAACTGCTGCCGTTCGTGGACATAGGGCAGCACCACGTCCATGCACGCCGCCATGATGCCGACGGGTCCGGCAGCAAGCACGGCTCGCTCGTAATCGAGGCCGCTCATCAGCACGTTCACGCCGCGCCCTTCCTGCCCGAGAACATTCTCGACGGGCACCTCGCAATCCTCGAACACGAGCTCGCAGGTATTCGAGCCGCGCATGCCCAGTTTGTCGAGCTTCTGCGCAGTGGTGAATCCCTTCATGCTTTTTTCGATGAGGAATGCGGTGATGCCCTTCGGTCCTGCTTGCGGGTCAGTCTTCGCATAAACGACGAGCGTATCCGCTTCCGGGCCATTGGTGATCCACATCTTGTTGCCGTTCAGCACATAGCGTTCGCCTGGCCCGCTGCCGTGCCGGTCCGCGCGCAGACGCATAGACACGACGTCCGATCCCGATCCCGGTTCGCTCATCGCCAGCGCGCCGACGTGTTCGCCGCTGACGAGTCTGGGCAGATAGCGTTTTTTCTGCGCGTCGCTGCCATTGCGCCGAATCTGGTTGACGCACAGGTTCGAATGCGCGCCGTAGGACAGACCCACCGCGGCCGATGCGCGCGAAATTTCCTCCATCGCCACCACATGAGCCAAATAGCCCATGGCCGTGCCGCCGTACTCTTCTTCGACCGTGATGCCGAGCAGTCCCAGGTCGCCCATCTTTCGCCACAGGTCGGCGGGAAAAACATTAGCGTGATCGATTGCGGCGGCGCGCGGCGCGATTTCGTCGGCCGCGAACTGCTGCACCGTTGCACGCAGCATGTCGATCGTCTCGCCGTGGTTGAAATCGAGGACAGGAAAGTTGAGCATGGTCGTTCCTTCATCACCGCAAAATCAAACGTCAGAATCCTGAAACACGAAGTGCACGAAGAACGCGAAGAAATTCAATTTCATATTCCGATAGTCATCCCGCGCTTGGCCCGCGAAACAGTTTGGAGGCCTGATCTGCCTGTTCACTTCCTCGCGTCGTTCGTGGTTCAAGATTCACAGTCTTGACCTGAAATTCTGCGCTACGGGTCCGGTTTGCCGTGCATCACGATCAGCGTCTGCTGCATCATGGCCACCAGAGTACGCTTCCCGCCCTTTTCCGCATGCACCTCGCCGCGGGTGATCACGAGCGTGCGGCCCGGTTTGACCACGAAGCCTTCCGCGACGAGCCGGTCACCGGTGGCAGGTGCAATCAGGTTGAGCTTGAATTCCACCGTCAGGACCGAACTGTCGGCCGGGAACAGCGTGAAACCGGCATAGCCACCGGCCGAGTCGACGAGTGTGGCGACGATGCCCGCGTGCACGTAGCCGTGCTGCTGCAGGATTTCCGGCCTCGGCACGACCGAAATCGCACAATATCCCGGCGCGAGCTCGGTCATCGTGGCACCGATCAACGTCATCGCGCCCTGTCGAGCAAAACTGGCTCGGACACGCTGCGCGAAATTGGGGTCCTTGGCAACGTGGTTGGGGATGGTCATTGGATCCCCACGCTCGCGGCAAATGCAACTGAGGCCGCTGCACTGCCCCCGGGGACGTCCATGCGAGCGGGGCGAAGCCAAGGCTCGAAGAGCGCGTCCGCGAGCGTGGATGGCGGCCGACACGAAATCGCGGCGCACGGCCACTGCCGCGATGAGGCCGCGGAGCAATTCGCGCCGCGGGGCAGTGACGCGAGCAGCCGGCGAGGGGCCCCGCAACGCGGGGATCGACTGCAAATGCGAGTCGGCACACGAGGCCGACTCACGCCGCAACGAATCAGTCTACAGTTCCAAGGAGGCCGAGGCCCGGCGGCGCTCATTGGACCCCCACGCTCGCGGCCAAGCAAAATGAGGCCGCTGCGCTGCCCCCCGAGGGGGAGCAATTCGCGCCTTGGGACGGCCCGGCTGCGCTCATGGTCATGGCAATGGTCCGTCCTCCATCCGCGAAACAAGGAAAACCGGCATCGTGTATGACGTTTACGTAAACGTCAACTGTCCCGCGGCCCGGTGGGCCGTGGCACCGGACGGCGCCCGGCACCCTCGCCCGGGGGGCGCCCTCCTGCCCGCGCCGCCGCGCCGTCCTCCTTCAGCCGCCGCCGGCATTCCCGCTCGACGCCGTCGATTTCGGCCAACACCGCGTCGATGTCCTCCCTTTGCTGCAGCAGGCGCCCGCGGCGGTCGGCCAGCAGGTCGAGAAACTTGGCGAGCTGCGCCCGCTCGTTGCGAGCGATTTCGTAGAGATCGAGCAGTTCCGCGATTTCGGCCAGCGCAAGACCGAGCCGCTTGCCGCGCAGGACCAGTTTCAGCCGCACGCGCTCGCGTTCCCCGTAAACCCGTACCCGACCCTGCCTGGCCGGGGCAATCAGTCCTTCGTCCTCGTAGAAGCGGATGGCGCGGGTCGTCAGGGCAAATTCGCGGGCGAGTTCCGAAATCGAGTACGTGAACTCGCGGGCCGGCACTTTGGGGACGGAACTTCGGGCAGAAGTCATGGAATGACGGCGGTATGGCGTTTGGCGGAACCGCAAACGGGGAACGGCGAAACCCTCCGGGCACGATACCATATTGGTTTGCCCACCCTAGCCGCCATGAACGCCCCGCACCCACCCGAGCTCGACTACCCGTTTGCCGCCCCCCCGGCGCCCGGAGAGGCCTGCACTGTCGCCCCGGGCGTGCTGTGGATCAGGATGCCGCTGCCGTTCGCGCTCGACCACATCAACCTGTGGCTGCTGGCGGAGCGCGACGGCTGGACGGTCGTCGATAGCGGTTATGGCGACGCGACGACGCGCGCACTTTGGGAAACGCATTTCGTTCATACACTGCATGACCGGCCGGTCACGCGGATCATCGCGACGCACTTCCATCCCGACCACCTTGGAAATGCCCGGTGGCTGATGGAGCGCTTCGGTTGTCCCGTGGTGATGACTTCAGCCGAATTCCTCGTCGCGCACGCGGTCCTGGAGCAACGCGCGCCCTACGCTCACGCCGACACCTGTGCGCTGTTCGCCGCGCACGGCATGACGCCTGAACTGGTGGCCGCCCTTGTCGCACGCGGCAACAATTACCGTCGCGGGGTGCCGGGCGTTCCGGACCATTTCACGAACCTGCTGCACGGCGACGACGTGGTCGCGGGCGGGTCGGCGTGGCGGATCATCTGCGGTCACGGGCATTCCCCGGACCACGCTTCGCTGCACTCCGCTGAGCGCAAACTTCTTGTTTCCGGCGACATGCTGCTGCCACGCATCAGCACCAACGTGAGCACCCCGGCCGCCGAACCCGACGGCGATCCGCTGGCGCGGTTCCTCGCTTCAATAGCGTTCTCCGCGACGCTGCCGCCGGAAACGCTCGTGCTGCCGTCGCACGGGTTGCCGTTCCGCGGCATTGCGCTGCGCGTTGCGCAACTGCAGACGCATCACGCGGACCGCCTGGCCGAACTCGAAGACGCAGTCGCCGCGGCTGCGTCTCCGGTCAGCGCCGCGGACATGCTGCCGGTCCTGTTCCGGCGCGAACTCGATCTGCAGCAGCGGTACTTTGCCATGGGCGAGGCCATCGCCCACCTCAACCACCTGTGGCATCGCGACCGCATCAAGCGTACCGTTGCGGCCGATGGTGCCATTCGCTTTGCCACCTGAACTTTCCACCCACCACGAGAATCGCAATGTCCACCTTTGTCAGCGAATCCAAACCTCCCTACGATCCCATCGCCTTGGCCGAATCTCTGGCCTCCGCCGCCGAAAAAAGCGCCAAGATGATCGGCGATTTCGCGTCGCGCAATGCCGGCAAAGGCCATGCGGTGCCGTCCGATGAACTCGGTCTGGGCAAGGCGTTCATGGAAGTGGCCGCGCAGATGCTCGCGAACCCCGCGCGACTCGCCGAATCGCAGATGAACCTGTGGTGGGACTACATGAACCTGTGGCAGGGGTCGATGCTCAAGCTGATGGGAGGCGCCATGGAACCCACCGCCACTCCCGCGCAGGGTGACAAGCGTTTCAAGCACGAGGACTGGCACGAGCATTTCCTCTTCGACTACATCAAGCAGAGCTATCTCATCACGTCGCGCTGGCTGCACGACGAAGTGGCGAACGTGGAGGGCCTGGACGAACACACGAAGAAGAAGGTGAATTTCTTCACGCGCCAGTACATCGACGCGCTCGCGCCATCGAACTTCGCGCTGACCAATCCCGAGGTCTATCGCGAGACGATCGCCTCGGGCGGCCAGAATCTCGTGAAGGGCCTGCACAATCTGCTGGACGACATCGAGCGCGGCAACGGCAAACTCAAGATTTCGATGACAGACACCAAGGCCTTCGAACTCGGCGTCAACATCGCGACCACGCCGGGCAAGGTGGTCTTCCAGAACGACCTGATGCAGTTGATCCAGTACGAGCCGGCGACGAAGAAGCAGTGGAAGCGCCCGCTGCTCGTGATTCCGCCGTGGATCAACAAGTACTACATCCTCGACCTGCGCGAAAAGAATTCCTTCCTGCGCTGGGCGACGCAGGAAGGCCTCACGGTGTTCATCATTTCGTGGGTGAATCCGGATGAGAGGCTCGCGCACAAGAATTTCGAGGATTACATGACCGAGGGCCTGCTCGCCGCGCTCGGGGCGATCGAAATGGTCACCGGTGAAAAGGACGTCAACGCGATCGGCTACTGCCTGGGGGGCACGCTGCTCGCAGCCACGCTGGCCTGGCTCGCCATGAAGAAGCAGAAGCGGATCGCCACGGCCACTTTCATGGCGTCGCTGCTCGACTTCACCGCCGCCGGCGAGCTCGAGGTGTTCATCGACGAGGAGCAGGTCAGCGCGCTCGAGAAGAAGATGAACGAGCGCGGTTACCTGGAAGGCAGCGAGATGGCGGGCACCTTCAACATGCTGCGCGCCAACGATCTCATCTGGTCCTTCGTCATCAACAACTACCTGCTGGGCCGCGACCCATTCCCGTTCGACCTGCTGCACTGGAACTGCGATTCGACACGCATGCCCGCGGCGATGCACAGCTTCTACCTGCGCAACCTGTACATGAAGAACCTGCTGACGGTACCCGGGGGCCTGACGCTCGCCGGCGTGAAGATCGACTTGTCCAAAGTGACGGTGCCGACGTATTTCGTGTCCGCGATCGAGGACCACATCGCGCCGTGGAAGACCACCTACGCTGGACAGCAGCTGCTCAAAGGCAAGGCGAAGTTCGTGTTATCCGGCTCGGGACACATTGCCGGCATGGTCAATCCACCTTCAGCCAACAAGTACGGGTACTGGACGAACGAAAAATTGCCCGCGGATCCGGCAGTCTGGTTCGAGGGCGCGAAACAGAACGAGGGCTCGTGGTGGACCGATTGGCGACGCTGGGTCGAGCCCGAACTCGGCCGCGAAGTGCCGGCGCGCGTACCCGGCAAAGGCAAGCTCAAGGTCATCGAGCCTGCGCCGGGCTCGTACGCGCGCGTTCGCGCGGACGGCCGTTGAAGCGGGCGAACGGCATTCCATTCCTTATCTCCGGGGACACATTCCATGAAGCCATTCCTCGCCCGATTCCTGTTTGCGATCACGGTATCGGTCCTGTTCGGAAGCGCCGCGCTGGCGCAATCCCCCTGCCAGAACTGCGGCGTCGTGCAATCGGTCAACACGAGTCAGCAGCAAGGTCAGGCATCGGGTGTCGGCATGGTTGCGGGCGGCGTGCTGGGCGGCGTGGTCGGCCACCAGATCGGCAGTGGCCGCGGGAACACGGTAGCGACCATCGCCGGCGCAGGATTGGGCGCCGTGGCCGGAAATCAGGTGGAAAAGAACACCAAGACCAAGACGTCCTGGTCGGTAGCCATCCGCATGGACAATGGCGCGTTGCGCACGTTCAGCTACAGCAGCCAGCCCGCCGTCGTCGCCGGTGATCGGGTCAAGCTGGTGGATGGCGGCAAGCGGCTCGCGCTCGTCGCAAACTAGGGAATCCTACTTCGCCGGCACTTCCGCAGGGACGTGAACGACCGGGACGGGCGGCTTTTCCACCTTGGGAATTTCGAGAGGATGCCCGCCGGGTGTTGCGGCGACCGGCGCCCCCGGCAATGCCTGCGGAGCCGGAACAGCGGGGACAGGACGCAACGTCGGCGGTGCGGCCAGTGGCATTTGCGCCGGCGCGGTTGGAGCCGGCATGCTGGGCGCAGCCCGCAATTCGCGAACCGGAGCAGGTGCGGGCTTGGGCGGCACCACGATGGCCTGGCCGGTCACGCCCGCTGGCGGTGGATTCGGCGTCAACGCGATGGGCTGGGCCGGTGGTTGAACCCTGCGCTTCGTGTCGACCGCCGCTGGCTGAACGGTGGTCGGGCTATAAGCTGCGGGCGGGGTGCCCAGGACGGGCTGCTGTGGCTGTGGCGATTGAGTGCTAGTGCTCACTGCCGGTGACGTAAAAGCCTGTGCGGGCCTGGCAACCGGTGGCGACACGCCGGGCGCGGAATTGACTGGCACGGAGACCACCGCTGGAACGCGGGAAGCAGGCGGCACGGGCACTGTGACTCCTTGGCTCGGAGCGGCACCGACGGGCGCGATGGTCCTGGGCTGCCGAGGCGTCGCCGCATACGTCGTCGACGCAGGCAGCGGCATTCCGTTTCCGGGCTTGATCCCGGGCGTTCGGCGGGTCTCCAGTGGGATTGTCGGCACAGCGAGCACCGGTGCGCTCGCGATGGCACTGGCCGGAATCGCGACAATATTGGACTGAACCGGCCGGCGTCCAGCGAATGCCGCTCCTGGAACCGCGGTAACGGCGCCGGGCGCGGTCGAATTGGCAAAACGCGTCGGGGGCGCATTGGGGCGAATCGACGTGTTCACGGCGTAGGGCTTGTTGTAGCGCGCCCAGCAGCCGTCCGAGCAGCCCTTCCAATGCGGATGGTAGGCCTCGCCCCATCCCAGCGGGACCCAGCCGTAGACCGGCGAGCCGTGGTTGTTCGCGACCCGCCAACCGGGTCCGCCGATCCAGCCTACAAGCGCCGGCGCCCAGACGGGCCGCGCGACGTAGCCACCGGGACACCATCCCCAGCGACCCCGGATGTGGGCCCACCGGCCGTAGTGGAATGGCGCGTAGCCCCAGGGTGCCGCATCGACCCAGGTCGGGCCCCATATCCCGACTTCGGTCCAGTAGCCATTGCGATACGGCGCCCAGTCTTCGCCCACATTGGCCGGGTACCATACCGCGCCGTATTCCGGAGCCGTTTCCCATGCGCCGTACTCGTCCAGGTCCGTCGCGCCCACCATCTGCCGCGACACCGGAGAATTGACGCGATCGCGCTCGTAACGGCGATCGCGATTGGCGCTCCAAGTGTCGAAGCCATCGGTGGCAATGCCGTTGCGCAGCTGCGCGTATTGCGGCGCCGCCCCGTCCAGCGCGGCGCTCTGGCCGGGCAGGACCTGCTGCGCGGCGGCACCGGTAGCGATGATCGCCTCGCCTTCGCGCACGGCAAGCTGCGTATGCTGGCGGTCCTCCGAGACTTCCATGCGGTACAGGCCCGGGCGCGTGAGGACGACCTGGCTGTTCGGCGTGTCGATGCGTGCGGTTTCGCCCGGGTCCAGTACGCGAACCCGCAGGATCACGCCGCCCTGTGCGATATAAAGTGCGAAATTGCGATCGTCCAGTCGCGAAACGTACAGGCTGGTGTTGCCCGCGAGGCGGAACTGGCCGCCGCCGAAGTCGATCTCGGCGCGACTTTCGTTGCCCACCCAGAGGTTGTCGCCCGTCGCAACCGGATAGTTGAGTCCGATGGCGACCCATTGGTCCGGCGCATCCTGCGGGGCCAGGAACAGTTCGCCGCTGACCTCCGCCACTCGGCCAATGCGGGGAGGCAGGTCGTCCTCCGCACGAACGGGCGTCGGCATCATCGCGGCCGATGAAGCAAGCGCGAGCAGTCCGGCAAGCAAGGCGCGCGAAATATCGCGGCGCACCATGCGACCTGACGAATTCACTGCAGGGTCCGTGGGCATGTAGCCAAGAACGTCCGGCGAAGGCTGCACGTTGACCGTGTCCAGTCCGCATGAACTGTCGACTTGCGCTAACATTACAGGTTGCCCAGCGGTCCGTCTGAAGCCCGCAGAATTTCCAGCCCATTATCGAGGAGAAACCACCATGCGGAAAATCCGTCCGTCACTCGTCGCCGGCGCCATCGCGCTGGCCCTATGCACCGGCACCGCGTCCGCGCAGTTTTCAGGCACGTACGTTTTTGGCGACAGTCTTTACGACGCCGGACAATATGGTTCACGCTTCACCACGAATCCGGGCCTCGTCGCGCCGATGTACGTCGGCCAGAACTGGGGTCTGCCGGTGACTCCGTCCTTCTCCGGCGGCAACGATTACGCGCAAGGCGGCGCGCTGGTCAACGCTCCGCAGGGCGGCCTGCCGCCGGGCACGCCCGACCTGTCGGTCGCTGCCCAGGTGAATCAGTTCCTCGCCAAGGGCCCGCTCAACCGCAACGCGCTATACCAGATCGACGGCGGCGGCAACGACATCGTCAATCAGTTTACGCTGTACGCGACCGGACAGATCAGCTCCGCGCAGGCCCAGGCGGCTGTCGGGCAGGCGGCCGTCGATCTCGCGACGCAGGCTGCCAAGCTCCAGGCGGCCGGCGCGCAATACATCATCGTGCAGACCGCGCCGGATGTCGGCAAGGGACCCTACGCCGCCCCCTTCGGTCCCGTGGCACAGAAGGGATTGACCGACCTGTCCGGCCTGTTCAACACGACGCTCAATGCAGCGATAGGACAGGCCCATCTTCAGGTCATCCAGTTCAACCTGTTCGCGCTGATGAACGAAGTCATCGCAAAACCGGCGCTCTACGGCTTCGTTAACGCGACAGGCGTCGCCTGCACGACAGCGAGCGCCTTTGATTGCACACCGTCGACGCTGGTCGCTCCGAACGCGAATCTCACCTACGTCTTCGCCGACGGAAAGCACGGCGCGACTGGCTTCTACCTGCTGCAGGCGCAGGCCATGGAGTCGATGATCGAAGGCCCGCTGCAGATGGCGGCACTCGGCGACGCGCCGATGGGTGTCGAACGCGCCAGCTGGCGCGCGATCGACGGCCGCATGATGTCCGGCATCGACCGGCCCGCCACTTCCACGTCCGCGCGCAAGTTCCAGGCGTGGGCGTCCTACGATTACGCCGGCGAGGACATCACCGGCACAGGCCTGTCCACCAGCGGCAACATCAACACGGTAGCCGTCGGTGGCGACGTGCGCCTGTCCGACCGCGTGCTGGCCGGAGTTGCGTTCACCTACTCCGAATACAAGGGCGACTTCAGCAACAGCGGCGGCAGCTTCAAGCTCAAGGAACCGATGATGACGTTCTATGCCGGTTACGGCGACGGCCCGTGGTACGTCGGTGGCACCCTGGGCGTCGGCGGCCTCGATTACAGCAGCGTCCAGCGCAACATCGCGCTGGGTGCGACAACGCGCACGGAGAACGGCACGACCAATGGGTACCAAACCATCGCACGCGTGCTCGGCGGCTACTGGTTCAGGCAGGGTGACTGGGAACACGGCCCGTTCGGCAAGCTGACCTGGGACAAGGCCATCGTGCACCAGTTCAGCGAACAGGGCTCCGACAGCACGGCGCTCACCTACGGCCAGCAGGAGAACGAGGCGCTCATCTCCAGCATCGGGTGGCAGGTCACCGGAAACTGGAGCGGCTGGCGGCCATTCGCGCGCGCGACGTGGGAATACGACTTCAAGAACGACGAGCGGCAGGTGTCCGCAACGCCGGTCGGCTTGAGTGGAACCTACTACGTTCCCGTCTCGAAGCCGGATGAAAACTACGCGCTGTTCGACTTGGGAGTCAGCAGGGACTTCAGCGGAGTGACAGGCTACATCGCGGGCAATGCATCGGCCGGCAAGAGCAACGGCGATTTCTGGGCCGTGACCGTCGGCTTTCGCATGCCGCTGTGAGCTACGTAACTGAGCTTCGCAACTGAGCTATGTAACTGAGCTTCGCAACCGAGCTTCGCTCACGCAGCAAGCAATGGGCCGCCCGATTCGGGTGGCCTTTTTGTTTTGTCGCACGTCCCGCGTCAGGGAATCTGGCGCGGCTTGCGTCCGGCGTGCGCGAAAGTGAAATCGTAGAGCGGACGCGGCACCACCCGCAACAGCCGCCCGATCCACGCCATCTGCCAGGGCAGCACATAGAACCGCAGCCGTCGCTCCACGGCGCGTGCGATGAGCCTCGCTGCCTTGTCGGGCGCGAGCAGGAACGGCATCCAGTATGGATTGTGCGCGGTCATTGGCGTGGCGATGAAGCCAGGGCAGATCGTCACCACGGCGACTCCGGTACCCTTGAGTTCGACGCGCAGGCTCTCGAGATAGGTGATCGCCGCGGCCTTCGATGCCGAATAGGCTCCGGAGCCGGGCAAGCCTCGAAAACCTGCCACGCTCGCGACGCCGACCAGCGCACCCTGGCGCGCTTCCATCATTGCAACCAGGAAGGGCTGGAAGGTCTGCACGAGGCCCTGCACGTTCGTTTCGAACACGGCCTTGAATACAGGCAAGTCACCGGCTTCGCCGGTGAGCACGCCGCGTGAAATGCCCGCATTGCCGATCACGATGTCGGGCACGCCGAAGCGCGCGATGAAATCGGCCGCCGGCGCGCGCCAGCGCCGCGGCATCGCGCACGTCGCCCTCATAGGTAGCCACCGTTGCGGGTGCCAACGCGACCGCGACCCGCTTGAGTTCGACTTCGCGCCGCGCGAACAAGCCCAGAGTGGCGCCTTGGCCGGCGTAGTGTCGGGCAAGGGCTTCCCCGATTCCGGACGATGCGCCGGTGAGAAAGACCTTCACGCCGGACCTGGCGTCATGCAGTTCAGGACTTCGGCCGCTCCGCGCGAGCCTTGGCCACCAGTTCGTTCATGACGGCCGGCGTCGCCGCATGCGAACCGGCCCGCGACGGGCCGGTGATGAACTTGCCGTCGACAATGATGAGCGGCACTTCCTGGACGTTGTACGCCTGCGCAAGCTGCTTGGCGCGATTTACCCGGCCCGACATCGAGAACGAATTGTAGAGGTCCTCCACCTTCTTGCGATCGAGGCCCTTGGTGGCCGCCCAGTCGAAGAATTTCGCCGGCTCCCAGAGCGCCAAGTGCTTGACGTGGACGGCGGTGAATACCTCGGGGGACAGCTTCACGTCGTCACCCATGCCTTCGAGCGTGTAATAGACCTTGGCCAGGTCCACCCATTGCGGCTGGAACATGACCGGGATCCTCCGGAACGACACGTCGGCGGGAAGCGTCTTGAACCAGTCCTGAAGGTGGGGCTCCAATTCCGCGCAATGCGGACAGCCGTATGAAAAGAATTCGATGACCTCGATCTTCTTGCCGGTCTCGACGGGGATGGGGTTGATCCGTGCATACTGGCGGCCCTCGACCGCCGCCCCTTGCGCCCATGCGCCGGGCGACGCGGCCGCCGTGAACAGCAACCCGGCCAACACGGACAACGCAAAGCTCCTGATTCCTGCAACTTCGATGCTCATGAATGCTCCAGTAATGCGCGCCACGCGGCGCACGACGATTGAATGCGACTAAACGGCTATTGGTCCCCGTCGGACGACGTAGAGTTCCACGGTCGTCGGCTTGCGTGCCGCGAATATCAGAATTTGATCACGGCGACGTCGAATCCCTTCCGGCCCAGGTCGGTCTTGATCCGGTTGAGCTCGTCGGTATTGTCATAGGGTCCCAGGCGCACGCGATAGCGCACGCCCTTGTCCGGCAGCGTGCCTTGCTGCACGGCGGCCTCCCAACCTGCGAGGGCGAGTTGCGCCTTCAGGTTCTCGGCGTCGGATTCCATTGCGAATGATCCCGCCTGCAGCCAGTAGCGCTCGCCCGCCTTGATGGCCTTGGCTGCCGGTTCGGCCGCCGCCACCTTGGCGGGCGACGCGTTCGGCGTCCCGATCCTTGGCCTGGTCGACGACCGCGCGGTCCGGCGCTACCTTGCGTTCGACCTGCACTTTGGGTTCCTCGCCGCCGGGAAGGATCTTGTAGAAATCGAATCGTGGCTTTTCCGAGGCGGGCGCGTCGGGCTTGCCGCTCTTGCCGGCATCGCGCAGGGAATCGCGTCCGGGCTCGCGCGAGTCCCTGGCCGTCTGCGCGGCATAGGGCGAGTTTGCCTTGGTGACGTAGTACGCCACTCCCGCAGCGAGCAAGAGGCCAATCACGAGCCCGACGAATACGCCGAGCAGCGTCCCGCCGCGGCCGTTGCTGTGCGATGCGCGCGTCCGGGCGGCAGGCATTGCGGAACGCGAGGTCTTGGTGCGGGTCATGGTCGGAGTTCGGTTCAACTCAGGATTTCATCAATACAAGAGAATTTGCTGGCAAGAAAACAGTTCCGTCGTAAAACGCTCGGATTTACAGCCATTAGCCTTTCCACGCCGAAGTTACGGGCTCTGCCCGAACTTCGGCGGCGATTCAAAAACGGCCCAAAGCAGGGTTTCACTTTGGGACGACGTCCTAAAGCAGGGTTTCACTTTGGGACGACGACTTCACATGGCGGCGGGCGCCGATATTCCCAGAACCGCCAGGCCGTTCTTCAGAACCTGCCCGGTGGCCACGGCAAGTGCCAATCGTGCGCGCTTCAATTTCTCGTCGTCGACCAGGAATCGTTCCGCATTATAGTAACTGTGGAATTCCTGGGCCAAGTCCTTGAGGAAAAACGTCACCTGGTGAGGCGCGGCATCGCGCGCCGCAGCCGCCAATTCACCGGGAAAATCGGCAATCCGGCGCAGCAGTGTTTCCTCATAGGGGCTGGTCAGCGGCGACAGATCGGCGTCTGCGATGGCTGCCTCGGGCGCCATGCCCGCCTGCCGCAATACCGAGCATACCCGCGCGTGCGCATACTGAAGGTAGTAGACGGGATTTTCGTCCGACTTCGTACGCGCCAGGTCGATGTCGAACACGAATTCGCTGTCGGCCTTGCGCGACACCAGGAAGAAGCGCACGGCATCGCGGCCGGCCTCATCGATCAATTCGCGGATCGACACCGAGTTGCCGGCGCGCTTGGAAAGCTTCACTTCCTCCCCGCCGCGCATCACCGTCACCATCTTGTGGATCACGTACTCCGGGTAGCCCGCGGGAATGCCCAGGTCCATCGCCTGCAGGCCGGCGCGCACGCGCGTGACGGTGCTGTGATGATCCCCGCCCTGGACATTGACGACTCTCCCGAATCCGCGCTCCCATTTCGTCACGTGGTACGCGACGTCGGGCACGAAATAAGTGTACGTGCCGTCGGATTTGCGCATCACGCGGTCCTTGTCGTCGCCGTAGTCGGTGGTCTTCAGCCACAACGCGCCTTCGCTTTCATAGGTCTTTCCCGAGGCGGCCAGCCGCGCGACGGTCGCATCCACCCGGCCTTCGGTGTACAGCGAGCTCTCGAGGTAATAGTTGTCGAACGTGACGCCCAGCGCGCGCAGGTCCCGGTCCTGCTCCAGCCTCAGCTGCGCGACCGCGAAACTGCGAATCGCGTCCATGTCGGAAAGATCATGGCCGATCTCCGCCAGGTAACGCTGCGCCAGTTCGCGGATGTACTCGCCGTGATAGCCATCCTCGGGAAACGCGATGTTCTCGCCCTGCAGTTCACGCGCACGCGCTTGCACGGAGATGGCGAGATTCCGGATCTGCTGGCCGGCGTCGTTGTAATAGAACTCGCGCGTGACCGAATAACCCTGCGACTCGAGCAACGACGCGATGGCGTCACCCAGCGCGGCCTGCCGGCCGTGGCCGACGTGCAGCGGGCCGGTCGGATTCGCCGAGACGAATTCGACCATGACGCGCTCGCCGGAATGTGCAAGCGACCGCCCGAATTCGTCGCGTTCCGCCAGCACGCGCGCAACGATCGCCTGGCGCGCAGCTGGCGTGACGAAGAGATTGATGAATCCGGCCCCGGCGATTTCGACGCGGTCGATGAGTTGCGAAGCCGGCAACGCGGCGACCAGCGCCTGCGCAAGCTCACGCGGATTGCGCTTTGCCCGCTTCGCCAGCGCCAGCGCGATGTTCGACGCATAGTCCCCGTGCGCCGCCTGCTTCGGCCGGTCGAGGCCGACGGGCGTGTCCGCGTGCTCGGGCACGACAGCGCGTACGGCGTCCCTGATGACTCGTTCGAGGTTCTGCCTTAGGTCGTTCATGGCACTGCGTTTTGTGGTGGCCGGTGATTCGCGGCAAAGCCGCAAATTATAACCGTTCGGCACGGCATTACCGGTTGACTCGCAGCGGCTCCGCAACACTCTGTCAGGCAAAGCCGGCCGGATCGACGTCCAGAGCCCATCGAACACGGCGGCCGGGATGTCGGACAAGCGCCGCCCGCCACGACGGCAGAAACTGTTGCAACGCCGCGCGGCGCGCGCTTTGCACGACGACCTGTCCCCGTTCGAATCCGGCACGACGCGCAAGCAATGCCGGAACCGGCGGAAAGATCTCGACCTGCGCCGCGCTCCCGCCGGTCAGCGCCATGCCGGACGCGTGCGCAGCACGCAGAAAATCGTCCACGTCGGCGCGATGGTGAGCTTCCGCCGCAAGCACAGCTATATGAGTGAACGGTGGCAACTGGGCGATCTTCCGCTCTGCCAGCAGGCCTGCTGCAAGGCGCCCGTAATCGTGCGCGTTGATTGCGGCGTACACGGGATGGTCGGGAAAGTCGGTCTGAATGATGACTTCGCCAGGAAGGCCGGCACGCCCCGCGCGCCCGGCGACCTGCATCAGCAAGGCGGCGAGACGCTCGGTGGCGCGAAAATCCGCGCTGTACAGCGCGTTGTCGGCACCCAATACGCCAACGAGCGTGAGCCGCGGGAAATCGTGGCCCTTCGCCAGCATCTGGGTGCCGATCAGGATATCGAGTTCGTTGGCGGACATCTGGTCGCGCATCGCAGCGAACGCACCCCGGGACCGCGTACTGTCGCGATCGATGCGCGCGATGCGCGCCGCCGGGAAGGCTTCCGCCAGGACCCGTTCCAGGCGCTGCGTGCCGAACCCCAGCGGCAACAGGTCGACATTGCCGCAGTCAGGACATGCGTGCGGCAGTCGTTCGTCATGGCCGCAGTGATGACAGCGCAACTTCGCCGGCGTGCGGTGCACGGTGAGCCGCGCGCTGCAGCGAGGGCAGTCCGCTTCCCACCCGCAGGCCGAACACAGCAGCGAAGGCGCGAAACCGCGGCGATTGACGAACACCAGCGACTGCTCGCCGCGCGCAAGGCACGCCGCCAGCGCGGCGCGCATCGCCTCGCCAATGCCTTCGAGCGCGCGCGCCGGCCGGTTGTCCGCGAACCGCACCTTCGGCATTCGCGCGCGCGGATCGGCGCGCCGCGGCAGGTCGAGCCTCCGGTACCTGCCTTCCTGCGCATGCAGCCACGATTCAAGCGACGGCGTCGCGCTGCCCAGCACGACTGGAACGCCGCGCCGATGCGCGCGCCACACTGCAACATCGCGCGCGTGATAGCGCACGTTGTCCTGCTGCTTGTAGGACGCATCGTGCTCTTCGTCGACGATGATGAGCGAAAGCGACGGCATCGGAGCAAACATCGCGAGCCGCGTTCCGAGCACCAGCCTGGCCTCGCCCGCTGCCGCCGCCCGCCAGTATTCACGCCGCTCGCCATCGGCCAGGCCGCTGTGCAGCAGTGCGATCGATACGTGAGGCAATGCAGCGCGCACACGCTGCTCGAGTTGGGGCGTGAGGTTGATTTCCGGAACCAGCAGCAATACCTGGCCGCCGACAGCGATCATCTGCGCCGCCACGTCGAGGTAGACGTCCGTCTTGCCGCTGCCGGTGACGCCAAACAGTACGAAGGGCGTGAACGTGCCGCTTGCCGCGCCGATGGCCGCCGCCGCAAGGCTCTGGTCGCCGTTGAGTGCCACAACCGGGGCGTCGGCGAACTCACCATCGCCCGCGACCGGTACGACAAGTTCGCGCTCGCGCCAACCGCGCAGAATTCGCCGCGCGTGCGCCGGCAGCGCCGCGATGGTTGCCGCCGAAAGTCCTGCGGGCGCATCGGCCATTTGCGCGAACAGCGAGCGCGCAGTTGGCGAACGTGCCAACGTACTAGGCAATGCGGTGCGGCCCCGCGCCGCAAGCATCAATGCGGAATTCGCCTGGCGTCGCCCGACACCGCCCGCATTGAGCGGCGGCACCGCAAGTGCAGCCGCCATGCCGACCGGTTCCTGGTAATAGCCGGCGACAAAGGCAGCCATCTCGAGTACGTCTTCCGGCACCGGCGGGATCGCTCCGACGGCAGTGATCGTCTGCAATTTTTCCGGCGCGACCTCCGAAGCCGCGACGACTGCCATCACGACACCGGTGAGTTTGCGCGGGCCGAGGCGCACGCGCACGACGCTGCCGCGCACGATGCGCAGCGACTCCGGCGCCCAGTAGTCGAACGTCGTGTCAGCGGCAACGGGAAGCGCTACGCGCGCGATGGGCACGTGCGTTCGCGCAGGTTGTGAAATGCACAGGGCAACGCGCCAGTTACAGTGTTCGATATTCTCAAGGCGAGTAGCAGGAAAGCCTCCCAAGTCATTCTTTTTAAAGGCGCCAAAAAGATATTCGCCACCGATGTGGATAACTTTGTGCGTAAGTACTCGAGCGTGCCCGGCAGTTGCCAGGGTCGACTTGTCCACGAGCTGGAACGACGCCCAAGGCGGCGAAAATGGCCATTTCTTTTCAATGGGTTACAAAATCGTTTCCTGTGCACCATGGCGAACCCGTCCGCAGTGCGTCCGTCGCATCGCCTATGTGCATAACTGCCTAGGGGAAGATCAACTCCCGATGTTTTGTCAACCCCTCGCAAAGCCAGCATTGGCGCGGCTTGGCGGCATTTTTCCCTACGACCGATTGCGCCGATCAAGCCCCGGCGCGGGTTTCGCGGGAGATCCGGTGCACGGTCTCCACCAGCGCTGCAACATGGTCCGGCGGTGTTTCCTGCATGATGCCGTGCCCCAGGTTGAAAATGTGTCCCGGAGCCGGACCTGCAGCATCGAGGATTCTGGTCGCCTCGCGGGCCACCGTTGCCGGATCGGTCAGCAGCACGACGGGATCGAGGTTGCCTTGCAAGGCGACGGCATTGCCCACGGTGCGCCGGGCGGCGGCCATGTCAACGGTCCAGTCGAGACCGACCGCCGCGGCACCGATGGCTGCGATTTCGGCGAGCCAGGCGCCGCCGCCCTTGGTGAAGACGATGGACGGAATCACGCGACCATCAGGTCCGGCGGCCAGGCCGGCAACGACGTCGCGCATCGGCGACAGCGACAACCCGCGATATGCGTCGGTAGTGAGAAGGCCTCCCCACGTATCGAAGATCATCACCGCATCGGCGCCCGCGGCGATCTGCTCGTTGAGATAAGCGGTGACCGCCCGGGTGTTCGTCGCGACGAGGTGCTGCAGCAGGTCCGGCCGCGCATAGGCCATTTGCCGTACGTTAGCGAAGTCCGCGCTGCCGCCGCCTTCGATCATGTAGCAGGCCAGCGTGAACGGACTTCCCGCGAACCCGATCAGCGGCACACTGCCTTTGAGGGCGCGCTTGATCTCCGCGACGGCATCGAACACGTAGCGCAACTTCGCCATGTCGGGCACGGCGAGCGCGTTGATGGCCGCCTCGTCGCGCGTGGTCCGCGCAAACCGCGGTCCTTCGCCTTCCGCAAACGACAGACCCAGGCCCATCGCATCGGGAATGGTCAGGATGTCCGAAAAGAGTATCGCGGCGTCGAGCGGAAATCGCTCGAGCGGCTGCAGCGTCACTTCGGTGGCCAGCGCCGGATTTCCCGCGAGCCCCATGAAGCTGCCCGCCGCGCTGCGCGTCACCTTGTATTCGGGGAGATACCGGCCGGCCTGCCGCATCAGCCAAATCGGCGTGTACGGCGTCGGCTCGCGTTTCAACGCGCGCAGGAATGTGTCGTTGTGGAGCATGGGCGTCCGGGGTTGGGATGGCGCAGGGCGCGCCCGGCAGGGCACGCATGCGTCCAGTCCGCGATTCTACCGGGCCGCGACCAGCGTGCGTCCGGTCATGCGTTCGAGAATTGCGAGCGGCGCACGTGACGGGTCGTACAGCGCCGCCACCGGAAGGTGGATCGTCTGCTCCAGCATGTACTGGCCCGACACCGCGGCATGCATGACCTGATCCGAAAAGCACACCCACGTCGTTCCCGGTGCAAAATGCACGACCTGCTGCGCACAATCGCGCTGGTAGGCCATGTCCTCCTTTGCACGGTCGTGCAGGTTGAGCATCAGGTGGTCGTACGCACTGCGCCGCCGCTTGGTCACCTTCAGCGCGGCCAGCACCGCAGCCGCTCCCGGCAGCGGGTCCCGGATCCGCGGCAGGAAGTTCCTGGCGACGGCCTCGAAGGGTTCGCCGACACGCCAGACGCGATCTGCAACGGGGTTCACGTTCGAGAACACGCGCAGGATCCGCTCGCCATGATTGGGCCGCGACGGAAACGCATCGACGTGCAACCGCGAATCGTCCTTGCGCCACGAAACGCGACGGCCAACAGCGGGCTGCGGCCTGTAACTGGTCCGCGCGCGCTGCACGAAGGGTGCATAACGCGGGAACAGCGTGACTACAAGTTCGGCGGCATTGTGAGCGAAGCGAGCGACCATCGCCGTCAATTCGGACAGGTCGTCGATGGCGCCGCGCGCGCCTTTCAACCTGGTTCCATCGAGGCTGATGTTCTTCGCGCGGCCGTCCGACCAGTCGGGCGACAGGAAGCGCCGCTCGCGGTCGGAGAGCGCAAAGCGGACGTGAGGCAGGACCAGCACACCGCCATCCTCGATGGCGCGTACCGCGGCCTCCTGCACGCCCGGCGCAAGTACCGGGCGCCATCCGGCGAGGTCAAGCGTGACGATTCCGGACATGGGCCGCAGATGCAAACTGAGGGAAACTCAGCGCGGAAGCGCGGAGGTTCCCATCAGGAACGCATCGACCGCGCGCGCGGCCTGGCGGCCCTCACGGATGGCCCAGACCACGAGGGATTGCCCGCGGCGCATGTCGCCGGCTGCGAAGACCTTGGCAACGGACGTCTGATAATTCTCGGTGTCGGCCTTCACGTTGGATCGGGCGTCACGCGCGACGCCGAATTGCGCGACCAGACCCGCCGACGCGGGGCCGACGAAGCCCATCGCCAACAGGACCAGGTCGGCCTTCAATTCGAATTCGCTGCCCGGAACCTCGACCATCTTCATGGCCCCCGTGACGTCCTTCTGCCACTCGACGCGTGCGGCGATCAATTTCTCGACCTTGCCATTCCGACCTTCGAAACGCTTCGTCGTCACGGCCCAGTCGCGCTCGCAGCCTTCCTCATGCGATGAAGAGGTGCGAAGCTTGATCGGCCAGTTCGGCCACACGAGCGGCTTGTTCTCCGACTCGGGCGGTTGCGGCAGCAATTCGAATTGCGTGATCGACGCGGCGCGATGGCGATTCGACGTTCCCACGCAGTCCGAACCGGTGTCGCCGCCGCCGATGACGACGACGTGCTTGCCCGTTGCCATGATCTGGCCGGAAATCGTGTCGCCCGCGACGACTTTGTTCTGCGGCGGCAGGAATTCCATTGCGAACATGACCCCGGCGAGCTCGCGCCCGGGCACGTCGAGATCGCGGGGCGTCTCGGCTCCTCCGGTCAGAACGATCGCGTCGAAATCCGCGAGCAGCTGCGTCGCCGACACGTCAACGCCTACGTGCGAATTGGGCCGGAATTCGACGCCCTCGATCGACATCTGCGCCATGCGCCTGTCGATCAGGTGCTTTTCCATCTTGAAATCGGGGATGCCGTAGCGCAAGAGGCCGCCGATGCGATCGGCCTTCTCGAACAGCACGACGTCGTGGCCCGCGCGCGCGAGTTGCTGCGCGCACGCCATCCCGGCGGGACCCGAGCCTGCGACGGCAACGCTCTTGCCGGTCTTCATCGCGGGCACCTGCGGCACCACCCAGCCTTCTTCCCAGCCCTTGTCGATGATGAAATGCTCGATCGACTTGATCCCTACGGGGTCGTTGTTGATGTTGAGCGTGCAAGCCGCCTCGCAGGGCGCAGGGCACACGCGGCCGGTGAACTCCGGAAAGTTGTTGGTCGAATGCAGGACGTCGAGGGCCTCGCGCCACTGGTGCCGGTACACGAGGTCGTTCCAGTCCGGGATGATGTTATGGACCGGGCAGCCCGACTGGCAAAACGGGATGCCGCAATCCATGCAGCGCGCACCCTGTTTCGCGGCATCGGCGTCGGCCAGCGCAAGGGTGAACTCGCGGAAGTGACGCACGCGCTCGCCCGCAGGCTGCATCGCTTCCTGAATGCGCTGCAACTCGAGAAAACCTGTGACCTTTCCCATCGCGTCAGGCCGCCTCTTTGGTCTTCGCTTTCGCGGCCGGTCTGGCGTTCTGCCTTACGTGCATTTCGCAAAGGGCCCGCTGATATTCGTGCGGGAATACCTTGACGAACCGGGCGCGCGCAGCGTCCCAGTCGTCGAGGATGCGCAACGCAAGCGTGCTGCCGGTGAAGCGCAGATGACGCTCGATCAATTCACGCAACTGCGTCTCGTCGGACGTTCCCTTGTGCCGGGCGCGACCCTTGCCTGCGGCGACAAGTTCCTCGTCGGTCGCGGTCTGCGCCGCTTCGCTCGCCACCGGTACCAGGTCGACCATCGCGGAATTGCAGTATGCCGCAAACCTGCCGTCCGCGTCGTAGACGTATGCGATGCCGCCGCTCATGCCGGCCGCGAAGTTCCGCCCCGTCCTGCCCAGCACCACAACCGTGCCGCCGGTCATGTATTCGCAGCCGTGGTCGCCCGTGCCCTCGACGACCGCCAGCCCGCCGGAATTGCGCACGCAAAAACGCTCGCCGGCGACCCCGCGGAAATACGCTTCGCCGTCGATTGCGCCGTACATCACGGTATTGCCGATGACGATGTTGTCCTCGGGCGCAGCCGGGCATGACGGGTCCGGATAGACGACGATGCGCCCGCCGGAGAGCCCCTTGCCGACATAATCGTTGGTGGCGCCCTGCAGCTCGAACGTGATTCCGCGCGACAGGAATGCCCCGAAACTCTGGCCGGCGATACCCTCGAAGGCCACGTGGATCGTGTCCTCCGGCAGGCCCTTCATGGCCGTACCGGCGCGCAACGGCCCCGGAGAGCATCGCGCCGACGGAACGATTGGCGTTGCGGATGCGATACGAGAGCCGCACCGGCAGCTTCCTGTCGAGGGCCGGCGCAGCACCCGCGAGCAACTGATGATCGAGCGCACCGGCCAGGCCATGGTCCTGCGTTTCAACATGGCGACGCGCGACTTCGGCGGGCATCTTCGGCTGGAAGAACACGCGCGAAAAATCGAGCCCCTTGGCCTTCCAATGTTCCACGCCGGCGCGCATGTCGAGCAGATCCGCGCGTCCGATCAATTCCTCGAAGGTGCGCAAGCCCAGTGTCGCCATGATTTCGCGCACTTCTTCCGCCACGAAAAAGAAGAAATTGACGACGTGCTCCGGCTGGCCGGTGAATTTGCGGCGCAGTACCGGGTCCTGCGTCGCGATGCCGACCGGGCAGGTGTTGAGGTGGCACTTGCGCATCAGGATGCAGCCTTCGACCACGAGCGGCGCCGTCGCGAACCCGAATTCGTCCGCGCCCAGCATCGCGCCGATGGCGACGTCGCGGCCGGTCTTCATCTGTCCGTCGACCTGCACGGCGATGCGACCGCGCAGGCGATTCAGCACCAGCGTCTGCTGCGTTTCCGCCAGTCCCAATTCCCACGGCGTGCCCGCATGCATCAGGGAGGACAGCGGCGAAGCGCCAGTGCCGCCGTCGTGTCCGGCGATGGTCACGTGATCGGCCTTCGCCTTGGCCACACCGGCGGCCACGGTACCCACGCCGACCTCGGACACGAGTTTCACCGAGATCGACGCCTTCGAATTCGCGTTCTTGAGATCGTGAATCAGCTGCGCCAGATCCTCGATCGAATAGATATCGTGGTGCGGCGGCGGCGAAATGAGGCCCACTCCGGGCACCGCGTAGCGCAGGCGGGCGATGTACTCGGACACCTTGTGGCCGGGCAACTGGCCGCCCTCGCCGGGCTTGGCGCCCTGCGCCATCTTGATCTGGATCTGGTCGGCCGACGCTAAGTATTCCGCCGTGACACCGAAGCGCGCCGAGGCCACCTGCTTGATCTTCGAACGCAGGCTGTCGCCGGCCTTGAGCGGTATGTCGCTTTCGATCTGGTCCCGGCCCAGCACCGACGCCACGGTATCGCCATCCTTCACGCCGCTCGCGCCGGTGCGCAAGTAGGTGCGGTAGCGTGCCGGGTCCTCGCCGCCCTCGCCGGTGTTCGACTTGCCGCCGATGCGGTTCATCGCCACGGCGAGCGTCGTGTGGGCCTCGGTCGAGATCGAACCCAGGCTCATGGCGCCAGTCGCGAAGCGCTTGACGATGGAGACGGCAGGCTCGACTTCCGCGAGCGGGACCGGCGTCCGGTCGCCCGTCCTGAATTCGAACAGGCCGCGGAACGTCTTCAGCTGCCGGCTCTGCTCGTTGATGAGGTGCGCGTAGTCCCGGTATGTCGCGTGGCTGTTCGCGCGCGTCGCGTGCTGCAGCTTGGCGATGGACTCCGGCGTCCACATGTGCGCTTCGCCGCGATTGCGGTACTGATATTCGCCACCGGCATCGAGCATGTCGCGCAGCAGCGGATCATCGCCGAAGGCCTGCGCATGCATCTGCATCGACTCCTCGGCGACCTCGAACAGGCCGATGCCCTCCACGTTGCTCGCCGTGCCCGTGAAATACTTGTCGACGAACGACTTCTGCAGGCCAACGGCTTCGAAAATCTGCGCGCCGCAATAGGACTGATAGGTCGAAATGCCCATCTTCGACATCACCTTGGTCAGACCCTTGCAGATCGCCTTGATGTAGCGCTGCTGCGACTTCGTGGCGTCGCTCTCCGGCACGGCGCGGGAAATTTCGGCGAGCGTTTCCAGCGCGAGATACGGGTGAATCGCCTCGGCTCCATAGCCGGCGAGCAAGGCTACGTGGTGAACTTCGCGCACGGTGCCGGTTTCCACCACCAGGCCGGCGGACGTGCGCAGGCCCTTCTTGACCAGGTGTTCGTGCACGGCGGCGGTCGCGAGCAACGCCGGTATCGGCAGCGAATCCTTCGCCACGCTGCGATCGGACAGGATGAGGACGTTGTAACCCTGTGTGATGGCATCTTCGGCGTGCGCCGCGAGGCTCGCGAGCGCCGCCTCCATGCCGTTCGCGCCCCACGCCGCCGGATAGCATATGTCGAGTTCGACGGCACGAAAGGCACCGCCGGAAAACAACTCGACGTGCCGGATCTTTTCCATGTTTTCCGGCGTCAGGATCGGCTGCGGAACCTCGAGCCGCATCGCGGGCTCCGTCTCGTCGATACCGAGGAGATTTGGCCGCGGCCCGATGAACGACACCAGCGACATCACCAGTTCCTCGCGAATGGGGTCGATCGGAGGATTCGTGACCTGGGCGAACAGCTGCTTGAAGTAGTTATAGAAGACCTTGGGCCGGTCGGAGAGTACCGGCAGCGCGGCATCGTTGCCCATCGAACCTAGCGGCTCCTCGCCGTTTTGCGCCATCGGCATCAGCAGGAGTTTCACGTCCTCCTGCGTATAGCCGAAAGCCTGCTGCCGTTCGAGCAGCGGAACCTCGGATGGCGTGGGCGGGGCGGGCTCCGGCATGTCTTCGAGCCGCAGCCGGCATCGGGCAATCCAGTCGCGATAGGGCTTCTGCGTCGAAAGCGTCCGCTTCAATTCCTCGTCGTCGACGATGCGGCCTTCGTCCAGGTCGACCAGGAGCATCTTCCCCGGCTGCAAACGCCACTTCTTGACGATCCGGGCCTCCGGGATATCGAGCACGCCGACTTCGGAGGCCATGACAATGAGATCGTCGTCGGTGACGACAAAGCGCGCCGGGCGCAGGCCGTTGCGGTCGAGCGTGGCGCCAACCTGGCGGCCATCGGTGAATGCCATCGCCGCGGGGCCGTCCCACGGTTCCATCAGCGCGGCGTTGTATTCGTAGAACGCGCGGCGGTCCTCGTCCATCAGCGGGTTGCCGGACCACGCCTCCGGAATCATCATCATCATCGCGTGCGCCAGCGGATAGCCGCCCATGACGAGCAGTTCGAGCGCATTGTCAAACGACGCTGAGTCCGACTGGCCGTCGTAGATCAGCGGCCACAACTTCGGAAGATCGTCGCCCAAGACCTTCGACGCAATCGCGCCTTCGCGCGCGCGGATCCAGTTGAAATTGCCGCGCAGCGTGTTGATTTCCCCGTTGTGGCAAATGAAGCGGAACGGGTGGGCCAAGTCCCACGTCGGGAACGTGTTGGTCGAGAATCGCTGGTGCACCATGGCCAGCGCCGAGACCACCGATTCGTCGTGCAGGTCAGGGTAGTACTCGCCGACCTGCATGGCGAGCAGCATGCCCTTGTAGGCAATCGTGCGCGTCGAGAACGACGGCACGTAGAACTCGCGGCCGTGGCGAAGGTGCAGCGACTGAATCGCGTGACCGGCACGCTTCCTGATGATGTAGAGCTTGCGCTCGAATGCGTCCTGGTCCATGTCGCGGGAACCGCGGGCGACGAAGACCTGCCGGATCACCGGCTCGACGTCCTTGGTCCGCAGCGATAGGCCGCTGTTGTCGGTGGGAACGTCCCGCCAGCCGAGCAGCAACTGGCCCTCGGCATGGATCGCACGCTCGATTTCCTGTACGCATGCCATCCGGGACGCCGGTTCCTGCGGCAGGAACACCATGCCGACGCCGTACTGGCCGATCGCCGGCAATGTAATGCCGAGCCTTCCGCACGCGCGGCGGAAAAAGACGTCCGGCAACTGGACCAGGATTCCGGCACCATCACCCTGCAGCGGGTCGGCGCCGGTCGCGCCGCGATGGGTCAGGTTTTCGAGAATCCGCAAACCATGCTCGACAATGGCATGGCTCTTGTGGCCCTTGATGTGGGCGATGAAGCCCAGCCCGCAGGCATCGTGCTCATGGGAAGGGTCATACAGGCCCTGGCTTCCGGGCGGCCATTGCGTCGATGCCAGAGTAGTGTTTTCCACGATGCCCTCACCCGGTGCGTGTTGTGGCCGCCGTATGTCGAATAGCGACCCGTTCACGGCCATTCGGCACTTCTGGAGCGAAATCGTTTAATGGTACCTGCGATGCTGCAATGCGGCAATCGCCGCGCGGCCAACGGGTGCCGGCGCAACATCGTCCGCCCAAAGGTGGTATTTACCGCAGGGAAAGACTTGCGTCGGTGTGATACTTGGGCTTTAATCTGAACAAAATGGGCTAGATGCTTGTTGCAGCGTTTAAATTGGCATCGCCTTTAGGCACCCTTTAGGACAACATCATCAGGAATTCACCATGCTAGATTGGCTTCCGACCGCACGGCTACGTCCAGTGGTTTCCATTCTCGGCCTGTCCGGGCTTCTGGCGCTTGCTGCCTGCGGTGGGGGCAACGGCGCGCCGAACAACCCCTACAATCCCACTCCGGGCACTCCGCCGTTACAGTTGGCCCCGCCGGCATTGACGGCCTATTCGGGGGTTCCGGTTACGCTGACGATCACGTCAGGCGTCAGTCCGTTTACTGCCTTCACAAATAATGCCGCAGCGCTGCCCGTGACGCAAAACGTCGCGGGCAATACGATCGTTCTGTTGTCGAACAATGTCTCCGCAGACACCGTGGTCACGCTGACGGTGAATGACTCGGCAGGTCAGACTACGACCGCGGCGGTGACGGTCAAGGCCTCGCCCCTGTTCAATTCGTTTACCTTCGCGCCCAGCGGCGCGGACTGCGGCGCCAATTTGTGCTCGGGGCAGAGCGGCTCCGCAACCGTTGCCGCCACGGCGCCGGGAGGCGCTCCGCTGGTCAATCGGCCAATCCGCTTCGACGTGGTCTTTGGCCCGATCGGCATTGCCACCAGCAATCCCGCTACACCGTTGGTGCAGACGCTGACCGTCGTGACCGATGCGACTGGAAAGGCAACAGCGGTCATTAGGGCGCTGGCCAACGCCACGACCCAGCCGGCTCAGATCCGGGCGACCGATGTCACGTCGGGACAAGAGCAGATTGCCAATTTCACCGTGCAGAACAGCACGACCGGAACCGGGTCGCCGCTTACCGTGGTGCCTGCGACGGCGACCATCACTGGCGCAACGTCGGTCGCATGCTCGACGGGATTCGTCATCGACTACTACATATACGGCGGCAATCCGCCCTACACGGTGTCGTCGACGTTTCCGGGCAGCGTCACTCTCGTGAATTCAACGGTCGGCTCGAGTGGCGGATTCTTTGAAGCGATCACGAACGGCAGTTGCGTCGATCCTTTGACGTTCACGATCGTGGACTCGGCCGGCAAGCAGACGACCGCTACACTCATCAACAAGCCAGGAACCGGGACACCAGCGGCGGCGACGCCCATCGTGTTGACGCCGCCAACCGTGACCGATTTCGCATGCGCCGGCAAGACCTATACATTCATCCTGACCGGTGGTACGCCGCCCTACAATGTCAATTTCGCGACGAGTCCCCCGCTGCTGCCCACCACGCCTCCTCCCGGCACGCTATTGCCGGCCCAAGTTGTCGCAGCGAACGGTGGAACACTCAGCGTCACGTTCCCCGCAGGGTCCATACCCGGGTTCCCATCGCCATCCGTGGTGACATCCATGGTCATCGTCGACAGCGGAACCCCGCAGCTCACTTTGAACACCGGCAAGATCACCTGCAATTGATCGAGCAGGAGCCACAACGAAAACGGCGATCCGCGGATCGCCGTTTTCTTCTTCCCCGCCCTGCCGCGCGTCAGGTCAGTACGGCCGCGAGATCCAATTCGCTGACGTCCGACGTGACAACGGCGCATCCCAGCGCAGACAGCAGGATGAAGCGCACGGCGCCGTCCGCGACCTTCTTGTCGCGCGCAATCAGGTCACGCCAGCGTTGCGTCGGCAACGTCGGAGATGCCACCGGCAATTTCGCGCGTGCGATGAGGGCTTCCAACCGTGCGGTGTCGGACGGCGCCAGGTCCAGCGCACGCTCCGACAACTTCGCGGCCAGAACCATGCCCGCCGCAACCGCTTCTCCATGAAGCCAGCTGCCATACCCTGACGCAGTCTCGATTGCGTGGCCAAAGGTATGACCGAAATTCAGCAGCGCGCGCTCGCCTGACTCGCGTTCGTCGGCCACCACGATTTCCGCCTTGATCCGGCAGCTTTCGTGAACCGCATGCAGCAGTGCCCCCGGCTCCCGCGCCAGCAGCGCGTCCATGTTCGCCTCGAGCCAGGAAAAGAATTGCGTGTCGCGAATCGCGCCGTATTTGATGACTTCGGCCAAACCGGCCGATAACTCGCGATCGGGCAGCGTGCCGAGGCAATTCGTGTCGATCAGGACCGCGCGCGGCTGGTGGAATGCGCCGATCATGTTCTTGCCGAGTGCATGGTTGATGCCGGTCTTGCCGCCCACAGATGAGTCCACCTGCGCGAGCAACGTGGTCGGCACCTGCACGAACGGCATGCCGCGCTGGTAGATGGCGGCGGCGAACCCCGTGAGGTCACCTACGACGCCGCCGCCCAGCGCGATCAGAACCGTCGACCGTTCCGCGCGAATCTCGAGGAGACGGGTCAGCACGTCCTGCAGGGTCGCCCAGTTCTTGTGGGACTCGCCGTCCGGGATTAACAGCACTTCGTCGGCGATGCCCGCCGCCGCGAGGCTCGACCGGACCGGTGCCTGCCAATGGGCCGCCACCGTTGCGTTGCTGACGACGATTGCACGGCGTGACATCGCGGCCACGATCGCGCCGATCCGGTCGAGCGCGCCCGCGCCGATATGGATCGGGTACGCACGGTCGGCAATCGCGACGTCGAGGGTCCTGATCATGGTGAACCCTCGTCGCCAGGCACGATCGGGTCGAACGCGCGCGCGAAGCGCAGCACTTCATCGCGATCGGACTCGACCACGTGATCCGCCACTTCGCGATAGAAAGCGTCGCGTTCGTCGTAAAGAGTGGCGAGGCGGTTGCGCGGATCCGTGGTCTGCAGCAGCGGCCGGTTCCTGCTGTGGCGGACGCGCTCCCAGAGTATCGCCGGGTCGGCGTGCAGATAGATCACCGTACCGTTTTCCTTGAGCCGAACGCGATTGTTCGGGCGTATCACTGCGCCGCCTCCGGTGGACAGCACGATTTCCGTGAGCTGCGTGAGATCGGCCAGCGTCGCCTCTTCGCGGTCGCGGAATCCCGCCTCACCCTCGATCTCGAAGATGGTCGGAATCGATACGCCGAGGCGATGTTCAAGTTCGGCGTCCGCATCGACGAAGCGCTTGTTCAGGCGCCTCGCCAACTGGCGGCCGAGCGTCGACTTTCCCGCACCGGGCAAGCCGACCAGAAACAAATTGCCCCGGTGCAATGGAACCGGGGCATGAGATGGGAGGGCGATGCGGGGCGCGTCGCCGGTGGTCGCGTTCACCGCACCGAATTGACTGATTCCTTGACGATGCGCGGCGTAAGGAAGATCAGAAGTTCGGTCTTCTTGGAGATCGTTCCCGTTTGTTTGAACAGGTATCCCAGGATCGGCAGATTGCCCAGGAATGGAACCTGCGTGACATCGTTGCGAATTTCCTCCTCGAAGATCCCGCCGATGACCGCGGTGTCGCCGTTGTTGACGTGGATCTGCGTCACGACGTTCTTGGTATCGATCGACGGCACCGAAAAGCCTCCGCCCAGCTGGACGTACTGTCCGACCGAGTCCTTGCGGATTTCAACCACCATGATGATCCGGTTGTCCGGAGTGATCTGTGGCGTCACCTCGAGTCGCAGCACGGCCTTCTTGAACGCGACCGTCGCGGGCTGGTTGGCGCTTCCCGGCGTCACATAGGGTATTTCCGTACCCTGCTCAATCGCCGCCTTCTGGTTATCCGCCGTGACCACGCGCGGGCTCGATATCACCTTGCCCCGCGCGTCGGCCTCGAGGGCCGAAAGTTCGAGGTTGATGAGGTTGCCGCTGCCCAGGTTGATCAGCGTCAAGGCAAGCTGACCGGCCGGGTTGGGCACGGGGAGATTGACGTTGAGCTGCGGAAAATCGGAGTAGCCCGCCGACGCGATTCCCGAAGCGAGCTCGAATGGCGTCTGCGTCCGCGTATCACGTTTGCAATCTCCCGCGGTGCAGGTTACGACCGGCTGCGTGTTGAGACTGCCACTCGAACCGCCGGCGTAACGCTTGTTGCCAAACGTGAAGCCGGTCTGCTGGCCGAAGCGCACTCCCAGCTGCTGGCTGAAATCATCGCTCGCAATGACGATCCGCGCCTCGATCAATACCTGGCGGATCGAGAAGTCGATCTGCCGGATGATCTTGCGGACCTCCTCCAGCACGGCTGCGGTGTCCTGCACGAACAGAATGTTCGAACGCGGATCCACCATCGCAACGCCACGCTTGGAGAGGATCGACCCTTGGCCGCCGGTGGTCGCCGTCTGTCCGGCACCGAGACCGAATTGCTGTTGCCGGTTGGTGGTGATCAGATTCTGCAGGTCCGCGGCCTTGATGTAGTTCAGCTGGAACGACTCGGAGATCAGCGGTTCGAGCAGCGCGATATCCTGCGCGGCTTCCAGCTGCTGCTTTTCCTTCAGCGCCAGTTCCTCGCGGGGTGCGATCAGCACCACGTTGCCGTTCTTGCGCATGTCGAGACCCTTGGTCTGGAGGATGATGTCCAGCGCCTGGTCCCAGGGAATGTCCTTCAGGCGCAGCGTCAGGTTGCCCTGCACGGTATCGCTGGTGATGATGTTGAGACCCGTGAAGTCCGCAATGACCTGCAGCACCGCCCGCACTTCCACGTTCTGGAAATTGAGCGACAGCTTCTCGCCCTTGTATCCGCCCTTGGTCCCCTGCGTGAGCTTGTTGGGGTCCTCGTGGACCGGCTTGATTTCAAGAATGAACCGGTTGTCCGTCTGGTACGCCGAGTGTTCCCACAACCCCTGGGGCTCGATGACCATCCGCGTGTTGCTTCCCTGCGGGAACGTGTCGATTGTGACGACGGGGGTACCGAAATCGTTGACATCGAGCCTGCGTTCGAGATTTCGCGGCAACGAGGTCTTGAGGAAGTCCACGATCAGGTTCTTGCCTTGCTGGCGAATGTCGATGCCGGCCGAGTTATCGGAAAGATCGACGACGATACGACCTTCGCCACCTTTGCCGCGCCGGAAATCGACGTCGCGCAGCGCATGCGGCGTATCTCCCGCCTTGGCTTCGGCAAAGCGCTGTACCTGCACGGCCTGCGCTGACGGCGTGGCCTGGTCGCTCAGGGTCACCAGGACGGCATTGCCTTCGACGTTGGTTTCAAAGGTTTGCGGCTTGTTGAGGTTGAAAACGACTCGGGTGCGATTGCCCGCCTGAATGACGTTGAGGCTGCGCAATGCCGGCTCCGCGACTTCGCGTTGCGTCACGCCCATGCCATTGGCCGTGTCCAGGAAATCGAGCGCGATCCGCGGCGGGGTCTGCACCGAGAAACCGGCCGGCGGATTCGCGGGGGGTGATTTCAGCTGGAATCTGACGATCGTCTTGCCGGAAGATCCGCGCGTGACCGTGACCTGCTCGAGACTGTTGCCCGCCTGTGCCAGCGCCATGCCCGAAAGCGCAAGCGCGCAGAGGGCGACCAGAACGGCCGCCGCTCCGCGGCTCGCGGCCGCGCGCACGCCTGTTGGTCGGATTCCGTGAGTCGCGCTCATCTTCTCCACTCCTATTTCTGCTGCTGCAGCTGCAGCGAGCTCGAACGTTCGGTCCAGTCGCCGGCACCGTCCTGGAGCAGCTCCTTGAGCTTCAGATCGCTGTCCCCAATTTCGATGATCACGCCGTAGTTCTGGCCCAGGTAATTGCCCGCCCGCACCTGGAAGACGTCTTTTTCCGGTGTGCGCACCAAGGCATAGGTCGTCTTGTTCTTAGAAAGCGTTCCCACCATGCTGAGCGATTCCAGCGGGAACGCTTCGAGCGGCTCTTTTCGTCGCGTGAAATCGGGGGCCAGCTTGCTGCCGCCCTTGGTCGGTTCGATCTTGCGCGGCTTGAACGGGTCCGGCAGATCAAACGCGTTGTACGTGAACGGGTCGTAAGGCTTGATCTGCGGCAACGGCTCGAGCTTGCCCTTGGCGGACTTGCCCTGCTCCTTCATCCAGGCCTCGAGATCCGGATGGCCGCTGCTGCCGCACGCGGCAAGCACTAGGCTCGCGCAAAGGCCGATTGCCGCAACGCGTCTCATTTCTTGGCCTTCGCTTTCGCCAACGCACGCTGCTTCGAGATTTCCTCGTCGTCCAGGTAGCGAAAGGTCTTCGCCACCGCATCCATTGCGAGCGTGCCCTTGTCGGCGCTGATCGCGACGTCGTTGAGGGTGACGATGCGCGGCAGCTGCGCGATGTCGCTGGCGAACGCTCCCATGTCGTGGTAATTGCCGGTGATCCTGATGTCGATCGGCAACTCCGCGTAGAAGTCGGCCATCCGTTCCTGCGCCGCCGGCTTGAACAATTCGAATTGCAGGCCGCGGCCCAAGCCAGCCTGGTTGACGTCGGTCAGCAGCGCGTCGATTTCGGACCGGTTGGGCAGCTGCTTGACCAGTGCTCCGAACGATTGCTCGACTTCACTCAATTGCTGGACGTAGAGGTCGAAGTTGATCGCCCGGTTCTTCTTTTCCGCATATTGCACCTTGAGGCCCACTTCGACCTGTTCGGCGGCGCCCAGCGCATCCCATTGGTCGCGCCAATCGAGGAACAGCCCTGCCAGCAGGATGGCGACAAAGATCCCAAGCAGCAACGCGATCTTCGGCAACAGCGGCCAGTTGCCGGCATCGCGAATGTTGAGGCGCCGGAGTTCGTCCAGAGTCATGATTTCTTGCCCTCAGCCGGAACCGCAGTCTTCGCCGGAGCGGGTGGCGAATTGCCGGGCGCAGCGGGCCTGGAGGAGACTTCCGTCGCCTCGCCATCCGATGTGGTCGCACGCTTGATCAGGAAACCCAGCGTGAATTCGTTGACTTTCGGGTTCGCGTCCTTCGCGCCGGGCATCGAGACCAGCTTGATTTGCACCAGTTCCGGATTCGAGAGCCACGGAGACGCCTCGATATTGCGCATCAGCGTCGACACGCGCGCGTTGGATTGCGCGTAGCCGACGATGGTCACCTTCGCGCCGACCTGCTTGACGCTGCGTATGTAGATGCCGTCCGGTAGCTGGCGCACCAGCTGGTCGAGCAGATGCACGGCCTCGCTGCGATTGCCCTGCAGCGTTTCCACCACCTGCTTGCGCGCCAGCACTGCCTGGATTTGGTCGCGCAGCCTGTCGATTTCCTTGATCTGTTCGTCTAGCTTCGCGATTTCCGTCTTGAGCACCCGGTTGCGCGACTCCTGACTTTCAATCTGCGCTGCCAGGATTCCATGGACCAGCGCAATGACCGCCAGGCCCAGGATCGCCAGCGATATCATCAGCGTGTAAAACTGACGCTGGCGGGCCAGGCGTTTCTGCTCCCGGTGCGGCAGCAGATTGATGCGAATCGAGCTCATTACTCGAAACTCCGGAGAGCCAACCCGGTCGCAATGAGCAGCATCGGCGCGTCCTGTGCAAGCTGGCGCGGACGGATACGGTCGGAAGCTTCCATGTTGGCGAACGGATTGGCCAGGATGGTGGCGACACCGGCCCGCTTGGCCACGAGGTCGTCCAGCCCGGGAAGTACCGCGCAACCGCCGGACAGTACGATCTGGTCAACCTGGCTATGCGACGTCGAAGTGAAGAAGAACTGCAATGCGCGGGTAATTTCCAGCGCGAGCGTTTCCATGAACGGCTGCAGGACGTCGTTGTCGTAGTTTTCGGGCAGTCCCTGGTTCCGCTTGGCAGACTCGGCTTCCTCCGCGGACAGGTTGAACGCCCGCTGGATGTCCTGAGTGAGCTGGTCGCCGCCAAATACCTGGTCGCGGGAGAACAGGAATTGATTGTTGCGAAGAACATAGAAGTGGGTAACGTGGGCACCAATGTCGACCAAGGCGATGTTCTGGTCCCGGCCATTGGCGGGCAGAGACGGGGCAATCAGCCGGAATGCCTCCTGGGTCGCATACAATTCCACGTCCATCACCGCGGGCTTGAGGCCGGCGGTCTCGGCAATTGCCACCCTGTCCTCGACCTTTTCCTTGCGCGACGCGGCAATCAGGATCTCGACTTCGTCGGTATTGTTCGGTGCCGGACCGATGACCTGGAAGTCGAGATTGACCTCGTCGAGCGCAAATGGAATATATTCATTGGCCTCCACCTCGACGGCCAGTTCGAGCTCTTCTTCCGTTTGCCCGGCCGGGACGATGATCTTCTTGGTGATCACCATGGCGGCCGGAAGTGCCATGGCTATCAAACGGTTGCGACTGCCCATGCGTTTCCATGCCCGCTTCAGGGCGTCGCTGACTTGATCGAGGTTGGTAATGTTGCCATCGGTGACCGTCTCCCGGGGCAGCGGCTCGATGGCGTAACGTTCGAGGCGATAGGTGCCCTTGCCGGTCTCGGTCAACTCGACCAGCTTGAGCGAAGTCGATGCAATATCGACCCCGATCAGCGGTGGGGACTTCCTTTGGAAGAAATCCAGGATAGCAGTCATGTTTTTGGCAACCGGTCCAACGTCAGCCCAGATGCTGACAAGTTACATTAAACTCTGGCAGCAAGTATGAACCTTGTCAATTTGTTTTCCGAATCAGTCGGTGGGTGTTGCAAGCTTGCATATAATGCCGGTTCCCACCCCCCCTATCCGGCAAGTTTTATTCCCACGTGCTAAAGCGCTGGCTGCTCTATCTGGGCTCGGTCATCCTGGGCCTCTGCCTGGTCGGCGCCCTGCTGGGGGCGTTGGTCCTGGCCCTGCTTTGGCCCACATTGCCATCGCTCGAGGTGCTGACCGACTACCAGCCGAAAATCCCTTTGCGCGTCGTTTCGGCAGAAGGTGACCTTTTGGGCGAATTCGGTGAGGAAAGACGCGCCATTGTAGCGATCAAGGCGGTCCCGGATGTCATGAAACAGGCTATTTTGGCCGCCGAGGACGAACGTTTCTATCAGCATGGCGGTGTGGACTATTTGAGCGTCGCCCGCGCCGCCCTGGCAAATGTCGCCACCGGGACCCAGCAAGGCGCCGGTACCATCACCATGCAGGTCGCCCGCAATTTCTTTCTGACCCGCGAAAAGACCGTCACCCGCAAGCTGCGTGAAGTCCTGCTCGCCTGGAAGATCGAGGCCAACCTCGGGAAGGACGAGATCCTCGAGCTCTATGTCAACCAGATTTTCCTGGGTCAGCGCGCCTACGGGTTCGCCGCCGCGTCGCAGATCTACTTCGGCCGACCGCTGAAGGACGTGACTGTGGCCGAGGCCGCCATGCTTGCGGGACTTCCCAAGGCCCCCTCGGCCTATAACCCGGTAACTAACCCGAAGCGGGCCAAGACCCGTCAGCTGTATGTGTTGCGTCGTATGCATGACCTTAAATTCATATCGGACACGCAGTTCCAGGAAGCACAAAGCGCGCCATTGAACGTCCGCCAAGGTGTGCGGGATGTCTTGCCCACGCATGCAGAGGACGTTGCCGAAATGGCCAGGCAGGTCGTTTTCGACGCCTATGGCGATGACGCGTACACCAAGGGCATCACCGTCTGGACGACCGTTCGCCGGGCGGAACAGGAGTACGCGTACCTCGCCGTGCGGCGAGGCGTGATCGAATACGACCGGCGCCACGGGTACCGGGGCCCCGAAGCTTTTGTAAGCCTGCCGACGGACCCGGCCGAGGCCGAACTGGCGGTGGAGGGCGCAATGGCCGACGCGGCCGACAGCGACAATCTCGATCCGGCCGTTGTCCTCGAAGCCAACGCCACCGAGGTGAAGGCGGTAATGGCCAACGGCGACATCGTTGCCATTACCGGCGACGGCCTCAAATTCGTCGCGCGCAATCTGACGGACAAGTCCTCGGCCAAGGAGCGCATCCGGCGCGGGGCGGTAATTCGCCTCTCCAAGGACGACAAGGGGCGTTGGACGATTACCCAGTTGCCGTTGGCGGAAGCAGCCTTTGTCGCGGTGCAGCCGCGTAACGGCGCGATCCTGGCGTTGGTCGGCGGTTTCGACCACGACCGCAACAAGTTCAACCACGTGACCCAGGCGTTTCGCCAGCCGGGTTCGTCCTTCAAGCCGTTCATCTATTCCGCGGCGCTGGAAAAGGGCTTTTCCCCGGCGACCGTCATCAACGATGCGCCGTTTTTCGTTCCCGCCGCGCAGGCCGGCGGCGAGGATTGGGAGCCCAAGAACTATGACGGCAAATTCGATGGTCCAATGCGGTTGCGCAACGCGCTGGCCAAGTCCAAGAATCTCGTCACCGTTCGTGTCCTGCAGGCGATTGGCCCCCAATATGCTCAGGACTATATCGCCCGGTTCGGCTTCGACCCCAAGCTGCATCCGCCCTTCCTGACGATGGGCTTGGGCGCCGGGTCCGCCACGCCGCTGCAGATGGCCGCAGCCTATGCCATTTTTGCGAACGGCGGCTACCGCGTGGCGCCCTACCTCATCGCAAAGGTGACCGATGCTCGCGGCAACGTGCTGTCGGAGGCGAATCCGGTGGTCGCCGGCGAAGATGCCGAACGCGCCATCGATCCGCGAAATGCATTCCTGATGACAACGCTGCTGCGCGATGTCATCGTATACGGAACCGGCGCCCGCGCGATGTCTCTCGGCCGCCGTGACCTTGCGGGAAAGACGGGAACGACCAACGAGAACATCGATGCCTGGTTCTGTGGCTTCAATGCGGCGCAGGTGGGCGTGGCATGGATCGGACTGGACCAGCCGAAGACGCTAGGCGTGAACGAAACGGGTGGCGTGGCTGCCCTCCCGATCTGGATGTCGTACATGCAGAAGGCGCTCAAGGGCGTACCCGAAAAGCCGCTGCAAACGCCGGAAGGCGTCATTTCCGTGCGCATCAACGCGGAGACGGGGTTGCGCGACGACAGCAGCAGCCTGACTGAATGGTTCTATGCTGAGTTTCCGCCGCGCAGCCGCGACGACGCGCTCGCGCCGGCCACGGGTGGCCGTACGGGGCAGGAAGTCCGGGAACAGTTGTTCTGACGATGGGGCACCGCGGACATTCCGAATTGCGAGGCCGCGCTTACGGATCGGACCCGTTCGGACGGGAAGCCCAGGACCGCACCCGCATCGCGCAGGTCGCCGCCAAACTGATCGCCGAGCACGGCATCGCCGACTGGTCGCTGGCCAAGCGCAAGGCCGCGCGGCAGTTGATGCTTCCGGAACGCACCGCGCTCCCGGGCGACGACGAAATCGAATCGGCGCTGGTCGATTACCATGCGTTGTTCGGCGGCGAGCAGCATGTCGCGCAATTGCGGACGCAGCGTGAACAGGCGTTGCGCTGGATGCGACGACTCGCGCAATTCGAACCTTCACTGGTCGGCGGCGTCGCCGCGGGCTGGGCAACTGCACACAGTGACATCCAGCTTGACTTGGTTGCCGCAAACGCCAAGTCCGTCGAGCTGGCGTTGCTCAATGCCGGCGTTGCCTACCGCACGATGAATTCCGATGACGACGGCCCGCAACGCATTCACGTCGACGAGCCACTCGGTAGCGTGCGCCTGTCCGTGCGCACGCCCGAAGAAGCCAGGCAACGGCCGCGCCGGGATCGGCATGGCGCGGAAACGGCGCGGCTCACGGCCGTCGAACTGGCGGCGTTGCTTGCGGCGGGTTCTAAGCCTTGAGCCAGCGCGCCGCATCGAGCGCGAAATAAGTCAGGATGGCGTCAGCGCCTGCGCGTTTCATTCCCATGAGCGCTTCCAGCACGCAGGCACGCTCGTCAAGCCAGCCGGCCAGCACCGCGGCCTTCAGCATCGCGTATTCGCCACTGACTTGATAGACCGCCGTCGGCATTGCGAATTCATCCTTCACGCGACGGACGATATCAAGGTACGGCATGCCGGGCTTGACCATCACCATGTCCGCGCCTTCGCAAATGTCGAGGTAGACCTCCCACAGCGCCTCGTCGCTGTTCGCAGGATCCATCTGATAAGTATATTTGTTGCCTCCGCCCAGGTTGGCCGACGAGCCGACGGCATCACGGAAGGGACCGTAGAACGCCGACGCATATTTGGCCGAATAGGCGAGGATCCGCGTCCGATCAAAGCGCGCACCGTCCAGCGCGGCACGCAGTGCGCCGATACGCCCATCCATCATGTCCGACGGCGCCACCATGTCCACGCCGGCACCGGCATGGCAAAGCGCCTGCTTGGTGAGGGCTGCCACCGTTTCCTCGTTCAACACATAGCCGGTAGCGTCGATCAACCCATCCTGGCCGTGGCTCGTATACGGATCGAGCGCAATGTCCGTAATGATGCCCAATTCGGGAAAGCGCTCTTTCAGCGCGCGGACCGCGCGAGGCACGAGCCCTTCCGGGTGCCAGGCGGCGGCGGCGTCGTCCGTCTTGAATTCCCCGGGTACCACCGGAAACAGGGCGAGCGCCGGGACTCCCAGTTCCAGGCATCGCTCCGCGTCGCGGAACAGGACGTCGAGGCTCTTGCGCGACACCCCCGGCAACGACGGCACCGGTTCCTCGCGCCTGACACCGTCGAGCACGAACACCGGGTAGATGAAATCATCGGCCGACAACCGGGTTTCGCGCATCATCCGGCGCGAAAAGTCATCGCGGCGCATGCGGCGCGGGCGCTTGTCGGGGAACTTTCCAGCGAAGGCAAAACTCATTTCACGGGTCTCGTCACGGCCATGGACGCATCGTAGCGGTCGGCGACCGCGGCAGCAATCACGGCCGACGCGCGATGGGCGACGGCTTGCCGCCCGGTTGGACACAAATGGTTACCGACGCCCGACGGGAACTCCTGCCGACATGGCCGGTCAGAATCAACAGACGGTAAACGTCTCCCGCTTACCTCCCTGAGCGGGTGCCCGTGCCAAGGTCCCTTGGCAGCGGGTGTTTCAAGGCCCCGCGTCACTCCCCTTGACCGCGGGGCCTTTTCTTGCCTAAAAGGGACAGACCCCGTTTTCCGGCCCGGTCGTGAAGTTGCCACGGACCCCACGGAAAATAGGGGCTGACCCTGCGGCTGCGCCGCAGCCTAGACATTGGCAGTGGAGATTGCGTTTGCAAGAACTCGCCGATAGAACCGTGCCCGTCCGAAGGCGGACCGGATTCAACGGGCCAATTGGCTCGGCGTCGGTACAGATTCCCCTGTGGGTGAAGGGACATTGGGGAGCGACGCGGCTCGCGCCGGCAATCGATCCGCCGGACCATGCCAATTGCACCGGCAACCGGTGCGACGTCGCACGTTGCCTCAGGAAGCCGCGTTGAAGTATCCGGCTCGCGCGTGGCTCGCCCCTTGGCTGGCGTTTGCGGCTGTCGCGGCGATCGGGGTCGCATTGCATTTGACGGGCATCACGGGGGCTTTTCTCGGCGACGATTTCAGCCATCTCGACGTCATTTCCCGTTTCGACGACCAATCGAGGTTGTGGTCGTGGGCCCTGGCTCGATTCCACGAGCCTCTGGGCAACGGGACTTTCGCCTACCGCCCGATTGCATTCACAACCTATGTTCTCGATTGGTTTGCCTATCGTGACCACGCAGTGGGGTGGCGCCTCACGAGTCTCATGCTTTATTCGTTCAACGCGATAGCGGCCGGGACGCTCGTTTCACGTTGGCTGAAGGGGCGTTCCCCCCATGCGGTTCTCGGTGGCGTCGTCGGCGGATGCACGCTGTTCGCATACCCGTTCGCAGGAGAAATTTCATACTGGCTCGCCGGACGATTCGATCTGCTCGCCTGCTTGTTCACTCTGCTGTTTCTTCTTGCATTGCCGCTCTATCGACGATCCACGCCAGCGCAACATCTGCTGCGCCTTGGCTGGCTTCTCTGCGCATTGCTGTCCAAGGAAAGCGCGGCTCCCCTTCCCTTGGTTGCCACGCTGCTGGTATTTGCATGTGCGGCCGCCGGCGGAGAAAGCGGTCGGTCCCGTTTCGTGCGCGGCGTGGAATCGGCCGTTTCCGAAATGTGGACTGCCTGGCTGGCCTTGGGTATGTATTTGCTCTGGAGATTCTGGCTGTTCGGATCCGTACTGAAGGTATATCCGACGCTGTCACTGACGCAGGACCCCATGCAACTCTTGCAGCGGCTTGCGGGACTATCGAGCATCGCCAAGGGCAATGTTGGCGCCCACTTCGCAGCGTGGGGCGTCCTTGCAGCGCTGGCGGTCCTGGCCATGCTGTTCCTCTGTATCCGAGCTCGCCAGAGCATCCCGAAGCAATCCATCGCGTTGATGCTGGCATTGCTGGTCTGCATGACGCTGTATCTGGTGGCACCCGCTCTCTCGATCCCCGTCTCATCGGCCGATGGAGAGGGCGCGCGGCATTTCTACCTCGCCTGGGCGTACGCTTCGCTGCTGTTGGGAATGCTCGTGGCCTGGCAACGGTCCCAGTGGAAATTCGGCTTCGCATTTGTGGCGCTCATGATTGCCGGGCAGGCGCAAAGCCTGTCGCAATGGCAGGAGGCCGGCAGGCAGATGGCACATGTCGTCGCCGGGGTGGACAAGTTTGCCTCGGACATCCGTGACGATCAGTATGCGTTGCTGCTTCTGCCGGACCATATCGGCGTCGCCATGTTTGCGCGAGCCGCACAGGACGCGATTGTCATGCCGCCGACCCAGCACCAGAACTATTTTCCTCGGATGGCGGTAATGGTCGGTACAGACTTCGCCGACTGGTCCCGGTACTTCACGGACGGAACGGTCGCCGAGATCAAAGGCCTATCCACGTTCGATTCTGCCAATTTCGTCGGACTTTTTTGCTGGAACGCGACCAAATCTGCCTTTGTTCCGCTGACCCCGGGCAGCGTGGCAAGCGATTCCACGCTTTGGCTTGCGACGGCCAAGAAGAATTTCCAGCACGCCGGCTGCATCTCGCCGTTCTAATGGCCTGCAATAGTCGAAGCGAGAGCGAGCGGCAATTCGGGCCTTGCCGGATCACCTGTTCAATCGCTCGCGGTCGTCGCGATTGCGAGAACGCACTGCACGGATACCGGTTTCAGATCGCCAGATACATGAATGCGCCCAGGCCTGCGAGGATGAGGTAACTCGACAAGTGCCTGACCGCATACATGATCGGGTCTTCGTGCATGTCGCCGCGATGGGCCGCAAGCCAGATGCGGCTGATCCAGTAGAGCAGAAGCGGGCAGAATCCCCAGAGCCAGGCAGGATTGGAGTAGAGCGCGGCGACGTCGCGACTATTCGTGTAGAGCGCCATGACCAGGATCGAAAGGTAGCCGCTAACCACGCCAAACTGCCCCACTACATCGCGATCGGCCGAACGATAGCCGCGTACCGACTCCGGCCCGCCGCACTCGCGCACCGCTGCGTCGATCTCCGAAAACCGTTTGAGCAATGCCAGGCTCAGGAAGAAGAACAGCGAAAACGCGAGCAGCCATGCGGAAACGGGAACCGATATGGCCGCGGCACCGGCGATCAGCCGTATGGTGTAGAGCAGCGCCAGCACCAGGACGTCCACGATTGCTATGTGCTTGAGGCTGAGCGAATACGCGATCGTGGCCAACAGGTATACGGCAAGGCTCGATGAAAATTCGCGCGGCAGTCCGGACGCGATTGCCAGCGCGACGATGACCAGTACCGGGGCCAGCAACAGGCCTGACCAGATCGGCAACTGTCCGCTCGCAAACGGGCGCGCATGCTTCGTCGCATGTGCCCGATCGGCTTCCAGATCGAGCAGATCATTGACGACATAGGCTGCCGCCGATGCGACACACATCGCGGCGAAGGCGCGGACCGTCGCGCTCAATGCCGCCATGTTGGTCAACTGATGCGCCGTGACAAGGGGAACGAACAGCAACAGGTTCTTGACCCACTGGTGGGGCCGCATCGCCCGCAACAGCGCTCGCGAGGCATGACTCGAAACAGGGTCGAAGCGTCGCACCACCCGCGTGCTGGCGGCCACTTGCGCGGCAAGCGCCTCGCTGCCTCCGACGATGATCGCCGAATCAGCTTGCTGCCATACCGAAATGTCGGCGCGTGAGTTTCCGACATACGCAAAGCCTCGGTTGCCGTAACAATCGACCAGCAACGCCGACTTGGCAGGACCTTTGAGATTGGCGCGGCCATCGCTCGCATGCACGGCCGCGAACAGGCCGAGGTGATCCGCAACGCGCGACGCCAGCACATGGTCGCTGGCGGTGGCAATTGCGACGCGGCGTCCTCTGCGACGCTCCTCGCGCAGCCAGGACAACAGGCTGGCGTGATACGGCAGAGCGGCCGCGTTGAGTTTCACGCGGCGCGCAACTTCGTGCTTCAGGTGGGCCCGGCCACGCATGAGCCACACGAGAAGCATGATCAGATAGAGCGGATTTTGCTTCACCAACAGAAGCGTCGATTCCGCCAGCAGGTCGGTCGCGACAAGGCTTCCGTCCAGATCCACGCACAAAATGGATTCGCTGGTTGGCGTCACGGGAACACCCCAACAGCAATTGCGGCCCGCAGCACGTCCCGGCGCATGTGGAGAGAATTTCCATCGCGGCGGGTGGTACGCACCGCGCGCCCCGCACTTTCTGGTCCGTCGATGACTCCGCTGTCCACGCGATTGCCGTCGTGCGCCATTGCCGGTCCGAACTACAGCCAACCCGCGATCATGGCCTCAGCGTCCTCGATCCCGATGCGCGCCGTGGCCGAGAACAGCTGCACCGTCACATTGCCGGCGCCCAAGGGAAACTGCTCCGTCAACTGTCTGCGCACCTTCAGTACCGCAGCGCGCTGCGCGGTCGTGTTGAGCTTGTCGGCTTTGGTGGTCAGGATCAGTACCGGGCGCCCCGAGGGCACGAATCCTTCGAGCAACTCGATATCGAGATCCTTCAGTCCATGCCGCGCATCGACGATCAGGACCAGCGCCACCAGCGTCGGTCGCGTCGTGATGTAGTGCCACAGGAAGGCCTGCCATGCGCGTTTCAACTCCTTTCCCACCGCGGCATAGCCGTAGCCGGGCAGGTCCGCGACCAATGCGCCGGAGCGCAGCGAAAACAGGTTGATTTGCTGAGTTCGGCCCGGCGTGCGGCTGGCGAATGCGAGACGGGTGCGGCCGGCGAGCACGTTGATCGCAGTGGACTTGCCGGCATTCGACCGGCCGGCAAAGGCGATTTCGGGAACGCTCGCCGCAGGCAATTGCGCCGGCGCCGCGGCGCCGGTGACGAATACCGCGCCAACCAGGGGATGCGGCCGCCGCGCCGCGCTTTTGGCCGATTCCGCGGTTTTGGAAGCGCGCTTCGAGTCCGTTACAATAGTGCGTTTATTCACGGCGGGTTCGTGGAAGTCGCACCTTGGCGGATTTGCCCGGAAGGGTGCGGACGGGGTATCCAACTGAATACCCAGGAAAATCGACGCACAAGAAGGAGTCACTGCACAATGAAGCGCAAGCAGCTGCTGGCCGCCACGGTTTCGATCGCCACGCTGGCACTATTCCAGTTGCCCCCGGCCACCGCAGCAGAAGGCGCCACCAAGGTCGACCTGGCACGTGCCAAACAGATCGTCGACACCGTTTGCGCGGCCTGCCATGGCGCGGACGGCAACAGTGTCGCGTCGGTCAACCCAAACCTCGCCGGGCAGGGCGCGGAGTATATCACCCGGCAATTACAGCATTTCAAGTCGGGGGTTCGTGTCAATTCGATGATGAACGCGATGGTCGGCAGCCTCACCCCGGATGACATGGTCGGGTTGGGAATCTACTTCTCGCAGCAAAAGCCCAAGGGTGGAACCGCGAAGGATCCCGCCCTCGTCAAGACGGGGCAGTCGATATTTCGCGGCGGAGTCGCGGCCGCCGGCTTGCCGGCGTGTTCGGCATGCCACTCGCCCAACGGCTCAGGCATGCCGAAAAATTATCCGCGCCTGGCAGCGCAGCATGCCGACTACGCTTACGCACAACTGAAGGCTTTCAAGGCCGGCGAACGCGGGGCGGACAAGGACGGCAAGGACGTGCAGGGCAGGATCATGCGGGCGATTGCGCAGAAGATGAGCGACGAGCAGATGAAAGCGGTGGCGGACTACACCGCCGGCCTGCGCTAGAACTCCGGAGACACATGCGCTAGTGGGACGCGGCGCACATGATCGTCTGATCCGGACCATAGCCTTCGGGAATCCAGACGGATGGCTCGGCGCGCATCTGGTCGCGGACGGTTATCTCCGCCGTGTAGCGATGATTGATCGCGACCTTGTTGAAAAACCGCCATAGGGGCTGCGTTCCGGCCGGGCAGGCGCCTTTCGCGTCGGGCAGTTTTATATAGAACACAGCCGGACTCTCGTAGGTCCAATCGGGGAAATTCGCCGCAGTCGCCGCACATTCGGCCGGACTTGCGGAATAGAAGTGCGAGTCGCCATATGCCGGCTTTCGGTAGAAGCGACACACCGGGTTCGTCCCGGGGAGCTGGCTGAGGTAGGCAAGAAAGCGCAGGCCCGTTCGCTCCCAGCCGGTGAACACACCGGTGTCCAGGTCGCGGATATCTTCGGGATTCGCCGACAGAAAATAGTGATCGAGTGTCTTGTTGTAGAACTCGACTGCTACGGCCTGCCCCGCCGGATTGAGTACGCCAGGCGTCAGATATTCGCGCATCAGCGGCAGCATGTCTTCCACCCGCGAGTAGTCGTCGAACGCGTCGCCGGGCGCGACCGGGCACGACACCAGACTTCCTTCGGAGATGCCTCCCCGAACCTCGTAGTACCCGCCGGAATCGCGAAAAATCAGCAACGCCGATCCGCTCGACCCGCCTTCGGTAATTCCGCTGGTGTAAGGGACCTCGTTGAAAGTTCCATGCACGACGAAATCTGAAACGAATACCGATTTGCCCGCATACCCTTTGCTCCATTTCTTGAGATCGCCCATCGGGTGATGCAACGTCGTCGTGATTGCGTTGAGCGGAACAGGGTCCGCACTCCACGCGGAAAACATGACGCCCACGGGCGGCAACTCGTCAAGTCGCACCAGCGCCCAGTCATGGTCCTGGCTGCGGCCAAGCAGCGTGGCACCGCCGGTCAACTGGACATACGGCGGTATGGAATTGTTCTTGCATGCGATCGCATCGAAGAACCAGAACGTGTTGAGCGTATGTGCAGCGTTGGCGGTAATCATGCAATGCGCCGCGGTGAACAGATACGGCGTGTTGGACGATGGCAGATCGTTGAGCAGCGTTCCGGTGCACTGATATTGATTGCCTTCGCTATCGCCGACGAACAACAGCTGTGCCACCGCCTTCGCTGCGTTGGACAGCGCCGCCGAGGGCGTGACACAGGCAACATCGATATTGCAACTCTGCGCCTGACCGATCGCGTCGACGGCCTTGGCCGATAGCGCGCGCAGTTCGGAGTTGCTCACGACCTGATGCGATACGCGCGGCAGCACAAGCACCAGGCCATCAAGCACGACACTGGGGCCGGCGTGGAATTCGATCGTCGCGACTTCGCCTTCCAGTACCGGCGACCAGAATTGGCCGAAGCGCTCGGTATCGTGCGCCACGGCGTTGGCGGGGATGGCCTCGAATACCCTCGCATTGTCACCCGCGCCTGCGAATTGCACCATGAGACCCGGATCGGTTGCCGGCAGCTGCATCGCCACGCGAAGCGCGGTGGCATTCGGCGAATGAATCTCGATGCGCGCGGACCGCCCGCCATCGCCATCAGCAATCCAGGTCAACGCCGACAACGGAATCGCGCGCGCCTCGGCCGGGATCTCGCGCCCTAACCCGACGGCGAGCGCCTTGCCGCTCACGCGCTTCGGCCGTCCTTCGGCATCCATGTTCCGCGCCTTCATCGTTGCCACTTCCGATGCTGCGGGGTTCGCGAGTTCGAGCCGGCGAGCCGGTACGCCAATCGCCAGCATGCGCGTGGCCGGCCCCTCTTTTGCAACCCTTGCGGGACGCAATTCCGCGGGCGGGACCGATGTGACCGGCGCACCATCACTTTGCGCAGTGGCGCCCCAGGAAGGAAGGAGCGCCAACGCAAGGCAACATCGGACGGTCGTCATTCGGCGACAGCGCACGTCGTTCTCCGGAACCGGGGTAAGTCGGGATACTGCCCGCGTGGTTCGACGCCTGGAACAACACGCGGCGATAACGTTCAGTCGACCTTTAAGGGGACCGCCCGCATGTCCGAACGGCATGCAGCGAGTTCGTCGCGCCAGTCGGGCATCCGGTAGGCGAACGTTGCGTCGAACTTGCGCGACGACAATACACCATAGGCAGGGCGGCGCGCAGGCGTCGGATACTCGGACGTACCGATTGGCACGACGCGCGGTCGCGGTGCATCGCCAATGATCGCCTGGGCGAAACCATGCCACGTCGTCGCCCCGGCCGAGGCCATGTGATAAAGACCGGATCTCTCGGCAAGCCACGAGGGTCCGTGCGCAACGGCGGCGGCGGTTGCGTCGGACAGCGTGCGGCACCAGTTTGGCGTTCCGGACTGGTCCGCGACAATGCGCAGTTCGTCGCGTTCCTGCGCGAGGCGCATCACGGTCAACAGGAAATTCTTGCCACGCGCACCGTATACCCAGCCAGTGCGGAACACGAGGGCACGGGCACCCGATTGCGCGATTGCGCATTCGCCTTCGTATTTGCTTGCGCCGTACACATTGAGCGGACCGGCGGGCGCGTCTTCTTCATAAGGCGTAGTGCGCCGGCCATCGAAGACATAGTCGGTCGAATAGTGGATCAGCACGGCGCCCCGTCGCTTCGCTTCCTCCGCCAGAATGCCCGGCGCGCGCGCATTCACCGCAAATGCGGCGACACGTTCCGACTCCGCCAGGTCAACCGCCGTGTAGGCCGCTGCATTGACGATCACATCCGGCCTGGCCTGGCGCACCGTCGCAACGATGGCATCGGCATCGGCGAGATCAAGCGCCGCATGATCCAGCGCGATCAGCTCGCCGTGATTCGCGAGGCTTCGCGCGAGCTCGAAGCCAAGCTGCCCGCCCGCCCCGGTGAGGAGTATGGTCGGATGCTGCATCGTGCTCAGCCGTATGCGTCCGCATCGGCAAGCAGCCTGCCTGCGGCGTCCTTGGCGGCAAGCGTCGGCTCGCCCGTCAACGGCCACTCGATGCGCAGCGCAGGATCGCTCCAGAGCAGCGTCCGTTCATGCTCCGGAAACCAGTAGTCGGTCGCCTTGTAGAGAAACTCGGCGTTCTCGGACAGCACGACGAAACCGTGTGCGAAGCCCGGTGGGATCCACAGCATTCGGCGGTTCGCGGCGGACAGCACGCAACCGACAGTACGGCCGAAGCTGGGAGAAGAACGGCGCAGGTCCACCGCGACATCGAAAACCTCGCCTTCCGTCACGCGCACCAGTTTGCCCTGCGCGTGCTCGATCTGATAATGCAGGCCGCGCAGCACGCCCCGGCGCGACCGGGAGTGATTGTCCTGCACGAAGTCCATATCGATGCCGGCAGCCGCAAATGCGCGGCGGTTCCAGCTCTCGAAGAAGAAGCCACGATCGTCGCCGAAGACGCGCGGCTCGATGAGCAGGACGTCCGGCAACGCAGTGGGCGTGACCTTCATATGCAGGGCGCGGCGATCAGCGCACGCCCGGATCGCGAAGGATCTCGAGCAGGTATTGCCCGTAACCGTTCTTCGCCAGTGCCTGTCCCAGGCGTTCGAGCGCCGCGGCGTCGATGTAGCCAAGGCGATAGGCGATTTCCTCCGGGCAGGCGATCTTCAATCCCTGCCTGCGTTCGATCGTCTCGATGTACTGAGACGCTTCGAGCAGGGACTCGTGTGTGCCGGTGTCCAGCCACGCCATGCCCCGGCCCATCACCTCGCACACGAGTTCATTCGATTCGAGGTAGGCCCGGTTGACGTCGGTGATCTCCAGTTCTCCGCGCGCCGAAGGCTTCAGGTCACGCGCGATATCGACCACGCGGTTGTCGTAGAAATAGAGTCCGGTCACCGCATAGCGCGACTTCGGCTTGGCCGGCTTTTCCTCGAGGGACAGTACCCGCCCTGTCGCGTCGATTTCGGCCACGCCATACCTCTCCGGGTCGGCAACCGGATATGTGAATATTGTCGCACCGGCGCGGCGCGCGTGCGCGCTGGCGAGCTGCGACTGCAGATCATTGCCGTAGAAAATGTTATCGCCCAGCACGAGCGCGGAATGGTCAAAACCGACGAACTCGCGGCCGATGATGAACGCCTGCGCGAGCCCGTCCGGGGACGGCTGCACGGCGTAGCTGATGTTGAGGCCCCAGCGCGCACCGTCGCCCAGCAACTGGGAGAAGCGCGGCGTATCCTCCGGCGTGGAAATGAGAAGGATGTCGCGGATGCCGGCCAGCATCAGCGTCGACAACGGGTAGTAGATCATAGGCTTGTCGTACACGGGCAGCAGCTGCTTGGATACGACCTGCGTCACCGGGTACAACCGCGTGCCGGATCCGCCGGCCAGAATGATTCCCTTGCGTGTCATCGTGTACTCAGGCGATCGCGTAATTGAGGCCGATCCACTTCTGGTAATCCTTGCTCTTCACGTTGTCCAGCCAGTCGGCGTTGTCGAGGTACCAGGCAACGGTGCGGCGCATGCCGGTCTCGAAGGTCTCAACCGGCGTCCAGCCGGTCTCACGGGCAACCTTGGCGGCGTCGATCGCATAACGGCGGTCGTGGCCGGGCCGATCCTTGACGAACGTGATCTGCGCGGCGTAGTTGCGGCCCGGTCGGCTTTCCGCCAAGCAGTGCGCAAAGCGTGCGGACCACATCCAGATTCCGCATTTCCGCATTGCCGCCGATGTTGTAGGTTTCGCCCGGACGCCCACCAAGCATGACTGCGCGAATTGCCGCGCAGTGGTCGCCGACGTAAAGCCAGTCGCGCACGTTGCGGCCGTCGCCGTAAACGGGCAGCGTCTTGCCGGCCAGCGCGTTGACGATCATCAGCGGAATGAGCTTCTCGGGAAACTGCCGGGGTCCGTAGTTGTTCGAGCAATTCGTGGTCAGCGTCGGCAGGCCGTACGTGTGGTGATACGCGCGCACCAGATGGTCTGCGGCGGCCTTCGACGCCGAGTAGGGGCTGTTCGGCGCGTAAGGCGTCGTTTCGCTGAACGCCGGATCCGTGGCCGACAGCGAACCGTAGACCTCGTCGGTGGACACGTGCACGAAACGAAATGCCTCACGTTCCGTTGCCGGCAGCGCCGTCCACCAGGCGCGCGTCGCATCGAGCAGTCCGAAGGTGCCCACGATGTTGGTCTGGATGAATGCCGCGGGGCCGTGGATCGACCGGTCAACGTGCGTTTCGGCCGCGAAATTGACGATTGCCCGCGGACGGTGTTTCGCCAGCAGCGCCGACACGAGTGTGCCGTCACCAATGTCGCCGCGGACAAATTCATGCCGGGGGTCTGTGGCGAGCGCCGCGAGATTGCCGAGGTTGCCGGCGTAGGTAAGAAGGTCGAGGTTGACTACCGGCTCGCCGGTCGCGGCGAGCCAGTCCAGCACGAAGTTGGCGCCGATGAAGCCGGCGCCGCCGGTTATCAGGATCATGTCAGGTGGGTGTCGGGGAAAGCGTCGATTTTACCATTGCGGCTGTCCCGAGCGATTCAGGGCGCCGTCACCGGTAATAGTCCCTATACCATTCGACGAAGCGCGCCAGGCCCTCGGCCAATGGCGTGCTCGGTGCAAAACCGGTCGCGGCGCGCAGCCGCACGATCGACGCGTAAGTATCAGGAACATCGCCCATCTGCATCGGCTGGTAGTCGCGAATCGCCTTGCGCCCCAGCAGTTGCTCCAGCGTGGTGATGAACGTCTCGAGTTCGACCGCCTCGTGGTTGCCGATGTTGTAGATGGCATGCGGCGCGCAGACGCCGCCTTCGGCACCGTCAACGCCATTGTCAAATGAGGGCGGCCGTTCGAGAATCCGGGCAACGCCTTCGACGATGTCGTCGATGTAGGTGAAATCGCGGCTCATCCGGCCATGGTTGAACACGCGGATCGGCACGCCGGCGAGGATGGCGCGCGCGAAGAGCATCGGCGACATGTCAGGCCGGCCCCAGGGGCCGTAGACGGTGAAAAAACGAAGCCCGGTCGCAGGCAGCCGGAACAGGTGCGCGTAGCTGTGCGCCATCAACTCGTTGGCGCGCTTGGTGGCCGCATAAAGGCTTACCGGGTGGTCGACCCGCTGGTCCTCCGAAAACGGCAGCGTGTGATTGGCGCCATACACGGACGAGCTGGACGCATACACGAGGTGCGCGATTCCCGCTTGGCGAGCCCCCTCCAGAATGCAGCCGAATGCGTCGATGTTGTTGCGAAGGTAGGCGCCGGGGTTTTCCAGCGAGTACCGAACGCCCGGCTGCGCGGCCAGGTGCACGACGTGGGTGAACGCCTGGTCCCGAAACAGCTGCGCGGTCGCCTCGGCATCCACCAGGTCAATCCGCCGGAACGTGAACCCCGGCCGTCCTTGCAGCGTATCGAGCCTGGCCTCCTTCAATGCAACGTCGTAATAGGGATCGAAGTTGTCGACCCCCACCACGGCCGCGCCGCGCGCGAGCAACGCCCTCGCCGTATGCATGCCGATAAAGCCTGCCACACCAGTAACGAGCACCTTCGAATTCATCGTGTCCGCCCGTTTTCCTGCAGCGCCCGAAGCTTTGCGTACTTGAGGAAGCTTGCGAACGCGCCGATCGCAATATGGGCAAACCCGGCGGCACCGTCCAGGAAACCGAGGCGCAGCACGTAAAAACGCAGGAAACGCGCCACTGGCGACAGCGCGAGCTGCATGATGCTGGCGCGTTCCCCGCGCGCATGCATCAGGTTGGCCTGCACCGTCGTGTAGCGATTCTGCTTGGCGATATAGGCGTCGATGGATTCGGCCGATGCATGCAGCAGGTCTCCGCGCAGCCTGCGCACCGGACCATCGGCAACGACCTTTTCGTGGACCAGGTCGTCGGACCAGCGTGCGCGCCTGCGGTCGAACAAACGTATATTCCAGTCCGGATAGCCCTCGCCGTGTGCGAGCCAGCGGCCGAGGAAGCGGTTGCGGCGCGCGATGGAACAAGCCGCCACCGCGGGGTCGCCCGTGTCGAACAGTGCGCGGATCGCGGCCGCCAGATCTGGCGTGACCCGCTCGTCGGCGTCGAGGCACAGCACCCAATCGTGCTTCGCTTCCCCAACCGCGAAATTCTTTTGCGGGCCGAAGCCCTCCCATGCGTGCTCGATCACGCGCGCCCCTGAGCGCACGGCAATTGCTGCGGTATTATCGCTGCTGCCCGAATCGACGACGATCGTCTCCGCAGCGAACGCAGCAGACGCGAGACAATCCGCGAGTTCGTGCGCAGCATCGCGCGCAATGATCACCAGCGACAGGGGAAGCGGTTCGGACATGCACCGGAAAAGGGCCGCGAAGGATTCCCGCCGATTTTACGTGGTTTGCGACTCGCATTCGACGCGCATGGGCGTTTTTCCCGGGCGGACGGCATGAGCGGCGTTCTCGTCGTCAGGCCCAGTTCGCTCGGCGACGTCGTCTATGCGTTGGCCCTGGTGTCCGATATCGCTCTCCATTGCCCGGGACTTCCCATCGATTGGGTGGCTGAAGATGCCTTTGTCGACCTGGTGCGACTGGACCCGCGGATTCGCCGTGTCGTGCCGCTCGCTTTGCGCCGCTGGCGCCACGCGCCTCTCGCGAGCGCCACCTGGCGCGACATGGCTGCATTCCGCCGCGCGCTCCGCCAGGAACGCTACGACGCCATCCTCAACCTGCAGGAGCAGGTCAAGGGGGCCGTCGTCTCCTGGTTCGCCAAGGGCATCCGCCACGGACTCGACCGCGCCAACATCCGCGAGCCGATCGCCACAATTGTCGACCATGTGCACCATCCGGTGTCGCGCGACCTGCACATCATCGATCGTTGCCGGGGAGTCGCGGCGGCAGCCCTGGGCTACTCCGCCGACGGTGCACCGCGCTGGGGCTTCGAACCGCCTCCAACGACACCGGCGATGCCCGCCGGACCTTTTGCGCTGGCGTTCCACGCAACGAGCCGTGCAGACAAGGAGTGGCCCGAGGACCATTGGCGCGCGCTGGTCACCCATTTTGCGCGCGCTGGATTCGTTACGTTGCTGCCGTGGGGCAATGCGGAGGAGCATGCGCGCAGCCAGCGCTTGGCCGACGGATCCGAAAGCGCAGTGGTGCCGCCAAGGCAATCGCTGCCGGAATTGGCGACACTCGCGCGAAACGCCGAAATCGTCGTTGGGGTCGACACCGGGCTGACGCACCTCGCCGCGGCGCTGGGCACGTCGACCGTGGCGATCTTCACCTCCACCGATCCACGCCTCGCGGGCGTGGCACATGCCAGCTCCCGCGCCCGCGATGCCGGCGGCAACGGCCTCGTTCCGTCATTGTCAGATGTCGTGGACTACTGCGGGCAATTGCTGCGCCTGGCGCCACGCTGCTGACCAAACGGGAACCTCCGATGACGCGCCGCTTCTATACGTTGCTGTGGTGGCTGGTATTGCCCCTCGTGCCGCTAAGGCTGTGGTGGCGCGGACGGCGCGAACCCGGTTATCGCATGCGCATCGGCGAGCGCTTCGGCAGGTACCGCATTGACGCTCCCGCGCCGCGCGGCGACGTGGTCTGGATCCACGCGGTGTCGCTCGGGGAAACGCGGGCAGTCGCGCCGCTCCTCGAGCGCATCGCGCGTGCCCGGCCCAACGCGACAATCCTGCTGACGCACATGACGGCGACCGGCCGCGAAGCCGGGCACACGCTGTACGGTGAATCCGTGCAGCAAGTCTGGCTGCCTTACGACGTGCCATTCGCGATCGATGCATTCCTCGCGCGCTTCCGTCCCCGCGTCGGACTGTTGATGGAAACGGAGGTCTGGCCCAATCTCGTCGCGGCCTGCCACCGCGGCAACATCCCTCTCTACCTCGTCAATGCCCGTTTGTCCGAAAAATCCGCCACCGGCTATGCGCGCTTTTCGAGCCTGACGCGACCGATGTTCGCCGCACTTTCCGGCGCGGCCGCGCAGACCGCCGGCGACGCCGCGCGCCTAACTGCCGTGGGTGTGCGGGAGGTCAACGTCACCGGCAATCTCAAGTTCGACGTTGCACTACCCGCGGAAGCGGACGCGCTGGGACGCGAATTGCGCATCCGGTTCGGCGAATTGCGGCCGGTCTTTCTCGCGGCATCGACGCGCGATGGCGAAGAGGTCCTGTTGATCGATGCGCTGGCGAAAAATGCACTGTCGGCGCAAACGCTGACCGTCATCGTGCCACGTCATCCGCAGCGCTTTCAGGCCGTCGCCGATTTGCTGCGGGCACGAGGCATTCCGTTCATCCGGCGCAGCGAAAACCGGCAGGTTCCGGCCGATGTCGCCTTCGTACTGGGTGATTCGCTCGGAGAAATGGGCGGCTATTGCGCGGCGGCCGACGTGGCATTCGTCGGCGGGAGCCTCCTGCCGCTAGGCGGGCAGAACCTGATCGAGCCGATCGCCATGGGCACGCCCACGCTCGTCGGACCCCACACTTTCAATTTCCGGGAAGCGACGGACAACGCGATCGCGGCAGGAGCCGCCGTGCGCGTCGCCGACGCGAACGCGCTATTGAGGGAAGTGGGTGCGCTGCTCGCCGATCCTGCACGCCGCAAACGCATGCGCGACGCAGCGCTTGCCTTTCACGCCGCGCATCGCGGCGCCGCCGATCGCCTTTGGGTCTGGCTTGGGCCGCGGCTGAATGCTAGCCGTTCAGCCGGCGGTTGAGGTCCGCCAGGTCCTGCTCGTCAAGCGTTCCGACGGCGGCCTTCAGGCGCAGCACCGCGAGCAGGTACTGGAAATACGCGTTGGCGAGGTCGCGCCTTGCCGAGAAGACGTTCTGCTGAACGTTCAATACGTCAAGGTTGGTACGAATCCCCACCTCCTGGCCCAGCTTGTTCGACTGCAGCGCAACCTCGGCCGATTGCACCGCCTGTTCATTCGCCTTGACCGACGCCACTGCGCTGTTGACGCCCGAATAGCCATCCTGCGCGTTGGTGATCGCGCTGCGCTTAGCGGTCTCCAGATCCTGCCGCGCCTTGTCCTGCAGCGAAATCGCTTCGCGCACGCGTGAATTGACGAAGCCGCCGGTGTAGATCGGAACGTTCAACTGGACGCCGACCAGGCCTTGCAGCGAGTTGCTCCTGACACCCAGACTCACGCCACCGTTGCTGGCCTGCCCGCCGTAGCTCGCGACCAGGTCGAGCGTCGGGTAGTGCCCGGCCTTGGCCCTGTCGACCTCGAGCGTGGCGATCTCGTAGTTCGCCTGCTGGAAGCGGAAGTTCATGTTCCCAATGGCGGCCTTGTCCACCCAGTAGTCGAGCGTGTTCGGGCTGGGCGGCTCGGGATCGAAACCGCGGCCGACGCGCTTCAGGCTGTTCGGAAAGCGGCCGATGATCGCGCGCAGCGCGGTGCGCCGGCGATCGAGGTCGTTCAGCGCCTGGATTTCGGTGGCGATGATCTGATCGTATTTCGCCTGCGCTTCATTGGTGTCGGTGATCGTGGATGTGCCGACCTCGAAATTGCGCTTGGCCTGGGCCAGCTGTTCGGCCACGGCGATCTTTTGCTGCGCCGCCAGCTCGACGTTGAACTCGGCCAGCAGCACGTCGAAGTAGGCGACCGCAGTCCGGATGATCAGGTCCTGCTGCGCGATGACCAGCGTGTAATCCGATTGCGTGACCTGTTGTTTGGCCTGGTCGTACAGCACGACGTTTTGAGGGCGGTACAGTGGCTGCGCCGCCGAGACCGTCAGGTTGTACTGGTAGTAGTTGCGGTTGAAGTCGGTATTCGGATCGGTGCTGGCGTGGAAATCGAAATTGTTGATGTTGGCGGCGCCGGACGCCGAAACGTTGGGCAGCAGTCCCGAACGCGCCTGCGGCACCCGTTCCTGCGTGGCTTCCCAGCCAGCGCGCGCAGCGGCGATTTGCGGGTCGCTCTTCTGCGCCTCGCGGTAGATCTGCAACAGATCTTCCGCCACGGCGCCGCCGGCAGCGATGGTCGCGGCAAGCGCCAGCGTCAACTGGGCCAGGCGGCGGGGAAGGGAACGCGATAATTTCATTTTTCAGTCCAGGTCCGTCAATACGCGAATGCGTCGCGCGATCGAAGTATCAGCTCAGTGTCAAGATCGTGTCTGAATCGGGTCGAAGCCCGGTTCCAATTCATGAACCTCAGTAGCGCGGCATGGCGGGGTCAACCTCGAGTGCCCATGCTTCAACGCCGCCGCGCAGGTTGTGCAGATTGGCGAAGCCGTTCCGGGCCAGCCACAATGCGGCCTGCTGGCTTCGGGCGCCATGATGGCAGACCAGCACGAGGTCGCGATTCTCCGGTAACAGGGCGCGCCTCGCGGGCAGCTGCGCGAGCGGGACGGACAGTGAACCCTCGATGCGGCAGTGCTCGAACTCCCAGGGCTCGCGCACGTCGACGACCACCGGCGCCGGACGCGCAGGGTCCGCGCGCCACGAGGCCAGATCTGCCGAGGCGATCTGCTTGATCAAAACCGGAACCGCGACGGCGCAGCAGCGTTGACCAGCGGCGCGACCACCGTTTCAAAGAGATCGGTCGTGACAAGGGAGCCCGGCGCCGTCCAATTCACGAGCCGCGCCGTCATCACTGGAACGTCGCCGACAATCGCGAAGATCCGGCCTCCGGGCTTCAGCTGCCGGAAAAGACTCTCCGGGAGCAGCGGCGTGGATCCGGTGAGGACGATCGCATCGAATTGTTCACTGCCCCATCCGCGCGCACCATCGCCCGGCTCGCAGCGGACATTGGCGACGCCGGTTCGCGCCAGAACCGCTGCCGCTCTGGTTGACATGCCCGCGTCGATCTCGACCGAGGTGACGATACCTGCGCGACGGCCGAGCAACGCGGCGAAGTAGCCGCTGCCGGTGCCGATCTCGAGCACCGATTCACTCCGCGAAAGCTTCAGTGCCTGCAGCACCCGCGCCTCGAGTTTCGGCGCCCACATGCACTGGCCATTCCCCAGCGGCAGTTCCAGGTCGGCGAAGGCGAGCGATCGGTAGGCAGCCGGGACGAATTCCTCGCGCTTCACGGCAAACAGCAGATCGAGGATTTCCTGATCCAGCACATCCCACGTCCGGATCTGCTGCTCGACCATGTTGAATCGGGCTTGTTCGTAGTCCATGGCGCGGATCATCGTTCGGCGTCGCGAAATTCAGGCGATTGAAGGGCAAAAGGGGGGCTGCCAATGCAAAAGTGGAGTGGACTGGCGGCGTCTCGGGAATGGCTGGCAAGGATTCTCGGGAAACGGCGGCCGCAAATCGTTAACTGACTCCGAGTCAGTTATTATGCTGCCGCGCATTATCTCACGTCAACCTGGGGCGACTCCGGTTTGCAACAGCCGTCATTTCAGTCCGCTGCCGGACCGGGCGACGGCATTGCAGTGCCATGTGCCTTCATCGCCGCGGCCTTCCTGGCCTTCCTTGCCTTCCGCCATTCAGTCAGGTGGTCGAGGTACGTGTAGAGGACGGGTACGACGACCAGCGTGAGCAGCGTCGACGTGATGACGCCGCCGATGATCGCGCGGCCCATCGGCGCCTGTGTCTCACCGCCCTCACCCAAGCCCAGCGCCAGCGGCGTCATGCCGCCAATCATCGCCGCGGTGGTCATGAGGATCGGCCGCAGCCGGACCTGTCCGGCTTGCAGCAGCGAATCGTGCAGGCTGGCTCCGGCGCGGCGCGCGCGATTGGCGAAATCGACGAGCAGGATGCCGTTCTTGGTGACGAGGCCCATCAGCATCACGAAGCCGATCATCGAGAACATGTTGAGCGTCGACCCCGTCAACAACAGAGCCAGCGACACTCCGATCAGCGTGAATGGAAGCGACATCATGATCACGACAGGCTGCGTGAAGCTCGCGAACTGCGACGCCAGGATCAGGTAGATGAAGATGACGGCGAGGCCGACGGCCGCCATCAGTGCCGCGAAGGACTCCTGCATCATCTGCGCCTGGCCGCCGACATCGAAGCGGTAACCGGGCGGCAGCACCGTTTCCTTGAGGATCTTCTGCACGTCCGAGTTGACGTCGCCGGACGGCCGTCCTTCGGCATTGGCGTAGAGCGCGACGCGGCGCTGCAACTCCTGACGCTTGATGATCTGAGGCGATGTCGTCTCGACGATCTCCGCGACCTGCCGCAGCGGCACCATCCGCGTTTCGCCGTCGGGTCCGCGCCTGCCGGTGGACATGTAAAGATTGCCCAGATCGGCCGACAGGCGACGACTGTCCTTCGGCAGCTGCACATTCACTTCGTAGTTGTTGCCGTCCGGCGCCAGCCAGTAGCTGACGGTGTCGCCCGCGAGCAGCGGCCGGACGGTGGCGCCGACCTGCTGCACGTTGATGCCGAGATCAGCTGCGGCGTCGTTGTTGAGGTGGATCGCCAGCGCGGGCGCCGCAGCCTTCTCGGACGTCTCCATGTCCGCGATGCCGGGCACCTTGGCGACCTTCTGCGCGAACTCGTTGATCAGCAGCGTGAGCGTCTCGGGGTCGGGTCCCAGCAGGTTGACCCAGACCGGCCGGTCGAAGCCGAACGCGCTCTCGATGCCGGGGATGGACTTGAGCTCGCCGCGGATCGCCTTTTCGATGTCCTTCTGCGAGCGCGTCCGCTTGTTGCGGTCGACGAGCTTCATGTTGAGCCGGGCGTAGTTGCGTCCTTCGTCAGTGCCCACGGTCGTCATCATCAGGTCGATTTCCGGAATGCCCGCCAACGCCGTCTCGACCTGGCGCACCTTGTTGTCCGAATACTCGAGGCTCGACCCTACCGGCGTGTTGAGGCGCAGCGACGTGAAGCTCTGGTCGGTGTCGGGGATGAATTCAGTGCCGACCATCGGCAGGATCGCGACGCCGCCGACGAACGAGAGCAACGCAATGGCAATGACGCTCTTGCGATGGCCAAGCGCCCACTCGAGGATGCGCCCGTAGACGCGGTGCATCCACTCGATGAAGTGCTCCACACGGTCCATGAAGCGGCCGAGCCACGGAATCCGCTTGAAACGCGAGCCCGGCGGATCGTGCCACACCGACGAGAGCATCGGGTCGAGCGTGAAGCTGACGAACAGCGACACCAGCACGGCCACCGACACGGTGACGCCGAACTGGAAGAAGAACTTGCCGACGATGCCGCTCATAAACGCGATGGGCACGAACACCGCGACGATCGCGAATGTCGTGGCCATGACCGCGAGGCCGATCTCGTCGGTGCCCTCCAGGGCGGCGGTGCGGTGGTTCTTCCCCATCCCCAGGTGCCGGACGATGTTCTCGCGAACCACGATGGCGTCGTCGATCAGCAGCCCGATGCACAGCGACAGCGCCATCAACGTCAGGTTGTTGAGCGTGAAACCGAAGCCGTACAACGCAATGAACGTCGCGATCACCGAAATCGGCAGCGTCAGGCCCGTGATGATCGTGCTGCGCCAGCTGTGCAGGAACAGGAAGACGATCAGCACGGTAAGGCCGGCCCCTTCGAGTATCGTCGACTTGACGCGGTTGACGCCCTTCTCCACCTCGTCGGCGACGGAATTGACGATCTTTATCTCGACGTCCGCCGGCAGCCGCTTCTTCAGCGCCTCGACGGCGACCGCCACGGCCTTGCCGGTGTCGACCATGTTCGCGTCCTGCGATTTCTGCAGGTCCAGCGTGATCGACGGCCTGCCGTTGATGCGGGCGATCGAGTCCGGTTCCTTTTCCCCGTCGATCACGTCGGCGATCTGCGACAGGTAGACCGGCGCGTTGCCCTGCATCGCGACGATGATCCGGCCGAACTGCGCCGGGTCCTTGATCTTGCCTTCGACGCGGACAATCGAATCGCTCTGCCCGCGCGTGATGCGGCCGGCGGGGACGTCCTGGTTCGCAGCGCGGATCGCGGCCGCGACCTGGTCGACGCCGATGCCGAGCGCCGTCAACGCCGTAGGCTTGATCTGTACCAGGATCTGGCGCGTGATGCGGCCGTTCACGTCGATGCGCGCGACACCGGGAACGTTTTCCAGTCCCTTGACGATGGTCTGGTCGGTCAGCGACGTGAGGTCGCGCAGGTTCATCGACGGCGAGAGCACGGCGATGGACACCACCGGCTGCGTGTTCTCCTGGTCCGCACGGATGACGAGCGGCTCCTTCACGTCGCGCGGGAAGCCCGGCCGTACCTGCGAGATCTTGTCGCGCACGTCCTGCATGGCCTTGGTCATATCGGTCGCCATGCGGAACTCGGCGAAGACTTCGCTACGCCCTTCCTTCGAGTTGGAACGAATCAGGTTCGCGCCCGCGACCGTGTTGATCGCGTATTCGAGCGGCTTGGTCACGTCGGTCTCGACGACCTCGGGATTCGCTCCGGGATACGACGTCAGCACCAGCACGTAGGGCAGCGACACGTCGGGCATCTGCTCGATGCGCAGCCGGTTGTAGGAGAAGAGGCCGAACACCGCGATGCCGACCATGACCATGGTCGCGAAAACCGGGTTGTTGATCGAAACGCGGGTGATCCACATGGCGAGCTCCTGGGCGTTGGGCCTCGTGGGCCGTCAGCTGGCTTTCTTGGCGGGTATGGCGTCCGGGGCGCGAACCAACGCGGGAGCGCCTTCCTTCAGGTTGTCGAACTTGGCGGCCAGCACCGGGGTGTCGGCCGGCAGGGTCGTCTTCAACTCGACGCGGCCGGCGTCGTCGTCACGCCGTCCGATCAGCACCGTTTTCTTGGCCAGCTTGCCGCCCTGGATCGTCCAGACATACGACTGACCGGCTTCGGTGCGGACCGCTGTGGCCGGAAGTGTGGGCACCGGCACGCCGGCGGCCAGCGCGATGCGGCCAGTGGCGAACATGCCGCCGCGCAACGCCTGCGCCTCGTTGGGGATGCCGACGAACACGAGGATGGCGCGCGTGCCGGCCTCGGTGGACGGATTGATCCGCTCGATGCGGCCGGTAAACTTGCGGTCGGTGAAGCCGTCTACGGCCAGGTCGACGGTCATCCCGGGCTTTAACTCCGGAATGTCGGAAGACGGCACTGCAGCCTGCAATTCCATGTCCTTCAGGTCGACGACCGTCACCAATGGCGAATCGAAGGCGACCTTTTCACCCGGCTGCACGTGCCGCTTGGCGACGATGCCCGACAGCGGCGCGGTGGCCACCGAGTCCTTGAGCGCGTTCTGCGCAACCCGCAGCTGCGCCTGCGCGGCCTGCAGGTTGCCCTTGGCCACTTCGAGCGACGATTCGGCGTTGTCCGAGGCGTTCTGCGAGATGAAGTTCTGCTTCAGGAGCTTCTGGTTCATCGCATTGGTCTTCTCGGCCAGCGCCAACTGCGCGTGCGCGGACTGCAGCTGACCCTGGCGCTCCAGGACGCGGGCGTCCAGGTCGGCGGTGTCGACGCGGACGAGCATCTGCCCCGCCTTCACCGAGTCGCCTTCGCGCACGGTGATCTGGCGCACGTCGCCCGAGACCTTGGCCTTGACCGTGGCCTGACGGACCGGCTGCATCGTCCCCGAGACCGGCAACCAGCGCGGCATCGACTTCGGCTCGACGGTCGCGAGTTCGGCCGCGCCGAATTCCAGCGTGGTCGCGGCCTTGACTTCGGGGCCGTCCGAATTCTTCTTGGCGGCGCGCAAGGCAACCGCTCCGGCGAGCCCACCGACCACCAACAACCCCACAAGCGCGCCGATTACCCGACGCCGCGTCAATCGCACTCCCATGACTTCTCCCCAGGCACGCCGCTGCGGAAGCCGATCGGCCCTGCCAGGCGCTGTTGCTGCGGCCGTTCCCTGTTTGGATGCGGCCACGCACTCGTTTGGATTCCCGACCCGCATTGTCCATGCCCGGGACCCTTCCCTGCAACGGCATGGCGACGAAATGCGGCCTGCCGCGACGGGCTGCCGGGCGCGCAGCTTGACAGTCCCGGGGCCCCTTGCACCGCCAGCGCGAGCGTTGACACCCCCACGCGTATGGCGAATAATATTCTGTTATCTCATTCAACCTTGAATTTTTCCGTCCCGGAGGAAGTACCCATGACCCTATCCAGAAAGCTCGGCCTCACGATCATCGCGGCCGCGCTCGCCACCGCCTACGGCTGCGGCAAGGAAGAACCCAAGAAGGCCGAAGCACCCAAGGCGCCCGTGGAAGACGTCGTCGTCGTAAAGATCGGCCACGCCGGCCCGCTGACCGGCGGCATCGCCCATCTGGGCAAGGACGACGAGAACGGCGCCCGACTCGCGGTCGATGAGCACACCGCCCGCAAGATCAAGATCGGCGGCAAGACGATCAAGTTCGAGCTGATGAGCGAAGATGACCAGGCGGACCCGAAGATGGGCCCGACGATCGCCCAGAAATTTGCAGATGCCAAGGTCGCCGGCGTTGCCGGTCACCTGAATTCCGGCGTCACGATCCCGGCGTCGGCCGTCTACAACCAGGCGGGTATTCCGATGATCTCAGGCTCGGCGACGAACCCGAAGTTGACCGAGCAGGGGTTCAAGAACGTCTTCCGGACGGTCGGCCGCGACGACCAGCAAGGTCCCGCGATCGCGCAATACCTGGCCAACATGCATGTCAAGAAGGTTGCCATCGCCGACGACGCGACCGCGTACGGCGAGGGCCTCGCCAATGAAGTCGAGAAGACGCTGAAGGCCGCGGGCGTGCAGGTGGTGGCGCGGGAAAAGGCCACCGACAAGACTACCGACTTCAAGGCGATCCTGACCAAGATGAAGGGCAAGGCGCCGGACGCTGTCTTCTACGGGGGCATGGACGCCACGGGCGGCCCGATGGTCAAGCAGGCACGGGAGCTCGGCATCAAGGCGGTGTTCAGCTTCGGCGACGGCGCGTGCACCGACGAAATGGCCAAGCTGGCCGGCGCCGCGGCGGAAGGGCTGATCTGCTCGCAAGCGGGCTTGCCGGCATCGGCTGCGAGCGTGCAGTTCAACGACGCCTTCAAAGCCAAGTACGGCGAGGTCAAGCAATATGCGCCGTTCTTCTACGATGCCGTCGGACTGATGATCGCGGCGATGCAGAAGGCGGACTCGACGGATCCGGCCAAGTACCTTCCCGAGTTGCAGAAGATCAAGTACAACGGCGCCACCGGCCTGATCGAGTTCGACGAGAAGGGCGACCGCAAGAACGCCGAGATCACGATCTTCACGCTGAAGGACGGCAAGGTCGTACCGGTCGGCGTGGTCAAGGCCGGCAAAGCGTCGTCGTTCGAGGACTTCATGAAGGAAATGCAGGCGAGCGCGGCGGCGGCCAACCCGGCACCCGCAGCGGCACCTGCGATGGCACCGGCCGAGGCGCCGAAGAAGTAACCGCGCTCCTTGCGGCAAGCCTGACAAGGCGGCGTTCCTACGGGACGTCGCCTTTTCTTATGCACCCTCGCGCAACGGCATCGCTTGCAGCGCAAGGCGCCTTGAACCCACAATCCGGGTCAGCAGCGCAAAACGATTCGTGGGGACCGCCTGGATATCTTCCTGCAGCAACTGGTCAACGGACTGACGCTCGGCAGCGTGTACGCGATCGTGGCGCTGGGCTATACGATGGTGTACGGGATCATCCAGCTCATCAACTTCGCGCACGGCGAAGTGGTGATGATCGGGGCGATGGTCGCCTACACGGTGATCGTGGCGCTGACCGGCGCCAACACCGGACTGCCGCCCGTGCTGATCGTCCTGTTCGGCTTGCTGGCCGCCATTCCCGTCTGCATGGCCGTCGGCTATACGCTCGAACGAGTCGCCTACCGCCCATTGCGCAATGCGCCACGACTGGCTCCGCTGATCACGGCGATCGGCCTGTCAATCATCCTGCAGCACCTGGCGCTCATCGTCTGGAGCCGCAACCCGCTGCCCTACCCGCAGATCATCAAGATCGTCCCCTATCACATCACGGCGACGCCGGACGGCGCGACGATCACGAACGTGCAGGTCGCAATCATCTTCGGGTCGCTGGCAATGATGGGCGGCCTGCTGCTGCTGGTGTACAGGACGAAGCTCGGCATCGCGATGCGCGCCACCGCACAGAATCAGCAGGTCGCGGGCCTCATGGGCATCGATATCAACCGGGTGATTTCGCTGACGTTCGTGATCGGCGCCGCGCTGGGAGCGGTCGCGGGCGTGATGGTGGGCAGCTACTACGGCATCGCCCATTACCAGATGGGCTTCATCCTGGGCCTCAAGGCTTTCTCCGCCGCGGTCTTGGGCGGAATCGGCAACCTCGCCGGCGCCATGCTGGGCGGAATGCTGTTGGGCGTCATCGAGGCGCTCGGCGCCGGCTACGTCGGCGATCTCACCAACCTGTGCAACCTGTCGGATTGGTCGGATGCGCTCGCGACACACTGCGCGTCCGACCCCAATCTCACGCTGTTCGGCTCGAATTACCAGGACGTGTTCGCCTTCCTGGTGCTGATCGCGGTGCTGATCTTCCGGCCGTCGGGGCTGCTCGGCGAACGCGTTTCGGACCGCGCCTGAAACCATGCGCAGCCTGTTCGACACCCACCGCAACCCGAAGCTCGCCTGGGTGGGCATCGTTCTCGTGGGAACAACGCTTCTCGTGTTGCCCTTCGTCCTTGCCTCTGCCGGCACGTTCTGGGTGCGAATCACCAACCAGGCGATCCTCTACTGCTTCCTGGCGCTGGGACTCAACATCGTTGTCGGCTTCGCCGGGCTGCTCGACCTGGGCTACATCGCGTTCTACGCGGTCGGCGCCTACGTGTACGCGCTGCTTGCGAGTCCGCACTTCAACCTGCACCTGCCATTCTGGATCATCCTGCCAATGGGTGCGGCGGTCGCCTGCCTCTTCGGCGTGCTGCTGGGCGCCCCGACGCTGAAGTTGCGTGGCGACTATCTGGCCATCGTCACGCTGGGCTTCGGCGAGATCATCCGCATCTTTCTCAACAACCTGTCGCAGCCGGTGAACATCACCAACGGACCGCAGGGACTGTACCTGATCGACCCGTTCCGAATCGGCAGTTTCAATTTCGCGCACCGCGAGACGATCCTTGGCCTCGACTTCACGGGTCCAATCAAGTACTACTATTTTTTCCTGGCCGCCCTCATCGCGGTGATCGTCCTCAACATGCGGCTGCAGGATTCGCGCATCGGACGGGCCTGGGAGGCGATTCGCGAAGATGAAACAGCGGCGCGGGCGATGGGCATCAACACGCGCAACATCAAGCTGCTCGCGTTCGCCATGGGCGCCTCGTTCGGCGGCATCGCCGGTGGCATGTTCGCGGCGACTCAGCAATTCATCAGTCCGGAGAGCTTCATTCTGGTCGAATCGGTGATGGTGCTCGCGATGGTCGTACTGGGCGGCATGGGCAACATCTGGGGCGTCGTGCTGGGAGCGGTTCTGCTGTCGTTCGTGCCCGAGATCCTGCGCTTCACGGTCGAGCCCGTGCAAAAGGCGCTCTTTGGCCGGATGCTGCTCGAACCGGAGGTCATCCGCATGCTGCTGTTCGGATTGGCGCTGGTGCTGATGATGCTGTTCCGGCCCGCCGGCATTCTCCCGTCGGCGCTGCGCAAGCGTGAACTCGAAGTCGCCAGGACATGAGCCAGCTTGCCCTCCTGGCCGCGAAGGGAATCGACAAGCGCTTCGGCGGTGTGCAGGCGCTGTCTGATGTCGACTTCACGATCAACCATGGCGAGATCTACGGCCTGATCGGGCCGAACGGCGCCGGCAAGACCTCGCTGTTCAATGTGCTGACCGGCATCTACGTTCCCGACGGCGGTGAATTCATATTCGATGGCGAACCGCTGCAGCGCCTCAAGCCGAACGACGTAGCCGCGCGCGGCATTGCCCGCACGTTCCAGAACATCCGCCTCTTCGCCAATCTCTCGGCGCTCGAAAACGTGATGATCGGCCGCCATGTGCGCACGCGCGCGGGCGTCTGGGGAGCCATCTCGCGCAACGCCGGCACGCGGGCCGAAGAGGCTGCGATTCACCGACGCGCCTACGAGTTGCTGGAATACGTCGGCGTGGAAAAGCGCGCGCACAGCCTGGCCAAGCACCTGGCGTATGGCGATCAACGCCGTTTGGAAATTGCTCGCGCGCTCGCCACCGAACCCAAATTGCTCGCGCTCGACGAACCGGCGGCGGGCATGAATGCCACGGAAACGTCGTCGCTCAAGAGCCTGCTGGCCGAAATTCGCCGCGACGGCACGACCATTCTGCTGATCGAGCACGACATGAAACTGGTGATGAGCGTATGCGACCGCGTGCTGGTGCTGGACTATGGCAAGAAGATCGCGGAAGGAACGGCCAGCGCGGTTCAGAACGATCCGAAGGTCATCGCGGCGTACTTGGGTGGCGAAGTCACGCTGAACCTGAAGGGCACGTCGTGAGCGGCGAGAGGGGAAAACGTGTGAGCGGCGAGAGGGGACCCGCGCGTGCAGCGCGTGGGGGTCGAGCAATCGCGAATCACGTTTCGAGGCCGACGCGCAACGTCGTGGCCTTGCGAATCGGTACGGGGAGGCCGAGGGCGTGAGCAACGCATCGCACCCGATCCTGGAATTGAAGAAGATCGAAGTCGCGTATGGCGGCATCCATGCCGTCAAAGGCATCGACCTTGAAGTCGGCCAGGGCGAACTCGTTTGCCTGATAGGAGCCAACGGCGCAGGGAAGACGACGACGCTGAAGGGTATCTGCGGCTTGCTGCCGATCAAGGCGGGAAAGATCTTCTATGACGGCGCCGACATCACCGGCAAGCCGGCGTTCAAGCTTGTGCGGCGCGGCCTCGCAATGGTGCCGGAAGGACGCGGCGTGTTTGGCGCGCTGACCATCGAGGAAAACCTGACGATGGGCGCCTACATCCGCAATGACAGGGAAGGCATCAAGGCCGACATCGAGCGCGTCTACCATCTCTTTCCACGACTGAAGGAACGCCGCCGGCAGACGGCGGGGACCATGTCAGGCGGCGAGCAGCAGATGCTCGCGATGGGCCGTGCGATGATGTCCCGTCCCAGGCTGCTATTGCTCGACGAGCCTTCGATGGGCCTGGCGCCGCTGATGGTGCAGAAGGTCTTCGAGACCATCGTGACGATTTCCGGCGAAGGCGTTACCATCCTGCTCATCGAGCAGAACGCGAAACTGGCGCTCGAAGTGAGCCGGCGCGGCTACGTGATGGAATCCGGCGAAGTCATCCTGTCGGGCGATGCGCCATCGCTGCTGCACGATCCCAAGGTGCGCGCGGCGTACCTCGGCGAAGCCGCGTAATCCTTCCATCGCCGGCACAAAGCCCCCGCATGAACCGGGATTCTGACAACGCGCGCGGGACTGCCTCCGAATCCCCAAGTCGCGAGTCCCGGCACGTGCCTGCGTTGCGGGCGCTTGCATGGTACGGCGAGGCAATGCGCATCTGGAAGCGCGGACCCGCGACGTTCGCCGCCCTGGCGTTCATCACGCTCGTCATCAGTATCGCTTTCGAGCCGGTTCCGATACTGGGCTTCATCGCGTCGAACGTGATTGCACCGCTCGTCGCGACCGGCATGCTCTACGCGAGCCTTGCCGCGGATCGCGGTGAAGTACCGCGACTCAAACATGCCATCGCGCCGTTCGCCGCGCCGGCCAGCGCGCAGGCAACGGTGGTTGTAGCGGGCCTTGTTGCATTTGCGGCGGAGGCGTTTTCCGCCTGGCAACTTGCGGATGCCAATCTGCTGCTTCCTTCCCGCGATGCGGCAAGCCTTCCGATGGGGGTTATCGCGGCGATCTATCTGGCCGGAATTGTGGCGTCGCTGCCGCTGACCTTTGTTCCGTTCGCGGCGCTCTTCGACGGCGAAGTCCTGCGTCGCGCCTTCACGACGTCTGCGCGCGCGTTCGCGCGCAACGTGCCGGCATTGGCGCTCTACGCCGGAATCTCGCTTTCGTTGCTGCTGCTTGGACTGGCTACGATGGGCGTGGGGCTCGTGCTTGTCCTGCCGTGGATGGCGGCCGCGTCGTATGCGGCATGGAAGGATATATTCGGGCTGGGCGCGCCCGTTCAGGGCTAGACGGTCGCGCGCGTCTCGAACTCGGACAGGTTGGCATCCACCTCCGCATCGGATGACATGACCTCCGTGACCCGCGCCAGCGGCGGACCGCGCCTGCACCAGGCGGCAAAGCGTTCGACCGCCTCGGTCTCACCCTGGACCAGCGCCTCGACAGCACCGTCCCGCGTGTTGCGCACCCAGCCGTTCACACCCAGTTCGCACGCGGCTTGCACCGCGGCATCGCGGTAACCTACGCCCTGCACTCTCCCGCGGATCACGAGCCGCCGAGCCGCGACGTTCAAAGGACCCCCACGCTCACTGCGTTCGCTGCCCCCGGGACGTCCTCGCGAGCGGGGCGAAGCCAAGGCTCGAAGAGCGTGTCCGCGAGCGTGGATGGCGGCCGACACGACGTCGCACCGTGCAGGCGCCGCCACACGGAGGCCGCGGCGCAATTCGCGCCGCGGGGCAGTGACGCGAGCAGCCGGCGAGGGGCCCCGCAACGCGGCGATCGACGGCAAATGCGAGTCGGCACGCGAGGCCGACTCACGCCGCAACGATTCAGTTCACAGACCCAAGGAGGCCGAAGCCCGACGGCGCGAACGACGACCCCCACGCTCACTTCGTTCGCTGCCCCCAAGGGGGTGCAATTCGCGCCTTGGGACGGCCCGGCGGCGCTCATCGCGCGCGGTGCCGATGCCAGGCGAACAGGGCGGCGACCGTCTTGCCGTCCGTGACCGAGCCCGCATCGAACGCCGCGAGCAATTCATCCTCGGTCATCAGCACGACATCGAGGAATTCACCTTCATCCAGTTGCGCGCCGACATGGGCCAGGTCCGTTGCGATGTACATCTCGATGGCTTCCGTCGAGTAGCCGATTTCCGGATGCACGGTGCCCAGATGTTGCCAGGTGCCCGCGGTGTACCCGGCTTCCTCGCGCAATTCACGCTTGGCGGTTGCCAATGGCGTCTCATCCGGATCGATCTTGCCTGCCGGGAATTCGAGCATCACTCGACCCACGGGATAGCGAAACTGACGCTCGAGCACCAGCCGCCCATCGGCCAGAATCGGCAGCATCAGCACCGCACCCGGATGGACAACGTATTCGCGCGTTGCCTCTCCACCATTCGGCAGGCGGACGCGATCGCGCCGTACGTGCAGCAGATCGCCATCGAACACGCGCTCCGACGTGAGCAGCGTCTCGATCAGGTGGTCATCTTCAGGCGTTCCCAGAGAGCCAATCCTTCGCGGTCAGGAAGTCGCTGTAGAGAGCTGCCTCGGGCGATCCGGGCGCGGGATGCCAATCGTAGCGCCAGAGTGCCATTGGGGGCATCGACATCAGGATTGCCTCGGTGCGGCCGTTCGACTGCAGGCCGAACAGCGTGCCGCGGTCCCATACCAGGTTGAATTCGGCGTAGCGCCCGCGGCGGTACAACTGGAAATCGCGCTCGCGCTCCCCGAATGTCATCCCTTTGCGTCGGTCGACGATCGGCGCATAGGCAGCGAGAAAATGGTCGCCGACACTTCGCGTCAATGCAAAGCAATGTTCGAAGCCGCCTTCGTTCAGATCATCGAAGAATACGCCGCCGACGCCGCGCGGCTCCTTCCGGTGCTTGAGGAAGAAGTATTCGTCGCACCATTTCTTGTAGCGCGCGTGAACGTCCGCGCCAAACGGCGCCAACGCATCTCGACAGGTGCGATGGAAGTGGATCGCGTCATCGGCAAAACCGTAGTACGGGGTCAGGTCCATTCCGCCGCCGAACCACCAGACGGGTTGCGCGTCGGCTTTCCGCGCCGCGAAATGGCGAACGTTGAGATGCACGGTCGGTACATACGGATTGCGCGGATGCAGGACCAGCGACACACCCATCGCTTCCCACGACCGGCCGGCAAGTTCAGGGCGATGCGCCGTCGCGGAACCAGGCATCCGCTCGCCCATGACGTGCGAAAACAACACGCCGCCGCGTTCGAGGGCGCTGCCGTTCTCGATCAGACGCGAGAGGCCGCCCCCGCCTTCGGGCCGCGACCATTCGTCACGGCGAAACGGCTCGCCACAGAGCGCTTCCAGGCCGGCAACGATACGCGCCTGCAGCTCGAGAAAATAGGTGCGGGTGGCGGCGGTGTCCAAGTCTTCACTTCCGCAGTGAAACCGCACGGTGACCGATATCCGACCGGAACTGCATGCCGGCAAACCCGATGTCGGCGATCGCGGCGTACGCGGCACGCTGCGCCTGACGCACTGATTCCGCGAGTGCGGTCACGCACAGCACACGGCCTCCGCTGACCACCGTCTTGCCGTCGGCAAGCGCGGTGCCCGCATGGAACACGATCACGTCAGGATGAGCTTCCGGCGTAATGCGTTCCAGGCCTTCGATGGCGTCACCCTTGCGCGGATCGTCCGGATACCCTGCCGCCGCGAGCACGACGCCTAGCGCGGTGCGCCGGTCCCACGCGGCGTCGACGGCATCGAGCGTCGCATTCACCGCGTGCTCGAGCAACTCGACCAGGTCGGACTTGAGCCGCGCCATGATCGGCTGCGTTTCCGGATCGCCCAGGCGACAATTGAATTCAAGGGCCTTCGGCTGGCCGGCGCCGTCGATCATCACGCCCGCATAAAGGAATCCGGTGTAAGGAATGCCATCCGCCGCCATGCCGTTCACCGTCGGCAGAATGATCTCGCGCATGATCCGCGCGTGCAACGCGGGTGTGACCACCGGAGCGGGTGAATAGGCGCCCATGCCGCCGGTGTTCGGGCCCGCATCGCCATCCTGCAATCGCTTGTGGTCCTGCGAAGATGCCAGCGGCAGGACGTTCTTACCGTCGACCATGACGATGAAGCTCGCCTCCTCGCCGGCCAGGAATTCCTCGACGACGACGCGAGCGCCCGCGTCGCCCATTGCATTGTCGACAAGCATGGCGTCGATCGCCGCATGTGCTTCGGGAAGCGCCATCGCCACGACGACGCCCTTCCCCGCGGCGAGGCCGTCGGCTTTGATCACTGCGGGCGCGCCAGTCTCGTCCACGTACGCATGCGCGGCACGCGCATCCGCGAACGTGCGGTACTGCGCCGTGGGGATGCCGTGACGCGTCATGAACGCCTTGGCGAAATCCTTGGAACTTTCAAGTCGTGCTGCGGCCCGCGTAGGGCCGAAGATCTTCAATCCCGCCATGCGAAAGGCGTCGACGATGCCGGCGGCGAGCGGCCCTTCCGGACCGACGACCGTCAGCGCAACGTGCTCGCGCTGCGCGAAGGCGACGAGATCGGGAATGCCGGTCAGCGCGACGTTTGTGAGCGTCGCATCCCGCCCGGTACCCGCATTGCCGGGCGCAACGAATATCTTCCCTACGCGCGTGCTCTGCGCGAGTTTCCATGCCAGCGCGTGCTCCCTCCCGCCGGATCCGACGACAAGGATGTTCACGATTGGGCTTTCCACATGGGACGAACGGATTGCTAATGGCGAAAATGGCGAATGCCCGTGAACACCATTGCGATTCCGCGCTCGTTGGCGGCGGCGATCACTTCCTCGTCGCGCATGCTGCCGCCCGGCTGGATCACCGCCACTGCGCCATTGTCCGCGACCACGTCCAGGCCGTCGCGAAACGGAAAGAACGCGTCGGAGGCAACCACCGATCCCGCGAGCGACAGGCCGGCGTGCTGCGCCTTGATCGCGGCGATGCGCGAGGAGTCCACACGGCTCATCTGGCCCGCACCCACACCCAGTGTCCGTCCGCCGCCGCAGTACACGATCGCGTTCGACTTCACGAATTTGGCCACACGCCAGGCGAACTGCAGATCGACAAGCTGGTCAACTGTGGGCTTTTTTTTGGTCACGACCTTGAGCTCGGCGGAGGTCACGTTGCGCACATCCGGCGATTGCACCAGGAAGCCGCCGCCGACCCGCTTCATGTCCCACTCGTTGGCCCTCACGTCCGTTGCCGGCAGCGGCACTTCGAGGACGCGGACGTTGACCTTTTTCGCGATGACCGCCAAAGCATCGGTGGTGTAACCCGGCGCAATAACGACTTCCACGAACTGCGCCGACACTGCTTCGAGCGTCGCGGAGTCGACCGGGCGGTTGAACGCAATGATGCCGCCGAACGCAGACGTCGGATCCGTGGCCAACGCATTCCGATATGCCGTGAGCGGATCCACCGCGATCGCCACGCCGCACGGATTGGCGTGCTTGACGATGGCGCAGGCCGGCTCGACGAGGGTCTTGACGCATTCCCACGCGGCATCGCTGTCGGCAACGTTGTTGTAGGAAAGTTCCTTGCCCTGCAGTTGCCGGTAGGTGGCAAGCGAACCTGGCGCGGGCGATTCATCGCGATAGAACGCGGCGGCCTGGTGCGGATTTTCGCCGTAGCGCATCTGCTGCACCTTGACGCCGGAAAAATGAAACGAGTCCGGAAATCCCAGCGTTGCACCATCGGGGCCGCGCGCCGTCAGCCAATTGGCAATCGCGCCATCGTAGGAAGCCGTGTGTGCGAAGGCCTTGCGCATCAGCCGAAAGCGCGTTGCATCAGTCAGCGCACAGGTGTTCGCATTCAGTTCGGCGAGGATCCCGGAATAGTCAGTTGGGTCGACGACAATGCCGACGTGTGGCCAGTTCTTCGCGGCAGCGCGTACCATCGACGGGCCACCGATGTCGATGTTCTCGATCGCGTCGTCCAGCGTGCAGTCCGGCTTCGCCACGGTGGCCCGGAACGGATAGAGATTGACGACGACGAGGTCGATGGTGGGAATGCCGTGTGCCGCAAGCGCTGCAACATGCGCCGGCAGATCGCGGCGCGCCAGGATGCCGCCATGCACCTTGGGATGCAGCGTCTTGACACGTCCATCGAGCATTTCCGGAAAGCCCGTGTACGTGCCGACATCCGTGACGGGCAGGCCCGCGTCGGCCAGCGCCTTCGCCGTACCCCCGGTGGAAAGCAGCTTCACGCCGAGCGTCACCAGTCCGCGTGAAAATTCGACGAGACCGCGCTTGTCGGACACCGACAGCAGCGCCTGCGCGACCCTGGCCGTCATTAGGGCCTGTTAACGCTATGAACGCAAACGCGAACGGTTGGCATGGGGCGCCAATCGCGACAGCCGACGAAGCAAAGATTGGCTGTCTTTGCGAGGAGAGCAACAAGGAGTGGCGCCTCATGCCACCCGTTCCCTTTGGGTTGCTGCCGAAAACGCCCATCGCTGCGTTGCGAAGGCTCGCCGGGTGCCCGACCCGCCTTCGCCTTCGCGCCTTGCGGTGGGCGTTTTCGGCCGTGCAACGCGTATGTGTTCATAGCGTTAACAGGCCCTAGATCAGCTTGTAGCGGGTGAGCTTTGCGCGCAGTGTATTTCGGTTCATGCCCAGCATGTCTGCCGCCTGGGTCTGATTGCCGTTCGCGCGATCCATGATGGACGCAAGCAGCGCGCGTTCCACGTGGCCAATCACCATGTCGTAGACACCCGTCGGTGATTCACCGTCCAGACGCTTAAAATATTCCTCGAGCGAGCGCTCGACGCTGCGACAGATCTCATTGCTGCCGTTCAGTTTCACTTTTCGGGTCACGCCGCGAGGGCCTCCCTTGCCCGTTTCGCATTGCTTGTTGTCATTTGTGATGTCGGCAAGAACGCGGCGCGAACTTCGACCCGCTGGTCTGCCGCGCCGTCGTTTTCGATGTATTCGAGTCGGTCGCCCCGGGACTGGAGGCGATCGAAAAAACGTTCCACGGCATCGAGTTGTTCGCGCCGGGTGATCGCGGCATTGGCTTCGCGGCGCAGCGCAGGACCACCGTCGAGCGCCTCGGTGTACCAGCCGAGGTGCTTGCGCGCAATGCGCACACCGGCCGTATCGCCGTAGAAATCATAGTGATCTTCGAGATGTGCAACGATCAATGTCCGCGCCTCCGCCACCGTCGGCGCCGGTAAATGCGCGCCCGTAGCGAGATAGTGGGCGATTTCGCGGAAGATCCAGGGACGCCCCTGCGCCGCCCGGCCGATCATGAGGGCATCGGCGCCGGTGTGCACAAGCACGGCCCGGGCGTGCCCGGGCGTGGCTATATCGCCGTTGGCGATCACCGGAATCGTGACCGCGCGCTTGACCGCCGCGATGGTGTCGTATTCCACGGCGCCGACGAATGCGCAAGCGCGGGTGCGGCCGTGCACGGTCAGCGCCGCAACGCCGGTCTCCTGCGCTATGCGCGCGATGGCAACGGCATTGCGAACCGAGGGACTCGGCCCGGTGCGAATCTTGAGCGTAACCGGTACCGCAACCGCAGCGACGACGGCTTCGAGAATCGCGGCAACGAGTCTCTCATTGGCGAGCAATGCGGATCCGGCTGCGGCGTTGCATACCTTCTTGGCCGGACAGCCCATGTTGATATCGATGATCTGCGCGCCCTGCAGGACGTTGTAGCGCGCGGCGTCTGCCATCTGCAATGGATCTGCGCCCGCGATCTGCACGGCGATCGGCGCGACTTCGCCGGCATGGTCGGTGCGCCGGCGAGACTTGTCGGTGCCACGGAGCAGCGGATTGGACGCAACCATTTCCGACACGGCGTAACCCGCGCCCAGCCGCTTGCACAGCTGCCGGAACGGACGATCGGTGACGCCCGCCATCGGCGCGACGACGAGGTTGTTCGGCAGGGTGTAGGGTCCGATGCGCATGATCGGCAAAGACGGAACGGAAGAAAGAGTATGACGACGGGAACGGGTTCGAATTATACCGGCTTTGCGGCGTGGCCGTTCCGGCGATTGCCTTAATATTGCTCAGTCGCAAAAAGGGCTGTTCAGCGCGAGCGAACGCACGTTCAGGAGACGCCGAACAGCATTGCGCGCGTGAACGCCTTCTTCAATGGCGGCAACGCGTCGAGCAGCGAGAGCGCGAGCCCGCGGGGCCAGCGCACTATCGGAGTGTCCGTCGCGAAGAGCTGCGTCAGTCCGTGGGTGAAGGCGATGCCCGCATAGCGATCCGGCCGGCGTCGCGCCGCGAAGCTCGCGAGCATCGGATCTCTGCCCAGCGCGTCGCGCGGTGCGCGGATGATCGCCCGGCCCAATTCATACGCGTCCCGCACACCAAGGTTGAACCCCTGCCCGGCGATCGGGTGCAATGCCTGCGCGGCGTTGCCGATGACCACGCTTCGCGACGCCACCGTTGGCCGGGCGAACTCGAGCCGCAACGGAAACGTGCGGCGGTCGGCGACGCGCGCGAATCCGGAAACGCGTGTACCGAATTGGTGCGCGAGCGCCGCGAGAAACTCGTCGTCGGATGCCGCCAGCATCGACTCGGACTTTGCCGGCGTCATCGTCCACACCAGGCCGTAGTGATCGCCCTCCGGGAGCAATGCCAGCGGACCCTCGGGCGTGAAGCGCTCGAACGCGACGCCGAGATGCGCACTCTCCATGCCGATCTTGGCAATCAACGCGACCTGACCGTAATCGCGCAGTTGCCGCGCGATTCCCGTCACCGCCGTGCCCGTGCCATCGGCGACTACCGCGAGTCGCGCGCGCAACGGCGTTCCGGCATCGCCCTCCAGCGTCACCGAGGCTTTCGCAGAAGACCCGTCAACCGAGGCCGCGGTCGCGCCAAACCTGAGATCGATGGTTGTTCGTGTCAATGCGACGTCGATGGCAGCCTGCAATGCGCGATACGACACGACATAGCCCAGCGCCGGCAGGCCCTGCTCTTCCGCCACCAGTCTGGTAACACCGAATCCGCCGGCCTGCGAAATGTCGATTTCCACGATCGGCGTGACGGCGCCCGCGATGGCCGCCAGGCGCGGCCAGACGGCGAGACGCTCGAAGATCAATCGCGCGCCATGCGATAACGCAAGCGATCGTTCGCCGCGCAACGTGCCGCCGGCTGCGCGCGCATCCAGCGCCACGATGTCAAGGTCGGCGTCTGCCAGCGCCAGCGCAAGCGCGCCTCCGACCGGACCTGCGCCGACAATGACTACATCATGCATTCTTTTGGGATAGCGGTTATCGCTTGCAGGCTGCTTCGACGTCGGCCACGGACTTGGGCGCGGCGTCGGTCAGGTTCTCGTGCCCGCCGGCGGTCACCAGCACGTCATCCTCGATGCGCACGCCGATGTTCCAGAAATGCTCCGGAACATTGTCGGCGGGCCGGATATAGGTACCCGGCTCGACGGTGAGCACCATCCCCGGGACCAGCGTTTGCGAAGCGCCCTTGACCTGGTAGAGGCCGGCGTCGTGCACGTCCATGCCCAGCCAATGCCCGGCGCGATGCATGTAGTACTGCTTGAAGCTGCCGTCTTCAAGCACTTCGTCCAGCGTGCCCTGGCACAGGCCGAGATCGATGTAGCCCTGGGCCAACACGCGCTCGGCGGCCTTGTGGTACGCGTGGAACTCCGTGCCCGGTTTCACGAGGTCGAGGCACGCAAGCTGCGAGGCCAGCACGAGTTCGTAGATGTCCTTTTGCGGTCCTGTGAACTTGCCGTTCACCGGAAAGGTGCGCGTGATGTCCGACGCGTAGCCACGGTATTCGCAGCCGGCATCGATCAGCAGGAGATCGCCGTCCGACATCTGGCGATCGTTTTCACGATAGTGCAGCACGCAGGCGTTGGGTCCCGAGGCCACGATCGACGAGTAGGCGACCGCCTGCGCGCCGCGGCGCAGGAATTCGTGCAGCAATTCGGCCTCTGTCTGGTATTCGTGCCAGCCCGGTCGCGTGACGTTCATAGCGCGCCGGTGCGCGGCGCTGGAAATCGTGGCAGCCTCGCGCATCAGCTTCAGTTCGTGCCCGTCCTTGATGAGCCGCATCGCGTCGAGCGTGCCGCGCACGTCAACGACTTCGTCCGGGGCGGATACACCTGCGCGGGCGCGGCTGCGCACCTCGTTCAGCAATTGCGTGACCTGCTTGTCCCACGTGTCGAACAGCCCCAGAGGCGTGAACAGCGCGGGACGGTCCGACGCAAGGTCCGGCAGCTTTTCGGCGAGCGCCGTGATCGGGTGCGCTTCATCGAAACCGAAAATTTCCTTCGCGGCGTCGGGCCCGTAACGAAAGCCGTCCCAGATCTCCCGCTCGGCGTTCTTCTCGCGGCAGAACAGCACTTGCCTGTCGCCTTCCGGACCGGCGATCAGCGCGACGACCGCCTCCGGTTCGGGGAAGCCGGACAGATAGTAGAAATAGCTGTCGAAGCGGAACGGAAAGTTGGAATCGCGATTGCGCGGAACTTCGGGAGCCGTGGGCACCAGCGCAAGTCCGCCGCCGGAGTGCTCGCGCATCGATGCGAGGACCGCAGCACGACGTGCCCGATAGAACTGGTGTGCATTTTTCATTGGGACTTGAGATCCTTCGTGGAGGCGGCATTATACTTCCGGCGGACTCTCCCATCGTCGTGGTATATAGCGCGTGCCTCCGCTAACATCAGCCCATGCTACCCGACGCCGCAAATCCGGAAAGGGCGCTGACAGGTTCCGCGCTGCACGAGGCCAAACGGGCGTTTCGCGCCCAGATGATCGCCGTGCGCGACGCGCTGGACGATGGGGTGCGCGCGTCAGCGTCGCGGAGCATCGGCGCCCGCGTGGAAGCCTTGCCGTCGTTCGCGGCAGCGCGCGTCGTGCTGGTGACGCTTCCTTTCGGCAGCGAGTGGGATACGCGACCGCTCGCCCGAGTTGCTCTCGCATCAGGCAAGACCCTGGTCCTGCCCCGCGTCAATGGCGCGACGCGAATGCTCGAACTCCATGCCATCGGCGACCTCGCCGCTGACGTCGCGTCAGGCTATCGAGGCATTCCGGAGCCGCTGTCCACGATGCCTCGAATGGACGCAGCAGCGATCGACTGGGTCCTGGTCCCGGGCGTCGCGTTCAGTCCCGACGGCCGCCGGCTGGGCTATGGCGGGGGCTTCTACGATCGCCTCATGTCCACGCTCAAACCAGCCACGCCGCGCGTAGCGGGCGCATTCGACGCACAGATCGCCGCGCGAATTCCGGCCGCCGCCTATGACCTTTGCGTCGACATGATCGTCACGGAGTCCCGCATTCTGTCCGCCTGCGCCAGCGCATGAGCGCCGCCGGGCCTTCCCAAGGCGCGAATGGCTCCGTGGCCTCCGTGTGGCGGCAACTGTGCCGAGCGACATCGTGTCGGCCTCCATCCACGCTCGCGGACGCGCTCGTCGAGCCTTGGCTTCGCCCCGCTCGCGAGGACGTCCCGGGGGCAGCGAACAAAGTGAGCGTGGGGGTCGTCGTCCGCGCCGCAGGGCCTCGGCCTCCTTGGATCTGTGAACTGAATCGTTGCGGCGTGAGTCGGCCTCGCATGCCGACTCGCATTTGCCGTCGATCCCCGCGTTGCGGGGCCCCTCGCCGGCTGCTCGCGTCACTGCCCCGCGGCGGGAATGGCTCCGTGGCCTCCGTGCGGCGGCACCTGTGCGGAGCGACGTCGTGTCGGCCGCCATCCACGCTCGCGGACGCGCTCTTCGGGCCTTGGCTTCGCCCCGCTCGCGTGGACGTCCCTGGGGCAGCGTGGCGACGAATGTCGCAAGCGTGGGGGTCCAAGTGAACGCAACCGCGCAACGCAGCAGTCGCACGGCCATGGTCGCGCTCGCCGCCACACTGGCGATACAGATGTTCACATCACTGGCGGCTACTGCGCCCGCCGTTCTGGCGCCCGAGCTCGCGCGGGAAATGGGCGTCGCACCGCAATGGATCGGCGTGTTCGTGGGATTGGTCTACGTGGGAGCGATGCCGGCCAGCCTCGTGTCAGCCGGCTTCATCGAGCGCTATGGCGCGATCAGGGTGTCCCAATGTTGCGTGTTGTTGTGCGCCGCCGGAATTGTCCTGATCGGATTGCTGCCGGCACCGCTTGCCAGCCTGCTGGTCTTGACCGCCATCCTGATCGGACTGGGATATGGGCCGATCACCCCGGCATCATCGCAGGTGCTTGCGCGGACGACGCCTGTGGCACAAATGGCGTTGATGTTCTCGATCAAGCAGACCGGGGTACCCGCCGGTGCGGCACTGGCTGGCGCCTTGCTTCCCGTTGCTGCGCTCATGATGGGGTGGCGCGCCGCATTGGTGACCGTGGGGCTGGCGGGATTGGGCGTGATGGTCGCCGCCCAATCCACGCGCAGGCTGCTCGACACCGATCGCACGGAGGGCAAGGCATTTTCGCTGCGCGAAATCCTCGCGCGTCTGAAGCTTGTGGCCAAATCGCCCACCCTGGCCGAACTTGCTGCGCTGAGCTTCGCCTACGCGGCCGTCCAGGTATGCCTGACCAGCTTCCTCGTCGTCTTTCTGCACGACGCCCTGCGCTGGTCGCTCGTTGCTTCGGGGTTAGCGCTTACTGTTGCTACAGTTGGCGGTGTGATTGGCCGTATATTCTGGGGCGCGCTTGCGGACAACGTGCTTGCGCCGCGCCGGACCTTGAGCGTGATCGGGCTTTTCGCGGGCCTTTGCGGCATCGCGTTGGCATTCGCGACCCCGGCGTGGCCCGCATGGATCGTGCTGCCCGTCGCCGCGCTTTTTGGGGGAACCGCCATCGGATGGAATGGAGTGCAGTTGTCCGAACTCGCCCGTCAGGCACCGCCAGGCAATGCCGGGGCGGTCACCGGCGCCGCAGGATTCATCACGTTCTCGGGGGTCGTCGTCGGACCGCCACTATTCGCGGCGCTGAGCGCATTGACCGAAGGCTACCGGACGGGTTTTCTGGTCATGGCGACCGTAAGTCTCGTTGCAGCGTCGGCGCTGCATTTCCGATCCCCAGTGGGCACAATCCCGGTTCGACGCTGAACTCCCGCGACGCAGCAATACAAGAGGGCCACAACCCCCTAGAATGCCTTTTGACAATTCATTGTTCTGCCAATCGTTGAAACCGATGCGGCCAAGATCGATCCGCGCCGTTCAATTGTTGGTCTTGCCTTGACTCACTATCGACCACCGCGCCGCCAGGATTCGCGCAAGGCGGCGCAGACACGATCGACCCCGGTGAAGGCGTTGCCATTGCAGACGGCTTCAGGAGAACCGCCATGGACATGATCAAGAGTGATGCCGATCCCCAGGAAACGCGCGAATGGCTGGACGCGCTGGCGGGCGTGCTCGCCGCCGAAGGGCCCGACCGAGCGCATTTCCTGATCGAAAACCTGATCGATGCCGCGCGCAAATCGGGCGCCTACCTGCCCTTTTCGGCGAACACCGCCTACATCAACACGATACCGGTCGACCAGCAGGCGCATCTGCCGGGCGACTTCAATATCGAGCAGAAGATCCGCCATTGCGTCCGCTGGAACGCGATGGCCATGGTGCTGCGCGCTAACAAGGACACCAACGTCGGCGGGCACATCGCGAGCTTCGCGTCGGCCGCGATGCTCTACGACATCGGCTTCAACCATTTCTGGCACGCGCCTTCCGACCAGCATGGTGGCGACCTGGTCTTCGTGCAGGGCCACTCGTCCACAGGCGTTTACGCGCGCGCGTTCATGCTGGGTCGCCTGACCGCGGACCAACTGGACAACTACCGGCAGGAAGTGGACGGCAAGGGCATATCGTCCTATCCGCATCCGTGGCTGATGCCGGATTTCTGGCAGTTTCCTACCGTGTCGATGGGCCTGGGCCCACTGATGGCGATCTACCAGGCGCGTTTCATGAAATACCTGCAGGATCGCGGGCTGGCGAAAACGGAAGGCCGCAAGGTGTGGGCCTTCATGGGCGATGGGGAGATGGACGAGCCGGAGTCGATGGGCGCGATCGGCATGGCCGGACGGGAAAACCTCGACAATCTGATTTTCGTCGTCAACTGCAACCTGCAGCGTCTCGACGGTCCGGTGCGCGGCAACGGCAAGATCATCCAGGAACTGGAAAGCGATTTTCGCGGCGCCGGCTGGAACGTGATCAAGGTGGTCTGGGGCCGGCATTGGGACCCGCTCTTCGCGCGGGACAGGAAGGGCATCCTGATGCGACGCATGATGGAAGTCGTCGACGGCGAATATCAGACGATGAAAGCGAAGGACGGCGCTTACGTCCGCGAACATTTCTTCAACACGCCGGAATTGAAGGAGCTCGTCGCCGACTGGTCGGACGAGGACATCTGGAAGCTGAATCGCGGCGGCCACGACCCCTTCAAGGTCTATGCGGCGTTCCACGCGGCGGTGAACCACAAGGGCCAGCCGACGGTGATCCTGCCGAAGACGATCAAGGGCTACGGCATGGGCGACTCCGGCGAGGCGCAGAACATCACGCACCAGCAGAAGAAGATGTCGATCGAATCGATCCGCCGATTCCGCGACCGCTTCCATATCCCGGTGACTGACGACAAACTCGAGGAAGTGCCCTACGTCACGTTTCCTGCGGGCTCACCGGAACAGGAATACATGGCGGCGCGGCGGAAGGAACTGGGCGGCTACCTGCCGGCGCGCCGCCAGAAGGCCTCGCCGCTCGTCGTGCCGGACCTCGCCGCTTTCGAGCGCTTCCTGAAGAGCACCGAGGAACGCGAGGTCTCGACAACGATGGCTTTCGTGCAGATCCTGCAGATGCTGCTGCGCGACAAGAACATCGCGAAGCACATCGTGCCGATCGTGCCGGACGAGTCGCGGACGTTCGGCATGGAAGGCATGTTCCGCCAGCTCGGCATCTGGAACCAGCAGGGCCAGCTGTATACGCCGGAGGACAAGGATCAACTGATGTTCTACCGCGAGGACAAGTCGGGCCAGATCCTGCAGGAAGGCATCAACGAGGCCGGCGGCATGTGCGACTGGATCGCCGCCGCGACGTCGTACTCGACGCACGGCGTGCCAATGATCCCCTTCTACATTTTCTATTCGATGTTCGGCTTCCAGCGCATCGGCGACCTGGCCTGGGCCGCAGGCGATATGCGCTCGCGCGGCTTCCTGCTGGGCGGAACCGCGGGACGCACGACGCTGAACGGCGAGGGACTGCAGCACGAGGACGGCCATTCGCACATGATCTCGGCCACCGTCCCGAATTGCATCTCGTACGACCCGACATTCGGGTATGAAGTCGCGGTCATCATCCAGGACGGATTGCGCCGGATGTACGCCGACCAGGAAGACATCTATTACTACCTGACGTTGATGAACGAGAACTACCGGCAGCCCGCAATGCCGCAAGGCGCAGCGCCGGGAATCCTGAAAGGCATGTACAAGCTTCGCGCCGGCGACGGGTCCAAGGGCAAATCGCCGCGCGTGCAGCTCATGGGCTCCGGCGTTATCCTGCGCGAGGCGATCGCCGCCGCCGACCTGCTGAAGAAGGACTGGGGCGTGGACGCCGACATCTGGAGCTGTCCGTCGTTCACGGAACTCGCGCGCGAAGGCAACGCGGTGATGCGATGGAACACGCTGCACCCGACGGCCGCGCCGCGCGTTTCGCATGTCGAGGCCTGCTTGAAGGACGCGCAGGGTCCGGTGATCGTCACGACCGACTACATGCGCCTCTTCGCGGAACAGATCCGCCCGCTGGTCCGCAACCGTTATGTGGTTCTGGGCACCGACGGCTTCGGGCGTTCCGATACCCGCGAAAAGCTGCGTCACTTCTTCGAGGTCAACTGCTACTACACGACGGTCGCCGCGCTGAAGGCGCTGGCGGACGACGGCACGATCCCGGCCGTGAAGGTGGCCGAAGCCATCAAAAAGTATGGCCTCGACCCCGACAAGCCGGCGCCGTGGACCGTATGACTCGGCCGCGCATGAGCGCCGCCGGGCCGTCCCAAGGCGCGGGACTGCGGTCTGCCTCGGGGGGCAGCGCAGCGGCCTCATCTTGCTTGGCCGCAAGCTTGGGGGCACACAAATGAGCACGATCGACGTCAAGGTCCCCGATATCGGCGACTTCAGGGACATACCGGTCATCGAAATCTTCGTGAAGGCGGGAGATTCGGTGAAGGCCGAGGATTCGCTGATCTCGCTCGAATCGGACAAGGCGACGATGGACGTTCCGGCGCCCGCGGGCGGCGTGGTCAGGGATCTCAAGCTGAAGCTCGGCGACAAGGTCAGCGAAGGGACATTGATCCTGACGCTCGACACCGCAGGCGCCGGCGATGCCAAGGCGGCCGCACCTGCCCCTGCAATGGCTGCGACCGCGCCGTCTGCCGCTGCCGCGCCTGCAACCGCGCCAGCCGCCGCGCCATCGCCCGCCCCCGCCGCACCTGTACCGGCCGCACCAACGGCACCGGTCGCGCCGGTGGATGGCGAGGCATTCAAAGGCGCCCATGCTTCACCTTCCGTGCGCAAATTCGCACGCGAACTCGGCGTCGATCTGGCCAGAGTGAAGGGAACGGGTCCCAATGCCCGCATCCAACAGGAGGACGTCCAGAATTTCGTCAAGCAGGCGTTGAGCGGAGGCGCCACGGCCGGCACCACAGGCGGCAGCGTCACCGGCGGCGGATCGCTCAATTTATTGCCGTGGCCGACCGTCGACTTTGCGAAATTCGGCGCGATTGAGGCCAAGCCGCTGTCGCGGATCAAGAAGATTTCCGGCGCAAACCTCGCCCGCAACTGGGTGATGATCCCGCACGTCACGCAATTCGACGAGGCCGACATCACCGATCTGGAAGCTTTCCGCGTCCAGATGAACAAGGAGAACGAGAAGACCGGCGCCAAGATCACCATGCTGGCGTTCATGATCAAGGCGTCGGTCGCAGCGCTCCGGAAATTCCCGGATTTCAACGCTTCCCTCGACGGGGAAAATCTGGTCTTCAAGCAATATTTCAATATCGGCTTCGCGGCGGACACGCCCAACGGCCTGGTCGTTCCCGTCATCAAGAACGCCGACCAGAAAGGCGTGCTGCAGATCGCCCGGGACATGACCGAGCTGTCGGCGAAGGCGCGGGAAGGCAAGCTCGGACCCGCCGACATGCAGGGCGGCTGCTTTTCGATCTCGTCGCTCGGCGGCATCGGCGGCACGGCCTTCACGCCGATCATCAACGCGCCGGAAGTCGCGATTCTCGGCGTGTCGAAGAGCGCCATGAAACCCGTCTGGAACGGCAAGGACTTCACGCCGCGACTCATGGTGCCGCTGTCGCTTTCCTACGACCATCGCGTGATCGACGGCGCCTCCGCAGCGCGGTTCACCGCATTTCTCGCGAGCCTGCTCACCGACCTGCGGCGGGTAACGCTATGAGCGCTGTCGTGACGAGGCCGCAATGAGCGCGATCGAGGTCAAGGTACCCGACATCGGGGACTTCAAGGACATCCCGGTCATCGAGATCTTCGTCAAGCCGGGTGACTCGGTGAAGCCCGAGGATTCGCTGCTCACGCTCGAGTCCGACAAGGCAACGATGGACGTGCCTTCGCCGGCCGCCGGCGTGGTGAAGGAACTGAAGGTCAAGCTGGGCGACAAGGTCAGCGAAGGCAGCGTGATCGTCGTCCTCGACAGTGCCGCAGCGGGCGAGGTGAAGCCGGCGACGGCACCGGTCCCGGCGGCGGCGACGAAACCCGTTGCCGCGCCAGCGGCAGCCATTCCCGGTGCCGCAGCGTATGGCGGCAAGGCCGACATCGAGTGCGACATGCTGGTTCTGGGTGCCGGTCCCGGCGGCTACAGCGCCGCATTCCGTGCGGCAGATCTCGGCATGAGGACGGTGCTGGTCGAGCGCTACGCCACGCTGGGCGGCGTATGCCTGAACGTCGGCTGCATCCCCTCGAAGGCGTTGCTGCACATTGCGGCGGTGATGGACGAAACGAAGGCCTTCGCCGAACACGGCATCACCTTTGGCGCGCCGCAGATCGACCTCGAAAGATTGCTCGGCTGGAAGAACAAGGTCGTCGGCAAGCTTACCGGCGGCCTGGCGGGCATGGCCAAGGCGCGCAAGGTCGACATCGTGCGCGGCTACGGCGTGTTTCTCGACCCGCATCATGTCGAGGTCGAAGTCACCGATGGCGCCGGCCAGAACAAGACCGGCGCGAAGAAAGTCGTCAGGTTCCAGAACGCCATCGTTGCCGCAGGATCACAGTCGGTGCAGCTGCCTTTTCTTCCCGACGATCCGCGCATCGTCGATTCGACGGGCGCGTTGATGCTGCGCTCCATTCCGAAGCGGATGCTGGTCATCGGCGGTGGCATCATCGGTCTCGAGATGGGCACCGTGTACTCGTCGCTCGGCGCGCGTCTGGACGTCGTGGAAATGCTCGATGGCCTGATGCAAGGCGTGGATCGCGATCTCTTCCGCGTATGGGAGAAAATGAACAAGCCCCGCTTCGATCGCATCATGCTGAAGACGAAGACCGTCGCCGCCGAGGCCAGAAAGGACGCGATCCATGTGACCTTCGAGGGCGAGCAGGCGCCGGCAGGTCCGCAACCGTACGACCTGGTGCTGCAAGCGGTTGGCAGGAGTCCCAACGGCAAGAAGATCGCCGCGGACAAGGCCGGAATTGCCGTCACCGATCGCGGCTTCGTGCCGGTCGACAACCAGATGCGCACCAATGTGCCGCACATCTACGCCATAGGCGACATCGTCGGTCAGCCGATGCTGGCGCACAAGGCCGTGCATGAAGGTCACGTCGCGGCGGAAGCGGCTGCCGGCGAGAAGTCCTTCTTCGACGCGCGCGTGATTCCGTCCGTGGCCTACACCGATCCCGAGGTAGCGTGGGTCGGCGTCACCGAGGACGAGGCCAAAGCCAAGGGCATGAAGATCGGCAAAGGTGTCTTGCCTTGGGCCGCTTCGGGTCGCGCGATTGCCAACGGTCGCGACGAAGGTTTCACCAAGCTGATCTTTGACGAGACCACGCATCGCATCATCGGTGGCGGCATCGTCGGTACGCATGCCGGCGACCTGATCAGCGAAGTCGCCTTGGCGATCGAAATGGGTGCCGACGCCGTCGACATCGGCAGGACCATCCATCCGCATCCGACGCTGGGCGAATCGGTCGGCCTGGCCGCAGAGGCTTACGAAGGCGTCTGCACGGATCTGCCGCCGCCGCGGAAGAAATAGCGCGACAGTCGGCGCAGGCCGGGACACGGGGAACGCTGCTACGATAAGCGCTTCGCAGCTATCCGCACGCCCCATGACCCAGGACGAACTGAAGCAGGCCGTCGCTCGCGAAGCGCTCAAGTACGTGGTCGACAACGCGTGGATCGGCGTGGGCTCCGGCTCCACCGCGAATTTCTTCATCGACGAGTTGGCCAGGATCAAGCACCGGTTCAAAGGCGCGGTAGCCAGTTCAGTGAAAACCGCGGACCGCCTCAAAGCGCACGGCATCGACGTCGAGGAACTGAACAATGTCGACGACGTGCCGGTCTACATCGACGGCGCCGACGAGGTTACCGAACACGGCGCCATGATCAAGGGTGGAGGCGGCGCGATGACGCGCGAGAAGATCGTCGCCGCCGTCGCGCGCAAGTTCGTGTGCATCGTCGATCAGTCGAAGCTGGTCGGCGTTCTCGGCAAATTCCCGCTGCCGGTGGAAGTGATCCCGATGGCGCGCAGTTACGTCGCCCGCGAACTGGTCGCCCTGGGCGGACGGCCCGCGTTGAGAATGGGCTTCACCACGGATAACGGCAACGTGATCCTGGACGTGTCGGGATTGTCGCTCGTGGACCCCGTCGCCATGGAGACCACCATCAATGGAATCGTCGGCGTGGTCACGGTGGGCCTGTTCGCGCGGCGCGGCGCGGACGTCATCCTCATGGGTACCGCAGACGGCACCAAGGTCATTTCGCCGCATTGATTTCGCGGAACGGGCGTCCCGATGCGGGCCCGGGAGCCCCGAGGCATCGTGGCCGCCGCGGTAGAATGGCCGGATGACCAATCTCAACGTTCCCGGCATCGTGTCGATCGTCGATGTCGCAGCCTACATGCGCACGGTAGGCGCTTCCGCGCGCGCCGCCGCGCGCGAGCTCGCGCGCGCCGACACAAACGCCAGGAACAACGCTCTGTTCGCGATGGCCGATGCGATGCGGCGCGACCAGGCCAGGCTGCTTGCGGCCAATGCGCAGGACGTCGCTGCCGCCGAAGCCGCCGGACACGACGCGGCATTCGTCGACCGCCTGATGCTGACGTCGCAGGCGATTTCCGCCATGGCCGACGGCCTCGTGCAGATCGCGGCACTGCCCGATCCCGTCGGGGAGATCACCAATCTCAAGTACCGCCCGAGCGGCATCCAGGTGGGCAGGATGCGCGTGCCGCTCGGCGTGGTCGGCATCATTTACGAGTCGCGACCCAACGTGACCGCCGACGCAGCCGCGCTGTGCCTCAAGTCGGGCAATGCGACGATACTGCGTGGCGGATCAGAGGCCTTGCGCAGCAACCAGGCCATTGCCGCTTGCGTGCATCGGGGTCTGCGCGTCGCCGGCCTCTCCGAATACGCAGTGCAGGTCGTCGCCACGGATGACCGCGCCGCGGTTGGCTACCTGATTACTGACCTGGAGCACGTCGACGTCATCGTGCCGCGCGGCGGCAAGGGACTGATCGAGCGCATAACGAAAGAGGCCAAGGTGCCCGTCATCAAGCACCTCGACGGTGTATGTCACGTCTATATCGACGCATCGGCCGACCCCGACATGGCCATCCGCATCGCCGACAATGCCAAGACGCAGCGCTTCTCGCCGTGCAACACGATGGAGACGCTGCTCGTGCATCGGGACGTCGCGGCACGCGTGCTGCCGCCGCTGGCCGCAATCTATGGCAGCAAATCGGTCGAGCTGCGCGGCTGCGAGCGATCGCGCGCCATTGTTCCCTCCATGAAGACGGCCACCGAGGAGGATTGGTACACGGAGTACCTGGCGCCCATCCTGGCGGTGCGGATGGTCGATTCGCTCGACGACGCCATCGCCCACATCACGAAGTACGGCTCGCAGCACACGGACGCGATCGTCACGGAGAACTACGCCAACGCGCTGCGCTTCCTGCGCGAAGTCGACTCGAGTTCAGTGCTCGTCAACGCGTCGACCCGTTTCGCCGATGGCTTCGAATACGGGCTCGGCGCGGAGATCGGCATCTCCACCAACAAGCTGCATGCCCGCGGACCCGTGGGGCTCGAGGGACTCACCAGCCAGAAGTGGGTAGTGCTGGGGACCGGCCAGATCCGGACCTGACGCGCCCGATGTCCTCGTCGGTCTCGATCTCGATCGCCACCAACACGGCCATTGCCGGCGCCAAGGGCTTCGGCTGGTTCGTCACCGGTTCGCCCACGCTTTTCGCGGAAATGATCCATTCGTTCGCGGATGTCGGCAATCAGGTGCTGCTCAAGGTCGGCGAGGTACGCGGCAAGGGCGAGCCCGACAACGTGCATCCATTCGGGCGCGGGCAGGAGAAGTTCTTCTGGGCTCTCGTTTCCGCCGTCAGCGTGTTTTTCATCGGCTGCGGCATCAATATCTATCACGGCGTGCATGCGCTGCTGCAGCGGCAACCCGTGGAGCCGTTCACGCCGCTCATCATCGGGCTGCTGCTGTTTTCCCTGGCCCTGGAACTCTGGACGTTCACGGTCGCCCTGAAGGAAATCGGCGGCTGGGCCGGATTGCGCGAGAATCGCACCAACACGACGGTCCTCGCCGTCCTGCTCGAGGACGCCGTGGCGTTGCTCGGGATCCTGCTGACGCTTTTGGTCGCAGGCATCTCCTGGGTCTGGGGACCGAACCCGATATTCGACGCCACCGTGGCCATCTCCGTCGGCGTGCTGCTGGGAGTGATGGCACTGTTCCTCGCGACGTTGAACCGCAGGCTGCTGATCGACGCGTCGGATCCGGAGATCGACGTCGCCGCGAAGAAATGGCTCACGGCGCACAACATCCACGGAAGCGTGCAATCGCTGGTGCTCGACGATGACCGTGCCGTGGTGTTCGTGCGAGCGCAGCACGAGGTGCGCGATTCCTTCACGATCGGCGAGGCATTGAAAATGCAACTTGCCACGACGGGCAAGACCGTCGATGCGGTCTACTGGAAATTTGCGCAAGGCTCCTGACGCCATTCCGCACCCGGAAAATTCCGGACAGGTGTGATGGTCGAAGACCCGGCGCCCTATCCGAGCGCCAAGGAACGAGTGCGGCGCCCAAACGGCTTCGCCAGACCTTATCATGGGGCATGGAACCGCCCATGCTCGATCCTCTTGCCGATGCGATCCTCGTTTTCTGGTTCGGCCCCCGGCACTCGCCGGTGCGCAACACCGCACGGGATGTTTGGTTCCGCAAGGACGCCGCGTTCGATGCTGAAATCCGGATCCGCTTTGGCGACGCCACCGCCATCGCGCTGGCCGGCGGTTATGGCGAATGGTGTGTCGCGCCCGAAGGTGTGCTGGCGCGGGTGCTGCTGCTTGATCAGTTCACACGCAACATCCATCGCGATACGCCGGCTTCGTTCACCGGCGATGCGCGCGCGCTGGCCACCGCGCAGGATGCCATCGATCGCGGCCTCGATCATGCGCTCGATCCGCATGGCCGCTGGTTTCTCTACCTGCCGTTCGAGCACGCCGAGGATCGCGCGGCACAAGAGCGGTCGCTCGCACTATTTGGCACTCTGGCGGAGGAGACGGGACTCGCCGCGCCGCTCGAGTGGGCGCAAAAGCACGCCGACGTCATCGCGCGCTTTGGCCGTTACCCGCATCGCAACGCTATCCTGGGACGCACGTCGACACCGGAGGAACTCGCGTTTCTCGACCAGCCTGGTTCCCGCTTCTAGTCGTGCCATCCTGAGTAGAATCGCCGCATGATGTCGGCCAACCCCATACCAGTGGCGCTGCTCGGCGGCACATTCGATCCGGTCCACTACGGGCATCTGCGCTTTGCCGACGACGTGCGTCGCGCGCTCGATCTGTCCGAGGTGCGCCTCGTACCTGCAGGCGATCCGCCGCACCGCGGGAGCCCTTCGGCTTCGGCCGCCGATCGACTGGCCATGTTGCAGCTCGCGGTGACGGAGTTTCCTGGCCTGGTGGTGGACGATCGCGAATTGCGTCGCGTCGGAAAAAGCTACTCGGTGTTGACGCTCACGGAGCTGCGCCGCGAGTTCCCGGACAGCCCGCTGCTGCTGCTGCTTGGCGCTGACGCGTTCCGCGGCCTGCCGTCGTGGCACAAGTGGGGCGAATTGTTCAACCTGGCGCATCTGGTCGTCGTCGAGCGCCCAGGGGTGAACCTCGAAGCAACGCTGCCGGCGCCACTGCTTCCGATCTGGCGCGACCGGCTTGTCCACGACCCGAAGATTCTGCTATCGCGGTCCGCAGGCGCCATCCTCGCTCAACCGATTGCTCCTCTCGACATCTCGGCCACGACGATCAGGGAACACCTCGCGAAGGGAGGGGACGCGGGCGAAAAATGGCGCGGTTTGCTCCCGCCAGCGGTTTTGGCCTATATTGACCTCCACCATCTCTACGGTTCCCGATCGGATGCGCCTTAACAAACTGCAGCAAACCGCCGTTTCCGCCCTCGAGGACATCAAGGCCCGCGACATCACGGTCCTCGACGTTCGCAGGATCACCAGCATCTACGATTCGATGATCATCGCCAGCGCCGAATCCAACCGGCAGGTGAAGGCCCTCGCCCACCATGTCCGGGACAAGCTGAAGGAGGCCGGCGCGACGATCATAGGCGTCGAAGGCGAAGAGACCGGCGATTGGGTGCTCGTCGATTGCGGCGACATTGTCGTCCATGTCATGCAACCCGCAGTCCGCGCCTACTACAACCTCGAGGAACTCTGGCAGAACTCCGCCTCGAAGCATCGCGTGCAGGCCGCTGCCTGAAACGCATCGCGCGCTATACGGGGCGCACTGACGGCCTCGACCCACCTTGCGCTGAATGGCACCGTGAAGCTCCGCATCGTCGCGCTCGGCCACCGCATGCCCGCCTGGGTGACAGCCGGATATGGCGAGTATGCCAAGCGGCTGCCACGCGAATACGAGGTGGAACTCGTGGAACTCAAACCCGCGTCACGCGATTCGGGCAAGCCCGCGCCCCAACTGCTCGCGACAGAAGCGCTGCGCATTCGCGCCGCCTGTACCTCATGCACGGTGGTCGCGCTCGACGAGCGTGGCAGCGCGTGGACCACGCGCCAGCTTGCGCAGCGGCTGCAAGGCTGGCGCGATTCCGCCCAGGACGTGGCGTTTGTCATCGGCAGCGCGGACGGCCTGGACGACGCGGTGAAGCGGGACGCCTCCGCGGTCCTTGCCCTGTCGGCGCTCACGCTGCCTCATGGCCTGGCGCGGGTGATCCTCATCGAACAACTTTATCGCGCGGCCAGCGTTCTTTCGGGCCACCCCTATCATCGTGACTGACGGCCGCATCTACCTCGCCTCCCGAAGCCCGCGTCGGCAGGAACTGCTGCGGCAGATCGGCATCGACTTCGACGAATTGCGGTTGCGCGAGGCGCCGGGCCGCGATCCCGATATCGTCGAGGGGTCGCGCGACGGCGAACCCGCACCGGATTACGTGAAGCGCATCGCGCGAACCAAGGCCAACGTGGGGTGGGAACGCATGACGGAGCGCGGCCTGCCCGCCCGACCCGTACTGGGCGCCGACACCGAAGTCGTACTGGACGGACACATCTTCGGGAAACCCGCCGACGCGCCCCACGCGCTGGAAATGCTGGACCGACTCAGCGGCCGCACGCACCTGGTCCTGACTGCGATCGCGCTGCGCTGGGAACGCGAATTCGTGATCATGGTTTCCACGTCGCATGTGTCGATGCGCGAATTGACTGCCGGCGAGATGGCCCGCTATGTCGCCACCGGCGAACCCGTCGGCAAGGCCGGCGCCTACGCGATACAGGGCCGCGCGGCAGCGTTCATCACCAGCATCGATGGCAGCTATTCCGGCGTAATGGGACTGCCGCTTGCGGAAACCGCCGCCGCGCTCGCCAGGATCGGCCGGTCCGTGCTATAAAAAGCCGGCACCCAGAGTCGACGACATGCACGAAATACTCATCAACGTGACCCCGCAGGAAACGCGCGTCGCCATGCTCGAACAAGGCGTGGTGCAGGAGTTGCATGTCGAGCGCTCCAGTGCGCGCGGCCTCGTCGGCAACATCTGCCTGGGGCGCGTCGCGCGTGTCCTGCCGGGCATGCAAAGCGCATTTGTCGAGATCGGCCTCGAGCGCGCCGCATTCCTGCACATCGCCGACATCTGGGAACATCGCCAGAACGGACACGGCGGCGAACAGAAGCCCATCGAGAAGATCCTGCATGAAGGCCAATCCCTGCTCGTGCAGGTGATCAAGGATCCGATCGGCACCAAGGGTGCACGCCTGTCGACGCAGGTCAGCCTGGCCGGGCGTCTGCTCGTGTTCCTGCCGCAGGACTCGCACATCGGCATCTCGCAACGCATCGGCGACGAGGCCGAAAGGGAAATGCTGCGCGAGCGGCTCCAGACGCTGCTGCCGGAGGGCCTCGCCGGCGGCTTCATAATCCGCACGATGGCGGAAGCCGCCTCCGAGCGCGAGATGCAGACCGACATCGAATACTTGACCAAGCTGTGGGGCGATCTGAACGTGCGCGCGCGCGAAGTGCCTCCCGCCACGCTGCTCTACCAGGATTTGAACCTCGCGCAGCGCGTGCTGCGGGACATGGCGACCGAGGAGACGTCGCGGGTCGTGGTCGATTCCCGCGAGACGTACGCGAAGATGCAGGAGTTCGCGCGCGCGTACACGCCGGCGCTGCTGGAGCGGGTCACTCATTACGTCGGCGACCGGCCGTTGTTCGACCTGAACGGGGTCGAGGACGAGATCGAGAAAGCGCTGTCCCGGCGTGTCGACCTGAAATCGGGTGGTTACCTGATCATCGACCAGACAGAGGCAATGACGACGGTCGACGTCAACACCGGCGGCTTTGTCGGCGGCCGCAGCTTCGACGACACGATCTTCAAGACCAATCTCGAAGCGTCGCAGGTGATCGCCCGCCAGCTGCGGATGCGCAATCTTGGCGGCATCATCATCATCGACTTCATCGACATGGAGAACGCGGACCACCGCGCGGCCGTGCTCGCGGAGTTGAACAAGGCGCTGGAAAAAGACCGCACGCGCCTCACGGTGAATGGCTTCACGCAGCTCGGTTTGGTCGAGATGACCCGCAAGCGCACGCGTGAGTCGCTTGCGCACGTACTGTGCGAAACCTGCCCGACCTGCCACGGGCGCGGGGAACTGAAGACGGCGCAGACGATCTGCTTCGAGATACTGCGCGGGGTCGTGCGAGAAGCAAAGCAGTTCAACGCGCGCGAATTCCGCATCCTCGCTTCACAATCGGTGATCGACATGTTCCTGGAAGAGGAGTCGCAGAGCCTGGCGCAGCTGGGCGACTTCATAAGGAAGCCCATTTCGCTGCAGGTGGAGACCGTGTACACGCAGGAGCAGTACGACATCGTCCTCATCTAGGACGGCCGCCGATCCTGCCGTGCCCCGTCCTCCCGCAACCGAACCCTGACCCATGTTTGCCAAATTCCGGGCCCGCGCCAGGGCCCTCTTCGAACGACTCTTCCCTTACGAGCCCGAGCCTGGACGCTTCGAATCCGGTTCAAAGTGGAGCCTGCACGGCTTTCTCTCGGCCGCGCCATTTGTGCTGCCCAGCCGGGAATATCTGGTTTACATCCCCAAAGGGCGTTCCCTGTGGCGACGCGCGCCGCTGATCGTTCTGTGCCATGGCTGCAAGCAGACGCCGGAGGAATTCGCGCAAGGCACGCGCATCACTGACCTCGCGGACCGGCAGGGTTTCGTCGTTCTGCTGCCACGGCAGAAGGACAGCGCCAATCCGTGGCGCTGCTGGAACTGGTTCGATACGCGCACGATGATCGGCGCGGGCGAAGCCGCGATCGTCGCTGCGCAGATTCGCTCCGTGCGCCGCCGCTACCGATGCCATCGCAAGCGCGTGCTCGTCGCGGGTATGTCCGCCGGCGGCGCGTTTGCCGCGGTGATGGGTCTGCGCTATCCCAAGCTCATATCCGCGGTGGCCGTGCATTCAGGACTCGCCTGCGGTGCCGCGAGATCTCCGCTCTCCGCCATCGCTGTCATGCAGAGTGGACCGGAACAGGATGTGGCCGCGATTGGCGACGCGGCGCGCGCGTCCGCGCGCCCGCGCGATTTGCCCATTCCCTTGCTCGCGGTCCACGGTGAATCCGATCCGGTCGTCTCCCCGCGCAATGCCGCCGCGCTGGTCCGACAGTACCTCCATCTCAACGGCCACGCGTCGGTACGCGCCGGCGACAGCGCGGCGGGCGCATTGCCCGTTGCCGACGACGAAACGCGAACAACGCTGTCCAGCGGCCGCACCGAGGTCGTGCGCGAATGGCGCATTGACGGCCGGCTGGTCGCGCGCCTGGTCGAGGTTACCGGATTGGGCCATGCGTGGAGCGGCGGCGACGCTGGCCTCGCTTACAACGACGCGGAGGCGCCGGATGCAACGGCGCTCGTCGGCGCATTTTTCGCCGATGCATTATCCTGACGTGAATTCGTGACGAGGACCTCAAGCCCATGGCCATTTCGGGAATGAACCATTTCACCGTGCTGACCAACGACGTGCCGCGCACAGTCCATTTCTATTGCAACCTGCTGGGATTGGCGGACGGCGCTCGACCCGACCTGGGTTTTCCCGGCGCGTGGCTCTATGCCGGAGACGCCGCGATCCTGCATATCGTCGGCGGCAAGCCGCGCGAGCAATTGAAGCCGGGCGTGATCGACCACATGGCGTTCTCGGCGACTGGACTGTCGGAAACACTGGCCATGCTCATCACCTACAACATCGAGCACACGTGCAGGCGGCAGTCCGGAACCGGGACGTGGCAGGTATTCCTGTTTGATCCCAATGGCGCCCGTGTCGAGCTCGACTTCTCCGCTGACGAAGTGCAAACACGCAAGTGAGGCGCGGATGACTCCGCTGCGCGTCGAACCGGACCACCTGGTCGTCGTCGCCGCAAACCTGCGCACCGGCTGCGACTGGGTCGAGGAACGCCTGGGCATCCGGCCGCAACAAGGTGGCAAGCATGTCGCCATGGGGACGCACAACGCGCTGCTGTCGCTCGGCGCGCGCTTCTATCTCGAAGTGATCGCTATCGATCCCGATGGTGTCAAGCCCGGACGCCCGCGCTGGTTCGATCTGGACGAGCCACGCATGCGCGCCGCATTGGCCGAAGGTCCACACCTTGCGCACTGGGTCGCGCGCACCGGCGACATCGACGCGGCCGCGGCGCGTGTTCCCGACCTCGGCGTACCGACACCCATGGCGCGCGGTGATCTCGTCTGGTGCATAACGATTCCCGATGACGGCCATCGGCCGGGACGCGGCCTGGTGCCGACGCTCATCGAATGGCCCGGCGCACAGCATCCGACCGACCGCATGCCGGATTCGGGTTGCCGGCTGGTCGCCGTCGCCGGAGAGCATCCGGAACCGGCACTCGTGCGCGCGGAACTCGCCACGCTCGGCCTGTCGGAAACGATGAAGGTGACCTACGGGAAATCGCCGCGAATCGCCGCGATGATCCGCACGTCGCGGGGCGTGGCAACACTTTGATTGCGGCCCGGCATTGCCAATCCCCTGAAGGGTTCACTTGCGAATGGCGGTCTCTTCCGGCGGACGGACCGCGCGAAACGTCGCCAGCAGCAGCAAGTCGTAGACAATCTTCACGCCACCGGCAATGACCAGCGACCAGCCGAAGCTGGAGACGCCGAGCAGGTAACCGGCAAAGAGCGGACTGACCGCCGACGCGAGGCTCCGCGGAACGGAAGTGATGCTGGCGGCTGCGGCACGCTCCCCCGGAGTAACGATCGCCATCACGTACGAGCTTCGTGTCGGCACGTCCATCTGCGACAACGCGCTGCGCACCAGCAACAGGACGATGACCCACGTAAAGTCGGGCACAAACGGCACGAGGATCAGCAGCACACTCGACGGAAGATGGGTGAACACCATCGTGTTGACGAGTCCGATTCGATGGGCAATGCGCACCGCCACAAGGTAGGACAACGCCGAGAACACGCCAGTCCAAAAGAAAATGGTCCCGGCAACAGCAATCGAAAGCTCGAATTTCTGGAACAGCCAGAGTGCCAGCATCGACTGGACGATGAAGCCGCCGCCGAAGGCGTCCAGGCTGAACAACGCCGAAAGCGTGTAGACGATGCGCCTGGATTGTCGGAGCGGCGCCGGGCGCGTCCCGCTTTCGGCCTCGAGTCCGGCGGGCAATTTGCGGTAAATCAGGGCGGATGCCAGACCGAGCAGTCCGTAGAGAAGAAACAGGGACTGCATTGCGGTCTTCGCACTGACGTGCATTACCCCGGTCGGCCATTCGGAGGAACCGGCAAACAATGCGCCGACGGCACCGATCAGCGCACCGACCAGGCTGTATCGGGCAAAGACCGCGGTGCGCTGCCGATCCGTCGCAAGGCGCGCCAGAACGGCCTGTTCCAGCGGCAGGAAGACGCTGACGTCGCCGCTCGACGGATTGAGCGTGCCGACGACCGCAATGATGAACAGCGGCCAGAATTCCGTGAAGGAGGCGAACCCCAGCCCCGTCGCAGCCATCAGCATCGATGCCATCAGCAGGAGTGTGCGAAAGCGAAGCCGCCAGGCATGCATGCCTACCAGCAACGTCAACAGGCCTGACCCCAGCAGAGTTCCGGTCGTGATCGCGCCGACCTGGAAGGGGGAAAGGCCAAGCGTGATGAGATAGAGCGGCAGAAGCAAGCTGACAAATCCGTCGCCGAACGCGCGCAGGCCGCGCGCCCACAGCAATCGGCGAAGGTCTGCCGAAATCACCGGAGTTTCGTTCCGCGGCAACCGAAGTCATTCAATGCCGTCACGTCTTGAGCCTTGGCCGTCATGTGTACAGAGATTTGCGGATTCGAGCTAGCTTTCAGCGAAACCAGCCTTGCGCATGCCCGAGTAGAGATGCTCCTCGACCAATCGAAGGTATTCGGGGTTCGCGGAATAGCCTCTGGATTTGTGCACGGCGATCGAGTAGCCGGGAACGATGCGCAACACTTCGCCCTTGGCCGCGGCAGCGCGTCCGGCATCGCCCAGATGCGCATACGCGGCTGCCAGGTACAACTCGACCATCAAGGTGTCGGTGCCGCCCCCTCTGGCCTTTTCGCACGACGTGACCGACTCCCCATACTCACCGAGAAACAGCTGCACTTCGCCAATGATGGACATCGTCTCAACTTGCGGATCGAGGGCAAGTGACTGCTTGATGAGTGCCATTGCCTCCGCCAGCCGTCCGATCAGCGAATTCAACATGGCGTGATGCAGAAGGAGTCCGGCGCTAAACGGTTCGAGGCGGATGCCCCGTGCGCTTGCTTCGAGCGACGCATTCCACTGACCCATGAACATCAGGACCAGCGATCGAAGCAGCCAGGGCGTCGGCTGGGAATCATTCAAGCGCACCGCCTTGCCCGTGAGGTCGTAGATGCGCCGCAGAACCCGATCGCGATCGAAGTGGATGTCGTAATCGATCTGTTGCAACTGGACACGCGCAAGCATCACGAGTGCCGGGACGAGATTGGGGTCACGGCGCAGCGCTTCTTCCAACAACTTTTCCTGCTCGTGCGTTGTCCTCAGCGGATCGGCCTCGGTCCTTTCCAGTGCCAGGGCACGCAGCACGTAGTCCAATGGCGACGTCTGATCGGGCGACTGTGCCACGACGCGACGAAGTTCCGTCGAAATCAGCGCTCGCGAAAGATGCCAGGTAATCGCATGCAGGCCCCGCCATCGTTCGGCCGGGGCCGCAGTCTCGCCTAACGCAATCGACTCGCTCCAAACCTGTTCGCCGTTGGCGCCATCGATCAGCCGCAGGCCGATGCGCGTCGCATCCTTTCCCGGCTGGATTTCACCTTCGGCCAGATATCGGACGTTGAGCGCCCGGACGGCAACCCGAATATCATCGCGCGCCGCCGTTGCCCGCGCCGGCGGAACCGGAATCACCCGCAGTATCGTGGCGGCTCGGGCCAGCATGGCCGTCAACTCCCGCGTGATCGACTCTGCTTGTTGTTTGGTCGCCGCATTGCCGGACAAGGCCATCAGCGGCATGACGCCAATGGACATGGCGGACGGTGCTGGCGACGCTGGCGAAACCTGTGCCGCAGGTGAGGGCGAACCGCCTTCCGCCGCGATGGACATTCGAGGAACAGCGGTGGCGTCCAGGGCAACCGCGAAAACACGGATCGGCCGTGCGATGTTCTTTACCTGCCGCTCGCCGACGTCAACAAAGGCAATGTCGAGATTTCCGTGTACCTGGTCGCGCACGGCGCCCGAGACACAGATTCCGCCGGGTTCGGCGATCGACTCAAGGCGCGCAGCGACGTTGACGCCATCGCCTGCAATGTCGTCGCCGTCAACAATGATATCGCCGAGGTTGATCCCGATACGGAACTCGAGCCGATCGGTCGCGGCAAGCATCCTGTTCCGCTCCGCCATCGCCCGCTGCACGTCGACGGCACAACGCAACGACGCGTCGGCACTGCCAAACTCGACGAGCATCCCGTCGCCCGACGTGCTGACGATATGGCCCCCGTTGTCACTGATCCTGCGATCGACCAGGTTGTCACGGATTTCGCGCAGGCGCGCGACCGTTCCCGCATCGTCGCGCGCCATGTGCCGGCTGTAGCCGACCACGTCCGCAACCAGGAGGGCTGCCAGCCGGCGCGTTGCGTGCGGCTTCACCCGCCTACCCCAGCGCGCCCCGCGCCGCGACTGGCCAAACACTTTCGACGGTATCGCTGCGAACACCCACGATCCAGTCGTACAGGTTCACCGTCGGGTCGCAATGCCCCGGCACGAGCCAGACTCGCTCGCCGATGATCGGCCGTGCCAGGCCGGGATCGACACGCAGCACGCCGTGCTCGTCGGACGCGCCGACGTATTCGAGTCCGAGGGCGGCATGAACCAGTGGCGGTCCGGAATCAAAGGCAAAAGCCTTGAGTCCGGCATCGACGATCGCACGCTCGGGAACCGGTGCGCTCATCACCGTGGCCGCGACGTACAGGCTCTGCTCGAATACATGGTCATCCGGTGCCAGCGCGTTGCGACCGTAATCCACGTCCATGAAGATGTACGAGCCCGGCTGCAGTTCGGTATAGACGCTGCTGTCACGCTCGAATTGCCACGTGCCCGTGCCCGCGCCGGTGACCGTCGGACATGCGATGCCCGCGGCCAGAACGAGTCCGCGCGTGTCCCGCGCCAGATTCACGGCTGCCGCAATCGCGGCGCGGCGCTCTGCCGGTGTTCGCAAATGTTGCGCGGCACCGTGGTAGGCGTGCAGACCGCGAAAGCGCAGTCCTGGCGATGCGGCAATCGCCTGCGCGAGCGCCACGGCAGCCGGACCCGGCGTGACGCCGCAGCGATGCGCACCCACGTCGATCTCGACCAGTACGTCGATCGTCACGCCGGCCTTCGTGGCGGCGGCGGAAATGGCGCCGACCGTCGTGAGGTCGTCGGCAAGCACGCCGATCGTCGCGGTCCGCGCGAGACCGGCGAGGCGCGCGAGCTTGGGACCTGCTACGACCTCGTTGGTCACGAGCACGTCGCGAATGCCTGCCTCGACAAACGCCGCCGCCTCATCCACTTTCTGGCAGCATATGCCGATGGCGCCATGGGCGACCTGCCGCTTCGCGATGTCCGGACACTTGTGCGACTTGGCGTGCGGCCGCAACGCAAGGCCGGACCCGCGCACCGCGTTGGCCATGAGTTCGACATTGCGCTCGAACGGGTCGAGGTCGACGACCAGTGCCGGCGTTTCGATGGATGCCACGGCATCGCCGGGCCGCGCGGGCATGCGTTGCATCAAGACCCCCCGTTCGAGAAAACGCATCCGCAGCGCTGGGACTAAGGCGCAGGCGGCATTGCACACCGACAGGATACAGGCCCGTCGCCGGATGTTGGCCCGCAACGGTCCCGGTATCGGGCCGGAACCGAGGAATATCCGCATTGACCCGGGTGTTTGCAGTCACGTGCGCACTGTACCTACCCGCCGTTGCGGCAGGCTCGATCGGCAGATACCGCAAGGTGAGGCGATTGGTCAGTCTCTTCAGGACCGGCAATCAGTACCAACGCGAACGATTGTTGCAGCCATCCGAGACATCGCCATGCGCTGGATCGTAGCGTGCGCAGTGGCGCTTGCGGCCGCCACGGCACAGTCCGTCACCGGGGCATCCATCACCATTCAAGCCGAGCGCGGCGGCGATACCATCGACATCCGCGCAAGTGCGGTGCTTCAAGCCGATAGCGCCACTGCGTGGCGGGTTCTGACCGAATATGATCGCTATATCGAATTCATACCCGACCTGCGTTCAAGCCGCATCGTCGCCCGTCGCGGCAGAACGGTCACCGTCGAGCAGTCCGGGGACGCGGCACTTTGGCTGTTCAGGATGCCCGTGGACATTACTTTCGAGATCAACGAAATTCCGCCGAGCAGCCTGCAATCGCGCGCAGTGGCGGGCAGTCTGCGTGCGCTCACAAGCAACTATGCGCTGTCGCCGGCCGCGTCGGGGATACGGCTCGACTACGTTGGGCACATAGCGCCGGGGTTCGAGCTTTTCGGACAAATCGAGCAGACCGTGGTGGAGCGCAACATTGCCCGCCAGTTCCAGGCGCTCGCTGACGAGATCGAGCGCCAAAGCGCGGCAATGCGGTCACATTCGAACGCGGAAGTGAAATGAGCGACCGCATCGTCCTGGCGAAGCAGTCGTGCTTCAAAACATCCGCGCCTTGGACATGCTTGAACGACACGGGTTCTCGCTCCGGGTACTCCTCGCGCATCGAGCGCTAGTTCGGTACGATCATCGATCATGCTGCGGAACACAGACCTGTCGTGGGGCGCACCGGCCAAGCTGCTCCACTGGATGGTTGCGGCGCTCGTGTTCGTGCAGATTGCGCTGGGCTGGGCCGCGGTGAGCTGGCGGCTGTCGCCAACGAAACTCGATCTTTTCGTCTGGCACAAGTCGACGGGAATGCTGATCCTCCTGCTCATGGTTGTGCGCCTGGCATGGCGCTCAGCCAACACCGCGCCGGCGCTGCCTGCGGGCATGCGGCCACTGGAGCGCCGCGCCGCGCGCGCGAGCCATTTTCTTTTCTACCCGCTGTTGCTCCTCATGCCGTTGACCGGGTGGATCGTCAATTCCGCCGAGAATATTCCGTTCCGGATCTTCTGGCAGATTCCACTGCCAAGCCTCGTGGAACCGGACGAGGCGACGGCTCTTGCGGCGGCGCGCGTGCATCTTGTGCTCTTCGTCGCGTTGTCGTTGCTGCTGGCAGTTCATATCGGGGCGGCACTGCGGCATCACTTCTTCAAACGCAACAATCTGCTGGTGCGCATGCTGCCCGGCGCGGGCGGCCGCAATTGATCGGCGTCTTCGTGCTCGCGGCTGCCGTGCTGTCTGTGACGGTCCATCAGGCACAGGCAGCGGACTGGAAGATGGACGCCGGTACGAGCCGGCTGGAATTCGCGGCCAGCTTCGAAAAGACAGTCGCGCCCGGTGTATTCAGGGAATTCGATACCCGGATGCGTTTCGATGCCGACAGGGCCGCGGAGAGTCAGCTCGACGTTACGATCGTCATGAGCAGCGCGGACATGAAGATTGCCGCTGCAAACAAGGCCATCAGTGGTGTCGAGTGGTTCGACTTCGCCCGCTTTCCGCAAGCCGAATTTCATGCCACGGACGTCCGTCGGACAGAACCCGGCCGCTATCTGGCGCGCGGGATGCTGAGCCTCAAGGGTGTGCAGCAACCGGTCGAGGTACCGTTCACCTGGACCGAGTCCGGTGACACGGCGCGGATGGAAGGCGAGTTCGCCGTCAAACGGGGCGCATTCGGCATCGGTACCGGCGAGTGGGCGGCCACAAGCGTCATCGGCCCCGATGTAGGGGTCAAATTCAGCGTACGTCTGCGCAAACGTGGCTGATCGGCGCAACAGGCTCGGCGGCGTCGCCGTATTGGTCGCATTTCTGGCAGCGTGCGTGCCGCAAGTCACGGCGCCCCCGGAGATCGAAAGGCGCGGTCCGGCCGAATTTCCGGATGCCTACTACCGGGGTTTGCAGGCACAGGGGAGGCCCGTGTTTCGCGTCGACCCTCTGCGCTCGCTCGTCGTCATCGAAGTTGGCCGCGATGGATCGCTGGCACAATTCGGGCACGACCACGTGGTCGCAAGTCACGACGTGTCCGGGTATATCGCCCAGGACGACGGCCGCGCAGATCTTTACGTCCCGCTCGATGCGCTGGTCGTCGACGAGCCCGCGCTGCGCGCGGAAGCAGGCTTCGATACGCAGCCGTCTCCCGCCGACATCGCGGGGACCCGCAGCAACATGCTGGAAAGGGTGCTGGACACCGACCGGTATCGCTACGCGCTGATCGCCGTGAACGCAGTCGGGGCGGGCGGCAGCACGCGGCAAATCCGGGCCGCCATAACGCTGCACGGAACCACCCATTTCGTGGATTCTGCCGCAACGCTCGAGAAGACCGCAGAAGACGTCTTCGTCACGGGGACGATCGCCATCAACCAGTCAGACTTCGGCATCGCGCCGTTTTCAATTCTGGGCGGAGCGATCGCCGTGCGGGACCGCGTCAACATCACGTTCCGAATACGCGCCCACCGTCTGGATTCGCCCCGGTCGGCAGCAACCGGAAATTGATCCAGTGCACCGCTCGTCGCAACCCGCGCTGCTTTTCGCGTCTGTGGCAATGCAAATGGGCGCCACTGTCGCCCGCGTGCTACTTGCTGTGCGCCGCTTCCAGTGCCGCCAGCTGGCCGTAGACCACCCGGCCTACTGCAAGAAGCTGCGCGCGGTCGAGGTTACCGGACAGTGCATAGCTGCAGTTGTCCTCGATCCAGTAGAAGACACCCACACCGTTTTCGACGGCATACCGAAAGGCGACCTCGCCGCCGTCCACCGGCCGCCACGAAATCGCCGGGCCGCGCGGGCACGCGCTGCATCACGCGCGCCGCGAGAGATCCGCGCCTTCCGGCTTGCCGGGAAGCGCGTCGGCAATCCGGGCAGGAAAGCGCAGGCTGCGCCACAGACCCACAGGATACAAACCGGTCGCAAGGAGTCTTCCCGCCACCATGGCCACGATTCGCGCGATGTCGCGCACCGGACGAAAGTGGCTCGGCCGTCCCGCCGGATCGTACAAGGCCGTGACGGTAATGGCGACGGTCGTGTAGCCTAATCGTGCTGCCTCGATCAGCGCCTCGCTTTCGAACGTGAATGCGGCCCCGGCGTCATGTCGCGCATGCAATTGCCTGAGCAACGCGGCGGGGTACAGCCGTTGGCCTGATTGGGAATCGGCGATCGGATGGCCGGCTGCCCACGAAATCCAAAAATCCGCGAAGCGGTTGGCACGGCGCCGCGCCGCCGGGTAGAACTCGCGGCCCTTCAGGCGTGCCGCGACGATCACGCGATGCGGATGCTCGTTCGCCGCCAGCAACATGCGCCTCACGTCTTCAGGCTGATGCTGCCCGTCCCCATCGAGCGTGACCACCGCGTCGGAATCGCTTGCGAGTGCATGTTGGAAGCCATCCCAGAGACTGGCCGCCTTGCCCTCGTTCCGGGCATGCCGAAGCACGTGAACATCGAGTCCTTCCAGCGCTGCAGCGGTGCCATCGGTCGAGCCATCATCCACGACGATTACTTGCGCGCATTGGCGAAGCGATCTTTCCGCGATCGCGCGAATGGTGTGCGCCTCGTTGTACGCGGGAATGACGATTGCAGCGGGCATCAGTAGATTGCTCCGTTAATCGAAACGCACTGGCCTGAAATATACGCCGCCGCATCCGATACGAGGAACGCGACGAGTTGCGCCACTTCCTGCGCGGTTCCCGCCCGCTGCATCGGAACCAGGCGCTTGATCGCGGCGTCGTCGAACGCCGCTTCGGTCATCGGGCTTGCGATGATACCCGGTGCAACGCTGTTGACGGTGACGCCGCGTCGCGCGACTTCGATCGCCAGGGACTTTCCCGCGGCAATCAGTCCAGCCTTGGCGGCAGCGTAGTTCGCCTGTCCGCGATTGCCCGCCAGCGCGCTGACGGATGCAATATTGACGATCCTGCCCCACCGCGTGCGGATCATCGGCAGCAGCAATGGCTGCGTGACATTGAAGAATCCGTTCAGCACGACGTCGATCACGTTGCGCCATTGCAGTTGCGACATGCCCGCAAGCGGGGCGTCGGCAGTCATTCCGGCATTGTTGACAAGTATCTGAATCGGCGCGCGCGCGAGCAGTAGGGCGATGGCCGCGCCGGTCGACGCCGCGTCGACGACATCGAAAGTCACGGTTTCGGCCGAACCGCCCTCCTCCCGGATCTTCGCGGCAGTTTCCTGCGCCAGTTCAGGATGCAGATGCGCATGCACGACCACATGGTGTCCCGCGCGCGCGAGCTCCCGGCAAATCGCTGCGCCGATTTCGCCGGTGCCGCCTGTCACCAGCGCGTTCTTCATGGGGCCGCCCCTTCGCGCAGCAGCACGGCCGTGCGCCCTTCGACCACCAGGACATCCTGCGCCGACACCTTGAACCGATACATGCGCGTCTGGTCGTTGCGGCCCATCTGTTCGGCCTCGATGACAAGCGCCCCCTCGATGTCGTCGAGCTTCCGCCTGTGGAACTTGCAATCACGCGCACTCAACAACAGGCCGACGCGCGGCCGCGCTTGCCCCGTTGCCGTAAGGCCGCCGTGCGCCGCAACGGCCTGCGCCGCGAATTCGATGCCGTGCAGCGACGAAAGGGCGTTTCGTGTGCGCAGCGGGTTCCCGGCGGATCGATGTTGCATGCTGGTGCAGATGATACGTTGCCCGTTCCAACATTCTATGCTGTCGAGCAGGCACATCGCACCCTGCTGCGGGATCAGCGCCTCGATGGTCGCCCGGTCCGTGATCATGGCAGGTAGTCGAGCCACAGGAGGGACCCGTCCAGATAGGGAAACGCGACTTCCGAGCGGCGGCGATGGGCGATGGCCTGCAAGAGCGGCAGCGCGTCCGCCGCGGCATTTCCGGAAAATCGGTCGCGCAGCGCCAGGAGCGGCGGCGGGTCCTGCTGCTTCCGGTCCGGATCGGTACGCAATGCTTCGACGCGGCCGTATCCGTCCACGCGAGACTCCGTCACGGGAGTCAGATGCAGCGCACAGGCGAAGGGCTCGGCGCTGCAAGCGAATGATTCCAATGCAACGGGAAAAGGAGCGTCATAGGCGACATACAGCACCGCGGAACCGGTGGCCAGCACCTGGCCCAGCGCTTCCTTGAGGCCCGCGACGAATGACGATGCGCCAGCGCTTACCGTGATCGACGCGGCGCGCGACTGGCTGCCGATGCTCCAGTAGCCCGCGGGCGCGTTGAACACCGAGTTGTGAAACAGCGTCGGCGACAGCACGACCTGCGGCTGTGCAAGCGCGGCCAGCATGTTCGCGAGGACTTCACCATCGCCGTCGGACGAACTGAACACGGTGGCCAGCCTCGCGACGTCCTCCGGAGGCATGCCTTGAATCGCCTGCATCGCCGCACTGATCGCGAGGCGCGCCGTGGCATTTGCCCGCCGCCTTGCGACCGGCGGTAGGCAATCCGCCGCGAGCCGCGGCAATGGGTCGAGCGACGGCAGGACAGCGGATTGCAACACCGATTGCGCCTGCATCCAGTTCGCCATTCCCGTCGCGCAGACACCGATTCCGGCAATTGCGAGCGGCGTCAAGGCGTGCACTCCAGCACCAGACTGCAGTTGGTGCCGCCGAAGCCGAAGGCATTGCAAAGGACGCGCCGCAATCGCTCCGGCCGGGAATGGAGGACAACCGCACAGGCGAGCACCGGATCGACGCGTTCGCAGTTTTGCGTTCCCGGAAGCCACTGCTGGCGAAGCGACAACTCCCCGATCAGGGCGCCCATGATCCCCGCAGCGCCGAGCGTATGGCCCGTCCAGCCCTTGGTCGAACTCACCTTCGTCACGGCGCCGAACACCGAAAAGATCGCGCGGTCTTCGGCGGCATCGTTGGGCCGGCTCGCCGTGCCGTGCAGGTTGACGTAGTCGATGTCGCGTGCCGCCAATTGCGCATTGTCCAATGCCTCGCGCATGGCGCGCGCCGCACCGGCGCCTTCCGGATGCGGGCTCGACATGTGGTACGCATCGCTGCTTTCCCCGGCCCCCGCAAAGCGCACTGCGGACTCTGCGCGCGGATCGAGCAAGGCGAAGCCGGCCGCTTCGCCGATCGATATCCCGTCGCGATCCACAGCGCAGGGGCGGCACGGATGGCGGGACAGCAACTCGAGGGAATGGAAACCGAACAGCGTGGACATCGCGAGCGAATCCACGCCGCCGACGACCGCCGCGTCGCAGTCCCCCGTCGCAATCGCCCGAGACGCCATCGCGAACACCTTGGCACTCGACGAGCAGGCCGTGGAAATTGTCGCAGCGGGTCCTGTGAGACGAAGGTACTCACGCACGAATTCCGTGGTCGCGAACAGGCTGTGCCGGCATCGATAGAGTTCCGGGGAGAGGACATCGCCACTGCGTGCCTCGTTGCGGGCAATCGCGCGGTATGCGAGTTCGGTAGCCAGGATGCCCGACGTGGTAGTGCCCAGGAAAACGCCGACCCGATCGGCCCCGTGGGTTTGTACGGCCCGGCGCACCGCGGCCATGAATCCGTCCTGCTCCAGGGCCAGCTGCGCGAGCCTGTTATTGCGGCAATCGTAGGCGGCGAAGGCGTCCGGCAAGCGCGACGCATCGACCGCGTCCACTCTGCCGATCCACGTTGCCAGCGAAGCGGTCGGCTCGAAATCGTTCCGGCGCAATCCGCTCGCGCCTGCCTGCAGTGCGCGCAGCACTTCGCCCGTGCCCACGCCGCAGGCGTTGGTCATCGTCGACGCGGCAATGGGCAATGGACGCATGTCGGCGCTGCGACCGTCAGGCCGGCTCGCGTGTATAGAGCAGCAGCGCGCAGCAGATGAGGCTGAACGCGACACCGACGCAGACGGTCATCCCGATGACCTGCAGGATGGCGATGCGTGACCACGCGAGCATGCCGAACGCGCACAGCGTCGTCCCGCTGACCACAGCCAGCGTGCGCCATGTTCGACGGACATCCTCGCGTGCCACGGCGGCGCGCGCGACGAACAGCGCGTAATTGATGCCCACGCCCAGCACCAGAAGGAGCGCCACGAGATGGAGCACGGTGAGCGGCATGCCCACCGCCACCAGCGCACCCGCCGTAAGCGCAATGGCCAGAACGACCGGCGCCATCAGGCGCAGTGCCTGTTTCGTACTGCGCAATCCGTGCGTCAGGACCCCGAAGATCAGAAGCGCGCCAAGTCCGGCATACAGCATGGCGCGGTGCCGAAACGCAGTCATCATTTGCGACGACTCCGCGCGCAGGTCGAACCAGCGGACCTGCGCATTACCCATCCCCGCGGCGCCATGCGCGATCGCGGAGGGGTCGACGACGCCACGCAACGGAATGACCGCGTACCAGCCGTCGTCGACCGTTCCCTCGGCATTGCCGCCGTGCCGCAGCAGCGACTCGACCCTGAATCCCAGCGCGTTGCCCGCCATCGCCTGCAGCGTCAATGCCGGCGCGCTCCGCGCTAGCTCCACATCCCTCAGGAACGGGTCGAACGTGCCCGGTCGAAACGGCAGTCCCGCGAGCGCTTCGTCCAGGTTCGCGCGAAGTCGTGGGCCCGCAGGCAGCGATGCTTGCCGCATGGCCTGTGCATTCTCGCTTGGCAGCAGATCCGTGACGAGATCGAAACCACCGATGGCGCCGTTGGCCACCCACCGTAGCAGGTCCGGACGCATTTCTTCGGCACGCCGCAGCGCGTCCTCCTGCGACGGGCCGCTGACCACGAGCAAATAGCGCACATCGGGGGCGCCGAGCGCTTCCCGCAATTCGCGATCCTGGTCTTTCAATGCCGGCGGCAGCGGATTGAGGTTCGCGACGTCGTCGTCGAACCATGGCCGGTTCCAGGAGAGCGCGGCTACCAGCGCCGCCAGCACGACAACGATTCCCCACCGCGTTCTGGTGCCAAGCGCTGGGGTCGGCGCGCGTACAGACTGCGCCAGCATCGGAACGCGGACCCTCGATGCCGGAATCCACAGGGGCAGCACCCAATAGGTCATCGCGCCGGCGGTCAGGATGCCCACCATGGTCAACATGCCCAGTTGCGCGAGGCCCGGGAAGTCCGCGAACAGCAGCGCCAGCGAACCACACGCGGTGGTGAGTATCGCCATGCGCAATGTGGGCGCCAACCGCGTGCGCGCGTCCGCTACCGATTCGTCGGCGCGCATCTGCGTCAGCAGGAAGCTGGGGTAATCGACAGCCTCTCCCAGTAACGTTGCACCGAAACCAAGCGTGATGCCCTGCACGGTGCCGAACCACGTGCTGACGGCGGCAATGCCGGCGATCAATCCAGTTGCGGCCGGAAGAAAGCACAGCAGGACAATGGGCACCGACCGATAGACCCAGAGCAGGATGCCGAGGATCAGGACGATCGACACCCCCGACAGGCGCGTCGCATCCGCCGCGATCAGCGAACGGCTCGCGACGGACATGGCCCCAGGGCTCGAGTAGCGCATCCGTGCCGCGCCGTCCTGCCGCGCCACTGCAAAAGCGCGTTCGAGCGCCGCAATCGCCCGCTGCTGGGCCTCGACGTCCCAACCAGGCGCTTGCGTTTGCGCAATCAGCAATGCGGCATCGCCATTGCGCGTAAACCAGACGCCGTCGACGCGCCTGGGCTGCCGCGGCGGCGCAAGCTGCGCGAGAATGTGCAGCGTCTCGCCGGTGGGATCGCTGGCCAGCCAGCGCTTCTCCAGCACCCCGCCGCCTCCGGCCAGCCCCTCGAGTCGCTCCTCCAGCGCAGCGCGCAGCGCGGCCGCTTCGAAATGCGCGGCATCGATGCGATCGCTCAATTGATAGCGATGGCTCTCGATCAGTGCCAATTCGGGACCGCCGATCGTGCCTTCGCCATTGGCCACGTAGCGAAACTCCGGACTTGTCGACAGGGCACGCGCGATTGCCCGGCTCGCCGCAGCGAGATGCAGCGGCGCGTCTTGCGCGAGTTCGATCAGGAGCAGACGGCTGGTCACGCCTTCACGCATTTCCCGGTTGAAGATGCGCTGCGTCTCGGTCTGGCCGCCGGGGAGGAATGCCGAAAAATCACTGTCGACCTTGAGGGCCGCGGCAAACCAGGCCATGGCCGCCGCCATCAGCACCAGCCAGGCCGCCAAGCTCCAGATGCGCGCGCCATTCATCTCGCGCCGGTCTCGATGATGAGAACGGTCCGGTCGCCCTTGCGCTCTTCCACTTCGATGCGCGTCATTTGCGCCTGCTCGCCATCGATCACGATGCGCTGGATGACTAGGGACAATGCCGGGTCGAGCGGCATGAGTGAAAGCGTCCAGCGGGCGGCCTGCCCGCGGAGCTCGAACGCAAAGTGGCGGGCGAGCGTCGGCCGGTCTCCGGCAAGTGTCGCGCGAATGCCTGCCACCCATGCGGCCGGCCCCGGCTCACCCGTAAGGTCGACCTGGCGCAAACCGCGCTTCGATTCGATCGTCAACATGTTGCCAACGATGTCCATGCGCTCGAAGTAGGGCGTCTCGACGCGCATTTCCAGGCGATCCGGCCGGACATAGCGCAACGTTCCCCGGCGCACGATGGGCGCGGTCAGCGTCGAGACATATTTGGTTTCCTGGAACGCAACATTGCTCGTCTCCACCCGGCCCATCAACGCCATCAGCTCGGTCATGTCGAAAACGCTTGCCGCCACCGGCTGCATCATCAGCGCAAGCAGGAGCGACAGCACGCCCCGCCAGGCAAACTCAGGCCGGTGCGGCATGCGACCAGAAATCATAGAAGTTGAACCAGTTGTACGGCGCCGCCCGGCAGCTTTGTGCGAGCCAATCGGCGTAGCGCTGGACTTGCGCCTGCATTGCTTCGTGGCGGCCCTCCGACGTCACCGGTTGCGTCTCGCCAAATGGCTCGAAACTGACGCGATAGCGCCGTCCGCCGCAGTACACAGCGGAGAAGAGGACGACCGGCGCTTTGAGCACCGACGCCAGGATGAACGGCCCTTCCGGAAACGACGCTGCGGCATCGAGGAAAGTGCAGCGCCGCAGCTTGTCGCCTGCGACCACGCGGTCGGCCAGGAGCCCTACGATCTCGTTGCGGGACAAGGCCTCCGCGACCTTGAGCATCGTTTCGGGACGTCCCAGCGGGATGATCTGCTGCGGCATCTCGCGATTGAGCGCGGCCAGCACGCCATTCAACTTTTCGGCGTTGTCCTCGTGCATCAGCACATTGACCGCGACAGGACTTTCCGCGGAGCCCAACGTGCGCAGAACGTCGAAGCTGCCGAAATGTGCGCCGTACAGCAGGCATCCCCGCCCTTGCGCCAATGCGCCACGCAGGACTTCGACGCCTTCGACGTCGCAATCGACCTGATCGTCCTGTCCGGAAAGCAGCAAAACGCGGTCGAGTATCGTCCGTGCAAAACAATGGTAGTGGGCAAACAGGTCCCGCCAACCGGGAGGACGCGCGAGCGCACGGCACAGGTACTCGCGCGACGCGCGGCGGGCGCGGCCCGAGAACACCAGGAAGTAGGCGCAGATGGGATAGAGGAGCGCGCGGCCCGTGGCGCGCCCCAGCAACAGCGTCACCTTGACGATGAACCAGATGAGCGGACGGCTTCCTCGCTCCCGTTGCGCGAGCCAGGCCGGCCGCGCGGTCATGCGCGCACCGGATCGGATTCGCAGACGAACTTTCCGACGACCGCGTTCTTGCCTGCGACGTCGATCGCAAACCGCGCCGAGACACGGCGCGAAACTTCGACGCGGAGGGCCAGAGGCACCGACGGAGCGATCGGCATGAGGAATTTGACTTGCGGGCATTCGCGCACGCGGTAGCCGTTGTCCGCGAGCAGTTCTTCCACCAGCTCGAGCAGCACGACCCCGGGAACAATCGGATGGCCGGGAAAATGTCCCGGCAGAGCAGGGTGGCTCATGGGAACGAAGACGTTTGCCGCGAACGATTCGACAACCTCCGCGCCGGCACTTGCGGCAGCGTCACGATGCGCCGCCAGCAGCGCCCGCAATTCAGCGATCGGCAGCTTGCCGTTCGCAACGCGCGGCAACGCCGAAACCAGGATCAAAGGCCGCGGCATGAACGCCGGATCGATCCTGCCGGCCAGGCCAATGCGGACTGCATCCCGGGTGCTCCCCGGCGCGACGACGATCGCGGCGAGCCGCGTTGCGTCCGCGGTGGGAAGGAACAACGCGCCGTCTTCCACGCCCGGCACCGCCAGAAGTTCCCGGTTCAGCGTCTGCAGCGATGCGCGCTTGCCGGCGATCTTCATCATGTCCTCGTCGCGGCCGATCACTTCGAACCTGCCGGCCCCGGCAAAATCGGGGGACTCGGGCAGCAAGCGGTCGGAGAGCATCAGCGGTTGCGGCAAATGCCCGCCTTCGACCTGCGGCATTCCGGAAGTCGAGCGTGTGAACGCGAGTCCAGCGGCAGGTGAAAAATAGGCCGTTTGCGCGGGACGGCGCGTAGCGAGGATGCCGCCCTCCGTACAACCGAAAATTTCTTCGACCGGAATGTGCCAGTCGCGTTCGACTCTCAGCGCCAGGTCGCGGTCGAGCGGCATCGTGGCCGTGATGATGCGCCGCACGAGCGGCAGTTCGCGCAGCTCGCGATGAAAAGCGCGGAGCTGCAGCGGTGTGGACATCAGCCAGATTTCCGTGACCCCGCACGTCGCCGCCGCCTCGACCGCATGCGCAAGATCGGCCGGATAGACAGGCCGCGAATCGAGCAACGGCGTTCCCGACTGCAGTGCGAGCATCGCCGTGGTCTCGAATCCGAACATGTGCTGCGGCGGAACCGTGCCGACGATGGCCGCGCCATCCGGCGGCGCGCCGAAAGAGCGTAGCAGCGTTTGCGTGCCTGCGCACATCTCGCCCCAGGATTTGCCGTGCGGCTGAGGCGCACCAGTCGAGCCCGACGTGAACAGGATGGCGATCGCATGCGCGGCGGAGATCGTCGGTGGCGGCCACGAAGTCCGCGGCGGCGCCACTACGAGCGCGGCTTCGAGCTCCGGTCGCAGCGCAAACATCGGCATGGGCGAGGATTCATGCGTGGCCGCTCCCGAATCGACAAGGCCGTAGCTGCAGGGATAGACGGCTCGCAAATCGTCAAGCGTGCGCGCCAGCCGGTTCGGCGGCAGTATCAGCGTGTGTCCGGCAAGCATTGCCGCGGCGCTGGCCAGAAGAAATTCCGCACGGCCTTCGCAGAGATTGAAGGCAAACTTGGCCACCGGCAAGCGGGCAGACGCAGCAGTCGCAATTCCGCAAAACTCCGCCGCACTGATCGGCCGTCCTTGATCGAAAACGATGGGCTGGTCCGGCCCGAAGCCGCGCAACAAGGGCAACATGGCGGCCATTCCCGTCGGCTAGCGGTTGCTCATCGGCATTGCTTGCGAAAGGCCGCACGCAGCATGAGCAGCTGCTGCCTCGGCGACACGTGGTCCTTGCGCGGAAATCGCCAGCGCCGATATCCGTACTCGATCGCGAACAGCGCGGCCACGCACAGATAATTGCCTATGGCGGTAAACCAGACCCAAGCCTCGCGGGCGCCGAATGCGGCCAAGGCAACCGAAATCGCGGCCATGATCAGGAAGAACGCCACCCACACCCACGTTAGACGACGCGTATAGGCCATTATGCGCGGCTCGGGTTGACCGTGTTCCAGGCGCGCGAAGCGCGTGATCAGGGCTTCGCGTCCGGATGTCAGCGTGCGGCCGAAGAACCAGGCCAGTCCCAGGTTTACGCACACGGGCGGCAGGAAGAGTAGCAGGCCGAACCCGGGCTGCCGCTGCGCGGGCAACCAAAACGCGAGAAACGGATAGGCGAGGGCGGCCGCGACCGAAAGCCCCGTGACCACGCCGGGTCGCGAGGCGTGTTGCCGGCCGGAATCCGATACGCGCTCGCCTGCCGGCGGCGAGGCGCTACTGGGTCCGATGTCGGGCGACATGACTTGCGAGGGCCCGAAGCGAGGCGAAGACGTTGCGGCTTGCGACATCGTCCGAGCGCAATTCGACGCCATAGCGCGCGGACACGACCACTGCGATCTCGAGCATGTCGATCGAATCGAGCCCGTAATGGTCGCCATAGAGCGGCGCCTCCGGGTCGAATTCTTCGGCCGGGAATTCCAAGGATAGTGCCTCCACGATCGACGTGGCGATTTCCCGTTCCAGTTCAGTCATTGCCATGGGCCGGAAATTCCGTGGACATCACGCGGTGAATGGTGGCAGAAGCTGAACCGGCGCCGCGCCGCCGCCGATCCGCGAATATCACATGCGCAGCAGCTCGTTGCGAATGTCCCGATCGAGATTTTCTATCCATCCGTTGTAGTTCTTGTGGATCTGGCCGTCACGGTAGTTGAGGTTCGTGCTGTCCTTGTACGTGATGCTGTACGTCTTTGCCGTGTAACGGACGTCGACGACGGCGACGTGTTCGCGCAGCAGCAGGCGACCGCTGACCTGCCCTGGCGAAACGGGCGTCATGACCCAGCCCAAAGCGTTGCCCGCGCTGACGATTGCATTCCGGACCTGGTCCGCCGTGAGTTGCTTGCCCTCTGCCGCCACGACCGGTTGGTCCGTGACGTTCACGATCGGCCGCGACGTGCAGCCGACCAAGAGCAACACCACCCCCAGCGCTACGATTATCTTCTTGTAATTCATCGCCCTTCCCCCTTGCCCGATTGAAATGACCATCGCAAGGTCATGGGAATTTTAGCATGAGGCGATGAACGACCGCACGGCGGCGCGCGCAGCCCTGCGCAGGTTCGCGACGAACCGGAACGCAGCTATGGGGCATCGGCAATCGATGCCGTTCGTAGTGCCCGGCGCAATGCGCGTGGGCGAAACGCGCAGTCACCCGGCTACTTGCTGTGCGCCGCTTCCAGTGCCGCCAGCTGGCCGTAGACCACCCGACCTACTGCAAGAAGCTGTGCGCGGTCGAGGTTACCGGACAGTGCATAGCTGCAGTTGTCCTCGATCCAGTAGAAGACACCCACACCGTTTTCGACGGCATACCGAAAGGCGACCTCGCCGCCGTCCACCGGCTGTTTGCGCACCTGCAGCGACAGCCGCTGCTTGTCGCTATTTTCGTACATGAAAAGCGCGGTGGGATTCTGATGGCCGGCGACCAGCCGTCCGCCGACCAGCGCAAAGCCATTGCTATTGAGGTCGGGCGCATTGACCGCGAAACCGAGTCGCTTGGACAGCCAGGTCACCAGACGTTTTTCTTCGGGCGCCCAGACTTCCACCGGTCGGTTGGCATCGGCCGCGTACAGCGCATGGGTCAGCGCGGCCTGACGGGTAAAGGTGGTCGGCGTACCTGCGCGCTCCAGATCGAAGTCGCGCGCGAACCAGCCCGCGCCGATTCCCACCAGAAGCGTGGCCGCCACGGCAACCAGAGGCGCGAGCCAGCGGCGGACCGTTCCCTGCGCCGCAACCGCGGGTCCTGCGGCCGCGGCAAGCAACCGCTCGGGAATCGGCTCGGCCAGCCAAGGATCGAGCGCGTCGCGCAAGTCGGTGTTGTGGCGCCTGGCATCCGCCATCCAGGCGGCCAGCGCCGGATCGCGAGCCATGGCTTCCTCGACCGCGGTCACGCGCGACGCCTCGAGCTGGCCATCCGCATACGCGTTCAGGTCCGCGTCGGTCACGGGCAAAGGGTTCATCCCACGATCCTCATTCGGTCGCTCATTTCACGACTCAATTGACTACTCATTTGACAACTCATTTGACAACTCATTTGACAACTTTCAATGTCGCGGACCCGGCCGGCGCGTCCGCAAATGCGCTGCGAAGCTTGGCGCGGGCGCGCGACAGACGCGACATGACCGTGCCAACGGGAATCGCGAGTGCCTGCGCGATCTCGTCGTACTTGAGCTCTTCGACTGCCGCGAGCAACAGCACTTCGCGCTGGTCCGCCGGCAGGCGTCCCACGTGCTCCACGAGCTCCAGCAGCTCGACCCGCGTGTATTGCCCGGCACGTACCGGTATCTGCCACGCCTCGTCCCCTTCGCCGCCATCATCCAGCGATACCTGCTGCTGGTCGCGGCGCGCGAGCGCACGCTGGTTGATGAAGACGTTGTGCATGATGGTGAACAGCCATGCGCGCAGATCGCTGCCTGCCGCCCACAGCCGGCGCTTTTCCCATGCGCGCGCCAGCGTGTCCTGGACCAGGTCGTCGGCACGGTTGATGTCGCCGGTCAGCACCCGTGCGTAACGGCGCAGGCGCGGTATCGCAGCCAGCAGATCCGGTTGCGGCAGCGGCGAATCGGCAACGGCGGACATGTCAGGGCGGTCAGGCGCGGGGCGGGTGCCCCGTCGCCATCGGTGCCGTTGCGTCAGTCCTTCGCCACATGCCAGACGCTGTTGATGCCGTCACCGGTCTTGTCGCCCGGCTTCGCGTCCTTGGACCACATGTACAACGGCTTGCCCTTGTAGGCCCATTGCTTGGTGCCGTCGTCGCGGACCACGATCGTCCAGTCGCCCGAGGCCGCGCCGCCCCCGGCCACCATCAACGGCGGCCAATTGGCCACGCAGGGCCCGGTGCAGGCGCTCTTGCCGCCGGCGTCCTTGTCGAAGACATAAAGCGTCATCCCCGCGGCATTGGTCAGCGTGCCGTCGGCTGCCTTTAGGGCCGGCCTGGGCTGCGCGGTGGCGGTGATGGAAGTGGCCAGAAGAACTGCAACGAGCGTTGAAAATACCGTGCGGAACATCGGAATCTCCCCTAATGAATGGTTCGTACAACTCCAGCCAACAGGTCAGCTGGAACTATATTCCCTGCGGTCAGCGAATGAGAATCAGCGTCGCCAGCCCGAGAAAGATGAAGAAGCCGCCGGAATCGGTGACCGCGGTGATAAGCACGGAGGAACCTACCGCAGGATCACGGCCGAATTTCAGCATGGCCATCGGAATCAGCACGCCCATCAGCGCTGCGAGCATCAAATTGAGCGTCATCGCGAGCACCATCACGAGGCCGAGCGCGACGTCCTTGTACAACAACATTGCGACGACGCCCATCACGCCACCCCAGACGATGCCGTTGATCGCCGCGACGATGATTTCCTTGCGGAAGAGCTTGCTCCCGTGTTCGCGCGTCACCTGGCCCAGCGCCACCGCGCGTACGATCATCGTGATGGTCTGGTTGCCGGAGTTGCCGCCGATTCCCGCGACGATCGGCATCAGAGCCGCGAGCGCGACCAGTTTCCCGATCGAGCCTTCGAATGCGCCGATGACGCGCGACGCGATGAACGCGGTGACCAGATTGATCGCGAGCCACGACCACCGGTTCTGGAACGATTTCCACACCGACGCGAACACGTCCTCCTCCTCGCGCAGGCCCGCCTGCGCCAGCATTTCCTCCTCGCCCCGCTCGCGCACGAAGTCGAGGATCTCGTCGACGGTGACGCGCCCGACGAGCTTGTCGTTGGTGTCGACAACGGGCGCGGACACGAGGTCGTAGCGTTCGAACGCCGAGGCTGCATCGCCGGCCTTTTCGTGCTGGAGCAGCTTCACGACGGGCGGCTGCATGACTGCCGACACCAGCGTATCGGGCTCGCTGACGATCAATCGGTTGACGGGAAGGATGCCCAGCAGCTTCTCGTCGCGATCGACGACGAACAATTGGTCGGTCTGCGACGGCAGTTCATCGAAGCGACGCAGATAGCGCAGCACGACTTCGAGCGTCACGTCCGGACGCACCTGCAGGTCCTCGAAGTCCATCAGCGCGCCGACCATGTCGTCATCGAAGGACATCGCGGCGCGCAGTTGCTCGCGCTCTTCCAGCGGCAGGCCGGAGAACACGTCGTCCATCACCTCCTGCGGGAGGTCGGGCGCCAGATCCGCGATTTCCTCGGCGTCGAGCGTTTCCGCTGCGGCGACGAGTTCCTCGGTGTCCATCGTCGAGATCAGCGATTCGCGGACCGCGTCGGAAACCTCGAGCAGGATCTCGCCGTCACGCGCGGCGCGAACCAAGTCCCAGATGTACAGGCGCTCGTCGAGCGGCAGCGCCTCGAGGACATACGCGATGTCGGCCGGGTGCAGCCGGTCGAGCTTGCGCGTGAGCTGCGCCCGGTTTTGCCTGGTGACGAGGCTCTCGACGATCTCGCCGCGGTCCTTGTGGTCTCCTGCCGGCGCGTGCTCCAGCTGCTCCTGGACCAGGCCCTCGACCAGCCGGTGGCGGCGCAGCAGCGCGGTAATTTCGGCGAGCGCGTCCTGCACGCGTTCGCGCGCCTCGGGGCGCTCGATTACTTTCGCTTCGTCGGTCTCGGACATGGATTCAGTGCGGATAACGGGCGCTGGACTGGCTACACAGGGTCGGTCCGCATTCTAACCGCTGATTGCCTACGGAATATCTGCGCCCGGCATGCGCGCAACGATGATGCCGATCTTCCGGTTGAGACCCGGCGCTGACGGATTGCGCTCATAGAACCGCGGGTTGGGTGCCATTGCCGCCAATCGCGCGGCCTGTTCCGCCGAAAGTTGCGCGGCGTTCGTGCCGAAGTAGTGCCGCGACGCCTCCTCGGCGCCGAACACGCCGCCGCCCCATTCGATGACATTGAGGTAGATCTCGAGAATGCGCCGTTTCGGGAGCATCGCTTCGAGCATCACGGTGATCACCGCCTCTTCACCCTTGCGCCAATAACTGCGCGAGGGCGACAGGAACAGGTTCTTGGCGAGCTGCTGCGTGATCGTCGAGCCGCCAGCGACGACGCGCCCCTTCTTCTGGTTCTTCTCGAGCGCCAGCTGGATGCCGTCCCAGTCGAAGCCCTCGTGGTCGACGAACTTGGCGTCTTCCGCTGCAACCATCGCGCGTTTCAGGTTGCCGGCAATGCGGTCATAGGCAACCCACGTGTACTTCCGCAGTGCCTTCGGGTTCTTCGCGCGCAGCTCGTCCATGCGCCAGGCCATGAACGAGGTTTCGCCAACCGGGTGATCGCGCCACCAGTAGATGTGGGCGGCGAACCACAGTTGCGGCACGACGATCGCGGCCGCCAGCGCAACGGCGAACCAGAGGAGCCACCGCGCGATGCCCCTGCCTCGCGCTGCGGACGCCATCAGCCTCGACCAGGCGGGCGCAGCAGGGAAAAGATCGGCGTCGTCTCGGGCCGCACGCCACGCCAGATAAAGAAACTTTCCGCGGCCTGCTCGATCAGCATGCCGAGGCCGTCCGCGCTCCGCGCCGCACCGTGAGCCTTGGCCCACGTCAGAAACGCCGTCGGCGAATCGCCGTAGATCATGTCGTACGCGAAGGCACCCGAGGCAACGATTGCCGCAGGCCAGGGCGGCGGTGCCTTGTCGGCGAGTCCGGCGCTGGTCGCGTTGATGACGATGTCGAAGGAGCGCGCGGCCAACGCGTCCGGCGGCACGGCGACCATGGGTCCATGGGGCGAGAACAGCTCCGCTATGGCCACTGCCTTGGAAAACGTGCGATTGCTGATCGTCAACGAACGCGGGTGTTCCGCCAGCAGCGAACTCATGATGCCGCGCGACGCGCCTCCGGCGCCGAGCACGAGGATGTTGCGCGCGGTCAGCGCGATGCCCAGATTGTGCGTGAGATCGCGCACGACGCCGGGACCGTCGGTATTGTCGCCAAACCAGCCGTCTTCGTGTCGCTTCAACGTGTTCACCGCACCCGACAGCTTCGCCCGCGGACTGTGGGTGACGGCAAGCGCGAACGCTTCGAGCTTGAAGGGTACCGTGACGTTCAGCCCCTTTCCGCCGGAAAGCGCGAATGCCGCGACCGTGGCCAGGAACCCATCGCGCGGCGCCAGGAGCCTTTCGTAACTCAGGGTCTGCCCCGTCGCGCGCGCAAAGGCCTCGTGGATCTGCGGCGACTTGGAGTGGGCGACCGGATTTCCGATGACGGCGTACTTATCCACGGGTGTAAGTCGGCGATGAAGATAGACAGGTGGGAACGTGGAGAAATGGTCGCGCCAGGGTTCGGAATGGCACGCAGGCGAGAGTTTACTTCCTCACCCTGTCGACTCCTGGATTTTTTCTCCGGCGCTACTGGGAGACGAGTTCATCCGCCTTCGTAAACATCCACGTGCGCGTGACGTGGAGGATGTCGGTGTCGCGTTTGATGTCGGGCGGGAACGGCGCGAACGGCGCCGACATCTCGACGATCTTTACCGCCGCGGCGTCGAGAATGCGGTTGCCGGAGCTGCGGTTGACCTCGACGCCTTCGACGCTGCCGTCGCTTTTTATCGACACCGTGAGCAGCAGATTGCCGTACAGGTGCTGTTCGCGCGCGGCAGCCGGATAGTTGAGGTTGCCGACACGTTCGATGCGGAGGCGCCAGTCTTCGACGTAGCGGGCGAACCGGTATTCTTCCGCACGCGCGCCGACGAAGCGCCGCTTGGGCCGCTTCTGGTAGGTCTCCATGTCCTTGGCGACCTGCGCTTCGAGCTTCATTGCCTCGAGCGTGCGCTGCATCAGATCGTTCGCGGTGGGCAGTTCCGTCGGCTCGGCGGCATCAACCGGTTTTTGCTGGACCGCGGCGATGGGAGCCGAGCGCAGTTGCGTCATCAGTTCCCGCGTCTGCTGCTCGAGCGTTTCCACCTTCTGCGTGGCGACGGCCACCTGCTGTTCGGGATTGTTCAAGGGCAGCACCGGCAGCGGGGTCTTCGCGCGCCGGTCTGCGTCGGTATTGCCTCCACCGTCCAGGTTCGCCTGCGCCAGGATGTCCGCCTTGGTCGGCTTCGCCGCCGACTTGGCGTTGACCAGCGCCACCTCGAGTGGCGGCCCCTTGTCGGCCAGTTTCGTGAGGTCGAACGGCGAAAAATGAATCATCAGGACAACGGCATGAACCAGCAACGAACCGACTAGCGCATAGGTCAGGAGCTTGTCGTGACGCGGCGAAATGAGTGCTTCTGGAGGAATACGGGCGGGGGGCAGTGCTCCCACCGGGGCGATACGTGCCGTGCGGCGCAAAGGCGGCGCGCGTACAGGGTCGACGGCCGGAATCGGCGCGACGACGGTCATCGGCGCAGGTTTGCCCGCCGGTTTGGCGGCGCCGGGTACCGCCGCCCTTTTCCTTGCCGCGACCTCCCCGGCGGTACGGCGGGGAGCAGGAACGGCCGCCACGGCCTGCGGTTCGTCCGGAACCGGCGCCGGGACAGGCGTTTTCGGCGGTGAAGCGCGTCGCGGCAAAGCCGGCGTTCCTCAAAAATCGAAGTTCTCCATTCTAGCAAGTACCATGCTGATGTCATGGCATGGCGGCCGTCGCCGCGGAAATAATCTTCAGACTGTACCGGCGTAGCGACACTCCAACGTTGCGTTGAGGAGGTCGATGCGAGCAATCGCCACGCGGACCCCCGCTTCCGGCGGCTGCGGCGGCAGGTCGGCCAGGCGCTGCACCCACGGCAGGCGATCAAAACGGACCAGATTGTCGCGGATCACCGAGGATGGCATTTCCGTGATGTTTTCCTGAACCAGCCAGCGCAGGCACCAATACTGCTCCATGCGGTCCTGGAATTCCGCGTATTGGCTGTACGTCACTTCGAAATCCGCAAGTGCCGCGAAGAGTTCCGCGTCGTTTTCACCGTAAGGCGGCGCCTCTCCCGCGACGACTGCCAGCAGCTGTCGCTGGTTGACCAGGTCACTGTAGCGGCGCAGCGGCGAGCTCGACCACAGATAATGCGTCAGCCCCAAGCCCTGATGCTCGCCAGGCCGCGTGCTCATTTTCACCTTGCCGCCGGACTGCACACGGTACAGGCCCGCAGCGCCCTTTGCGGCAAGCGTCTGCCCCCATGTGCTATTGACGTGGATCATGAGTTCCGCGACCAGCTTGTCCAGCGGACTGCCGCGCTCGCGCGGCTCGATCGTCACGCGCCCCTCGGGGCCGGCGCCCCAATCCACGTCGAACGTGTAATCGATGCGGTTGAAATCGGCCTTGCCGCGACGTGCCGACAGTTGCTGTGCCAGCTTCCACAACGCGCGCATTTCGTGGGTCCATGGCGGATCACCCGATGCCGGCAACGCATTCGCAAACGCGTCGGAGAGCGTCGACAGGTTGAGGTTCGCGACGATCGGCACGAGGTTCAACCGCGTTTCCTGCGACACCGGCGCGCCCGTCGGGTCGGTTTCGACGTAAAGCGAGAGCGCCGGTGCCGACGTGCCCTGCCTGAGCGTGAACGCGGCTACCGCGGCGTCCGGCAGCATCGTCAGCTTGTGTCCGGGCATGTAGACGGTGGACAGGCGTTCGCGCGCGATCGCGTCGAGTGCGCTGCCGCGCGGGATAGCCAGCGCCGGGCAGGCGATGTGAATGCCGATCTCGATGTTGCCGTTGGCGAGTTCGCGCACCGAAAACGCATCGTCGATTTCGGTCGTCGTGGCGTCGTCGATGGAAAAGGCACGCACGTCGGCGCGCGGCAGGTCGGGTGGAGCCGGCAACGTGCCCCAGTCGGGGAACGCCACCCCTTTGGGAAAGGCTTCGGACAAGAAGCGGTTGAAGTGGTAGTCGTGCGTCGACGGAATCGCACCGCAGGCGGCAAGAAGGTCGACCGGATTGGTCCTGCCCGCGTCGCATGCCGCCGCAAGTGCTTTCCACTCCAGCGCGTTCTTGTCCGGCTTGTACAACAGCATGGAAAGTTTCGGCTGGAATTCCGCGGGCAGGCGGTGCGCGCCGAGTTCGGCCACCCACTTCGCGATCAGCAAAGCTTCGCGCTGCTTGCGTTCGACCGACGCAAGAGCGGCGCGCAACGACTCCGGCGGCGCCTTGCGGTAGCGGCCCTTGCCCTTCCTGTAGAAATACATCGGCGAAGCGTGCAGCAACATGGCCACTGCCGTCGCCTGCGCGGGCGTCGGATGCGCGCCGTAGTATTCGCGCGCGAGTTCTTCGAAGCCGAATTCGCCGTCGCCGATCGCCTCCCACAGAAAGGTGGGGTCGAGTTCCGCCGCGAGACTCTGGCCGTCGGCCATGATCGTGGCGGCGGCAGGCGCCGCAAAGCGGAGCAGCACCGCGCCTGCCTTGATCTTGAGCCGCTTGCCCGACACCGCCTCGACCTGCAGCGACGCGTCATTATCGGCGAGAACGGACCCGGCCTTCAGGTGGCCGTCGTCCTCGAACAGGACATTCATTGGGAGCAGGCGCGCGTAAGCGCCTTCGATTGGGTTGGACTGACTGCGCGCGGATTATACAAGGAGCGCGTGGCGGATTGCGGGAAACGCTTCGTTCCTGCATAGTCGACGGCTCATTGAGAATGGAGAAAAGCAATGGAATACCGGCGATTGGGCAACAGCGGACTGGAAGTTTCACCTATCTGCCTCGGCACGATGATGTTCGGCGACCGCACCGATGCCGCGGCGGCACAGAACATCGTCGACGCTGCCTTCGACACCGGCATCAACTTCATCGATACGGCCGACAACTACAACAAGGGCGCGTCGGAGAAGATCGTCGGCCAGGCGATCAAGGCAAATCGCCCTCGCTGGATTCTCGCGACCAAGGTCGCCAATGTGATGACTGCGAAGCCGCACGACGGCGGCCTGTCGCGGCGCTGGGTAATGCGCGGTTGCGACGACAGCCTCGGGCGTCTCGCCACGGATTACATCGACATCTACTACCTCCACCGCGACGATCCCGACACGCCGATCGCCGAAACTGTCGGCGCCCTCGGCGACCTGATCCGCGCCGGCAAGATCCGCTATTTCGGCGTGTCGAACTACCGAGGGTGGCGCATTGCCGAAGTGGTGAGCGAATGCGAAGCGCAGGGCGTATCGCTGCCGGTGGTCTGCCAGCCCTATTACAACCTGTTGAACCGGATGCCCGAGGTCGAGATCCTGCCGGCCTGCGATCACTACGGCATCGGTGTCGCGACATATTCACCGCTGGCACGCGGCGTGCTGACCGGAAAATATTCGCCGGGCGCCAAGCCGCCGGAAGGCTCACGCGGAGCGCGTGGCGACGCGCGGATGATGGAAACGGAATTCCGCGAGGAGTCGTTCGTCATCGCGCAAAAGCTGGCGGAGCACGCGAAGAAAACCGGGCGGACGCCCACGCAATTCGCCATGGCATGGACCTGGGCCAACCAGATCGTGACGAGCGTCATCGCCGGTCCGCGGACGCTGGAGCAATGGAATGACTACACCGGCGCGATCGGCACGCGATGGACCGACGACGACGAGGCGCTGGTGGATTCGCTCGTGCGCCCAGGCCATCCGTCCACGCCCGGATACAACGATCCGCAATATCCGTTCTTCGGGCGGCTGGCAGGCAACTGAGCAGAGTGACCGGCAGCCTATCCGCGCGGGACGCGTTCACCTGCGGGAACCGCGAACGGCAAACGGTTCTCGGGCGGCGACAGCGGGCATGACCAATGATTGTCGTAGACGCAGGATGGGTTGTACGCGAAGTTGAAATCGAGCAGCATTTCGCGCGCGCCGACGCCCAAATCGGCGCCCTTGATCGTGTCGTACAGATAGCGGCCGCCGCCATAGGTTTCGGCGCCGCTGGTCGCGTCCGTAAACGGCAGCCAGATGCCTCCGCCGTAGCCTTCGAGCCAATAGACGGCAAGGCAGGCCGGCAGGCCGCCCACGGCAAAGCGCACCTGCCCGGCGCGCGTGCAGCGCAGGATGCCGTCGGCCGCAAGCGGAATATCGAACGTTTCCCACTTCGCCGCGACCTCGATGACGCCCTTCAGCCGCCACGCCGGCGCGTAGGGATACCAATCGATGCCGCGCCAATCGCGCCGGCGATCCGCGGCTATCGGACTTTCCGGATGCTCGAGGAAGAGCCTGTCGCGCGCGGCGCGAAAGCGCATCGCCGAGCCTTCCAGGTCGGCGACGCCTGCGCGCACCGCGGCGTATTCCGCCGTCACACTCCGCCGCCAATCGGCCAGCGCAAAGGGATTGGCGGAAGCAGTCATTGCTTGCTCTCGGGCTTCCCTTCGTTGGCCACGCCGTGCGGCACATGGCCGGATGGCACGTGCTGCGCCGCCGACTCGACGTGCCGCGTCTGGTCGTCGAAGAAGAAATCCGGCTCGAATTCGCGCAGGAACGGCCCCTTCTCGCCGCCGCCCAGGAACATCGCCTCGTCGACGTTCACGTTCCAGTCCATCAGCGTCCGGATCGCACGCTCGTGCGCTGGTGTGCTGCGCGCGGTCACGAGCGCCGTGCGCAGCCGCATCTTCACTGATCCCTGGTCGACGCGCTGCAGGCGATGCAACGCTTCCAGCAGCGGCTTGAACGGTCCCGGCGGCAGCGGCCGCGACGCGTGGTCCGCTTCGTGCTTCTGGAAAGCGTCGAGGCCCTGCTCACGAAAGACACGCTCCGCCTCGTCGGCGAACAGCACGGCGTCGCCGTCGAAGGCGATGCGCACTTCGTCCGGGTGCGAGTCGGTCACTTGCGAGTGTGTGTAGACCATCGCCGCGGGAAAGCCCGCATTGAGCGCACCACGGACGTCTTCTGCATTGGCGGAGAGAAACAGATTTGCCTTCAGCGGACGAAGATAGGAAAACGGCGCACGACCGCGCGTGAACACGCCACGCTCGATGCCGAGCGCCGCGCCCTTCACGGAGCGGAACACGCGCAGGCCCGACACCGGATCGTTGCGCGAGAGAATCGCGACTTGGACCCGCTGCACGCCGTCGGCGTTGAACGCCTCGAGCTTGCGCACGAGCGGATAGGCGACGCCGGGCTTTGCCGGCGAGTCGAGGCGCTCCAGCTGCAGTCGCATGTATTCACGATCGTCGGCGGTCTCGAAGACCCTGTTTTCCTCCTCGAAATCGAACAGCGCGCGCGAACTGATCGCGACGACGAGTTGCTCCGCGGAAGCAGGCTCATTCATGCGAAAAGTATACGCCGGCCGCGACGAGCGACCGGTGTTCCGCCACGATCGGCCCGTGCTACGGGTCGGGCAGGGCTACTTCGGCTTTGGCGGAGCCGTGCAATTGCCGACGCGTTTGCCCGAGTAGGTCTGCACCATGTTCATCGGCTGCCCCTCCATCGTCCCGGTCATATTCATCACACCGTCGTAGGTGCCGTCGCCGAAGGTAATTTCTCCGGTGCTTGTCATCTTGTTCTTGCCGTCGCAGACCATCTTGAACGTGTACTTGTTTCCGGTGCGCCTGGATTCGACGTTCTTGCACTCGCTCTGCTGCGGAATGTAGCTGTCATCCTTCGCGCCTTTTTCGACACACACCCGCGATGTGCGCGCGGGCATCGACATCGGCATTCCGGCCATTTCCATCTTCATCGTTATGTCCCACAGCTCGTCCTTTTCCTGCGCCGCCGCGGGCAGGCAGAACGCGGCGAGCATGGCCGCAGCAATTACAACGCAATGGCGCGTCAGGGAAATCAACATGAAACGGCTCCTTGGAAATTGGACAGTGTCGGGCAATTGGCCCGCGCAGGACCATCGCGCATGGTAGTGCAGGGCATCGGGCAACGGAAGGGCCCGGGCAGGACTACCGGGTTTGCGCCGCGTCGCGCTCGAGTTCGCGCAACACAACGCGCAATTCTCCGACCGCCCAGGCCAGATCTTCCTGGGCTGCGTTCAGCGGCGGCGCGATGCGCACCACCGTCCCGTGCGTATCCTTCGAAAGAATGCCTCGCGCGAGCAAGCGGTCCACGACCTTCCGTGCGGGCAGTCGCGGGTCGATTTCGATGCCGATGTAGAGCCCGCGTCCGCGCACCTCCCGGATCAGCGGGCTCGACAGCGCCGAAAGCTCGGCCATCAACCACGCGCCAAGTTGCCGCGAACGGTCGCACAGCTGTTCTTCTTCCAGCACATCGAGCGCCGCCATTGCCACGGCCGCCGCCAGTGGGTTGCCGCCAAACGTGCTGCCGTGATCGCCCGGAGTGAAGACCCGCATCACGTCGTGCGTCGCGACGAATGCCGATACCGGCAGCAGTCCTCCGCCCAGCGCTTTCCCGAGAATCACGCCGTCGGGCCGCACACCGTCGTGCTGGCACGCAAGCGGATAGCCGGTGCGGCCAAGCCCCGTCTGGATTTCATCGCAGATCAGCAGGACGTTACGTTGACGGCAGATGCGCGCGCATTCGGCGAGATAGCCCTGGGGCGGCACGATGATGCCGCCTTCGCCTTGGATCGGCTCCACGAGGAATGCCGCGGTATTCGGCGAGATCGCAGCGGCGAGTGCCGCGGCATCGCCAAAGGGAATCGTAACGAATCCCGGTGGAAACGGGCCGAACCCATCACGGTATTGCGGCTCTGACGAGAAGCCGACGATCGCAATCGAACGCCCGTGGAAATTGCTTGCGCACACCACGATCTCCGCCTGATCGGCCGGAATGTTCTTGACGCGGTGGCCCCATTTGCGTGCCGCCTTCAACGCCGTTTCGACCGCCTCTGCGCCGCCGTTGGACGGCAATGCCCGGTCGAGGCCGGACATTTGCGCCAGCCGCTCGAGCAGTGCGGGCAGCCGGTCGTTGTGAAACGCGCGCGATGTGACCGCGAGTTGCTGCGCCTGCGCGATCAATGCCGCGACGATTTTGGGATGCGCGTGACCGAAACTCACGGCAGAGTAGGCGCTCATGAGGTCCAGATAGCGCCTGCCGTCGACGTCGGTCAGCCACGCACCGGCGCCTCGCGCCAGGACTACGGGCAACGGATCGTAGTTGCGCGCACCGAATGCGTTTTCGCGGCTTATATGCGCCGCGGTCGCCGGGGACGCAGCGCGCAGCGCGGACCGCTCGATGTGAATGGGCGATGTCATGGTTGCGATCCTACGCCTGCCGCGTGACAATCGTCAGTCCGCGACACAGTGCCGCTGCGAGTTGAGCGGAGTCGAAACCCGGGCTCGCAATGCTCGATTCGGCGGTTGCGCGCGATCGATGTCGACCCGTGATAACCTGACCCGCCCGTTCTGCACGGGGTCGAATTTCCAGGCCTCGCGCTTTTCCAACGTTGAAGTCCGGAGGCTCGCAATCGTGATCGTTCGCCGCCCTGCCGCGCTTCCGCTGCTGCTCGCAGTCATGCTCGCACCGCTGCCGGCATCGGCACAAACCAGTACCACCCGCGCCTACTACCCCGGCACAGTGTGGCAACACAGAACCCCGGCCGAGGCGGGCATCAGCGCCTCGTTGCTGAAGGATGCGATCGACTTCGCCGTTGCCGGCGAGACCAGCGCGCCACGCGATCTGAAGCTCAATCACTACCTGACCTTCGGCCGAGAGCCTTTCGGCTATGCCATCGGCCCGATCAAGGACCGTGGCGAGCCAACCGGCATCATCGTGCACAAGGGCTACGTTGTCGCCGAATGGGGCGACCCGCTGCGTGTGGACATGGCGCACAGCGTGACCAAGAGCTTCCTGTCGAGCGTGGTAGGCATTGCCGTCGATCGCGGCATGATCAGGAGCATCAACGACACGGTGCGCGAGTATGTTCCGCCGATTCAGGTCTATGCCTCGGTCCCGACCGGCAACAAGTCCGACAGCCTCGGCACGGCGGATTTTCTGTATCCATTCGAGACCGCGCACAACCGGACCATCACCTGGGACCACCTGCTGCGGCAGACCAGCGACTGGGAAGGCACGCTCTGGGGCAAGCCCGATTGGGCCGACCGGCCTAGCGACAAGCCCGGCGAATGGACCACGCGGCAGCGCGACAAACCCGGCACGACGTACCAATACAATGACACGCGCGTCAACGTGCTGGCGCTCGCCGCGCTCAGCGTCTGGCGCCGCCCGCTGCCGCAGGTACTCAAAGAGAACGTAATGGATCCCATCGATGCCTCCAACACCTGGCGCTGGTACGGCTACGAGAATTCGTGGATCGTCCTCGATGGAATTGCGGTCCAGTCGACGACCGGCGGCGGGCATTGGGGCGGGGGCATGTTCATTCACGCCTATGACATGGCGCGCTTCGGTTACCTCACTCTGCGCCAGGGCAAGTGGAAAGATCGGCAGATTCTTTCGCAACAATGGGTCGACTGGGCGCGCACGCCGACCGCCGCGCGACCGACGTACGGCTTCATGAACTGGTTTCTCAATACCGACCGGAAATACCTGCCGAGCGCACCGGCCAGCGCGTTTGCCCACATCGGCAACGGCACGAACATGATCTACGTGGATCAGGTGCACGACCTGGTGGCGGTGGTCCGCTGGATCGACCCAAAGGCCATGGACGAGTTCGTGAAGCGGCTGCTGGTGGCCGTCGAAACGAACTAGTTTGACGCGAAAATGCATTCCATGTAATCGACGAGGAATTCCAGGATGCAATCACCTCACCCCTTTCCGCAGTTGCGTTATGCGTATTTCCTCGGCCTGTGGGTGTTGTTGTTCGCAGGTGGATGCGCGACCGTCCAACCCGATCCGCTGCCATCGTGGAGCGACGGCAAGGTCAAGCAATCCATCGTCGGCTTCGTGACGCGGGCTACAACGCAAGGATCGCCGGAATTCGTTCCGGTTTCCGAGCGCATCGCCACGTTCGACAATGACGGCACGCTGTGGGCCGAGCAGCCGATGTACTTTCAGTTGTTCTTCATTCTCGACCGCGTAAAGGTGCTTGCCCCACAGCACCCCGAATGGAAGACTACCGAGCCGTTCGCCTCCGTGTTGAAGGGAGATCTCAAGAGCGCCCTTTCAGGCGGCGACAAGGCGCTACTCGAAATGTTCGCGGCGACGAGCACCGGGATGACGACCGCCGAGTACGAGACGATGGTGAGCGACTGGATCGCGACGGCCAGGCATCCGAGATTCAACCAGCCTTACACGGCGATGGTCTATCAGCCGATGCTCGAACTGGGAGCGTATCTGCGCGCGAACAGCTTCAAGACCTTCATCGTGTCCGGCGGCGGCATCGAGTTCATGCGGCCGTGGACGGAGAAAGTCTACGGCATTCCGCCGGAGCAGGTCATCGGCAGCAGCGGCAAGATCAAGTTTGAAATGCAAGTTGGCAAGCCGGTGCTGATGCGTCTGCCCGAACTGAACTTCATCGACGACGGCCCCGGCAAGCCGGTGGGCATCAACCAGCACATCGGCCGACGTCCCATTTTCGCATTCGGCAATTCCGACGGTGACTTGCAGATGCTGCAATGGACTGCGGCCGGCGGCGGCGCGCGTTTCATGGGACTGGTCCATCACACGGACGCGGTTCGCGAATGGGCCTACGACCGTCAGTCGAGCATCGGGAAACTCGACAAGGCGCTCGACGAGGCGGAGGCAAAGGGATGGACCGTCGTGGACATGAAGCGGGACTGGAAGGTGATTTTTCCGTTCGAGAAGAAATAGTGGCCGCGGCGATGTACGCTTGCGCTTGACCCTCCGGAGCTTCCGGTACCGTTTCATCCTCGCTGCTCATTCACGTTGCCGCCTGTGCCCACTGCTGACATGACGCCGCTTCCCGCCGTGCCCACGCGAATCATCGACTCCCACACCGGCGGCGAGCCCACGCGCGTCGTCGTCAGTGGCGGCCCCGACCTGGGGCATGGCGACATGGCGCAGCGCCGGCAACGCTTCCACGACTCGCACGACGCGTGGCGCCGTGCCATCGTCAACGAGCCGCGCGGCTCGGACGTGCTGGTGGGCGCGCTGCTGTGCACGCCGGTCGACGCCGCCAATACCTGCGGCGTGATCTTCTTCAACAACGTCGGTTATATCGGCATGTGCGGACATGGCACGATCGGCCTGGTTGCGACACTCGCGCACCTCGGTCGCGTGCAGCCTGGCGATCATCGGATCGAGACCGTGGTCGGTACTGTCACCACCACCTTGCATGCCGACGGCACGGTGACGGTGGCCAACGTGCCGTCCTGGCGCCACGCGGCGCAGGTGTGTGTGGACGTCCCCGGTCACGGCGCCGTGCATGGCGACGTGGCGTGGGGCGGCAACTGGTTCTTCCTGTGCAGCGATCATGGCCTTCCGCTCGAAGCGGGTCGGGTCGGGGACCTGACTGCGTTTGCATTGCGCGTGCGCGACGCGCTGTCGCAACAACGTGTGACCGGACTTGGCGGGGCCGAGATAGATCACATCGAACTCGTCGGACCGGCGGCGAATTCGCAAAACGATTCGCGCAACTTCGTGCTTTGCCCGGGCGGAGCCTATGACCGCTCGCCATGCGGCACGGGTACCAGCGCCAAACTCGCCTGCCTCGCTGCCGACGGCAAGCTCGCGCCGGGCAAGCCCTGGCGCCAGGAGAGCGTGATCGGCAGCGTCTTCACCGGTCACTACGCGCGTCCGGCCGCGGCGCTTGCCGAAGTGCCCGCGAACGCCGTGCTGCCATTCATCCACGGACGCGCGTTCGTCACGCTCGACGCGAATCTGATCTTCGATCCCGCGGATTCGTTCGCGTGGGGACTGGTGTAGAGGGCACGTGGCTGGGTGTCCGCATGAATGGGCAGACGAGCCTGCGCCATTTGCCGGCGCAGCATGAACGCGCCCGATTCGCCGCTGCAAGCGCTGCCGGCCACGGAAAAATCGTGTGATGTCCTGGTGATCGGCGCCGGCATCGTGGGCGTGGCGATTGCGCTGCGCCTGCAGCAGGAAGGACGGTCGGTGCTCCTGATCGACCGCGAATGCGTGGCGGCGCAGGCCAGCCGGGGCAACGCCGGCGCGCTGGCATTCTCGGACATTCTGCCGCTCGCCTCTCCTGGCATCCTGCGCAAAGCGCCCAAATGGCTGCTGGACCCGCTGGGCCCGCTGGCGATTCGTCCCGACTACCTGCCGCGCATTGCGCCGTGGCTGTTTCGCTTCTGGCGCGCAAGTCAGCGCGACCGCGTGCGCGCCAGCACTGCGGCGCAGGCCGCGATGATGGACCTGTCCGCTGCCGAGACACCCTTGCTGCTCGCCGAAGCAGGTGCCGGCCACATGCTGCGCGGCGACGGCGTACTGCATCTTTACGAAAGCGAGGGAGAGTTGATGGCTTCGCAGGCCGGATGGCGGGCCCGTGCCGATCACGGCATCGCGTTCATGCATCTGCACGGCCCACAGGCCATCGCCGAGCTTCAGCCGGGCCTGAGCCCCGCGCTGGTGGCGGCAACCTTCGTGCCCGGCTGGATGACCGTCAGCGACCCGCTGCTGGTGACCGAAGCACTGGCTCGCCATTTCGAGCAGCGGGGCGGCCGTATCCGACGCGCGGACGCGGCAGCGCTCGCGCCCGGCACCGACCGCGTCGCGGTGCATTTGCAGGACGGGCAGTCGCTCGGCGCACGCCACGTGGTGGTCGCCGCCGGTGCGTGGTCGCACCGCCTCGCGCGCACGCTCAATGAGCGCATTCCGCTCGAGACCGAGCGCGGCTACAACACCACGCTGCCGGTGGGCGCCTTCGATCTCAAGCGCCAGCTCACCTTCGGCGGCCACGGCTTCGTCGTCACGCCACTCTCCTGCGGTGTGCGCGTGGGCGGCGCCGTGGAATTCGCCGGACTCGATGCACCACCCAACTTCGCGCGCGCGGCCACGCTGCTCGCGAAGGCCAAGCGGTTCATGCCCGGATTGCGCACCGAAGGCGGCAGCGAGTGGATGGGCTTTCGGCCCTCGTTGCCCGACTCGTTGCCCGCGATAGGCAGCGCGGCCGCGGATGCGCGCGTGGTCTACGCATTCGGCCACGGACACCTGGGGCTGACGCAGGCCGCCGCGACGGCGCGACTCGTCGCCGACATCTTGGCGGGGCGACCACCGCCGCTTGATTTGGCACCCTTTCGTCCGCAACGGTTTGGGTCCGCAGGGCTGGTAAATTTCAAGGAAAGAAGATGACGACATTTCGTACGCTCGCCGCCTTTCGCCATCACGGCATGGAGCTGACCGACCACGAATTCATGGTGCCGCTCGATCATGGGCGGCCATCCGGAGAGTCGCTGTCGATTTTCGCGCGGGCAGTGCGAAACAGCGAGAGCCCGAACGCGGTCAGGCCGTGGCTTGTATTCCTGCAAGGCGGTCCCGGATATCCGGGGCCTCGGCCACTCGCCAAGACGGGCTGGCTCAAGCGCGCGCTAGACGATTACCACGTGCTGCTGCTCGATTCGCGCGGCAACGGACGCAGCAGCGTCGTACTGCCGCAAACGCTTGGCCGCCGCGGCAATGCGCAGGCACAGGCCGACTATCTGAAGCATTTCCGCGCGGACAGCATCGTGCAGGACGCCGAATTGATCCGCCGGCAATTGGTCGGCGCCGATGAACCGTGGAGCGTACTCGGCCAGAGTTACGGCGGATTCTGCGCCGTGCATTACCTGTCCGCCCGCCCGCACGGCCTGCGCGAAGTCTTCATCGCCGGCGGCCTGCCACCGCTTGCGGGAAGCGCCGACGACTACTACCGGCATACCTACCCCGAGGTTCAGCGCAAGACGCGCAATTTCTTTGCGCGCTATCCGGCTGACCAGCCACTGTCCAGCCGCATCATGGAGCACCTGCACCGGCACGATGTCGCATTGCCGACCGGCGGACGACTCACCGTACGCCGCTTCCAGCAGGTCGGCTTCATGCTAGGGATGGATGACGGCATGGAAAATCTCCACTACCTGCTCGAAAGCGCCTTCTGCACAGGCGCCAGCGGCGACGAATTGAGCCTGCCCTTTCTCCGCACGCTCGAAGATTCACAGTCCTTCGAGACCAATCCCATCTTCGCGGTCCTGCACGAGATGTGCTACACGCAGGGCGCCGCCTCACGCTGGTCCGCAGAACGCGTGCGTGGTGAATTCCCGGACATGGACTGGGCCCCCGGCCGGCCGCCGTCGTTCACCGGCGAGATGATCTATCCATGGATGTTCGACGACTATCCGGGCTTGCGCCCGTTGCGCGACGTCGCCGAACTGCTCGCCCGCGAAGAGCGCTGGCCGGCGTTGTACGATCCGGCGCAACTCGCGCGCAACACGGTACCCGGCGCCGCGGCGATCTACGCCGAAGACATGTACGTGCCGCGGGCATTGTCCGAGCAGACCGCCGCAGCAATCGCCGGCCTCAAGGTCTGGCTGACCAACGAGTTCGAGCACAATGGCCTGCGCAGCAGCGACAAGGTGTTCGAACGGCTGCTTGCCCTAAGGCGGGAGCAGGTCTAGGAGGTCCGACGGTGTCGCGCGTCTTCCCCGTCACGCCGCCCGCTCGAGACCGACCTCCGGCAATTTGGGCCGTGTGGCCAGCGCGCGCTTCATCATCGTTTCTATTTCGGCCTTTTCCTTCACGTCGAGAGCGAGTCGCGGCGGGCGAGTGCGATCGGTGCCTCGTCCCATGATGTGCTCGCACAACTTTATGCACTGGACGAGGTCCGGACGGGCGTCGAGGTGCAGCAGAGGCATGAACCACCGGTAGAGGCTCATCGCCTCGGCGTACCGGCCCGCGCGCGCAAGCCGGAACAGCGTCTCGCCTTCGCGCGGGAATGCGTTCGACAGGCCGGATACCCAGCCCACCGCGCCGACCATGATGCTCTCCACCACGACGTCGTCGAGGCCGGCGAACAGCACGAAGCGATCGCCCACCAGATTGCGGAGGTCGGTGAAGCGCCGGGTGTCGCCGGAGGATTCCTTGAAACAGACGATCGTCTCGCAGTCGGCCAGCGAGGCCAGGATTTCCGGCGTGACGTCATTCTTGTAGATCGGCGGATTGTTGTAGACCATCACCGGCAGATCGGTTGCGCTGGCCACGCTGCGAAAATGCGCCGCGGTCTCGTGCGGTTTCGACGAATAGACCAGCGCCGGCATCACCATCACGCCATCAAGGCCAATGCGAGCGGCTTCCTTGGCCATGTCGATCGCGAAGGCCGACGTGAACTCGGCAATGCCGCTCAAGACCGGGACGCGACCGCGCGCGACCGCCCTGCCAGTTTCCATGACCGCGATCTTCTCGTCCCTGGTGAGCGAACAGTTCTCGCCGACCGTTCCGCAGACGATGAGGCCCGACACGCCGTCGCGGATCAGGCCTTCCATGACGCGCGCAGTGGCGTCGATGTCGAGCGAGAGATCTTCGCGAAACTGCGTCGTCACCGCCGGAAAGACGCCACTCCAATCAGGTTTCAATTGCCCTCTCCTTGTTTGAACATCGGCCACCGCCCCGCGCGGGGACAGTCATTGCATGTCGTGGACGCAATCCTACGCCTGCCCTGCCGCCAAGCGCGAGTGCGAGTGCGGACGCACTATGAATCGAATCCGGCGAAGCGCAGAATCGAACCCGTACACTCATCGGTGTCCCCTCGCCCATGGCCGTCACCGCACGATCAACTCATCGATATGGAAGGAGAGCGTGATCATGTCCAGAATTTTCGGGTTGACGGCATCCATTTTCGTGCTGATGGCCGCATTCATGCCGGCGAATTTCGTCCTTGCCGCGGGAAACGACGCCAGCGGAACACTGGCCTACAAGGGCCGCACGGTGGCATTCAAGTATGCGTGGCTGGTGAAGGGTCCCTACGAGCGGGATCCGGCCAAGACCATCAGGCGCCTGATCCTGTCGGCCAACGACATCGGCGCGGCGATACAGGCATGCAAGACGGTCTCCTGTGTCGACGGCAATGTGACCGAAGGAATGACGGTGGACTTCGACGTCAGCCCGCGCCTCGACTACTGGATCGCGCTGAACGGGCAGAAGGTCCAGTACTCGGGGGCCGTCATGCCCGATGCGTTTTCCGCCCGCGCCAACGACCCGGGGCACCTTGCCGGCAAGCTGGCAATCGACGACGTCGCGGCCGGTGGTCCCAGGGTCGAGGCCGAATTCGACGTCACGGTGTTCAAGACGTTCTAGGGAGCCTCTGCACAAGGCAATGTGGTCAGGAGCTCGCCACGACGCCAGCGAAGCGCAGGATGGACCGGATTTCGTCGTCGATGCCTTCCCACCCGTGGTCGCCACCACCCAGGACATACTGCCAGGCACCGGCATAACGCGCTACCGCATCGCGCCAGTCCAGCAATTCGTCTCCGGAACGCATCAGGAGAAAATACCGCTCCATGCGCGTGAGGCGCGCGACCGACAACGCATCGAGCTCGGCGAAATGCATGGGGGTCAATTCCCATGCCTCGCCGGTGTGCAGATTGCGCTGCGGCCCGATGTGCGCGGCGAGCGAGGTCGCCGGTCGTACTGCAGGATTGATCACCACCGCGCGCGCATCATACTTTTCGGCCAGCCACGTGGCGTAATACCCGCCGAGCGAGCTGCCGACCAAGGTCAGCCCGGCGCCGTCCGCAACGTTCGCGTCGACCCATGCGCACACTTCGCGCATCGCCGTTGCGGGGCGGTGGTGCAGCGTCGGGATGTGGACGCGCGGCGGTTGAGCCAGCACTGCGGCGGCAGCGGCAAGCTTGCGGCCCTTCACCGTTTTCGGCGACGAGTTGAAGCCGTGCAGATAGACCAGCGTTGCGTGCGTCATCCGGACGCAAGTTTCGCCAGCAGCTTTTCGTGCACGCCGCCGAATCCGCCGTTGCTCATGACCAGGATGTGATCGCCGGGCCCGGACTCCGCCACGACCGCCTGTACCAGCGCGGTCAGGTCGCTGTGCACCGTTGCCTTGGCGCCCAGCGGTGCCATGGTCCCGGCCACATCCCAGCCCAGGTTCGCGGCGTAGCAGAACACGCGATCGGCCGCACCGAGGCTGCCCGGCAGCGCGTCCTTGATCGCGCCCATCTTCATCGTGTTCGATCGCGGTTCGAGAACCACGAATATCCGCGCCTTGCCCACTTTGCGGCGCAAGCCGTCGAGCGTGGTCGCAATGGCCGTCGGATGGTGGGCGAAGTCGTCATGCACGGCGACGCCCCGCTCGATGCCGCGCAGTTCCAGCCGACGTTTCACGCCGCGGAATGCCGCCAGCGCCGCCAGTCCGTGCGCCACGGGGACGCCCGCGTGCCTCGCCGCGGCAAGCGCGGCCAGTGCGTTCATCTGGCTGTGCCTGCCTGCTTCACCGAAGGTCAGCGTCCCTTGCGCCGCACCGCCCAACAGGATCGTGCCGTCGACCGCAATCGTCCAGTCCGGGCCGGTACCCGCCACTTCCGCGAGCCCGAAACGCTCGACCTCGCTCCAGCAGCCGCGCGCGAGGACGCGCGCGAGGCTGGCCTCGCCGCCGTTGGCGATGATGCGGCCGTTGCCGGGAATCATCCGGACGAGGTGGTGAAATTGCGTTTCGATCGCGGCCAAGTCCGGAAAGATGTCGGCGTGATCGTATTCCAGATTGTTGAGGACCGCGGTGCGCGGCCGGTAATGGACGAACTTCGACCGCTTGTCGAAAAACGCCGTGTCGTATTCGTCGGCCTCGATCACGAAGAACGCGCTGTCGGTGAGACGCGCCGAGACCGGAAAATCGACCGGCACGCCGCCGATCAGAAATCCCGGCGAGAGTCCTGCATGCTCCAGAATCCACGCGAGCATCGCCGACGTGGACGTCTTGCCATGCGTGCCGGCGACTGCCAATACCCATCTGTCGTGCAGTACGTTCTCGAACAGCCACTGCGGGCCGGAAACGTACGGAAAGCCCGCATTGAGGATGGCCTCCATCAGCGGATTGCCGCGCGAAACCACGTTGCCGATGACAAAGACGTCGGCACCCTTCGCGGCGCCCGCAAGCTGCGCGGGATCCCAACCCTCGGTCAGCCCGATCCCGAGCGCGGACAACTGTGTCGACATCGGCGGATAGACGTTCGCGTCGCAGCCGCTCACGGTATGTCCGGCACTCTTCGCGATCGCGGCAAGGCCCCCCATGAACGTGCCGCAGATGCCGAGGATGTGCAGGTGCATCAGGCCGCCCGTACCGCCAGAACCGATGACGCGTATCGCCGCCAGCCACGCGCGAACCACGCATAAGTGACGACGTTGCCCAAAAGCACGAGGCCGAAGGCCATGCGCAGACTGCCCGCCTGATCGAGTCCGAATCCGCGGCGCGCCGCCTCCGCGACGATGCCGATGCCCCATTGCGCCAGGAAGCTGCCGCCGAACATCATGAGATTGAGCGCCGTGTTCGAGCGGCCGGCCAGTTCGCGGCCGAAGCCTTCGTTCAGTACCGCAAACGCCAGCACGTTGACCGACGCTCCCAGCCCGTAGAGAGCCCACCACCATAAGCCGCCCGGCAGCCGCAGGAAGATCGCGGCCAGCGCGAGCACTGCCAGCCCGAAACCCACGGCGAAAATATGGCGCGCATGCACGCCGCGCTGCGCGAGCCGCGTCCCGAACAAGCCCAGCGCAAGAAAACCCAGCAGGATCGCGACACCCATCCACAACAGATGCCGCGCCGCGCCGGGTCGGGTCTGCCCTTCGACCTCCATCAGCCACGGCACCGCCCACAGGCCCTGGATCGCGAAGAACGAGCCCATGCAGAAGGCGCCGAGCGGTGCGATCCACCAGAAGCGGGGATGACGGAACACGCGGCGCACGCCCGCCCACTGCGCGCGGAGGCCGGTGGCATGTTCTGGTCTGGCAATATCCGGAACCCGCCAGGCGATGAACAGCGCGACGGCGAGCGTCGTCACGGCGAGAGCGACGAAGATGGTCCGCCAGCCGGTGACCCGCAACGCGTGCTCCAGCGGCGTCGTCGCGGCCAGCGCGCCCAGGCCGCCGGCGACCATCACCCAGCCGCCCAGCGAACCCTGCCGCTCCGGTGGATACCACGCCGCGAACGCCTTCAGCGGCGCCATCAGGCAAGCGCACACGCCGAGCCCGATCACCGCGCGCGCGAACGCGAGCGCGGACAGCGACTCCGCGTGCGCGAACAGCAGCGCGCCGGCTGCCGCGATGGTCAGCAGCACGGGTTCGACTCGGCGCGGACCATAGCGGTCGAGCAGCATGCCGACGGGGATTTGCGCCGCGCCGAACGCGAGGAAATAGGCGCTGGTCAGGAGCCCCAGCGACGCCGGATCGAGCGCCACGTCGCGCTGCAGTTCCGGAGAAATGACCGCGTTGACGGTGCGGAACAGGTAGGAAAGCAGGTAGCCCGCTGCGAACGGGAAGTAGATGCGAAGAAACGTCACGCGCGTCCTGCGATCAATTGCGGAAGATGAAGTAGACGGCGCCCATCAGGCACAGCCCCGCCCACAGGAAGTCGAGCTTGATCGGCTGGTCCATGTAGAGCACTGCGAACGGCACAAACACCGCGAGCGTGATTACTTCCTGCATGATCTTGAGCTGCGCCAGCGACATCACGGTGAAGCCGATGCGGTTGCCCGGCACCTGCAGCAGGTATTCGAAGAGTGCGATGCCCCAGGAAATCAGCGCCGCGGCCCACCAGGGGGATGCCTGCAGATGCTTGAGGTGTCCATACCAGGCGACGGTCATGAACAGATTCGAACAGGTCAGCAGGAATGCGCTCACCAGCGCAGGGTGCTGCAGCAGCGATGATATTGAGGCGGGCGTCATGGAAGCGGCCAGGTCGGGAAACGCTTTGCATTATCCCCGATAAGTCCCGCGGTTCGGCAGGTCCCTCGCGCGTCCGGGCGCAGGTACAATGCCGCTTCGCCATTTTCGCCATTTGCATCATCGTTACCCGCGAAATTCATGCGTCTTCCCTCTTCCGGAATCACCGTTGCCTGCGCGATCGTCCTTGCCGCGCATTGCGCCGAGGCCGTAGACATGACCTACCCTCCGACTGCCCGCAAACCGGTTGTCGATACGTATCACGGTATCGCGGTCACCGATGACTATCGCTGGCTCGAGGACGACAACGCGCCGGACGTGAAGGCGTGGGTCGACGCGCAGAACAAGCTCACGCGCGCCTTCCTGGACGGGATTGCGCAGCGCCCCGAAATCGCCAGGCGCGTCGGCGACCTGCTGCGCTCGAAGACCGTCAATCGATTCGCTTTCCAGTTCCGCCAGCGTCTCTTCGCGATGAAGGTGGCACCGCCGGCAAACCAGCCGATGCTCGTCATGTTGCCTCCCGACGGCGACATCGCAAAGGAAACGGTTGTCCTCGATCCAAACGTTCTGGACGCCAAGGGCCGCACGACGATCGATTTCTACAGGGCCTCCTTTGACGGCAAACGCGTCGTCGTGTCGCTTTCGACCAACGGCAGCGAAGTGGGCACCGCGCATGTCTACGACGTGACAACGCGAAAGCGCCTGCCCGACGTGATTCCGGGCGTGATGAACCCAACGGCGGGCGGCAGCGCCGAGTGGGCGCCGGACAACAGCGGCTTCTACTACACGCGCTATCCGCAGGAAGGCGAACGCGCGCCGGCCGACCGGCAGTTCTACCAGACAGTGTGGTTCCACCAGCTTGGAACGCCGACCAGCGCGGATCGTTACGTCATCGGCCGTGACTTCCCGCGCATCGCCGAAATCGCGCTGCAAGGCAGCCGCGACGGCAATCACCTGCTCGCCAAAGTGCGCAACGGCGATGGCGGCGAGGTCGCCTTCCACGTGCGCGATTCTGCCGGGCAATGGACGCAAATCGCCGGATTCACCGAAGGAGTCAAGCAGATGGCGTTCGGCGAAGACGGCCGGCTGTACGCGATGACTGTCAAGGATGCGCCGCTAGGCCGAATCATTGCGATTCCGCTGGATCGTCCGTTGCTCGCCAACGCCACCGTCGTCGTTCCCGAAGCGAGCAATGTCGCAGAGAGCGTCACTGCGACGAAATCGCGCCTCTACGTCAAATACCGCGACGGGGGTCCGTCCGCCGCACGCATGTTCGGCCTGGACGGAAAGCGCTTGGGCGACATCCCGGCCGAACCGATTTCCGACATCAGCATCGGCGTTCCGTTGACCGGCGACGATGTCATGGTGCACACGATGAGCTATCTGTCGCCGCCGACCTGGTTTCGCTACGATGCGGCGCGGGACAAACTGGTGCCGACGCAATTGACCAGCAAGCCGTCGTTCAACTTCGCCGATGCAACCGTGGTGCGCGACGTCGCGATTTCCAGGGATGGCACCAAGATTCCGATCAACATCCTGTATCGCAAGGGCATGAACCGTAATGGGCGCAATCCGGTGCTGCTGTATGCCTACGGCGGCTACGGCATCAGCATGCCGCCCTATTTCAGCCCCATGAACCGGCTCTGGCTCGACTACGGTGGCGTCTTCGCGGTTGTCAACATTCGTGGCGGCGGCGAATACGGGGAACCGTGGCATGTGGCGGGCAACCTCACCCGCAAACAGAACGTGTTCGACGATTTCAACGCCGGCATGCGGTACCTGACCGAATTCCGGTACACGAGTGCTGCCCGCCTGGCGATCATGGGCGGCAGCAACGGCGGCCTGACGATGGGCGCCGCACTCACGCAGCACCCGCAGGCGATGAGAGCGGTGGTGGGCCAGGTCGGGATTTATGACATGCTGCGTGTGGAAACGCAGCCGAACGGCGAGTTCAATACCACGGAGTTCGGCTCCGTCAAGGATCCAGCCCAGTTCAAGGCGCTCAACGACTATTCGCCGTTGCCGCGAGTCAAGGATGGCGTCTCCTATCCGGCCGTGCTGTTTACCACCGGCGCCAGCGACGGCCGCGTGGCGCCCTACCAGTCACGCAAGATGGCTGCGCGACTGCAGGCGGCTACATCCTCGATGAATCCGGTCCTGCTGCGCACGGAGGCCAACGCCGGGCACGGCATCGGCACCGCGCTGGCGACGAGAATCGACGAGCAGGCCGATATCTACGCATTCCTCATCGACCAGCTGGGAATCATTGGCCCCGTTACCGGCAAGGCCAAACCCAAGTAGTCCATCACGATTCGCCGCTGGCATCGCCCCGGAGCCGACGGCGCCTTTGCCATCGCGCCGGTTCGCGGCGCTGCCCTAGGTTACGTGTTGCTCATTGGACGCAATAAATTCGGGCGGGCGGTTGCGGTATGTCGTCGTCGCGAGGACCGCGTGACCCGATTCACCGGCTGGTCCCGGCCGCGCCACCAAGGGCCCTTTGCGACCGCATCATGGCGTCCGCATCGCCGGCGGTGGTCGCCTTGCTGCCGCTATTTTCCTTGACCGGGATATGACTGCCGGTGTGGATGGCCTTGTCGTCCGGATCGTCCGGCAGCAAATTTCGATTGGTCGTCCAAGTGCACGAGGCGAGGAGCAGCGTTACGGACAATAGGAAGGCAGTTTTCATTCCGAGAATACCTCCATGAATTTGCCGTGCCGCGCAGCCCCGGCCAGCCAATGATCAATAATACATTGCGGCGCTGAGCAGGGCGAGCGGCTCACTTCCGCCGGCTACAGGAAACGCAGCCGAAGTCCCCGAAGTCCCAATGCTCCATAGTCGCTCGACCAGGTTTCGCCGCGGGCGACCGGCCAGGCGTCCGTGATTGTGCCGGTCGTGATGATTTCTCCCGCCGCGAGCGGTTTGAATTGCGGCTGTCCCGCGATCACCCGCGCGAGATGCACGAGCGCCAGCGCAGGGCTGTCCAGCACATGACCGCCGATGCCGCGATCGACCATTGCGTCGCCGTTGCGCAACGTCAGCGCAAAGCTCGGAAGCGCAGCCGCAAGTGCGGGGCCATTGGCAGGATTGACCGGCACGGGGGTACCCACAATCAGCGCGCCGTGCAGCCCGAATGCTGCGGTGCAATCCGGGGCCTTGAATTTCCAGTCCGGGAAGTGACTTTGCACGATCTCGAAACCGGCGGCAATCCACTCGACGTGGCGCAGGATTTCCTCCGCATCGTCCGTGATCGGAACGGGCCCGCGCAGCCGGAACACGACTTCGGGCTCGATGCGCGGCTGCACGTAGCCATCGAGCGCGAGCGTTGCCTGACCATCGCGCGCGTGGTGCACCGTGTGCGTCCAAATATGCGCCCACATCGGCTCGTATACGCCGTAGCGCGGCCATATCGAGCGGTTCGTGAATCCGATCTTGCGGCCGGCGGGCATCCAGCCTTGCGCGAGGCGGCGGCGTTCGATCTCGAACAGGACATCGTAGGCTGCGGCAACATCGAAGTCCGCGGACTCATTCGTGATCGGCGCGACGGTGCGGGCACCGTCGTAAGCAGCAATCAAGCGGCTGGCGAGTTCGTTGACCGCAAGCATATCCAGCACCACGATCCAAAGGTTTCGCTATGTTCGAATCCAGCCCAGCGCCCGCAACAGTGTGGTGATCCCGGTCCACAAGGCGACGGCGACCACCATGCCGATGATGGCCGCTGCGATGGCACCCGGCGTCCCGACCCAGCCCATCCCCGTGACGAGCGCCCATGCGGCAAACCCGCCCAAGCCACCGCAGATAAAGATTCCGACGACGCTCCAGACGATGGCCATGAAGTACCCCCTCTCGAACTTCGTAGTATAAATGCAGTCCGCGAGGAACCAATCCTGTCGCGGTACGTGAGCCGGGCAACCAGTCACGCCTTAACCTTCGCTGATGAACGATTCCATTCCCGGCACCGACCCGTCTGCGCGCCCCGCCGTGCGCGCGCTGATGGCCTCGCAGATCCGCGAAGTCGCCAACGCCGGCCTGGGTCAATCCGGTGTTCTGCCCTTCTGGTTCGGCGAGCCGGACGAAGTGACGCCGGCATTCATTTGCGAGGCTGCCGCGCAGTCGCTTGCGCGCGGCGAGACTTTCTATTCGCAGAATTTCGGCATCCCCGAGTTGCGGGAAGCCATTGGCGGGTACATATCGAGGCTGCATCGGCCGACTTCCGCCGACCATGTCGCCGTCACCGCGTCCGGCATGTCGGCACTGATGCTGACGGTGGAAGCGCTGGTCTCGCCCGGCGATCGCGTCGTCGTCGTCACGCCGCTGTGGCCGAACCTGGTCGAAATTCCAAAGATCCTGTCGGCGAACGTCGTCTGTGTGCCGCTCGCGTTCACCGCAACCGGCTGGACGCTGGACCTCGACCGCCTGCTCGCGGCGCTCACGCCCGACACACGCGTAGTGATGATCAACTCGCCCAACAATCCGACCGGATGGACCATCTCGCGCGCGGACCAGCAGGCGATCCTCGCGCACTGCCGCCGGCGTGGGATATGGATCGTCGCCGACGATGTGTACGAGCGCCTCGTCTTTGACGGCGAGTTGTGCGCGCCGTCATTCCTGGATATTGCCGTGCCCGAAGACCGCGTGGTCAGCACCAACAGCTTCTCGAAGTCATGGCTCATGACGGGCTGGCGGCTGGGCTGGATCGTCGCTCCGGTGGCGCTGATGCCGGACCTTGGCAAATTGATCGAATACAACACGTCGTGCTCGCCGGTCTTCGTGCAACGCGCCGGTGTGGTGGCGATCACGGGCGGTGAACCGACGATCCGTCACACGCTCGAGCGCTACTCCGCAGCGCGCGATTTCCTGGTATTGGCGCTGGCCCAGTTACCACAGATTGCCGTCGCTCCCCCGGCAGGTGCGATGTACGCGTTCTTCCGCGTGGAGGGCGTGACCGACAGTCTTTCGTTCTGCAAGCGTCTCGTGCGCGAGGCGCACCTCGGACTCGCCCCGGGCAGCGCCTTCGGACCCGAAGGCGAGGGCTTTGTCCGCTGGTGCTTTGCCTCGAGCCCGGCGCGGTTGGCCGACGGCGTCGCGCGGCTCGCGCGCTTCCTCGGCTAACCTCGATTGCCGTGCGTTTCCCTCGGTTGCCGGACTGCTAACGATCGGGAAACGCGCGCTCCCACTCCTCGCGGTCGAAGCCGACGATGAGCCCCTGATCGGTTTCCATCACCGGCCGACGTATCGCCGTCGGGTTTTCGAGCATCATGGCGATCGCGGCCGGGGCATCCGTCACCGCGGCCTGCTTTTCCGGCGGCAGTTTTTTCCAGGTCGTACCGCGACGGTTGAGCAGCGTCTGCCAGCCCGCCTCCGCACACCATCCGGTAAGCTGCTCGCGCAGCGGCGGCGTCTTCTTGAGATCGACGAAACGATAGGCGATGCCGTGCTCCGACAGCCACGCGCGCGCGGTCTTGATCGTATCGCAGTTGGTGATGCCGTACATTCGCATCAATGGTCATCCTTCCATGAACGGGCAGGCATCGGCCTGCCGCGAGGTGTGTGGCCGCTGGCGAACCAGGGTCCCGATCTTGGGGCAGGTTCGCCGGCTGGGAATTGACAAGTGTACGCGTTCTGGCGCGGCACCCGTCCCGACCGCTTGCGCGATGGATCCGCGGAGAAGTATAAGTCGAGACTTCAAGTCCAGTCGGGACAGGTTCCGGAACCGGCAATGCCTTTGCGCCTGACGCTTGTAACTGCGTTCACGCTTGCCTGCCTTGCCGGCGGCATGTCGCCCGCGCAATCCGCCGACATGGGCAAGACTCTGCGCGTCGCGTTTCCGGTGGCCGAGACCGGATTCGATCCGCAAGCGGCCTCCGACACCTATTCATTCGCTGTGATCGGCGCCATCTTCGATCCATTGTATGTCTACGACTATTTCGCGCGGCCCGTGCGTATGGTGCCCAACACGGCCGTCGCACTTCCGGAGATGAGCAACGAGGGACGCACCTATACGATCAAGGTCAAACCGGGAATCTATTTTGCGGCGGATCCGGCCTTCAAGGGCACGCGCCGCGAACTGACCGCCGACGACTACGTCTACAGCATCAAGCGCATCTTCGATCCGAAGGTCCGGTCGTACTGGGTCTACGTTTTCGAGGGCAACCTGGTCGGACTCGACGACGTCCTTCCCGCTGCGCGAAAAAGCGGTGTGCTCGACTACGACGCCAGGATCGAGGGACTGCAGGCGATTGACCGATACACGCTGCGGATACAGTTCAAGCGGCCGAATTACAGCTTTGTATGGTGGCTTGTGACCAGCCAGATGGCTGCCGTCGCGCGCGAAGTCGTGGAAGCCTACAAGGACGACTCCAACCGTGTCATGGAAAACCCGGTGGGAACGGGGGCCTACCGTCTCAAGAGCTGGACGCGCGGGCAGCGCATTCTTCTCGAGGCCAATCCGGACTACCGCGAAGTCCTGTTCCCGGCGCCGGGGCCCGGCAGCTCGCCGGCCGATACGGCAATCGCGAAAGGCCTCGTTGGCCGCAGGCTTCCACTGGTCGGCAACGTCGACGTCAGCATCATCGAGGAAGCGCAGCCTCGCCTGCTCTCCTTCGATACCGGCAAGCTCGACTACGTGACGGTGCCGCAGTCACTCTCCTCCAACGTGCTCGGCGGCACAGTGCTCAAGTCCGCATACGCAAAGCGGGGCATCGTCCTCCACCGCGAGATAACGCCGTCGATTTCGTTCTTTTTCTTCAATCTCGACGACCCTTTGGTAGGTGGATATACGCCGGAGAAGATCGCCTTGCGCCGCGCGATCAGCATGGGATACGACCGCAAGACTGCCATCGCGCGGCTGAAGGACGGCCAGGCGATACCCGCGAACCAGCCGATTCCGCCGTCTCTATACGGGCACGACCCGAAATATGTCGCACCCTATGACTACGATCCCGCAACAGCGCGAGCCCTGCTCGACCGATTCGCGTACAGGGACCGCGACGGCGACGGCTATCGCGAACTGCCGGACGGAAAGCCGCTGACGCTGGTCCTCGCGTCGACGACCGACACCGCGGCGCGCACCAGCGACGAGTTGTGGAAGCGCAACATGGATGCGCTTGGGCTCCGGGTCACGTTCCTCAAGAACAAGTGGCCCGAGCTGAACAAGATGTCCGAGGCGGGCCAGCTGATGATGTGGGGGCTGGGATGGACGAGCGGCATCCCCGAGGGCATCGACAACTATACCTATTTCGTCAGCACCAATATCGGCACGTCGAACGATGCGCGGATGCGTCTGCCGGCGTTCGATGCGCTGTACGAGAAGTCCCGCAATTTGCCCGACAGCCCGGAACGCACGGCGCTCTTCGATCAGATGAACGACCTGATCTTCAACTTTGCTCCATGGATACTGACCGACTATCAGTACCAGAACGTGCTAGTGCAGCCGTGGGTCCGGGGTTACAAACTGAATACGTTCGTGAACCAGCAGTGGCGGTACGTGGATGTCGGGCCGCGGCCCTAGTTCGACACCGGCCGCGCCACTCCTTGCACGAACTCCCAGGCCCGACCCGGCGCCGCCGCAAGCAGCGCTTTGGTGTAGTCGTTTTGCGGATTGGCGAACACGTCGTTCACCGTTCCGTATTCGACGACGCGTCCCCCGGACATCACCGCCACGCGATCGCACACCTGCGCCGCGACGCGCAGATCATGGGTGATGAAGAGCATCGCGAGATTCAGCCGTTGCCGGATCTCGTCCAGCAAGGCCAGCACCTGCGCCTGAACGGAGACGTCGAGTGCCGAGACGGCCTCGTCGGCGATCAGCAGGTCCGGCTCCATCGCCAGCGCGCGGGCAATGCAGATGCGCTGCCGCTGGCCTCCCGAAAACTGGTGCGGAAACCGGTCCAGCGACTGCGGATCCAGCCTGACCAGCTCCATCAGCCTGCGCGCACGCATCCCGGCCTCACTTCCGGATGCGCCGTAGTTCATCGGCCCCTCCACGATGGCCTGGCCCACCGTCCGGCGCGGATTGAGCGAGCGGTACGGATCCTGGAACACGATCTGCACGCGGCGCCGCAACGCCCGCAACTGCGTCCGCGAGATCTTCGCGAAATCGGTGTCGCCGATCACGATGCGACCGCCCGAAGGCTCGATCAGGCGGGCGATGCAGCGCGCGACCGTCGACTTGCCCGATCCCGATTCGCCGACAATCCCGAGCGTCTCACCCCGCCGGATTTCCAGCGTCACATCGGCCGCGGCAGCGACGGCGTGCTTCGGGCGCCCGAACCAGGCGCGCTGAACATAGGTCTTGGACAGGTCGTCGGTGGCAAGCACGACGGGCGCCGTGACCACGTTGCGATGCCTGGGGACGAGACTCGGCACCGAGGCGATCAGCATCCGCGTGTAGTCGTGCTTCGGCGCGCCGAGCAGGTCGCGCGTTCGCCCGACTTCCACCAACTTCCCGCCGCGCAGTACGGCGACCCGATCGGCGATCTCGGCCACGACGCCGAAATCGTGCGTGATGAACAGCACGCCCGTGCCGTGCGCGCGCTGCAGATCGCGGATCAGCGCCAGGATCTGCGCCTGCGTGGTCACGTCGAGCGCCGTCGTCGGTTCGTCGGCGATCAACAGTGCGGGCTCCAGCACCAGCGCCATCGCGATCATGATGCGCTGCCGTTGCCCGCCGGAAAGCTGGTGCGGAAACGACGCGATCATCCGCTCCGGGTCGGGCAGCTGCACCGCCTGCACGATATCGAGAACCTTTTCGCGGCGCGTCCGTGCCTGCATCTTGGTGTGCGTCGCGAGCACTTCGTCGATCTGGTCGCCGCAGCGCATGACCGGATTCAGCGCGGTCATGGGTTCCTGGAAGATCATCGACATCCGCGTGCAACGCAGTTCGCGCAGCCGGGATTCGTCGGCGGTCAGCAGATTCTCGCCGGTGAGTAGAATTTCGCCGCCGGTGGCCACGAGACCCCTCGGCAGCAGTCCCATGATTGCGTGCGCGATGACGCTCTTGCCCGAACCCGATTCGCCGACGAGGCATACGATTTCGCCGCGTTCCACGGTCAAGCCGACGCCCTCTACCGCATGCGCGCGATCGGCGCCGGACGGGAGTGCGACGGTGAGGTTGCGGATGTCGAGTACCGCTGCACTCACAATTGCCTCCGCATCCGCGGGTCGAGCGTATCGCGCAGGCCGTCTCCCAGCATGTTCACAGCGAGCACCGTCAATGCGAGGAAGACGCCGGGATAGAGGATGTTGTGTGGAAAGATGCGGAACAGCGTGCGACCTTCCGCCATGATGTTGCCCCACGTCGGCGTTTCCGGCGGAATGCCCACGCCCAGGAACGACAGGATCGCCTCGATCAGGATCGCGGATGCAGCGATGTAGGTAGCCTGCACGATCAGCGGCGCGATGGTGTTGGGCAGCACATGCCGGACGAGCAGCAGCGGAGTGCGCGTGCCGAGTGCGATGGCGGCCTCGACGTAGGGCTCTTCGCGGATCGACAGCACGACCGAGCGCACCAGGCGGACAACCCGCGGGATTTCCGGAATGACGATCGCGACGATGACCGCGACCAGCCCAGCCTTCGACAGTGACACGACTGCGATCGCGAGCAGAATCGCCGGTATGGCCATCAGCCCGTCCATGACGCGCATGACGATGGCGTCCAGCCAACGAATGTAACCGCCGACCAATCCGATGATGAGACCGATGGAGACGCTGATCAACGCGACGGCGGCGCCCACGAGCAGCGACGCCCGTGCGCCGTGGACGACCCGGCTATAAACGTCGCGGCCGAGCGAATCGGTGCCCATCCAGTGCGTTACCGTGGTTTTCGTGCCGTCGTCGCGGCGAACGATTTCTTCCGCGCCGGGCTTCTTGTTTCTGTACGTCGGATTGATCTGCGCGGGATCGATCGGCGTGAGCACTGGAGCGGCCAGTCCCATCAGGAAGATCAGCGCCAGAATCGCGACGCCGATCGCGACGGTCGGATTCCGGCGCAGGCGGCGCAACGTACCACTGAATGGCCCGGCCGATACGTCGAGAGCGGCGGTGGTCGCGCTCAATACCGTATCCGCGGATCGAGGACCGTGTAGAGCAGGTCCACGACGAGATTGACCAGCACGTACACGAACGAAAACAGCAAGATCACCGCCTGTATCGTCGGATAGTCGCGCGCCAGTACCGCATCCACGGTGAGGCGGCCCAGCCCGGGAATGTTGAACACGCTTTCGGTGACGACCACGCCGCCGATGAGCAGCGCAATCCCGATTCCGATCACCGTGACGATGGGGACAGCCGCATTGCGCAGAGCGTGGCGCATCAGGACGACGACATTGGTCAGCCCCTTGGCCCGAGCGGTGCGGATGTAGTCCTCGCCCAGCACTTCGAGCACGCTGGTGCGCGTGATGCGCGCGATCAACGCGATGTAGATGACGGACAGCGTGATGCTCGGCAGCACCAGCCGCTGCAGGCATCCCCAGACTCCTTCGGACAGCGGCTGGTATCCCTGCACGGGCAGCCATGCCAATTCGATCGCGAAAACATAGATCAGCACGTAGCCGATCACGAACACAGGCACCGAGAAGCCAAGCACCGCCAAACCCATCACGATGCGGTCGATCCAAGTGCCCTGCCTGTATGCGGCGAGAACACCCAGAGGCACGGCGACCAGGATGGAGAGGACCATCGTCGTAAGACTGAGCATGAGCGTGGGTTCAATGCGGTCGGCGACGAGTTCGGCGACCTGCTTCTTGAAGAAGAACGATTCGCCGAAATCGCCGGTCAGCATGCTGCCAATCCAGGCGACGAACTGCGTGAGAATCGGCTGGTCGAGACCCAGTTTCGCGCGAATGTCGACGACGTCCTGGGTCGTTGCCGATGCGCCCGCAAGGATCGCCGCCGGATCGCCCGGAGTCATCCGCAGCATCGCGAAGACGAACACCGCGACGACCGCCATGACGGGGATCGTCGCCAGCAGGCGCTTGCCGATGTACGCGAGCATCAGCGGCGACCTGCCAGGCAGGTGTCTACTTGCCCGTCTTGCTGACGTTCCAGAACACGGATGCGGGCGCCACGACGATGCCGTCGATGTTCTTGCGCGCGGCGCCTGGCTGGTACCACTGTCCCAGATGGACGTGCGTCGGATATTGCGTCCAGCGCACCTGCACGGCCTCGGCGATCGACTTCTGCCTGGCCGGGTCCGTTTCGCGCGCGAAGTCGTCGCGCAGTTTTTCCATTTCCGCGTCGCACGGCCAGCCAAACGGCGCCTTGTCGCAGCTCGCGTTGAGGAATGCGGTGGACACCGGATTGAGGATGTCCGCCGACACCCACGACGTCAGCATCGCGTGCCAGCCACCCTGCGCCGGCGGGTCCTTCTTCACGCGGCGCGCAACGACGCTTTGCCAGTCCATGTCCTGCATGTCGACCTTGAAGCCGCCCTTTTCCAGCAGCTGCTTTGCTACAGGCGCGAGGTTGGTCAGGACGGCCAGGTCTGTTGAATGCAGCAGCACGATCGGCGTACCGTCGTAGCCGGCTTCCTTCAGCAGCGCCTGCGACTTTGCAAAGTTGGATTCGATGAGCCCTTCCATGCCCTTGTCCGATGCGAGCGGCGTGCCGCACACGAACAGCGCCTTGCAGGTCCTGTAATACTGCTTGTCGCCGATCACCGCCTGCAGGAAATCCTCCTGGTTCAGCGCCAGAACCACGGCCCGGCGCACATTCACGTTGTCGAATGGCTTGGCCGTCGAATTGAAGCGGAACGCATACTGGTTGCCGAGCGGATTCCAGTCGACGAGCTTGATGTTCGGATCCTTGCGCAGGATCGGCAGCAGGTCGTGCGACGGCTGTTCGATGAAGTCGATTTCACCGGCGATCAGCGCATTCACGGCGGTCTGCTGATCGGCCATCTGCTTCCATTCGACGCGATCGACCTTCGCGACCTTGCCGCCGGCCAGGCCCGAGACGGGCTCCGCGCGCGGTTTGTATTTCTCCCATTTCACGTAGACCGATTTGTCGCCCGGCTTCCATTCGTCCTTCTTGAATACGAACGGACCCGAACCGATGTAGTCGGAGATCTGATCACCCGGCGGGGTCGCCGCGACGCGCTTCGGCATCATGAATGGCACGTTGGACGACGGCTTGCCCAGCCCCGTGAGCACGAGCCCGGTCGGCGCATTCAGCACGATCCTGAACGTCTTCGCATCGACGACCGGCGTGTCCTTCACGAACGTCATCAACTTCTGGCCCATCGCGTCCCTGGCCGCCCAGCGCCTTATCGACGCGACGCAGTCTTCCGCGGTGACCGGCGTGCCGTCATGCCAAAGCAGTCCGTCGCGCAGCGTCATCGTCCACGTGAGCTTGTCCGCGGAAAGCTCGTATTTGTCTATCATCTGCGGCTTGATCTGGCCATTGGCATCGGTCGCGAACAGCGTGTCGTAGATCATGTAGCCGTGATCGCGCGTGATGTACGCCGTGGTCCAGATCGGGTCGACGATCTTGAGGTCGGAATGCTTTACGACGCGCAGCGTGGTCTGGCCAAGGGCGACTGGCGCCGTGGCGGCAAGTGCGGCGGCCGCGCACGCTGCCAAGGCGAAGTTGCGGATACGGCACGACATGGAATTCTCCTGAGGGAAACAAGGCGGCAGGACTCGCCGCTTGGGCTGCGCGAACCCGCACGATAGTCGCACCGCCGTTCGGCGGCAATAGGTGCCGACCTGCCGGAGCTCAGTGCCGTGGGTCGATCGGCGTGATGCGCGGGACACGCGCCTCGATGGCTTCGGCGGCGGCAAGGCAGAGGTCTTCGCGAAAGCGCGGTCCGATGATCTGCACGCCCACAGGCAATCCGTTCGCGACCCCGGTGGGCACCGCCATTCCGGGCAGGCCCAGCACCGGTATCGCCATCAGTGTCGCCGATTGCCGCCAGATCTCCATGGTGCGTGCCGCGCTTTCGACGTCGAATCCGTGCGCGTAGGGCAATTCGGTGCAAACGGGTGCGAGCACCAGTGGTGTGTGTGCGAGGAATGCGTACCAGTCGCGGATCAGCCGCGTGCGGTCGGCGAGTGCCTTCAGATGGGCGTCGACGCCGCGATCCGGCACGTTTTCCGCCATGAGACGCATCGCCGTCCGGACGCCATCGTCGCCGTCGCGCTCGAAGTCGGCCAGCATGAAGCGTCGAAATTCGGGAATGAACATCTCGAACCATAGTTCAAAAGCCTGCGTAAAGCCGGGCGTCTTCTCGTCGACCATTTCGTAACCGGCGTCGGCCAGCGCCTTCGCTGCCTGTGCCAGCGCCGCTGCTACCGGCGGCGACAGTGCGGCGCCGCCCAGATCGGCAGCTTCCGTCACGACCGCCACGCGAATTGGTAGCTGCGTAGGCGCGCCTTCGAGCGACACCGGGACCCACCATGGGTCGCGCGCGTCGTGCGCGGCCATCGCATGAAAGCCAAGCCGCACGTCGCGCACGGATCGCGCGAGCGGACCCTGCACCGACATCAACTGCGCCGAAATGACGCGCTCGGTCTTGGCCGAAGGGTTGTACGCCGGGACGCGTCCAAACGAAGGCCGCAGGCCCGCGAGCCCGGTGCAATACGCGGGATAGCGCACCGAGCCGGCGATGTCGTTGCCGTGCGCGAGCGGTGTGATGCCGGCGGCGACCGAGGACGACGCGCCGCCGCTCGAACCACCCGGGGTATGCGTGCGTGACCATGGGCTGTACGTGCGTCCCCGGTAGTCGTTCACCGTGTCGAGGCGAAAGCTGAACGCCGGCGTATTGGTGCGGCCGATGACGACCGCGCCGGCCTTCTTCCAGTTGGCGACCACCGGACTGTCGGTAGTGGCGATGACGTCCCTGAATGCCGTGACGCCATTGACCGTCGCGCAGCCTTCCTGGTCGATGTTTTCCTTGATCGTGACCGGGACACCGTGCAGCAGGCCCAACCTCGCTTCCGTCTTCAGGGCATTTGCAACCGCCTCATCGGCGCGATCCGCCGCAGCCAGGGCCTGCCCGGAAAGGTCGCAGGTCACCGCATTCAGCCGGGGGTTGACCGCGCGCATCCGCTCGACGCACGCATGCACGGCCTCCCGCGACGATATGGTGCGCGTGCGAATGCCCTCCGCGAGCGCCACGGCATCCCATTTCCAAAGCTCGTCGGCCACCGCGGATTCCCTCCCGGCAAGGACGTTTCCGGATACTTGCCGGACTCCGGTTGGACACTCATTTGTCACTTCAGGCGATAACGGCTAACCTCGCCCGCTCGAAGGCACAACGGAGCGGACATGGCTGTCATTGCCGTAGGCGGATTCCAGCACGAGACCAACACCTTCGCGCCGTCGAAAGCCGATTATGCCGCGTTCGAAGACGGCGGGGGCTGGCCGGAGCTCACCTTCGGCGACGCCATCGCGCCCCGCCTCGCGGGTGCCAACATCCCCGCCACCGGCGCGCTGGATGCACTGCACGCCGCCGGTCATCGCACCATCGGCCTCGTGTGGGGCGCGGCATCTCCGTCCGCGCACGTCACGCGCGACGCCTATGAGCAGATCGTCGGCGACCTGCTCAATCGACTGCAGCAGGCCGGCCCCGTCGACGGTGTGTATCTCGACCTGCACGGCGCAATGGTCACCGAGCACCTCGACGATGGCGAAGGCGAATTGCTGGCACGTGTGCGCAGGATCGTCGGACCCCAGGTGCCGGTCGTCGCAAGCCTCGACCTGCACGCCAACATGACGCGCGCGATGGTCGAGCATGCCGACGGGCTCAATGCCTACTGCACGTACCCGCACATCGACATGGCGGCCACCGGCGCGCGCGCGGCAGGACTGCTCGAACGCGCGATCAAGTCGGGCAAGCCGATGGCGAAGGCGATCCAGCCACTCGATTTCCTGACGGGACTTCCGTCGCAGTGCACGTTCATCGAACCGGCCAAGAGCCTGTACGAACTTCTTGCACGCCTCGAGTGCGAACACGATGCCATCTTGTCATTCACGCCGGGCTTTCCGATGGCGGATTTTCCCGAATGCGGGATGGCGGTGTTCGGTTATGGGCCCGACGCGAAGCGCGTGCAAACGGCCGTCGACGCACTCGCGCACGCCGTGCATGACGCGGAGCCCGACTTCGCCATGGAACTGTTCGAACCCAGAGCGGCCGTCGCCCGCGCCATGCAGCGAGGCGAACCAGGCGCACCGGTGGTGATGGCCGATACGCAGGACAACCCGGGCGCCGGCGGCAATGGCGACACCACCGGCCTGCTCGCCGCGCTCGTCGAACGCGACCCCCGCGGCGCCGTGCTGGGATTGCTGATCGATCCCGCATCCGCCCGGCAGGCACATGAGGTCGGCATCGGGCGCTCGGCGGAATTTCGACTGGGCGAGATCTCCGGCGTGCCGGGTCACGTGCCGCTTTCGGGCGAATTCATCGTGGAAGCGCTGAGCGACGGCAAATTCACGTGCACGGGGCCGATGTTCAGGGGTTTCCGGATGGACCTGCGCCACATGGCGGTCCTGCGGCGCGGCAACGTCCGTGTCGTGCTGGCGTCCAAGAAGTGCCAGGCAGCGGACCAGGAAATGTTCCGCCACATCGGAATCGAGCCCAGGCGGCAGCATATGCTGGCATTGAAAAGCTCGGTGCATTTTCGCGCCGATTTTCAGCCCATTGCAAAGGAAGTCCTGGTCGTCGTCGCGCCGGGGCCCGCGAAAGCCGACCCGACGATGTTCCACTGGACGCGATTGCGGCCGGGACTGCGCCTGAAGCCCGGCGGACCGGCGTTCAAGCCCTGACCCCATGCCGCGCCGCTACGTCATTGCGCTGATCAAGCACGAGACGAACACGTTCTCGCCGGTGGCAACAAAGCTGTCGTCCTTCGGCCACGGCGATGGCCCCGCGTTCGGCGCCGCGGCACGCGCGCGATTCGAAAACACGAACACGCCGATGGCCGCCTACCTCGACATCGCGCGGCGCGAAGCGGCCGAGATCGTGACGCCCATCGCCGCCGAATCGTGGCCATCGAACACGGCATCGCGCGCGACGTTCGAGACGTTGCTGGCGCCGCTCGAGGACGCGGTGCGCGCGGGTTGCGACGCCGTGATGCTCGACCTGCACGGCGCCATGGTGATCGAGGACTGCGACGATGCCGAAGGGGAAATCGTCAAGCGGATTCGCCGCATCGCCCCACACCTGCCCATCGCCGTCACACTCGACTACCACACCAACCTGTCCGGCGACCTGGTCGACAATGCAACGGTGATCACCGGCTACAAGACGTACCCGCACGTCGATATGTACGAGGCGGGCATGCAGGCCGGCGGCATCCTCAAAGGCGCGCTCGACGGCGCCATCGAGCCCGTGATGGCTTGGGGTTGGAAGCCGCTGCTCGCGTCGGTCATGCGGCATGCACCCGAGGACGGGCCGTCCGGCGACATCCTTGCGTTCGCGCGGCGCATGGAGGCCGACGGCAACGTCCTCGCCGCAACACTGCTGCCATCATTCCCGCACGCGGATACGCGGTACACCGGATTGTCCGCGATCGTCGTCGGTGACGCGCGCCATGGAGGCCGCGAACACGCACGCATGGTGTGCAACCACATGCTGAACATGGCCTGGGAGCGCCGTGCGGAATACGTGTTCCATGCGCCGCCGCTGCGCGAATCGGTGGCGGCGGCCAAGGCCTTCGGACTGGCCCATCCTGGCGCGCCCGTACTGCTGATCGATCACTGCGACAACTGCGGCTCGGGCGGCGCGCAGGACGTGATGACGGTCGTGGCGGAGATCCTGGAACAGCAACTCGACGACGTCGCGATTGCGCCAATCCGCGATGCGCAAGGCGTTGCCACCATGATCGATGCCGGCGCAGGACAAAAGGTGCGCCTCAAACTGGGCGGCCGGACCGACATGCCGTCGATCGGCCGTGCGGGCAAACCGCTGGAAGTCGAGGGTCGCGTGCTGGCAATCACCGATGGCGAATTTGTGGTCACGGGCCCGATGTACACCGGCGTTCGCATGCATCTGGGGCGCACTGCGGTGCTCGATACCGGCCAGGTCCAGATCGTCGTCACCGAGCGTCCGCACGAGCCTTTCGACCTGGGCGTGTTCACGCATGCGGGCATCGATCCGCGCAAGAAACGCTACATCATGCTGAAATCCCGCATTCACTATCGGGCCGGATTCAAGGGAATCGCCTCGCGCATCGTCGAGTGCGCCGGCGAAGGCGTGACCAACGCCGACCTGTCCGTCTATCCCTACCGGAATTTGACCCGCCCCATATATCCGCTCGATTCCATGTAGGATGGCGGCCCGGCCGTCTTTCGATCATCCGCATGAGCCCGACCGCACAACGTGAATTCAGCCTGCTGATCGACGTCGGCAACACGTTCCTCAAGTGGGGACTGTTCCGTGCCAATCCGGACGGCGGCGCACGCGAGAGCCGCGTCGAGTCCGGGCACGCGCTGCACGACGAAATCATGGCGCTGCCGGCGCAATTCGCCAGGCTCCCTAGGCCTTCGAAGATCGTCATTTCGAACGTGGCGGGGACGCGCATACGCTCGTCGACGATACGCATTCTCGAAGTCTGGCCGGATGCGCCGCACCCCTATTGGCTGGTCCCGCAGGCGATCCAATGCGGCGTCACCAACAGCTACCGCAATCCCGCGCAGCTTGGGAGCGACCGCTGGGCCGCGCTACTCGGCGCGCGCTACCTGCTGGGAACGCACGCGGCGATGGTCGTCGTGTGCGGCACCGCGACGACCATCGACTTCCTGTCGGCAGACGGTGTATTCAAGGGCGGCATGATCATGCCCGGCTTAGGGCTGATGCTGCGTTCGCTGCATGAGGGCACGGCCGCGCTACCCGATCAGGACGGCGATTTTTCCCTCTATCCCACGCAGACCGTCGACGCCATCGCGAGCGGCTGTCAGCACGCGCAGGCGGGCACGATCGAGCGTCTGTACACGATGGAGGCGCGCACTACGCCCGATGTCGTTTGTCTGATATCCGGCGGGGCGGCGGGCGCGGTCGCGCCCCGGCTGTCCATTCCATTCCAGCTGCACGACAACCTCGTGCTCGAAGGGTTGTATCGCGTGAGCCAGGACTTGCCGGCACATTGACGCGGCAGATGCTTTTCGACCCCAAGCGCCACGAACCGCTGTTGGCGGCAGATTGGAACGAACCTGCCGCGCGCGCGTGGATCTCGCGCTACGCGGACGACGCGCAGAACACGTTTTCGCGCGAACACCGATGGCAGACGCATCCGCGCGACGCCGGAAACGACATTGGCGCCATCCCGTGCCCGATGCTCTATTTCGGCGCTGCCGGCGTGATCTGGTCGCTCGATCATCTCGCACGTGCTGGCGCGATCGCGACGCCGGACGATTTTTCGCCGGTCGTCGCGGAACTGGAAGCGCGCAACACCGCGCTGACCGAGCCATGGGGGCATGGCACCGAGGGCCTATTGATGGGCAACTCGGGCATAAGGCTGCTCCACTATCGCCAGTCGGTCGATCGAGGCGCGACGAACACCGCCGTCGCCGTCGCCGACACGCTTGCCGCCGGTATCGCCGCCAACACCGGACACCCGTCGCTCGAATTGCTGTGGGGTTCGCCGGCCACTATGCACGCCGCACTCACGATGCACGAGTGGACGGGCGAAGCGCGCTGGGCCGAATTGTTTCGTGCCGACGCCGACGCGCTGTGGCGCGAACTCCTTCCCATCGACGAGGCGCCTTGCCGCATTTGGACGCAGGACCTGTGGGGACGAAAGCAGAAGATGACCGGTGCCGGCCACGGCTTCGCCGGCAACGCCAGCGCGGTGATCCGCGGTCGCGCGCTGCTGCCCAAAGACACATGGACGCGATGGGCAGACGTCATCATCGAGACTGCGCACGCCACGGCGCTGCGCGAGGGTCCGCTCGCCAATTGGAGACCTGAAGTGCCGCCGGCCCACACGCCGCCCAAGATGCTCGTGCAGTGGTGTCACGGCGCGCCGGGGGTCGTGACGAGCCTGGCCCGCCTTCCCGATCCTCGCCTCGACGATCTCCTCGCCGCGGCCGCCGAACTGACGTGGGCCGCGGGCCCACTGGAAAAAGGCGCGGGACTGTGTCACGGCACCGTGGGCAATGGCTATGCATTTCTGAAGCTCTTCGCGCGCACACGGGATCAGCGCTGGCTGGAACGGGCGCGCGCGTTCGCGATGCACGCGATGGCGCAAAGCGACCGCATGGCTGTCGAGCATGGCCAGCGCCGCCATTCGCTGTGGACCGGCGACGCCGGCGTCGCGTGCTACATGTGGAGTTGCATCACCGGCAACGACGCGTTGCCCAATCTCGACCCAGCCAACTGAAGCCGCGCGCCGTCCGATCCCGGCGCTGCATCAGGCCTTGGATTCCGGATCCGGGTGGATGTTGTCCACCCAATGCACTTCCTCCGGATTGGGTTCGACGTTGGGCAGGTCGAGATTGACCACGACCGGCTCCTGGCCGCTGCGGCAGAGCACGCACGACAGCGGCTCGTCGTCGCTCGCGTTGATCTCCTGGTGCGGCACGAACGGCGGGACGTAGATGAAGTCGCCGGGTCCGGCCTCGGCGACGAACTCGAGGCGATCGCCCCACTTCATCCGCGCCCGGCCCGAGACGACGTAGATCACGCTCTCGACCGCGCCGTGATGGTGCGCGCCGGTCTTCGCCTTCGGATGGATCACGACGGTGCCCGCCCAGAGCTTTTCCGCCCCGGCGCGCGCGTGCGTGATCGCGGCGGCGCGGTTCATGCCCGGCGTCTGCGCAGTGTTGGTGTCGAGTTCGCCGGCGCGGACGACGCGCACGCCGTGGTGCCGCCAGGCGGAAGCCGTGGTCATTGAACTCGCTCCTGTTTGCGGATTCCGTCATTCCACGCAGTCGCGGTCGAGCGCATTGCGCATCACGACTGCGAACTCGTCCATGAGGCAGGGAAAGCCGGGCGTACTGGCGCTGCAGCCGCGGATCCGCAGCGGCGTCTTCAGCGGCGGGGCCTCGAGCGTCAGCGGCGACGCGCGGCGCATCTGCTCCAGCGACTGCGCGACATACGACGTGTAGACGCGCTGTTTCTTGTCCGCCCCCAGGCGCACCTCGAACACCAGCGCGCCCGCCGGCGGCGTCTGGTTGCGCTGGTAACCCGCCTGCGTCCACGTGAGGTCCAGGATGCCCGCGATGTTCGCGATGTTGGTGTCGTGCCCGACGAGCGCGATGAATTTCGCGTCGCGTACGGCCACGTCGACGGAGCCCAGACCCGACGAATGCCCGCCGGTGATCGCCGCCGCCGCGCGCAACAGCAGCGCCGACCCCTGCCGCCGCGCGAGATACGGCGTGCGCTCCATCAGGTCGAACGCCTCGGTGTGCAGCCGGTACGTCTGCAGCATCTGCGCCGGGTTCAAGCGACCCCACGCGACCTGGCTCGCGTCCATGCCCTCCGCGTACTCGCAGCAGGAAGATCTCGGTGGCGGTCGACGCGATGGCCAGCGCGCCGAGCATATCGATTCCCTTGCCGTTCGGCAGCGGCGACAGCGCCGTCGGCAGCTCGGCGAGCTTGCACCCTTCCGGCTTGCCGAACGCCACGCACAACGCGGGCTTGCAGCAGTCCATGCCCGCCTGCAACGCGTCGAACGGCGCCTTGAAATCCCGCGGAACGCTGTTGAGGTCTCCGGCCACGCGCTGCAGAATGCCGGTCTGCGCGGCCATCGCATCGATTCGGCACACCCCGGCCGCGACCGGATGAAAAATCCCGTCGATGGCCGCATCGGGTTTGCTGCGATAGGCGATGCCGCAGCCGGGCGCCAGCCCGTCGATCAACGCCTGCGCGGTGGCCCTGGTGCGCTCGTCGAGATCGGCGTGGACATAGACGGTGCCACGGGGCGGGCACCCCTGTTCGGGCAACATCTGCTCTGCGACGAGGTACCCTCGGTGGAACTGGCCGAGCAGTTTTGCGAGTTGCGCACCCCTGGCGGTCAGGTTGCCCATCGGTTCGTTCCAGGCGGGCCACGGCCTCGACGACCAGCTGTCCAGTTCCGCCGGCGAAATGGTCGGGGCGACGACCCCGTGGCGGCTGACGATCACGACCTTCTGCAGAACCTCGTCGCCGGCCCCCCACGCAATCAGTGGTGTAGCAAACGAACCCGCCGCCAACACGGCGAACGCCAACCGACTCACGCGCCGGCACGGATAATCCGCCGTCGTTTGCGCGGTCGTTACATTGTTTGGCTGCATGGCCACGAATCTTGCGCCGGGACGCCGGCATCCGCAACGGGCGGGAGGAACCCCGGACCAGAGGACGGCGCTTTGTTCGTAAACAATTCAATTGCCGGAGCGCGCCAACGCAGTATCATTGCAATCCCCGTTGAGGAGAACAACCATGAGCGAAAGACAAGTTGTCATATTGAGCGGCGTGCGCACGGCCATCGGCGATTACGGCGGCAGCCTGAAGGACATCGCGCCGAGCGACCTCGCGGCGCGGGTCGTGAAGGAAGCCGTCGCCCGGGCGAAAGTGGACCCGAAGGACGTCGGCCAGTGCGTGATCGGCAACGTCATCCACACTGAGCCGAAGGACATGTACATCTCGCGCCTCGCGTGCGTGAATGGCGGACTGCCGCACGACACCGGCGCATTCACCGTCAACCGCCTGTGCGGAAGCGGGATGCAGGCCATCGTTTCGGCATCGCAGTACATCCTGCTGGGCGAGACCGACGTCGCTGTGGCCGGCGGCGCCGAGAGCATGAGCCGCGCGATCTACGCGTCGCTGACCCAACGTTGGGGCGCACGGATGGGCGACGCCAAGATGATGGACATGATGGTCGGCGCGCTGACCGACCCGTTCGACACCGTGCACATGGGCGTCACCGCGGAAAACGTCGCTGCCAAGTGCGGGCTGACGCGCGCGGACCAGGATGCGTTCGCCGTGGAGAGCCACAAGCGCGCCGCGGCTGCCATCGCCGCCGGCCACTTCAAGAGTCAGATTCTGCCGATCGAACTGAAGAGCAAGAAGGGTCCGGTCGTGTTCGACACCGACGAGCACGTTCGTGCGGATTCGTCGATGGAAGGGATGGCCAAGCTGAAGGCCGTGTTCATCAAGGAAAACGGCACCGTGACGGCCGGCAACGCGTCGGGCATCAACGATGCCGCCTCCGCCGTCGTGCTGATGGAGAAGTCCGCCGCGGCCGCGAAGGGCTTGAAGCCGATGGCGCGGCTGGTCGCCTACGGCCACGCCGGCATCGATCCGAAGATCATGGGCCTGGGGCCGGTGAGCGCCGTGAAGCGCGCGCTGGCGAAGGCTGGCCTCAAGATCGGCGACATGGATGTCATCGAATCCAACGAGGCGTTCGCGGCGCAGGCGCTGGGTGTCGCCAGGGAAACCGGCATGGATGCGAAGAAGGTCAACCCTAACGGCGGTGCGGTCGCCCTGGGCCACCCGATCGGTGCGACCGGCTCGATCCTGACGGTCAAGGCCATGTACGAGCTGCACCGCACCGGCGGCCGCTACGGCCTCATCACGATGTGCATAGGCGGCGGGCAGGGTATCGCCGCCATCATCGAGCGCATCTAACGGAATACCGGGGCGCGCTGCGATGCGCGCCCCATTGTAAAGGAAACGCGATGACGATTTCGATGTATCAGGCGTCGGTGCCCGTGTTCGTCAAGGGCCTGGCGAATCTCAAGACCATCCTCGAGAAGGCCGCCGCGCACGCGCAGGCGCACAAGATCGACGACGCGGTACTGGTCACGGCGCGGCTCTACCCGAACATGCTGCCGTTGTCGAAGCAGGTGCAGATCGCCTCTGACTTCGCGCGCGGCACGGCGGCGCGATTGGCCGGCGCCGAACCGCCTGCAATGGAGGACAACGAGAAGACGCTCGCAGACCTGATCGCGCGCGTTCAGAAGACGATCGACTACGTGAAACCGTTCACGGCGGCGCAGGTCGACGGCTCCGAAGCCCGGTCGATCACGCGGCCGGTCCGCGGACAACCCAAGACTTTTACCGGCATCAACTACCTGCTGCAGTACGCATTGCCGAATTTCTATTTCCACACGGCGACGGCCTACGGCATCCTGCGCCACAACGGCGTCGAAATCGGCAAATCGGATTTCCTGGGCGCGCTGGACTGACCGCGGGTCCGACGATTCGCTCCCCCGTCGCGTACGTTCGTGGCGGGGATGATTGTGTGGCGGCGTCCGGCCCGGGATGCGTCGAACCGGACCGAGAATTCTGAAATGAAACGCTTCGCGCTTGCGGCCTTCGCCGTGGCTTTGGCTTGCACGGCCGCAGCGCAGGCGCCGGATGCCGACCGCACGCTGCGGGTGCAAATGCTGGGCGACGTCGAGACGCTCGACCCCGCGCGCGCGCCGGAACTCGGCACCGTCAATTCGATCGCGCCGCTCTTCCACCAGCTGCTAGCCTACGACTACGGTTCGCGGCCGGTTCAACTCATTCCCTACGCCGCCGCGGCACTGCCACAGATTTCGGCCGACCGGCGCACCTACATCATCAAGGTGCGCCCGGGACTGCTCTTCGCTCCGCACCCGGCATTCGGCGGCAAGCCGCGAGAGCTGGTCGCCGAGGACTTCGTCTATAGCTGGAAGCGGGTCGCGGACCCCGCGTATTCGTCGATGAGTTTCTCGTCGCTGGAAGGCGTGATCGAGGGTCTCGACGACGCGGTCGGCCGCGCACGACGCGAGGCGAAGCCCTTCGATTACGCGGCGACGATTTCAGGGCTGCGCGCGACTGACCGCTACACGCTGGAGATCCGGCTGACGCGGCCCAGTCCGACGTTCATCTACGACCTGGCGTATGGCGGGCTGTCCGCGGTGCCGCGCGAAGTCGTCGAGGCCGAGGGCGCCGAGTTCTCGCGCAGGCCCATCGGCAGCGGGCCCTACCAGCTGGCGCGCTTCCAGCCTGGAACGCGCCTGGACGTCGTCCGCAACCCGAACTTCAAGCCGCTGCCATGGGTGTTCTTCGCACCGAACGCGCCAGTCGATGCTCCGCTGGCAAAGGCTATGCGAGGGCGCATGGTGCCGATGGTCGAGCGCGTCGAGATGCTGCGCATTCCGGAACCGTCGACGGCAGTGCTCTCGCTGACGCGCGGCGAGATCGACATGGTCACGAATGCGCGTGCTGCGCTGGTGTACGACGGCACGACGCTGAAGGCTCCGCTGCGCGAGGCTGGCATCCGCGCCGAGCGCGCGCCGGATCAGGGCATGTATTTGCTGGAGTTCAACATGCGCGATGCCATCATCGGCGGTATTGCGCCGGCGCAGTTGGCGCTGAGGCGGGCGATCGCCATGGCGATCGACGACGAGGCTTGGCTGCGGACATTCGACCAGGGCGTGGGAACGGTGCGCCAGCACATCATCGGCCCCGACGCCGCGGGTTACGACCCCGCCTACCGCAATCCGAACGCCTACAACCCGGCGACTGCCAATGCGCTGCTAGACCGGATGGGCTACAAGCGCGGCGCCGACGGCTGGCGGCGCCGGCCCGACGGCAGCCCGCTGGAACTACGGATGATCAACGGTGTGACATCCGAGTCTCGGCGGCTGGCAGAGTTCATGAAGCGCAGCCTGAGCGCCATTTCGATCAAGGTGGACTTCGACTCGATGCCTGGCGGGGATCGGCTCAAGCGATTATCGACCTGCCAGTTCCAGATGACGACGCAGGCCTTCGGCGGCGGCGCGCCCGACGGCGTCAGCGCCATGGCCAACTTCCACAGCGAAGCCATCGGAACGATCAACTTCTCCTGCTACAAGAACGACGACTTCGACCGGACCTACGAACGACTGCGGGTGATGCCGGCCGGACCGGACCGGGCGCCCGTGTTCGCCGCGCTCACGTCACTGCTCGATGCGCACGCGCCGGCGCGCATCCTGCCGTCCGCCGACGAAGTTACGCTGATCGCGCCGCGCGTGCAGGGTTTCGCGGTCAACCCTTTCCTGACGCTGCCTTACTACCTGCTGGACGTCGCCGCCCCGGGGCGCTGACGCAGCAAACGGATGCCGTCAGCCGACAACATCTGGGTGCGTGGCAGAAGCGCGATCCGTTGACGTCGGCTACGGGGCGAATGTCCGCTTCGGAATAAGTTCGATGTTCGAAGAGGGGTCGCGGTGTGTGGCCGTACGCTATCGGCCGGGAGCGGGCGTTTGCGCGCTGTGCGGTCAACGGATATTCGAATTGCCAGCTTCCAACATCGCTTCGCGCATACGGGTCAGCGGATTGCCTCCCGGGGCATGACTCCGATCGTAAGACGAGAAATGCACACGAGCCGAGCGGCATCGTCGACGACCCGGATCTCCCACAGCTGTGACGATCGTCCGATGTGCAGCGGCCGTGCAGTCCCGTGTACCCACCCCTCGCGAACGCCGCGGACGTGATTCGCATTTATCTCGATCCCGACGGTCAGTACTGCACGGTCGTCGACACAGCAATGCGCGGCAGCGCTGCCTACCGTCTCGGCGAGCAGCACTGACGCCCCACCGTGCAGCAGCCCGTAAGGCTGAATCGTTCGTGCATCGACGGGCATCTTGGCGCTAAGGCAATCGTCTCCGACGTCGGTGAACTCGATGCCGAGATGCTCGACGGCAGTTGCGCGGGACATTGCCTGGAGATCGGCAAGCGTCGGCCGGCGATGCCAGATGGCAGTTGTCATGGAATGGGTGTCTCGATAGGGAAGCGTCACGGGCATATTCTGCAACATCCTTAAGGGAGCCGCATTGGAGCATGTCGAAGATTTCTCGCGAAGCGCCGGTCATGGTCTCGCGCCTGGCACGGCGCCGCGTGGGATCGACGCGGCCCTTGGAGCGGTTGGCGTTCCGTCCGGTCAGCCCGGGGCGCCAGGTGTCGGCGACAGCGGTCGCAAGAGCGGCGCGCTCTCCGCCAACGCGCGACGGTCGAGCTTGCCCGAAGGCGCATGCGGAAGCCTGGGCAGATAGCAGACATGACGCGGACGCTTGTGCGGCGCGAGCTGCCGGGTGATGTATTCGAACAATGTCGCGTCCGGAGGAGGTTTCGATTCGGCGACGAGCGCTGCCGCCACCGTGTAGCCCCACACCTCGTCGGGAACGCCGAAAACGCCGGCGGCCGCGATGCCAGGAAAGGCTTCCAGCGCCCGTTCCACTTCGGCCGGATACGCGTTCTCTCCGCCGGTGACGATCAGATCCGCGCGCCGCGCATGCACGTGCAGGCATCCCGCGCTGTCGAGTTCGCCAAGATCGCCAGTGTCGAACCACGCGTCGGGGGCAAGCGCGGGTCCGTTCCAGTAGCCGGCCATTAGCGTGGGACCGCGGACTTCGATCCGGCCCTGGTCGACGCGGACACCGATACCCTCGAGCGCGGTCCCGGCGCCGCAATCGGCCGGCGCGAATCGCGCGGCGTAGGGCGTCGCGACTACCTGCGAACTCGTCTCGGTCAGGCCATAGGTAACGACGATCGGCAGTCGTCGGTCTTCGGCGCTGCGATAAAGCCTCGGCGACGCCATCGCGCCGCCCAGCAGCATGCATCGAAGGTGGGCCGGGGCCCTCCAGTCCGGATGGGCGTCGAGCACGCGGGTCAGCATCGTCGGAACCAGCGAAACCAGCGTGATGCGATGTCTGGCGACCAACGCCGGAAAGTGATCGGCGTCGAATCCATGGGTCAGGACGACGCATCGGCGCGCCGCGAGGCAGCGGGTGACGATCGAGAGTCCGCCCACGCGAGCAACCGGCATGCAAAGCAGCCACGCGTCATCGCCGTGCCATCCAAGATTCGCCGCGCTCGCCTCCGCCGAGGCGAGAAGCCCCGAGCGGGTCAGCACGGCGCCGCGCGAATCGCCGGTCGTTCCGGACGTGAAGATGATCGCGGCGGCGTCCGGGTGCGGCACCGGGCCAGCGCGTGCCGCGGTAGCCTGCAGGTCGGCATACTCGGGCGCCGTGAGCCGCGGGTGAACGAGCAGCGCCGGAACGTGCATCTCGAGCAGCGCGTACAGCGTGATCAATGTCTCGAGCGTATTGGTGCCCACCAGCATGCAGGGCAGGCCGTACCGCAACTCGAGCGCTAGCGCGGCAATCCGGCCTTTCGTCATGTCCGCGAGATGCGCGAACGTGTACAGCCGCTCGCCGATGCGCAGCCCCGGCGCATGAGCCGCGTCCCGCCCAGCGGCGAAGACCGAAAGAAGCTCGCTCACTCTTTTCGTATTCCCGCCAATGCGCGCGGGTCGGTGGCCGCGCGCGCGAGGATATGCGCGACGTTCACGGCAACCTCCTGAACCTGCGGAAATCGGGCTTGCGCTTCTCGAGATACGCGTCCCGTCCCTCCTGGCCCTCTTCGGAGAGGTAATAGAGCAGCGTCGCATTTCCGGCGAGTTCCTGCAGTCCCGCCTGTCCGTCGCAGTCGGCGTTGAGCGCAGCCTTGAGGCAGCGCAGCGCGATCGGACTGTTGTCGAGGATTTCGCGGCACCACTGCACGGTTTCCGCTTCGAGCTGCGCGTACGGGACCACGCAGTTGACGAGGCCCATTTCCAATGCCTGGCGCGCGTCGTACTGCCGGCAGAGAAACCAGATTTCGCGCGCCTTCTTCTGGCCGACGATGCGCGCCATGTACGACGCGCCGTACCCTCCGTCGAAGCTGCCGACGCGCGGACCCGTCTGTCCGAACCGCGCGTTGTCCGCTGCGATGGTGATGTCGCAGATCATGTGCAGCACGTGTCCGCCGCCGATCGCGTAGCCTGCGACCATCGCCACGACCGGCTTCGGCAACGTCCGGATCTGCCGCTGCAGGTCGAGCACGTTGAGGCGGGGGACGCCATCACCGCCGACGTATCCGCCCTCGCCGCGGACACGCTGGTCCCCACCGGAGCAGAACGCTTCGTGGCCCTGGCCCGTGAGTATCACGACGCCGATTTCCGGATCGTCGCGCGCATCGGCGAAGGCGGCCTGCATCTCCCGCACGGTCTCGGGCCGGAACGCATTGCGCACCTCGGGCCGGTTGATGACGATCTTGGCGATGCCTTCGTCGGCCTTGGCGTAGATGATGTCGGCGTAGCCCGGTACCGTCGTCCAGGACGGCAGGGGGGGGAGTGCGGGTACTTCCATCGGGCTCTCCATCTGGAAACTGGGAACTGCGAATCGACCGGGGTCAGTCGATCTTCGCGCCGGATTGCCGGACGACTTTCGCCCACTTGGCGGTTTCCGCCGCGACATGGCGCGCAAGTTCGTCCGGCGTTCCCGGAACGGCCCGCGCCCCGTGTTTAAGCAGGGATTCTGCCACTTCGGGATCCTCGAGCGCCCGTCGGATAGCCGCATTCAGCCTGGCGATGATCGGGACGGGCGTTGCGGCCGGGGCAAAAACCGCGTCCCATGCGCTGACCTCATAGCCGGGCAAGCCGCTCTCGGCGATCGTCGGAAACTCGGGTGCCGCCGGAAAACGCTGGGCGGTCGTGCAGGCCAGACCTCGCACCTTGCCGCTTTTCGCGAGCGGATAGGCGTTCGGCATCACGTCGATCATCATCTGCACTTGGCCACCCACGACATCCATGATCGCGAGTGCGCCGCCTCGATACGGGACGTGCACGATGTCGATGCCGGCCATTGTCCGGAAGAGTTCCCCGGCGAGGTGAGACGTCGTGCCGTTGCCCGCCGAGGCGAAATTGACCGTTCCGGGGTGCGCCTTGGCGTATTGGATCAGTTCCCCGACGGAACTCGCGGGGAAATCCGGGTTCACGACGAGCATCGCCGCGATCACCGTCATTCGCGAAACCGGCGCGAAATCCCTGACCGGGTCGAATCGCACGCTGGCGTAAAGGGTCTGGTTGATGGCATGCGTTCCGTTGGTGCCATAGAGCAGCGTATAGCCGTCGGGCGCCGCGCGCGCCACGATTTCGGCGCCCACGTTGCCGCCCGCGCCGGGCCGGTTGTCGATGACGATCGGCATGCCCAGCGCCTCCGCGACGCGCGGCATGACGATCCTGGCGAGCGTATCGGCGCCGCCGCCCGCTGGAAACGGTACGACGAGTCGAACCGGCCTGTCCGGATATTCGGCGGCCGCCACCGATGCCGGCACCGCGCAGATACCGAGGAAGACGGCCACGAGGCAACGAGCCAGGTACCAGGGATCGATCTTCAGCATCGCGGCGTTTCGCCGTCCGGAAGAATCAGGTTGCTCGGGAATTCCGCCGGATCCAGGCTGTGCGCGAGGGGTCGAACGGGGGTGACGATGGAATAACCCCCCAAGCATCCTGTACAGGAGCGAATATGAGGCGCCGCGCGGAACGCGAGGTTCGGTGCGCATTATAATGCGGCCTTCGGCATTCGGGGCCGCTCCCGCCCGCGACGCTTTCGCCGCGCGTGTGCGCTCCGGTGCCGCGCCGGCGGGACTGCGAAATAGATCGAGAGGCCGGCCGCGGTTCCTGGCGCTGCCCAGCCACGTGCGTCGCCTCGCGACAGTTGATCATCGAAGTACGAGACGACGATTGGCGCGCATTGGATCCACAGGAACCGGGCGTGCTCGAGCCCATCCGAGTCATGTACTTGACGTTGATCGATCACGCGGACACCACCATCAATTTCGCACGGCCGGGTCGGACGCCCTACTTCCACCACGTATGTTTCAGCCGCACCGTCAATGACTCCTTGTAATGGCTCGACCGCGACCTCATCCGTGTGCCGCTGACGTTCACTCGTTTTGACCTGCCGCCTGAACGTCTGCTTGCCGCAATGTCGAGTGGCGGCTACGGGCCGAACCCGGTCGCTGCGCATTGCGCAATTCAAAGCCAGCTGAGAACGTCTGTCAGATCTGCTCTCTACCAGGACATCTCACTTCATCATCCCCAGTCCCTTGGCGGCGTTGAGGTACTCTACCGAGCGTTCCTTCACGAACGCCGGGATCTGTTCGAGTCCGATGTCCGTGACTTCGAAGCCGCCTTCGACCATGCGGCGGCGCAGCTCCGGGTCCTTGTTGATCGCATCCATCATGTCCGAGACTTGCTTGCGCACGTCCGGCGGCGTGGACTTGGGCACGCCGATTCCCCGATACGCGCCATCCACCCAGTTCATTCCCAGCTCCCTGAATGTCGGCACGTCGGGAAACTGCGGCAGCCGCTTCTCGGTCGCGACGGCGAGCATCCGCATCTTGCCTTTTTGCTGGATCGCGAGCGTCGAATACGACATCGCTCCGGTGACGTGATTGCCGAGCACCGCGGACACCAATTCGCCGGTACCCTTGAACGGCACGTACAGTGTCTTGATGCCGAGTTCCCGGTTCAGGCGCTCCGTCGCGAGATGATTGGCCGAGTTGGTGCCGGACCCCGCCAGGCTGATCGACTCGGGCTTCTCGCGCGCGGTCTTCACCAGATCCGCGAACGTACGGTAAGGGCTGTCGGCGGGAACGATGATCGCGTCCGGCGTGTAGTGAAAAAAATAGACCGGCGTGATGTCCTCGGTCTTGAACTGCGTCCCCGGTTCGAGTGGCTGCAGCACGATGTGGGGCAGATTTACGCCCATGATCGTATACCCGTCACCTGGCATGTTGTTCAGTTGCGACCACGCGAGCGCGCCACCCGCGCCAGGCTTGTTCGTGACGATCAGGTCCTGGTTGAATTTCACTTTGAAAACCTGTTGCTGGAGGCGAGCCGCGATGTCCGACTCGCCGCCGGGCGCGAACGGAATGATGTACTGGATGGGTTTGTCGGGATAGGCCGCCTGCGCCGTAACCGCGAATGCCAGAGCCGCGATGCCGGCGGCCAGGCCCGCGAAGAAAGATCGGTTCATGTCCTGCTCCTCACAATTGCGGGTTGCGTTTCCGTGCAGGCGCGAATGGCGCAACGTCCCTATCGCACCACTCAGCGCGCCTCCATTGTGCACGAGTGGCCAGCGGCGTCGATTGGCTCGGCGCAAAGCAGACGCGCACGGAGTCACGGGCCGCGACGATCAGCCCAGGTTTGGCGCCAGCCTGCGCCGGGCAGCGGCGACGTCGATGCCCTCGCGCTGCGCGAAGTCCTCGAGCTGGTCGTCCGCGATCCGGCCGACGGCGAAGTACTGGGAATCCGGATGCGAGAAATAGAATCCGGAAACTGCGGCCGTCGGGAGCATCGCGAAATTTTCCGTCAGCGTCATGCCGATCTCGGGCGCGTGCAGAATGTCGAACAGCGGCGCCTTGGCCGCATGATCGGGGCACGCCGGATAGCCGGGCGCCGGTCGGATGCCGCGGTATTCCTCGCGAACCAGCGCGGTGATGTCGAGGGTTTCGTCGCGCGCATAGCCCCATAGTTCGCGGCGGACCTTCGCATGCAGCCATTCGGCAAAGGCTTCGGCGAGCCGGTCGGCGAGAGCCTTCAGCATGATGGCGTTGTAGTCGTCCTTTGCAGCCTCGAATTCCGCGAGCTTCCTTTCGATTCCCAATCCCGTCGTGACCGCAAATATGCCGAGATAGTCATTGACCCGTTGTTCCTTTGGCGCGACAAAGTCGGACAGGCAGAAATTCGCCCTGCCCGGCGGACGCTCGTTCTGCTGGCGCAGGTTGCGCCACGTCAGCGCTACTTTCGCGCGTGTTTCATCGGTGTAGCACTCGATGTCATCGTTTACTGCGTTCGCCGGAAGAAGCGCGACCACGCCGTTCGCGCCGAGCCAGCGGCCAGCGATGATCCGCTGCAGCATAGCCTGCCCCTCCGCGTACACATTGCGCGCCGCTTCGCCGACGATCGCGTCGTCGAGAATCCCAGGAAACGGACCCGACAGTTCCCACGCCTGGAAAAACGGACCCCAGTCGATGAACTTCGCGATCTCCGCCAGATCAACGTTGCGGAATTCGCGGCGGCCGAGGAACGTCGGCACCGGCGGCACGTATCCCGGCCAATCCGTTGCGAATGCATTCGCGCGCGCAGCCGCCAGGGTGACCAGTTTCGGGCCCCTCTTGCCGGCATGCTGGACGCGCGCTTTCTCATAATCGGAAGCGACATCGGCGATGTAGGACGCGCGCAGGTCCTCCGACAGCAGGTTGCTCGCCACGCCAACGGCGCGCGACGCGTCCGGAACATAGACGGTGACGCCCGCGTAGTTCGGAGCGATCTTCACCGCCGTGTGCACGCGCGACGTGGTCGCGCCGCCGATCAGCAGAGGCTGCCGCATGCCGAGGCGCTCCATTTCGTGCGCGACATGCGCCATCTCCTCGAGCGACGGCGTGATGAGACCCGACAGGCCGATGATGTCGGCGTTGCGTTCCTGCGCAGTGGCAAGGATCTTCTGCGCCGGCACCATCACGCCCAGGTCGATGACATCGAAGTTGTTGCACTGGAGCACGACCCCGACGATGTTCTTGCCGATGTCGTGGACGTCGCCCTTCACGGTCGCCATGACGATCGTGCCCTTGGGCTTTCCGACGTCGCCGGAACGCGCCTTCTCCTCCTCGATGAACGGCACGAGGTGGCCCACGGCCTGTTTCATCACGCGCGCCGACTTGACCACCTGCGGCAGGAACATCTTGCCGGCGCCGAACAGATCGCCGACGACATTCATCCCGGCCATCAGCGGGCCCTCGATGACCTGGATGGGGCGCGCGAATTTCAGCCGGGCCTCTTCCGTATCCTCGATGATGTGCGATGTGATGCCTTTGACCAGCGCGTGCGACAGGCGGTCCTCGACGCTGGCTTCGCGCCACGTCAGGTCCACGGTGCTCACCTTGCCCTGCGCCTTCACCGTCTCGGCAAAAGCCACGAGCCGCTCGGTCGGACTTTCGCCGTCGGACGCGCGCCGATTCAGCACCACGTCCTCGACGAGCTCGCGCAGGCGCGGCTCGATTTCGTCGTAGACGCCCAGCTGGCCCGCGTTGACGATGCCCATCGACAGGCCGGCGCGAATGGCGTGATACAGGAATACCGTGTGGATGGCCTCGCGCACGGCGTCGTTGCCGCGGAAGCTGAAGCTCACGTTCGAGACGCCGCCCGACACCTTTGCGTGCGGCAGGTGTTCCTTGATCCAGCGCGTCGCATTGATGAAGTCGACCGCGTAGTTGTTGTGCTCGTCGATGCCGGTGGCGATCGCGAACACGTTCGGGTCGAAGATGAGGTCCTCGGGCGGGAAGTCGACCTTGTCCACCAGCAAATCATAGGAGCGGCGGCAGATCTGCGTCTTGCGGTCAAAGGTGTCCGCCTGTCCCTTTTCGTCGAACGCCATGACGACGACTGCGGCGCCGTAGCGGCGCACCAGCCGCGCCTGGCGCAGGAACTCGGCCTCTCCTTCCTTCATCGAAATCGAGTTGACGATCCCCTTGCCCTGGACGCATTTCAAGCCGGCCTCGATCACCTCCCACTTCGACGAGTCGATCATCACGGGCACGCGCGCAATGTCGGGCTCGGTCGCGATGAGGTTCAGGTATTTCACCATCGCCGCCCGCGAGTCGAGCATCGCCTCGTCCATGTTGACGTCGATGATCTGCGCGCCACTTGTCACCTGCGCACGCGCGACTTCAACAGCTCCGGCGTAATCTCCCGCCAGGATCAGCTTGGCGAACACGCGCGAACCGGTGACGTTGGCGCGCTCGCCGACGTTGACGAACAGCGAGTCGTCGCCGATCAATAGCGGCTCGAGGCCGGAAAGGCGCATGACGCGGGACATTGTTCGGTAGCCTGGGGACGTGGTTGCGCGAATGCGACGAAGGCGAGACTCTTCCCCAAGACTTCAGGCAAGCGCCTCGGTCGTTTCTTCCGTCGGCACTCGCCGCGGCGGCAATGAACGCACCGCCTCCGCGATGGCGCGGATATGCGCGGGCGTGGTCCCGCAGCAGCCGCCGACGAGGTTGACGAAGCCGCTTTGCGCGAAGTCCTGGATCAAACGCGATGTCTGCGCCGGCGTTTCATCGTAGCCGGTGTCGGACATCGGATTGGGCAGGCCTGCGTTCGGGTAACACGAGACGAAGGTGTCCGCGACGCGCGCGATTTCCTCGATGTACGGCCGCATCAGCGCCGCGCCGAGCGCGCAATTGAGGCCCACGGCCAAAGGCCGCACGTGACGGACGGCGTTCCAGAACGCTTCCGGCGTCTGGCCGGAAAGCGTGCGTCCCGAAGCGTCGGTGATGGTGCCCGAGACAATGACCGGCAGGCGGCGGCCGACGCGATCGAAATACGATTCGACGGCAAACAACGCAGCCTTGGCATTGAGCGTGTCGAACACCGTTTCGACCAGAATCAGGTCCGCTCCGCCTTCCGCGAGCCCTGCGACCGCTTCGCCATAAGCGACGGCCAGCGCATCGAACGTCACGTTGCGTGCACCCGGGTCATTCACGTCCGGTGAAATCGACGCGGTGCGATTGGTGGGGCCCAGGGCGCCGGCCACGAAGCGCGGCTTGTCGGGCGTGCGCGCAGTCCATGCGTCGCAGCATTCGCGGGCAATTCGCGCTGCCGCAAAATTGATTTCCCTGGCACGCGCTTCCAACCCGTAGTCGGCCTGTGCAATCGACGTCGCGCTGAACGTGTTGGTCTCGATCACGTCCGCGCCGGCTTCCAGATATTCGTTGTGGATTGCGCGGATCACGTCCGGTCGTGTCAATACCAGCAGATCGTTGTCGCCGCGAAGATCGTGCGCGTGGCCGTGCAGGCCGCACGATTGCGCGCCGCGAAAGTCGGCTTCCGACAGCTTGTGCCGCTGGATCATCGTGCCCATCGCGCCGTCCATGACGAGAATGCGCGCGTGCAGCAGGCGGGTGAGTTCTGCGGTGCGATCAGGTTGCATTGGACGCTGTCTGTAGCCGGCGGGCACCGGCAAAGTGTTGAATTTTAACACTTTGCGCGTCTGATGCCGGTACGACGCGTCATATCTCCCGAACGCCGTGGAATAAGGCCGGTCCCTGCATCGTGATACTCTTTTTCGCATGAAGCACCTCGCGCCGAAAGAAGCCTTCGCCTTCCTCGCCTCCAATCCGGATGCGGTCTTTGTCGACTGCCGCAGCGAGATGGAATATTTTTTCGTTGGACATCCCATCGGCGCGCAGCACGTTGCCTGGAACGACGGTCCGGATTGGGACATCAACCCGCATTTCGTCGGGCAGGTGAAGAAAGTCGCCAGCATGCATCGTCCGGTGGTGCTCATCTGCAGGAGCGGGCACCGTTCACTGGATGCAGGCCTTGCGCTGGAGAAGGCCGGATTCGCCGAGGTCTACAACGTGGCCGATGGCTTCGAGGGCCCGCTGGACGAGCAACACCGGCGCGGAAACATATCCGGCTGGCGCAACGACGGCCTGCCCTGGGAGCAGTTGTAGGGCGCGCTTGCCGAATGCATCACCGGCGTATGCTGTGCTGATTCGACTTCGAGACGCCGCCCTTGCCTTCCTACGGCCAGCTTTGCACGCTGTTCTACGACGCGGACAAACCCGTTGCGCCGGACGCGGAGGTCGCCTGGTATGCGCGACATCTGCCGAAGGACGCCGGACCACTGCTGGAATTGATGTGCGGCTCGGGTCGCCTGTTGCTTCCGCTCGCCGCCGAAGGCTTCAAGCTCCATGGCGTGGATTTGTCGGCAGCGATGCTCGCGAGTTGCGAGGCGCGTCTGGTCTCGCGTGGGATCGTGGCTCCGCTCTTTCGCCAGGACATCACGCAACTGAATCTTCCCTTCCGCTATTCCGCGGCATTCGTCGCCGCAGGATCATTCCAGTTGCTCACTGATCCGGGTGCGGCGATGCTGGCGTTGCAGCGCATTCGCGCGCATCTGGTCGATCCCGGACTGCTGCTGATGGACATGTTCGTTCCCGCGGAATCGGCGCTGCGGCTGGGGGCACCGCTGATCGAAGTGCGCACCATCAGGCTCGCTGACGGCACACAAATCGCGCTGCGCTCGGAATCGACGGTGTGGGCCGAAGCGCGAGTGTCGCGCACCGAATATCGCTACGCGCACCGGCGTGGCACCACGCGGCTCGTCGAAGAACACGAAACGCTGACGCTGACCTGGTATTCGGAGGAGGAAATTGCCGCGATCCTGGGCGACGCAGGCTTTCGTGATGTGACGACCGGCGCAGCGCCGATGAGCCGAGGCGACGAGACGACGTTCTCGGTATCCGCGCGAGCCTGAGCTATAGCCCCATCGCCATGTACACCGCGCCGGCGATCGGGTTGTGGTAATACGGCGCGCATTCGCGGAACCCCAGTTTCGCGTACAACGAACGCGCCTCGGCCATCCGCTCCAGCGTGTCGAGCTTGAGTTCGCCGTAACCGATCGCGCGCGCGCCATCGATCACCGTTTGCACCAGGCGCCTTCCGAGACCGGTCCCGCGGGCGGCAGGCCTGACATAAAGGCGTTTCACTTCGGCTGCTGCACCCGATGGCGATTCATCGGCAGTGAGCGGTCGCAGTGCAATGCATCCGATGGCGGCGTCAGGGGAGCCGGCCAGCATCAGCATCCCGCGCGGCGGCGCGTACGCGCCAGGCAACGTTGCAAGCTCCTCGGCGAATCCCTGGAAGCAGAGGTCGACCGCCAGCCACGTCGCGTATTCCTGGAATAACGCGCGCGCCTGCGCGATATCGTTCATTGTCGCCGCTGCGCGAATCGGCAAAAGCATGCGTGATGTCAGTTCGCCGCGCAGGTGCCGACCTTGATTTCCGTGCCGGGGTATTGGCCCTGCAACTCCTTCAGCCGGGCGACGACGGGTTGCTGCGGATCGCGAACGACGAGGAGCGTCTGCACCAGTGTTTGCTGCCGCGCCTGCACGCGTACCAGCTTGACGCCCTGCCTGGTGAGCGCGTCCACATATGCCAACGCCGCCTGTTCCGTGCGAAATCCCCCGAACGAAACTGCGAACTGGCCCCGGCCTGCGTCGACCACGGTCATGTCCTTTACGCCCTGTCGCCGCAATTCGCCGGCGCGATTGTCCGCAGCGTTCCGATTGGGAAAGGGCGCAATGCTCACCGAATACGCGTTGTCGAGTTCGACGCGCCGTTGCGTCAGCAGCCGGCCCAATCCCATCGGTTCGAGTTCCCCGAGGACCTTGGCACGTTCGGCATCCGACAACGGGCCGAACTCGACGCAGACATCCGCCAGCGCGGCAACCTTGGCGGGGCCGAGCGCCGCGACTTCCTGCGGCGTCAGCAGTTTGATCTTCTCCGGCTGGATCTGCTGCTGCAGGCGCACGCCTTCGCCACTGCCGCCGCTGTCGAGCATCGTGTATCCGAGAAAGGTCAGGTTGGCGACCAGCAGCAGGAGGACGACGATGCGCATGATGACGTTGCTGGTGTGATTCGATGTCGGAGTGGACGCAATGGTACTTCGCAAGCCGACGTCGCTTCAGGCCTTGCGCAGGTTCGCCCCCAGCGGCGATTATCCACGACCTCTCGCGGCCCCGTAAGGTGGAGCGCCGTCTAGGGCCCGCCAACTCTATGGTCGCAATCGGGCCCTAAATTCGTCGAAGCGAGATTTCGCCGGAAAGAAAGCGTGCGCGACGGGGGCCGTCGGCCAACACCAGCGCGCCGGCGCTGTCGACCCCCGCGACCGTGCCATTGACGCTGGCGCCGTCGGGCAGGAGCAGCTTCACCGGCTTGCCCTGATACGCGTGATGTCGTTGCCATTCCGCGGCAAAGGGAGGAAACCCCGTGTCCGCATAGGCAGAAAACGCCGAGGCCAACTCTGCCACCAGGCGCGCGAGCAGGCGGTTGCGGTCGATCGGAGCGGCCCCGCGGCCGGCAACGGCAGTGAGGTCGCTTACCGGTTGATCGATGTCACGCTTGGCGGACGCGGGCATCCGCACATTGAGGCCAATGCCTACGACGACGGTCGAGGGTCCGAGCGCATCGCCGTTCAGTTCGACAAGTATGCCGCCGACCTTGAGGTGCCGATGAATAAGGTCATTCGGCCACTTGAGTTCCACGCCGGGCAATCCTTCCGCCTCGAGCGCGCGAATGACCGCAACGCCGACGGCCAGAGACAATCCGGCAAGGTAGCCTGCGCCCTGGTCAAAGCGCCACCCCAGCGAAAAGGTGAGACTGCCGCCCGCAACTGCCGTCCATTTCCGACCGCGGCGACCCCTTCCGGCGGTTTGCCACTCCGCTGCCAAGACGGATGCGTGGACGTCTTTGCGCTGCGCGCGGCGCAGGAGTTCGGTCGACGTCGAGGCGATCTCGTCCACGACTTCGATGGCGACCAGCGGGATCTCGGGATTCCTGCGCACGTTTTCGCTCAACGCCGCCCGGATCACGTCGGCGGAGAGAAAATCCGGCGTGGCCAACAGCCGGTAACCGCGGCCGCGGATTCGCTCCAGTGCCAAGCCGGAGGTCTCGGCTTCCTTGAGGAGCTGCGAAACGCGGGCGCGCGTCAGCCCTACCGTCGCCGCGAGGTCTTCGCCGGAATGGAAGGCGCCGTCGGACAGCTGGCGCAGAAGCGAGAATCCAAGAGAGGTGAGCACTTACCTACACCATTCATGTTGCACCGCCCAATGTAACACGGGCAAGGCCCCGATGCACCCTTTTCGCGCCGGGAGAAAAGGATGTGCGGCCGTCCCAGACCGAATGCAAGGGCGAAAGCCTCGACGACTTACTTCTTCAGCACGCCCCGCCGGATCTGGTCCTGTTCGATGGACTCGAACAGCGCCTGGAAGTTGCCTTCGCCAAAACCTTCGTTACCCTTGCGCTGGATGATTTCGAAGAAGATCGGGCCTATCACGGTGGCGGTGAAAATCTGCAGAAGCATTTCATCCTTGACCGGCGCGCCGTCCAGCAGGATGTGGTTCCTGCGCAGGCGCTCGGTGTCCTCGCGATGGCCGGGAAGCCGCGCGCCGAGCAAGTCGTAGTAGGTTTCCGGCGTTTCCTGAAACGCGACCGACAGCGTGCGCAGCCTTTCCACCGCCGCAAAGATGTCCGCGGTGCCAAGCGCCACGTGCTGGATGCCTTCGCCGTGATAGGCGACAAGATATTCCTGGATCTGGCTCTTGTCGTCCGAGCTTTCGTTGATCGGGATCCGTATCTTGCCGCACGGACTGGTCATGGCCTTCGACTTCAGGCCCGTGAGCTTGCCTTCGATGTCGAAATAGCGGATTTCGCGAAAATTGAAGATCCGCGCGTAGAAGTCGGCCCATTCGCCCATGCGGCCACGGTGCACGTTGTGCGTCAGATGATCTATATACGTGAGGCCTGCGCCGGACGGATGCTGATCGACACCCGGCAGCGCGACGAAATCGATGTCGTAGATCGACACGTTGCTTCCCGCGTTCGAGGGAGAACCCGGGTACCGGTCGACGAGATAGATGAGCGAGTCGCCGATGCCCTTGATGGCGGGGATGTTGAGCTCCATCGGCCCCGGACGATTCGGTACGCCCCATGCGCCCTGCTCCACCGCCTTGTTGTAGGCCGCCGCCGCGTCACCTACCCGGAACGCGATCGCGCAGATCGACGGGCCATGCACGCGCGCGAAAGACTGTGCGAACGAGTCCGGCTCGGCGTTGACGATGAAATTGATTTCACCCTGCCGGTACAGGAGGACGTTCTTCGCGCGGTGGCGCGCGACCGCGGTGAATCCCATTTGTTCGAACAGGCGGCCTAATGCAGCGGGATCGGGCGCTGCATATTCGATGAACTCGAAGCCGTTGGTCCCGAGAGGGTTATCCCAAAGCGAAGAACTGGTGGCGGCCATGATCGACTTCCGAAGGCAGGCAAGTGGGGGAGTTTAGCAATGCATCGTGCGCGTCGAAGCACTATTCCCTGCAAGATCCGGCCTTCGCCGGCTCGTCATGCAGGAGCCGTCAGAAGGTCGCCGACAGCGCCCACGCCAAAAAGGGTCGCGTTGTAGAGCGCGTGCACGCAGGCAGTAAGCACGAACGCGTCTCGATGGGATCGCTTGAGCCAGGTGGTCAGCGTCACGGAATAAACCAGGAATGGCCAAAGACTTGCAAACACCTGCTGCCAACCGCCGCCGAACTTGTGAGCCAGTGCACAGATTGCCGCCAACAGGACTATCCGGACCCGCCCCTGCCGCGGAATCATCAGCTTGAGCAGGGACGCCAAGGGAAACATGAGCGCCGTCTCCAGCAGCGGGGCCACCAGAATGCTGTAGCCCGCAAAGGCGGCATCGAGCGAGCGCGCGGGCGGGCGCAGTGAATCTGCACCGACATATACGCGTGCAAGGAAATAGAAAAGGGATGGTATTACGGCGATGAGCCAGGCGCGCAATGCGTACCGCGCACGGTCTGCCTTGGCATTTCCGGAGATTTCGGGAGGGTCCATGGGTACGCGCTCGGTTTGGCCCGAGCAATCCTAACGCATCACTCCTTCCGGCCTGTCAGGCTGAGACCGAGTGCGTTCGAAGCGGTCCATTCTGCCGGTTTGGGCCAGCAATGGCCGGACGGAGTGCGCTTAGTTCGCGCCGCCGCAGTGCCAGCCACCGCTGGAATGCACTCCTTACTTTGAGCATTTTACATTTTTAAAACAATAGGTTAATGCTACATTACCCGAACGTCACTGGGCCGGTACACGCTTGACACCCGACATCGGAGCTGTATACTGCGCCGCAATTGCTGCAATGCAGCAACGGTTTCCGGCAAGGCAGGTGCCGCCGGGGGATTCATCCATCAATGGGTTTGTTCCGACTACGCGGGCACCCGCCCGGGTTCGGAGATGAGGAGATTCGTTACCGCAGCAAGGTAACCCCGGAGGCATGGCCGTGGCAACCAACGCCACGCTGGTCTTTGCCGCTATCCCGGGACAACCGTCAGGAGGTATCCCATGACGACTGGACTGTTTGCGAAACATCCGTTGGCCTTCGGCCAGGAACTGCACCTTGAACGCGGCCGAACGCGCGCCATTATCCTTGCGCTGTTGGCAGCCCTCTGCGTTGCGGTGGTCGCCCCGTCGGCACTTCGGGTTGACCGCCTTTGGGCGGCGACCTTCGCCCAACCCATTGCCGGCCTGCCCATCGGGCAGCGTGACGTCTCCACGGCGGTCCCGGCCAAGCCATCGGTCACCCGCGATCCCGGCCCCGAGATCGACGCGCTGGCGACACTGGTCGCCAAACGCTACCGGATCGCCAACGAGACGACCCGCGGGCTGGTCGCCGCGGCGTACCGCGAGGGACAGCGCGTCGGACTCGACCCGTTGCTCATCGTCGCCGTCATCGCGGTGGAGTCGCGCTTCAACCCGATCGCGGAAAGCGACGCCGGCGCGCAAGGCCTGATGCAGGTGATCCCTGGCTACCACAAGGATCAGATGGAGGCGGCCGGCGTCGACTCGGTGCTCGACCCGCACGATAATATCCGGCTGGGTGCGCAAATCCTGAAGGAATACATCCGCAGGGGCGGCAACGAGGTCGCTGGGCTGCAGATATACAGCGGTTCCACCGCCGACGCGAGCAATGCGTACGCCGTCAAGGTGCTCGGGGAAAAGCAGCGGCTGCAGCAAGCCATCCAGCGCCTGCGCGACCGCGTTCGCGCCTGACCTTCTCGACGCATCTGCATCCGCCCCGCCATCTCGCGGTTGCACGCCGGTGATGCAGGCGCAATTGCCTGCGCTGTCACACAGGGTGCGGCAGGCTTCACAATTCGGCGCGGATGCCCGCGCCGGTCGCCGGACTTCGCGTCAGCATCCGCATGAGCGAAAGATCCGACGCCGGGCATCGACGCCCGGTTCCAACCACTGGATCGCTGCCAGACGATGCGTTGGTCGAACCGCCACGCCCAGGCGGGCGAACTCTCCCCGGAGCGTAGTATGGCCGGACTTCCAATGGTCTCCTGGGTGATTCAGTGATGGATCGGCGAACGTTCATCGGCCGTATTGCGGGTGCACTTCTTGCCGCGCCGCTCGCTGCCGAGGCGCAGCCGGCGGCCAAGGTCCCTCGGATAGGCTATCTGTCGAGCAACCTGGCCGGTAGTCCCTACATGACAGAGGGCTTCCGTCAAGGACTGCGTGACCTCGGTTACGTCGAGGGTCGCAACGTCGTGATTGAATTCCGCGATGCCGAGGGGAAGCTCGAGCGGCTCCCCGCTCTTGCGGCCGAATTGGTTGAGCTCAAGGTTGATGTCATCGTGGTCGGAGGTACAGTCGCCGCCGTGGCCGCCAAGCAAGCGACAAGCACTGTTCCCATTGTGTTCGTTTCCGCTATCGATCCGGTTACGGACGGGCTCGTCACCAGCCTTGCGCGGCCGGGCGGCAATAGCACGGGGTTGTCCACGCTTGCCCCGGAACTACTCGGCAAACGACTGGAACACCTCAAGCAGGTCGTTCCAGGGGTTAGTCAGGTCGCTGTCCTGTGGCAGCCAGGTGCCTTGAGTGAACGCACAGAAAGGGACCTGCGGAAGGAGGCAGAAGTCGCGGCACGGGCGCTTGGGGTGCGGCTTCAATTCGTTGCGGTGCGGGGGCCCGACGATTTCGACAGAGCCTTTTCGGAAATGACCAAGGCGCGCGCCGGTGCTCTGACGGTGTTGGGAGGCACCATGTTCCTCATTGAGCGAAAACATCTCGTGGACCTTGCGGCAAAGAACCGGCTGCCGGCAATGTACGGATTGAGGGAGTATGTCGATGCCGGGGGCCTTATGTGCTATGGACCGAACAATGCTGACATGTTCCGGCGCGCCGCTACCTACGTGGACAAGATCCTCAAGGGTGCGAAGCCCGCCGGCCTCCCCGTCGAGCAGCCCACGAAGTTCGAGCTGGTGATCAACCTGAAAACTGCCAAACGCCTCGGCCTTACCATTCCGCAATCGGTGCTGGCGCGCGCGGACGACCTGATTCAGTAATCCGTTGCATCGAATGGGTCGAGCTGCCACCGTCTGAGATCAGGCGGCTCGCGACCAACAGCAGTCGGCCAGCGCCTCGCAAATTTCGCGCGCGCTACGTCAATGCCTCGCAATCAGAAATGGATTACCAAAGTGAACAAGCCATTGACAGCATTCATTGTGTTGCTCCTGTGCCACGGCTGCGCCAACTCGCCTTCACGGCAAGCCGCCGCAGTCAAGGAAATGGATGCAAGAGCGGTAGCCAATTGCGCGCTAATCAGCACGATTCACGGCAAAAGTCTGCTGGGTGGAGCCGCCTCGACTAGCGCGGCCAATGCTGTCGTCGATGTGAAGGAACAGGCAGCAGGTTTAGGCGCCAACGTAGTTGTCATGCAGCGCGTGGACAATGGCGACATGTATACACCCGCATCCGCAACTGCAAAGGCATACAAGTGCAATTGATTCGTCGCATTGTGCCGTCAGCGTGACAACGGCCGAGTTCGGCCAGGAGCTGCCTGAAGGGGAGTGCCGGTAAACGGTAATGAAATGGCCTCGTCAATGGCGACGCCGCACGCGCAGGCATCACGGTGCATTTGGTGTTCGACGCGGCGGGAGGTCGCATCGCCGTCCTGCCACGGCCGGTCGCTGTGATGCTGGAGAGGATTGCAGTGGATCAGGTTACCTTTGAGGCATTCGAAGCAAACGCGCGGGCGGAGGGATTCGACGTGGTTGTCGAGCGACGTTGGACCGCACGGACGGTTCTTGAGCCGCACACGCACCCCTTTGCGCTGAAGGCGCGTGTAGTTGAGGGTGAGATGTGGCTCATTGTCGGGGACGATGTCCGGCACTTGCTTTCGGGCGACACCTTCACGCTTGACCACGAGGTGCCTCACGCGGAGCGCTACGGCGAAGACGGAGCCACGTACTGGGTGGCACACCGCACGCGCGTTGGGGGATGACCAATCCCAAGCCAGGACCGAGATCGGACACTGCCGGGTCCGCGAACGCCCGCTCATCTAGGGTGTGACGGGCCGCTACGGGTCGACAGTGGCCAATCTCGACAAACCCGTTCCCGCGATATCATCGACGGGGCTGCCGCATGAGACTCGATGACCCAATGCTCGACAGCATCGCGCGCGAGGCCCGCGATGCATGGCTGGTCGAAGCGGTGCGACACCAGATCGCGTTCATGCGAGCCAAGATTCCCTATTGGCGGCAGCGACTTTCGGCGGCCGGCGTCGATGAACACGGGATCGAAAGGCTGGCCGACCTGGCCCGCGTGCCGATCCTCACCAAAGACGAGCTGCGTGCCCTGCGACCGGCCGCGCTGCTGCCGGAAACGAGTCTTCCCAAGCTGCAGCTCAGTCGCTGGACGAGCGGAACCTCGGGGCAACCCACGGTCAACTTCTGGAGTGAATCGGATTGGGCCGCCTTGGTGGCCGCGACCTCGCGCATGCTCGCGCGGCAGGCGCCGATGACCCACGCGACGGCCTTCAATGCGTACAGCCAAGCCCATGTCACCGGCCCGCTGTACAACGGGGCGCTGCGCCGCTTGGGCGCCGTGGTCTATGACCGCAGCCAGCATCCGGAAGAGTTCTTCCCGACGCTGGCCCAGACCGAAATGTTCGACTTCGACACGCTGGCCATTCCGGCACAGACCGTACGTGGCAAGAGCATCGGGCTCGCCAATCTGCTCGACGACGATCCGACGTTTCTGGCGCGCCACGGCGTGCGGTGGTGGATCGGATCGAGCGGAACATTTGGCGCAGAGACCATGGACCGGGTTCGGCGGGAAGGAGTGGAGGTCATTTCCGATCTCTACGGTTCCTCCGAGTTCGCAGTCTTTGCCATTTCCTGTCCCGAGAGCCATGGCGACTACCACGTTGCCCAAGGCCACGTTCTGGTCGAAGTCGTGGATCAGGCCGGCACGCCCGTCGCCAATGGTCAGTTCGGTCGCATAGTCGTGACGCACTTACGCGGCATGGATGAAGACGGCCATGCATGCGCACACAGCGGTACGCAGATCCTGCGGCTCGCCGCCGGTGATGGCGCGACCTTGCGCGACGAGCCTTGCGCCTGCGGGCTCACGACACCACGCCTGCGCGGCGTACGGCGAGTCGGAACGACAGGCTGATTCGCACCGCGCTCAGGCAAAGTCCGCGCGCCGATGGATATCCAATCCGACAGAGGTCGGGCCATTCCGTCTCACGCGAGCAGCTTCAGCACCTGTGCGTGCAATTCGCGATCGCCGCAGGCAAACACGTCGCCACCCTGGTCGCATGGACCGCCCGACCAGTTGGTGATGGCACCACCGGCGGCCTCTACCAGCGGAATGAGCGCCTGCACGTCGTAGGGTTGCAGCCCCGTCTCGACAACCATGTCGACGAAACCCATCGCGAGCAGCGTGTAGCAATAGCAGTCGCCGCCGAATCGCGTCAGCCGAGCGGGGCCGGCAATGGCGTTGTAGACCGCGAGTTGCCGCGTTGATTGGAAGTGGCGCGGGTCGGTCGTCGCGACAACGGCATCCTCGATCCGCGTGCAGCGGCGCGTGCGCAGCGTGCGCTTCTGGTCGCCACGTCGCCATTGCGCCGACCCGCCCTGCGTGGCAAGAAACGTTTCGCCCACGAACGGCTGGTGCACGACCCCCACTACCGGCCGTTTGCCATCGTGCAGCGCGATCAGCGTCGCCCAGTGCAGTTGGCCGAGAATGAAGCTGCGGGTGCCGTCGATGGGATCGATCACCCAGGTGAGGGGCGAGGTCCCCGCCTGCTTGCCCTGTTCCTCGCCATGGATGCCGTGGTCGGGGTGCGCGCGCATGATCTCCGCGCGAATCACTCCCTCTGCCGCACGGTCGGCGATGGTCACGGGGTCGTAGCCCATCTGGTTGCGCTTGTTTTCCACGTCGATGATTTCGCGGAAGTGCGGCAGGATGGATTCGCCGGCGGCGAGCGCCATCCTGTATGCGAACTCGAGGTAGCTTTCGGCGTCGCGGGGATTCATCGCACCTATGGTACGTCCACCGCTGCTTTGGCGAGGATTTCCCGCTCGGCTTCCGCGGTCAGCACCGCTTTCCATGCGCCGCCGTTGTCGCGGGCGGCGAGCCATGCGGCCGATGCGGCGACGGTTTCCTCAAGGGGCCGGATGCGCAACCCGGCCGCTCGCGCCTTGCGGCAATCGAATTCCATGAAACCGGCTTCGTCGACGAACGTCGACGGAATCCACAGCGGCAGGCCCGTCCACGGTTCCACCTTCTGCTCGAGCAGCAGCGCCTCGTCGACCCACACGGCCTGCGGCGCACCGGCGCCGGCACGCAACACGTCCACCATCGACTCCCACGTCCAATAGCCGCCTGCGCTGGAGGCGTTGAACGTGCCGCCCCGCTTCGCCTCCACGAGACCGATCATCCAGTCCGCGAGGTCGCGGGCGTCGATGAACTGTACAGGCGCACTCTGCGGCGCGGGAACGACAGCCTGCACGGGCCGGTCGCCCAGCAACTCCGGATGCCGGAAGCGCGCGACCCAATAGCCGAAACGGTCGGTTGAATCGTGCGGTCCGACAATGAGCCCTGGGCGCACGATAATTGCGGAATCGCCGAATGCGGCGCGGGCTTCGTCTTCGCACGCAGCCTTCAGCGGGCCGTAATGCTTCATCACCTCTTCGGTCGATGGATCGTCGAGCGTAGCCGTGGAGGCCGATTCGTCGCGGCCCGCGCCGCCGCCATCTGCGTAGACCGAAATGGAAGACACGAAGAGGTACTGCGCGACTCGACCCATCAGCATGCCGGCCGACGCGCGCACTACGCGGGGAACATAGCCGCTGGTATCGATGACCGCGTCCCAGGTTCCATCGCGCAATGCGTCGAGGCCCGGTGGTACGAGGGGATCGCGATCGCCTGCGAGCGCGGTTACGGCGTCGCCCCAGTGGTTGGGCGCGCGTCCGCGCGTGAACACCGACACCGCATGGCCGCGCGCAAGCGCTGCGTCCACCGCGTGCCGGCCGAGAAACTTCGTGCCTCCGAGGAAGAGAATGCGCATGAACGCTACGCGTCGACGCTGACGTTACTTGCGCGGAATGATCGCCACACCGTTCAGCTTCTCCTGCGCTTCGAGCAGCGATGCGACATACTTGTCGCCGAAGCCCAGCAGATTCGCGTTGACGAGACTCTGGTGCACCGCCTCGCCCATGATCGCCGAAACCGGCAGCGATTCCGCCATGTGCGTGTAATAGCGCAGGTCCTTCATCGCATTCACGAGCGTGAACTTGAGACCGCTCAAGTCGCCGTCGAGCATCTTGCCGACGAGCATCTGGAAAATGCCGGAATTGACCGCGCCGGCGGAGACAACTTCATGCAGTTTCCGGATCGACAGGCCCGACTTGGCCGCCGCTGCGCAGGCCTCGGCAGTGGCGTTGGCAATCGACATGGCGAGGAAGTTGTTGATGAGCTTCAGCACGATGCCATGCCCCGCCGGTCCTGCGTGGATGATGTTTTCGCAAAAGGCCGCGAAGACGGGCTTCAATTCCGCGAACGTCGCATCGTCGGCGCCGACCATTATGTTCAGTTTGCCCAGTTCCGCCTCGACCGGCGTGCGGGCAAGCGGCGCGTCGACGAAGCGCACGCCTTTCTCCGCCAGCGCCTCGCGCATCTTCGCGGTCGTGGCCGGTTCGCTCGTCGACGTATCGATGACGACCAGGCCCTTGCGCGCCGTCCCCGCGATGCCGTCCTTGCCGTTGATGATCTCCTCGACCTGCGGCGCACCGGTCACGCACAGGAACACGATGTCGGAACTGCGCGCTACGTCGGCATTGGTCTTCACTTCTTGCGCACCTGCGGCGAGCAAGTCCTCGAGCGGCGCACGGTTGCGGTTGACGCGAACCGTCAGCGGAAACCCTTTGGTGACGAGGTTCTTCGCGATGCCGTGGCCCATGAGGCCGATGCCGATGAATCCGATGCGTGGCTTGTCCATGCGTTCCCTCCCTTTGCAAACCATTCAGTCGACGGCCGTCGGCTCGGGCGCAGCGATCAACGCGCGCCGGCGTTCGTGCCAGGTGAGCAGCAATCCGCTGCCCGCAATGAGCGCCATGCCGGCCAGCGTCAACGCGTCGGGAAAATCGTCGTATACGAGCCAGCCGATCAGCGTCGCGAATACGACCTGGATGTAGGTGAAGGGCGTCAACGCCGAGGCCGGTGCCCGCTGAAAGGCCAGAATCAACAGAAAGTGGCCGATCGTGCCCAGGACGCCGATGCCCGAGAGCAGCGCGACGTCGGCCCATGTCACGTCGATGCGCGAACCGAACCAGGGCCAGACCAGGGTCATCAGCAGCGTGCCGACCAGCGCGGGATAGAACAGTGACACGCGCGGATCCTCGCCCGCCAGCATGCGCGTCGTGATCTGATAGATCGCATAGCACAGCGCGGATCCCAGCGCGAACAGCGACGTGCCCTTGAAGAGTTCCGCGCCCGGCTGCACGATCATCAGCATGCCGGCCAGACCCGCGACGACGAACGCCAACCTCGGCAACGTGAGCCGCTCGTTCAGGAACACGATCGCCAGCACGATCACGATGGTGGGTGTCGTGTAGTTGAGTGCAGTGGCGTCGGCCAGCGGCATGTGCGACAGCGCCGTCATGAAGCAGAGTGAAGACGCGACGAGCAGGCAACCTCGCAGCAGTTGCATGCGCAGTTGCCGCGTGTGAAGCATGCGTACACCCATGCCCGGCGCCAGCCAGACCAGCATGGCCAGCACTTGAAACCCCCAGCGGGCCCACACGAGCAACGGTACTGGATGCCGTGCGCTAAGCGACTTGATGACGCCGTCGAGCACGGAAAAGCAGGCCACGGCGCCCGCGATCATGAACACGGCGGATGGCGGGATGTGGACGTGCGCGCGGGTCATCGGGCTAAAGGCAGGCAAACGAAACGCCGGGCCCAGGTCTGCGTAACCTGGCACCCGGCAATTGGTCAGACCAGTTTACCAGTTTGCGGTCGTCCCCGCTATCCGATCACGGCCGGATGTAGGCCCACCCCTGCTGCTGCCGCTGCATGATTTCGACAACGCCGGCGGAGACATAGCCGACGCGCTCGAGCATGTCGGGCTTGGTCAGCTTTTGCCCGCGCATCGTGTTCTCGCAGGCGACCACCTTCACGCCGGAAGCCAGCGCCTCATCGACGCGGGGGCCGACCACCGAATCGGCTTTCAGCATGCCGATGCCGGGACCGTAGGCAACGATCTCGATGTCCACATTGGCGGCGCCCAGGTCGGTCTGCAGGTTCTTCGCATTGTTGAGCGCGAGGTTCCACTTGCCCGCATCGCCATCGCTAACCTGCATCACGACCTTCGATTTCGCGCCGGCGCTTTGCGCGGTCTGCGCCGGCGCGATGCCCGCGACGAGAAGCAGCGCCAACGTCGTGCTACAGAGCGCGCGACCTGCATTCCTGAATACGTTCATGATCGATCCTCGCGACTAATGGAGGCGGCTTGAGTCATTCAAGCGCGCGGCAACGAACATGCAATTGCCGCGAACATTTTACGTGGGTTATTCAGCGGGAGGCGATACTGCCGGGGAAATGCCGTCAGTGGCCGTCCTGGAAATGGCGTCTCGGCCACGGCACCGGGTCCCGGAGGGCTTGGCGGCGCCCGGCGTTACACAGTATGGCGTCGCTTCGGCTTCCGCAGCTTGCGCGGCGCCTGGTGTTCCAGCACTTCGTCCACGAGCTCGCCGATCTTCGCGCGCAGCTCCCCGAGAAGCGCATCGCCCACCCGGGTTGTCCGATAATATTTCCTGACCTTGCCCGCGACCACTTCCTGAGCCGAGGTCAGGACGCCGCTCTCCTCGAGAGAATGCAGCAGCGGGTATAGCGTCCCGGGGCCAATGTCGTAGCCGTGGCGCTTCAGCTCCTCCATCATTTCGACCCCGAAGATGCGTTCCTCGGCCGCGTGGTGAAGCACATGGACGCGAACGAGCGCGAGAAAGACATCGCGAACGATCTTTTTTCCGACAAGAGTCGCCATGACGCTGTTCTTCCTGATTCAGCAAGCCGGGCCGGACGAGCCGGCCCGGCATTGGTAGTCCCGGGGCCGCGACGCTGTCGCGGCCACCCAGCGAGTAATTCCTCGACAGTTTACTTCGGCACGTCGCCCGGTTCGGACTTGAGCTTGTAGTCGATGCCCTGGTCGGACGCGGCGTTCTGCTTGACGACCTGAATGAAGCCGTAGTCCATCGCCTTGTGGCAGCTGTTGCAGTCGGCAATGACGGCTGCGTAGGATGCGTTGAATGCCTTCAGGTCCTTGGCCTGGATGGCCTTGTTCACTGCCGCGAAATTGGTCTCGTAGAAGCCCTTCCAGACCTTGTACTCGGCGGCCTTCGTCAGTGCCGCGGGGTTCATTGCGCCATTCATGTACTTCGACATGTAGGCCGCCAGCGCCCAGTTGCCACTGTTGGCCGCGAAATACATGTTCTGAAAGCGGTCGCCGACTTCGCGCATCGGAATGGCAAATTTCGGTATGGCCGCCTTGAGCGCGTCCAGCTGCGCCTGCGTTTCCGGGTCCGCGCCGATCGCCACGCTGCTGCCCAACACGAATAGAGTCCCCAACACCACGATGCTCTTCTTCATGCTCAACATTTGCTGCCTCCCCCGCACAAAGTCGATGGGTCCCACCCACCTCGGTTTGCCGAAAGTCCCGGAAGCTCGCGGTGCAGGCTTCCTTCCCGCAAGCGGCGCGCGCGCAATGTAGGTTCGCGATCGATTCGAAATTCGATAGCGAAGCTCAATATCGGTTGCCGCTAACACTAGCCGCAACAGGCGCGCGGAACATTGCCGCAGGTCAAGTCGGTGGGCGTATACCGCGTGACGTTGACCCAGATCAATGGGCGGGAATCGGCTGCCCGGCGGACGGGCAGCATCTGTGTCGCGGGTCCTAAGGAAACCCGGTCTGGCGCGGCGTGCGGGGGTACGTCGGGGTGAAGTGCTGGAGCGGGTGAAGGGAATCGAACCCTCGTCGTAAGCTTGGGAAGCTTCTGCTCTGCCATTGAGCTACACCCGCGGTGGCGCCCATATTACGCGGTCGGGGTCGCGATTCGCAATGCGACATAGGCGACTCAACCTGGACTCAGCGCCCCGGCGGCCCCATCAGTGCATCGGGAAACCACGTCGCGATACCGGGCACGAGGCAGATCAGGATGATCGCCAGCGCCATCAGCGCAACGAAGGGAAGGACGCCAAAGATCACGTCGCGCAGCGGAATGTCCGGGGCAACGTTGCGGATGACGAAGATGTTGAGCCCGACCGGCGGGTGAATCAGTCCCATCTCCATCACGATCGTCATCAGGATGCCGAACCAGACCAGATCGAAGCCGGCCGCCTTGATCGGTGGCAACAGGATCGGGACCGTCATCAGGATGATCGATACCGGCGGCAGGAAGAAACCCAGCACGACGACCAGCAGCAGGATGGTGGCGAGCAGCAGCCACTTGGTCAGGTGCAACGACACGATCCACGCAGCCGCCGACTGGCTGATGTGCAGGTAACTCATCACGTAGGAGTAGAGAAGCGACATACCGATGATGAACATCAGCATCGTCGACTCCTTGAGTGCTGCGGCCAGGATCGGCGCCAGGTCGCCTGGCCGCCATATTCCATACACTACCGCGATGAGCCCCAGCGCCAGGACGGCGCCCAACCCGGCGGTCTCCGAGGGCGTCGCATAGCCGCCGTAAAGCGCAACCATCACACCGATCAGCAGCACGACGAAGGGCACCACCCGCGGCAGCATCTCGAATTTTTCCCGCAGCGTGTAACGTGTTTGGTCCAGGTAGGCCGACTCCGTTCCGTGGTCGTTGTAGGCCTTGATCGCGGCGCGATGCTCCTTGCGGTAGCGATGGACCGCGTAGAACGCGAACAGCCCGACCAGCAGCATGCCGGGGCCGATGCCCGCGAGGAACAGCCGGCCCAGCGATTGCTCCGCCGCGACCGCGTACAGGATCATCGTGATGGACGGCGGCAGCAGGATTCCCAGCGTGCCGCCGGCGGCGATGATGCCCGCAGCAAAGCCCGGCGAATAACCACGCATCCGCATTTCGGGGATTCCGGCGCTGCCGATGGCAGAGCAGGTCGCGGGACTTGATCCGGCCATCGCCGCAAACAGCGCGCACGCGAACACGTTGGCAATGCCCAGTCCGCCCGGAACCTTGCTCATCCAGACGTGCAACGCAAGATAGAGATCGCGGCCGGCGGGCGATTTTCCGATTGCCGCACCCTTGAGGATGAACAGCGGGATCGACAGCAGCGTGATGCTCGCCATTTCCTCGTACACGTTCTGAGTGACGGTATCGAGCGATGCCGCCGGCATGAAGAAGAACATGAACGCCACCGCCACCACGCCCAGCGAAAACGCGATGGGCATGCCGGAGAACATGACGATCAGTGTCACGGCGCCGAACAGCAGACCCAGCGCCAGCATGCTCATGGCAGTTTCGCAAACGTGCTCATCGCACTTGCCGGGACTTCGCGAAATGGGACAGCAATTGCAACAATACCTGCAGCGCGAGCAGCGTAAACCCGGCCGCCATCAGGCCATAGGGAATCGACAACGGCGGCGCCCACGTCGACGACGTGGTCTGCTTGTCCACCCAGGCTTCATGGAACAACGTCCAGGATTTCCAGGCGAAGAATGTGCAGAACAGCAATGTGAGAATATCGACGACGACCATACGCGCGCGATTGACCGCCGGCGGCAGAATGCTCGCCACGGCCTCGATACCCACATGCCCCCGGAACGACTGCACGTAGGCGCCGCACAGAAAAATCGACCCGACCAGCAGGAACACCGCGGCTTCGTCCTGCCAATCCGTCGCGGCCTTGAAGAAATAGCGCGAGAAGACGCTGTAGGTGAGCACCATTGCGGAAGCTACGAGGGCGACCATTCCGATAGCGAGCGCGGCGTCATTGACGACCCGCAATGCCCGGTCGATGGGTGCCAGGATCGGCGGCGAGACGCCTGGCGAGCCGCCGGGCTTCTCGACGGAATCACTCACAACGTCTTGATCGCCGCGGCGAGCAATTTCGCGCAGCTTTCGCTCTTTTCGCCGTAGTCCTTCCACGCCGTTTCGCGGGCGATCGCCTGCCACTTCTTCACCGTTGCCTCGTCGAGGTCGTAGACCTTCGCACCTGCCTTGGCGTAGACGTCCGCCACGGCGCGGTCGTCGGCCTTCGCGGATTCGAGCGCGAATTTCTCCTGCTCGGCACCCACCGTCATGATGGTGTTCTGCTGGTCCTTGGGGAGAGCGTCGAAAATCTGCTTCGACATCAGCAACGGCTCGAACATGAACCAATAAGCGCGACCGCGACCGGTGGTGAGCGCCTTCGAGACTTCTTCCAACCTGAAGGAAATGAGGCTGGTCGACGACGTCATGCCTGCGTCCATGGCGCCGGTCTGCATGGCTGCGTAGATTTCGTTCGACGGCAGCGTCAGTACCGACGCGCCGGCCTGCTTCAGGATCATGTCCATCTCGCGGCTGCCGCCACGCACCTTCATGCCCTTGGCGTCCTCGGGTTGCACCAGCGGCTTCGACCGGCACGCAACACCGCCCGCCTGCCAGATCCACGAGACGACGATGACACCCTTATCGGCCAGGACCTGTGTCAGCAGCTTCCCGACCTCGGCGTTCTTCCACGAGTACGCCTGCTCGTAGCTGGTGACCAGGCCGGGCATGAGGCCGATGTTCGTCTCCGCGACCTCGCCACCCGCATACGACAACGGGTACAGCGTAAGGTCGAGCGCGCCCTTGCGCAGCGCGGCGAACTGCGGAATGGTCTTCATCAGCGACGAGTTCGGATAGATCTCGAACTTCAATGCACCCTTCGTCTGCTTCTCGACGTCGGCGGCGAAGCGCCGGCAGAGTCGGTCGCGGAAATCACCTTCCGTGAGCGAACCTCCGGGAAACTGGTGGGAAATCTTGAGGGCCGTGCTCTGGGCACGACCGGGGGATGGCAACCCGAGCGCCAACGCGGACAATGTGGCGGCCGAGCCGAAGACGATCTTGCGACGACTGACGGACATGCTGTTCCTCCTCAAGGCATCCCCTGACAGGGATTCGGAAAATTCCCGCGGCTCTGATCGTTTGTAACTGCCTGCGGCCGTATGGAATGGAAGGATACAAGAGAACCCGAATCCGGAGGCAAAACTCGCCCTGCCGAACGCCGGCGCCGGGGCGACGAAGCCACGCTGTGCTCGGAATGACGCCAGCATTGCCCACCAAGGCATTTCGGCGTAACTTTGCAACCAACGCTAGGGGTCCTGGCCGCCGCAGTCGGCAAATTCGGTGGCCGGGTGAGAGAACACCCTTGGAACCTGTTCGGATAATGCCGGCGCAGGGAAGCGTGAGCAGCACATCCGCTCCTCATGGACTTCCCTTAGCCGCCGGCTTTGAGGAGTCCCATGAACGCCAACGACCAATTCTTCGCCCGCGACGCCCAAGTCGACGCCGCCGCCGTCGCGCCGCTGCCCGCTTCGCAGAAAATCTACGTGCAGGGTTCGCGCGCAGACATTCGCGTGCCGATGCGCGAAATCACGCAATCGGAAACGCCCGCGTCCTTCGGGGCGGAGAAGAATCCACCGCTTGCCGTCTACGACACATCGGGTCCGTACACCGATCCGGAGGCGAAGATCGACATCCGCCGCGGCCTGCCGGCGCTGCGCGCGGCGTGGATCGCCGAGCGCAACGATACGACCGAGCTCGACGGACCCACGTCGGGCTACGGCAGGGCACGCTTGGCCGACCCCGAACTCGCGGGCTTCCGCTTCGACCTGCTGCGCACGCCGCGGCGGGCCGGAACGGGCGCGAACCTTGGTGGCAACATCACGCAGATGCATTACGCGCGACGCGGCGTCGTCACGCCGGAAATGGAGTTCGTCGCGATCCGCGAAAATCTGAAGCGCGACGAGATGCTGGCGACGATGCCGGCGATCGTGATGCGCCAGCATGCGGGGCAGAGTTTCGGCGCCGCCATCCCGCGCGTCATCACCCCCGAATTCGTTCGCGACGAAGTGGCCCGCGGCCGCGCGATCATCCCAAGCAACATCAATCATCCGGAAAGCGAGCCGATGATCATCGGCCGCAATTTCCTGGTCAAGATCAACGCCAATATCGGCAACTCGGCCGTGTCGTCGTCGATCGGCGAGGAAGTCGAGAAGATGACGTGGGCCACGCGCTGGGGCGCGGACACGGTAATGGACCTGTCGACCGGCAAGAACATCCACGAGACGCGCGAGTGGATCATCCGCAATTCGCCGGTGCCGATCGGCACGGTGCCCATCTACCAGGCGCTGGAAAAGGTCGACGGCAAGGCCGAGGAACTGACTTGGGAAATGTATCGCGACACGCTGATCGAGCAGGCCGAGCAGGGCGTCGACTATTTCACGATCCACGCCGGCGTGCTGCTGCGCTACATTCCCCTCACCGCCAAGCGGATGACCGGCATCGTGTCGCGCGGCGGCTCGATCATGGCCAAGTGGTGCCTGGCGCACCACAAGGAGTCTTTCCTCTATACGCGCTTCGAGGAAATCTGCGAGATCATGAAGGCATACGACGTGGCCTTCTCGCTGGGCGACGGCCTTCGTCCCGGGTCGATCTACGACGCCAACGATGAGGCGCAGATGGGCGAACTCGCCACGCTGGGCGAACTGACGCAATTGGCGTGGAAGCACGACGTGCAGGTGATGATCGAAGGTCCGGGCCACGTGCCGATGCACATGATCAAGCACAACATGGACGAACAGCTGCGTCTGTGCGGCGAGGCGCCGTTCTACACGTTGGGACCGCTCACCACGGATATCGCTCCGGGCTACGACCACATCACCAGCGCGATCGGCGCGGCGATGATCGGCTGGTACGGCACCGCGATGCTCTGCTACGTCACGCCCAAGGAACACCTTGGCCTGCCGAACAAGGCGGACGTCAAGGACGGCATCATGGCGTACAAGCTGGCGGCGCACGCCGCCGATCTTGCGAAGGGTCATCCGGGCGCGCAAATCCGCGACAATGCGTTGTCGAAGGCGCGCTTTGAATTCCGCTGGGAGGACCAGTTCAACCTGGGTCTCGATCCCGACAAGGCGCGCGAATTCCACGACGAGACGCTGCCGCAGCATGGCGCCAAGCTCGCGCACTTCTGTTCGATGTGCGGCCCGCACTTCTGCTCGATGAAAATCACGCAGGACGTGCGCGATTACGCCGCGAAGATCGGCGTCTCCGACGAAGACGCATTGCAGAAAGGAATGGAGGTCAAGGCCATCGAATTCGTGCAGAAGGGTGCTGAGATCTACAGCAAGGCGTGACGGTCACATTTCCGGAGATTCGGCCGCGGGGGGCGTCGTGAACTCCGCCACCATTTCCCTAGGAATCGCCGTCACCCACTTCGCGGCTCGCGGTGCCGCGAACGAGACTCCAGGCGGAGAGTATGGCCGCGCCAAGGCAGACGATCGCAAATAGTCCGGCGACGATGCGTGCCCACCACGGCATCGCTTCGCTCGTCGCGAAACCGGGAATGCCGCCGATACGATAGGTTCCGTCAGAATCCGGATGGAACGGCGTGAACATCAGCGCGGCGCAGACCAGGCCGAAGGTCGCCATGAACAGCATGAACGCCAGTTGCCGCAGCCGAGGCCAGTGGTCCGGCAGCGCCGCGAATGCCCCGATGCTTGCGAATACGGTGCCCAGCACGACCACCAGCGGATAGTCCGACTTGGTCAGCGTCGTCGACCACCACGGCGCGGTCAGCAATCCGGCGCCAACCACAAATGCCAGCGCTCCCGGCACCGCGCTTGCGAACGCGCCGCGCATGCGAGACATTGGCGTCACCGTTGCGCGGCCCGCCCTGGGTTAGGCGACGATCTCGCGCGACGTGATCTTGTAGCTGAAGAAGTCCGGTTCGTACGGGTCGGGCTTGCCTTTCGGCGTCTCCGCATACGGGTACATCAGGAAGTTGACGCGCGTCGATGCGGATGGCGGGAGGACCATGTCCATCGCCGTGTTGTAGGGCAGCCAGTTCATTTCCCACGCGCCGAACAGATTCGCGCGCGCCGCTACGACCTTGGGGTTATTGATCGGGATGATCGCGCCTTCTTCCTCCAACACTACCTTGCGCACGTCGGCCGGGTCGACCGGCACCCAACCGTAGGACTGATGGTAGAACTCGGCGCGGCAATGCTGCGCCTTGGTGACGTCGCCGGCGCGGCCCAGCGACTTGTAGGTCTTGGACGTGGCCACGCGCAGCCCGTAGACATCGCGCGCCGGAATTCCGGAAGCCCGCGCCAGTCCGACGAACAGTGCATTCAGGTCCGCACACTTGCCGCCGAAGTCGCCCGATTCGAGCAGAAAGCGGATGTCGCCGGTGCCGCAGCCGCGGGTCTTCGGATTGCGATACGTGTTGTCGACGATCCATTCGTAGATCGCGCGCGCCTTGTCCGTCGTTCCCGGTCCGGCGCCCAGCATGATCTTGCGGGCCGTCGCGCCGACGATGCCATCGGTCGGCACGTGCTCGGTCGGTCGCAGGTAGAGGTCGCGCTCGGCCGGATTCAGCAGGATGACTTCACGTGCCGGCTGCGCCAGGTCGACCGCACGGTCGCAGGTCGCGAAACGACTGGTGATGACGGCCTTTGGCGGCTGAGAGCCCGCATCCCATTCAGCATAGAAAAGATTGGCGCCATAGACTGGATCCTGCTTGAATCCGCCCCGCGCGGCGTTACCTTTCCAGTCGTTGGTCCCCGGCCGGAAATATACGGTTTCCCGTGCCAGCGGCATGGGTACCCAGACCTTCGCCGGGCCACCGTCGATGACTTCCACTTCCGTGGTGACCTCGAATTCGCGCCAGCCGTCTGCGGCATCGACGTCGGAAGCGCCAGTCCATGGGAGAACGGCGCTCAGCGACGCGGCGCCGGACAATTTCAGAAAATCGCGTCGTTGCATTGTCATGCTCCTGCATTGTCGACAACCTGCAAATCTACCTGCTGTGCTGAGTTCGGCAAATGCGTCACTCCTCGGCACTCACCAGCCGAACCGCGTAGTTTGCGGACTTCTCGTCGCGCTCGAGTGCGACCAGGCCCACTTTCTTCGCCGCTTCAAGCAATGCCGTGAAGGAGCGGAATCCATAGTACGACTCGTTGAAGCCGGGTTTGCGACGTTTCAACGCCTGCTTGACCATCGAGCCCCAGATCTTCCCATCGTCGCCACGCTCGGTTGCCAATGCTTCCAGCGTCTCGACAAGCAGATCAAGCGCCTCGGCGCGCCGTTCTTCTTCGTCCTTCTTCGCCGGCGCATCGACGGCAACCGGCTTCGCCGGTACCTTGACATCGCCGGTCGCGGGCTTGGCTGCAGCCTTTGGTTCGCCGCCAGCCGCCGCCTTGGGCGCGGCGCGGCGCGCGACGGGCCGCTTCTTCTCGCGCACCAGATCGTCGTAGAAGATGAACTCGTCGCAATTGGCGATCAGCAGGTCCGACGTGGAGTTCTTGACGCCTACGCCAATGACCACCTTGTTGTTCTCGCGCAGCTTGGACACGAGCGGCGAGAAATCCGAATCGCCGCTGATGATGACGAAGGTCTGCACATGTGCCTTGGTGTAGCAGAGGTCCAGCGCGTCGACGACCATGCGGATGTCGGCGGAATTCTTGCCCGACTGGCGCACGTGCGGGATCTCGATCAGTTCGAACGACGCCTCGTGCATTGGCGCCTTGAAGGCCTTGTAGCGATCCCAGTCGCAGTAGGCCTTCTTGACGACGATGCTGCCCTTGAGCAGAAGTCGCTCCAGCACCTTGCCGATGTCGAATTTCTCGTAATTGGCGTCGCGGACGCCGAGCGCGATGTTCTCGAAATCGCAGAACAGCGCCATGTTGGTGACTTCCGGAGCGTTGGCCATGGGGAAAAAGCGCGTGCGAGTGAAGGAACCTCGCACGATACCAGTGTCCAGGCCGGTCCCGCCGCAGTTTCGGAAACCTGCGGGCTTCCGCGCTAAACTTGCCCTCCGGAAATCCTGCGTGCCTTCGCGGCCAACCCATGACCCTGCCCACGCTTTCGCTGCTCGAAACCCGCGTCCTCGGCGTGCTCGTCGAAAAACAGCACACCGTGCCGGACACTTATCCGCTGACGCTGAACGCGCTTGTCTCCGGGTGCAACCAGAAGACGAGCCGCGACCCGATCCTCAACGCAACCGAAGCCGAAGTGCAGGCGGTCGTCGATCACCTCAAGTCGCTTTCGCTCGCGGTCGAGTCCAGCGGCGGGCGGGTGATGCGTTACGCGCACAACGTGGGGAAAGTGCTGGCCATACCATCGCAGTCGGTGGCCCTGCTCGCGGCAATCATGCTGCGCGGGCCGCAGACGGTCGGCGAATTGCGGATCAACTGCGAGCGCCTGCACCACTTCTCCGACATCTCCGCGGTCGAGGGCTTCCTGCACGAACTCGCCGCGCGGGAAGCAGGCGACCTGGTGGTCGAGTTGTCGCGCCAGCCAGGGGCGCGTGAAACGCGCTGGGCGCACCTGCTTTCCGGTCCGCCATCCGCCGACACGACCGTCCGCACGACCGCTGCCGAAGGCGATATCGTCACCGTATCGGAGTTGGCCGCGCTGCGCGCGAATGTCGCCGAATTGCAAAGCGAACTCGGGGCCATTCGGACAACCGTGGCGAAATTGTGCGCCGAGCTGGGCATCGCGCCACCTGGGGACCGCTGATATCGGCGTTGGCGCAACATTGCGCATGGCGCCCGGATGAGTAGAATGGCGATCCCGCGGCACGCCGCGAACCCCGACATCGAACCCCCTTTCGGACAATTCCAATGGATATCGGCAACCTTATTGACAATGCAAGGCCTGTCGTCGTCGCCTTCGGCCTGAAGGTCCTGGGCGCGCTGGCGCTCTACATCATCGGGCGCTGGCTGATCGGCATCGTCGGCACGCTGATCACCAAGTCGCTCGAGCGGCAGAAGATCGAGCCGACGGTCGTTCGCTATATCGCCAGCACAGTCAACGTCGCGCTGAACATCCTGCTGGTGGTCGGCATTCTCGGCTACTTCGGCATCGAGACGACGTCGTTCGCCGCACTGCTGGCGGCACTCGGTATCGCTATCGGTGCGGCATGGTCGGGGCTGCTGGCCAATTTTGCCTCTGGCGTATTCATCGTCGTGCTGCGGCCGTTCACGGTGGGGGACTATGTTCTGGCAGGTGAAGTCGAGGGCACGGTGCGCGCCGTCGGCATGTTCACGACATCCATCGACACGCCGGACAACGTCTTGACCACAGTGGGCAATGGCAAGATCATGGCCGGCACGATCAAGAATTTTTCGCACAACCCATACCGGCGCGTCGAACTCACGGCGCAGCTCGACCACACCGTCGACCCGCAGGATGCGATCCGCCGGCTGAAGGAGGCTTTGCCGAAGATCGCCAATGTCGTCGCGGAGCCCAAACCCGACGTCGAGATCCTCACATTCACCGAACGCGGACCCGTGCTTGCGGTGCGACCCTATGTCCATACCGATCACTACTGGCAGGTCTATTTCGATACCAACAAGACGATTCGCGAAGCCTTCGGCGCCGCCGGCTATCCGGCGCCGGAAGCGCATCTGTTCGTCCGCCAGAAGGCCGCCTGAACGGCACGCGCCGCCCGAACGGCAGCGCGCAATTGCAACGATTTCACTCCTGAAACGAGGTGCACCATGGGTTTGCTCGACGGACTACTCGGCAGCATGATGGGCGGGATGATGGGCGGCGGAACGTCGGCACAAGGCGCGCAAGGCACCAACCCCATGATCATGATGGCGCTGCAGGTGCTGCAGCAGAATGGCGGCATCCAGGGTCTGCTGGCCAAGTTCCAGCAGGCGGGAATGGGCCAGCAGGCGCAATCGTGGATCGGCACAGGCCAGAACATGCCCATCTCGGCGGATGCGCTGTCGCAGATCTTCGGTCAGGGGCAGTTGGACCAGATCGCGCAGCAGCTGGGAATGTCGCACCAACAGGTTGCCAGTGGACTCGCGCAGTCGCTGCCCCACGTCGTCGACCATATGACGCCCGGCGGCGAGATCCCCGCGGAGCACAACGACCTCGTGGCGCAGGCGCTGGCGATGCTGCAAAAGGGCCGGCCGGCGTAGGGCCGCACTGACGCAGAACCCGTGGCCGGTCGTGCGACCGGCCATTTCTTCATTACCGGATCAATCCTGCCGCCATGGCAGGCCGTCGACGCGCCAGCCGTTGACGACGCGCTGCCCCTGCGCGTTCTTGTCGCCCTCGAATCCCTGCTGCACGTCAAGCGCATAGATATATCCGTTCTCTGCCGCGAGCGTCGCCGCATGTTTCGAACGTACGCCCGAACGGCAAATGAACGCGACCGGGCGATCCGGCTCCACCCGGGCGCGCAGCTGATCGAGGAAATGTTCGTTCCTCTTCTTGTCCGGATAGCTGTACCACTCGATGTGAACGCTGCCGGGAACATAGCCGATCAGGTCGCGTTCGGCCAGCGTGCGCGTGTCGATCAGTTCCAGTTCCCCGCGGGAAAAGAGCGTCCACGCTTCGGACGGCGTCAACAATCCGCGGAAAGGCATGCCCCGCTCCTGCGCGCGCGCTTCGGCGCGCACCATGATCGCGGCACGATCGGCGGCGTCGTCAGGCGGCATGGGTAATTCCGAGACGTCGGTTGGCGGGAACGGCAATGTCCATCAACTTCGGCCTGGGCAGATCGAGGTGGGCCATGAGCTCGACGAACTCCGCGCGGCCACGATTGGCGAGCCTTGCGTTGTGCCGCTTCTCCCAGCCGATCGTGGACACCGCATTGCCGTGGTAATCGTGACCGGGAAAAACGCGCGTGATATCGGGGAGCGCAAACAGCCTGGCCTGGATGCTGTCGTACAACGTGCCCGCGTCGCCACCCTGGAAATCCGTGCGGCCACAGCCATCGATCAGCAGCGCGTCGCCGGTGAAGACATTGCCGCGCCACAGGTAACTCATGCTGCCCGCCGTATGGCCAGGCGTATGCAATGCGACTAGCTGTTCCGCGACACCGAAGAGCAGCGTGTCGCCGTCTTGCAACTGCACGTTTGCGGGCGCTATGCCGCAGCCAGAAGGGGCCGCGGCGAGGGCCCCTGTGGCGGCGATTAGACGCGCCGCGCCGGTGATGTGGTCGGCATGCGCATGCGTCTCGAGCGCGTAGCGCAGCCGCAGGTCCAGACGCTTGATCAGTGCCAGGTCGCGCTCCACCTGCCGGTCCACCGAATCGATCGCCATCGCTTCACGGGTCGCGCGGTCGACCAGGAAATACGTGAACGTCGAGGACTCGGCGTCGAAGAGCTGGATGAGATCGTGGTCCATGACGCCATATTACCCAATATCTGCGTCATGCCCTCCATGCGGCGGTACATGCGGCCCGAGGACAGCTCGGGACGGACGCGCGATGTGCGACAATCCGCGGCGCCTGGCGTCACCGCGTCGGCGTGGCTGCCCCACAACCTTCCCGGACCCGCCTTGGATCACCCCACCCTACTCGTCGCTTTGCTGCTCGGAATCGTCGAAGGATTCACCGAATTTCTTCCGGTTTCGTCGACCGGCCACCTGATTGTCGCCGGCTCCCTGCTGGGCTACACCGGCGAGCAGGCAAAAGTCTTCGAGATCGTCATTCAGGCCGGCGCGATTCTGGCGGTATGCTGGGAATTCCGCGTCCGGCTGGCTAGTGTCGCACGCGGCCTGGGACGAGACGCGCGGTCGAACCGATTCGTTCTCAATCTTTTCATCGCGTTCCTGCCTGCGGCAGTGCTCGGTCTTGCCTTCAGCAAGGCGATCAAGTCGGTGTTGTTCGCGCCCGTTCCCGTGGCCTGTGCCTTCGTCGTCGGTGCCTTCGTTATCCTGTGGGCCGAGCGCCGGCAGCGGATGCACCCCGAGACGGTGCGGATCGACGACGTGGACGCGATGCACTGGACCGATGCGTTGAAGGTCGGCTGCGCGCAGGCGCTCGCCCTGGTGCCCGGCACGTCGCGTTCGGGCGCGACGATCATCGGCGGCATGCTGTTCGGGATGTCGCGCAAGGCGGCTACCGAGTTCTCGTTCTTCCTGGCGATTCCCACGCTGTTTGCCGCATGCGCCTACGAAGCCGTGAAGAACAGGCACCTGCTTGCGGCAGCGGATTTGCCCGCGTTCGGCGTGGGGTTCGCCGCCGCGTTCGTCTCGGCGTTCCTGTGCGTGCGCTGGCTGCTGCGCTACGTGAGCCATCACGACTTCACGCCGTTTGCCTGGTACCGCATCGCGTTCGGCGCCATGATTCTCGCCACGGCCTGGACCGGCACGGTGAACTGGAACTGACGTCTCTGCCCAATTCCGAAATTCCGGTGTTGTCCCGCCGCTGGATCGGCCCCGTCTGCGCGGTCCTCGGCGTGCTCGGCTTTTCGTTCAAGGCGATCCTGATCAAGCTTGCGTATCGCGACGCTTCCGTCGACGCGATCACGCTGCTCACGCTGCGGATGCTCTATTCCGCGCCGCTGTTCCTGGTCATGGCAGCGTGGGCGCAGCGTGCGCCGGGCGCGCCACCGACGTCCCGCGCAGACTGGATGCGCCTGATCTGGCTGGGCTGCATCGGCTACTACCTGGCGAGCCTCCTCGACTTCATGGGCCTGCAGTACATCACGGCATCCCTCGAGCGACTCGTGCTGTTCCTGTACCCGACCGTAGTCGTGCTGCTCTCCGCTTTGCTGCTGGGTCAGCCAGTGACGCGGCGCGCTGCGGCGGCGCTCATGTTGTCGTATGCCGGCATCGCCGTCGTGTTCTGGCACGACCTTCGATTCACCGGCAACGCGGGCGCAACGCTTGCCGGCGGCGGGCTGGTCTTTCTCAGCGCGATCCTCTACGCGCTCTATCTGGTGCAGGCAGGAGGCGTCATCGCGCGGCTCGGTTCCTCGCGTTTCATCGCGTGGGCGATGCTGGCGTCGACGGTGTTCGTCGTCGCACAGTTCCTGCTGACGCGGCCCCTTTCGGCACTCGCCGTACCTGGCCGGATCCACGCGCTCTCGCTCGCGATGGCTATTTTTTCCACGGTGCTGCCGACGTGGCTCATCGCGGAATCGATCCGTCGCATGGGCGCCAATGCCGCATCGCTGGTCGGTTCTCTCGGTCCGGTCTTCACGATCGGCCTTGGCGCAATGATCCTCGGCGAGCCGGTGCATGCGATCCAGTTGGCCGGCGCGGCTCTGGTGCTGGGCGGCGTGATGCTGGTCACCGTCAAGCCCCGGGCTGCCGCGCGCTGACCATCAAAACGTCGCGACAGGCTCCTCTTGCTGCGCCGGAGGCGCCACCGGCCTCGCGGCCTCCTGCTCCTGCATTTCCGGCGCCGAGATGCCACGCGGACTTGCCGCCAGAATGCGCTGGTCGAGGATCCCCATCCTGCCGGTCGCCGAATCGGACTGGACTGCGACAGCCGCATCGACGCGCGCGGGCGCGGGCATCATGGTTGCCGGCAGTGCAACGGCATTGTCATCGTTCGTGTAGGCCGAGCGTCCCGCCACCAGCGCGAGTATCGCTATCGCAAGCACGACGGCCACTCCCTTGAGGGCGATGGACAGGTCCGTCGTGCCATTATCGCCATGGTTGGTTTTGCGCATTTTCGGTTCCTTCCCGTTTGGTGTGGCTGCATCGTGAACCGCAGGCCGGCTGCCGCGCGGCGATCCACTCCACCGGCGCTGCGCGCAAGCGCGCGATGCCGATGGAACACACTGTAGGAGAGGGGTGCGCTACTTGCGCGGGAGGAATCGGTTGCCTGCGAATGGATTATTCGCACAACCAGAACAATGGCGCCGGAGCCGGATCACCAGCCGGTCGGAAGTTTGCGCAGGATCGTGATGTTGCGATCTTCGACCGCAAGATAGCCGCCGGCAATCAGATCCTTCATCAGCTTGCCGATCATGTCGCGCGATGCGCCGACACGGTCGGCGATGTCCTGCTGCGTGAGTTTTTCGTGGACGGCCAACTTGCCGTCCACTTCCGTGGCCAGGGCGTTGAGCAGCCGCGCCAGCCGGCCGTAGACGTCGGACAGCGCGAGACTCTTCACATTCTCCGTCGTCACGCGGACCCGATGGATCAGCATCCCGATCAGATGCATTGCGAATTCGGGATGGGCCAGGATGAAATCGCGAAAATGGGCACGATTGACGATCGCACAGGTGGTGGGCTCGACCGTCATCACCGACGCCGATCGTTTCGAGCCGTCGAGCGACATTTCGCCCAGGTATTCGCCCGGCCCGCGGAAAGCGATGACGACTTCCCGGCCCGCCGCATTGCTCGCGTAGACTTTCACGCGCCCGGCGAGAATGATGTACAGCGTATCGCCGGTGTCACCGTCGTGAATCAGTACCGTCTGCTTGGGAAACTGGCGGACGACGCCGGTGGCGGCGATCTCGCGGAGCGCCTCCTGGCCAAGCGGTGCGAACGGGTCGGCAGGCGGTGCGGCGTTCAAGGTGTTCACGTCGTTCAACGGGCAACGCTGGAATCCTAACACGCGAGCGAGCAGCGCGGGACGTGCCGAATACCAGCCCTGCTAATACCGGAAACCGTTAATCGAACTTCCGGGTGTCGTCGATGACCTTGCCGTCGTTGGGCAGCTCTCCGGTCTTGCGCATCATCACATCGCCGCGCAATTTGGTCACCTCGCGGATCGTGGCGGCAACTGCACCCGCGTCAGGCGATCCGTCTTCGCCAATTTCGACATGCAGGACCATGCGGTCATTGCCCTCCGGATTGTCGACCACCAGCCGCGCCTTGGCGATCTCCGGATGGCGCCTGACAATGTCCGCCACCTGCGACGGGTGCACGAACATGCCCTTGACCTTGGTCGTCTGGTCGGCACGACCCATCCAGCCTTTGATCCGCATGTTGGTCCGGCCGCATCCCGAGTGACCATGCAGCTGCGCCGAAAGATCGCCGGTGCCAAAGCGGATCAACGGATAGTCGGTGTTGTACAGCGTCGTGACCACGACTTCGCCCACTTCGCCAGGGGCTACGGGATCGCCGGTGCCCGGACGGACGATCTCGACCAAGACGCCCTCGTCTACGATCAGGCCTTCGCGCGCGGAAGATTCATAGGCAATCGTGCCGAGGTCCGCGCTCGCGTAGACCTGGAAGCCATGGATTCCGCGCGCTACCAGCGCGTCGCGAAACGGCGGCAGGAAGGCTTCGCCGGAAACGAGCGCGCGGCGCAGCGACGGCAACGCCACGCCCTGTTCGTCCGCCTTCTCCAGGATGATCCGGAGAAACGATGGCGTACCTACATAGCCATCCGGTTTCAATTCCGCCATCGCCTGCACCTGCTGCTCTGTCTGGCCGACGCCTCCGGGAAACACCGTGCAGCCCAACGCATGTGCGCCGGTTTCGAGCATCGAGCCCGCGGGCGTGAAGTGGTAGGAAAAGCAGTTGTGGATGAGCTCGCCTTTGCGGAAGCCGGCAGCGAACAGCGCCCGCGCGAGGCGCCAGTAATCCGGACACGCGCCCTCGGGTTCGTAAATCGGGCCAGGCGAGGAGAACACGCGACGCGCGACGCCCCAGCCGGTCGCCGCAAAGCCGCCGAACGGTCGCGCACCCTTCTGGATCTCGAGGAGCTCGGACTTCCGCGTCACCGGCAGCTGCGCCAAGGTCGCGCGCGAATTCACGGCGGTCGCGTCGACGCCGGCAAGAATTTTCGCGAATGCGGATGACGCGGACTTCGCGTGCGCCACCTGCCGCGGCAGTGCCGCCAGTTGTGCGCGTTCCCGCAGGTGCGGATCGCGCGTCTCCAGCCCGTCGAAATGGTCGGGGGCCAAGTTCAGGCCAGCCAGCGCTTGCGGCGGCGGTAGTGCTTTACGTCGCGGAAGGATTTGCGGCCGGAAGACGACAGACCGAGATAGAACTCCTTCACGTCCTCGTTCGTCGCCAGGTCACGGGCCTCTCCGTCCATCACGACGCGGCCATTCTCGAGGATATAACCGTAATTGGCGTACCGGAGCGCCACCATCGTGTTCTGTTCCGCCAGCAGGAAGGAGACGCCTTCCTTGCTGTTCAGATCCTGGACGATCTCGAAGATCTCCTCGACGATCTGCGGCGCCAAGCCCATGGACGGTTCATCCAGCAGAATCATCGACGGCTGCGCCATCAGCGCCCGGCCCACCGCGGTCATCTGCTGCTCGCCGCCGGACGTGTACCCGGACTGGCTCGACCGACGCGTCTTCAGCCGCGGAAAATAGTGATAGACCTTTTCCAGCGCCATGGCGATCTGCGCGCGGTTGACCTTCCGCGTGAACGCACCGGTCAGCAGATTTTCCTCGACCGTGAGGTGCTGGAAGCAGTGCCGCCCTTCCATCACCTGGCACACGCCCATCTTCACCAGGTCGTTGGTCGTGAGCTTGTCGACGCGCTTGCCCTTGAACTCGATCGTGCCCTTGGTCACGTCGCCGCGCTCGGCGGAGAGAAGATTGGAGATCGCCTTCAGCGTCGTGCTCTTGCCCGCACCGTTCGCGCCGAGCAGCGCCACGATCCGGCCTTCGGGCACTTCGAGCGACACGCCCTTCAACACCAGGATCACGTGGTCGTAGATGACCTCGATGTTGTTCACCGACAGGTACGGCTTGGTGGTCGCGGGCTGCGGAGCGGTAGCGGACATGGTCTTGCGCCGGAAGCAAAAAGGGGCTGGGGCGAGCGGACGGACAGTGCCATCCTCTCGCCCCAACCCGCTCCGAATGGAGCGAGCGGGGCGAATTGCCTGGACAGAATCGGTCTCAGCCTTCCTTGCTGCAGTCGCGCGGCGTGATCTTCTTTTCCGCAGCGTACTTGCCGGCGGTTTCCTCTACCATCTTGCGCACCAAGTCGCGGTCGCCCGCCATGAACGGCGCGACCTGCTTGAAGCCGTTTCCATCCCAGACCTGGAATTTCACCATGCCCGAGCCTTCGTGGTCGGCGCAGCTCGTCTTGATCGGCGGAAAGAGGCCTGGGGCGCCGAGTTCCTTCAAGCGGGCTTCGGTGAGATTCAGGTGCTCAAAACCCCAGCGCAGCTGCTCGGGTGTCATCACCTTGCCCTTGCCGTACTTGGCCTGCGCGACGCGCAACGCCTCGACGACGATGATCCCGTAGGACAGGCCGCGCATGTACATCACGTTGCCTAGCCGCGACGGGTCCTCGAGGTTGCCCTTCTTCGCCCCGTAGACCTTGGTCTTGATGTCCTGGACGACCGGGAAATTGGTGCCCGAGGCCGAGAACGCCGCGCTGACGTAGCCCTTGGAGGCGTCGCCGGCGGGAATCACGTCCTCTTCCGAGCCCGCCCACCAGACGCCGAGCAGCTTCTCCCTCGGATAGCCGGTCTTGGCGGCTGTCTTGAGCGCAACGGTGCTCATCACGCCGTATGTCCACATGATCACGTAGTCGGGCTTCGCCTGGCGGATCTGCAGCCATTGCGATTCCTGCGTCTGTCCGGGCACCGGCACCGGGATCTTCAGCACGTCGAAGCCAAGCTTTGCGGAGAGCGCATCGAGCACAGGAATGGGTTCCTTGCCGAACGCCGACTCGTGGTACAGGAGCGCGATCTTCTTGCCCTTCAGCTTGTCGAGCCCGCCTTCCTTCTGACCGAGGTAGGCGATCATCGCTGCCATCTGGTCCCAGTACGTGGTGCCAAGCGGGAAGACCCACGGATAAACGCGGCCGTCCGCCGAGCTCGCGAGGCCATACCCGAACGTCGTCATCGGAATCTTGTCCTGGGCCACGCGGTCGAAGAGACCATAGGCAATGCCGGTGGACAGCGGTTCGACCGTCGTTGCGCCACCGTAATTCTTCTTGAGGCGCTCATAGCATTCCACGCCCTTGGACGCGTTGTACTCCGTTTCGCACTCCTCCCACTTCAACTTCACGCCGTTGATGCCGCCGGACATGTTGATGAGTGACCAGTAGTCGATCGCGCCGCCGTAATATCCGGAGCCGCCGGCAGCGGACGGTCCCACCCGGTAGGACAGCACCGGCACGTACTGCTCGTCCTGCGCACTGGCCATGGTTGCCGCGCCGAGCAGCGCGACGCCCAACAGCACCGTCTTGATTGCCTTCATGTTGCTCCTCCTGAGATATCGATGATGAAACAGCTCGCAACTTTGCAACTACGTCGCTAAACCTTGCCCAAGTGCATTTCGGCCAACCAGCATGGTACCGAACCGCAGCGTTTTTGCCATCGGCGCCGCAAGCCCTGTCAGTGCGGGAAGGGCCACAACCGAAGCTTTTCCTTCGCAATCTGCCAAAGTCGCGCGAGCCCGTGCGGCTCGACGATCAGAAAGAAGATGATGAGGCCCCCGAACACCATCAACTCGAGGTTGGAGATCACGCTCTCGGCGATGTGCAGATCGAGACTGCTGTCCAGGAAGCGCACGGTCACGCTGAGCAGCACCGGCACCAACGTGACGAACGCGGCGCCGAGAAACGATCCAAGCACCGTGCCGACGCCGCCGATGATCACCATGAACAGGATCCGGAACGACAGGTCGAGGCTGAACGCCTCCGGCTCGACGGTTCCGAGATACGCGTACGCGATCAGCGCGCCCGCCACGCCGCAGTAGAACGAGCTCACCGCAAACGCCAGCAACTTCGCGCGCATCAGACGGATGCCGACCACCTCCGCCGCGACGTCCATGTCGCGCACGGCCATCCAGGAGCGGCCAACGTTGCCCCGCGCCATGTTCTTCGCCGCCAGCGCCATCACCGTCACGATCGACAGCACGAGCAGATATTTCGATGCCGGCGAGGTGAACGCATAGCCCAGGATGACGATCTGCTGGGCGGTGATCACGCCCGACGAGCTGTAGTTGGTGATCCAGCCGACCTTGGTCAGGAACCAGAGGATGAAGAATTGCGCCGCGAGCGTAGCTACTACCAGATAGAAGCCGCGGATGCGCAGGCTGGGCAGGCCGAACAGGATGCCCACGAGCGCCGCGACCGTGCCGCCGCCGATGAACGCCAGCAGAATGGGCATCCCGGGAACGCGCAGCATGAAGTTGTACGAGGCGAACGCGCCCACCGCCATGAACGCCGCGGTACCGAGCGAGAGCTGGCCCGCGTAGCCGGTCAGGATGTTGAGGCCCAACGCGGCAAGCGAGAAGATCAGGAACGGAATGAAGATCGCCGAAAGCCAGTACTGGTTGCCCACGACCGGAACCACGATGAAGGCGATCGCCACAAGCGCCAGCACCGCGATGCGGTCCTGGCGGATCGGAAAGATCTGCTGGTCCTGCGCATACGAGACTTTGAACTGGCCGGCTTCGCGGTAGAGCATTGTTGTTGGCAGTCGTCAGGAATCAGGAATCGGAAACGTGCATCAAACGCGATCGATGTGTTTTTCGCCGAACAGTCCTTCGGGACGAACCAGCAGGAACAGGAGGGCGAACACGTAGGAGAACCAGCCTTCGATGCCGCCGCCAACGAACGGCCCCAGATAGACTTCCGCGAGCTTTTCCGACGCGCCGATGATGAGGCCGCCGACGATCGCGCCGGGAATCGAATCGAAACCACCCAGGATCAGCACAGGCAGCGCCTTCAGTGCAACAAACGTAAGCGCGAACTGGACGCCATTGCGCGCGCCCCAGAGCAGCCCGGCGACCAGCGCCACCGCACCGGCCACGCCCCACACAATCGCCCAGATCTGCTGCAGCGGGATGCCGACGGCCAATGCCGCCTGGTGGTCATCGGCCACGGCGCGCAGCGCGCGTCCAATCCGTGTGCGGCTGAAGAACAGCGCCAGCATCGTCACCAGGATCGCGGCGACACCCGCCGCCACAAGATCGAATTTCGAAACATTCATTCCAGTGTTGTCGGTCAGCCACTGGATGGGCTCGTCCTGCAGACCGAGCTCGAGGCCGCGCACATTGGCGCCCCACACAATCTGCGCCAGGCCCTCGATGAAGAACGTGAGGCCGATCGTCGCCATGAACAGCGTGATCTGCGGCTGGTTGACGAGCGGACGCAGCACGACCCGTTCGGTCACGAGACCCAGCAGAATCATGACGAGGAGCGTTGCCGGTATCGCCAGCCAAGCGGAAAAGCCGTGCTCCAGCAATCCGACATACGTGAGTGCGGCGAAGAACACCATTGCGCCCTGCGCAAAATTGAACACGCCGGAGGCCTTGTAGATCAGCACAAAGCCCAGCGCCACGAGCGAGTACATCACGCCCGAGAGTAGGCCGCCGATCAGGACTTCGAAGAAAAATGACATGAATTCCTAAACCCTTTGCCCTTCGACGTTCGCTTTCAATGCGCCACACCAAGGTATGCGTCGATGACCGCTTGATTGCTGCGAATCTCGTCCGGCGGGCCGTCACCGATCTTCTTGCCGTAGTCGAGCACTACCACGCGATCGGAGATATCCATCACCACGCCCATGTCGTGTTCGATCAGGACAATGGTGGTGCCGTACTGCTCGTTGACGTCGAGAACGAAACGGCACATGTCCTGCTTCTCCTCCACATTCATGCCGGCCATTGGCTCATCGAGCAGCAGCATCGTCGGTTCCGCCGCGAGCGCGCGAGCGAGTTCGACGCGCTTCTGCAGTCCGTACGGCAGGCGACCGACCGGCGTCTTGCGGATGTGCTGGATCTCGAGGAAGTCGATCACCTCCTCGACCTTCGCGCGATTCTCGAGCTCTTCGCGCCGCGCGCGGCCCACCCAGATCGCCTGTTCGAGGAAGCTCGCGCGCATCTTCAGGTTGCGGCCGGTCATGATGTTGTCGAGCACCGACATGCCGCGGAACAGCGCGATGTTCTGGAACGTACGGGCGATGCCTTGCGTCGCCGCGTCGTGCGGATCCATGTCGCGGCGTACGTCGCCGCGGAAGGTGATCGTGCCCTGCTGCGGGCGGTAGACGCCGTTGATCACATTGAGCATCGAGCTCTTGCCCGCTCCGTTCGGCCCGATGATCGCGCGGATTTCGTGCTCGCGCACATCGAAGCTGATGTTCTGGAGTGCCTTCACGCCACCGAACGACAACGAAATGTTGTCTAGTGAAAGTATCGCGTCTCCAATCGTTCGTTCTGACGAGCTCATTGTATTGATTCACGCCGCCTTGAGCGGCTGCGCGGCGAGTGTCCGGGCTTCCTCGATGCGCAGATCCGCCGCCACCATGTTGGTCCGGCCGTCCTCGAAGCGCACCAGCGTCTCGATGTGCTGCGACTTGAGGCCGCCGTACAAGGCGTCGACGAGGACGCCGTATTTCTCCGCGACGAAACCGCGCCGCACCTTGCGCGTGCGCGTGAGTTCGTCGTCGTCCGGATCGAGTTCCTTGTGCAGGATCAGGAAGCGGTGGATCTGCGACTCCGCAAGCTCGCCTTCCCCGGCGAGTTCCGCGTTGACCTTCTCCACGCATTCGCGGATCAACCCGTAGACCTCGGACTTCTGCGCCAGGTCCGTGTAACCGGAATAGGCGAGCCCGCGGCGCTCGGCCCAGTTGCCAACCGAACCGACGTCGATGTTGATGAACGCGCACACCATGGCGCGGCCGTGGCCAAACACCACGGCTTCCTTGATGTGCGGGAAGAACTTGAGCTTGTTCTCGATGTAGTTGGGCGCGAACATCGCACCGTCCGCAAGCTTGCCCACGTCCTTGGCGCGATCGATGATCTTCAATTGCCCGCCGGCGTCGAAGAGGCCCGCATCACCGGTGCGGAAGTAGCCGTCGGCATCGATCGATTCCGCCGTCGCGTCGGGCCGCTTGTAGTATTCCTTGAGCAGCATCGGCCCTTTCACCAGCACCTCGCCCGACGCGCCGATCTTCACTTCGACGCCCGGTGCCGGCGTGCCGACGGTGTCGAACTTGACACCGCGATCGGGCTGCAGGCAGACATATGCGCACGTCTCCGTCGAGCCATACAGTTGCTTCAGATTGACGCCGATCGAGCGATAGAACCGGAAGAGATCCGGCCCGATCGCAGCACCCGCGGTATAGGCGACCCGGATGCGGCTCATGCCGAGCACGTTGCGCAGCGGCGCGTAGACGAGCATGTTCCCGAGCCAGTATTGCATCCGGTCGCCGGCCGAGACCGACTGACCGTCGAGGACTTCGGCGCCGCACGCCTTCGCGACCGCCATGAAATGATGAAAGATCCCGCGCTTGATCGCGCTGGCATCTTCCATGCGGATCATCACCTGCGTCAGCAGATTTTCGAACACCCGCGGCGGTGCAAAATAGTACGTCGGACCGATCTCGCGCAGGTCGGTCATCACGGTGTCGCCGGATTCCGGACAGTTGATGGTGAAGCCGGCGACCATCGCTTGCGCGTACGAAAACAGATTGTCACCGACCCACGCCATCGGCAGGTAGGACAGAATGCTCTCATTCGCGGTGAGGCGATCGAATTCGATGCCGCCCTTCGCCGCGGCAATCAGCGCCGAGTGGGCCTGGCAGACCCCCTTCGGCTTGCCGGTCGTGCCCGACGTGTACAACATGATGGCCACGTCGTCGGGCCGGCCAAGGGCGATCTCCGCTTCGTAGAACCCGGGGTTGGCACGGTCGAACTCGCGCCCGATCTCCTGCAACCGGTCGAAACTTGTCACCGTCTGGTAATTGCGGAGGCCGCGCGGATCGTCGTAGTAGATGTGTGCGAGGGCCGGAACCTGGGGCTGCGTCTCCATCATCTTGTCGACCTGTTCCTGGTCCTCGACCACCGCATACGCGATTTCGGCGTCGTTCAGCACGTACACGATGTCGGCGGCCGGCGCGTCCTGGTACATCGGCACCGGGATGCCGCCCAACGCCTGTGCCGCCGCCATCGACCAGTACAGCCGAGGACGATTGTCGCCGATGATCGCCAGGTGCATGCCGCGCTTGAAACCGGATGCCGCCAGGCCGCAAGCCAGCGCACGGACTTCCGCGGCCACCTGACTCCACGTCCAGGACTGCCAGATCCCGAGATCTTTTTCGCGCGCCGCGGGATGGCCCGGCCGCACCCTGGCGTGGTGCAGCAGGAACCGCGGAAACGTGTCGACCTTGTCCTCCATCCACTCCTCCGTGCCGCGCGCGGCCACCGTTCTTGTCGCCGGATTCGAGCCGGCGTTGACGGCATTGCCATCTTAGCCGGTTCGCCCCGACCGTGGTGAACCGTCCGCCGGTTTGCGCGCCTTCGAACGTGCGTGGAACCACCGCCGCCCCTGCGCGACCGCATGGCTGTGCAGGCTAGGGAACCTAAGGAACCTCTGATCAAGTCCCACACGGTTGCGCTGCTTGGGCCCGATGCGGATGAATGCGAGACGGGCGACGCAGGTCGTAGTTGATCCTACGATGCCAAGGAGCGCGGCGAAGCAGGCGCCGCATTGGGCCTCAGTGTGCAAAATGAGCGGAGGGACGGGGCTTTTCGGGCGGTCTGCTTTGTCACAAGCCTCGCGAAGGGGGTCGACCATTCGCTTCGACTTGCTTCGCGCATCCCATCCCGAACAGCTCCCCGTCGCAACCGCGTGGGACTTGATCAGAGGTTCCCTAACGGCTCACTTGTAGTTGTAGAACCCGCGGCCGGACTTGCGGCCCAGATACCCGGCCGCGACCATTTCCTTCAGCAGCGGCGCGGGCCGGTACTTCGGGTCGTTGAAATCCGCATAGAAGACGTTCATGACCGCGAGCAGCACGTCGAGCCCGACCATGTCGGTGAGCGCGAGCGGACCGATCGGATGGTTGCAGCCCAGCTTCATGCCGTTGTCGATGTCCTCGGCACTCGCGAGGCCCTCCTGCAGCGTGAAGATCGCCTCGTTCAGCATCGGGCAGAGCAGGCGGTTGACGACGAAGCCCGGGCTGTTCTTCACCACGATCGGCTCCTTGCCCAGGCGCTTCGCGAATTCCGTCCCCGCAGCGACGGCGGCGTCGGACGTCTGCAATCCGCGGATCAGTTCCACCAGCGTCATCATCGGCACGGGATTGAAGAAATGCATGCCGAGAAACTGCGCCGGCCGCGATGTGACCGCTGCCAATGTAGTTATCGATATTGACGATGTATTGGACGCAAGCAGTGCGGATGGTCCTGCGAGGCCATCGATCTGGCGAATGATCTTGAGCTTGAGTTCCAGATCCTCCGTCGCGGCCTCGATGATGAGATCGCAAGTCCGCAGATCGTCATAGATTGTCGACCCCTTGACGCGAAGCAGCGCGGCGTCCTTGTCCGCGGCCTTGAGTTTTTCCTTCTTGACCAGGCGGTCGAGACTTCCGGAAATGGTGGCCAGCCCGCGCATGACCGCGGTTTCCGCGACATCGATCATGACGGCGTCGAGCCCTGAGACCGCGCAGGCCTGCGCAATGCCGTTGCCCATGGTGCCGGCGCCGACGATGCCGACGCGTTGAATGCTGGTCATGACTGATGGAGTCCCTGTAGTTGGATGAAGTCGTGAATTATGCCGCTCCCATTGCCTGGCGCGCCGATTGTCGCCGCGCGGTCAGGCGCAGGTCGTCTTCGCCCGCACCCGCGGCATGGTCCGCGCTGCGCGCCGCGGCGGTCGAGTCGCCAATCCCGCCAGGTGGGAGTCGACGAGAGCGGGGGCCGCCGCCGCGAGATCGTAGGCCGCCGGATCGAGCACCCACTGATGCATGATGCCCACCATCAGCGCGTTGAGTCCTTGCGCGGCGAGTGGCGCGTCGATGTCGTGCGCAAGCTCGCCAGTTTCGGCGCAGCGACGGATTATTGCCTCGATCTGGCTCAAGCACCGGCAGCGCTCGTCCTGGTTCGACGTCGCGATGTCGGCCAGGTCATCCACCATTTCGGTCTTGTGAAAGATCACCTCGAAGACCGCCTGCGTGCGCGCGTCGACCGCGAGCCGTTGCAACGCACCCACGCAGAGCTCGCGCAACGTCACCAGTGGATCCGTCGACGCCGTTTCGCCGGCGCGCTCGAACAGCGCATCAAGAGGTAGCGTTGCGCGGTCGCACATCGCGCGGAACAACGCCGCCTTGTCCTTGAAATGCCAATAGACGGCGCCGCGGGTGACGCCTGCTGCGGCGGCAATTTCGGCGAGTGACGTTCGGGTGACCCCGCGTTGCCGGAAAATGACTTCACCGGCATCAAGCAGCCGTTCCCGCGTTTCCAGCGCCTCCAATTTGGTCTTGCGTGCCATTTTTGCCAGTCCAACTCAGCCGGTATTTACAAACATTCGTGAATGTATGTAATATGTGCACTGATGGCAAGCACTTTGTACCAATGCTTTGTCCTGGATCAAGCCCGGAGTCACCCATGTATACACCACGTCGCCTCGTCCTACGCAACCTCATAGCCGCTGCCACGTTCTTGGTAGCGGCCTGCGGACCGTCGCAGCAACAGGGCGGCTTCCAAGGCTTTCCACCGAGCGAGGTCACGACGTTCGTCGTCCAACCCAAGGCCGTTCCCGCCAGTTACGAATACGTCGGTCAGACCGCCGGCTCCAAGGAGGTGGAGGTGCGCGCGCGGGTCACGGGCATCCTGGAGAAGAAACTCTTCCAGGAAGGGGCAGCGGTGAAGGCCGGACAGGTGCTGTTCGTGATCGACCCGAAACCGCTGGCAGCGCAAGCCGCCGCGCTGGAAGCCGACCTCGTTCGCGCGCAGGCGCTCAAAGCCCAGTCCGACCGCGAAGTGACGCGCTTGAAGCCATTGGCCGAGAAACGAGCGGTAGGGCAAAAGGAAGCGGACGACGCTGTTTCCAACGCCGAACTGGCCGCCGCTTCGGTGAAAGCCGCGCAAGCCAAGCTCGACGAGGTGAAATTGAGTCTGGGGTACACGCGCGTCGTTGCGCCGATCGGCGGCCTTTCGAGCCGCGCGCCGAAATCCGAAGGCAGTCTGGTCACCGCCAACGACACGCTGTTGACGACAATCTCGCAGTCCGATCCGATCTGGATTCCTTTCGCGATTTCCGAAAACGAGCAGCTCTCGCTCAATCGCGCCGTCAGCGACGGCCGCCTGACGCTGCCCAAGGACAATGCCTATGACGTGACGGTCAAGCTGGCCGACGGCACGACCATTCCGCGTCGCGGCCGCATCAACTTCGCCGATACGCGGATCAATCCGTCGACCGGCACGTTCGAAATGCGCGCCGAGGTCCCGAATGCGGACGGCGTGCTGAAGCCCGGCCAGTTCGTGCGGGTCAGCCTGACCGGCGCCGTGCGCAACAACGCGCTGACGGTGCCGCAGATCGCAGTTCTCGACGGGGCGCAGGGCAAGTTCGTCTACGTCGCCGACCGCGACAAGGATGGCAAGGATGTCGCGTCGGCGCGCCCGGTCACGCTGGGCGACTGGGTGAGCATCGGCGGCAACAACCTGTGGGTCGTCGAAACCGGCCTCAAGGCGGGTGACAAGGTGATCATCGACGGACTGTCGAAGCTGCATCCGGGCGCCCCGATCAAATTGGGGGCGGGCAATCCGCCCGCGGCTGCCAGCGGTCCGTCGGCAATGCCGGCAGGGGCACCAGCCAAGGACGGCGCCAACGCCGCTCCGGCGCCCAAGTCCTGATCGCGGGCCGCCACCATGTTCTCGCGCTTTTTCATCGACCGGCCGATATTCGCGGCCGTGATATCGCTGTTCCTGGTCCTGGCGGGCCTGGCCGCGATGCGCACGCTGCCCATCGCGCAGTATCCCGAGATCGCGCCGCCAGTGGTCACCGTGCAGGCCGTGTACCCCGGTGCGTCGGCCGAGGTGCTGGAAAAGACCGTCGCCTCGCCGATCGAGAACGCGATCAACGGCGTGCCGAACATGCTGTACATGAGTTCGAACTCGTCGTCGAGCGGCATCCTATCCATCCAGGTCACGTTCGAAATCGGAACCCGCATCGACGATGCCGCGGTCAACGTCAACAACCGCGTCAAGCAGGTCGAACCGCGGCTGCCCGAGGAAGTCCGGCGCCAGGGCGTGTCCGTCGAGCGCGGTTCGTCGTCGTTCCTGCAGGTACTCGCCTTCTATTCGCCCGACGGTCGCCACGACGACCTTTTCATCTCCAACTACGTGACGCTGAACGTGCTGGACCAGCTGAAGCGCCTGCCGGGCACGACCAATGTGCAGATCTTCGGCGCCAAGGACTACGCGATGCGGATCTGGGTCAAGCCGGATCGCCTCGCGCAGTTGAAGCTGACGCCCGCCGACGTCGTCGCCGCCATCAACGAACAGAACGCGCAATTCTCGGCGGGCAAAGTTGGACAGGCCCCGATCAACCAGGGCCAGGACCTGGTCTACACGATCACGGCGCAGGGCCGCCTCTCCGACGCGAAACAGTTCGGGGACATCATCGTCCGCGCCGATCCGAACGGCTCCACCGTGCGGCTGTCCGACGTCGCGCGCGTCGAGCTGGGATCGAAGGATTACGACTTCATCGGCCGCTTCAACGGCAAGTCGGCGACGCTGGTCGGCATCTTCCTGCAGCCTGGCGCGAACGCGCTCGAGGTGGCGAAGAGTGTGCGCACCACCATGGCCGGCATGGCCACGAAATTTCCCGACGGACTGGCCTACGCCGTGCCCTACGACACCACGCGCTTCGTCGAGGTGTCGATCCGCGAGGTCATGTTCACGCTCGGCGAGGCGATGATCCTGGTGTTCCTCGTCGTGTACCTGTTCCTGCAAAGCTGGCGCGCGACCATCATCCCGCTGATCGCGGTGCCCGTCTCGCTGCTCGGCGCCTTCGCGGGCCTGTTCGTGCTCGGCTATTCGATCAACACGCTGACGCTGTTCGGCATGGTGCTGGCGATCGGCATCGTCGTCGACGACGCCATCGTCGTGCTGGAGAACGTCGAACGGATCATGCACGAGGACAACGCCAGCCCGCGCGAGGCGGCGATCAAGGCAATGCACGAGGTGACAGGGCCGATTGTCGCCATCGTCCTTACGCTGACTGCCGTGTTCATTCCCATTGCGTTCCTGGGCGGCCTGACCGGCGAACTCTATCGCCAGTTCGCGGTGACGATCTCGATTGCCGTCGTGGTCTCGGGACTGGTTGCGTTGACGCTCACCCCCGCGCTGTGCGCATTGGTCCTGAAACACGATCCACCGCCTGCGCACGGTCTCTTCGGCGCGTTCAACCGCTGGTTTGGCCGCGTCACCAGCCATTACACGTCGGGGGTCACGTTCATGATCCGCCGTGGCGCGCTCGGCCTCCTGCTGTTCGCCGGCATGGTCGCCATCGCGATCGGGCTGTGGAAGTACACGCCGGGAAGCCTGGTGCCGGACGAGGACCAGGGCTTCTACATCAGCGCGGTGATCCTGCCCGACGGCGCGACGCTGTCGCGCACGGACAAGGTCGTCGCCAAGGTCGAGGAAGCCATACGCTCGAATCCGGCCAACAAGGACATCATTTCCTTCACCGGCTTCGACTTCCTGGGCGGCGGTTTCCGCAACAATGCCGCGACGCTCTTCGTGACCCAGGTGCCGTGGGACGAGCGCAAGGTCACCGCACAGAATCTGGTCGGCGAACTGTTCGGCAAGACGGCCGGCATCAAGGAGGCGCTGGTGCTCGCGTTCAACCCGCCGCCGATCTTCGGGCTGGGCACCGCCGGCGGCTACGAGTTCTACATCCAGAGTCGCGGCGAAGGCGGTTCCAAGCGCATGAACGAGGTGACGCAGCAGTTCCTGCAACGCGTCAACGGCGACAAGCAACTGGGATTCGCGCAGACGCTGTGGCGCGCCAACGTCCCGCAGCTCTTCGTCGACGTCGACCGCGAGAAGGCGAAGAAAGTCGGCGTACCGATCAACGACGTGTTCAGCGCGCTCTCGTCCACGCTGGGCAACTACTACGTGAACGACTTCAACAAGTACGGCCGCGCGTGGCAGGTGCTGATGTCGGCGGACCCATCCTATCGCAGCCGTCCCGACGACATCGGTGCCGTCTACGTACGCTCCAACAAGGGGGAGATGATCCCTCTCTCCGCACTCGCGACAGTCAAGTATTCGTCAGGCCCGGATTCGCTCGACCGCTTCAACAACCTGCCGGCGGTCAAGATCTTCGGCAGCGGCGCGCCGGGCGTCAGTTCGGGCCAGGCCATCGCGCGCGTAGAGGCGATCGCCAACGAAATGCTCCCCGCGGATTTCAGTTTCGACTGGGGCGGCACGTCGTTTCAGGAAAAGCGCTCGAGCGGCGCCTCCACGTTTGCGCTTGGACTTGCGGTAATCATGGTGTTCCTCATCCTCGCAGCGCAATACGAGAAATGGTCGCTGCCGTTTTCGGTGCTGATGGCACTGCCTTTCGGCACCTTTGGCGCGCTGGCGGCGGTGTGGCTGCGCGGCATGACCAACGACGTCTATTTCCAGATCGGCCTGGTCACCTTGCTCGGTCTGGCCGCGAAGAACGCGATTCTGATCGTCGAGTTTGCGATATTGCGGAAGGAAGAGGGCATGTCGGCGTCGGCCGCGGCGATCGAGGCGGCACGCCTGCGGTTCCGCCCGATCCTGATGACGTCGCTTGCGTTCATCCTGGGCGTGCTGCCGCTCGCGATCTCGACGGGGGCCGGCGCCGGGGCACGCCAATCGACCGGCACCGGCGTGATGGGCGGCATGATCGCCGCGACGTTCCTCGCGATCTTCTTCGTGCCGCTGTTCTTCCGGGTGATCATCGACCTCCGGATCAGAGAGTCCCGCACCAAGGCGCAGTTGATGCACGAAGTGGAGCATGCACGCGCTATCGCGCACTTGAAGCCGCCGGACACCCCGGGTCATCCGCCGCACGGTGTGGCGGGAGAAAGCCATGAGTAATTATCTCAAGCGAGCGGTAGCGATCGCCATCGCAGTCACGCTTGCGGGCTGCGCCGTCACGCAGCCGGTTCCGCCGAAATACGATCTGCCTCCCGGATCCGCGACCGCCGCCCAGAATGCCGCGCTTGAACATTACTGGACGCTGTTCGACGACCCGGTGCTGGACCAGCTCGTCGACGAGGCATTGGCGAACAACCTCGATCTCAAGGCGTCGCTGGCACGGATCGAGGCGGCACGCGCCAACGTGCTGCTGGCACAATCGTACCTGGCTCCCGACATCAACCTCAACGTCGACGCGGGCCGCAATCGCATTTCGTCGGTAACCTCCCCGCCGCTGCCCTTCGGCACGCAGGTCATCAGCAACGACTTCCGCGTCGCCCTCAACGTGTCCTATGAACTCGATGTCTGGGGCAAATACCGCAGCGGCTCGCTGGCCGCAGCCAACGACCTCGCGGCGTCGCGCTACTACCGGGAGACCGTGCGCATCGCTGTTGCTTCGGATGTCGCCAATGCCTATTTCCGCCTGCGCGCCGCGGACGCGGAACTCGTGGTTCTGGAAGACACGCTCAAGGCGCGCACGGAAGCCGTGCAACTGCAGCGCGACCGCTACGACGCAGGGCTCATCGGCCAATACGACCTCAAGCAATCCGAAGCCGAACGCTCGGCCGTCGTCGCGGACATCGCCCGGGCAGAAAAGGCCGTCGGGCAGCTCGAAGCAGCTCTCGCAACACTCACCGGACGCGCACCGCGCGCGGTGTTCGTTCCCGAGGTTGCCCGCGGCCGGACGATAGAAGGCGTCACCAGCGTGCCGTCCCTGCCTTCGGGCCTTCCTTCCGGGTTGCTCGAGCGCCGGCCGGACATTCAGCGCTCGGAAGCGCTGCTCGCGGCGTCGGACCTGCGCATCCAGCAGGCACGCGCTAATTATTTTCCGGCGTTCAACCTGACCGGCGATTTCGGTTCGGACGCGGCCAAGATCGGCAACCTGTTCACGTCACCCGCGGGGATCTGGGGCATCGGCATGGGGCTGGTGCAACCGCTGATCGCGTTGAAATCGATCGAGGCGCAGGTCGAACTCGCCAAGGCGAACAACGACCGGGCCGCCGTCGAGTATCTGCAGACCGTGCAGAACGCGTTCCGCGAAGTGCACGACGCGCTGGTGGCCAATCGCTCCGCGCGCGACGTGCTGGCCGCCGAAACGGATCGCCGCAACGACCTCGCCATCGCGCTCGAAATGGCGAACCTGCGCTACACAGCCGGCCGCACGTCCTATCTCGAAGTCCTCGATGCGCAGCGGACGCTGCTCGCGGCTGAAACGCTGCGCATCGGTGCGGCGCGCGATGCGCGGCTGTCGATTGTCGACTTCGCAAAATCGCTCGGCGGTGGCTGGAAGCCGGAATCGTACATACCGAATTGATGCAGGATTCCCTCTACTGCACTTTGATTCCTGCCGCCTTTATCACTTTGGCAGCGTCGTCGATTTCGTCGCGGACAAATTTCCGGAATTCGGCCGGTGACATTGGCATCGCTTCTGCGCCGAGCGCGGCCAGGCGCTCCTTCGCTTCGGGTGTTTGCAGCACGCGTCCGACATCCCGGTTGATCTTGTCGACTATATCGACTGGCGTGCCGGCGGGCGCAAACATGCCCACCCACAGGTTGTAGTCGAAGCCCGCAAGGCCGCTATCGGCAATCGTCGGCACGCCAGGCAGCGCGCTCGAACGCTTCGCCGTGCTGACGCCCAGCGCGACGAGCTTGCCTTCGCGGACATTGGGCAACGCCGCGGAGATCGGCGAAAAGAAATAGGTCACGCGGCCGGTCATCGTGTCGGTGATCGCCTCGGGTGTGCCCTTGTAGGGAATATGCACGACGTCGATGCCGGCGGCGAGTCTGAATTTCTCGGCGTTGATGTGCGTGCCGCTGCCGGTGCCCGCCGAGGCGAAATTGAGTTCGCCCGGCTTCTTCTTCGCCGCCGCAACGAGGTCGTTGACCGTCTTGTAGCCTGTCGCCGGCGCGACCACCAGAACGTTCGGCTGCCCGGCCAGCGGCACGATCTCCACGAAATCCTTCGCCGTGTCGTACGACAGGTTCGGATATATCGACGGGTTGTAAGCCTGCGCGGCGGAATGCACGAGCAGCGTGTAGCCGTCCGGTGGTGCCTTCGCGACGATCGCCGCCCCAATCGTTCCCCCGGCGCCGGGATGATTCTCGATGATCACGGGCTGGCCCCAGATTTCAGAAAGCTTCTGTCCAAACGTGCGCGCGAGGATGTCGGTGGCGCTGCCCGCCGTGAAGGGCACGACAATCTTCACCGGCCTGGTCGGGTAGCCCTGGCCGAACGCAAGCGTCGCGGACAGGAGTCCCAATGCAATTGCTGCGGCCTGGCGAATGGATCTCATCGTCCTCTCCTTCGCAACATCATGCGCTCTCACGAGCCGAGTCCATCGCTCACCGGAACGTTCTCCGGCTCGAGTTTCAATCCTGATGCCTCCGCCTGCAGCACCAGCAGTTTTGCGAAATCCTCCTCGGTCATGCCGCGCCCGATCAGCGTCTGCACCAGGTCGCGCGTGATGGACGCAAGCGGCATCGGCACATCATTTCGGCGCGCGGCGTCCAGTCCCAAGTCGAGATCCTTGCGCAGCAGCGTCGGCGTGAACGTCACCCTGAAGTCGAGGTTGACGAAGGCCGGCGTCTTGTAGCGCGAGAACGTCGAACCCATCACGCTCTGGTTCATGAATTCCAGGAATGCGTGCCGCGGCACGCCTGCCTTCTGCGCGAGCACGGTGACTTCGGCCAGCGATTGCGTTACGACGCCCAGGAATACGTTGTGACAGATCTTGACGATGCGCGCGAGTTCGCCCTCGCCCACATAGCTCGCGGCAGGCGCGATCATCTTCAGGTACGGAAGCGCCGCGTCGAAGGCGGCCTTCGGCCCCGAGCACACGAACGACAGGTGACCCGCCTTGATCACCTTGGCATTGCCGCTGACCGGCGCCGCAAGCAATTCGACGCCGCGCTCATTGAGAAGCGCGCGCAGTTCAGCAGAACCTTCGAGTGAAATCGACGAACACTCGACTATCATTCGCGGCAATTTTCCGCCGCCTGAAATGAGGCCCTTCGGTCCGGCGATGACCTCCCTGACGTCATCCCACGTCGACACCATGCAGAACACGATATCGCAGGCCGCAAGCTCCGCCAGCGAGCCGGCGATCTTTGCGCCATGCGCGGCCAGCGGTTCGGCCTTCGCCCGCGTGCGGTTCCAGACGATGACGTCCGCGCCACCCTTGGCGAGGCGCTCCGCCATCGCATAGCCCATCCGGCCGATTCCGATCCACCCAAGTTTCATGCTAATTGCTCCAGCTCCGGTAAACGACCGCTACGGCTGAGTACCGCAGGTTGAACGTCGATGCGCAGCAGTGCCGCTCGAACCAGTGAAGTCAGTGCGTCGTGGCAGCCGGCTGGGAATCACTGCCGGCTACCACGACGCACTGACAGCTAATAGGGATTGGCGATCGGCAGCTCCTGCGCCGGATAGAGCGAGATAACCTTCGGCCCTGCCGGCGTCAGGATCACCTCCTCTTCGATGCGCGCTGCCGAGTAGCCGTCGGTCGCCGGACAATACGTTTCGACCGCGAACACCATTCCGACCTTGAGCTCGATCGGATCCTTGAGCGAGTTCAGGCGCGACACCAAGGGCCGCTCGTGCAAGCCCAGCCCGAGTCCGTGGCAGAAGTTGAGACCGAACGCGTCCATCTCGCTGCCAAAGCCGATTTCCTTCGCCGTCGGGAACGATCGCGCGATGCGATCCGAACTCACTCCCGGCTTCAGGAGATCGATGGCACGGTCCATCCACTCGCGCGCACGCCGGTAGGCATCGCGCTGCGACGCCGTGGCCATTCCGACATTGAACGTGCGGTAATAACACGTACGGTAGCCCATGAACGACTGGATGACGTCGAAGAATGCCTGGTCGCCCGGGCGAATCAGGCGATCGGTGAAATTGTGTGGATGCGGCGAGCAGCGCTCTCCCGAGATCGCGTTGATCGACTCGACGCAATCCGATCCCATTTCGTACAGGCGCGCGGTCGCGAGTGCAACGATTTCGCTTTCCTTCACGCCAGGCTTCAGCGCTTCGGCGATGTCCTGGTACACGCCATCTACCATCGCCGCCGCCATGTTGAGCAGGATCAGTTCGTCGATGTTCTTGACCTCGCGCGCCGAGAGCATCGTCTGCTGCGCATCGCGAACTTCGATCCCCAGTTTCTGCAACTCCAGCATGAAGGGTGGCTCGACGACATCAATGCCGAGCGGCATGTTGCCCACTCCTTCGGCGTCCAGTATCGATTTGATCTCTCGCGCGGCATCACGAAAGAGCTTGCCGTCGCCGCCCACGGCCCCGCGCAGGCCCAGAAGTCCGGCGTGACAATGGTCATGGGAAAGCCATGGCGCGTGCAGCTTGTGATGCCTGGCCGCAGAACCGAAGTCCCACAGATACGGATCGCCGTTCCCGGTGAGCAGCGAGTAGCGCGTCAGCTTGTCCCTCGCCCACTCGCCGATGACGGTGCTCGTCGTGTAGCGAATGTTGTGCTGGTCAAAGCAGAGTAGCGCGCCGAGTCCCGAGTTGGCGAGTGCCGCGCGTGTGCGGGCGAGCCGGTAATCGTGCAGGCGACGAAAATCGATGCGCTCCTCGAAATCCACCTGGGTGTGGCCGGGAGCGGGCAGCGGGCGGTCCCAGCGATGATGCGGGTCGATGTCATCGGGCCGGACGATCTTCGGTTCCCTGCTCCTCTTGGCCACCGCAGCACTCCTCGCTGACTTCGCCTTCTGCCGATTGGCCTGCAAATTGTGAAAGCGTTGCCCGAACGATAGCCGCGTTATCATGATCACTCAAGCCCGCGGGTTCGCGAAGGGAACCGGCGACCTTCGGAGCTCGCCAACAATTCCCGGGAGTACGGCATGGCACGAATCGGTTCCGGCATCGCAATGGCCGCCCTGGCGTTGCTCGCGGCAGCCGCAGCATCCGCGCAACAGGCGGTGGTCGTGCAAGGAGCACTGTGTCGCGGCGAGGAGCCGTTCTGGCAACTGGAAGCCAGTCGCACGACCGCGGTGTTCAAAGGCCTGCTTCCCAAGGGCAGCCGCGAAGTCATCTTTCGTGGTGCGCCGCAGGCATTCATGTTTCTGCAATCCGCGGCAGTAGTGTGGCGCGGCGACTCCACGCACCTGCCGCGCGAGACGCTCGTCGTTGTGCTGCGAGAAGAGGCCTGCCGTTCGACCATGGCCGACGGACCGCCGTTGCCGTGGCGCGCGATGCTGTCGCGGAAGACCGGCGAAGCGCTGACCGGCTGCTGCACCGTGCTCGTCGGCTACGACGTCAAGGTGGCGCCCGTTGCGGAATTCTCGAAAAAATCGCCGGACGACTGGGCACGATCGCTGCCCGAACTGATGCCAGCCGTCGGCCTATGCCTCGGCGCTGAAGATGCAGGCGCGAAATGGATCGCCAGTGCCGCACCCGCGGGCAACGGCATGGCCGCGGTTCGCATGATGCAGGCATCGGGCAAGGCGGTCGATTGCGAAGTGGAGCTGTCTGGAAAGGGCCAGGCAAGGATCGCAGTCGTGAGCGCGTCCGATCCGCCGCTGCCGGGCGCCGGCAATCCGCTGTTCTATCCGGCGCGCGAAATGGCACCGATGGTGAGGTGCGGCAGGCTGGAGCGCGTCACCGGCAGCAACGGCGTCACCATGGGCTACCTGCACTACGATCCGTGCTGACGGACGACTGCAGATGAACCGTCATTGCAACATCGGCTTACGCAGGTAGTCATCGCGGTCGCCCGAGCGCACATCCACGCGCGTCGACGCGCCTTCGCGCAATAGTCCCAGGGGAATTTCCGTCCCTGCGGGACCCTGCCGCCACACATTGCGAAATAGCTCGGCCAGCCCCGCGACGCGCGTGCCGGCCACCTCGACGACCACGTCACCAGGATGCACGCCCGCCAGGTCCGCAGGGCCGTCCGTCGCAACGCCTCCGACCACGAGTCGGCCGTTGTCCTCTCCGGTGTACATCCCCAGCCACGGCCGAGGCGGTGACGACGAGCGCCCGCGAGTCAGCAGGTCATCGAGGATCGGTTCGAGCAGATCAATGGGCACGAACAGGTTGCCTTTCACGGCCTTGTCGTCAACCGCTTCCTGCACGAACAACGAGCCCACGCCGAGCAGTTGCCCATCCATGCCGACGAGCGCCGCACCGCTCCATTCCGGGTGCGGTGGCGTCGTGAACAGCGCTTCGTCCAGCACGTATTCCCAGAATCCCGCGAATTCGCGTTTGGCGAATACCTGCGCCTTGAGTGCGTGCGGGCGACCGCCGTGGCCGATGACGATGGCCTCGTCGCCGGTTGCGATGGACGCCGCCGATCCCCGTGCCAGCGCCGGCACGCCGAGCCGGCCGAGCGGCATGACCAGCCCCAGGCCCGACGCGAAATCGTAGGCGAGCGGATGGCCGGGAATCACCACGCCATCATTGGTCGTGAGCCACAACGATTCGGCTTCGGTGATCAGATACCCGATCGTGAGCATGAGCCCGTCGTCGCGGATGACGATGGCGTTGCCGAAGCGCTCCGTGCCGAGAATCGACGCGGTGAACGCGTCGTCGGGAATTTCCGCGCGCAGCATGACGACCGAGCGCAATGCCTGGCCCAGATCGAAGCGCAGGCCATCCGCCCTGGGCTGCAGGCTCGCGGGAAACGACCAGTGGGTGGATTCGGCCAAGGTCAGAATCTTCCATCAGCGAGGTGCCGGATTGGCCCGGCGAACGTCTCAATCTTACGCGAACCCGTTTGCGTGCGCCCGTTGGATCGCCCCCCGGGCTCGGCGCAGGCGCGGTATTCTTGGAATCCGATGTCCGCCCGCCGTTTGCGCCAGAAATCCGCCGCTTGTGACCACGCAACGCAAATCCGCTCGTCCGCGCTACTCGCCGGCCAACGCCGAGTCACCGACGCTGTTGCAGTTCGTGTTCCTGTCCATGCTGTTGCACATGCTGCTGGTCGTCCTGTTCGGCAACACGATCAACGGCGGCGCGCGGCGCGGCGACGGTTGGCTGGGTCCGCTGGACGTCACGCTGCGGCAGATGTCACCGGAGCGCGGTTCCGGATTTACGCTGGCACCTGGCGCCGACACGAATTTGCCGGGCGCGGCGTTGCTCCGACGGCGCGCCGGTTCGGCCCCGGTCGCGATGCCGCAGGGCAACGCAGCGACCCCCATTGTGCCGCAGGAGCCAACGATTGCGGCGCCCCTCCCGCCTGCGGCGACGGACGTCAGCGAATCCGCTCCGGAAGTCTCGCTATCGCCGCGACCGCCGCCCGTCGAATCGCTGCCGCGCCTTGACCGCAGCGCGCCGGTGGAAGTCGACAAGCCGCTCGAATCGCCAACCATTTCACCACCGAAGGTTTCGCCGCCTGCGCCGGAACAGGAAATCGCGCCGCGCGCCGCGTTGCCGCCACGCGACGTGCCCATTCCACCGGCAACGCCACTTGAACCGATTGAGCCGCCCACACTCGAACGTCAGATCGCTCCGCACGTCGAACTGCGCCAGCGCGAGGTTCCGATTGCGCCGCGGCCTCCGCCCGTCGAGCATCCGCAGCGTGAAGAGCCGGCACCGGTGCCAACACCGGTCGAACCGGTCGCTCCTGCGAAAATCGAGCGTGACCAGGCGCCAGCGGTGGAATTGAAGCCCCGCGACGTGCCGATGGCGCCGATTGAACGAATCGCACCGCCCATCATCGAGCGCAGCTTCGCACCTTCCGTGGAACTGCCGGCGCCGCGCAAAACGCCCCTGGAAACCACCGCGCCTGCGCGCGTCGCACCGACACCTGAACGCGAAGCAGCGCCGGCGGCACCGGCGCGCACCGAGACCCCGGCGGGTGGAGAGCTTCCGCGCCTGCGTTTCGGCGCGCCGGACATGGACGAAGAAGTCTTCAGGTCCAGGCGGGATGTCGTCGCGCCGACCACCGAACCCGGTGGGGCACCCGGCATCACGGCCGAATCGCTGCGCAGCCGCGCACGGGAGATTGCGCGCGAAGGTTCCGGTACCCGCGGAGTCCTGAACGTCGTGCCGCTCCCGCCACCGCAGGAACGAAAGGACACCCTGGCCGAAGGCATTGCAAAAGCCGCCAAGCCGGACTGCCGCACCGCCTATGCCGGAATGGGCTTGCTCGCGGTCGTCCCGCTGGTAGCAAGTTCTGTCGGCAATGGCGGATGCCGGTGGTAGACGTGTGAACAGCAGGCAGCGTGGCCGCCGACGCATCCCCTTGACGCGGCGACGCCCCTCGACAGCACCCATGCCCTTCGCCACAGGACTTGCCGCCCTATGCATCGCCGGTCTTGCAACCGCGCTCGGAGTCAGTGACCGCGCATCTGCCCAGGTGGTGCCGACGGCGCAGCAGACAGCCCGCTATGACGGCCTGTTCGCGGCGGCACACCGCGGCGACGCTGCCGGAATCGCGCTGCTGATCGCGGCCGGTGCCGACGTGCGTGCGCGCGATGGCTACGGCCGTACCCCGCTGCACGTTGCGGCGTACGCTGGGCACCACGATGCGATGCGCGGGCTGGCCGCCGGTGGCGTCGATCCGAATGCGCTGGAGAACGACCGTTACGACATGGTCACGATCGCAGCGGTCGCCGACGACCTAGCCACGCTCAAGGTGCCGATTGCGCTGGGCGACCGGCCCACCAACATCACCAGCCGCTACGACGGAACCGCGCTGATCGCCGCCGCGCATCTCGGACACACCGACGTCGTGCGCGAATTGATCCGCGCCGGCGCGCCCCTCGACCACGTGAACAACTTGGGCTGGACGGCGCTGATCGATGGAGGCGCCGACGTGAACCTAGGAGATCGCAACGGCAGCACGCCGCTGGCACTGGCAAAGCGGCGCGGCTACGTCGGGATGGTCGTCATGCTGGAAACTGCGGGAGCGCAGTGAAGTAGAACGCGGCGACCCCGCACTAGGTTCAGCCTTCGTCCTTGAAAATCACGGTGAACGGACGCGGAACATTCTGCAGGCGATGGAAAAACCGGATCTGCACGAAGCTGCTCAGGTCCTCGAAGAGGTCGCGAATCTGCCGATGTCCGCCGGTGGCAACCGTGGCGCGTCCCACCACGGGACGGGCAAGCGGCGCGCGGCGGCGTCCCGTTACCCCGACCGAGAGTTCCGGCAGCTCGGGCTCGCGACTCATGTAGCGGCCATACACGGCAAGCGCTTCGATTTCGTACTTGTTGCGGGACGCAGTGCGATTGAAGTGCGCGGCCAGATCGGCCATGTGCGTGAGCATCAACTGCGCGCGCGTGCGCGGCAGAGGCTCGACGACGCGTGCCTGCGCGTATTGCCGGAATTTGTCGGTGATGCCGTATTCGGCGGCATCCGGCTCCGTCCGCTCGAGCAGGCCCGCTCGCAGCATCTTTTCAACCATGGTCCGGCTCTCGCGCGTGTCCAGCCGAAAATCCTGCGCCAGCGTTTCGAGGCCGACGGTAGCACGGTCCGGCGGCCGCCCATGGACCCGCATCAGCACGCGGCCGGCCGCGATCTGCAGACGCAACGCGTCCACGCCGAAATAAAGGTGCCTGGTCACCAGCTGAAATGCGTTCATGGTCCGCTCCGAGCGCTCTCGAGCCATGACATTAGCATATTTTCCGGGCCGTGGGCAAAATCGGAGCCCAGCTGCCGCCTGCCGATCCGCGGCACCGCGGCGCGCGTCACATGCTGCGCCGGTACTGCCCTCCGACCTCGAACAGCGCATTCGTGATCTGCCCCAGCGAGCACACGCGCACGGTCTTCATCAACTCGGCGAAGACGTTGCCGTCCTCGATCACCACCTGGCGCAGCCGTGCCAGCGCCGCCGGCGCTTCGCTCGCATGCCGCTGGTGAAATTGGGCGAGCCTCCCGAGCTGCGACTGCTTTTCGTCGTCGGTCGAGCGGGCGAGCTCGACTTTTTGCGGTGCAGCATCCCCGCGCGGACTGCGGAATGTGTTCACGCCCACGATCGGGTACGTCCCGTCGTGCTTCATGTGTTCGTAATACATCGACTCTTCCTGGATCTTGCCGCGCTGGTAGCCGGTTTCCATCGCGCCCAGCACGCCGCCGCGCTCGGAGATCGCTTCGAACTCCTTCAGCACGGCCTCCTCGACCAGATCCGTCAACTCCTCGATGATGAAGCTGCCCTGATTGGGGTTCTCGTTCTTGCCGATGCCCCACTCGCGGTTGATGATGAGCTGGATCGCCATCGCCCGGCGCACGGACTCCTCGGTCGGCGTCGTGATCGCCTCGTCGTAGGCATTGGTGTGCAGGCTGTTGGTGTTGTCGTAGGTCGAGATCAGCGCCTGCAGCGTCGTGCGGATGTCGTTGAACGCGATCTCCTGCGCGTGCAGGCTGCGACCAGATGTCTGCGAGTGGAACTTGAGCTTCTGCGCACGCTCGTTGGCGCCGTAGCGCTCGCGCATCGCCACCGCCCAGATCCGCCTCGCGACGCGGCCGATGACTGCGTACTCCGGATCCATGCCGTAGCTGAAGAAGAACGACAGATTCGGCGCGAAGTCGTCGATGCGCATGCCGCGCGCGAGATACGCTTCGACGAACGTGAAGCCATTGGACAACGTGAATGCGAGCTGGCTGATCGGGTTGGCGCCGGCCTCGGCGATGTGGTATCCGGAAATCGACACCGAGTAGAAATTCCTGATGTCGTGCTGGACGAAATATTCCTGGATGTCGCCCATCACCTTCAGGCTGAATTCGGTGGAGAAGATGCAGGTGTTCTGCCCCTGATCCTCCTTCAGGATGTCGGCCTGTACCGTGCCGCGCACCGTGGACAGGGTCCAGGAGCGGATCTTGGCGTCTTCGTCATCGGTGGGTTCGCGCCCGTTGTCGGCGCGGAACTTGTCGAGCTGCTGGTCGATCGCCGCGTTCATGTACATGGCGAGAATCGTCGGCGCAGGACCGTTGATCGTCATCGAAATCGACGTGGCCGGATCGGTCAGGTCGAAGCCGCCGTACAGCACCTTCAGATCGTCGAGCGTGGCGATCGACACGCCGGAGTTGCCAACCTTGCCATAGATGTCGGGGCGGCTATTGGGATCGTTGCCATAGAGCGTCACCGAATCGAACGCGGTCGAAAGTCGCTTCGCGGGCATGCCGTCCGCAAGCAGGTGGAATCGCTTGTTGGTGCGGTACGCGTCGCCTTCGCCAGCGAACATCCGCGTCGGGTCCTCGTTTTCACGCTTGAATGCGAACACGCCGGCCGTGAAGGGAAAGCTGCCCGGCACATTCTCCTTCAACTGCCAGCGCAGGATTTCCGCCGCGTCCTCGAATTTCGGCAATGCGACTTTCGGGACGTGCGTGCCCGACAGCGACGTGGTGGTCAGGGCGCTGCGGATTTCCTTGCCGCGGATCTTCACGACGTACTCGTCGCCCGAGTAGGTCGCCTTGGTCTTCGGCCACATGTCGAGGAGCTTTCTGGCGCGCGGGTCCTGCTTCGCCTCGCGGTCGGCCGCAAGCGCGTCGAGTTCCGCCACATCCTTTCCGCACTCGGCCGCGAGCATCGCCTTGGTCGCCGCCAGTTGTTGCCGTTCGCGCGCGATACGCGACTCCCCATCGGCCCATCGGTGGTAATGCCGGACCGTCTCCGCGATTTCGGCAAGATAGCGAACGCGCGCCGGCGGCATGATCGCGTGCTGCGCCGTCGATTGCCGCGTCGCGACGTGCGGCAACGTGCCCGGACGCAACTTGAGCCCCTTTTCCACGAGCTTTGCGGCCAGCGCCTGGTAGAGCGCGGTGACGCCGTCGTCGTTGAAGCGCGACGCCATCGTCCCGAACACCGGCATCGTATCCGGCGACTGTTTGAACAGCTCGCGGTTGCGCTGGTATTGCTTGCGCACGTCGCGCAACGCATCCTGCGCGCCCTTGCGGTCGAATTTGTTGATCGCAACAAAATCGGCGAAGTCGAGCATGTCGATCTTCTCGAGCTGGCTCGCGGCGCCGAATTCCGGCGTCATCACGTACAGCGACGCATCGACCAGCGGGACGATTGCGGCGTCGCCCTGCCCGATGCCCGAGGTCTCGACAACGACGAGATCAAAGCCCGCGACCTTGCACGCCGCGATGACGTCCGGCAGCGCCTTCGAAACCTCGCTGCCGGCGTCACGGGTGGCAAGCGAGCGCATATAGATGCCGGCGTGCTCGATCGCGTTCATCCGGATGCGATCGCCCAGCAGCGCGCCACCGGATTTGCGGCGCGAAGGGTCGATGGAAACGATCGCGATCTTCAGCGCATCGCGCTGGTCCATGCGGAACCGGCGCACCAGTTCGTCGGTCAGCGAGCTCTTGCCCGCGCCGCCGGTCCCGGTGATGCCAAGGGTCGGCACCGTGGCCTTCGCTGCCTTGGCGAGCAGTTCGTCGCGCAGTTTCGCCGGCACCGCCCCGACTTCGAGTCCTGTGATGAGCCGCGACAGTGCGCGTGTCCGCGCGAACCGGTCGCCGTCGGTCAAGGCCTGGAGCGACTTTGGCAGCTCGTGTGCGAGGTCGGTGTCGGCTGCGGCGACGATCTCGTTGATCATGCCTTGCAGACCGAGCTTCTGCCCGTCCTCGGGCGAGAAGATACGGGTGACGCCGTAGTCGTGCAGTTCCTTGATCTCCGCCGCTACGATTACGCCGCCCCCACCGCCGAACACCTTGATGTGGCCGGCGCCTCGCTCACGCAACAGGTCGAGCATGTATTTGAAGAACTCGACGTGGCCGCCCTGGTAGGACGAGATGGCGATGCCGTGTGCGTCTTCCGCGATCGCACAATTGACGATTTCCTCGACCGACCGGTTGTGGCCCAGATGAATGACCTCGCATCCGGACGCCTGCAGAATGCGCCGCATGATGTTGATCGACGCGTCGTGGCCATCGAACAGGCTGGCGGCCGTCACGAAGCGGACCTTCTGGACCGGCTTGTAAACTAACGGATGACTGATGCTTTGATCGTTCATCGCGAACCTCGCGTTCCTGCAGGCGGCACCACCCTGGCAGCCAGCGGCGGAGGACAAGCTTACCGGAACCGGCAGCCGTAGTGCCCGTCCGCGGCGCGTGCCGCGCTGCAACTCGGGAAACCTTACATGCCGTTTACGTAAACGTCAATCTGGACCGCGTACAAAGACGGCATACTCTTGAGTTCAGTTGCGCTTAATCTGACCGGCGCCAAGATACGCATTGGCAGCACGACGCGCCGTCCTTCCATCACGACAGAGGCATCATTTCATGGCTTTTCCGGCACTTTTCCTGCGCCGTCTCGCGGCGTTCCTGGTCCCGCTGTTCATCGCGGCCGCCGTCCATGCCGCCCTGCCCGCGGGCATCACGCAAGGTTCGACCATTGAAGGCGTCACCGAATACCGGCTGGCCAACGGCCTCACGGTGCTGCTGTTTCCGGATGCGTCGAAGCCGACGACGACAGTGAATGTCACCTACCAGGTCGGCGCGGCGCACGAAAATTACGGCGAGACGGGCATGGCCCACCTGCTCGAGCACCTGATGTTCAAGGGCACTCCGGAGCGCGGCAACATCTTCACCGAACTCGGCAAGCGCGGCATGCAGGCGAACGGCACAACGGGATGGGACCGCACGAACTATTTCGAATCGTTCAACGCAAACGACGCGAGCCTCGACTGGGCGCTCGCGATGGAAGCGGACCGGATGGTCAACTCGTACATCCGCAGGAGCGACCTCGATACCGAGATGACCGTGGTCCGCAACGAGTTCGAGAGCGGCGAAAACAATCCGCAAATGGTGCTCTACGGCAAGATGCTCGCAAGCGCCTTCCAGTGGCACAACTACGCGCACCTGCCGATCGGCGCGCGTTCGGACATCGAAAACGTCAATATCGAACGGCTGCAGGCGTTCTACCGGATGTATTACCAGCCCGACAACGCAGTCCTTATCGTCGCGGGCAAGTTCGACACCGAAGCGACACTGGAGCGAATCGCACGATACTTCGGCCCGATCCCGAAGCCCGCGCGTATCCTTCCGGCCATCTATACGCAGGATCCGGTGCAGGATGGCGAGCGAGCCGTGACTTTGCGCCGCGTCGGCAATTCCAGGTTCCTTGCGCTGATGTTCCACACGGTACGCGGCGCGCACCCGGACTACGTCGCCACGGATGTCCTTGGCGACGTCCTGACCGTCGAGCCGGCGGGCCGCCTATACAAATCACTGGTGGAGTCGAAGAAGGCTTCCGCGGTGCAAGCCTGGGGAGAGGCCCAGCGCGACCCGGGCTCGCTGACGCTGTTCGCGCAGATTCCTGATGGCGAGGAAATCGCCCCGGTGCGCGACGCGATGTTCGCTACGATCGAAAACCTCCGGAAAGAGCCGATCACGGAGGCCGAGGTCGCACGGCTTCGCGCCAAGGCGGCCAAGTATTTCGACGATGTGATGTCGGATCCGCAGCAATTCGGTGTCGCCATATCCAGCGCTGTTGCCCTCGGCGACTGGCGGCTCTTCTTCCTGGAACGCGACCGCTATCGAACGGTCACCGCCGCCGACGTGCAGCGGGTGGCGCTCGAATATCTGAAGCGCTCCAATGTGACCATCGGCGAGTTCATTCCGGACGCGACACCGGACCGTGCGCCCGTGCCGCCGATCGTCGACGTCGCGGCGATGGTCAAGGATTACAAGGGGGACGCGGCCGCCACATTGGGCGAGACGTTCGACACGGGCATCGCCAACCTCGACGCGCGCACGCAACGCTTTGCGCTCCCGAACGGCATGAAAGTCGCACTGTTACCGAAGAAGACCCGCGGCGAGGCGGTCAATTTTGCACTGACGCTGCACTTTGCGGACGAAAAATCGGCCTTCGGCAAGCAGGCCGACGGGCAGTTCACGGGTGCGATGTTGATGCGCGGGACCACGAAGCGGGGCCGGCAGGAAATCGAGGACGCCTTCGACAAGCTGCGCGCCCACGTCAGCATCAGCGGCAACGACGTCAGCGCATCCGCGTCGGGACAGACGTTCCGCAAGGAGCTTCCCGACACGCTGCGCCTGGTGGCGGAAGTGCTGCGCGAACCGTCATTCCCTGCGCAGGAGCTCGCGACGATGACCCGCGAGCGAACGACCGCGCTGGAGGCTTCTCGCTCGGACCCGCAACAGGTCGCGGTGCGCGCGAGTCGCCGCGAAGGCAATCCTTACCCGGTCGGCGACCCGCGGTATGCGCCCACGCTGGACGAGGAACTGGCGTGGAGAAAGGCGGTTACGCCGGAAGGATTGAAGAAATTCCACGCGCAGTTCTATGGCGCGAGCAACGCGGAACTCGCGATCGTCGGCGACTTCGATCCGGAAGCGATGCGCGCGCTCGTAACCGAACTCTTCGGCAGCTGGATGAGCCCCAGCGCGTACGCGCGCGTGCCGGATCCACTCGTGGCGAAGAAGCCGTACGCGCTCAAGTTCGAACTCGCTGACAAGGCCAACGCGTTCCTGATCGGACGTGAGGCGCTGCCGTTGAACGATCTCAGTCCGGATTATCCGGCCATGCTGGTGGCAAACCACATCGTCGGCGAATCGGCATCGTCGCGGCTGTTCGAACGGCTGCGGCAGAAGGACGGCCTCTCCTACAGCGTTGGCAGCTTCTATCAGCCGAACTCATTCGAGGCCAACAGCCGGTTCGGCGTCTATGCGATCTTCGCGCCGGAGAACCTGGACAAGGTCCGTCGCGCCCTCGCCGAGGAAATGGCCGGCGCAGTGAAGGACGGCTTCACCGACATCGAGGTCAAGAATGCCAAGGAAGCGCTGATGCAGGAGCGCCGCCTGAGTCGCAACGAGGACGGTCAGGTCGCCGGTTCGCTGGCGAACCAGGCATTCCTCGGCCGCACCTGGTCGACCTCCGGCCAGATCGACGCAGCGATCGAGAAACTGTCCACGGCCGACATCAACGCGGTGCTGCGGAAATACCTGAAGCCCGAAGACATCGGTTATTCGTTCGCCGGAGAATTCAACAAGAAGAAATGAACTCCTCACGATGTATCATTTGGCCCTGCGGTTCACCTCCGGAGCGCCCATCGTGGAAAAACCTGCCGCCGCAAGATCGCAGGACGCGTATCGCAATTACGATGCGCCGGCGCGCGATACCGTGCGCGAGTTCTATCGGCAGAACCATGCGCAGCAGACGTACGATTTCGTCGTCGCCAGGAAGGCCGACTACCTGCGCTTCAACCGCCGCGAAATGACGTGGTGGAATGCGCTCGACTACCTCGACACGCTGGTCGACGATTCCGACCCGGACATAGCGCTCCCGCAGGTCGACCACCTGCTGCAAACCGCGGAGGCGATGCGCGCGGACGGGCAACCGGACTGGATGGTGCTGACCGGCTTCATCCATGACCTGGGCAAAGTGCTGTGCCTTTTCGGCGAACCACAGTGGGCGGTGGTCGGGGATACGTTCCCGACCGGCTGCCCCTATTCTTCAAAGATCGTTTACAGCGAATTCTTCGCCGCCAATCCGGACCTGCAGCGCGCCGATTTTCAGGCGGGCACCGGAATCTACACAGAGGGCTGCGGCCTGTCCAATGTCCAGATGTCGTGGGGCCACGACGAGTACCTGTTCCACCTCACCAGGAACTATCTGCCCCAACCCGCCCAGTACATGATCCGATTTCATTCGTTCTACGCATGGCATCGCGAAGGCGCCTACGAGTATCTGCTGGACGATACCGACCGCGCGATGCTGCCGTGGGTGCAGAAATTCAATCCTTACGATCTGTATTCGAAAAACCCTGACCGTCCGCAACTCGCCGACCTGAAGCCGTACTACGTGGCCTTGATGGCAAAATACCTGCCGGCGACGATCAGGTTCTGAGTACCGCGCTGAAAGCCCATCTCTCTTCGCGCGACCTTGCACTGACGATCGCCGTCGTCGCGCTGTGGGGATTTTCGTTCGTCCCGATCAAAGTCGGTCTGCGCGAAATTCCCCCGTTTGCGCTCGCTGCGCTGCGCTTTTTCCTCGCCGCCGTGCCGCTGGTGTTTTTCATCCGGCGCCCGCAGATGCCGTGGCGATTCGTGGTCGCCTACGGCTTCGCCATCGGGGTCTGCCAGTTCGGGCTCCTGTTCCTGGGCCTGAAGCTCGGGATGCCCGCGGGACTGTCCTCGCTCGTCATCCAGGTGCAGGTGTTCTTCACGATCGGACTGGGGATGTTGTATCTGGGTGATCGCCTATCTCCGCAGAACCTGGCCGGAGCGATCATTGCGACGGCCGGCGTTGTGCTGCTGGCTGCGTACAAATTGATCGGCGGGGCGGCGTCCACGCTGGTCGGCTACCTGCTCGTGCTGGTCGCGGCACTGGCGTGGGCCGTCGGCAACGTCGTCGCCAAGCGCGCGGCCGGCGATCACGAACCGGACATGTTCGCACTCGTCGTCTGGTCGAGCCTCGTGCCGCCGCTGCCACTTGCCCTGCTGTCGTATTTCTTCGAAGGGGGTGCTGCTGCGTGGGACGCGGTCATCCATGCGAGTGCGCTGGCGTGGGGATGCGCGGTGTTCCTGGCCTGGGGCGCGACGCTGTTCGGCTTCGCGTCATGGGCGGGCCTGATGCACCGATACCCGACCGGACTGATCTCGCCCTTCGCGCTGCTCATTCCCGTGTCGGGACTCGCAAGCGGCGCGTTGTTTCTCGGCGAGTCGCTCGCGACGATGCAGCTCGCCGGTGTTCTGCTCGTCCTTGCGGGTCTGGCCGTGAACGTCTACGGCGCGCGAATCAAGGACTGGCTGGCAGGGGGATCTCGCTAGCGTTTCAATGCGATGCGCCACATCCAAATTGCTGGAGGGTTCGCTCCGATGCACTATTCGGCAGCAATAGTGGGATCAGTCCAGGCAAGCCTCGGCCGAACAAGACGTTGCAATGGAAAGCGATTGTGGCTCGGTGCCGAGGGCCTGACGCTTGCTTGCAATCTCCACGTTCAGGAGCAGGTCGCCGGATATAATTGTCGGGCCACCTCGAACCTCCCATCCCGCTCCGATGCACGATCCTCGCGTTTTCTTTGCTGCCGAGCGGACGCTGCTGGCCTGGGTTCGCACCGGCTTGACCATCATGGCGTTTGGATTCGTTGTCGCGAGGTTTGGCTTGTTTCTGCGCCTGCTTGCGTCGCAACAGCCGGGAACCGTCAATTTTACGGAACACAACGGCATTGCGAACGCCGTCGGCATCGCACTTGTGCTGGTGGGTACCGCATGCATGATCCTTGGCGCGTATCAGCACCGAAGCTATGTGTCGACGCTTCCGATTGAAGACATACCGCGATCCCACAGCCCGCGCTACCCCATTGCGCTGGCGATATTCCTCGCGGCGCTCGGTGTTGTGCTTGTGGCGTACCTGGCGATCTAGAGCGAGGCCAGCGACACAACGCCATTGGCGCTTGTCGCTTCATGCACTGCAAACGTGCCCTGTCGCTGCGCCAGGGCTAGAGGTTCGCCTAGACGCGCCGCAGAAGTGCCAGCACTTCCTTGCCGAGGGCATGCACCTCGGGCTCGTCGACCAGCCGCAAATGGCCTCGGGATCCATGAATGCAACAGTGATGGACCCGTCGGCTTCCTCGCGCACGACCACGTTGCAGGGCAGCAACAAGCCGCGGTCGGGACCCACGTCGATCGCGCGGTTTGCCAGCGGGGGGTTGCAAGCGCCCAGAATCCGATAAGGCCGGCGCTTTGTGCCGGGCTTGACTTTCAGCGTCGCCTTGAAGTCAATATCGGTGGGTACGCCGAAGCCTTCCTTTTTCAGCGCTTCGGGGACCCTTACTACAGCGACATCGATTGGCAGCTTCAAATTGGTGCCGAAGCCGTACTTGAGCCGACGCCTCCACTTGACCGAATTGCGTCGAACGCCTGCCGGCTCGGTTCAGCAATTCACCTACTGTCATTGCAACGATTCATCGTAGGTTCGTCAATTCACCTGCGGCAGTCACCGCCAGGCGCGATTCTTATCGCCCGCGGGCAGAGCTCTTTCGTGCCGGCGCCTTTGCGGGTCGCGCCACTTTCAGGAACACGTCCTTCATTTCGGACTGGTGCGCGAAGCGCTGACCGATCTGGACGCATACGAGGTCGCACAGTTGGTAGATGCGGGGGTCGATGATCCGGTAGTACGCGCTCGTGCCGCGCAGCGTCTTGGCGATCAGGCCCTTTTGCGCGAGCACGGACAAATGCTTCGAGACATTGGCCTGGCTGCAGCCGAACTCGGCCGTCAGGTCGCCCACATTGCGCTCGCCCTTGCGCAGCGCATTGAGAATCTTGAGCCGCATGGGCACCGCAAACGCGCCGAAGAAGTCCGCGACTTGCTCAATCGCGCGATCGTCAAGGTTTTCCATCAGTGCACATCCGGGAAGGTCGGCAACGGTCATATTCTAGCGCTTTGGCAGTTGTTGACTGCATAACTGTTTAGCGATATAGTATCAGAAGTTTCGGGCGTTGGAAAGGCCCGCCGCAGAAGGATCCGGCCTCGCGCGGATTCGACAGGGCGGACGCGTCGCCGGCACCGCCCAACCTTCGAGGTCTACGGATGAGATACGCAACGAAATACGCCTTCGCGGCGCTGCTGGGAATGATGCTCGCACCGGCTGCCGCCGCTCCGCTGCAGACGGTAACCGTTGCCGCCGCCATCGCGGATCAGACCTACCGTGCCGAAGGCGTCGTGGAAGCAGTACGGCAGAGCACGATCGCAGCCCAGGTGCCCGCCCGTATCACCGAAATGCATGTGCGCGCCGGCGACGCGGTCAAGGCCGGACAGGTCCTGGTCCGACTCGATCCGCGGACCGCTGCCGATCAACTCGCCTCGAGCCAGGCGCAGGTTGCCGCAGCGCAGGCGCAGCTCGATGCAGCGCGCAAGGATTTTGACCGCAATCGGCGCCTGTTCGAGAAGCAGTACATCAGTCAGGCCGCGATGGATCTGGCCGAGACGCAATTCAAGGCAGCGGAGGCACAGGCCAAGGCCACGACAGCGCAGGCCGGCGTGGCCACGACGCAGTCGTCGTTCACGACACTGTCAGCGCCCTTCTCCGGCATTGTCGCCAGTGTCAACGTCGAGGTCGGCGACATGGCGTCTCCGGGCCTGCCGGTGATGACGATCTACGATCCGTCCGAACTACGCGTCGTCGCGCAACTGCCGGAGAGTTACGCGCAGAATCTCGCGGCCAGCAGGCCTATCCGCATCGCGCTCCCAGGTACCGCCGACGGTCCGCGATACATTGACGCCACGCGGATGGTGCTGCTTCCCACAGCCGATCCGACAACACATACGCGGCAAGTCCGCCTTGCGCTGCCGGCCAATGCGCAGGGGCTCGCACCGGGCATGTTCGCGCGCGCCGCCTTTCCGCTGACGCGGGTCGAATCCTCCGGGATCACCGTTCCAGCGTCGTCCGTCGTGCGCCGTCCCGAGTTCAGCGCGGTCTATTTGATCGATGCCAACGGCCGCGCGCAGTTGCGGCAGGTGCGGCTCGGACGCGAGTCCGGCGACGTCGTCGAAGTCCTTGCCGGCCTGCAACCCGGTGACCGGATCGCCGCGGATCCTGTCGCCGCCGCGAGGCAATGACGATGGGCGCACAGGCACAACCGGAGCTCGGCGTATCGGGCCGCATCGCCCGCTACTTCCAGTCGGCGCAAATCACGCCGCTGCTCGCGCTCATTGCGCTTCTGCTCGGCGTCTTTGCCGTGCTGGTCACGCCGCGCGAGGAAGAGCCGCAGATCAACGTCACGATGGCCAACGTGCTGATCCCGTTCCCGGGCGCCTCGGCGAAGGATGTCGAACAGATGGTCGCGGCGCCCGCGGAACAGGTGATCAGCCGGATCGTCAACGTCGAGCACGTGACGTCGTTGTCGCGCCCCGGCCTTGCCGTGATCACGGTCCAGTTCGAAGTCGGCGTCCCGCGCATTACGGCGCTGGTCAACCTGTACGACACGATCCTGTCCAACCAGGACTGGCTGCCCCGCAACCTCGGCACGCTGCAGCCGATCATCAAGCCCAAGGGTATCGACGACGTGCCGATCCTCACGCTGGCGCTCTTCGCCAAGGACGCGGCAACCGGCGGCGCAGATCTCGAACGGGTGGCGCATGCGATAGAAGCCGATTTGAAGCGCGTGCCCGGTACGCGCGAAGTCGAAACCATCGGCGGGCCGCGGCGGGCGATCAACGTGCGGCTCGACCAGGCGCGAATGAACGCCTCTGGCGTAACGGTGACGGAAATCCGGAGCGCGCTGTCGTCTGCCAACAACGGCTCACCGATCGGCGAGATCAACCGCGATAACCGTGCGGTGCTGCTCGACGCGGGCCCGTTCTTCCGCGATGCGCGCGATATCGGGAGCCTGATCGTCGCCACCCGCGGCGGCGCGCCGGTATTCCTCGAGCAGATAGCGACGCTCGACGACGGGCCACCGCTGCCCGAGCAATATGTCTGGTATGGCACGTCGGGCAAGGACGGGCGCGAATCTGCCGCAGTGGTCGTCGCCATCACCAAGAAGCCCGGACAGAACGCGGTCCAGGTGGCCGACGCGCTGATCGCACGCATCGACAACCTGCGCAACACCGTCATTCCGCCAAACGTCGTGGTCGACGTCACGCGCAACTACGGCGCGACCGCCAACGACAAGGCGCTGAAGCTTATCCAGAAGCTGGCCTTCGCGACGCTCTCCGTCGTGGTCCTCGTGCTCGTGGCGCTTGGGCGGCGCGAAGCCGTGATCGTCGGCACGGCGGTGGTCCTGACGCTCGCCGCGACGTTGTTTGCGTCGTGGGCATGGGGATTCACGCTCAATCGCGTCTCGCTGTTCGCGCTGATATTTTCCATCGGCATCCTCGTCGACGACGCGATCGTCGTCGTGGAGAACATCCATCGCCATCGCCAGCTGGAGCCAGATCGCGCGCTGGCCGACATCATTCCCCAGGCCGTCGACGAGGTCGGGGGTCCGACGATTCTCGCAACGCTGACGGTGATTGCGGCCTTGCTGCCGATGGCTTTCGTCTCCGGGTTGATGGGGCCTTACATGAGCCCGATCCCCATCAACGCCAGCATGGGCATGCTGATTTCGCTTGCGATCGCCTTCGTCATCACACCGTGGCTCGCGCGGATCCTGCTCGGCAAGGCGCACGTCGGTCACGCGACCGACGGCAAGGCGCGGCGGCTGGGAACGGTCTTCGCGCGGATCTTCGCGCCGTTCCTGGACGAGGCTACGGGCGGGCGCAACCGCCTTCGCCTTTGGCTGGGCATCGCGGCGCTGATTGCAATCTCTCTCGCGCTGCCGGGGTTCAAGCTGGTCGTGATGAAGATGCTGCCGTTCGACAACAAGTCGGAGTTCCAGGTCGTCGTCGACATGCCGGCCGGAACATCGCTCGAGCGCACGGCGGCGGCGCTGCGCGAGATGGGCGGCTATCTTGCGACGGTCCCGGAGGTCGCCAACTACCAGGCCTTCGCGGGAACGTCGGCGCCGATCAATTTCAACGGCCTCGTGCGGCAGTATTACCTTCGCCGAAGCGGCGACGTAGGCGACCTGCAGGTCAATCTCGTCGACAAGGCGCACCGGCACGACCAGAGTCACGCGATCGCGACGCGCGTCCGTCCGGAACTGACCCGGATCGGCGACGCGTATGGCGCGCGGGTCAAGGTCGTGGAGGTCCCGCCGGGGCCGCCGGTGCTTGCGCCGATCGTCGCGGAGATCTACGGACCGGACGACGCGGGCCGTATCGCGGCAGCCAGGCAAATCGAGTCCGTGTTTCGCAAGCAGGCCGGAATCGTGGACGCCGACAAGAGCCCGATCGCCGACGCGCCGCGCTGGGTGGTCAACGTCGATCGGTCGAAGGCAGCTCTGCTCGGCGTTCGCCAGGACGACGTCGTGGCCACGATGCGGGCAGGACTTGCGGGCGAGGATGTCACCTATCTGCATGACGCGTCAAAGTATCCGGCAGCCATTCGCCTGCAACTTCCCGGATCGGCGCAAGGGGATCTCGATTCGTTACTGCAACTGACCGTGCGCTCCGCCGCCGGCAAGCCGGTTCCGCTGCGCGAAGTCGTGATCGTGGACCGCAGCGGACTGCGCGAGCAGCCGGTCTATCACAAGGACCTGCTGCCGGTCGAATACGTCGTTGGCGATACCGCGGGCGTCATCGACAGCCCGCTGTACGGGATGTTTTCGTTGCGCGCGACTATCCTTGCGCTGCCCATGCCGGGCGGCGGCACGCTGGCCGAGCATTTCATCAGCCAGCCAAACGATCCGTACCGCGGCTACAGCATCAAGTGGGATGGCGAGTGGCAGGTGACCTACGAGACGTTTCGCGACATGGGCCTGGCCTACGCGGTCGGCCTGATCCTCATCTACCTGCTCGTGGTGGCGCAATTCGGGTCGTACCTGACGCCGCTCATCATCATGGCGCCGATCCCGCTGACCATCATCGGCGTGATGCCTGGTCATGCGCTGCTCGGCGCGCAGTTCACCGCGACGTCGATGATCGGCATGATCGCGCTCGCCGGCATCATCGTCCGCAATTCGATCCTTCTGGTCGATTTCATCAACCTGCAGATCGCGCGCGGCGTGCCGTTCAGGGACGCGGTCGTGCGCTCGGCGGTGATCCGCGCGCAGCCGATCGCGCTGACGGCGGCGGCGGCGATGCTCGGCGCGTTGTTCATCCTGGATGACCCGATTTTCAACGGGCTCGCCGTGTCACTGATATTCGGCATCCTGGTCTCGACCCTGCTCACGCTGGTCGTGATTCCGCTACTCTACTATGTCGCCTATCGCCGCAAGTACGCGGCCATCTCGGAGAACGCACCATGACCAGTTGGCAACTCGTCCGGATCTTTGCCGGCATCTTCGTACTGCTCTCGCTTGCACTGGGCGTGCCGGGCAGCCCGTTGTTCGTCAGCCAGTGGTGGCTCGCGTTCACGGCGTTCGTCGGAGTCAACCTGCTGCAAAGCGGCTTCACCCTTTGGTGTCCGCTGGAGATCATCCTGCGCAAGCTGGGTATGCGCCCCGGCAATTGAAATTCGCGGCGGTTCCGGACCGGAGTTTGTATACTGGGTTTTGCCGCGCCCGTTCCCTCGCGCCGCCGACCACAATCGTGCAACGACCATGAGTGATGCACTGTCCTATCTCATCAAGGCGCGTCCGGAAGCGATGGGCGCGTATTTCAAGTTCCTCAAGGGCGCGGGTGCGCATCTCGACCCGAAGACGCGCAATCTGATCTCCGTGATCACGAAGGTGCACGCGCAAACGGAGAACGGGCTGCGCCAATACCTAACGCGGGCTCTGCGTGAGGGTGCGAGCGCCGACGAAATCCTCGACGCGCTGCTGATGGCCTTTCCCGCGCTCGGCTTGGCCAAGATCGTGTGGGCGATCGACGTGATCCTCGGGATGGATCTTCCGGCGTTCCGCCTGGACCAGACGGAGGTCACGCCCCGCTGGCACGACGTCGCGCCAATGACTGCGGCAAAGGCAGGCAAGACTTCCTATTTCGATTGCGACGGGCACAACCTTTTCGTGTTCAGAAAGAGTGCCGTCCTCAAGGTTTACGACAGCCGCTGCCCGCACCAGGTCACGAACATCCCGCACCTCGCCCTGGACGGCAAAAAACTGACGTGCCCGAAGCACGAATGGGCATTCGACATCGAAACGGGGCGCTGCATCGCCAACGGCGACCGGCCGCTCACGGAATTCCCCCACAAGGTCGAGAAAAAACGCCTGCTGGTGTTCTGGTAGCAAGAGCCCGCCGCGTGGTCCCTTGAAACACGTCAAGCGGCCGCCGCTATCGCGGCACAAACTAGCTGCGAGCAAGCGTTACCGGCACAGCCGGGCACGACGCGCGCGGACTGCATGAAATCGCTGACCGAGCGCGAGCGCGAAGACCTACAGCATCCGGCGCACGGCAAGAGCGGCAAGGCAATCGCCCACGCGCGCGGGATTGGCCACGACACGGTCAAGCATCACGTGCGCCACAGCCTGTCCAATCTGGGCATGCGCTCGCGCGTCGAGGCGGCGGTGTTCGGCGTCGAGCACCGCGCTGCGGCAGTCTCAGCCTGAGCCGCGGCCGGCCGTGCCCGGTGCGGCAGCGCCGGGATGAAACCAGTTGAGCCGGTCGCGCAGGCGTACGACTTCGCCGATGATGATCAGCGTGGGTCCATGCAGATCCGCGCGTTGCGCGAGATCCGGCAGCGTTGCAAGCGTTCCGGTCACCACGCGCTGCGTGGGCGCGGTGCCGTGCTGGACGATGGCCGCCGGCAGGTCGGGGCTCTGGCCGTGTTCGATCAATTTCGCGCACAGAATCGGCAGGCACAGCAGGCCCATGTAGACGACGACGGTCTGCCGTGGCCTGGCGAGCGCCGGCCAGTCGAGGTCGACGCTGCCATCCTTGAGGCGCCCGGTAACGAACAGGCACGCCTGCGCGTGGTCACGATGCGTGAGCGGAATGCCGGCGAACGCCGCCACGCCCAGCGCCGCCGTGATTCCCGGCACGACTTCAAACGGAATGCCGTTGGCCGACAGCGAGTCGATTTCCTCGCCGCCGCGGCCGAACATGAAAGGATCGCCTCCCTTCAGCCGCAGCACACGCTTCCCGGCGCGCGCGTGGACCACGAGGAGATCGTTGATCTCTTGCTGCCGCAACGCGTGGTTGGCGCGCCGCTTGCCGACGTAGATTCGCTCGGTCCCGGGCGGGATGAGATCGAGCACGGCGTCGGATACGAGGTTGTCGTAGAGCACCACGTCGGCGCGCCCGATGAGCCTCAGCGCGCGCATCGTCAGCAGCTCGGGGTCGCCGGGTCCGGCGCCGACCAGAAAGACCTCGCCATCATGAGCCGCATCGGGCGGCGACTCCTTGCGCGCCAGGGTTGCCGCAGTCGGCCTGCTGGGAATGGTGGACATCGCGATTGCCGGCTCAGTTTGCGCCGCTCCCGGAACAGCCGCACCCGTCGGTGCCGCAGCACTTCGGCGCGGCAGCGGCGTCCGCGGTGTCGTTGGGGCAAATGAAGATGACGCAGAAATCGCCGGCCTCGAATTCGTAATGGTCGATCGTCATGCCGTCGAGCCGATCGCGTTGCGCCGGCGACACGGCCAGCATGATGCCCTCCGCCGAATCGACGAGTTCGTCATTGCGGGCTTCGTGGAACCCCGTCACTTGGCTGACCGAGACATCGGGGTCCCGCCGGGTGGCGATGCGCAGGCCCATTTCGTCTGCGTCGGACTGCGTGGCCGAGGTGTGGTCTGCCGCGCGGCGCTAGAAGTGACGACGATCATGACGACCTTTCGGACCTGACGTTTGGTGTTCGCCTTTAGCGCGCAGCAGCCCTGCCAGCCGATTGCCCTGCATTCGCGGGCCGCCGCGCGGAACCATCTCGTGCGGATGGTGATTCGATCCTCGTCCCGGGCCCCACACCAGAGTGTAATGGCGAATCATCACGCGCACGTGCTCCTGGACGCCGTGCTCGGCATAGAAGTCGCCCAGGAAGCGGATGACGTCCCAGTCCGGCGGCGAAGATCGCCAGGATCAGTATCAACTTCTTTGTGGCCCCTCCAAGGGGCGGTTACGGTCCCGGACGCAAAGCGGTCGACGGGCAGTGATCTCAAATGAACAGGCTGACGTCGGCGTCCTTCGCCATGGGCAGGAAGGTCGCGGCGCCACAGTATTCCCTGACCTCGGGAATGAACTCTTCGTGCTTGTAGCCGAAGAGATCGACGGTCATCTGGCACGCAATCAGGTTCACGCCGGCTTCGATGCAGAGGTTGCGCAGCTCGCCGATTTCCGCGACGCCGGTATTCCTGATCGTCTTCTTCATCATCGTGGTAGCGAACGCCTCGTAGCCGGGAATCAGCGACTGCACGGCGTTGGGAATGTTCCAGTGGATGGACTTGAACCAATCGGGACCCATCGGCATCTTCATGGGCATCGCAGGGTTGCCCAGCGGGCTCACCTGCAAACCCCGCAGATTCTTCTTCAGCAGCTCGAGGCCGTAGAACGTGAAGAAGACCGACACGTCCCAGCCGAGCGCTGCGGCCGTCGATGCCAGGATGAACGGTGGATACGCCCAATCGAGGGTCCCCTTCGTCGCGATGATCGTCATCGACGGCGTCTTCTTCGCCTTGATCTCGGCAAGTTTTGCCTCGAGCCGTTGCTCGAGCAGCACGTCGATGCGTTCGGTGATGGCTCGGTCGAGCGCGCCGTCGTTCGCAAGAGTGGCTGTCCTTTCGGCTCGCGTTTCCATGGTAATTCCTTTGCGTCAGGCAGAATCAGTGCAGGCGCACGCTAGCGCACTATTTCTTCTGCAGGAAAAAGACGAACGTCTTGTTCTCTTCAGTGAACGACAGCAGAGGGTTGCCCGTCTGGCTCGCGAACGCCTGCATGTCCTTGATCGATCCGACATCGGTGGACACGACCTTCAGCACCTGCCCGGACACGAGATCGTCCAGCGCCTTCTTCGTCTTGATGATCGGCAGCGGGCACATGAGCCCGCGCGCGTCCAGTTCCTTGTCGAAATTCACTTTCGAGACCTCCATCGCCCCGCTAGCCTGGCACCGGCGCGCGCATGCTTCACCCGCCCGCGACGGTGCGATCAAGGCATTAGGCTGTTCTTCCTGCGCAGGCGTCCATAACCGGCTTGGGTATACCCCTACATCCCACACGGAAGGCGACCGCGCAATCTGCGTTGCGTCGAGTAGCGGCGGGAAGCAGAGGAATACTCAACCGTACCGTAACCCCGGCGTAACCCCGTCCGGAAGACGCAGCGGCCTGTCACCGCAAGTCATTGATTGGAATGGTGGGCCGTGAGTGACTCGAACACTCGACCTACGGATTAAGAGTCCGCTGCTCTACCAACTGAGCTAACGACCCATTCCTGCTTGCTTGATGGTGCCTGCTTCCGCACCCGATTGACAAACAAAATCGCTGCCTTTCGTGCGTCTTTCGCTGCGCACTCCGCCGGACGGCCTCGGAGATTGGTAGGCCGTGCCGGATTTGAACCGGCGACCAACGGATTAAAAGTCCGCTGCTCTACCAACTGAGCTAACGGCCCGCAACAAAAGAGGGCGGATTATAGCCGAAGTCGTTGCGTCGGCGAAAACTTGCCCCGCGGCCCGGCGCTCAGTGGGAATCGCGCGTGAGGAACGGCGGCAGCTGCGAGAAATCGATGCCTTCCTCCGCCAGTGCTTCGGCTTCCTCGCGCGACGCCTGGCCGCGAATGGAACGCGGAGGCGCCTCGTCGTAATGAATCTTGCGCGCCTCCTCGGGAAAACGCTCCCCGACATCCTCGGTGTTGCGCACGACTTCGCGCAATTTGGCGAGCAGTTCCGGCGAAATGCCAGCAATGGCGTCGCGTGGCATAGCGGGCGCGGCGGGAGATGCGGGTGCGGCCACCTGCGCCTTCGCGATACGCACCTTGGCCGTTGGGCGGCGAGCCACGTCGATGCCGTCGCAGACCGGGCAGGACACCAGCCGGGCCGCTTTCTGGCGGTCGAATTCCGCCCCGGAGGCGAACCAGCCCTCGAAGGCATGTCCGTTGGTGCAGAGGAGGTCGTAGACGATCATCAGCTATTAACGTTTCAGAACCAGGGTCGGCTTACGCCATGCGCTCCAGCCGCCAGACCTGGTAGCGTACCGCCATCGCGCACCCGATGATAATCGCCGCCAGCGCCAGAAACGAACCGACCGCAAGCGTGGACACCCCGGTGATGCCCTGTCCGATCGTGCAGCCCAGCGCGGTCACGCCGCCGAATCCCATCAAACCAGCGCCAACCAGGTGGTTTGCGACGTCTTCCACCGAGCCGAAGCCTTCCCAGCGAAACGTCTGGGAGGCCAACGCGTAGGCAGCCGAACCGGCCAACATCCCCAGCACGCCGGCAATGCCGAAAGTCACGATCCGCGACGTGTCGCTCCAGAACATGAGGAGTTCGAGTGTGTAGGCGACCGGCGCGACAAAGGAGAACGACTCCATGCGGCCGGAATTGGTCGCGAAGAACTTCTCCTCCAGCGTCGAGGGATCCTCCGCGACATACCCGACGTGCCCCGAGAGGTACCAGCCGCCGACGATGACGAGCCCAATGATCACGCCGCCGACGATCATTTCCTTCGTCGCGCGGAACTCCCGGTCCTTCAACGCGAACACCGCCAGCGCCGCCGCCACTACGAACGGCAAGGCCATCTTCGCGACCAAAGGTACGCCGAACGCCCCCGCAAGCGTTGGCAGGTCGGACGTCGCCGCACCCAGCGCCGAAACATCGAAGCGCCACGGGTCGAGGCCGCTGACCCGCCAAACGGCGAAGAGCCCCTTCAACGTCATGTACGCAGAAATGGCCATGACGAGCATCACGATCATGGATTTCAAGTTGCCGGCGCCCGCCCGGATCAGCGTCTTGCTGCCGCAGCCCGACGCCAGCGTCATCCCGAATCCAAACAGGAAGCCGCCCGCCAGGCACGACACCCATCGCACCTGCGGCACCGCGTAGATCGACTTGGCGGTATCGATGAGACCACCCGCCACCAGCATGCCAGTTCCAGCCATTGCTACAGCGATAGCGAGTGCCCACATTCGCATGCGCCGCCAGTCGCCGTACGTGGCAATGTCGACGACCGCACCCATCGTGCAGAAGTTCGCGCGGTTGCCCACGGCGCCGAACACGAAGGCCAACGCGAAGGCCAGACCCGCGACCAGAAGCGGCAGTTGGGCTATATCCATAACGTTGGATTGTCTCATGCACGATTTCGTGCACCCGGCCGCGGTCTCCGCTTAACCCCTTCGCCGGGGGACCCTCGTTTCAACGTCCAGCAACCGGTCATCGGGACCGGCGACGACGGAGGACAAAGCGATGGACGGCAGACAGGCAAGATGGCGGCGCGCGGCCGCGGCAATCGTGATGACGTTGGGACTGGCGGCGGGCAGCGCTCAGGCGAACTGGTACGAATCGTCCTTCGTGAAGGGCCGCCTCGTACAGGTCGACGTCTACGATCGCGCCAGCGGCACGGCGCTGCCCGTGTACGCGAACAACGGACGCAACTACATCGTCGGGACGCCGGGCCACGAGTATGGAGTGCGTGTTCGCAACTGCACCAACGCGCGCGTGCTCGTGGTGACGAGCGTGGACGGCGTGAACGTGATTTCGGGCGACACCGCCGCGGCATCGCAATCCGGCTATGTGCTCGAGCCCTGGGGCTATGTCGTGATCACCGGCTGGCGCAAGAGCATGGACCGGACCGCGGCGTTCTATTTCACCGATCTCGGCGATTCCTACGCCGCGCGCACCGGCCGGCCGCAAAATGTCGGCGTGGTCGGCGTGGCGGTGTTTCAGGAAAAATCGCAGCCCATCGCCTGGTACGACTACAAGAAGCGCCAGAACGCGGCCGGGACGGCCGAAGCGCCGGCCTACCCCGAGTCGAGGCCCGTTCCTTCGCCATCGACGGCACGCCAGGAAGCTGCCGCCGATAGCATGGGGCAGTCCTCTTCCGCCGCACCGCGCGAGCGCGCTGACGTTGCTGAAAACGACATGCGCGCCAAGGATTCGCCCGAACGCGTGCAGAAATCCCTGGGCAAGCTCGGCACCGGCCACGGCCGCAGCGAGGACTCGCACGTGACGACCGTCGCCTTCGAGCGCGCCACCGATTCACCGGCCGAGACGCTCGCCGTGCAATACGATCGCCACGAGAACCTGGTCGCGATGGGCGTGCTCCCGCCGCCTGCCTATGCGCGGCGCCAGCAGCCGGATCCGTTCCCCGCCGCAATGCGGTTCGCACCCGACCCACAATGACGGTCGAAGCCGCGGGGCCGTGACCCCGCCTGCCACAAGCAGGTATGCGCCCGGCGTCGACAACCGTCGGGCGCATTTGTTGCATACTGCGCGGGCCATGTCCGCGCCGCCCGACGACGTTGCCGCAACCTTTGCCGAGGATTCCGACGAAGCACTGATGCAATCCTATGCCGCGGGCCGCGCCGCGGCGTTCGACACGCTGTATGCGCGGCACAAGGGCGGCGTGTACCGCTATCTGCTGCGTCATTGCGGCAACGCAGGCATTGCCGATGAACTGTTCCAGGATGTCTGGATGAATGCGATCCGCGCCCGCGACCGCTATGTGCCCACGGCGAAATTCGCGACATGGCTCTACACGCTCGCCCGCCACCGGCTCGTCGATCACTGGCGCGCGAGCGGCCAGGCGAAATTCGCGTCGATCGACGACGACGGCGACGAGGGCACGCGCGCCGCCGTGGAAGCGTTGCCCGCTTCGCGCCGCGAGGAACCGGAAGCGCGCCTTGCCGCGCGCCAACTGCGCGAGCAACTGCATGCGGCGCTCGCCACGCTCCCCGCCGTGCAGCGGGACGCGTTTCTGTTGCAGCAGGAAGGGGGACTGTCGCTTGCGGAAATCGCGGAACTCACGGGCGTGGGCATGGAAACAGTGAAAAGCCGGCTGCGCTACGCGGTCGCGAAGCTGCGTGGCGAACTATCGTCACTGAGGTCGTCGCTGCGCGAGGAATCCCGATGACGCCCGTACCCGACCATCCCGAACGCGACCCGGAGCTTTCTGCCGCGTGGCGCGAACATGCGGCCGAGATGCCTTCCGCCGCGATGGATGCCACCATCCTCGCCGCCGCGCATCGCGCGGTGGGAAGCGCGCCGCGTGACGCCGGCAAACCCGCCGCCGAGGCAACGAGTCCGCAGCGCTGGTGGATGCCCTTGGCCGCCGCCGCGACGATCGGCGCAGTCGCGCTGGGCATCCTGCAAACCATGCAGCAGGAGTCGCCCGTCACCGCGCCCACGGTAAGCGATATGCCCGCGCGCTCGACCGAACGCACGACCGCGTTGCCGTCCGTGCCACGCGACGAGCTGACCGCAACGCAACGCAAGGATGCGCCGCGCGCGGCGGCCGAATCGGCGGCGCCCGCAATGGCACCCGCGATGACGCCAATGAGGCCCGCAGCCAAGGTCGTCGCGCCGCACCCCTCGGACACTGTCGCGCCGTCCCCCGTTTCGATTGCCGCTGCGCCCCAGCCGTTCCCCGCGGAAAAGAAGCGCGAAGCGGACGAATCCGCGGACATCAAGGATCGCGCACGCGCGGCGCCGACACCAGCGGCACCCCCCCTCGCCGCGCAATCCTCCGAACCCGCGCGCGCCGACCTGCGCCGGCAAAACGAGACCGCCGCGTCTGCGCCCGCCGCGTCCGGGGCCGTCACGATGGCCAAGACCATGACCCGCGCGGACGCGTCTTCAGTGCCGGCAGCCGATGTCGACGCGTGGATCATCCGCATCCGCAAATTGCACGACGACGGCAAGCTCGCGGACGCGGCGAAGGAACTCCTCGCCTTCCGCGCGGCCATTCCGGACGCCGATGGCCGCCTGCCGCCGGAGCTTCGCGCATGGGCGGCGACGGTCAAGCCGTGAACCGCGGCAGCGACGACGTCAACGCGCCGGTCCTGCCGCCGCGCCCCACGCTGCCGCGGCCGGAAGACTGCTGCGGTTCGGGCTGCGTGCACTGCATCTACGTAATCTACGACGACGCGCTGTTGGCGTGGGAGCGCGAAGTCAAGCGGATTCTGGACGAGGAGGCGAAGAAGCCCACCTAACGTTCCAGCGTGCGCAGCAGCTTCTTGATCGGCGCAGGCAACGCCGCGCCGCGCGCGTCCGCAGGAGCGAGCCAGATTGTCCCGGGCGATTCGGCGCGGGTCGGCCAGCGGCGTGCGCTCACGCGTTGCGGATGCAGCGTCAGCGTGAAATGCGTGAATGCGTGGGCAATGACCGGAAGTTCATCGCGCACGGTCACAGTTGCCGCGAAGCGCGCCTTGACCGCGGCACGCACGTCCTCGTCCAGTGCAAGTTCGGGCAGGCTCCACAGCCCGCCCCAGATGCCGAGCGGCGGCCGCCGTTCGAACAGGATTTCACCGCCGTGCTCGATCAGCAGCACACGCAACGCGCGATGCGGCAACACCTTTCGGGGCCGCGGCGACGGCAGTTCACCGAGGCGATTCTGCTTGAAGGCCACGCAGTCGCCCGCAACCGGACATGCGGCGCAATTCGGCCGCGCACGCGTGCACAGCGTCGCGCCCAGGTCCATCAGCGCCTGCGTATAGACCTCGATGTCGCGCGCGGGAAGCAGCGCTTCCGCGACTTGCCACAGCTGCGCGTCCACCTTGGCGGCGCCGGGAAAGCCTTCGATGCCGCGATGGCGCGCCAGCACGCGCTTGACGTTGCCGTCGAGGATGGCGGCGCGCGCACCGGAGGCAAACACGGCTATTGCAGCCGCAGTCGATCGACCGACGCCCGGCAACGTTGCCAGCGATTCCGCATCCGCCGGAAACACGCCGGCCAATTGCGCGACCACCGCCTGTGCCGCCGCATGCAGGTGATGCGCGCGCCGGTAGTACCCCAATCCGCTCCAGTGTTCGAGCACGCGCTCGACGGGTGCTGCGCCAAGCGCGCGGACGTCCGGAAACTCCGCCACGAACCGCTCGTAATACGGAATGACCGTCGCCACCTGCGTTTGCTGCAGCATGACTTCGGACAACCAGATACGGTAGGGGTCGCGCGTGTCCTGCCAGGGGAGACCGTGGCGGCCATGCGCGCGCTGCCAGGTGACCAGCCGGGCCGCGAAAGTCGCGATGCGCCGTCGCCGCGGCGAGGGCGTGGCGGCCATGCGGTGCCCGATCAGCGCTGACCGAGCCGCTGCTTCGCCTTGGCGGCGGCGTCGGATTGCGGATACTTGCCGATCAATTCCTCGAGCGTGCGGCGTGCGGCGGCGTTATCGCCCAATTCCGACTGCGCGGACCCGACATTGAGCAGTGCATCCGGAACCTTTGGGCTGTCCGGCCAAGTCAACAGCAGCTGCCGTTGCGAAGCGATAGCTGCCTTGTAATCCTTGCGCGCGAAATGGGCGTTGCCGATCCAGTACTGCGCGGACGGTGCCAACGCGCTCTTGGGATTCGTCTTGACGAGTGCGGTGAATCCCGTGATCGCGCCCTGAAAGTCGCCACGCTTGAATTGGTCGAGCGCAGCGTCGTAGGCGCGTTGCTCGGTACCGGCCGGTGTCGCGCCAGTTGAAGCAACGGAGGGAGCCACTGAGGTCGCTGCTGCTGTGGGCGCTGCAGCAGCGGCGGCCGGAGTGGCGTCGGTGGTCGCGGGCCCCGGCGCGCCCTCCAGCTTGCGCATGCGCGCGTCGAGATCGACGTACAAATCGCGTTGCCGCTTTTGCGACTGGTCGAGTTCGTAGGTCAGCACCTCGATCTGGCCGCGGATCTTCGCGACGTCGCTCTTCAATCCTTCGACGTTGTTGGCGAGATCAACGAGCGCGCCGCTCTTCAGCTGCCGTTCGAGCGCGGCGACCCGTTCGTCCAGGTCCTTTTGCAGCTGGTCGATGCGCTGGTTGGTCGCGGCAATGCGCTTGCGCGCTTCCTCATCGTCGAACAGCGCCGCATGTGCGAATTGCGGTGAGACGTAAATGAGCGCAAACAGCACCAGTGCGGCGAGCGCCGGATTCCGGCGCACCTTGACTCCGCTGGTCATCACTCGCCGAAGTAGACGATGTCGACGCGGCGGTTCTCCGCCCACGCGGCTTCGTCATGGCCTTCCCGCTTCGGCTTTTCCTTGCCGTAGCTGATCGTCTCGATCGCCACATCCTGAGCGCCCATCAGCACGAGAACGCGCTTTACGGCATCGGCGCGCTTCTGCCCGAGCGCGATGTTGTATTCCCGCGAGCCGCGCTCGTCGGTGTGTCCCTGCAGCGTTACCTTGGCGGTCCTGTTGCCAGAGAGATATTTGGCATGTGCCTCGATCTGCGCCTTGTACTTGTCCTCGACCACGAAGCTGTCGTACTCGAAGTAGACGCTGCGCTTCGACAGAACGTTGCCGGGATCCCTGAGCGGATTCACCGCACCGGTGCCGGTCGACGTGCCCGACAGGCCGGACGTGGTCGTACCGCTGGTCGTGGTCCCCGCCTTGGCGGCGGCAGCAGCAGCATCGGCGGACGATTGGTCATCGACCGGCGCCGGTGGCTGCGTCGAACAAGCGGCGAGGGCGGCCACCATGGCCGCGGCAATGAGAAATTTTTTCAAGGAGCCTCCTGCGAAAGGTTGCGGATGCGCGAGGAACTGCGCGGCGCGGAATGGATATGCAGTCAAGTGACTATGGCCGCGGGAACGGCCCCCATGCGGGTTCGCGCACGTCGGTCGCCGGTGCTACGAGCCGCTGCTTCACGCGGCCGTCGCTCGAGACTGCGGCCAATATACCACGCCCCCCGACCTCGTTTGCGTAGAGGATCAGCTTGCCGTTGGGTGCAACGCTCGGCGATTCGTCGCGCGGTCCCTCGGTCAGCACCTGCATCTGCCGCGACGCGAAATCCTGCACCGCGATCTGGAAGCGGCCGCCATCGCGACGCACGAACGCGAAGCCCTTGCCATCCGGGAATGGTCGCGGGGAAACGTTGTAGCTGCCCTCGAACGTGACGCGCTCGACTGCGCCGCTGCCCAAAGTCAGCCGGTAGACCTGCGGACTGCCGCCGCGATCCGAGGTGAACAGAATCGACTTGCCGTCAGGCATGAACATGGCTTCCGTATCGATGCCGGGCGAACTCATCACACGTTGCGGATTGCTGCCGTCCGCATTCATCAGATAGAGCTGTGACCCGCCGTCCTTGGTCAGCGTCACCGCGAGCGTGCGGCCGTCCGGCGACCATGCCGGCGAACTGTTGCTGCCACGGAAATTGGCCACTGCGGTGCGCGAGCCCGACGCGAGATTTTGCACATACACAACAGGCTTCTTGCTTTCGAACGACACATAGGCAATGCGCGTGCCGTCGGGCGACCAGCGCGGCGAGAGCATCGGCTCGTTCGACGTCACGATCACCTGCGGATCGTTGCCGTCGGCGTCGGCCACCAGCAACTGGAACCGCGACCCCTGTTTGGTGATGTAGGCGATGCGGGTCGAGAACACGCCGGAGTCGCCGGTCATCTTTTCGTAGATGACGTCGGCGATCTTGTGCGCGGTAGCGCGAAACTGGGCCGGCGTGACCGTGTACACCATCGCCACGAGCGGCGTCTGCTTCACCACGTCGACGAGTGCGAAGCGGACTTCGACGCGGCCGTCGGCCTGCGACCGTGCCGAGCCGACCACCACGGCGTCAGCGCCCTTGGCGCGCCAAGCGGCCGCCTGCACCTCCTCGATGCGCGAAGGCCGCGGCACGATGCCGTCGGTGCCGACCAGCTTGAACAGCCCCGAGCGCGCCAGATCGGCGCCGACAATGGCCGATATGCCCGCAGGCCCGGCGGGCTCGCCATCGAACGGGACGATCGCGATGGGTACCGCCGTGCCGGCGCCGCCGACAATCTCTATCGTGAGCTGCGCGCGCGCGGGCGCGAAAGTCAGGAAACTCAGTGCCGCGAGCGCAAGAATACGACGGAACGAGCGGTGCATGAACACCTTGTTGTTGGTTGAGTTCGCGGCAACACGGCCGGCGTGCAATGCGGGTCAGTCGATTATAACGAAGGGGATGGCGCGTACGGGTTGACCTGCGATAGGGCGCTCAAGTTCCGCAACAAGCGGATTCTCAATGCGGCGCGATTGCCGTAGCAAAGCCAAAGGCGCTCCTGAGGCGCTCCGCCACGCGCCGTGCTTCATCGCGATCCGGATACGGTCCCACGTAGACGCGGTAGAGCCCGCCGGCCTCGCGCACCCTGGGTTCGACCTGCGCTGTGGCAAGCTGCCCCTGCACGTGGGCGAGAAACGCCTGGGCGTTGTTGAAATTCTGGAACGCGCCCAGCTGCACCGCGAATCCGCCAGTGGCTTCGGCGCTGATCGGCGCAGCCTGCGGCACTTCGGCGGGTTTCAGCGGCGCGGTGGGAACGACCGGCGGCAACGGCGCCGCGGCCACCGCGGTCCCGCTTGCGCCTGGGATGATGGCCTCCACGATGACTTCGCCGCTGCCCTTGGCGGCGACGCCGATGCGGTTGGCGGCGGCAAAGGACAGGTCGATGATCCGGCCGTGCAGGAAGGGGCCGCGATCGTTCACGCGCACGACCACGCTCTTGCCCGTCGCGACATTAGTGACCCGCGCATAGGACGGCAGCGGCAGCGTGGGATGCGCGGCGGTCATCGCGTACATGTCGTACGTCTCGCCATTCGACGTCTTCTCCCCGTGGAACTTGCGGCCATACCATGAAGCGACGCCGCGTTCCTTGTAGGGGCGAAGCGCGGTCGCCGGGACATAATCCGTGCCGAGCACCGTGTAGGGGCGGTTCGCAAAGCGGTTGAGCGGCTCGAGGCGCGGCGTGGCGTCCGGAATCGAGTCGAGATTCGCGGGCAAATAGTCGCCGGGCCCGTCATCCTTGTAGTACTTGGTGGACGACGGCGGGGTGCCCGGGGACGGGGACGGAGGCGGCGGCTCCTTCGTCGGTGTGCTGCTGCATGCCCCCAGAAGCGTGGCGCATGCGCACAGTGCCGCGATGCGCAGAAAGTTCAGTGGTTTGGGCATGCTGAGGGCAGAATCTACCATCGCCCAATCGGCATGACGACATGGCCACCTATCTTTTCGCCTGGAATCCCGCGCTCTGGAACTGGCCAGAGCTGCCGAAGGACATCCGCCAACTCCATCGCCGCGGGCATTTCGACACCGAGTGGAACTCCGGCCGCGTCCGGAACATCGAGATCGGCAGTCGCGCCTTTCTGGTTCGAGTTGGCGTGCCGCCCAAGGGCATATTCGGCGCCGGGCATACGCTGACCACTCCGGTGCCCACGGTCCATTGGCGCCCGGAGAAGGCCGCTGCCGGGGCCGTCCAGCAGCGATTGACGCTGCGCCTGGAAGCATTGCACGCGTTGCCCCTCATAACCTACGACGACCTGGCCGTGCCGCCCTTCGCGCGCTTTCGATGGGGCGTGCGCTCGTCCGGCGTCCACATTCCCTCGACTCTGGCCGAGGCGTTGGAGGACCTGTGGGAGAAGCGGGTTGCCGCCGCCGTCAAAGCTGGTCGAGGGGGCTGACCACGCCTCGCCCGCCGCGATTGAGCACGTGCGTGGTGATCATCGTCGTGCTCACGTTCGAATGACCGAGCAGCTCCTGCACTGTGCGGATGTCGTACCCCGGTTCAAGCAGGTGCGCGGCAAACGAATGGCACAGCGTGTGCGGCGTGGCGGGTTTGCAAATTTGCGCGTCCTGCACGGCCTGGCGCATGGAGCGCTGGAAGGTCTCTTCCCGAGTAAGCACCACCGGCAGCCGACGAGGTGTACTGGCCGTCTCGACACCGTCAAGCCACGGCAGTTCGATTTTCAACACCTCCCGGTACAGGAACAGCAACGCGCTTTTGGCTTGATTCTGGGTCGACGCCGACACGTTGCAAACCGCCGCGAGGTGCGCTAGGAACGCTTCAACCTCACCTGCGCCAAGCTCGACTGGATGCCTCTTGCCGTTGAACAGGATGAAGCGTTTAATCCAGTCCAGATAGGCTTGTTCGGTCCGAAGGCTGTAATGCTTGATTCGAATCTTGTTGCGTACCCGGTCAAGCAATCGCAGCGACGGTTTGACGTCCATCTATGGTTACCCTTAGGCGCCTGCACGGATGCGGTTTCCGTTGATTTTGTTCGCCTTCTCGCCCTATCGAAATACGACTTACGGTCAATGGACGCGATGATTTCCGTCAACTCTAGGTTCTACATTTTTCGTTAGGCGGCTTAGCCCCCCGGGGGCGTAGGTAACAGATGAGATCTGATGAACAAGAAGTCCGCGAGGTTCATTCGGCCTGGATTAATGCCGTCAATGCCGGCGATCTGGTCCGCTTGCTCACATTGATGGCGGACGATGTCGTGTTCCTCAATCCCGGCCAAGCGCCATTAGGTAGGGACGGATTCTCCGCCAACTTCTCAGCTGCGCCCCGACAGATTCAGATCCGTTGCAACAGCGAGTTGGAAGAGGTCGTAGTTGTAGGCGAAGTCGCGTACACGTGGAGCCGGGACACGTTGTCCGTTACCCGGCGCGCAGGCGGGGAGGCGACGCAGTTCGCTGGTCATCGAATCACGGTATACCGCAAACAACCCGATGGCCGATGGCTCTTGGCCCGCGATGCACATACGCTGTCCCCGGTTGAGGAAGTGAGATCATGAGATGCCGGTTTTCGGCGGTATGGAGGTACGCTGCCTAAACCTCCGTTCGAGCCGACTGCCGTCGGCGAGCCGCCGACAGCGGCTCAACTTCAACGTTAGGCCTCATGGCCGCTATCGTAATACGCGATGCATTACCCCAAGATGCCGCGGCGTCGGTCGCCTTGCGCAAGTCAATTTTTGGCGAAACCGACTTCTTGCTTTACGCGCCCGATGAGTATGTGACGACGCCCGACGAGCTCTCGGCGCCACTTGAACGTGTTGCCGCTTCTGAGTACAGCCGCTCCCTGTTGGCCGAGATCGATGGAGTGGCAGTCGGGTTACTTGGCGCAGTCGGGTCCTCCCTTCCCCGACTCCGTCACGCGGCGGGTGTCTACATTGGCGTCTTGCGAAGCTACTGGGGCCGCGGTGTCGGCAGCGCATTGCTCACGGAAGCCCTGGCCTGGGCACCGAGCGCCGGAATATCGCGACTTGAACTATTCGTGATGAAGGATAATGTCCGCGCCATTGCGTTATATGAACGCCTTGGTTTCCGTGTGGAGGGCGCGCGACGGCGCGCGTACATCATCAATGGGCGGCCTGTCGACGACCTACTCATGTCCTATGTCTGTGAGGCCTAACCCGTCGCTCAACGCGGACGTCCCGCATGCCGGGCTTCGCCCCGGCAGCGGGCCGCCACTTAGCTTGCTTCGTTAGGCAGCATGTCGACCGCGAAACCAATGTCGAATGTACTAAATATCGCCGTGGAACCTGAACCAACGACTGACCTAACGCGGACAATTTTCGACGGGCTCTTTCATTCAAACGTTGAGCGCGCTGGCGACGGAACGATCGAACACCTTTGCGTCGTTGCGCGAGGTCCAGGCGGCGTGCTTCTGGGTGGAATCTGCGGCGAGACTTATTGGGGCTGGCTCCATGTCTTGGCTCTCTGGGTTGCACCATCGTCGCGGCGTCAACGCCTAGGGACCCAACTACTTTCTCGCGCGGAAGGTGAAGCCTACGCTAGAGGTTGTCATGGTGCTTATCTCGACACATTTTCATTTCAAAGTGTCGACCTCTATACTCGTGCAGGTTACGAAATATTTGGCTCGCTTCAACATTTTCCCGCCGAGCATTCGCGGTATTTCCTTCGTAAGGCGTTGCATGCTGCCTAACCCGTCGCTCAACGCCGACATCCCGCATGCGGGGCTGCGGCCACGGGCGGGCCGCCGGTTAGCTTGTTTCGTCAGGCGGCGGACGAGTCCACGGTGAAGGTCCTCGCCATCGCTATCGGTCTTCTCCTCGCTGCCGTCGGCCTCGTTGGCGTTGTAGCTCCTTCCTACATCCTAGAAATTGGGCGATCGTTGCTAACACCAATGTCGCTTTACGTCGTCGCCGCATTCCGCATTGGTGTTGGCGTTGTGTTGGTGCTGGCGGCAGCTGCTTCGCGCCTGCCCACCACGCTTCGTGTCTTTGGCATCGTCATCATTCTCGCGGGCGTGTTCACATTGATCCTGGGGGTCGAGCGCTCGCGCGCCATACTTGATTGGTGGTCGAATCAGGGTTCATTATTCATGCGGTTCTGTCTAACCGGACCCTTGGTTATAGGCCTCTTCATTGTTTATGCGCTCACATCGCCTCGCCGCGGCGCCACCTAACCCGTCGCTCAACGCGGACGTCCCGAATGCGGGGCTCCCCCCGGCAGCGAGCCGCCGGTTAGCTTCATTTCGTTAGGCGTCACAAAGGTACCATTTCGGCCGCCGCTGAGTCCAAAGCGCAGAATTTCTGGTGCCGGCTGGGCCGGTAATCCCTTTTCTTGAACAGGAGCACTTCGATGTCGGAACAGGTCTCTCAATCCAGTCGCGAACTTGTTGTGTTGTTGACCCGTGGCACTGACCATGAACTATCGTCAGTCGCCTTCACCATCGCCTGCGGCGCAATAACCTCCGGAATGAAGGTCTATGCGTTCCTCGTCAGTTCGGCCGTCGATCTGGTGCGTCGCAAGGCTGTGGACGTTACACACGTGCCTCCTTTGGATCCGCTGAAATCGTTGATGGAAGACTTCATCGCGCGTGGCGGCACCATCTGGGCGTGTCCGCCTTGCGTCAAGGCTCGTGGCTACTCCCAGGAGGACTTCATCGATGGTGTAACTATTCAGGGCGCCAGTGCGATGCACGAGCGACTTAAGGCCGGCGCAGCGAGCCTCAGCTTCTGAAGTATCGCGGTGACGCCTTACCCGTCGCTCAACACGGACGTCCCGAGTGGGGGGGTTCGGCCGCGCAACGGGCTGCCGGTCAGCTTGTTTCGTTAGGCCGCCTTGGGTCACTGGGACATGACGCAGAAGCGAATCCGACCGCTCGCGCTTTGCATTTTCAGCTTTGGCGGTCGTATCCTGGTGAACGAGGCACACGATCCGGTGAAAGACCAAAGCTATTGTCGGCCCCTGGGCGGTGGAATTGACTTCGGTGAACGCAGCGAACACGCAGTCATGCGAGAAATTCGGGAAGAGTTGGGTGCCGAAGTAACAAATCTCCGCTTTCTCGGCACCCTGGAGAATATCTTTACTCACCTCGGCAAGCCCGGCCACGAAATCATCCAGGTCTATGATGGCGACTTCGTCGACCGTGCGCTTTACCAACGACCGTTCCTGCCAGGTGCAGAAAGCGATGGCACACCGTTTCAGGCATATTGGCGCGCGCGGTCTCAATTCTCCGCAATGTTGCCGCTATTTCCCGAGGGGCTCACGGAGCTGCTTGATGCAAAGTCTCTGTTCAAAACGGCGGCCTAACCCATTGCTCAACACGGACGTCCCGCATGCGGGGGCTGCGCCCGCCCCGCAGCGGGCCGCCGGTTAGCTTCATTTTGTTAGGCAGCATGCCAATCGTCACGGTGGAGCTCGTCGTTGACCCGGATCGCGCGGTGGAGCGCAGTCTCACGCAGTCGCTCGCCGACATCGTCGGCTGCGTCCTAAGTTCGCCGCCTGGTCAAACCTGGATTCGTTTGCGGTTGCTGCCGCGTGACGGGTATGCTGAAAACGATGCGCTCGTAAACGCCGCCGAATTGCCCGTTTTCGTTAGCGTCCTCGAACGCCAGCCGCCTACTGGCGCAGAGCTTCAGGCCGAGGTCACTGCACTTACTGATGCCATCGCACAAGTCATTGGTCGCCCTGCTACCTGTGTGCATGTTGCGTACGCGCCCGCCGCGGTCGGTCGGGTTTCATTCGGTGGCAAGCTTGTTCAATGAACATGCTGCATAACCCATCGCTCAACGCGGACGTCCCGCGTGCAGGGCTGCGCCCGTGCAGCGGGCCGCCGGTTAACTTGTTCGTTGGGCCTCCTAGGCCGGCGCCCCAACCACGAACCGTCGCCAAAACTCGGACTTTGGATAAGAATGGCCTGTTCAACGGCCGTCAGTTCGGCCAACTGATTTCCCGCGAAGCCACAGGAGAACGTCATGAAAAGATACTTGGCAATCTACATAGGCACGGCCGAAGCGATGGCCAAGTGGAATTCCATGCCGGAGCAAGAACTGCGGGAGCGCCAAGCTGCTGGAGTCAAGGCATGGCACGAGTGGGTCGAGCGAAACAAGGCATCCATCGTCGAAATTGGGGCGCCACTCGGCCGCACTAAGAGCGTGTCCCAGGCCGGCACGGCCGACATTCGCAACAGCATGAGCGCATTCACTGTCGTGCTGGCTCAGTCGCACGAAGCGGCTGCCAAGCTCTTCGAGGGTCACCCGCACTTCACGGTCTTCCCCGGCGAGGCCGTGGAGGTCATGGAGTGTCTGCCCATCCCCAACGTCTAGGCGGGCGGGGGTGAGGCCTAACCCGTCGCTCAACGCGGACGTCCCGCATGCATGGGTTGCGCCCGCGCGGCGGGCCGCCCGTTAGCTTGGTTCGTTAGGCCCGCACCATTGGCAGGTGGTCTAGGTCCATGCCGAAATCAATGAAGATCGTGCTCGGTGTTCTCGTCGGACTGGTGGTCTGGTTCGTGGTGGCAACCGTTGGCAATTTCGCCATCCGTGGGTTGGTTGCGGGCTACGCCGCAGCCGAACCCGCAATGCGGTTTACGTTGCCCATGCTGCTCGCCCGCCTCGGCTTGGCCGCCGTCAGTTCAGTGGCCGCGGGCTTTGCTTGTCGTGCGTTATTGCGCTCGGTCCCCATCGCGGTCAAATTCTTCGCGGGCCTGCTCGTAATATTCTTTGTCCCTGTGCATTATTCATTGTGGACGCAATTTCCGCTTTGGTACCACGTGGTCTTCTTGGTTTCCCTCGCGCCGCTTGCGCTGCTCGGCGCCAGGTTAGCGCAGCCACTCGCTTCGGCGGCAAAAGGTGCGGCCTAACCCGCCGCTCAACCGGACGCCCGCCGGCGGGCATTCGCCCGCCCGTCGGTCGCCGGTTAGCTTGTTTCGTTAGGGCGTCATGAAGCACTTTGTCTCGCGGATGTAGTTGGTACAGATTTCGGTGGATGGCCGGATCGCGCTACTTCCTGGGCGTCCGTCGACCAAGGAGGACCAACGCATGAAAATACAAGTGCAGCTCCTTATTGCCCTCGTGTGTGTCGCAACAGTATCTTGGAGTCAACAGACCCCCCCGTCACCGGCAGTGCGGGCATTCGGCGACAACAAGTTCTGGATAACGGTCGAGGACATGATCTACGTGATCGGGAGTACAAATGAACGAATCGTTGTCCCTAAAGGCTTTGTAACCGACTTCGCCTCAATCCCGCAACCGCTCTGGTCATTGGGACTCAGCCCCTACGGACAATACAGCCGCGCAGCTGTGGTACATGACTATCTATACTGGTCGCAAGGCTGCACGAGGGCTCAGTCCGATAGGCTTCTGGTCATTGCCATGAAGGAAAGTAGCGTCAGTCGTTTTGACGAGGTTCTGGTCTATCAGGGCGTTGATATGGGAGGCACGGGGCCGTGGAATGCAAATTCAGTGGAACGGAATGCTGGCTTCCCAAGGATTGTTCCAGAAACCTATCTTCGCCCAGCTGACCCCAACACCAATTGGCCCACCTATAGAGAAATGCTGGTCATGGAGGGTGTCAAAGATCCGCCGTTTGAGCAGAACCCAACGTATTGCGCCTACGGAGACACAACAACAGTTCCGTGAACCTTGATTCCAATTGAACGAGAATGACGCCTAACGCGTCGCTCAACGCGGACGTCCCGCATGCGCGGGCTCGGTCCGCACAGCAGGACGCCGGTCAGCTTGTTTCGTTAGGTTGCCCCTACAACAAGGCGTCCATTCGGAGACCTAATGCGGTCCCTGCGGCACACCATCCCCATTGTCTTGCTTTACCTCGTCACATACTTCGTGGCGAGCGGCCTCGACCTCTGGTCCACTGGCCTGGCGCTTCGCAGAGCAGGCGTGACCGAAGGGAACGCCTTCGCCACCGAGCAGGGCATCTACCGACCGATGCGGGCCTGGGTCATCACCGGTGTCGGGGCGCTGGCGATGGGCGCTTGCGTCATCTTCGCGTTCCGAAAAACCAACTCGGTATCCGACGAATCTTCTCTCCACCCAGCCCGATCGTTCAGGAAACTGTACGTCATCCCGTGGTCTAAAGCCGTCATGGACCGATCGCCACTTCACGCACTCAGCTACGCATTTGGGTTTGTAGCTTTGCGGCTGCTCGCCGCTGGCAAAAATCTCCTTATCAGCGCTTTTGGGGTCGCACCACTCGGATCACTTGTCAAGGCAGTAACCACATGGACCTCTCCTGTCGTCGGCCTCTTCGTTGTGACTGGCGGACTCTACCTTCTCCTCACTGTCGCGGTGGCACCATTGGCCGCCCGCGTCATACTCTGGCAGCGAAGGCCGTCGTGACCCAGGCGGCGATCACCTGTCGCGCCTTGCGCCCGTCAGATATCAGGCCTTGCCATCACTTTGGCAACCACGCTCCGATCCCTGCAGGCCCGGGGCAACCAAACACGTCATTGGAGCGGACGCGCAATCGCGCGCCGCTGAACTCCAATCGTTAGGCAGCACCGTAAGGAGGTACCCGATGAAGAGCCACAAGATCAAGGGCGGCGGCGGCATACGGCTCCACCTCGTCGAGACGGGGAACTCGAGAGGCCGCCCAATTCTCTTCATCCACGGCTTTTCGCAGTGTTGGCTCGCCTGGAGTCGGCAGCTGAGTTCGGACTTGGCCGATAGCTACCGACTTGTCGCAATGGACATGCGGGGTCATGGTCTCTCAGACAAGCCTCGCGATGGCTACACTGACTCGAGACTGTGGGCTGATGACGTCAACGCGGCGATACAGGCTCTGAGCCTTGACCATCCGATCCTCTGTGGTTGGTCATATGGACCGCTCGTAATCCTCGATTACATCCGGCATTTCGGCGAGGATGGCATCAGCGGTATGCATTTTGTGGGTGGGATTACGAAGCTCGGCAGCGACGAGGCGATGTCGGTCCTCACCCCCGCGTTTCTCAGCCTCGTTCCGGGATTCTTTGCCACGGAGGTAGAACAAAGTGTACGCAGCATGGAGTCGTTGTTGCGACTGTGTTTCCTCCAGGAGCCCTCAGCCGCAGACCTGTATCTGATGCTGGGATACAACCTGTCCGTCCCGCCCTTTGTCCGTCAGGCACTGCTCTCTCGCTCGTTGAACAACGACGATCACCTGCCGAAGATCCGCAAGCCTGTCTTGATTACACATGGCGCCAGTGACGCGATTGTCAAACCGGCGGTCGTCGGCCAGCACAAGGAGATCATGGCTCACGCGCAAGTACACCTGATGGCGAATGCGGGGCACGCACCATTCTGGGATGACGCTGCAAGCTTCAACCTGCATCTGCGGGAATTTGTCGAACGTCTTTGAAGCCATGACATTCCGTTAGTCAAACCGCGTTGGTCACGCCAATTGGAGTATCAACCCGGGTGCTGCCAAACCGTTCGCTCAACACGGACGACCCGCGTGCACGGCTTCGCCCCGCAGCGGGCCGCCGGTCAATTGGGTTCGTTAGGCCGCGTGGGAGGTGTCCGATGAAAGTCCGGCTTGAACATGCGAATCTCAGTGTACGTGACGTCGAGGCGACGATTCGCTTTTTGATGACAGCGTTTCCCGAGTTTCGGATACGCGGCGAAGGCACAAGCCTTAACGGCATACGATGGGTCCACGTAGGCACCGATGACACCTACATTGTCTTGAATCAAGCGAAAACGGATTCCGCGACCCATTGGATACCGTACAGTGGCGAGCCAGGAGTGAATCACCTCGCCTATGAGGTGGATGACGTAGAGTCGCTGCGCGCGCGGCTCAAAGCGGCAGGATACCGAGACTCGACCGTCCCGAATGCGCACCCTTACCGCAAACGCGTCTACTTCTACGATCCCGAAGGGAATGACTGGGAGTTCGTACAATATCTCTCGCAGGACCTCGCCAAGCGAAACGACTATGATTTGCCTGAATCATAGAGCTCGCTTCACCCGGTCCAACCCGTCGTTCAACGCGGACATCCCGCGTGCGGGGCTTCGCCCGCGCAGCGGGCCGCCGGTTAGCTTGTTTCGTTAGGGCGCGACCCTTGGGTAGCGTGTCCTCGATCAGACCCTACTACGGCGAATATGCCTGGGCATATGATCTCCTTACCGATCGTCCGATTGCAGATGAGTGCGAGTTCATTTGCGCGAGGCTAAGTCACTACGGCGTTCGTCCGCCTGCTTCTGTCCTTGATGCGGGCTGTGGAACTGGACGCTACGCGATCTGCTTGGCCAATTCAGGCTACGTCGTCACCGGTGTCGACATATCCTCGGCGCTTATTGCCGTGGCGAACGCGCGGCGTTCTAGCGCGGGCGGTGCGTTATCTTTGCGAGAAGACGACATTTTTACGCACTCGGTCTCGGAGCCCTACGACGCCGTGCTCTGCCGTGGCGTTCTCAACGACCTCACCGAAAGCCAAGACCGAGCAGAGGCGTTCAAGGTCTTTGCCCGCGCGCTTCGGCCGGGTGGAATTCTGATTCTGGACGTGCGCGAATGGGCAGCGACCGTTGACCGGAAGACAAGGCAACCAATTGTCGAAAAGCAGATCATCACTACCCGCGGCGCGCTGTCGTATTGGAGCTCAGCGCGCCTAGATCGAACTCGACAGTTGCTGCGCATCACTGAACGGCATACGCTCACGTCCGTGCATGGCGAGAATGTATCCCGCTATGATTTCGCCATGCGCTGCTGGACCAAAGATGAGCTCAGCATTTATCTCCTCGAATGCGGATTCGTGCCACTTGAATACTTTGGGGGCTATGACGCATTGTGCGATGTTGGAGCCACTGATCGCCTGGTCGTCGTAGCGGTCCATGAAACAGCGCCCTGACCCTGGGCTGAACCGGACGGGCCGGTACCCGCCTTCAACTTGGCGAGCGTCAGCGCGGCCCGCCGGTTAGTTTGATACGTGAACCCTTCGTTCCACCCGACGTGCTACGGTTGGCTGCGCTCGCCTTCGCACGCAGGTGAACTCAGTCGTTGAGCCCCTAGAGAGTCGCGCCCGAGGCAATCAATCAGGAGGAATGCCAATGAGTCCCACCCTTATCTACCGTATTGTCGCGGTACTCCTGGTGCTATTTGCTGCTGGCCACACACTCGGTTTCATGAGCTTCAAACCACCGACGCCAGAGAGTGCCGCCGTTCGCGATGCAATGAATATGGTGCAGTTTGAGTTCAAGGGAGCGAACTACTCATTTGGCAATTTTTACACTGGGTTTGGTCTTACCATCACGGCTTACCTGTTGTTCGCCGCATTCCTCTCATGGCACCTGGGCACCCTTGCGAGCGCGCATCCACAAAGTATTGGCGCACTGGGATGGGCATTCGCCATCGTGCAGGGGGCATGTCTGGTCCTGAGTCTGAGGTATTTTTTCCTTCTCCCCGCGATCCTTTCCGGTGTCGTCGTATTAGGTCTGGTTTGGGCGGCATGGTTGGTCAACAATGCGGGGGCCTAACCCGTCGCTCAACACGGACATCCCGCATGCGGGGCTTCGCCCGCGCAGCGGGCCGCCGGTTAGCTTGTTTCGCTAGGCGCCTCCATGGCCGACACCACCACCAGATCTGGCATAGTCGTCAGGGCTGCCGTTGCCGCGGACATGTCGTCGGTCGCGATCATGCTCGACGCGTACATGGCCGAATTATTTGGTTGCCCCTGGCAGGGCTCCCTCGACACGCTTGTTCGCGACGGCCTCGGTTATGAATTTCAAACTGTTGTTGCCGAGCGAACCGATGATCTTGTTGGGTTTGCCTGTTGGCGCCGCGTCTACGACCTGCACCACTGTGCCGCGGGTGGTGAAGTCATGGACATGTACATCCGGCGAGGGTCGCGCGGAAGCGGCACCGCTCTCTCCCTCATTTGTTTCGTGGCTGCGCAGGTTCGGGGCGCGGGAGGCCGCTTCGTCAAGGGCCGCGCCGATGCCACCCTTGAGCAGGTATACGCGCGCGTTGCGGTGGTTTTCTCTGGCGCTGAATGTTATGTTGGTGGTCGCGCGTTTCACATTCTGGCGCAGTCTGCCGGGTCGCCTCCTCGCACGCTGGTTCGTGGCCTCCCTTCATCTGCGCTCAATCATGAGCACTGAGGTGGCACCTAACCTGTCGCTCAACGCGGAAGTCCGTGTGCGGGGCTTCGCCCGCGCAGCAGGCCGCCGGTCAGCTTGTTTCGCTAGCTAGCATGGACGCACACGAGACACTTGCACGGATCGAAGGTAATTGCGAAGACTATCAGCCAATGTGGGACGACCTAAGTCAGATAGTTGGTCCTAGAACTCGGCATGGCACTACTTCGCGAAAGGTGCCGGAAATGACGATTGAGTTCTTTGAAGAAAGTAATGCGGGTACACGAACACTGCCGCGCTCACTGGCGACGAAGGCCGGCGGCTTTGTGTTTGTGTCTGGCCAAGTAGCCAGGGACGAAAACGGCAATATGGTCACTGGGGGGATTGAAGCTCACACGCGCCAGACGCTGAGCAATGTCGCTCACGCACTTGCATTGGCCGGTTGCACACTCGAGCACGTGGTGAAGACCACGGTGTGGCTCGATGACGCACACGACTTCGATGAATTCAATCGCATTTACAGTCAGTTCTTTCCTGGAAATAGACCGGCGCGCTCGACAATACAGGCGAAAAATATGGTTGACACCAAGATTGAGATCGAGGTCATTGCCTATAAGCCATGAGGCCGATGCCGAAATCCGCGCCGCCCAATTCGTCGCTCAACGCGGACGTCCCGCATGCGGGGCTTCGCCCCCGCAACGGGTCGCCGGTTAGCTTGTTTCGTTAGGACTCATTGAATGAGCGAAGTGCAAATCGAGCCAATTCTTCGCGATGTGCCAGAACTCATCGAATCGGCGCGTCTGAGAATTAGGCCACCTCGCCCGGGGGACGGACAAATTGTGTTTGAGGCCGTTCGTGAGACTCTTGCAGAACTTCGGCGCTTTCCAGCGTCGATGAGTTGGGCACTTGCGGAGCCAACACTTGACTCGTCGGAGAGGTATTGCCGCGAGGCATACGCCAACTTTCAGACACGCCGCGATCTACCGCTATTGTTTCTCCTCAAAGAAGTCGACATTGTCGTAGGTTCGAGTGGGTTACATCGCATGGACTGGTCCGTTCCGAAATTTGAAGTTGGCTTCTGGGGTCGGTCCTCGTTCCATGGCAAGGGCTACGTTACCGAGGGTGTCGCGGCGATCGTCAATTTCGCGTTTGAGAAACTCGGAGCGCGTCGCGTCGAAGCTCTCCCTGATGAAGCAAATACGCGAAGTTGCATAGTCTGCGAGCGACTGGGTTTTGCGTTGGAAGGTACGCTTCGGCACGAACGTATTGATCCCGATGGGACGCTTCGAAGCACACGGGTGTACGCGAAGGTTCAGTAGTCCGACCCCATGAGGCCTAACCCGTCGCTAAACATGGACGTCCCGCATGCGGGACTTCGTCCGCGCAGCGGTCCGCCGGTCAGTTTGTTTCTTTAGGCCGCATAGGATGAACGTCGTTGCGCTTCCTTCTTCCCCAATTGCCGACTGGGACACGGTTGAGCTCACTTCCCGGCACGAGCCGCTCCTTCAGGCGTTCTTTGAAGCCAATCCCCTGTACTTCGAGGCCATTCACGGGGAACCGGCACGATCCGGCGAGGCACATGAGGAGATTTGCGGGGAACTGCCCGCTGACTGGCCTTTTGCCAAGAAATGGGTAATCGGGTACCTAGACAAAGGCGACTCGCTCGTCGCCATGGCCAACGTAATAGCGGACCTACTGGCCGTTGGCGTCTGGCACGTTGGAACATTGATCATTGCCACGAGCCGCCATGGTACTGGCGACGCTCAGACGATTTACTCCAGCCTCGAATCGTGGGCCATGGTCGGCGGCGCACGTTGGATGCGTCTAGGAGTCGTCGCAGGGCACAGCCGCGCAGAGCACTTCTGGGAAGGGCGGGGCTTCAAGCAAGTGCGCAGTCGCGAAGGTGTCGTCATGGGCAAGAAGACAAACACCATCCGAGTCATGGTGAAGCCTCTGTACGGACAGCCCCTGGCTGAGTACTTCGAACTGGTCAGGCGCGACCGCCCAGAGGACACACATGCGGCCTAACCAATCGCGCAACACGGACGTCCCGCGTGCGGAGACCGCGCCTGTCGCAGCGGGCCGCCGGTTGGCTTCATTTCGTTAGGCTGCGAACGCGAACCTGCCGATGCGAGCACTCGAGTCACTGGAAGTCCACAACGGAATATGCACTTTCCGTCCGCGCGGCGAGTATTCTCTTGTTGATGCCGTGGACCTTATTTCAAACGTGATTGCACGCTGTCGGGAGCAGAGTGTGAACCTGTTGTTGGTAGATGCGACAGGCCTTGTCGACCTTCCCATCCCTACACTTGTTGACCGTTTCTTAATGGTCGAAGATTGGGCGCAAGAAGCCAAGGGCACGGTGATCGTGGCCATGGTGGCACCGCCCGAGTACATACATCCGCGTAAGTTCGGAGTGAAGGTTGCCCTGAACTTCGGGTTGATTTGCGACGTCTATTCTTCCGAAGAGGACGCGTCTGCGTGGCTGTGGGAGACGGCGAGCGATACTGCTCGAAGCAGCGAATGACCCGGCAGCGACTGCATCAGCGTGCCAAGGTGATCTATCCGCGCCCTAACCATGCGCTCAACCGGACCCGCCGGCATGCGTCATCGCCTGCGGTTGGACTCGGCGCGGCGGGCCGGTTAGCTTGCGCACGTTAGGCATCTGCCGCTAAATTTGGCAAATCCGCAATGCGATATTCCATCTCAAGCGTTGCAACCAGTTTTGCCTTTGCCCTCGACTCTGACAACTATGAGGCATTGGCTGATCTGCTATCTGCCGACTGCGAGTACGTTGCCAAGAGCGCCGTGTTTCATGGTTCCGCGGCAATCATCGCCTCCTACCGGGATGCCAGTACATGGGCGAAAGCAAGAATCGATTCCGTAACCTATGAAAGCTCGGTACGCGTTGAGAACAACGAAAATGCACTAGTCACATTCGTTGACCATCTCGAACACTCAGGCTCCAGGCATTCATATTGCTGCGGGCAGTCGATCGTCATGGGCCCCGATGGCAAGATATGTCGAATCGTGCATATCGAAATCCCCGGTCAACGCGAGGCGGTCGATTCGTTTCTCCTACAAATCGGCGTATTGCGCAATTCCCAGTCATCCAATGGACAAGACGCCTAACCCGTCGCTCAACGCGGACGCCCCGCATGCGGGGCTTCGCCCGCGCAGCGGCCCGCCGGTTAGCTTGATCCATTAGGCGGCAAGGCATGTGCCACTGCAGCATGGAGGTATGCGTATGAAGAAAGGAATCACGTTCGGGACGTTCGATCTCTTCCATGCCGGCCATGTATTGATGCTTCAGGAAGGTAGGACGGTCTGTGATTATTTGATCGTCTGCATTCAAGCCGATCCATCTGTCGACCGACCCGAAAAGAATAAACCGATCCAGAGCATTGTCGAGCGCCAAATACAGGTCGCAGCATGTAAGTACGTGGACGAGATCATCGTCTACGGCACAGAGCGCGAGGTACTCGAAATCCTCAAGTCCGTCGATTGGGATGTACGAATTATCGGCGACGAGTACCGCAACAAGCCGTTCACGGGGAGAGAGGAGACGTTGGATCGGTGCTATTTCAACCGAAGACCCCACGAGTTTTCGAGTTCGGAGCTGCGCCTTCGCGTCGTCAAGGGGGAAAGCAAAAATTGAGGCCCGTCCTGCCGCCTGACTCGTCGCTCGACACGGACATCCCGCGTGCGGGGCTTCGCCCCCGCGGCGGTCCGCCGGTTAGTTTGTTTCGTTAGCCCCAGCCATGCAAATCCTTAGTTCAACCATTCGAATCGGCACCTCTGACGACCTTCTGAGCATCTTCTTCAGCGATCCGTTGTGCCAAACTGTGCCTGGTCGTGCGCAGGTGTTAAATCGCGCTCTCACCCAACGCGAATGCCTTGTTGCAACGGAGAGTGAAAGGATCGTTGGCTTTGTTATCCGAAACAACGAATTTTTCGGCCAGGCGTTTGTGCCCCTCTTGGTTGTAGCCGAGTCTAGTCGCCGTGCCGGGATTGGAATGGCACTTCTCACAGAAGCTGAGGCCAGTTGCCGTCGGGCGAAATTGTTCACTACCACTAACGAGTCCAATGTGGCGGCGCAGCGTCTGTTCGAGAAATGTGGTTTTATCCCCAGCGGGCGCATCGAGAATCTGGATGACACCGACGATGAGCTGGTTTACTGCAAGTGGTTGGTGCGTGGGGCCTAACCCGTCGCTCAACGAAGACGTCCCGCGTGCGTGGGCTGCGCCCCTGCAGCGGTCCGCCGGTTAGCTTGTCTCGTGGGCGTCACACTCGTGAATCGCACCGATCTCCTCCACGAACTCGCAACGGCCATTCTGGGCCGGGCGCTGTCACACCCGACGTGCGTCGCAATCGACGGCATTGATGCGGCCGGAAAGACCACCCTCGCAAACGAAATTGCAGCTGTCCTCAATACCAGCTCCCGTCAGATTATTCGAGCGTCCATCGATGGATTCCACAACCCAAAGCACATTCGGCGGCGCGACGACACTGCGGAAGGCTATTTCCGAAGCTCCTTCAACTATCAAGCGCTGCGCGACCAGCTGCTAACCCCACTCGGCCCAAACGGATCGCGACTTTTCCGCCGCGCCACATTTGACTTTCGAACTGATGCTGAGGTCGTCTCCGAGCGTGAGCTTGCGGCTCCGGATGCAATACTACTTCTCGACGGCGTCTTCCTCCTGCGTAGCGAATTGCGTACCCTTTGGGATCTTTCAATTTTCGTCGAGGCCGATTTTGAAACGACAGTCGCCCGGGCAGAAGTCCGAGATCGCGAATTGTTCGGTGATGCAACTGCTGTCCGCCAGCGCTACGAATCAAGATACATTCCAGGCCAGCGTCTCTATCTTGAGCAGGAGCAACCGCGGCGCTTCGCCGACATCCTCGTGTCCAACAACGACTTCAGCAACCCGCGTCTAGAGCATGCCGCCCAACCCGTGGCGCAGTACGGACGTCCCGCCCGCGGGGCTGCGCCCCGGCTGCAGGCCGCCGGTTAGCTTGTTTCGCTAGGCGGCATATGCGAGGTATCGTCTTCGACCTGGATGAAACTCTCGTTGACCGGAAGGGATCGCTCAACGCATATGCGCAGGAGTTGTATTCTGACTTTCGCACTTCGACAGACCTGCCGCTGGCCGAATTCATTGAGGAATTTCACCGACTGGATGGCAATGGTCGCGTGCCCAGAGATGAGTTTTTCGACCTTCTCGCGTCCAATGTATTCCTGAAAGTACCTGCGCGTCGGATCGGCGAACATTTTGAAGCCAATGCCTGGCTCACCCCGCGCCTGTTCACGGGAATTCAGGAGCTCCTTCAATCGCTTCGCGAGCTGCGTTGGCGAATCGGCGTCATCACGAATGGAGGGGTGCAATCACAATCGCAAAAATTGAAGAATTCAGGCCTCGCGAGCCTCGTTGACTACTCTGTCATTTCCGGTGCGTTTGGCGCCAAGAAGCCAGACCCAACGATATTTGAGCACTTGCTTGTTCAACTCGGCATCAATTCGAATACCTCCTGGTTCATCGGGGATGACCCAAGATCGGACATTTGGGGGGCGAATCAAGTCGGATTTCGTACTATTTGGGTGGAGCGCTACTCGCCTTGGCCCGACGATCTGTCCCGATGCTACGATGCTTCGGTTGAGGACACCGCCCAGTCATTTGAGGTAGTGACAAGTACCGCCTAAACTGTCGCTCAACGCGGACGTCCGATGTGCGGGGCTGCGCCCCGGCTGCGGGCCCCCGGTTAGCTTGTTTCGTTAGGCCCCGAAACAGGAGGCGGCATGTACTTGGCTTTCGAGTTTGTCGCGACGTTAAGCACTGTTCTGTTTTGTGGGGCGGCCATCTACATCAATCTCGTCGAGCACCCGGCGCGAATGGGCTGCGACACCAAGACCGCCGCAGCCGTATGGGCGCCGAGCTACAAGCGCGCTACGGTCATGCAGGCCTCGCTGGCCATTCTTGGTTGTGTTTGCGGCGTAGCGACCTGGTTACTCGGCGGCAGTGATGTGTGGTTGATTGGCGCCATACTCATTGGGGCTGTGGTTCCGGTCACGTTCATTGTCATAATGCCGACGAATCATCGATTGCTTGAATCTGGACGGGATCTTGCGTCGAGCGAGACGCGTGGCTTGTTGGAAAAGTGGGGCAAGCTTCATGCCGTGCGCAGCGCCCTTAGCTTTCTCGCATCGGTCGTCTATGTTGCCTTGTTGGTCGGAGCCTAACCATGCGGTCGAGCGGACCCGCGGGCACGTGACTTCTACTTTGCGTGCGTGGTGGCCGCGGGCCGCTCACCTGGATCGTTAGGCAGGCATTGAGCATCGATCCGTCCTCGGCTTTCGCTGTCCGCGCTCTCGGTCCTAGCGACGCCGGCCTTCGCACCCACGCGGCGGCGGGAGTTTTCGACAATACGGTGAACGCGTCTTTGGCGGCCGAGTTTTTAAACGATCCGCGTCATCACCTCGTGGTCGCTATCGACTCCGGCCAAGTCGTTGGATTTGTCTCTGCCGTTCATTATGTTCACCCCGACAAAGCGGCCGAGCTTTGGCTCAACGAAGTCAGCGTCGCGTCTATTCACCAAAATCGCGGCGTTGGGCGTCAAATGTTGCAGAATATGCTTGGCCTTGGTCGCGGGTTGGGTTGCAGGTCCGCGTGGTTCCTAACTGACCGCGCGAATACCCCAGCAATGCGGCTTTATGCTGCGGCCGGTGGTGTGGAATCACCAACCCCTTCTATCATGTTCGAATTCGCGCTTGAATTTGCCAAGTCCGCCAACACCGATGATGTCGCCTAACCCGTCGCTCAACACCGATGTCCTGAATGCGGGGCTTCGCCCGCGCATCGGGCCGCCGGCTAGCTTGTTTCGCTGGGCGTCACCATCGGCGCACCCTCACTGACACACACCGCAGAGAAAGCATCCGATGATCCGACTTCGCGTTGAAAGTTTCACCATTTCAATCGACGGGTTCGGTGCCGGCCGAGATCAAAGCGTGGACAACCCATTGGGTGTTGGCGGCGCGGCCCTACATTCGTGGGCCTTCGCAACCTGCACGTTTCAGCAAGTTCTGTTCGGCACTGATGGCGGAGAAACGGGTGTCGACAATGACTTCGCCGCCCGGGGTTTCAAGAACGTGGGCGCCTGGATTCTTGGCAGGAACATGTTCGGGCCAGTGCGCGGCCACTGGCCCGACGCCAATTGGAAAGGTTGGTGGGGCGAGAATCCTCCCTACCACGTCCCAGTTTACATACTCACCAATCATGCACGCGCGCCCCTGACAATGGAAGGCAATACTACCTTCCACTTCGTTACTGAAGGCATTCACGTTGCACTTGATCGAGCTCGCGAGGCCGCGAACGGGAGGGATGTCCGCCTCGGGGGCGGACCCAACACAATTCAGCAGTACCTGCGTGCGCGCCTGGTTGACGAAATGCACTTAGTGATCGCACCAGTCTTGCTTGGTGCGGGCGAACGCCTGCTCGAAGGGGTCGATCTTCCAGCCTTGGGGTACACCTGCACCCAGCACGTTGCCTCGGAGAGGGTCACTCATGTTGTACTTTCTCGGCAAGACCCTTGTCCATGACGCCCAACCCGGCGGTCGAGCGGACGCGCCGGTTCAGGCTTTCAACTTGGCTGATGTCTATGCGGCGCGCCGCTCACCTTGATCGTTAGGCGTCGTAAGGCAATGAAGCCTCGCCTCGCGCTATATAGTGATCAAGAAATTCCCGCGAATGCGGTCGTCAATCGCCGGCTCCTAACGTTAATCGGGGCCGAGTGTCCGCGAATCGGCTACGTGTCCTCTGCACCCGATCCGGCACGCCACTACTTCTCGCATAAGCAAGCCTATTACCATGCCTTAGGATGCGACCTATCTGTGTACGTCGATTCTGATGTAGTTGCACAGTCCGGCCTTCTCGCAATGCTCTTTGACTGCGATGCAATTCACTTAACTGGCGGCAATACCTATTTCTTTCTTCGATGGTTGCTAGAAAGCGGCTTGATTCAGTCGCTGCGTTCGTATGCAACCGATGGTGGCATTTTGATCGGTGCAAGTGCAGGATCTCTCTTGATGACGAGAAGCATCGCCATAGCTGAGTTGTCTGGAGATACGCCCGACCCTTCGATGACAAGTCTGGAGGCGCTTGGACTTGTTGATTTTCATTTCTGGCCACACTATCGGCCAGGTGCCGAGAATCAGCCTAGCGAATCGGCGTTCTTGTCCAAAGTGGAGCTCGTCTATGCATGTCCTGACGGTGCAGGCGTGATAATTGATGGCTCGCGGGTGGAGTTAATCGGTGAGGTGAAAGCCATTCACTATGGACAAATCGACGCCTAACCGGTCGCTCAACATGAACGTCACGCCGGCGGGACTTCGCCCGTGCGGCGGCCCGCCGATTAGTTTCATTTCGTTAGGCCGCAGGAGGAAACCCATGAAGCGCACGTGGACGATCATTGGCGTTGGCGATGTGCCCGGCAGCTTCAAGTGGTACCAGTCGCTACTTGGCCTGCCGGGGACGGCTCCCGCACATCACGACTTCGGTCAAATCCTCGACTCGGATGGGACGGTCTTGCTCTGCCTTCACGAGTGGGGTGCCCATGAACATCCCCCCTTAATGAGCCCCGATCACGCGCAGCCGGGCAACGGCCTCCTCTTGTTTTTCCGTGTCGATGATTTCGACATGGCGCTGCCACGAGCACGCGCTCTCGTCGCCCGGCTCGAGGAGGAGCCCCACGTGAACCCCAACACTGGAACTACGGAGTTCTCACTCCGCGATCCGGACGGATATTACGTCACGATCAGTGCGCTCTCTGCGGCGTAATATGGCGTTCAACCGGACGCCCGGGTACGCGCTTCGTTTCTGGCGACCACCTGTGGCCAGGCGCCGGTTGAATTGATCGAAAGGCGTCACGACCGAGCCACGGTGCGCCTCACGCGTCAAGGGCCACCGGCAGAAGGAGAGACATGATTGAAGGTTCATGCCACTGCGGTGCCGTACGTTTGACTCTGCCTTCGGCACCCGAGGTGGCAACTGACTGCAACTGTTCGCTCTGCCGCCGTATCGGCGGTCCTTGGGTGTACTACGAGTTCGGAATGGTCAAGATCGAAGGCCATCCCGAATGCACCTCGGAGTACATATGGGGTGACAAGACACTCAGGACAATTCACTGCAAAACGTGCGGCTGCGTCACACACTGGGAACCGCTGAGCCCAACTCCAGGCGCCAAGCACGGCGTCAACCTTGGCAACTTCGACCCGCGTTTGATTGCTGCGGTCCGAGTTCGCCACTTCGACGGAGCTGACACTTGGAAATTCATCGACTGAGCACTGCTTGGGCAGCGACGCCTAACCCGGCGGTCAACTGGCCGCGCGGTTCAGCGTTTCGACTTGGCGATTGTCTATTCGGCGCGCCAGTTACCTTGATCGTTAGGCGGCAGAGGTACCAATGACCATCACCATTTCCGTCAGCATCGACGTACCGGGTCTTGCGGAAGGTGTCGCCTTCTATTGTGCCGCGTTTAGCCTCTCTAAGAAGTCCGAGCCTGCACCTGGCGTGGCTGTCTTGCATGGCCTCAATGTCGAGCTTTGCCTTCTGGAGAAGCCTCCCGGTTCCAAACCCTCGCCGAGTACCATTGATCGGCGCAAGTTCGAGCGCCACTGGACACCGGTGCATCTCGATTTTCATGTGGACGACCTACACGCTGCCCTTGAGCGAGTAGAGGCGCTCGGCGCCAAGCGAGAGCAGGTGTTCGAGCATGCAGGCCATGGGTCTGCCGCGTTCTGTAGTGATCCCTTTGGTCATGGGTTCTGTCTGCTGCAGCGAGCACGCAAACAGTGATGCCGCCGCCTAACCCGTCGCTTCGCTCGACACGGACGCCCCGCGTGCGGGGACTGCGCCCTGCACAGCGGGCCGCCGGTTAGCTCCATTCCGTTGGGCGTCTCCATAATGAGGATCACGCAAATGCAGTGGGTGTTTCTCGCCGTAGCAATTGTTAGCGAAGTCATCGGAACATCCGCGTTGAAGGCTTCGGAAGGGTTCTCGCGCCTGTGGCCCTCCGTTATCGTCGTCGCGGGCTATACATCAGCGTTCTGCTTCCTCTCGCTCACGATCAGGATCATTCCGGTTGGCGTCGCTTACGCAATCTGGTCAGGCGCAGGTGTTGCCCTAATTGCGCTGATTGTCTGGGTACTCTACGGCCAATCTCTCGACCTACCGGCAATCATAGGCATGTCGCTCATCGTCGCCGGCGTCGTAATCCTCAATCTCTTTTCCAACACCGTCCCTCACTCATGAGCTGCCCAACCCATCAATCCACCGGACCTGCGCAAGAAAAACGCGCGTGGGCCCGTGAATTCAAACGTTGGGCCGCTATTGAGACCGCTTTGCACGCACTGCCAGGTGAGACGCGAATGGTCCTCCAATCTTTGGGCTAAACCGAGGATACAAATAAATGCCTATTGCCACCTTTAACAGCGTAACCGATGGACTCGATCCGAATCGAAGAAACCGCGGGCACTTTATCGTCAACACCAACCTGGATGATGACGGGCCGTGGGTTCCCTATGCGGATGGCGTCTGGTTCCAGCCTTGCTGCTTCAACGTCACGACCGGAGGATTCAGCGTCGTTCTGAAAGGTCTGCCCGGCGCCAAGCTCGGCGTCCACTACCACGTGGGCACCGTTCGTGGGTATACGATGCGTGGTCACTGGCGATACTTGGAGCATGACTGGATCGCAAAGCCCGGTACCTTCATCTACGAACCAGCTGGCGAAGCGCACACGCTGGTCATCACCGACGACTCACCAGAACCGGCGCTGATCCTCTTCATGGTCGAGGGCGGTCTCGTCTATCTGGACAAGGGGGTCGATGGCGCCTTTGCTGCTTACGAGGATGGATTCAGCGCGCTTGAGCTGACTCGTAAGTACTATCGCGAAGCGGGTCTGGATTTAGGCCAGTTGGACCTGCTGATCCGCTAGCCAACGCATCCGGCCTAACCCAACGGTCAACCGGACGCGCCGATTCATGGCTTCCACTTGGCGAGCGTCGGTCCGTCGCGCCGGTTACCTTACTCGTTAGGCGTCCCGAATCTGCCACCCCAAAACTGTGAGGAATCACATGTTTATCGCAGCTCCTGAAGACTCCGCGGACACAGCGCGCCTCTACAAGTCGAGCGCAGATTCGCAGGGATTCGTCATGAACCTGACTCGCATTTGGGCTTGGCGGCCTGACGTCTATGAAGAATTTGCGGCGCTTCGCTCGCACCTCACGACGAAGTCGTCTTTGAGCAAGCGAGAGCAGGCAGTGATTGTCTGCGCGACGGCCGCTAAGCTTCGCGATTCCTACTGTTCGCTCGCGTGGGGCAAGACGCTTGCTGCCGAAGCCGGCGCCGACTTGGCTGCAGCAGTCATTGGCACTTCGGCACACGACGGGCTGAGCCCCCGTGACCAAGCATTGGCAGAATGGGCTCGGAAGGTAGTTGCCAACCCGAACGGAACATCGTCGCGAGACGTAAGCGCACTTCAAGCTGCCGGATTCACGGAAAAGGAGATATTCGAAGCTACTGTGTTCATCGCATTTCGGCTCGCCTTCTCGACCGTCAACGATGCGCTCGGCGTCAATCCGGACTGGGAGCTTGCGGAGTCTGTACCCAAAGAGGTCGGTGCCGCAGTTACCTTCGGGCGCCCGCCTGCTACGAAGCCTCGCTAGTACGAATCTGGCGCATGTCACGATAGATGCCTAACACTGCGATCTTGCAGACTGCCTTAGGCGCCCGCTGAACTCAAACGTTAGGCCGCATGGAAATCATTGGACCAAACCTCGACCGTGCAGCCGATTGCGAGGCGGTTCTTCGCTCCTTGCCCATGTGGTTTGGGATCGAGCGCGCACTGCTTATGTATGTGCGAGACACGGCGGGCATGCCTACTTTCGCGGTTTCGGACGGACCCACTCTGGTCGGGTTCCTGACGTTACGCGAACACTTCCCGGAGGCCTGGGATATTCACTGTGTCGCAATCCGGGCGGATGCTCGGGGCCAAGGACACGGCTCACGCCTTCTCTCCCACGCTGAAGTGTGGCTGTTGAAACGTGGTGTTCGGTTCCTGCAGGTCAAGACTGTTGCGGCAACCTCCCCCAGCAAGGAGTACGCCGAAACACGCGAGTTCTATAATCGTCGAGGTTTCACGCCGATCGAAGTGTTTCCAACGCTTTGGGACCCGCACAATCCGGCGCTTCAGTACATCAAGGCCCTGAATGCGGCCTAAACCGTCGCGCAATGTGGACGTCCCGCATGCGGGGGCTGCGCCCGCCGCAGCGGGCTGCCGGTTAGCTTGCCTCGTTAGGCGGGTCATGCATCGTCATGGGGGAGCCCTCTCGTAATTGCCAATGAATTGGCTTCCCCCAAAATCCTGACAGAGAGGAACACAGGAATGTCATTTCAAGCGTACCTGGATAACATTCACGCCAAGACAGGAAAGACTCCAGAACAGATTAAAGCCTTGGCAACACGAGCACGTGTATACAATCCGGACATGAAGGCTGGCGAGCTCGTTGCATGGCTCAAGAAGGAATTCGACTTGGGGCACGGCCACTCAATGGCCATCTGGGCAGTATTCAAGGACAAAGGCTGGGTTGATTCTCCGAAAGGAAAGAAGTGACCCGCTTCGTTCCAGGTAACTCCCAGCGAGAGGTGGTCTTGCCAGATGCGCAGGTGAAGCAGCCGCCTAACCTGACGCTCAACGCGGACGTCCCGCATGCGGGGGCTGCGCCCTCGACGCGGGCCGCCGGTAGCTTCATTTCGGTAGGTCACTTGCGCTTAGCGCTGCCGGTTGCGATGGCCCATCTGATGGACGATTTTCGAATATGAACGATCGTTGCGAGCATTTCGAAACGATACAGAACGTGAAGCCCCGTACGAACGGCTGCGAGGAGTGCCTGGCACTCGGGTCAACGTGGAATGAACTTCGTGTTTGTCTTTCCTGCGGACACGTCGGATGTTGCGAGGATTCGGAACACGCTCACGCACTCGCGCATTTCAATTCGACGGGTCACCCGATGATCTCATCCTTGGAACGTAACGAAGCGTGGGGATGGTGCTACATCCATCGCCGTTACTTTGACCCAATGCCGGGGCCGCTGCCGAGAAGGCGATCCGCGCTAGGCTCGTTTTTTGGTCGCCTCCTCAACCGATCATAGTTCAAATGGGCGTAACGCTCACAATGTGGCCTATCCCGTCGCTCACCCGCATGTGTGGGCTGCACCCCCCAGCGGGCCACCTGTTAGCTTGTTCCGCTAGGCGATCCGCGTTTTCGTGGCGATGAACGACGCGTATGCGACACCTGAACCGAAGCGTGCGGAGGTCGATCGGCTTGCCGGGCCCACAGTTCTTGAATTTGGCAGTCCGTGGTGTGGATACTGCCGCGCGGCGCAGCCACTTCTTGCATCTGCGTTAGCCGGGCATCCGGACGTGCGCCACATCAAGATTGCTGACGCGAGCGGTCGTCCGCTTGGACGCTCCTTCAACATCAAGCTCTGGCCCACGCTTGTCTTCCTGCGCGACGGCCAGGAAACCGCCCGCCTTGTTCGACCAAGCGAAGCGAGTACGATTGCCAGTGTCCTCGCCAAGATCGACATTTTCGAATGAACGTCTTTCGGCCGCCTACGCGTTGCTCGACGCGGACGCCCCGCATGCGTGGCGTAGACCCGCCAGCAGGCCGCCGGTTAGCTTGTTTTGTTAGGCGGCACAAACGGGGCGCTGGTTCATCGCGGAGGAGATCAATATGCAAGCTTCCGAAGCCAGCAACATCGAGGTCGTCCGAAAATACTACGACGGGTGCAACTCCGGCAACCTTGACGATCTGCTAAGTACGCTTGCTCCCGATGTTTGTCACTACTTCTTCATTTCCCCCAATCAAAGGTGCGGAGCATCTCGCACGGCATTGGCGAAAATACAAGCAGGTCCTCAATCCAGTTTGGGCCATTGATCACATCATGGCACGAGATAGTGAAGTTGTGAGTGAGTGGAGTTGCATCTGGAGTCCACCGAACAGCAAGGAACGATTCATGAATCGAGGAACCGAATGGTACAGAATGCGCGATGCGAGAATCGCCGAAGTGCGGGCGTATTTCATTGCGGATCCGGCCTCCAGTATTGAATTGGCGACATTTCCATATGCCGACCGGGGCTACCTGTTGATGCACGAATAGGTCTGCCCAGTGTTGTCTCATGACCATGTTGCCGCCTGACATCTCGTTCAACCGTACGCGCCGGTTCGGGTCTTCTATCCGGCGAGCGCCAGCGCGGCGCGCCACCTATCTCCGTTCGTTAGGCATCCCCAACAACCAGCATCGCCGCCCAAAGTGTTTGACGAGATGACATACGAAGACCGTTGCGGGCGCTCCGATCGGCCCGTTTGCGAAACTCAATCGAGGGCGCCTTATGATTAAGCTCGCTGCGGCCGACAGGGTCGAGGTCCTAGTTCTGGTCGACAACGTGACCGATAGCCTCTCGACGGTGCCGGTATACGTCGAGAATGAATTTCCTCGGCTGTGGAAGAGAGGTTTGCGACGTTTGTCGGGGTGCTGCCTGTGCTGCGCGGCGCACGGTCTTTCTTGCGCCATCACTGCCTGGCGCGGCGACAACGCGCGCACGCTCCTGTTTGACACCGGGCCAGATGCGTGGGTTTTTGAGCGCAACGTCGAGCGCCTCGGGTTCGACACGGGATGTGTGAATGGCATCGTTCTTTCCCACGGACATTGGGACCATTGTGGCGCCATGCTCCGCGCGCTGGAGATGATTCAGTTGAACAACGGCGGTCGCGCCGTCCCGACCTATATGCATCCCGGCATGTACCGGACTCGTGCGATGAAGGCACAGGACGGTTCCATGCGGCTGTTCGAGGACGTGCCGACCCAGTCCATGCTCGAGCAACAAGGTGCACTCGTCGTCCATGCCACCGAGGCGCAATTGATTCTCGATGAGTTCTTTTACGTGAGCGGAGAGATTCCGCGTGTCACCGCGTTCGAGACCGGGATGCCGGGACAGTACCGCCGCACGGAGGATGACTTGGACTGGGAGCCCGACCCTCTATTGATGGACGAGCGCTTTGTCGCGGTCAGGGTGAAGGACAAGGGCCTCATGGTGTTCACGGCGTGTTCGCATGCCGGTGTCGTCAACGTATTGACGCATGCCCGCGAATGCTTTCCGGGACTGCCGCTCTTCGGTGTGATGGGTGGCTTTCATCTTTCCGGCGGCAACGAACGCGTCATTCCCGAAACAGTCGACGCGATGCGTGCATTCAACCTGACGACCATCGCAGCCGCCCATTGCACCGGCTGGCGCGCAGTGAGCGCGCTTGCGGCGGCGTTCGGCGATGCGGTGGCGCCGTCTGCGGTGGGAAAGACCTATCGGTTCTAGGCTTTGGTGACCTTGCGGCCACTGATGGCTATGAGATTGAACCTCATCACAATCCAAGTTCAGCACGAAGTGCCGCCTGATTCGGCGTTCAGCGCGGATTCCAACTGGCGGGACTTCGGTCAGGCCGGCGAAGTCGGTTAACTTGACTCGTTGGGCCCCATGATCATTCCTCACCTAATTCCACCGGTCATTGGGTTCCTGCTGCTAGCTGCACATTTCTTCAGGGCCGGGAGTCTGTTGGTAGCTTTGGCTTCCTTTCTCGCAATCTTCCTTGTCCTTGTCCGACGTCCGTGGGCCGCGCACACTCTTCAAGTCTGTCTTGTGCTTGGGTCCGTTGAATGGTTGCGTTCAACCGTTTCTCTCATTCTCTCCAGAAGCGAGACGGGAGAGCCGTTTCTTAGGCTTGCGATCATTCTGGGTGGCGTTACTCTGTTCACGGCGCTATCTTCACTAGTCTTTCGAACAAGCAAACTCAGAGATCACTTCAGGTTTGGATCTGTTTCAACCCCAGAGGAACGACAGTAGATATGGGACCTAACCTGGCGCTCAAAGCGGGCGTCGCGCGTGCGGGGCTTCGCCTCCGCACCGGGCCGCCGGTTAGCTTGTTTCGTTAGGCCGCGCGGATAGAATGAGCACTGCGCTGACGGAGTTGCGATGACCACAGCTCAAGCGACGTGGCAGTTTGACGAAATTGAAGCAAGACGATTGCTGGCACTCTATGTGACGCCAGATATCGTCTCGCAGCGCGGCGATTTCCTGCGCACTTTGGCCCCTCAGCCAGGCGAACGGGTGCTGGACGTCGGCTCCGGGCCAGGTTTTTTTGCAGCTGCAATCGCGGACGCCGTCGGATCGCCAGGGGCGGTCCATGGCGTGGATATTAGTGAGCCGCTGCTTGCCGTAGCTCGGGTGCATTGCGCTGACCGGCCATGGGTCGAATTTCATCACGCCGACGCTACGCAGCTTCCATTCCCGGATCGGGACTTCGACGCCGTTGTTTCCACCCAAGTTCTGGAATTTGTTCGCGACGTTGACGCGGCGCTGGCCGAGATTCACCGTGTAATTCGACCAGGGGGGCGGGTGGTGATCGTGGATACGGACTGGGACTCAATCGTGTGGCACTCGCCGAATTCGGAGAGGATGCGCCGGGTCCTGGCCGCATGGGAGCAGCACGCGGCCAATTCCTATCTGCCCCGAACGATGTCCAATCAACTGCGTCGCGCCGGTTTTGAGGTACAGGCGGAAAGAGTAATTCCGTTGTTCAACCCAGCCTACGATCCGAATACCTACAGCAATCGCATCATCGACTCTATCGTCTCGTTCACAACTGGGAGGAACGGGATCGTTCGTGCCGAAGCGGAAGCATGGGCACGGGAGTTAAGACAGGCTGGGAAGCAAGGCGAGTATTTCTTTAGCCTCAATCGCTATCTGTTCCTGGCGAGGAGAAAGTAGCATCATGGCGCCGAATGAATGAAGCTGAGCGTCGCAGCGCATGAAATGGACCGTGTCGCGGCCCGACCTCTCGCTCAACGCGGACGTCCCGCATGCGACGCTTTTCCCCCGGCAGCGGGCCGCCGGTTAGCTTGTTTCGTCAGGCAGCACTAGAGGAGTTCAGGGTAATGGATTCGCAAGACTCTCCGCATGGCCAAGTGGCATTCCGCTTTGCGTCGCAACTTGTGGCGGAAGAGTTTGACGGTGCACATCAGATGCTCGCTTCGACTGCAAAGCGCGAGTGGCCGGCTCGCTTGCTCGAGTCGACCTACCGAAAAATGGTGGAGTACTTTGCTCCTACCAAGGTGATGGTCATGAACACGATGGAAGAATGGCCCGCTAAGCGCTCGAACGACATCGGCTGGGCATATGCGGCGATCGCCGGCGAAAGTGAGTCTGAGGCAGTCACCGTCGTCGTCTGTGAAGAAGGAGGCCAACACGCAATCCGAAGCATCGAGTGGGGACGTCCATAGTGCCGCCTAACCCGTCGCTCAACGCGGACATCCCGCATGCGGGCTGCGCCCCGCAGCGTGCCGCCGGCTAGCTTGTTTCGTTAGCCGGCATGGACATTGTCGGACCTGACCTCAAGCGCGCATCTGAATGCGAGGCGGTACTTCGCTCGCTTCCCATGTGGTTCGGGATCGAGCGTGCTTTGCTCATGTATGCCAGAGACTCGGCGGTCATGCCCACTTTCGCGCTTTCGGACGGACCCATTTTGGTCGGATTCCTCACGCTGCGCGAACACTTCCCAGTTGCCTGGGACATCCATTGCATCGCGATCAGGGCAGATGCCCGGGGCCAAGGACATGGCTCCCGTCTACTCACCCATGCTGAAGCGTGGCTCAGGGAGCGCGGGGTTCGGTTCCTGCAGGTCAAGACCGTCGCAGAAACGAGTCCGGATCCGTACTACGCACAAACGCGAGAATTCTATCGCCGCCGCGGGTTCACGCCGATCGAGATCTTTCCGACACTTTGGGATGCTCATAACCCGGCACTTCAGTCCATCAAGGTCCTGAATGCGGCTTAACCCGTCGCTCAACGCGGACGTCGCGCATGCGGGGCTGCGTCCCCGCTGCGGTCCGCCAGTTCGCTTGTTTCGTTGGGCGGCGGCAGATAGCATCGCACATCTGGAAGGTGAGAAGTGAGTGAACCCGATCCATACTTCCTAGGTTATCGTCAGGCGGAGCAAGAACGTCTGGAGCGGCAGGCTAACGAACTTGCCCATGATTCAGGCTGTCTGTTTGATCAAGTTGGTGTGCGTGAAGGATGGCGGGTTATCGAGATCGGCTGTGGCCCGCAGGGTTGTCTCGGTCTTCTCGCCGAGCGTGTCGGTGCCACGGGCCGGGTAGTGGGTATTGAACGCAGCGCTGAACAAGTGGAGCGGGCTCAAAAGTTCGTCGCGGACAGTCACCTCACAAACGTCGATGTTCGCCATGCCGATGCAAAGCGAACAGACATGCCCGAGCATTCATTCGATCTCGCCACTGCGCGCTTGGTTCTCGTAAACGTGCCAGAACCGGAACTCCTGGTGCGGGAGATGGTCAGGCTCATCCGACCGGGTGGTGTTGTTGCCTTGCATGAGCCCGATTCGACCACTCAGCGATGCGATCCACCCCTCCCCGCCCAGGCCCGTCTTCTGCAAATCCTCAACACTTACGCAGAAATGAACGGGATCGACCGGGCCATCGGTCCAAAAGTGCCGCGCATGCTGCGAGACGCCGGACTGGTGAATATCCGCGTGAACGCCTTGGTTCATGAGTATCCTTTGGGGCACGGGCGTCGCATGCTATTGCTTGAGTTCGTGGAGAACGCACGGAGTCGGCTCCTCGATCAAGAATTGATTGGAGAAGTCGAGCTCAACGAGTTGACCGCAGCGCTGAAGCGCCACCTGGAAGACCCTGAAACGCTGGTGCTGTCGAGTGTCTTTGTTCAAGCGTGGGGTCGCACACCGCAGTGATAACAGGCGCCGCCCAACCCGTCGTTGCACCGGACCCTCTCCGGCGCGCCGGTGAGCTGTCGTTGGGATTCATAACAATGCGCCTTGAGCCTTTGACCTGGGCAATCGTGCGAATGTCGACTATTCGGCAGTCGTCCCGGGGAGTAAGAGACTTGAGCCGAGTCCAACGCAGGTACTTCCTGATCGCGGGCGGAGCGCTCCTTGCTGCGCCGCTCGCCACAAAGGCGCAGCAGGCCGCTGGGTTCGCTCGAATAGGCTTCCTCGCGGGCAACTTGGCGGGCGCCCCGCACCTCGTGGCGGCCTTCCGTCAAGGGTTGCAGGATTTAGGTTATGTCGAGGGCCGCAACATCGTGATCGAATACCGGGATGCCAAAGGAGAGGCCGAGCGGCTCCCTGCACTCGCGGCCGAACTGGTGGCGCTCAAGGTCGACGTAATCCTGGCCGCCGGCACACAGCATGTTCTCGCCGCCCAGCGAGCAACCAAGACCATCCCAATTGTCTTCGCCGATGTTGCCGATCCGGTGAGTCGCGGGTTCGTGACCAGCCTTGCGCGGCCGGGCGGCAATATCACGGGGCTCTCCAACCTCAACACGGATCTGGTCGGCAAGTGGCTGGAACTGCTCAAGCAAGCCGTTCCCGGAGTCAATCGCGTTGGGTTCCTGTGGCAGCCGGGGTACCTCCCCGAGCGTGCGGAAAAGGACGTTCTGCACCAGGCGCAGACCGCGGCCCAGACGCTAGGAGTGCGGATGCAGCTGATCGAGGTAAAAGGGAGGGGCGATCTCGACGGGGCCTTCGCGGAAATGACCCGCGGGCGCATCGATGCCGTGATCGTGTGGGGAAACATCTTGTTCATCGCAGAGCGCAAGCGCATAGCAGAACTGGCGGCAGGAAACCGACTTCCGTCTTCATACTCGATGAGCGAGTTTGTCGATGCAGGAGGCCTCATGTCCTATGCCCCTAACGTCGCCGACAATTTTCGGCGTGCAGCCAGCTACGTGGACAAGATCCTGAAGGGCGCGAAGCCCGCCGACCTGCCTGTCGAGCAGGCTACCAAGCTCGAGCTAATAATCAACGTCAAGACCGCCAAGGTGCTCGGACTGACGATCCCTCCATCACTGCTGCAGCGGGCCGACAGAGTAATCGAGTGACAGTCGGCGTTTGCCCCATTTTGGCCGAATACGGACCCTGGGACATGACCTTGAGTTTTACGCCCGACCCGTCGCTCAACCGGACGGGCCGGTTCATGTCGTCAACTTGGCGCGCGTCTTCCGGGCCCGCCGGTTAGCTGGCACATTAGGCCCCAGCAGTTCTCGCCGTCCTGAAATTCCACCCACGTCGCCTTTGCGGAGTTTGCGAATGAAACCTTTTACTACTATCGCCATCGTCGTCTTCTCCCTGGTCGCGTTGGTTCAACTGCTTCGCGTCGTTTTGGGGTGGGATGTCACCGTAAATGGCATCCTAATTCCGGTATGGGCCAGTGTTATCGCCTGCGTGATTGCTGCTACGCTTGCGTTCAAGCTTCGGCGCGAAATGCGCACGTGAGTGCTTGGGCCACGAGGAACAGCCCGGCCAAGGCTTGGCCTTGCGTGCAAGTCATTGGTCCGGAGCCCAACCCGTCGATCAACGCGGACGTTTCGCATGCGGGGCTGCACCCCGGCAGTGGGCCGCCGGTTAGCTTGATACGTTAGGCCCCTGTAGGATCGCCCATGCCCAACCTGCTGCGCAACGTTCTTGCCATACTTGCGGGAATCGCCATTGGTGGAGTCGTCAACATGGCACTCATCACTCTTAGTCCGTCGCTCAATCCTCCACCTACGGGCGTGGATGTGAACAGCGCCGAAAGCCTGAGCAAAGCAATGCACCTTTTTGAGCCGCGCCACTTCGTAATGCCGTTCTTGGCGCATGCAGTTGGTACGCTCGCAGGCGCGCTTGCTGCTTACTTGATCGCAGCGACCTACAGGGTACCAATAGCCTATTTGATTGGCGCAGTCTTTCTTTGTGGTGGCGTGGCGGCAAGTTTCATGATTCCCGCCCCTACTTGGTTCATCGCGCTTGACTTGCTGGCCGCTTACCTCCCGATGGCGTGGCTGAGTATCCAGATAGGTACTCGTGTGAAGCGAGGGAACAATGATGCACGGAAGGAGGAGGCCTAGCCATTCGTTCCGACGGACCGCCTCCGGCGGCCGCTGAACAAAGACGTTGGGCCCCATACCACCGTCAGTCCCGTGGTTTCCGCCGCGTTCACTCCGCTGTGCTTCAGTGCCCTTCCAACGCGGATGGCGCGTATCGGTCGTGTGCCGAAGGAAAAGTTGCTGTCACGGCTACAAGGAGCGGGCGTCCTGCTCAATGATGCGGCTCGAGCGCTGTTCGCAGACGCTCGATTCACTACATCTTCGGTGAGCTCGCTTGTGGAAACCGTCCAGGTCTCGGTCGCCGCCCTTGGGTTCCCAGACGGGGCATCCTTCGCAAAAGTCGTCGAGCGAGCAGCAACCAACGGGCTCTTCCTGTGTCCTCTCGAACTCGGCCCACATCTCAGGCTCCAGTTCACTGACCAACCGGAAGGTTCCGTCGGGCAGCCAGCCTCAATGCATTGCGCTCCACCCGGCTCCCTGACACTCGCTTCTGCACCTCTGGCGGAGGACGACGAAACTCCCAAGGGCTTCTACTTGCGCCGGATCGAAGGCGATCTATGGCTACGAGGCTACCAGTCATGGCCAGGCCACAACTGGAGTCCGCAAGACGTGTTCGTATTTGTGCGCACTCACAATGTGGTCTAACCACTCCATCGAGTGGACGTTCCAAAGGCCGCTTCGCGCCCTTTGGCCCGCCGCTTGTGTCAAACGTTAGGCGCCTTGCCGCATGAACTTACGAACACTTTTCCTACACCGGCCGACCGCGCCGCCGTCTCGCCGACAATTGGTCATCGGCTGCGTTTTCCTCGTTCTGCTCGGCGCAGTGGTAATCGTTCACGCCATCGCCATGACAGTCTTTCTTTGGGCGGTCGCCGCCAGGCCGAAAGGTGTGGTCATGCTGACATTTCTCTGGGTCATCTCGGCCGTCGCCATTTTCTTCATAGCGCGCGGCCTGCGCGATTACCTCAAAGATTTGCATCTCAGTTCATTGCCAAGTGCGGCGCCAAGGTAACGATGTGGCGCTAACATGCCAAACTGAACAGGCGCCTAACCCGTTGCTCAACACGCACGCCAGCCTGCGCGGCTTCGCCCGCGCAGCGGTCCGCCGGTTGGCCATTTTCGTTAGGCGGCACACAACACCCACCGGTCCCACTACGTGCCATCCAGCGCTCAATCGGTGACGAAGCCGTCCGACCCGGCGGCAGTGGACGCATACATGCAGAAGCTGACGCATCCGTTGGCGGACTTAGCTGCTGCGTTGAGAACCGCGATACTGGCCGCGGACGCGAGTATTGGCGAGGAAATCAAGTGGAACGCCCCGGCGTTTTTCTATACGGGGCCCATGAAGCCGTTCAGCCCAAAGGAGTATCGGCGCCACTTGGTGGTCTTCAATTTTTACCGCAAGGACTCCATCCGCCTGGTCTTCTGGCACGGCGATAGAGCAAACGACAGATCCGGTTTCCTCGAGGGTGAGTACCCGGACGGCAGGAGGCTTGCCGTGCTCGAAAGCCTTGAGCAATTGCACAGGCGAAAGAAGGCGCTCACTGCTGCTCTCAAGACGCAACTCAAGCACATGGGCTAGCTTGTCGCGGAAACGGCCCAGCCGGCGCAGCCGCTCCGAATGCCGCCCAACCCTGCGCTCAACCGGACAGGCCGGGAAGCCAATTCGACTCGGCGAGCGTCGGCGCGGCCCGCCGTTAGCTTGTACTCTAGGCGTCAAACGTCAGGCGCAACATCCACTGGAGAGAAACATGATTACCGTGATTGCCGAGTACACACCCCCAAAACCGATCTCGAATCGCGAGCGGGCGAGAGAGCTCTTTCTGAGTACCGCACCCAAGTACAAGGGCATGCCTGGCCTTATTCGAAAGTACTACTTCATTGGTCCGGATGGCATCAAGGCGGGCGGAATTTATCTTTGGCAGTCGCGTGAAGATGCAGATCGTTTGTATACCGATGAATGGAAGGCGTATGTTCGTAATCTGTATGGCTGTGATCCCATATTGACCTACCTCGATACCCCGGTCATTGTGGATAACGTTCTGAATGAAATTATTTCGACCCAATAGCGCAGGAGCGGGACTCATTCAGTATGCGCGCTGCGAAATGACGCGTAACCCTTCGCTGAACGCGGACGTCCCCCGTGCAGGGCCGCGCCCGCGCAGCGGGCCACCGGTTAGCTTGTTTCGTTAGGGTTCGGCATGCCTTGCAAACTCGAAGGCGGTTGCTTCTGCGGCAATGTCCGTTATGTCGCGAACTCGGTCTTCGATTCGGGCTACTGTCATTGCTCGATCTGCAGGCGTTTTACGGGCGCGTCTGCGTTGGCTTGGTTCAACGTACCGGAGCACGAATTCGCAATCGTTGCCGGAGAACCGAAAGGCTTCCGATCGTCGGAGCATTTCACTCGCTTCTTCTGTCCCGCTTGTGGAACGCATATCTACGGTCGCGTTAGTCGGACACCCTCGACCAAAGTCGGGTTCGGGCTGGTTTCCGTTGGCATTGGCACACTGGACGACCCTGAGCTGGTGCGGCCACGAGTTCACCAATGGTGGGCGAACCGGGTCTCATGGTTTCAAGATCACGAGGGTCTGCCGCGTTTCGAGGACGGCAAGCTTACCCACCCCGCTACCCGTGTTGCTCATGAGCGCAAACCCGTCACCCGACCGGACGGGCCGGTCCATGTCTTCAACTTGGCGCGCGTTGGCGCGACCCGCCGGTTCGCTGGTGCGTTGGGCCCCACAGTGAATAGCGCCACCGTGCGCTCGGCTGTTCGAAGCGATCTGGCCGATCTGCTCTTGCTCTATCGCGCGCTTAATTCCAACGATTCGTCGCTGGTCGCATCAGAGCGAACTGAGGCAAGCTTCGACGCCCTCCTGGCCACCGGTATTTCCCTCGTCGTCGTCGCAGAGCGTAGCGGCCAGCTCGTCTCAACCTGCACCGTGTCCGTCATCCTTAACATTACGCGTGCTGCGTCTCCGTACGGCCTCATTGAACATGTCGTGACGCTTCCAGGTTTCGAGCGTCGTGGTTTCGCCCGCGCAGTGCTCTCGCACGCGTTGCACCTAGCTTGGTCGAAGGGTTGCTATAAGGTTATGCTGCTGTCTGGCGCCAATCGCCCTGGAGCACACGCGCTCTATGAATCCGTTGGCTTCAAGTCTGGTGTCGAGGTTGGCTTTGTGGCCAAGCCTTCCATCGATGCCTAAACCGTCGCTCAACGCGGAAGCCCGGCATGCGTGGGCTGCGCCCACGGGCGGGCCGCCGGTTAGCTTGATGCGATAGGCGATCATCATGGCCCTGGCACTTCTAATCGCAACCGGAGTCGCCGTTTCGGTGACGATCCAACTTCTCGTTCGACGCTATTGGTTTTCGCTCTTTCTCAGTATTGTCGCCACCATGATTGTTTGGATACTTACGTCGCTCGTTTTCGCCTTTGCGACAACACATCCCCTTGTTGGTGCTGGTGAATGGTCAAATGTGGAAGCCGTATTGGCCGCTGCTCTTATCGCACAGATTGTTGCGATCTATCTCAGACGTTTCCGGTAATGTTGCCGATTCTTCATCGTCTCCGGGGACAATGTGGCGCAACGTGCGATAGCCCACTCGCACTTTGCCCGCCCAAAAACAATCTCGGTCCAATTTACCAAAAGTGCCTAACCCGTCGCTCGACACGGACGACCCGCATGCGGGACAACGCCCGGGCAGGGCCGCTGGTTAACTTGTCTCGCCAGGCGCGACATACTAGGATGGTCGGCAATGGATAACGGGCGATAGGAATGAAGTCATCAAGAGTGAGTACCGCTGCCTGTCTTGTCATCGCTCTGCTATCGCCGTTCGCCGCCAAGGCGCAAGTACCGGCAACTCAATCTACCGTTGTTGATGATTCCGACGCCAGGCCTCCCGTAACCCGAGCCGATTTGCAGATCGTGAAGCGTGCGCGCGGACTGCTCGATTCGCCATCAAAGTGGAATCGTGCTGACAACCGAAAGTGTCCCGAGGGGGCAAAGACTTTCAGTCTATATTGTGCGCTCGAGGTGGCAACCATTGAGGTTGGCCGAAAATTCGAACATCGCGGGGCAGCTCTCCAGGAGATGCGCTTCGTCATTGATGAGATCGCAGCAAACAGGAATTACGATCATCGTTTAATGGACTACAACAATGACGCAACGACATCGTTCGCCGATATCCAGGAGGTGTTACGCATCACGGAAAGCCTCATAGCACTGAGGCTAAAATACGACGAGTCAAGGATGGTGACACCAACCAAGCCATGACGCGCCGGTCCGACCATAGGATGCCTTACTATTCGCTCAAGCGTTAGACCGCAGCGAAGGCAGCCTCCTCGATGAAGCGATTCGGCATTGCGGTGCCATTCGCGATAGCTGGCTATCTGGTTGCTGCGGTGGCGAGCTATTTTCTTGCCGGTCTGCTTTCGTCCAACATTCATGATCGGTCGGTCGAGTCAGCGATGACTGACGCATTTTTTCGGCCCACTCGGCCTTTTGGTGGAGTATGTCGTAGGCTTCATTCGTCGTGGCGGCCGCAGTGCCGGTCAAACTCAGGCGGGCGGCTGGGCCCAATGGTGCAACTGTCGCCGCCTAACCCGTCGCTCGACACGGACGACCCGCATGCGTGGGCTGCGCCTGCGCAGCGCGGCGCCGGTTAGCTTGTTTCGGTTGGGCCCCATGAAAGTCATTCGACGAGTTCTGATACCACCCCCCAGGCGCTCAAAGACGCTGGTTGGGCTTCAGGTCCTTCGATACCGGCGACACGGCCTTCAATTCGGCGAGGGCCTTGGTACAGATGCCCGCCCAAACATTGAAGAGCAGGCGGAAATCGTTGAGGTTGGTTGCGTCGGACGCCATCTGCCTGCCCACGTCCTGGGTCTCGCGCCTGTCTGCGACCCGGCCGAGCAGTGCGTTGGTTGTTGAATCGCGGACTTCCACGATGAGCACGGCCTGACCCGCGGTGATGATCCACGTCGTTCCAAAGCCGCTCGAGCCAGCCGGCGCATTGACGTCGAGGTCCAGGATGCCCGAATTCACGCGCAGCACATCCGGCCCAGCAGCGGTGACCACTTCGTACCCGGCCTTGCGAAACGCGTCGCGAAAAATCTCGTCAAAATTGGTTTGCGCCACAGCCATGATCTGGTTGGCCTGCGCCTGCGAAATCTGTCTGTCGAGTGAGGCGTCCAAGTTGTAGTCCCGCAGCCAGTTGGGCTGGAAGGCGACCTGGGTCGGGCCGATGATCACCTTCGTGTAGGGGCGAAAATCGGCGCCTGGCCGCAACCAAGCCAGTTCCATACGGCGCGGAGTGATCTTTACCAGGCCATCGGGCGATTCCGGCGTCTGGCCGGAGGCAAAGCTCGCAAGGCCGAACAAGACCAGCAATGAAACGATGCGGTACCAACGAATAACCGTCATGATTGAGTTTCCCTTAGGAGCGGGGAATAAGTGCCCTGCACAGCCGCCCAGGTTCAGTATGCTGGAGCGTTGATTCTACCCCGGCGCTTGTTTTGAAAGACGTCTTCCGATTGCTACGATGATCTCAGGATCAGCCGCTACCTTTTCGCCGCTGTTGGCACGCTCATGAACTCGTTCCTGGGTGGCACTACTTTGAGGCGGGCTTGCCAATCGTCGGCATTTGGAAACTTATCTGCGGATAAGCCAATGGCCGTATTCTGGCCTAACCCATCGCTCAATACGGACGATCCGCATGCGGGACTTCGCCCGCACAGCGGACCGCCGGTTAGCTTGTTTCGTTAGGTGCCGATCCGAAGGATGACGTCTGAGATCGGCCAACTGCGGTCGTTGCGCTTCGCGCTCCGTAGCGGTCGATCGATGTCGCAATCGACCGACAGTAGTCGTTCCAGCGTAGACTTCCCGGCGTCTTTCCGGGGAAGGGAAGCATGGACCTAGTTCAACGCAGGGACTTTCTGCTCGCCGTCGGGGCACTTCTTGCCGTACCGCTCGCCGCCAAGGCACAGCAAGCGGCCAAGACCGCTCGAATAGGCTACCTGAGCCCGAACGCGGCGGCCGTGAACCCACGTCTGGTTGAGGCCTTCCGTCAAGGACTGGGCGACCTCGGTTATGTCGAAGGTCGCAACCTTCTGATCGAATTCCGATCGGCAGAGGGAAAGTCCGAACGGCTCCCGGCACTCGCGACCGAACTGGTTGCGCTCAAGGTTGATGTCATTGTGTCCGGCGGAGGCACACTCGCCGCGCTGGCCGCGCAGCAAGCAACCAGAACCCTGCCCATTGTCATCGTTGCTGTTGGCGATCCGGTGACCAGCGGACTAGTCACCAGTCTTGCGCGGCCGGGTGCCAACGTCACAGGGTTGTCCCTGCTCTTCCCCGAGCTCGTCAGCAAGTGTCTGGAACTGCTAAAACAGGCCGTCCCGGGGGTCAGCAGGGTCGCTGTCCTCTCGCAACCAGGTGCCGTTCCGGAACGCACGGAAAAGGACATCCTGAAGGGAGCAGAAGTCGCGGCACGTGCTCTGGGGATGCAGCTTCAAGTCGTCGAGGCGCGAGGTGCGGAGGACTTCGACAGCGCATTTGCGCAGATGACAAACGCGCGAATGGGCGCCCTGACTGTGCTATCAACCCCAGTGTTCCAAAGTGAGCGAAAACGGCTCGTGAACCTGGCAGCAAAGAATCGGCTTCCAACCGTGTTTTCATTCCGGGAGTATGTCGATGCCGGGGGACTTATTTCTTATGGACCGGACCTTGCTGATATGCATCGGCGCTCCGCGACCTACGTGGACAGGATCCTCAAAGGCGCCAAGCCCGGCGACCTGCCCGTCGAGCAGCCGACGAAGTTCGAGCTGGTGATTAACCTGAGAACTGCCAAACAGCTCGGCCTTACCATTCCACAATCGGTGTTGGCACGGGCGGACGAGGTGATTCAGTGATTACGCGCCGCGGAGTTCTACTGGCAGGAAGCTTAGGCTTGCTCCTTGCGCCCCGGCTCAGCCGCGGACAGCCCAAGTCGAAGATTCCGCGCATTGGCGTCCTTTGGTTCAGCTCGATGGACACACCGTCGAACGCGCGAAATCGTACGGTGTTTAGCCAGCGATTGGCCGCGCTTGGCTATGTCGAAGGGAAAAACATCGTGACCGAGGACCGTTCTGCAGAAGGCCATACGGAACGTTTGGGCGAGCTTGCACGCGGACTCGTGGCAAGCAGGGTCGATATCATAGTTACGCCAGGAGTAACGGCCAGCAGGGCCGCGCGACAAGCGACCAGCACGATTCCGATAGTGATGCTGCACGCGGGCGATCCGGTCGGTGCCGGTCTGATCGCAAGCCTCGCTCGGCCGGGCGGCAATGTCACCGGAACCACGAATCTTTCCTATGGGGTCAAGCAGGTCGAGCTGGTGCGTGAACTCGTGCCGCGTGCCGCCAAGCTCGTCATCCTGTTGAACCCATCCAACGCCAACGTACACAAGTTCGTTACGGACGCGATGGAAGCAGGCCGCAAGTTCAATGTCAGCATCTCCGTCGCCGAGGTAGCCAGGACGGAGGATTTTCCGAACGCATTTTCGATGATCCGCGACACGCGACCGGACGCGCTTCTGGTCATGGGCGATCCGTTCATCGGTGAACACCGCGCCGAAGTGTTCGCCTTTGTGGCAAACGCCCGTCTGCCGGCAAGCTACGATGTCCCCGACTTGTCCAGGGCCGGCGGCCTGGTCGCCTATGGTCCCCTACTTGCCGAACACTATGTCATGGCGGCCGGGTACGTGGACAAGATTCTCAAGGGTGCCAAGCCCGCCGACCTGCCGGTCGAACAGCCAACGAGATTCGAGCTCGTCATCAATTTGAAGACAGCGAAGGCGCTCGGCCTGACCATTCCCCAGTCGCTCCTCGTGCGCGCGGACGAGGTGATCCAATAATTGAGCACTCCGGAAGTCTTGTTGCGGTTGAGCGATCCTGCGCGGCGGCCGCTGGAATGTTGCATTCATCGTCCGCTTTGGAAAAAAACGAAGGTCCGCAGCGTATCGAATTCGGATGCCTCAGGGAATCCTCGCCGCAAGCTCTCCCCATTGCCATTATCTTCCAAAGGATTCATCGCCATGCCGCCGGACTCGTCGCTCAACGCGGACTACCCGCATGCGGGGCTTCGCGCCGGCAGCGGACTGCCGGTCAGCTCATATCGTTAGACATCAAGGTGCTCACATGAACGACGGCACAATCATCGAAGCGACTTTTTGCTTCGTCGACATAGCGGGGTATACCGCCCTGACCGACACCCACGGCGAACTGGCCGCTGCTGACCTCGTAGATGACTTTGCTAATTTGATTCGAGCTTCGGTCGAACCTTTGGGGAAGCTCCAATCGCTGGTGGGAGATTGCGCATTCTTTGTATTTTCAGATCCAATCATTGCCAAGAATGCACTATTGGCGCTCTACAATTCGATCGCCGATCGTCAGCACTTCCCTGTTGTCCGCGCCGGATTGCATCATGGCTCCGCGCTATATCGTGGCGACCGTCACTTTGGTTCAACGATCAATATTGCTGCTCGCGTAGCTGCGCAGGCAACAGGTGGACAAATCCTATGCACGCAGTGTGTTGCCGAGACCCTCGGTCGAGCGGATGTTCTCGATGTCGAAATCAAGCCCCAGGGCCAAGTCTCGCTCAGGAACTTACCTGACCCGATGGAACTGTATGAAATAGTTCTGTCCGGCTCTTCGCGCCAGTACGCAATTGATCCAGTCTGCAAGATGCAGGTCGACAAGCAGCGCGCCGTCGGAGATCTGGTCTTCAACAACAGGAAGTACTGGTTTTGCTCGCTTTCATGCGTGGAGCGTTTTGCCAAACGGCCTGCCTCGTACACATAATGCCAAATCCCGTACGCCATGCCACCCAACCCGTCGCTCGACACGGACATCCCCCACGCGGCGCTTTGCCCCGCCGCTGGCCGCCGGTCAGCTTGATCCGCTGTGCGTCATTTCCACCACCGACACAATTGCGCGTGAAATGAACGATCTGCCTCTGGTATGGCACTACGGACTGATGGCCGAGTACTGGGCAGGGTTCAAAACCGAAGCGCCCGAGGTGCCACAGCTACTGAAGCTGATAGGCCAATTCGGTCAGCCAGTCCTCGATCTGGCGTGCGGAAACGGCCGCATTCTCACCAGGCTCCTGATCGCGGGCGTTGACGCCGATGGGGTCGACATCTCCGGTGACATGATCCGTGGCGCTCGAGAGGCCGCTTCCGCGCACGGATTCTTGCCGAATCTTGTCGTGCAACCAATGCACGAACTGGCCCTGTCGCGCCGATACGGGACGATCCTCATCTGCGATTCGCTCGGCCTGAGTGGTAGCAGGCTGAATGACCTTTCCATGTTTCGCCGCTGCCGCGAGCACCTGATTCCGGGTGGCGCGTTGATCTTCAATGTCGGCATGGAGTACGCATACAAAGCGGAATGGGAGCTGTGGACAAATGATGGCCGAAAACGCCTGCCTGCTGACTGGCCCGACGTACCCATCGCACGCGTCTCACCCGATGGCACGGAATTTCGCCTTCGCATCCGAACGATCGAGGTCAACCGACTGGACCAGACCTTCACCCGCGAGATGAGTATCGAGAAGTGGCGCGACGGGAGGCAAATTGGAGCAGAGTCCTCGTTGCTTCGCGGCAGTTTGTATTTCGCGCAGGAATTGCTGCTCATGCTGCAGGTGGCCGGCTTCCAAAAACTGCACACGTACGGTGGCTTCACCGACAATGAAGCGACTGACAGGGACGCCGAGCTCGTTTTCGTTGCGGTCAGCTGAACAGCACTCGGACGAATGTCACGTTGACGACCAACCATTCCGACGAACGGACCCCCAAGCAGCTGCGCCGCCTGTCGTCCGCTCATGTCTAACGTAAAGCATCGAAAATCAGTCCGCGAGACACGCGACATGCCTGAATCACAAAATTCCATTCCTCGGTCCCTGCTGTCGCCCGATCACATTCGCCAGATCGAACGATCACGAGTGCGCGCGCTCGTTGCAAGAAATATGGAGCTTGCCTGGAAACTCCATTCCGCCGAATACCAACTGATAACGCCGTCGGGAACGTCGTTTACACGCGAGCGATACCTCGGAAAAATTGCCGCGGGTGAACTGATCTATCTCCAATGGGTACCTGAGGAAATGGACGTGAGGCTATCTGAAACCATGGCTATCGTCAGGTACAAAGCGACGATTGAACTTGATGCTGGAAAGGGGCAGGGAACGCCTTTCAAATGCTGGCACACCGATGCTTACGAATTATCCGGCGGTTCATGGCATGCTATCTGGTCGCAAGCAACTACCATCAAGTAGCGCCAAAGGTGATACTCGCCATTGAGCGCAGTCGCATCGAAAAATGTCGATACCTGACCCGATGGTCAAACGGACGCGCCGGTTCGGACGTGCTTCTTCGGAACCATGGTTGCGGCGCGCCTCTCACCTTGATCGTTGGGCCGCAATGGAGGCGTCGTCGCGGTGAGAAGTGTGGTCGCCATCATCGTTCTTCTCGCTCTCGGTTGGTATGGCTATTCCCAATATCAGCGGCGCACGCACTACCTCGAAGCGGGCGAGTCGCGGGCACCACTTGTTAAATCGCGGACAGTTACTGCTCCAGGGGCCGCGTTCAAATGCGACGGTCGCATTTATTGTTCCCAGATGACGTCCTGCGCAGAGGCCACGTACTTCCTCCAAAATTGCCCCGGCACAAGAATGGATGGCAACAACGATGGCATCCCGTGCGAGAAGCAATGGTGCAAATAGCCATGGCAGTGTTGGCGTCCTCAACGGCGCGGCCGCTGCGCCTTAACCCGTCGCTCAATGCGGACGCCCCGCATGCGGGGCTACGTCCGCGCGGTAGGCCGCCGGTCAGCTTGATTCGTCAGTCGATCTCGGCATCGTCCCGCTTTATGTTGCAAAATTGCTAACGCGAGCCGAGCAAGCGTAACCTCCCTCAACCACAACGATCATTCTTCCCATGCCCAAAGCGTACTGGATTGCCGCGTATCGTTCTATTCACGACCCTGAGGCTCTCGCCGCCTATGCCAGGCTTGCCGCTCCCGCGCTCCAGAAAGCCGGCGCGCGCATCCTCGCCCGAGGGCTCCCGGTCCAGGTGTATGAAGGCGGCCTCAGCCAACGCACCGTTCTGGTCGAGTTCGACAGCGTCGCACAAGCGGTCGCCGCACACGACAGTCCGGCGTATCAGGAAGCACTCCACGTATTGGGCGATGCAGTTGATCGGGACTTACGGATTGTCGAGGGGATCGACTAAGGCACAACTCATCGAAGTCCGAAACCCCAAATGATGGTGAAGTGTCCTATGGTGTGCGGCCTGACATGTCGCTCGACGCGGACGTCTCGCATGTGCGGACTGCGCCGCTTCACCGGGCCGCCGGTTAACCTGTTTCGTCAGGCGTAGCGAGACATCGGGGAGCCTCGGTCATCGTGCCAACTCTGAACAGTGCTGACCCGGTGCTTGCTTCACTGGACATTGAGCGCACCGTTACCTTCTATTGTTCGCGCCTGGGCTTCGCGCGCGTCCATGTCGAGCCTGGCGTTTGGGGTATCGTCACACGCGACTCAATTCGAATCCATTTTTGGGCGTGTTCCGACAAGAACATTGCGGAGAACACCAGCTGTCGTGTTTACGTGAGCGGTATTGGTGCGTTGTTCGCCGAGCTGGCGCCTCTGGGTGTCGTACATCCGAACGCGTCGATCGAACACAAACCGTGGGGCTCTCGTGAGTTCGGCATTCTCGATCCTGACGGCAACCTCATTACCTTTGTCGAACGTGGCCATGCCTGACATGTCGCTCAATACAGACGTCCCGCATGCGGAGTTGCGCCCACGCAGCGAGCCGCCGTTCAGCTTGTTTCGTTAGCCCCCCTTGGACTGCCGATGTCCTACGTCTATCGCTATGTCTTCCCCGCCATGTGGCTGAGCTGGGCGATCTATTGGTTTGCCCTGTCTCGCAACGTCAAGTCCACGGTGCGGCGCGAGCCTTGGACGTCCCGGCTTATGCACGTCATTCCGCTGGTAGTCGCCGTATACCTTCTTTGGGTTCCAGGTATGCCGATTGCTGTCCTTGGCGAGCGCATTCTGCCATTGGCAGCGTGGCCGTTTTGGATTGGGTCAGCGCTTACTGCCAGCGGCCTTCTCTTTGCCGTTTGGGCGCGCCTGCACCTTGGCAAGAACTGGAGCGGTATCGTCACGATCAAGGAGGGTCACGAGCTCATCACTAGCGGGCCCTACGCACTTGTTCGTCACCCAATCTACACCGGTCTATTGCTTGCCTTTCTTGGTTCCGCAATGGCACGCGGCGAATGGCGAGGAGTTCTTGCCTTTGCCCTGGCGTCAGTCGCTCTATGGCGCAAGTTGCGGTTCGAAGAGCGCTGGATGCGCCAGCAGTTTGGAGAGCAATATCAGACCTACTCTCAGCGTGTTGCAGCATTGGTGCCATTCATCCATTGAACATTTTGACGCTGCCAAAGTCTATCGGTCTGACGATTGTGGGGGCTAAACCGTCGCTCAACGCGGTTGGCCCGCATGCGCGGCTTCGCCGCCGCAGCGGTCTGCCGGCAAGCTTGTTTCGTTAGGCGTCCGAACCTGTGTCTCGTTGGCGCTTCCTGACGAAACCATGGCAGACCGCTTTCGAGTTGGCGATTGTTGCCTATTTGCAGCGTGGGTCTGCGCCCATTGGAGCCGTAGTGGTCGACGACGGCGGAGGCATCATTTCCCGCGGAGCCAGCGATTTCTCCAGCAGCCGTCTAGCTCATGCTGAGTTGTCGGCGCTCTCGCAAATCCCAACGGGTGTTGATCGCTCGACCCTGGAGCTCTTTTCCATTCTGGAACCATGTCCCATGTGCACTGGGGCCATACGGATGTGCCAACTTCGAGCCGTCCACTTTGCGGCGCTCGATCCAAGCGCGGGTTCCACGACATTTCTCGCGGCAAACGACTTCATGCGTGAGTTCCCCTGTTCGGTCCATCCGCCGAGCATTCGCGAATTGGAGCTGGCCGTCGTCGCCTTGGTAGTTGAGTTCCGAATCCGCACCGGGCATCATCGCTGGCGGGAACATTGGGCGGGCTACCACCCGAAAGGTTCCGAGTTAGGTGCGCGGCTCGCGGCAGAAAATGCGCACGGCGCATGGCTGAAGTCGTCCGCTACAGCGGAGCTTATTTATGAGCAACTTGCATCGTTGCAATCGGCTGCCTGACTCGTCGCTCCACGCGGACGTCCCGCATTCGGGGCTTCGCTCCCGCCGCGGGCCGCCGGTTGGCTTGCTTCGTTAGCTATCACTCGATACCGGCACCGCGAGTCCACGCTTGAAATCCATCCAAGACTATCGCGACTTCTACGCAAACTTCATCGTGAAAAGTGTCGGCTCGTCGAGCGGGGAGTTGATTGCCGCTTTCGCCGCAACCGAACGTGAGCGCTTTGTGGGAAAGGGCCCTTGGCCCATATTTGTCGGGTCAGGTTACATACCGACCTTGTCCGATGACCCAAGATTGCTCTATCAAGATGTTCTTGTCGGTCTCGCCACTGACAGGGGCATTAACAATGGGCAGCCGACCTTGCACGCCCGCTGTCTTGCTGCTTGCGCACCAACCGTCGGTGAGTCGGTCATACATATTGGCGCGGGCAGCGGGTACTACACCGCAATTCTCGCGGCACTGGTCGGTGGCACGGGAGACATTGTTGCATATGAAATTGAACGTGATCTCGCAGAACAAGCACGCTCAAACCTCCTCCCTCTGCCAAACGTCAAAGTCATAGGCGCCTCGGCATCCGAAACGGTGCTACCCGCTACGGATGTCATCTATGTCAACGCCGGTGCCACGCACCCGCTCGCCTCCTGGCTGAACGCGCTGAACGATGGAGGGCGCCTTATGTTCCCGCTCACGCCAAACGAGGGGTTTGGCGGCATGCTTTTGGTAACGCGCCGCAACGCCGCGAGTTACGCAGCGTCCATCGTCACGCGGGCTTCGTTCATTCCTTGCATTGGCGCTCGAGACGACGCCACCTCCAAGGCACTCACTGCCGCCCTTGAAACTCAATCGATCAAGGCTGTGAAGTCCTTGCGCCGAGATACGAGACCCGATAATACGTCTTGGTGTGTGGGCGCCGGCTGGTGGTTGTCAACTGCCGAACCCAAATGAGCCAAATCCCACTACGACTGACAGCTAACCCGTCGCTCCAAACGGACGTTCCGCGTGCGGGGCTTCGCCCCCCCCAGCAGGCCGCCGGTTAACTTGGTTCATTAGGCGTCTTAAACTCCGCCATGGAACTCGTCCGTCCTACGCAAAACCATCTTGCAAGCTATGTCGCAGCCCTTACACGAGGATGGTCCGCCGATACCGTCCGCGGAATAGTTGCCGCTCAAGAAGAATTGGTAAAGATCGAGTCGGATGCCGAGGCATTCATCGCGAGCCTGGAAGATAGAGAGGCGAAAGGCGCGCCGACAAAGCTTCCTGACGGATCGGTCGTTGCCAGAATTCCTGGCTATCGCCGTTGGTTATGGGACGGCGAGTTCGCGGGAAGCATTAGTTTTCGCTGGCAGCCTGGAACAACAGCGCTTCCGCCTCACTGCTTAGGCCATATTGGGTATGCGGTGGTACCGTGGAAGCAAGGCAAGGGATACGCTACGCGCGCGCTGCAACTATTGCTTCCGGAGGCGGCTGCCGAAGGGCTGCCATATGTCGAAATCAGCACGGATCCCAAGAATGTTGCGTCGCAGCGCGTGATCTTGGCGAATGGAGGCACGCTGGTAGCGCAATTCACCGAGCCACCCCAATTCGGAAGCAAGCTGGCCCTGAGGTACCGAATCGCCCTGTCATGAAAACGCCCAGCCCTTCGCCCAATGCGGACGTCCCGCGTGAGTGGGCTGCGCCGCCTCAGCGGGCCGCCGGCTAGCTTGCTTCGTTAGCCATCACTTTCTTGCCCAATGCCCCTGCTCGGACAAGCCGCAATGCTTCTGTTGTTCGATGTCGTTCAGGACGCAATTCCCGAACACGACGAGTGGCATACGCACGAGCATCTTCCGGAGAGGCTTTCTATTCCAGGCTTCCTCCGTGGAACTCGGTGCGTGGCGCCAAATGGGCAGCCCAGATACTTCGTAATGTATGAGGTCGAACAACTCGCTACCTTGTCGTCCGACGCCTATCTTGAGCGATTGAACAATCCAAGTCCATGGACTTCGAAAATGATGCCCAACTATCGGGACATGGCCAGAGGCTTCTGTTCCGTGGCGGGGAGTTTCGGTTTTGGCATGGGTCATGCCAGTTTATTGATACGTTTCAGCCCAGCAAAGGAAACGGGGCCTTCACTGCGCAAGTGGCTGCTCCAGGACATTCTTCCCCAACTTCCTTCAAGACGCGGGATCGGCAGCGTTCATCTGTTTGTGGGGGCTTTGACACCGCAGATGACAAACGAACAACGAATTCGAGGTGCTGACGCCAGGGTTGACTGGGCGTTGTTGGTCACGGGATACAGTCAAGACGCCTTGGCAAGTCTCATGCAAGTCGACCTTGGCCGCGCGCAACTTGAAAGACATGGTGCTACAGGGGTTATCGGTGCAATGTACCGAATGGAATATTCGATCATCCGACGAGAGGTCGAAGCCTGACTGTGCGGTCAACCGGACGCGCCGATTCGTTCCTTCAACCTGGCATGCGTGTTCGCGGTGCGTCAGTTACCTTTCACGATAGGCCTTGCGCGAGGGCGCCGGAACAAGAAATGAGGATTGACCGAATCGACCATCTGGTTCTGACAGTTCGAAGCATCGAATCCAGCTGCGCGTTCTACTCGCGTGTACTCGGAATGGACGTTGTGACTTTCGGGGCCGGGCGTAAGGCACTATCTTTCGGTGCCCAGAAGATCAATCTTCATCAAGCAGGACTTGAGTTCGAGCCGAAAGCGAGGCACCCGACACCTGGGTCTGCCGATATCTGCCTAATTTCCGCGATACCTCTGTCGGAGGTGTTCGCGCATCTCACCAGGTGTGAAGTCCCAATTCTTGAAGGACCGGTCAACCGAACCGGAGCCGCGGGTCCAATTCAATCGGTTTATTTCAGGGACCCCGACCAAAATCTCATTGAGGTGTCCGCCTATGACTAGGCCTAACCCTTTGCTCAACCGGACGGGCCGGTATATGGATACTCGCTCGTCGCACCTGCGCGGCCCACCGATAAGCTTGCTTGGTTAGACATCACCTATTCATGCAACGGAGGCGTCGTGGATGTATTCGAAGCCATTCACTCCAGGCGGTCCATCCGCAAGTACCGTCCCGATCCTGTCGACCGAGCCCTGTTGGAAGAGCTGCTGTACGCCGCTGTGCAGGCGCCCACGCCACCCATAAGCGGAACAATCCCCTGGGCCCTGTGCGTGATCGAAGGTGTTGAGCGCCTAGCAAACTATGGCAACCGCGCCAAGCGGTATGCCGACGATCATCAACCTGAAGGCCGTCCGTGGACCTGGACTGAACGGCCAGATTTCACGGTCTTCTGGGGCGCCCCTGCGCTGGTCCTGTTTTGCGCTCGAAAGGGCAACCCGGAAACACCGTTTGATTGCTGTCGCGCCGCGCAGAACTTCATGCTTGCGGCGCATGCCCGCTCATTGGGTTCCTGCTGGGTTGGCGCGCCTATGCCCTGGCTTCACAGCACAGGAATTGCGGAAGAACTTGGACTACCCCAAGGCTTCGAACCTGTTGTCGCAATAATCGTCGGCCATCCCGCCGAGCAACCGCTCGGCAGTCCTCGGCCCAAGCCTGCGGTTACCTGGTGTTCACCGGAGTGAGTGCCAAGCCTATGATCGAGTGGACGGTCAACTTCAGCTTCCATCCCATGGTTGCGACAGACATACCTTTATTGCACGAGTGGATTCAGCGGCCACACGTTGCGCAGTGGTGGGGTAGCCGCGATGCCGCCGCGAGTCTCGCCGAGACCAAACGCAAATACCTGCCCCGATTGGAAGAGAGTTCCGCGGTCAAGGGTTATATCGCCATACTGGAAGGTGAGTCAATTGGGTTCATCCAGACCTACGTCGCGCTTGCCTGCGGCAACGGATGGTGGAAAGACGAGACAGACCCTGGTGTCCGCGGCATCGATCAGTTTCTTGGCGGTGGAGACAAACTTGGACAAGGGCTTGGAACTCAAATGGTCAAAGCATTCGTTCGGAAGCTCTTCGAAGATGCGAACGTGACGAGGGTACAGACAGATCCAAATCCTGCGAATGGTCGTGCTATCCGCTGTTACGAGAAAGTCGGCTTCAATGTAGTCAGGAAGATTGTTACGCCGGATGGTCCGGCGCTACTCATGGCTATTGAGAAAGACCGCGCGCGTGCAGCTTAGCCCTGCGCTCAACCGCATGGGCTGGCATGCGGCCCTTTGTTCGCGCGCATGGGCACGGCAACGGTTGGTCGGCCACCGCTTGCGGCTTCGGCGCGGGTCGGCGTATTGTGCCTTCGTTGCATTTCGGCGCCAGGCCTGTTTGCGTGGCCCAACCCCGCGCACATTCGAACGCTGTCCGGCGGGCGTACTTCGGCGCTGGCCCGGAAAAACTGCACAACCTAGCCCCGACGCTTCTTGATATGAATGAGAAGGACATCGAACTATTCAATGACAGCATTGAGCGGTGTTCCTTGACGCCCGACTTCCTGAACCGCTTTTACACCCGGTTCCTCGCTTCCTCCGACACAGTGGAAAAGAAATTCGAACACACTGACCTGCGAATTCAGGCAAAACTGCTCAAGACATCGTTGTACATAATCATGCTGGCCAGCGATCAGTCGGAACGAGTTGCCCACCTCGAACAACTCGCCAAGCGCCACAGCAGGGCGGAGCTGGATATCAAACCAGAACTTTATGATCTGTGGCTTGACCAGCTGGTGCTGGCCGTAAAGGAATTCGATCCGATGTTCGACAGGCAAACCGAAACCGCCTGGCGGCGCCTGCTCCAACCGGGGATCGAATTCATGAAATCCAGGTACTGACACACTAACGAATCGTGCCCGCCTTCCAATTTGCAGCAGCCTTGCTGAAGTGCGGTCCAACCACGCGCTCATCCGGACGGGCAAGCATGCGAGTTCAACTCGACCGGCACCGGCGCGGCAAACCGCCGGTCAGCTTGAATCTCAAAGGGCGCGTAGCCCATCGGAATCCACGCAGGAGCGTTCATGGCAACTGCCCGCATAGCGCCAAACAGCATCGACGAATACATCGCAACGTTTCCTCCCGAGGTCCAGGCGATTCTCGAGAGGGTGCGTTTGACGATCACCAACGCTGCGCCCAGCGCGCAGGAAACAATCAGCTATCAGATTCCGGCATTCACGCTAAACGGTGCTTTGGTGTATTTCGCCGCCTTCAAGAATCACATCGGCTTCTATCCACCGGTAAGGGGCAATGCCAGAATGGAGAAGGCGGTTGCGAGCTATGCGGGGGAGAAGGGCAATCTTCGATTTCCACTCGATCAACCGATCCCCTACGCCTTGATCGAAAGGGTTGTGAAGCTTAGAGTGAAGCAGAACCTGGCGAAGGCGCTGGCGAGGGGACCAAAGGGGAAGCGCTTGTAAGTCGAAGATGATCTGCCGTTGCCGGGTCCTTACCCAGCGAACAGTCCAGTCATCAACGCATGCGCGCCGCCTAAACTGTCGCCCAACGCGGACGTCCCGCGGGTGTGGGCTGTGCCGACGCAGCACGCCGCCGGTTAGCGTACTTCGTCAGGCGGTGGCCCAACGGCGAGCGGCCAATTTCGGCGACGAGTGGGCATTCAATCGTACCCAGGCATATTATTGCCGGACTGTCATTCGTCAACGAGATGATTCAGCGATGGATCGGCGAACGCTCATCGTCGGGATTGCCGGTGGTCTCCTCTTCACGCCGCTTGCTGTACGCGCGCAACAAGCGGGGAAGGTCTATCGCATCGGTATTCTTGAAGCGATTCCGGCCGCACAGAACGCCGCCAACCTCGAAGCCCTGCGCAGGGGGTTGCGGGACCTCGGCTACGTCGAAGGGCGAAACTTGATCATTGACTATCGATCGGCAGATGGTCGCGCCGAACGGTTTCCGGACCTCGCGTCCGAACTTGTACGTCTCAAGGTCGATCTGATCGTCACCAGGGGGACCCCTGCGGCCAAGGCGGCCAAAAGCGCGACCGTAACAATACCAGTGGTTATGGCGACGATGGGCGACCCGCGCGCCATTGTGGCGAGCTTCGCGCGCCCGGGGGGCAATATTACGGGGGTGACTACCTTCAGCACTGAGTTGACTGCGAAACGGATTGAACTCCTCAAAGAGCTGGTTCCGAATCTCTCGCGGGTTGCGTTGCTTCACAACATGGGCAATCCGGCTGCCCCACCCGAATGGGAAGAGACAAAGACGGCAGCCCGATCACTGGGCCTCCAAGCCGAACTTCTTGACGTGCGGAGCCAGGGCGATCTGGGCCGTGCATTCGAACTGGCAGTCCGACAGCATGTCGACGCGATTCTCATTGGGGCAGATGGTCTCACCCAAATGCATCAACAAATGATCGTCGACTTGGTGGCCCGTAAGAGGCTGCCTGCTGCATATCCTGCCCGCGAGTTCGTCGAAGCTGGGGGATTGATAGCCTACGCGGTGAACTATCCTGACCTTTACTTCCGATTCGCAAGTTTCGTCGACAAAATCTTCAAGGGCGCGAACCCTGGCGAGCTTCCTGTGGAACAACCGGCCAAGTTCGCGCTTGTGATCAACCTCGAGACCGCCAAGGCGCTTGGGCTCACAATCCCGCAATCGCTGTTGCTGCGCGCGGACGAGGTAATTCAATGACAAGTATGCCGCCTAATCCGTCGCTCAACACGAACGTCCCGCGGGTGTGGGCTGTGCCGACGCAGCACGCCGCAGGTTAGCGTGAGTCGCAGGGCACCTGAAGGAGAAATCATGTCGGTCCTTCGCCCAATGACGGAGTCCGAGTACACCGCGTGGGTTGCAGCGACGGTCCCCGCCTACGCCGCAGACAAGGTGGCATCTGGACAGTGGTCGGAAGCAGCATCGCTTGAGCTGTCGAAGAAAGAATTCGATGAGCTGCTTCCGCGGGGCCTCGAAACGCCCGACAACTACCTCTTCACGATTGTTGATTCCCAATCCGAGGCAGTAGGTGTGCTCTGGTTCGCCGTGAAGACCAAGTTCGATGCCCGAATTGCCTACGTATTTGATGTCGGTGTCCGGCCAGAATGCCAGCGCAGAGGTCACGCGTTTCGCGCCTTCCTTGCCCTGGAAGACGAGGTTCGAAGGCTAGACTTGTCCGGAATTGCATTGCATGTCTTCGGACGCAACACACAGGCCCAGGCCCTTTATTCCAAACTTGGCTTCCAGCCCACGAATATCAGTTTGTTCAAACCGGTTGGTCCCACAGGTGATCCTGACCTGCCATCCGGCGAGAGGCTGTGACAGCTGACCCTGCGTTCATTGCGGACCTACCGAATGCGGGGCTTCGCCTCCGCAGCCTGCCGACGGTTAGCTTGTTTTGTTATGCGGGCGCAGATCCACATTTCGAGATTGCAACGGCGAAATTCGATGATGTCGATGCCGGTCATGCATGACAATCGCGAACTGGAACTATGACGCATCCACTTCTTGCGTTTCTCTTGCTCACCTATGCCGCAACGTGGACCTGCTGGACTGTGGCAAGTGCAATAGCGCGCCGGAGTGAACCGGCTACCCCCGCACTCGCAGCCCTTGCCGGCGCAGTGTTCCTGCTCGGCACATTCGCACCGGCTCTGGTTGCTGTCGCACTTACGGAGCGAACCGAGGGACGCGCAGCGACGCGCGCGTTGCTCCGCCGAGTCTTCGCGTTTAGCGTCCGCGCGCGTTGGTACGCATTTGCCCTGGGCTACATGCCGGCCGTGAAGCTATGGGTCGCCCTCACGCATCGCATCGCGACCGGCGAATGGCCCCGCTTCGGTCAAGAGGAGTGGTACCTCATGGCAGCGGCGATCGCGGTCTCGACTTGGGCGCAAGCGGGCGAAGAAATCGGATGGCGCGGTTATGCTCTTCCGCGCATGTCGGACCACTTCGGCCTCGCCCCTGCCAGTGTCATCCTGGGCATCATTTGGGCCGGCTGGCACCTGCCACTGTTCTTTGTTCCAGCGAGCGACACGTTTGGACAATCGTTTCCGCTATTCATGCTGCAGGTGACCGCGCTGTCCGTCGCAGCGGCGTGGTTGTATTGGCGGACCAATGGAAGACTGCTCCTTGTCATGCTCCTGCATGCATCGGTCAATAACACCAAGGACATGGTTCCATCGGCCGTCCCGGGCGCGACGAGTCCTTTTGCGCTTAGCACTTCGATGGTGGCTTGGATGACGGTTGCGGTCCTGTGGATTGCGGCTGCGTATTTCCTCATTCAGATGGCACATGCACGTCCCGCATGGCGAAATGCCGCCTAACCCGGCGGTCAACCGGTCGCGCCGATTCATGCATTAAACTTGTCGAGCATCGGCGCGGCCCGCCGGTCCGTTAGCAGGTTAGGCCTCAGAAGGCGCGGCTGATCCACCCGCCCGGAGCTCAGGATGCTGAAACGACTTCTACCTTCAGCGGCAGACTTCACTTATCGAGGCGGCCGGATTGCGCCGTGGCTCCTCGGGTTCATACTCTTTCTGAAGCTCGCCATTGCATTCGGCGCCATCTTCAATGGCCATTACGCAGCTTCTGTCGCAGATGGCATCCCTATCGACACATACACGCCATCAGGAGCCCTGACCGTACTCGCGCTGTTTGGCGCTCTTGGCGTTACTCAGATCCTGATCTGCCTGCTTGGCGCCATGATCGTTTTCAGGTACCAGGCGCTCGTGCCGGTCTTCGCATTGCTGCTCATACTCGAATATGCCGCCCGCAAGGGCATCACGGCAGCCATACCTATCGTTCGCTCCGGTGGCTCCGCTGGAGGCGCCGTCAACTGGGCAATCTTCGGACTCATGGTCTTGGCATTTGTCCTCTCTTTGCGGCAACGTCAAACGAAGGGCTGAGGATCAATGAATCCATGTTTCCTGGTCGCGACCAACTGATGCCTGGCCCGTCGCTCAACGCGGAAGTCCCTCATGCGGGGTTGCACCCCCGTAACGGGCCGCTGATTGGATTGCTTCGTCGGGCCCCGCAATGTCCTCCTCTGTGAAGCTCGACGTTTTCGGCAAGCGGATGCTCGTCGAGCGGGTCGAAGGAGCCTGGCGAACCTACTTGCTTGCTTCGGACGGAAAGCGATCGCTCGTGAATATTTCCATCCCCGAGTCAATTTCCGAGTCGGAGCTGGTGCAATACTTCGACGACATCTATCATGAAGTGGCTACACCACAGCGCCCCGCGGTCGTGCGGCTGCCCTAGTCCAATCCATGTTTATCGTGCGCCATTCCTTCGCAGCTCTGTCGCGACCACATGGCACATCGGTGCCTGTCCCGTCGCTCAACGCGCACGTCTCGCATGCAGCGCCGCGCCCCAAGCGGCGGGCCGCCGGTTAGTCCATTCGTTGAGTTTCTGGAATCACGGCGCCAATCGCGAACTAGCAACCGGAGGAGAGCGCAATGCGCACCGTAATCATCATTTTAGGAGGCTTTGTACTTTGGGGGGTCTGCCTTGGAGTTGTGAAGTTCTTGCCCAAGACCGACACTTCATCCATGACCGTAGCCACGGTGGCGTTTATCGCCATCTGGTTTTTGGCGGCCGCTTCGAATATGTGGATTGGCGTATCGCAGGCTGGCTACTCGTTCCAGGAAGAGCTACCGATCTTCCTCTTGATATTCCTGCTTCCCGCTGCAGTAGCGGTCATTGTGAACTGGAAGTTGCTTTGAGCAAGCGCGAGGCCTCAATGGGCAAGAGTCGGATCGAAGCATTCAGCGATGGCGTGATCGCCATCATAATCACCATCATGGTCTTGGAGTTGAAGGTGCCGCACGGCGAGAGCATCGACGCTCTGGTGCCATTGATCCCGGTGTTCTTGAGCTATGTGCTGAGCTTCGTCTACGTCGGCATCTACTGGAACAACCACCACCATATGCTGCAGGCGTCTCACCAGGTGACGGGACCAATACTTTGGGCCAACCTGCATCTGTTGTTCTGGCTGTCGCTGTTTCCCTTCGCCACGGGTTGGATGGGGGAGAACCATTTCGCGGCGGCGCCATCGGCGGCTTACGGTGCAGTTCTACTGATGGCCGCGGTTGCGTACTGGATCCTGCAGCAATTCATCATTGCATCACAAGGTCCTGATTCCCTCCTGAGGAGGGCTGTCGGCAGTGACTGGAAAGGGAAGTTATCACCCTTGATCTACATAGTTGCCATTCCGACCGCGTTCTGGTCGCAATGGATCTCCCAAGGTCTCTACGTACTGGTTGCATTCCTGTGGCTTGTACCAGATCGACGCATCGAGAACGCTCTTGCCAGCAAAGAAACGTGACCTTGGCTTCCAGGTGGCCGTCGACCAGCGGCGCTTCGCATGCTGTCGCTGGCCCCTGAAGCTACACGTTAGCCGCCACGTATACGACCTACGGAAATGACGGGACTTCACATGTATGCAAAGACCCTTTTTGCCAGCTGGGCCGACATGGATTTCAACTCTCACATGAGGAACACGGCCTTCCTCGACAAGTCTGCCGACGTACGCATGATGTACTTCTCGGAGAATGGCTTTCCGGTTGAAGAATTCTCGCGCCTTAGGCTCGGCCCAGTCATCATGAAGGATGAAGTGGAATACCGGAAGGAGATCAGCCTGTTGCAGGAGATCACGGTGACCCTGACTATCGCCGGCCATTCTGAAGACGGCAGCCGTTTCGCTTTGCGAAATGAAATTCTCCGTCAAGATGGGACACTCTGTGCCAGAGTCACGAGTTCCGGCGGGTGGCTGGATCTGGCATCTCGTAAGCTTGTCTCACCGCCGGAGGCGTTGCATCGCGCGATGAAGTCTCTTCCACAAGCGAGTGGGTTTATTGTGCTTCCCTCCAACCTGAGGGACCGTGGTGGCTAACCCGTCGCTCGATGCGGCTGTCCCGAATGCGGGGCTGCGCAGCGGGCCGCCGGGGATCAGCGCCGTCACGCCACAACCAAAATAGCCGCTTCGATGAAACGATTCGGTATTGCCCTGCTCTTTGCCATCGTCGGCTATCTGGTCGCCGCGGTGGCAAGCTATTTTCTTTTCGGTCTGCTCTCGTCCAATGTGCACGATCGCTCAGTCGAGGCGGCGATGACCAGCGCCCTTGTTATTGGCCCACTCGGCGCGGTGGTGGCGTTTGTCGCAGGCTTCATTCGCGCCGGTCGAAGTGCCGGTAAAACTCAAACAGGGGCCTAGATTCAATGGTGCAAGTGTCGCGGCCTAACCCGTCGCTCAACATGGACCCCAACCGGAGGGCCCTCGGCCGCAACGGTTGGTCCGGTTGATTTGTACGTCGGGCGTCAAGAGCTTGGCTTGAGCCGAAGGGGAACTCCGTAATGCTCAAAGTATGTTTGGCGGGCGCCACCGGTTGGGCGGGTTCAGAGCTCGCACGCTCGATTGCCAAGACCGTTGACATCGCCATCGTCGCTGCAGTCGCGCGCAAGCACGCCGGCCGCACTCTAGGTGACGTACTGGGCGAGCCGCACCTTGCCGGTGGCATTTACGCATCAGCCGTAGAGGCGCTGGCAATTCCATGCGATGTCTTTGTGGAATACACCAAACCGGATAGTGCCAAGTCGAATATCCTGGCCGCGCTTGAGTACGGCGCGCACGTCGTAGTGGGAACCTCCGGCCTTTCGGAGAATGATTTCCGAGAGATTGATGCGTTCGCGCGCGAACAGAATCTCGGCGTGCTCGCCTGTGGCAACTTTGCTTTAACCGTCGTGCTTCTCCAGAAGTTCGCCGAAACCGCGGCTCGACTGATTCCCCAATGGGAGATCATCGATTACGCGCACGACGACAAGGTCGACGCACCAAGCGGTACAGCTCGCGAGCTTGCATTTCGGTTATCGAAAGTGCGCAACCCTGAGCCAACGGTTTCGCTGTCGAAGACGGTCGGGCCTGTGGAGACTCGAGGTGCCACAGTCTCCGGCTCTCAGGTTCACTCCATTCGTCTGCCCGGTTTCGTCATCAGCGCAGAGGTCATCTTCGGGATGCCGGATCAAAAGCTTACAATCCGGCACGATTCCGGGAACAGCGCGCGTCCATACACAGACGGAGCTCTGCTCGCCATTCGGAAGGTCTCCACACTCGTTGGCGTGCATCGCGGTCTGGATTCCGTGCTTGATCTCTGACGCGTAGTTGAATGGCGCGAACCGTTGCGATTTCATGCCGGATGAACTGATGCCCAACCCTGCGCTCAACGCGGACGTCCTGCATCGTGGGTTCTGGCTCCGCAGCGCGTCGCCGGTTGACTCGATCCGTTAGGGCGCAACTGCGGTACGAAGAGGCGCAACATAGCTCTACAATTTCGATTCAACGCTTTTCTACTCAGAGGTGGACGCTTTGGCAACGGTGCGCGAGGGCATTAAGGGAATCCTGCTGGTCGTCGACGTTCAGGTCGGCGTGATGGACGAGTCGTGGGAGGCTCCGCGGATCATCAAGAACGTGTCCTGCGCTGTCGATAGAGCTCGGGCCCAGAGCGTACCAGTGCTATGGGTGCAGCACTCGGGGGGCGACTTGCGCTATGGAAGCCCGGAGTGGCAGTGGGTACCGGAACTGACACCGTTGAACGGAGAGCCACTGATCCACAAGCATTTCAACTCGTCGTTCGAGCAGACGGATCTGGACGAGGAGCTGGCGAAACTCGGCGCGACCCACATCACGTTGGCCGGAGCTGCAACCAACTGGTGCATTCGCGCCACCGCCTATGGCGCGCTGGACCGCGGCTACGACCTGACACTCATCAAGGACGCCCACACCACCGGCACGATTCAACTGGAAAACGGATCCAAGATTGAGGCTGCAAGCGTCGTCCAGGAGTTCAACTTCGCGATGACTTGGGTGAGTTACCCGGGCCGCACGAATGGTACAGCCACGGCAGCGGAGGTCGACTTTGCTACCCCTGGCGGCAAGCGCTAGCCCGAGTCGCACCTTGTCCATGGAGTCGTTGCGCCCAACACCCCGCTCAACTGGACCCGGCGGGTACGCGCCTCGAATTTCCATCTACGAGAGCCGCAGGCACCCGTGGGTTCAGTTGCCGCCAGGCACGAAAACGTTCGACAAAGATCCCACTTGATTGCAAACTCTGTCGGTGTCGCACAGAGGTCGAAGTGACGCCTAGACCGTCACTCAAAACGGTGGTCCCGCATGCTGAATTTTGCCGGCACAGCGGGCCGCCGCATGGCTTGTTTCGTCAGGCGGCAACAGAGCGTCCTGTTCACGTCAGCTCTGCGTCCAATGCAAGGAGAATTTCTATGGCAAATTTTGTGCTCGTACGTCACAAGGTTCGGGACTTTTCGGAATGGAAACGCGGGTACGATGCTCATTTGCCGAAGCGCGCTGAGGCGGGCCTCGCCGAAAAACATTTGCTTCGGGGTACCAACGACCCGAGTGAAGTTTTCATTCTCTTCGAGGCAAAGGACCACAACCGCGCGAAGGTATTTGTAGAGTCCGCGGATCTGCGAGAGACAATGCAGAAGCTGGGCGTGGTCGATAAGCCAGACGTCTACTTTCTCAATGGCTGATGGACTGACTGCTGCCAAGGGGTTGCAAGACGCAACGTTCGCTTGTTCCATCGCGGCCCCGGGCGTTGAGCATGACAGCAACCATCCGGATTGCACCTGACCCGTCACTCCACGCGGTCGTCCCGCGCGCGCGGGCTTCGCCCCCGCAGCGGGCCGCTGGTTAGCTTGTTTCGCCGGGCAATGGCGCCACGCGTTCTCGCAATCGGTGGCGGCGGATTCCTGATGGAAGACGCGCCATCTCCTGTCGATCGGCTCATCGCCCAAGTGACCGGTCGCGAGAGGCCGAAGGTGTGTTTCATTTCCACTCCGAGCGGTGATTCGGTCGAGCACATCGAAAAATTCTATGCAGCCTTCGAAGCCTTGGGATGCGAGGCTGCGCATTTAGCCTTCTTTCGGAAGCCATTTCGCGCATCCCTCCCCTTGGCGGACTTCGCGGAACCACTTCTAAACCAGGACGCGATATTCGTCGGCGGCGGCAATACCAAATCGGCGCTGGCCGTGTGGCGCGATTGGGGCCTGGATCGCGTGCTCGCCGAAGCATGGCGCCGCGGTATCGTGCTTGCTGGCATGAGCGCGGGCGCAATGTGCTGGTTCGAACAGGGTCTGACCGATTCCTACTGGGGCGCCGGCCTGAAGCCGCTGCAATGCCTGGGTCTGCTGCCGGGTGGATGTTGCGTTCACTACAGCAGCGACCCGAATCGCCGTGTTCGACTTCACGAGGAAGTGATTGCTGGTGTTTCGGGTCCGCGCGTTGCCATCGATGATGGGGCGGCGATTTTGTACTTGAACAGGAATGTGCAGGAGGTTCTAAGTTGGCGACCGGCGGCGACTGCCTACCAGGTCGCCGCAGAACATGGAAACGTTGTGGAGCACGCCTATGCCGCACGGTCCATTGCCTGACCTGTCGCTCAAGACGGACGTCCCACGTGCGGGGTTTCCGGCTTGCTCGTTTCGTTGGGCGCCACAATGCGGATCGCATTATTCAGGAGGGTGAAATGGATCTTGGCGACGCAACCATCGGGCAACTCCTCATTCCTGTCGACGATTTCGATCGCGGCGTGGCTTTCTATCGTGACGTCCTGGGGCTTCGATTTTTGTTCGCGGCACCGCCACAAATGGCTTTCTTCATGTGCGGCGGTGTCCGCCTACTTATCGGAGTCATGCCACCCGATCAGAAGCCACAGCGCGGCTCGGCGATCTACTTCGACGTGAAGGATCTCCATGGTGTGTTCGCCCACCTGAAGCGCAACGGTGTGCACTTCACGGCGGATCCTCACGTCGTCAATCGAACGCCCAAGTCGGAGTTGTGGTTGGCCGAGTTCAGGGACCCCGACGGAAACCAACTTTCCCTCATGAGCGAGGTCGCATTGCACGGCGCCTGACCCGGCGTTCGAGCGGACGCGCCGGCGCGGGCGCCTACTTGGCAGTTGTCGGCGCGGTGCGCCGGTTGCCCTGATCGTTAGCCCGCATGCGGTGCAACACCGTTGCCGGCTTGCCGTAGCACGCGTAATGTTGCAATGTTCTTCCTGGGGGGTACCGATGCCGGATCCCGTTGACGCACTGGTGATTGATCTTCTCGAATGGATCGGACCGCAGGGCAGGCCGTACACCGAAGTCATCGATGCCTGGCGCACCTCATGTCCTCGCTTGCCTGTGTGGGAGGAGGCAAATGCACGTGGTTACATCAATCGCGAGCATCTTGCGGGCATCGGCGCGCTGATATCCGTATCCCCCAAAGGCCTGTCTCTACTGAAGCACCACCGTCACGTATTGCGGGGTCGAGATGCGGCCTGATCCGTCGCTCGATGCGGACGTCCCGCCCGCCGGACTGCTCCCACGCGGCGGTCAGCCTGTTTCGTCAGTCCGCAGAACAAGACCGGCCGCGCGCACGCCAACCGCATGAACCCCACCCAAGCAAAATCACTCCGTGACCTCCTGCAAACGCAGCAGATTGCTGCCCTTGGTACGCTTCACAACGGTCAGCCCTACGTTTCCATGGCGCCCTATGCAATTCTTCCCAGCGGGGATGCGTTCGTCATCCACGTCAGCCAGCTAGCGTCTCACACGAAGGACATGATGGAGAACCAACAGGTAAGTCTGCTGATTGTTGCGCCGCCGATTCCGCAACTCGCCGCCCAGGCAACCTCTCGGGTCACCATCCAAGGTCACGCTTTGCCATGCGCAGAATCAACCCCAGGATATTCAGAGGCAAGAACCGCTTACCTGTCGAGGTTCCCGCAAGGCGCTGACATGTTCGCCTTTGCCGACTTTTCACTTTTCGCAATACGACCGAGTTCCGCCCGGTATGTAGGCGGATTTGCCCAAGCCACCACACTCACGCCTGAGGTGCTTGCAGACACCCTGCGCAATGGTTAGAAATGCTGCTGCCCAACTCGGTCCTGAAGCTAATGGGCCGGTGCGCGGCTTCGACCTGACGGGCTTCGGCCGCCGGTGAATTCGAACGTCAACCACCTTGTGAGCGAACGCGGTCTTGGGCTGGTGGTGTTGTACCGCTGGCGACTTCATCCAGGGTCGGAGGCTTCATTCACCGAGGCATGGTCACGCGTCACCGCGTTGCTGCGCAGCAACGCGGGCTCGCTCGGCTCACGACTTCATCGCGGGAGTGACGACCTTTGGTATGGTTATGCGCAATGGCCCAGCGACGAAATGAGGCGGCGCGCTCTTGCGCAACCGCTCGATGCCGACGCCAGTGCACAAATGCGCGCTGCCATCGCCGAGTCCTTTCCGGAGGTCATGCTTGAGCCGGTTTCCGACTTCCTGGTACTGCCGCATGCGAACGGCGCCTGATCCGCCGCTCGACGTGGGGGCTGGGCGGGCTGCCCTTTCCGACTGGCCCGCCTTCCGGCGCCATGGTTGGCATGCGCATGTCCTGGACTAACGTCCGTTTCGGACTTCCCTATTCACCGTTCACTGACCTGCTGCCTTTCTGGTTGGTGATGGTTTCTTCTGTTACCTGCAGTGGTTTCTTGTCGTGCCAGCCGTCCTACAAAAGCGCCGGCGGCGCCGGCGTGGTATCCAATCAGTCGCGCGAGCCGACATCTGTCGGCGAGCCCCTGTCCGCGGCTAAAGCTTAAACGTCAGGCGTCCATGAACTTGGCAGACCTTGGAGAACGACCATGACTATCACCACGCTAAGTGCCTGGCACGAACTCGTGCGCACCAGAAACACGAAGGGCCTCAGTTCACTCCTCGCAGACAACGTCGTCTTCCACTCGCCGGTTGTCCACACTCCGCAGTTGGGCAAGACGATCACGCTGCAGTATCTGTCTGCCGCCTTCCGCGTGTTGCTCAACGATTCTTTCCGGTATGTCCGAGAAATTACGGGTCCTCGAGACGCCGCGCTGGAGTTTCACGTCGAAATTGAAGGTGTCAGCGTCAACGGCATCGACTTGATCAAGTGGGATGACGAAGGCAAAATCGTCGAGTTCAAAGTGCTGATTCGGCCTCTCAAGGCAATCAACCTGATCCATCAAAAGATGGCGGCCATGCTCCAGGTGAGCCCGTAGTGGATGCAGATGCCTGATCCTGCGCTCAACCGAAGGGGCCGGCATGCCGCTTCGACTTGGCAGGTTCGGGCGCGGTCGCCGGTCAATCGGCTCATCGGGCCCCAGACAATGCCCACGTCCGGAGAAAGTCATGATCAAGACCGTAGGTGGCATTGCAATCAAACCCAAGCACCGCGCAACATGCCATTGCGGCAAGGTCGTGCTTGAACTCGATCTTCCCGATGGAATAGTCAACCCGCGCCGTTGCGATTGCTCGATCTGCCGGCGAAAGGGAGCAATCGTCGCGTCGGTTCCACTTTCCGGCATCAGGATCCTGCAGGGTGAGGATGCATTGCAGCTGTACCAGTTCAATACAGGCACAGCCAGGCACTACTTCTGCTCCCACTGCGGGATCCACACGCACCATCAACGCCGGTCCAATCCCGAGCAGTACGGGTACAACGTTGGCTGTCTTGAAGGAGTGAATCCCTACGACCTTGGGCTGGTTCCTACCTATGATGGTGTCAATCATCCGGCAGACCGCAAGACATGAACTTTGCTGCTCGAGCAGACTCCCGGGCCCGCGGGCTGACCCATCACTCATCGCGGGCGTTCCGGCCGCGAGGCTGCGTCCGCACAGCGGGCTGCCAATTGGTTGGTTTCGTTAGGCATCTCCATGCATATCCCTGATCCAGAATTGCAGTCCTACTACACAGCGCGTGCGCTCGAATACGACCAGGTCTACCTGAAGCCCGAGCGTCAATCCGACCTGCGCGAAATCGAACGCTGGCTGCCGCCCCATTTCGCGGGCGCTGCAGTGCTCGAGGTTGCATGCGGCACTGGATACTGGACACAGCTCATCGCGCAATCCGCGGCAAAGGTGGTTGCCATTGACGCCTCACCAGAGACAATGCGCCTTGCCGAGCATCGAGTACCCAAACGCAAGGTGCAGTTTCTCATCGGAGACGCATACGCTCTTCCGCAGCACCTCGGCAAGTTCACCGCAGCCTTTGCGGGATTCTGGCTTTCGCATGTGCCAAGGGCCAAACGGTACACCTTCCTGCGGGGGCTCAACGCGCTGCTCATGCCCGGCTCCAACGTCATCTTGCTCGACAACCGGTACGTTGAAGGGAACAGTTCACCGATCACGGAAACCGATTCCGACAAGAACACCTATCAATCGCGGCAGCTCAAAGACGGCTCAATACATCGAGTTCTGAAGAATTTTCCGACCGAGCCGGAACTGCAGTCGTTGCTGCACGGCATCGGGAAAGGCGGCACGTTTTCAATCTGGCAGTACTTCTGGGCATTCAAGTATGTTGCAACAGGGCGTTGACCCATCACTCAACGCGGACGTCCCGGCTGCAAGGCAGCGTCCACGCAGCGGGCCGCCGGTTGGCTGGTTTCGCTATACGCCTGGGACGCGGCGGAGGTCCAGATGATTCTCAACGGCAAATGTCACTGCGGCAACATCGCCTTCGAGCTCGAATGGGGAGGAGACCCGCCGGAGATTCCGGCACGCGCATGCGGCTGTACGTTCTGCGTCAAGCACGGTGGCGTCTGGACGTCCAACCCGAAGTCCACGCTGGTGGTCGCTATTCGTGAAGCCTCGCTCGTGTCAAAGTATGCCTTCGGATCTCGAACTGCCACGTTTCACGTTTGCGCGCGGTGCGGCACGGTACCGCTGGTCACCAGCGAAGTCGCGAATCACCTCTATGCAGTGGTCAACGTAAACGTGTTGGAGAATGTCGACCCATCGTGGCTGTGCCACGCTACCGCCAACTTCGAAGGCGAAGACGTTGCATCGCGCCTGGCGCGCAGAACACGTTACTGGATCGCTGATGTTCGCGTTGCCGAAGGGCGCAACTAGCGGCCGGTCTCGTCAAGCGTCACAACACGTCCATCCGCGCTCCCGTGCTATTGCCCAGGACCGCCTTCCACCGACCAGCGAATCGAAAGGGAAATTGATCATGGCAAAGGGCACCATCCGTCTTCACCGCGTGCTTCGCGCGAATCCGGAACGCGTCTATCGGGCATTCCTGGACGCCGCGGCAATGGCCAAGTGGCTTCCGCCATATGGTTACACGTGCAGCGTGCACCACATGGAAGCCAAAGTTGGCGGCACGTACAAAATGTCATTCACGAACTTCGGGACAGGCCACGGTCACTCCTTCGGAGGAGAGTATCGTGAACTCGTGCCATTCAAAAGTATTCGCTATACGGACAGGTTCGACGACCCAAACTTGCCCGGAGAAATGTGGACGACCGTGACCTTGAAGCAAGTGTCGTGCGGAACTGAGTTGGAAGTAGTGCAAGAAGGGCTGCCTGAAGCCATTCCGCTCGAAATGTGCTATCTCGGCTGGCAAGAGTCACTCGCACAACTTGCGAAGCTCGTCGAGCCCAAAATTCCGGAGTAGCGAGGTGACGCATAGCCATTCGTTCCGGCGGACTGCCTTCGGCGGTCGCTGAACTCAAACGTCGCGCCGTCCCGTCGATCAACACGGACGCCCCGCATGCGCGGCCTCGCCGGCGCAGCAGGCCGCCGGTCAGCTTGTTTCGTTAGGCCTCAATATCAAAGCCATGCGGACACTCGAGCTGAGAGTTCCTCCTCCGGTAGTAGCGCTACTTTTGGCACTTGCAATGTGGGGCGTTTCCCGCGATGCCGTCGCCTCGGGAGCACCGGAACTGATACGCTTGCCCGTCGCAATTGCGTTTGCCTTGGTTGGTGTGGCCTTCGACTTGTCAGCCCTAATTGCGTTTCGTCGCGCAAAGACCACTGTCAACCCGATGAAACCGCAGTCCACGTCATCGATGGTCGCCTCCGGCGTGTACCGGGTGACCCGAAACCCCATGTACGTGGGTCTTGTCTTCATGCTTGGCGGATGGGCTGCATTCTTGTGGACGTGGTGGGCACTGCTCGGTCCACTCGCGTTTGCCGCGTACATCACCCGATTCCAGATCGCGCCCGAGGAGAAAGCGCTCTCCATGCTATTCGGTGCAGAATATTTGGCGTACAGGTCACAGGTCCGAAGGTGGCTATGAGGCCTGATCGATCGCTCGCCGCGGACGTCCCGCAAGCGGCGCGTGGTCCTGACAGCAGTGCGCCTATTGACTGGTTCTGCCATGCGGGATAGTTCGGGTATTCGCGTCGGTCGATCGGAAGACGCCAGTCGCCTCGCCGTCCTGGCGACTCAAGTCTGGTTGCACACGTATGCCACCGATGGCATTGCGCGTGATATCGCCGAATATGTACTTCGCGAACTCACCCCGGAGAAGTACTCGGCATTGCTGAACGACCCGGCAAGCCGCGTCGTCGTGGCAGAACACCGCGAAAATCTTGTGGGCCTTGCGGTCGTCAAGTTCGGTGTTCCGTGCCCGGCTGGCAGCAACTCGGCGGCCGAGCTGCAAACACTCTATGTTCAGGAAAATTTCGTCGGTCGTGGGATTGGAAAGTTGCTTCTCCAAGCGGCGGAATCCAAAGTGCGCCAGCATCTGAACACTCCGCTCTGGCTTACAGTCAATGCGAAGAATACCGAAGCCATCGCCTTCTATGCACATCAAGGCTATGCAAAGATCGGCACGACGTTCTTTGTCCTGGGAGCGGGGCGCCACGAAAACCACGTGTTCATCGGGCGCGACGCATGACCGTTCGGGCAAGGTGACGCTCTGCGGCAGGCCGCCCGTTTGTCTGCCCCTTGGGCATCCAGTATGAACGAACCGCTCCCCTATCAGATCCTCGCCGATGCGGTACTTGCACTGCACGTCGCCATTGTCGTGTTCGTAGTCGGCGGCCTCGTCTTCATCATCGCCGGCAATCTTCGCGCCTGGCACGGGGCTAATGCATTGTGGTTTCGGGCCGCGCATCTGACGGCCATCGCGGTTATAGTCGCGGAAGCCTGGCTTGGTGCCGTCTGCCCGCTCACAGCACTCGAAATGTGGCTGCGCTCCAAAGCTCGCGCATCAACGTACACCGGAAACTTCATCCAGTATTGGTTGCAGCGCATCCTGTACTACGAAGCGCCATCCTGGGTTTTTGCGCTTGGCTACTCATTGTTCGGTCTGGTCGTCCTGGCGACATGGTGGTACTTTCCGCCAAAGTCCGGGCGACGCGTCCATGAATCAGATGCCTAACGCTGCTCTCCACGCGGACGTCCTGCATGCGGGGCATCGCTCGCGCTGTGGCCCGCCGGTTGGTTCGTTTCGTTGAATTTCCAGAGCACCCGAGGAGAAGGATCATGCAAGCTGCCAAATGGCTGGCAATTGCCTTGCTTGCCGCCGCGATGTCTTCCAATGCCCAGGACAGCACATTCCAGTCAAGATCGCTGACGCCGGAAACCGCCCTCACGGCCGCACGCGCTGCACTTGATTCCTGTCGAAAGCAAGGGTTTCAGGTGGCTGTGGCTGTCACCGACAGGGCTGGAATCACGCAAGTCCTGCTCCGTGATCGCTTTGCCGGTCCCCATACAGTCGAGGTGGCCACGAACAAGGCCTGGACCGCGGCAAGTTTTCGGACTTCGACAATCGTCCTCGCCGTCGAAACCCAGCCTGGACGTCCGATGAGCGGATTGCGTAGCCTCCCGAAGTTTCTCGCCGCAGGAGGAGGCCAGGTGATCGAAGCCGGGGGAAGCGTCCTCGGTGCCATTGGTGTTTCCGGCGGCCCGGGTGGCGAAACCGATGACAGCTGTGCGGCGGCCGGCATCAAGGCAATCGCCGATGCCATCGAGTTTTGACCCGTCACTGAGCTTGGGCGTCAGGCTTCGGCTGCGCTACGCTTCGACTTCTGTCACGCTACGGAGGCATTCGTGAAGAGAGTCACGGGTATCGGTGGGATCTTCTTCAAGGCGAAGGATCCTGTTGCGCTGGGTGCGTGGTACCGGAAGCACTTGGGTATCAACGTGCAGGACTGGGGAGGTGCCGCGTTTCGCTGGACCGATGAAGCCGGAAATCCCACCTCCGGCACCACCATCTGGTCGGTGGGCAGCGCTGACGGTGACCAGTTCGCACCCAGCAAGTCGTCCTTCATGGTTAACTACCGGGTCGCGGACCTGCACCGCCTCCTGGAGGCTTTGCGCCGCGAGGGCTGCAACGTTCTCGAGAAAACAGACGACTCCGCGTACGGAAAGTTCGGATGGGTCATTGACCCAGAGGGCAACAAAGTCGAACTCTGGCAACCTCCGGAAGGGCAATGAGTCAACACGTCCCTCGAATGGAGAAACCGACGCCGGACCCGTCGCCCGATGCAGGCGTCGCGTATGCAGGGCTTCGCCAACGCAGCGGGCAGCCGGTCAGCTTGCGTCGTCAGGCGACTCCATTCGAAATTCCCACCCGCGCGCGGGTGATTCTGACCCAAGGAGGACATTCAATGTACCGCAGAGAAACCATCGTTCTGGCATTTTCCATTCTTGCCGCGATACCACCTGTCGCCGCTCAATCCTCCGCGCCGAACACCGATGGCGGTGCGTCGGTCGTTGCGCCTTCCCAGGAGGTGCCGAAGCCGCCGGTCCGGGCAAATCCACAAGCGGGACAGGACGCGGATGCCCGTATCTGTCTTGAATTCTCCACCAATGCTGAAATCAGGATGTGTGCCGAAAAGTATCGTCGGCATAAGCGCAGTTCGTAGTCGCCCAGGCGGCGTTTCCGTGCCCAGCTCCGCAGCCGAAATCTACAACTATCGCCAGGCGGCGCCCGGACTTGCAACGTCGGGGCAGCCTCGCGAAGATCAGCTCGCTGCAATCGCGGGGGCCGGCTACGAAGTCGTGATCAACCTTGCGCTGCACGATGACCCTCGCTACTCGTTGCAGGACGAGGCAACTTCGGTGAAGGAACTCGGACTTCAATACATTCATGTTCCCGTAAGGTTTGACGCACCGTCGACGAGTGATTTGTACAAGTTCTTTGCAGCGATGGCGTCTCACAAGGATCGTCGCGTTTGGGTGCATTGCGCAGCGAACATGCGGGTTACAGCGTTCTTGGGGCTCTACCGGTGCCTGTGCGAGGGCTGGGCCGAGGAGCCCGCGTTTGCCCTCCTGCGCGAAATTTGGCAGCCTGACGAAGTGTGGTCCGCATTCATCGCATCGCAGCTGGCCAAGCCAAATGCCGCCTGATTCGCCGCTCAACGTGGACTGCCCGCCGGTTGGCTGGTTTCGTTAGGTGACAAATGGAAATCCGCGACGTACGGCCACAGGAGATCGAAGCAGCGCGGCGCCTTCTCGAGGCGAGCGGCTGGACCCATCGTGTCTCGGATCCGGAAACTTTTCGCGAACTGGTATCGCGGTCGCAACGGGCTCTTGTCGCGGTGGAGAATGGCGAGGTCGTCGGGTTCCTGCGCGCACTTTGCGACGGAATGGCAAACGGCTACATTTCGATGGTTGTCGTTGCGGAAGGCCACCGGCGCAAGGGCGTCGGCCGCGCGCTGGTCAATGCGGTCATGGGCGATGATCGCCAAATGACCTGGGTGCTCCGCGCAGCGCGAGACGGCGTCGCGGAGTTCTACGAAAAGATCGGCTTTGTCCGCTCGGAAGTGGCGATGGAGCGCCCAGGTGCAAGAAAATCCGACGCTTGATCCGCTGCTCGATACCCGTGTCCGGCAAGGGAGCTTCGCGCTTCGACTTCGTCGGCCACTTCAGTCGACCGGACATGCTTGAACTCAACGTCAATGAGACGCGCATGCGTCCCGTTGTGGCAAAGACGGACAAGTAATGCCGCCATGGCCACGCTGTGCAGCTTCACCTGTCGCTCAACCCCGGACGCACGTCCGGCGGTGGCCGTCGGCCGGCTCGGCGGGTCTTTATAACTACAAGCGAGGACATGCGAAATGATCCTGGACCACATCAGCCTCTCCGTCAGCGACTATGCAGCAAGCAAGGCGTTCTTCACCGCAGCGCTGAAGCCATTGGGCATCGCGCTCGTCATGGAAGTCGGGGGAGGGGCGGGATTCGGCCGCAAGGAAAGACCACAGTTCTGGTTCGGTGTCGGTGATGGTCCGCAAAAACCGATGCACATCGCGTTTGCCGCCGAGAACCGTGCGCAAGTGCGGGCGTTCCATGAGGCCGCCTTGCGGGCAGGAGGAAAGGACAATGGGCCGCCAGGCGTCCGCGTGATTTATCACCCGAACTACTATGGAGCGTTTGTCATTGGTCCCGATGGTCACAACGTCGAAGCCGTATGTCACACTCCAGAGACCTGACCTGCGGCTCAGGCGGACTGCCTTCGCCAGCTGCCCAACGTGGACGTCCGGCGCCTCCTTGATCCGGGCGATTGACCACGTCCTGATGTTCGTGCCGTCCGTACCCGCCGCGGCTCTGTGGTATTCGTCCGTGCTCCAGCTGCCCGTATCCGTTGCTGACGAGAATTTCGCGGTCATCCCGGTTGGCTCGGCGAAGCTGTGTTTCCATCTCGCCGATTCGAAGGTCCCGGCTGGCCGCGCGGGGCAAGTCGCCTATTGGCATGTTGCCGCGCTGAACGAGGCGAGCGACAGGTTCAGGCGGGCCGGCGCTTCGTTGTATCGCGGACCATTGGCGATCGAATCCGGCCAAGGCATCTGCCAGTTTGCTGATCCCTTCGGCAACCTGTTTGGCCTGATCGGTCCCTACGATGGCGTCTGACCGGGTGCTCGACCAGGTCTCCGCCGGCGTTCAAAAAAAGTGCCCCCAAAACATGACCCGACCGCCCCCTGGCTCCAATATCCACCTTGACGATTTTTCCTGCCGGTCCATACTTCGCATGTGCCCACCGTGAGCAACAAGCAGGGAGGAACGGACGTGGCTTTTTCTTCAGATCCCAGAAACCGGCGATGGTCGCAGCCCCTTAACCAGCAGCTCCCGGTTACGCTGAGATGGGTGGACAGCCTACCGGCGGAGGTCCAGCCGCTGAGATTGCTGCAGAGGCTTCCGAGAATTGCGAATGCGATCGCCCGTTTGTGGCGGGACGACGTTGGCCTGGCGCGATATCTGGATGATCTCCTGACAGACCGCCGTGGGGGGCGTCGCGGATTTGCGCCCGAAATTCACCACGAGCTGCTTCAACTTCGCGCGTACCGCGAAAGTCAATTTCCGCTGGCTTCGTCTGCAATGGGCCGCACTCGTTAGGCCGAGTCCGTAGTCAGCGTGCCTCTCGTATTCGAGAGCCCACAAACGTCGCAATGATCGAGATCGTTCCCTACGATACGGGCTGGCCGGCGCAGTTCGAGGCCGAGGCCGCATGCATCCGAAAGGCAGTGGGCGCCTCCATCCTGCGCATCGAGCATGTAGGCTCCACATCCGTGCCTGGCCTTGCCGCAAAGCCGGTCATTGACATCCAGGTCTCCGTCGCATCGCTTGAGGCACTGCCCACACTCACGAAGGTGCTCGCTCAACTCGGCTACAGTCACATCCCCCTCGGTTCCTTTGACCTGGTTTACCCGTTTTTCCAGAAGCCGGCGGCGCATCCGAGCACACACCACGTCCACCTATGCATTTTCGGCTCCGAGCAGGAGCGCAGGCATCTGGCTTTCCGTGACTACTTGCGCGGCCACCCGCAGATCGCAATGGAGTATGTCGAAATCAAGCGCAGACTTGCCGCAGCACACGATGGCGCGACCCTTGAATCCCGCGAAGGCTATTCGCTCGCCAAGACCCGGTTCGTCAGTTCCGTGTTGGCGCGGGCCATGGCGGCGGGCCATCCATACGAAGGCAGTGGCCTTGACGCCTGAATTGGCGGTCAGCATGGACGCCCCACCAGCAGCACTTGGTGTACGCTGCGGGCTGCCGCTTGCCATGCGATAGGGTCTTGTTCCGCCAAGGTTTGCCATGCCTGAAGTTTTCGGTTTCGATGCCTTCTCCCCCAGTGAAATCGCAACAAGGGTCGAGACAATCGGCGTGGCCAAGGCGCGTCTGCCGCTGCTCTCCATGCTGATGCTGAGTGTGATGGCCGGAGCCTTCATCGGCCTGGGATCGCTTTACTTCGTGCTAATAAGATCCGATCCCTCCCTCGGTTTTGCAGCGCGGCAGATACTCGGCGGCGTTGCCTTTTCCCTGGGGCTGATTCTCGTTGTCGTCGCCGGCGCGGAGCTGTTCACCGGGAACAACCTGCTGGCAATGGCGTGGGCCGACAGAAAGATCTCAACTCCCGACCTGTTGCGCAATTGGGCAATTGTCTGTGGCGGCAATTTCGTCGGCGCAACAGGCATGGCGCTGCTCGTATTTCTCTCCGGCCAAGCTGAAATGAACAATGGAGCAGTCGCTCTGGAATATGTGAGGATTGCAGCGGCCAAGGTCGCCCTGCCATTCTGGACCGCCTTCTTCAAAGGCATTCTCTGCAATGTCCTGGTCTGCATGGCGGTATGGATGGCGCTTGCGGGACGAAGCGTGATCGACAAGGTTGTGGCCATCGTCTTCCCCATTTCTGCGTTCGTTGCGGCCGGATTCGAACATAGCGTGGCGAACATGTACCTCATCCCGTTCGCCATGCTGTTGCAGACAGTTGGAAACACCGGCGAGGGGGCCGGTGCCATTACCTGGGCTGACCTTTTCGGCAACCTGGCGCCGGTGATATTGGGCAACATCATCGGCGGAAGTGTGCTGGTGGGTTTGGTATATCACGTCATATATCGACGGACACCTGACCGGAATCGAAATGGCTGACATTGGCACCCCCGCGGACCGCCAATCATGCTTCGCGATAGGCGTCAAAGTTGACGAATCCGGACCGTTTGCTACATTGAGGCCGTGGAGGTCGCTCCGGCGGGTTTCCGCCGGTCAGCATGCTTCGTTAGGCCGCCCTAAACAGGTTGTCGCCAGAACCCCGACCATTCGAGGCACAGTCCATGGCAAATATTCTTGTTGGCTTGTTCGCCATCTTCTTGTGTCTGATCAATGCCGTCGTGTGGACATTCATCTCCAACATGCCGCTCGTGGGCATGTGCTGGGTTGCGGGAGCTGGTGCCTGCATTTGGCTGCAAAAATGGTCCCGGGGAATGTGACGGCCGTTGTTCGTTCACTATTGCCACGACAAGGCGTTCTTTCCGCAATGGCCAATCGGATCGCGACGGAGTGCCAAAGCTCAGAGTGTTCGGCCTGACCCGTCGCTCATCCCGGGGCATCCCGCATTCGGCGCAGCGTCCCGGCAACGGACCACCGTTCGGCTTGCGTCATTGGGGTCTTGAGCTCGGGTAATCGTCCAATCAATCGACAGGGAGCCACCATGTCCGCCCGCCGCAATCGCAAAGTCGCGACTCTCGCCATCAAGGCCACCGAGCTCGCCGCAGCTGCACCTCTGGTCGTCGCGCACCGACTCTCGCGCCTGGCACTTGCCGGTCACATACCTACCAGTCGCGACCAGCGCGAGTTCACGCGGATGGGTGCTGAAAAGGTGGCCGCTTTCCACGAATCATGGAATGCAATGTTCATCCAGTCGATTCGAATTCAGCAGGGCATTGCGGCATCGATGTGGCGTTCATTCCGCTTTCCATGGCTGAACGGCGGGTCATGTGTGACGCTGCCCAAGATCGACCTGCCGCATGCCGCGCTGAGCATGATGTCCAAAGGCATGGCGCCAGTGCACCGGCGCGTCGTCGCAAATGCCAGGCGCCTCGGTCGTATTGGCAAACGATGAAAGCGCATTGTTGCCGTGCCGCAGACTCTTCGCCGCGGGCCTGCAGGGAATTTCCGCAACGTCCTGTGGCGTACTGCAGAAACCTGGCCGGTCGAACCAATGAGTCCAAAGCTACGTAACGGAAGTCAGGATCCATTGCGCATGCATCGCACCCAATGCAGACATGGTTCGTAGGCCCGCGAAGCTCGGCGACTTTCCGGCAGACCGGGTACCCGAGGTGCGCGAGACGATCGATCCAACCACGGCGGAGTAGCGTCGCATTTGGCAACGGCACGGCAGGACGCCGGATCAGTCGGACACGCCGGACGTCATCGCGCCATCACCCGGGGGTTCCATCATGAACGCCGACGAACTGCGGGTTGCGCAGGCGCCGCTCAAGGAACGCTATCGCGAGAGGCCGGACGCCGCGCTCATCACGCTGCGCGCGCAGGGCCGTCTCGACGAGGGTGTCAGCTGCAGGATCGAGACAGGCAAGGCGCTGGTGGATGCCGGATTGCATCCCGCCACCGGCGGGAACGGCAATGGCGCGTGTTCGGGCGATATGCTGCTCGAAGCGCTGGTCGCCTGCGCGGGAGTGACTCTCAACGCCGTCGCCACGACACTTGGCATCAAGTTGCGGGATGCGTCGCTTCAGGTGGAGGGCGATCTCGACTTCCGCGGAACGCTGGGTTTATCCAAGGAAGTCCCCGTGGGCTTCCAAAACATACGGTTGCAGTTCACGCTCGATACCGACGCCACGGAAGAGCAGCTCGGCACGCTCCTTCGCCTGACGGAGAGGTACTGCGTTGTGTACCAGACTCTGGCACATCCGCCGGCCCTGACGCTTACCCGCAAGTCGGGGTCAGCCTGAGCGCCACTGCAGTCGACGCCTGACCCAGCGATCCGTCCGATACGTCGTTCATGGCGAACTCACATGTGTCCCTGCTGATAGCGCCCGAATCCACATTGACGCGCCTGGTGACGCTGGTCGCAATCTCCCCTAAACGCCGAACCTGAACAACCGGACTTTCTCGTGCAACGCAAGGCCTCCTCGCCCGCCGAATACCTCGATGCCGTGCCCGAAGCGCAGCTGCCCTTGGTGCAGCACCTGCGCTCACTGATCCTGCAGGCTGCGCCCGAAGCGCGCGAGGAAATTCGCTGGGGCATGTTGTGCTACGACCATTCCGGCGCGCTGTTCGCGCTCGCGGCCCAGAAACATTTCGTCGGGCTGTATGTAATGGCCACGCAGGCACTTTCCGACATGGCGGACGAGCTTCACGCGCTCGATCACGGCAAGGGGTGCATCCGATTCAAGCGCCTCCAAGAGGTGCCTTCACAGCTGATCTCGCAGCTTCTCGTTCGCGCCAAGGGATGCCATGAGCGCGAATGTCGGTGCACGCGCTGACGCAGCCTTCAACCTGACGCCCGCCATAAAGACCTTGCGATGAGCGTACCCATCTCCTGCTCGGTGGCATCAGCGGTGGTACTCGAGGACTCCGCCAGCTCGCCGCGGATGCTGCTTCTCAAACGCGCCAAGAGTCATCTGCGGGACGAGTGGTGCCACGTAGCCGGTGGCATCGAATCAGGTGAAACGGCGTGGCAGGCGGCGCTGCGCGAAATTCGCGAAGAGACCGGTTTGCGGATCATGCGGCTGTATTCCGCGGACTACACGGAGCAGTTCTACGAAGCCTCGAAAAATCAGGTCACGATCGTTCCGGCATTCGTCGCTTATGCAGCCGCAGGTCAGGCAGTGCGCCTCAACGCCGAGCACTCGGGATATCGCTGGGTAACCTTCCATGAGGCGCGAAATCTTGTTACCTTTGGCGGGCAGCGCCGCTTGTACGAGGAAATCGAACGGGAGTTCGTCCTGCGCGCACCCTCGGCCTGGCACGCCATCCCGATCGATGGCAATGCTTGGGCCTAATTCGCCCGCAAGCTTGAATCGTCAGGTATCGCAAGGAACCCCTCATGCCCGAAGCCTCCTGGCTGCTTTTCATCGTCGCTTCGCTCGTTCTGATCGCCACCCCCGGGCAGGACATGATCCTGGTCATGTCGCGTTCCATCGCTCAGGGTCCGGTCGCGGGCGTCGCCACTGCGGCGGGCGTCGGCGTCGGACTCGTGGGCCACACGGTTCTGGCAACGCTTGGCCTGGGCGCAATACTTCGGGCATCGGAGTTTCTCTTCGTCGCGCTCAAGTTGGCGGGCGCCGCGTACCTGATCTACCTGGGCATCGGGCTTCTCCGCACGCGGAGCGCGGAATTGCTGGTCGGCACCGTCTCAGGTCGCTCGATGGGGCGAATGTTTGCGGACGGGGCGTTCTCGAACATTTCGAACCCGAAAATCGCGATCTTCTACTTCGCGTTCCTGCCGCAGTTCGTGTTGCCGGATGCGGCCCGGCCGACGCTTACGATCTTCGTCCTCGGCCTCCTGTTCGCTCTAATGACTTTCGGCGTAAAGGGTCCCGTCGGTCTATTCGCGGGAATGTTGTCCGGCTGGCTCCGTTCGCGGCCGCAAGCCCTGCTATGGCTGTACCGGGCGAGCGGGGCCATGCTTCTTGGCCTCGGCATTCGTCTCGCCCTGGAACGTCGGCAGTGACGCCTCCCCCGTTCATTCACGCTAACCGGAGAATTTCATGGCAAAGGGCTATTGGATCGTCCGTGTAGACATCACCGATCAGGAACAATACAAGAGGTACGTCGCCGCCAACGCCGAACCGCTGAAGAAATACGGTGCCCGCTTCCTGGTGCGCGGGGGCAGCTTCGAGAACCCGGAAGGCGCGAGCCGCACCCGCAATGCGGTTATCGAGTTCCCCAGCTATCAGGCAGCCCTCGATTGCTGGAAGTCGCCCGAATACCAGCACGCGATCACTCTACGGCGACCGGTATCGACTGCCGATCTGATCATCATCGAGGGCTACGAAGGTCCACAGCCCGTTTGAAACCCGGCGGTCACCAGGCACGACCCGGGCGCGTCTGTATCCATCGACCTTCAGCCTCATGACTGAATCTAATCCTTTTCCCGCCGAGGGTGGCTGCGGCTGCCGACACGTGCGCTATCGCATGGAAACGCACCCGCTGTTCGTCCATTGCTGCCACTGCCGCTGGTGCCAGCGCGAAAGCGGTGCATCCTTTGCGCTGAATGCCATGATCGAAGCGGACCGGGTCACCATCCTGGCCGCGGAACCGGAGCTGACCGATACACCCTCGGCGAGTGGCTTCGGCCAGAAGATTGCCCGCTGCCCGAAGTGCCGCGTCGCCGTCTGGAGCAACTATGCCGGTGCCGGACCCTTGGTGAGGTTTGTCCGCGTCGGCACGCTCGACGAGCCCGACCGCCTGCCGCCCGACATCCACATATTTACTGCCTCCAAGCAGCCTTGGGTTGTCATTCCGCCTGACGCGCATGCAGTGCCCGAATATTACGACCGCGAGAAGTACTGGCCTGCCGAGAGTCTTGCCCGCGGACAAGTCCTGCGGCCCCGGATCGAGCAATACCTGGCCGCGCGCCGAAATGAACCCGCCTGACCTCTCGTTCTTCGTGGCACTCGATCGTCGCGACTGGCAAGCGCCCGCCAACGCGCCCCAGCTGCTGCCATTAGCCCCGGACACGGCGCTGTTGTCCAATCGGGTAACGTTTTCGCGCCCGGGCAGCCCCAACGCTGCCGCACCGCAGGCCCTTGATATATCGTCGCTCTGCAAGCAGCGCGGCGCAAGTTGCGTCAACATCTTCAGTCGGAACTCGGTTCAAATACCCGCGACACCCGCACCCGGAACGGAGAGCGCATGACCACGAAAGGATTTACTGTATCGCATGCCGACAACGCGACCTTCGAGCGAGGACTGCGCTCGTTCTATGAGTACCGCGATCTCGGGATCAAGCAAGCCACCCACGGCCGAGTCGATGCCCACGTCATCCGGGCGGCGGACGGCGCGGAGTTCTCGAGTCAGCCGCACATTCACAAGACGGCCTTTCAACTCGTGTACGTGCTCAAGGGCTGGATCGAGTTCGAATACGAAGGCCAGGGCAAGGTGCGCCTGGAAGCCGGGTCGTGTGTGCACCAGCCGCCAGAAATTCGTCACCGTGAAACGGGACACAGCGAAGACATCGAGATGCTCGAGATTGTTCTGCCCGCGAATTTCCAGACAGAAGAGGTTGCCTCTGTCGACACCTAGACCCACTTCGTGCAATGCGCTCCGGCGCATCGATCCGGCCGATATTCGCAGTGGCTGCGCTTTGGCAAACGGTTCACCTTGAATGACTCCGGCGACCTCCGGCTGGTCTCGTCAGGTCGTCAACTTTCCATAAGGAGAACGAACATGCACAAAGCGTTGCCCAATGGACGATACCGCGCCAAGAATGCGTCGTTGGCAGGTTCGGAGTTCGTGGACGCGAATCTCGAAGGAGCGAAGTTCCACGATGTGAATCTGCGGGGAGCAGATTTTTCCGATGTCGCCCTGACCGGAGCGACGATTCGCAACGCATGTCTCGGCGATGTTTCCATCGCAGACGCCAACTATACGGGCATGCGGATCGACGGCATCCTGGTCGCTGATCTGCTGCGCGTGTACCGTGAACATGTCGGCGGCTGACCCGACATTCGACCGGACCTGAGCGGGCCGCGTTCGGCCGCGGCGACGGTGCGCCTTCCTCAACCGCAACACCATGCCAACCGTCAAAGCCGGATTTTTCTACTTTGCGCTCGTGTTCGGCGCGGGCTTCATCATGGGCGCGGTCCGCGTCCCTTTGCTGGTGCCACGCTTTGGAGAACGGGTCGCCGAGCTCATGGAAATGCCGGTCATGCTGATTGTCATTGTCTTGTCGGCGCGATTCATCACCAGGCGATTTGCAGTGCCGGCGGCTGCATTTGTCCGTCTCGGCACCGGCCTTCTGGGCCTTGTTCTGCTGCTTGCAGCCGAACTGCTGATCGCCGCACTACTTCAGGGGCGATCATTGGCGGAGTACATCGCCAGCCGGGATCCCGTCTCTGGCAGCGTCTATCTGGCCATGCTTGCGCTGTTCGCCCTCATGCCGCTGATAATCTCCCGCGGGAAATCTGCGGGCCGCTCCGCAGGCGATGATCGCCGCTGACTCTCTTTCCAGCACGCGGGCCATGGCCGGCCCGGGTCTGCCGCTTGTGTCAGACTGACTGTGTCGGACCTTGGTCCGCTCAATTCGGCATCCTGAAGCCGTGGAGAACGCGCATGAAATGGCCAGACCCCGAAGCACTCTCCACAATGTGGTCGCTTCCGGACGGCTACCGGAACGAGTCGCTCAAGCGCGCGGACATTCCGGCGCTCATTGCTGCCATCAACGTCTGGCATCCGGATGTCGCCGTGGGCGCCGGCAGCTGCTACTTGCGCGAGGATTTCTATGCCGAAAAGGTGTCACTCGCCGGAGAGACCGAAAAGGACGTCATCGTCATGGTGACCAAATTCGACGGCGAACTGGCCGGCATGGGCTCCTGGGAACGTGAACCGGACGCGCTCACGCTGTATGCACGTTTCGGGGCAATCGCCCCCGAGCATCGCGACGCCAAATTGGCGGTGCGGGCCATGGAGTTTGGCGAGCGCCTGGGGCGGGCGATGGGAGCGGGATTCATCTACGGCATGGCGACCTTGAAGATTCCCAACATGCAGCTCGCGCTCGAACGCGCGGGATATCAGCTGCTTGGCTTTACGCCGGGCTACGACCGCGAGGTCGTCGCGCCCGGGATCGTGAAACGCGTGTACGAGGCGGTCTATGCCAAGGTGCTGGTCACCGACGAGGAACTGCTTCGCCCTGACCCCAAAAACCTGTCGCCAAAGGCCAAGGCGCTGTTCGACGTGCTGTTCCCCACTTAGAACACGCAATCCACGGAGCATCGATGTCCTCTCCTGTCAAAGCCGGCGCCGTCGTTTATGCCAAGAATATTCCCCGCGTCAGCGCGTTCTACGCAGGGGCGGCGGGTCTCGAAGTGGCGCACACGGAAACGGATCACATCGTGTTGGAGTCCCCGGTGTTGCAACTTGTCATCGTCGCCATTCCAGAGCCTATTGCCGCCTCGATCGAGCTGGCCGATCCGCCGCTTCGACGAACCGAGACTCCGATCAAGCTCGTCATCACCGTGACCAGCCTCCATGCCGCGCGCACGGCAGCCAAGCCGCTCGGCGGCGAACTCGATCCTCCCGCACGCGAGTGGCAATTCCAGGAGTACCGGATCTGCGACGGTCACGATCCGGAGGGCAATGTCGTGCAGTTTCGCGAGCGCGTGCTCTGACCTTCCATCGACGTCCAGATCCCGACATGCCGAAGCTCGCCTCTCATGTCGGGCATCGGGTCTCCAGGGATTCGCAACACATGGACAATCGCCCAATGCGAAAATACCGGGGTAGCTGCCATTGCGGCGCGGTCCGTTTCGAGATCGAGACGGACTTCCCGGAACTCACCACCTGCGACTGTTCGATCTGCCGGCGCAGGAACGCGCTCATGGTGAAGGTGCACGAAAGCCGATTCAAATTGCTGACCGGCGAGCATTCGCTCACCGAATACCGGTTCCACACGATGACTGCGCGCCATTTCTTCTGCAAGACGTGCGGCATTTATCCATTCCATCGCAAGCGGGTCACACCGGACCATCTCGGCATCAACGTGTTCTGCCTGCACGACTTCGACCCGACCGGAATTCCCGTGCGCCAGACTGTTGGCGCTACAATGATCTGATCCAATCTTCCTGCCTGCACCGTTCCCGCTTCCGCCCTTGGCCCGGGCAGGCATTTCTTGTCAGGAGGGATCGCATGCCCACGTTCGACGAGGAAATCGCGCGCCACCTGAAGGAAGCCGCGGATTCGGGCGAGCTAAGCCGGGCCGAAGGCTATGGAAAGCCACTGGCCGAAGATCCCGGGTGGGACTCGACGCCGGCGGCATTGCGCATGCCCATGAAAATACTCAAGGACGCAGGCGCCGCTCCACCGGAAGTTGCGCTGTTTCACGAGCGGGCGCGCCTCCGTGCGGCGTACGCTGCCACCATCGAGCCGGTCGAGCGCAGGAAGATGCAGGGCCGACTGAATGAGCTCGAGCAACAACTGGCACTTCGTCTCGAGTTGCTGCGTATCGATCCGAACATCTGAACTGCCCGTTGCGGCAACATCTCCGGGGACGCCAATGAGCGCCACAATGGTACTTGCGATCTGGATCGCCACGTCGACGAGTTTTCAAGCGGCGCTGCCTTTCGGCGGGCAGTATCAAATCAGGGAATACGCAAATTCGGATTCGGGGATCGACGATTTCATGAAGTGGATCGACACCCCCGGGCACGACGGAATCGACCTGATCTGTGTCGCCATATCCGGGGGAGAGCAATCGAAGGCGGCGCAGTTCTGGCGCGAGGCGGAAGTCAAGCGCATTTTCTACATGAACCCGCTCCAGATCGAGGTGCTCACGAAGAATCCGCTCATCGGGAAGGTGACTGCGATAACGGTTGCCGAGGCCTGTGCCGAAATGTTTCCCCCCAACGGCGGATTCTGATGCGGTGGTAGCCGCTCCATCCTGAGTATCCTGGTTTGCAAGGGGCAACCCCAAGATGCACGACATGCTCGTCAAGCTCTATGAACTCCCGAGCCTCGCGGCGGCATTGGACGCGGCCTCGACAAAGGGAATTTCGGTGCGCCGGGCGCTCGCGCCGGAAAAGTCCGTGGTGACGGACTGGGTAGCGGCGAACTTTGCATCCTCCGAGGCCGAAGTCGGGATCGCATATGGCCGCCTGCCGATATCGTGCTTCATTGCCGTCCGCGGTCAGAAGATTCTCGGCTTCGCCTGCTACAACGCGACCGCCCGGAATTTCTTCGGTCCCGAGGCGGTCGTCGAGGACGCACGCGGGCGGGGCCTGGGGCGAGCGTTGCTCCTGGCGGCGCTGCACGCCCTGCGAGAGCAAGGCTACGCCTACGCGATCATCGGCGGAGTCGGACCCGCGGAGTTCTATGAGCGATGCGTCGGGGCGATTCCGATTGCCGGTTCGTCGCCAGGAATCTATGCGGGGATGCTGCGCCAAGTCCAGGGCCCGCGGCCCTCATGAATTGCCGCCGCCTGACCTCCATACCGAACTGGAAGCGTGTCCGCGGCCAAGGAAAGAGTCCCAATTGTCCCGAAAATCATTGTCACAGCACGTCGGACGGCTGAACCGGGCGCTGGTCGTGCCTCCCATGCCGCGGCGCTGGGTCGAATTCCTTTACCGGCATCCAAAGCTGACCTTTCTGCTGATGGGCGCGTTCTTCCTGTTGTTCGGATTCACTTCCGTCAACCTGTTCGTCGTGCTCAAGGCCAACATCGAACTGTTTCTCGAATACGGGCCGATGGTGATCGCCGATGGCGCGCTGCAACAGCTGTTCGAGATCATCGGCTCCAGCTACCTCAGCATCGTGTTCTATGTGTTCTTCAAGGTCTGCGAGCGCGTTCTGATCGAACGGATGACCGGGAAGCCCCTGGGCGAGATCAGGGACGCGCGCCACTGATGAAACGGCAGGCTCGGCCTTCTGCCTGCAGGGACAGGGGCAGGCACCGGCGGGGCATTTCGCCGGCGCCATGCGAAATGGCATACTCTCGCTCTAGGAGCCTGTCGGGCTTGCTTTCACGAATGCGTTGCCGGGCCAAGAAGCGATGGATGCCGGCGCGAGGCGCCGCGAATATCGGGAATGTTCGTCAGGCGAGCAACGACGCAGACGCGCTTTTTGGCAGCAACCCGGAGGGACGGGACGAGGTGGGCGCATTTCTGCGTTGCTCGCCCTTGGCATACTCACGGTGTGCCCTCGGGCTCGCACCTTGACCTGCACCCAACTCGCCGCCGTCGCATGCGCGAAGACAAGCCCGACAGGCTCCTGGTTGCCCCGACCCATCACGCAAAGGATCGCCAATTGGCCAAACCCAACTACGAGTTCGCGAAGCGCCAGAGAGATCTTGCCAAGAAGCAGAAAAAAGAAGAAAAGAAGCTGCGCAAGACGCTCGCGAACGAAGTCCCGGCTGGCGAAGAACCCCCTCCGGCACCCACCGACGAAAAGTCTCCGGGGTAGGGAGCTTTCCGGGACGGGCAGGACCTCGTTTCGCGCGTGCCACGTCCCCGTTGCGATGCCTGCTGCTCCGTGGGGTTCGCCTGATGCGTCTGCTACCGCGTCGAGAACATCGATGCCCGTTGCGCGGAGATGGTGGTCCGCGGCTCGCCGTGCGCCACTGACGCCAGCGTGGACCTTGTGTTGCGCATTGCCCGCGAGCGCGATATTCCTGCGGTCGCGGCGCTGATCCCGCTGTCGGTTCGGGCATTGCAGGCCGCCGACTATTCGACGGCGCAGATGGACGCGGCACTGGGGCCAGTGTTCGGCGTCGACCGCGAATTGATACGCGACGGCACGTATTTTGTCGTGGAACGCTCCGGCGAGCTGGTCGGATGCGGCGGCTGGAGCAGCCGCCGGTCGCTGTTCGGAGGCGACGCCGGGCGCGCCGCAGGCGAGAGCGCGTTGCTCGATCCCGCGCACGATTCCGCAAGGATCCGGGCCTTCTACGTGCATCCGGATTGGGCCCGCCGCGGCATCGGCCGTCGGATCATGATCGCGTGCGAACGGGCGATCTCGCAGGCACGATTCCGGTCGATCGAGCTGGTAGCGACACTGGCCGGCGAGCGGCTGTATGCGGCATTTTCATTCACGGCGGTGGAACGCTACGAAATCCCGCTCGCCTCCGACCTGCGGCTTCCCGTAGTGCGGATGACCAAGACCCTGTAAGCGCAACGGCCCGCCCAGCGCGGATGCGATGGAACATTCAATCAGAAGGTCTGGCTTTCGGCGCCGACTGCGTCCATGATTCCAGCTTCTCTCAAACGCCTTCCGGAGTGTGTTCCATGGTTCTGTGCCCCGTTGCCATTGCCGTTGGCTGCAAGAAATGTCCGATTTTCAGCGTGTGCCCGGTGAAGTCGGTGATCGGCGACTACAAGCCCGAAGAAAAGGACGCCAAGGGCGGCGCGGCGCGTCCGAAGAAAACCACGTCCAGGAAGTAGGTCAACGCTGCACCCGGCGGCGGAACCGGTGCGGGCAGGCTGCTAGAATCCCTTCCAAACGACCGCCCGGCGGGGTAGCGTTTACCCCGGCATGGTGCGGCACATTCATGGCCACGGGAGGGCATTCATGACGTACGCCGCCATCACGGGCTGGGGCAAGTGCATGCCACCGGCCGTGCTGTCCAACGCGGACCTAGCGACCTTCGTGGACACGACCGATGAGTGGATCATGCAGCGCACCGGCATTCACGAGCGTCGCGTGTCCCACGTCTCGGGGCTGGAACTGTCCTTTGTGGCCGCGTCGCGCGCGCTGGCCTGCGCCGGGATCAGGAGCAGCGACGTCGACCTGATCATCTACGGCAGCTGCTCCAACGACGAGCAGATCCCGAACACCGCTTCGGGCCTGTCGTTGAAGCTCTCCGCAGGCAACGCCGCGGCGATGGACATCAACACCGCGTGCACGAGCTTTCTCTACGGACTGTCGACCGCGACGGCGATGATCCGCACCGGCGTGGTCAAGATCGCGGTGGTTGTCGGCGTCGAGGTGATCAGCCCGTTCCTGGACTGGCGCAACCGCAATGTCGCGGTACTGTTCGGCGACGGAGCGGCCGCCGTCGTATTGCAAGCTTGCGAGGAGCCGGCCGGCGTGCTCGCCGAGAAGCTGGGCTGCTATTCCGATGCGCGGGCAATCCTGCGCGTGCGCGGCGCGGGGTTCATGTACGCGATGAACGGCGACGTGACATTCGGCGACACCATCTGGGATTTCGACGGTCAGGAGATCTTCAAGCGAGCGATCGGCGGCATGTGCGAGGCGTCGGCCGAAGCGCTGCGCCGATGCGGCAAGACCGCAGAGGACATCGATCTGGTGGTACCGCACCAGGCCAACCTGCGCATCATCGAGTTCGTCGCAAAACGCACCGGGGTACCGATGGACCGCGTGCACGTCACCGTCCACAAGTACGGCAACATGTCTTCTGCAACCGTTCCCGTTGCGCTGGTCGATGCGCTTGAGGACGGCCGCGTGCTAGCCGGCCAATTGCTGCTCACGCCCGCGTTCGGCGGCGGTCTCACGTTCTGCTCGCATGTGATCCGGTGGGGCGACCGGGTGACCCCGGTTGCGCTGAGCGATGTCGAATTACCACCCTGCGAGCGATCGGCGCTCGACATGGCCCGCGATTACATGAGCCGTCGCGATCCCGGCGGGCGGTCCGCGAAAGGTCTTGCGGAGCCCGTGTATGCCGCGGCGAGTTGACCCGCCTCGATGGGGCGCGTTGCGGCGGAAAATCAGGTCGTGACGAGCTTGCGGTGCGCCTGCACGCTCATCAGGATGCCGAGCCCGATGAAGAGGGAAACGAGGGCGGTCCCGCCATACGAAACAAGCGGCAGCGGCACGCCAACGACCGGAAGCAGTCCGCTAACCATGCCCATGTTCACGAAGGCGTAGGTGAAGAACATGAGCGTCACCGCGCCCGCCATCAGGCGTGCGAACAGCGTTGACGCGTTGGCGGTGATCATCATCGCGCGGCCGATCAGCAGCATGTAGAGTACCAGCAGCAGAGCATTTCCGATCAGTCCGAATTCCTCGCCGAACACCGCGAAGATGAAATCCGTGTGGCGTTCGGGGAGAAAATCGAGGTGGGTCTGCGTGCCGTTCAGCCACCCCTTGCCGATTGCGCCGCCGGACCCGATGGCGATGGAAGCCTGCGTCGAGTGGTAGCCGGCCCCGAGCGGGTCCCGGGTCGGGTCGATGAAGGTGAGAATGCGCTCGCGCTGATAATCGTGCAGATGCGCCCAGACATACGGAACCGCGGCGCCCGCGAGCGCCACCATCCCGACGATGATCTTCCATGACAGACCGGCCAGATACAGCACGTAGCATCCCGACGCGGCAATCAGCAGAGCCGTGCCGAGATCCGGCTGGCGCTTGATGAGATAGACCGGCACCGCGATCAATACCGCCGCCACGGCGAAATCCTTCCAGTTGATACGGCCCTCGAATTTCTGGAAGTACCACGCGAGCATCAGGGGCAGCGCGATCTTCATGAGTTCGGACGGCTGGATTCGTCCGATGCCAATGTTGAGCCAGCGCCGCGAGCCATTGACCACGACGCCGAAAAACGCGACGCCGACCAGCAGCGCAATCCCCAGCACATACAGCGGCACCGCGGCGCGGGCGAGAGTCTGCGGCGGGATGTTCGCAACGAACCACATCAGCACCAGCGCGAATCCGCACGAGAGGACCTGCGTGGTCACGCGCGCGACGCTCTGGTCGGACGCGGAGAAGAGCGTGACGAGCCCCACGCAGACCAGCGTCAGCGCGCAGCCGAAAAGAAAGTTGTCGATGCGGCGCGTGAGCGCTTCCCAGGCACGGGCCAGAAGTTCGCCCATCAATCGCTCTCGTCTTCGCCGTCTTTGGTGCCCGGAACCTGCGCGGGACCCGATTCGGCCGCGCCGAGCAGGAAATAATCGAAGACTTTGCGGGCAACGGGTGCGGCGGCCTGCGCACCGAATCCACCGTTTTCCACGAGCACGGAGACCGCGATGCGCGGCTGCTCCGCCGGCGCGTAGGCGATAAACCATGCATGGTCGCGCAGCCGTTCATCCACCTTGGAGGCGCTGTATTTTTCCCCCTTGAGCGAGTACACCTGTGCCGTGCCGGTCTTGCCGCCGGAAACATACTTCGCACCGGCAAAGGCGGCGGCGCCCGTGCCCTCCTTGTTCACGCCCAGCAGCGCGTTTCGGATGACGGCGATGTCTTCGGGCCTGGCGGAAATCGTATGCGATGGCTGCGCCGCGATTCCACGCTCCTCGCCGGTCTTGAGGTTGATGACGCTCTTCACCAGGTGCGGCACGAACGCGACACCGTTGTTCGCGATGGTTGCGATCGCCTGCGCCTGCTGCATCGGCGTGAATGCGTTGTATCCCTGCCCGATGCCTGCCGAGATCGAGTCGCCCAGGTACCACTTGCGATGTTCGTCACGGTAGTTCTTGCCCGCGAATCGCGTGCGCTTCCACTCCCTCGACGGCAGCGTGCCCGTCAATTCGCCCTCGATGTCCACGCCTGTTTCCCGGCCGAATCCCAGTTGCGACATGAAGCGTGCCGTATCGTCGATGTCGGTCTCGCCGGCAAGCGTGTAGTAATACGTGTCGCAGGACACGACGATCGACCTGTACATGTCGACCGAACCATGACCACCGGGTTTGTCGTCGCGGAAGCGATACGAACTGCCGGGCAGCTGATAGAAACCGGGGTCGTAGATCGTCTGCTGCGGCGTACGCTTGCCGGACGTCAGGGCGGCCAACGCCAGAAACGGCTTGATCGTCGAGCCGGGCGGATAGGCGCCACGCAACGGGCGATTGAGCATCGGCTTGTCGGGCGAGTCGTTGTACGTCGCCCAGTTGGCGGAATCGATGCCATCGACGAATAGATTTGGATCGAAACCGGGCCTGGAAACGAAGGCCAGGATGTCGCCGGACGAGGGATCGATGGCGACCAGTGCGCCGCGCCGGTCGCCAAAGGCCGCTTCCGCGACTTCCTGCAGCTTGATGTCGATCGACAGCCGCAGGTTGTTGCCCGATGACGGCGGCGTGCGCGAAAGCGTGCGCACCGCGCGTCCGCCGGCATCGACCTCGACCTGCTCCCAGCCCGTGGTGCCGTGCAGTTCGCGCTCGTACGACAGTTCGACGCCGACCTTGCCCATGTAGTCGGAGCCCTTGTAGTTGGCGGCATCGTCCCATTTCGCGATGCGCTCGACATCGTGGTCGTTGATGCGGCCGATGTAGCCCACGACGTGAGAGGCAATCTCGCCGTACGGATATTGGCGGAAGAGCCGCGCCTTGATTTCCACGCCGGGAAAGCGGTAGCGATTGACGGCGAATCGCGCCACCTCCTCGTCCGAGAGCCGCGTGCGCAGAGGCAAGGTCTCGAAGTTCTTCGCCTCCTCGAGCAGCTTGCGGAACCGCTTGCGGTCGCGCGGCTGCACGTCGACGATTTCCGCCAGCTCGTCGATCGTCGCGTCGAGGTTGGCGATTTTCGCCGGCTTCAATTCCAGCGTGTACGCCGAGTAGCTCTGCGCGAGGACGATGCCGTTGCGGTCGGTAATCAGGCCGCGGTTCGGGACGATGGGCACGATTGCGATGCGGTTCGACTCCGCCAGCGTGCTGAAGTGGTCGTGCTGGAAAACCTGCAGATACACAAATCGGGCGAAGAGCCCGGCGAATGCAAGCAGGACCAGCACACCCGCAACCGCCAGCCGCCGCCGAAACAGGAAGAGCTCCCGTTCCGGATTGCGCATCTCCGGCGAACCGAAGCTGCGGCCGGCATCGTAGCCATTTCCGCGCGAAGAGAAGAGTCGCCGCCGGGCCATGTCTTGCCCGCGTCAGCGTTCGGACGGTGAGCGTGCCGGCCGCTGCGACCATTGCAGCAGGACCGACACGAGCGGCCACAGCAACGCGCCGACGATCGGCGGCGCCGCGTAGGTCCAGCGCGGGAGTGGCGCGCCGCCGACGACGCGCACGAGCAGCACGAGCAGGGCGCAGACCATCAGCAGCACCGCCACCTGCGGCGCCTGCTGCCACAATGGAAAACGCAGCACGCGGCGCCGGAAATACTCGGCAGAATACGCAAGCACGGCATAGGCCAGCGCATGCTGCCCGAACAGGGTGGCATCGCCGACGTCCATCAACAGGCCGAGCATCCACGCCACGCCCACCCCGACATAGCGGGGCTCCTGGATGCACCAGTACAGAATGACGAGGGCCAGGAAATCCGGCTTCAGCGCGAGGACGACCCCCGAGGCCGGCGCGATGTTGGCCAGGAATCCCAGCAGGAATGTGAGCGCGATGACCCACGGATTCACGGGCCGCAGGATCTCCTCCGGCGTCGCCGGAGTGAATGCCGCGGGCTTGGCCAGAACCCTCATCCGCCGCGCCTCCCCTTTCCCCGGCCGCCCTTCTTCACGCCATCCGCTTCACTGGGCTCTTCCGGCCGCGGGACCTGCGCCGCTCCCTGCCCCAGCACCAGAAGGAATTGGCTGCGGTCCACACCCGACAACGGCTTGCACGTGATGTGCGCGAACACCTGGCCCGTATCGCGTTCGACCGTTTCCACCTGTGCCACCGCCAGCCCTGCTGGATATGTGCCGTCCATTCCGGATGTGTAGAGATTGTCGCCGACACGAATGTCGGCCGTGGGCGCCATGAAGCGCAATTCCGGTGCACGACCTGTGCCTGCGCCGAAGAACACGCTGCGCACGCCACTGCGCTCGACTCTTACCGGCACTGCGTGGTCCTTGTCCGTGATCAGCGTCACTTCCGCCATATTTGGAAAGACGCGCGTCACCTGGCCCACTACGCCGATCTCGTCAATGACCGCCTCGCCCGGTTTGATTCCGGACGCCGTTCCGCGATTGACGAACAGTTTCTGCGTGAATGGGTCGCGCCCTGTATACAGAACTTCGACGGCGGTGGCGGCTCCGGCAAAGCGGGCCTCGACATCCACCAATGCCTTGAGCCTGGCGTTCTCGTCCTGCAGAGGCGCAAAGCCCTGCGTCGCCGGCGCGCGCGCGAGGAGTTCCTGCTTCAGCGCGGCGTTTTCGTCGCTCAGCGTTTGCTTGGAGGCAAAGTAGCCGCCGATCCACGCCAGCGTTTCACCCGGAATCTGCACCGCGCGGTGCAGCGGATATAGCACAACCGCTGCGCCTGCTCGAATGCCTTCGAGATAACGATAGCGGGTGTCGGCGAACAGCAACATCAGCGACAGGAAGCCGAAAAACGCGAGTCGCGTCAGCGGCGACGGCCCGCGATGAAAGAACGGTGGCGGTTCAACGGATACGTGGCGCATTTACGCGGGCCCACGCCATGTCGGCCACTGGCAAGTCCCTCGCGATACTCGGGATGGCACCGTGGGATTGGCCGTCAGGTCAGTCGGACGTGAAGATCGTGGAGAGCTTGTCCATGTTCTCGAGCGCCTTGCCGCATCCGCGAACGACGCAGGTGAGAGGGTCATCGGCAACAATCACCGGCAGGCCCGTTTCCTCCATCAGCAGCCGGTCAACGTCGCGCAGCAACGCGCCACCGCCCGTCAGAACCATGCCCCGCTCGGCGATGTCGGCGCCCAACTCCGGCGGCGTGCGTTCGAGCGCACTCTTCACCGCCGACACGATGCTGTTGAGCGGATCCGTGAGCGCCTCGAGGATTTCATTGGACGACACGGTGAAGCTGCGCGGGATACCCTCGGCGAGGTTGCGCCCCTTGACTTCCATCTCCTTGACTTCGGAACCCGGAAACGCGGAACCAATGGTCTTCTTGATCGTCTCCGCTGTTGTCTCGCCGATCAGCATGCCGTAGTTGCGGCGAATGTAGTTGACGATCGCCTCGTCGAACTTGTCGCCGCCGACCCGCACACTCCCCGCGTACACCATGCCGCCCAGCGAAATGACACCCACCTCCGTCGTGCCTCCGCCGATATCGACCACCATCGAGCCGGTGGCCTCTCCGACCGGAAGATCGGCGCCGATCGCCGCGGCCATCGGCTCCTCGATCAGGTACACCTTCGAAGCCCCGGCGCCCAGCGCAGATTCGCGAATTGCGCGCCGCTCGACCTGCGTCGAACCGCACGGCACGCAGATGATGATGCGCGGCGACGGCGAGAAAAGGCGCGAATCGAGCACCTTCTTGATGAACTGCTTCAACATCTGCTCGGTCACCGTGAAGTCGGCGATGACGCCATCCTTCATGGGACGGATCGCGGTGATGTTGCCAGGCGTGCGACCCAGCATCTGCTTGGCCGCGAGTCCCACTTCCTGGATCACCTTCTTGCCATTGGGGCCGCCTTCCTGGCGGATCGCCACGACCGACGGCTCGTTCAGGACGATGCCCTTGCCACGCACATAGATCAGCGTGTTGGCCGTGCCGAGATCGATCGCTAAGTCGCTGCCGAAATAACCCTTGAAAAAATCGAACATGTACGCAAAGCCTGCGAAACCGGCAGCAAGGCGTTGGTCCCCGCGGATCGGGGAGGCCTTGGACTGCGCCAAAGAATGTCGATTATGATAGCATCCCAAGCTTGTCTTCTGCGCTGATTTGGCGAGCTTAGTTGCCAACGACAGTTGCCCTTGGCAGACGCCGCCTGGAAGCCGTGATCCCCAGTCTCCAACCCGGGACACGTAGACCGCCAGAATTGCGTATCGTTCACCCCGTCCCGACCTAGCTTTCGCCGCACCTACCGGCGCACCTCACCATGGCCCTGACCCTCGACGACGTTCACCGCATCGCCCACCTCGCGCGCATCGAGATCGATGAAACCGCCGCACGCGAGGTGCACGGCAAGCTCCAGGCCATCTTTGCCATGATCAACACGCTGCAGGCCGTCGACACGACCGGGATCGAGCCGATGTCGCATGCGCAGGATGTGATGCTGCCGCTGCGCGAGGACGTCGTCACGGCAGGCGACCAGCGCGCGCTCTTTCAAAGCGTGGCGCCGGCCGTCCAGGATGGCCTTTACCTCGTACCGAGGGTAGTTGAATGAGCGCCGTGGCGAAGCCGAGGCCCGCAGGGCGCGTCGGCGCTCGTTCGACGGGGACGACGCGCAGATGCATCGTCTCAACGCAATCATGCAAAGAGGCCAACGAATGAGCACCATGGCGAAGCCGAGGACACCTGTGCGAGCGGGGCGAAGCCAAGGCCCGCAGGGCGCGTCCGCGAGTGCGGGTGGCGCCCGAAGCGCAATGCGACAAGTCGTCGCCATCGCGCCAGTGAGGGCGAGCGAAGGGCGCATCGGCGCTCGTTCGACGGGGTCGACGCGCAGTCATCTCGATCTCGCGCGGAATTCCAAAGAGGCCGTCGAGTGACCGACGTCGTCACCGGAACGCTCGCGCAGGTCGCGGCCGCATTGCGCGCGAAGAAGCTGTCGAGCGTCGAACTGACGCGCGAGGTGCTCGCCCGCGTCGCCAGCGCACAAGGCGCGCTCAACGCGTTCGTGACGGTCGATGCCGAAGGCGCGCTGGCGCAGGCGCACGCAGCGGACGCGTTGCTGGCGACAGGCAACGCGCTGCCGCTCGCGGGCGTGCCGATCGCGCACAAAGACGTGATCATGACCGCCGGCCTCAAGACCACGTGCGGCTCGCGCATGCTGTCGAATTTCATTGCGCCCTACGATGCGTTCGTGGTGGAGGGCCTGAAGAATGCCGGCACCATCCTGATCGGCAAGACGAACATGGACGAGTTCGCAATGGGCTCGTCCAACGAGACCTCGTTCTTCGGCACGGTCAAGAACCCCTGGAACACCGAATACGTTCCGGGAGGCAGCTCGGGCGGCTCAGCCGCCGCGGTAGCCGCGCGTCTGGTGCCGGGGTCCACTGGCACCGACACGGGCGGCTCGATCCGCCAGCCGGCCTCGCTGTCCGGCATTTGCGGTATGAAGCCGACCTATGGCGTTTGCTCGCGTTATGGACTCGTCGCCTTTGCCTCGAGCCTCGACACGCCTGGCATGTTTGCGCGCACCGCGGAGGACTGCGGGCTCATGCTGAACGCCATGGCAGGCCACGACCCGCGCGATTCCACATCGCTCGACCGACTGCGCGAGGACTACACGCGGTCGCTGCAGGATCCGCTGCAGGGATTGCGTATCGGCCTGCCCGCGGAATACTTCGGCAGCGGGATCGATCCCGACGTCGCAGCGGCCATCGATGCGGCGCTTGCCGAATTGCGCAAGCTGGGCGCCACGACCATCGACATCGCATTGCCGAATGTGAATCTCTCCGTGCCGGTCTATTACGTGATTGCGCCGGCGGAAGCCTCGTCAAATCTGTCGCGCTTCGACGGCGTGCGCTATGGACATCGCGCGGTAAAGTACACGGACCTGATGGACATGTACAAGAAATCGCGCGCGGAAGGCTTCGGCGCAGAAGTGAAGCGGCGCATCCTCGTGGGCACCTATGTCCTGTCACACGGCTATTACGACGCCTATTACCTCAAGGCGCAGCAGGTTCGGCGGCTGATTGCCGACGATTTCCGGCACGCCTACGAGAAATGCGACGTCATCATCGGCCCGACGGCGCCATCGCCGGCGTTCAGGATCGGCGCCAAGACCGACGATCCGGTACAGATGTACCTGAACGACATCTTCACCATCGCCGGCAACCTGACCGGCGCTCCTGCGATGTCGATTCCCTGCGGGTTCGATCGGCGCGGACTGCCGATCGGGCTGCAGATCCAGGGCAATTATTTCAGCGAAGCGAAGATCCTGAACATCGCGCACCAGTACCAATTGGCAACGGACTGGCACCAAAGGGCTCCCACGCTTCCGGAAAAAGCAGGCTCGCTGGCCACGAAGGGAGCGAAGTGAGCGCCGGATTTCGCGGATCGACGCTCAAAATCTTGAACCACGAAGCACACGAGGAACACGAAGAAAGCAAATGCGATATGCAATTCGAACGTTCAAATGATGCGCTCACGCGCAAGACGACCTCACGATCTTCTTCGTGCCCTTCGTGGTGAAAAAGGTGTGAAACCATGAAGTGGGAAGTGGTCATCGGCCTGGAAACGCACGCGCAGCTGTCGACCGCGGCGAAGATCTTCTCGGGCGCGTCCACGGCGTTTGGCGCGGCGCCGAACACGCAGGCGTCGGCCGTCGACATCGCGCTGCCGGGCGTATTGCCGGTATTGAACAAGGGAGCCGTCGAGCGCGCGATCCGTTTCGGGCTTGCCGTGGGCGGAACCATCAACCCGCGCAGCGTGTTTGCGCGCAAGAATTATTTCTACCCGGACCTGCCCAAGGGCTACCAGATATCGCAGTATGAAATTCCGGTCGTCGCCGGCGGCGGCCTCGATATCGTGTCACCTACGCGAGGCCCCATTCGGATAGCACTTACCCGGGCGCACCTCGAAGAGGACGCCGGCAAGTCGCTGCATGAAGATTTTCATGGCATGACCGGCATTGACCTCAACCGTGCCGGTACGCCGCTGCTGGAAATTGTCTCGGAACCGGACATGCGCAGTTCGGACGAGGCCGTCGCCTACGCGAAAAAGCTGCACGCGCTGGTGCAATGGGTAGGAATCTGCGACGGCAACATGCAGGAGGGGAGTTTTCGCTGCGACGCCAATGTCTCGGTGCGTCCGATGGGAACAACCAGGCTCGGCACGCGTTCCGAGATCAAGAACCTGAACAGCTTCCGCTTCATGCAGGAGGCGATCGAATTCGAGGTCCGCCGCCAGATCGAGTTGATCGAGGACGGCGGCAGGGTCGTGCAGGAGACCCGACTCTACGACCCGGACAGACACGAGACCCGATCGATGCGCAGCAAGGAAGACGCGCAGGACTACCGCTATTTTCCCGATCCCGATCTGCCGCCGCTGGTCATCGACAAGAACTGGATTAGACGTGTCGAGGAAGGGATGCCGGAATTGCCCGAAGCGATGAAGGCGCGATTCGCGGAGCAATACCTGTTGTATCCGGAGGACTGCGCCGCGCTCACGGCTACGCTCGCAACGGCGGAATACTTCACGCGAACGATGGAAGAACTCGCCAAGGTGCCTGGGGTTCCCTACGCGTCACAGGGGCACGATGCCACCAACGGCAAATCGGTCGCCAATTGGGTCATCAACGAGATCGGCGCGCTTCTCAACAATCATCAAACCGACATCGTGGATGCGCCAATCTCGCCCAAGCGCCTTGCGCAGCTCATAGCGCACACCGATCGGTTCAGGGGAACCATCAGCCACAAGTCGGCAAAGGATGTCCTGACGGCAATGTGGGGAGGCGAAGGTGATGCGGACGCCATCATCGCTGCCAGGGGCTTGGCGCAGATCTCCGACGAAGGTGCGATCGGGAAAATCGTCGACGAGGTTCTCGCCTCGAATCCGGCCATCGTCGCAGAGGTCAGGGCCGGCAGGGAAAAGGCCTTCAATTCGCTCGTCGGCCAGGTGATGAAGGCGTCGAAGGGCAAGGCCAACCCAGCGCAGGTCAACACGATCCTGAAGAAGAAGCTCGGCTGATACGCCGAACTTCAGGCCACTCATTTCAAGCCATCAAGGCCTTGTACCTGATCCGCCGCGGTCGCGCGGCGTCCTCGCCGATTCGCTTCTTCTTGTCCGCCTCGAATTCCTGGTAGTTGCCCTCGAAGAACACGACCTTCGAATCTCCTTCAAAGGCCATGATGTGGGTGGCGATCCGGTCGAGAAACCAGCGGTCGTGGGAAATGACGAGCGCGCTCCCCGCAAATTCGAGCAATGCATCCTCCAGTGCGCGGAGCGTTTCGACATCCAGGTCATTCGACGGCTCGTCTAGCAGCAGCACGTTGCCGCCACGCAGCAGCGTCGCCGCGAGATGCAGCCGCCCGCGCTCGCCGCCCGACAGCTGCCCGACGATCTTCTGCTGGTCGCCACCCTTGAAATTGAAACGGCCGAGGTAGGCGCGCGACGGCATCTCGAACCTGCCGACCGTGAGAATGTCCTGCCCGCCGGATATGGCATCGAACACAGTCTTGTCGTTGGGCAGTGCTTCGCGCGTCTGGTCGACGACCGCGAGCCGCACGGTGGAGCCGGTGACGATCTCGCCGCTGTCTGGTTTCTCCTTGCCCGCGATCATCCGGAACAGCGTCGACTTGCCCGCGCCATTCGGGCCGATGACGCCGACGATCGCGCCCGGCGGAACCTGGAAACTCAAGTCGTCGATCAGCAGGCGGTCGCCATACCCTTTGCGCACGTTCTTGAATTCGATCACGCTGTTGCCGAGGCGCTCCGCCACCGGAATGAAAATCTCCTGCGTCTCGTTGCGCTTCTGGTGCTCGTGCGACGAGAGTTCCTCGAAGCGTTGAATGCGCGCCTTGCTCTTGGCCTGCCGCGCTTTCGGATTCGAGCGTACCCATTCCAGTTCGGTCTGCATCGCCTTGATCCGCGCGCCCTCCTGCTTGGCCTCGGTTTTCAGGCGCGCTTCCTTTTGCTCCAGCCAAGAGCTGTAGTTGCCCTTCCATGGGATGCCGTAGCCGCGATCGAGTTCGAGGATCCACTCGGCAGCGTTGTCGAGGAAGTAGCGGTCGTGGGTGACTGCAATCACGGTCCCGGGAAATTTCTGCAGGAACTGTTCCAGCCAGTCCACGCTTTCGGCGTCCAGGTGGTTGGTCGGTTCATCCAGCAACAGCATGTCCGGCTTCGACAACAATAGGCGGCACAGCGCGACGCGGCGCTTTTCACCGCCCGACAAATGCTCGATTTTCGCGTCCCAGGGTGGCAGGCGCAGCGCGTCGGCGGCGATTTCCATCTGCAGGTCGGAATCCGCGCCCGCCGCACTGATGACTGCTTCGTATTTCGCCTGTTCCGCCGAAAGCTTGTCGAAGTCTGCGTCGGGCTCGGTGTATGCGGCGTAGATTTCGTCGAGCCTCTTCTTCGCTTCCAGGATATCGCCCAGCCCCTCCTCGACCGTTTCGCGAACGGTCCTGCCGGAATCGAGCAGCGGCTCCTGCGGCAGGAAGCCGATGCGCATGTTCGGCATCGGCACCGCTTCGCCTTCGAACTCCTTGTCCTCGCCGGCCATGATGCGCAGCAGGCTCGACTTGCCTGAGCCGTTCATGCCCAGCACGCCGATCTTGGCACCCGGGAAGAAGGAGAGGGAAATATCCTTGAGGATGACGCGCTTCGGGGGAACGACCTTTCCCACGCGGTTCATCGTGTAAACGTATTGAGCCATCGGGGAATCCTTGATCTGGTTGCAAGTGACAGTGGAAGCGCAAGTCAGACATTCCCGCTTCGGCCATTACGGGCGGCAAATGCCTTGGAGAGCGGTGGGCAGTGATTATCGCAGGCCCAAGCACAGGCAACGACAAATGCCGAGGGGCGGTCCGCTCGCGGCCGCCCCTCCTTCGTTCCTGTCGCGCCGTGTGCGCTCTACTTCTTGTTGCCGGTCGGAGTGGCCCCGCCATTTCGGCCGGTAGTCCCAGCACCGCCGGCCGAGGTCGTGCCGAGGGATTCCGTTTCGGCGATCGTGCGAAGTTCGCGCCAGCGTTGCTTGTCCGCATCATAACGCGCGGTAACCACGACGATTTCCTTGCGCCTTGCGGCGATCAGGTCCGCCTGCTTTCCGAGCTCATCGTCGACATTCGTGATTTCGCGTTCGAGGCTCTGCGGCTTCGGATTGTTGCCGAGCGCAGCGGTGCGGGCCAGGATTTCCTCTTTGCGCTTGTTGAGAGTGGCGATATAGGCTTGCGCCGATTGTATCTGCCCTTCAATCGTGGCCAACGCGCGTTTTTTCGATAATTCGATTTCGCTTTCGGTGGTATAGGTTTGCAGAAGCGCGCGGTCTTTGCGCTGGATTTCGTCACGAATTTTCGCGGCCTGGCGCGCGCGTTCTTCCTCCACCTCGCGCGCGTGGCGTTGTTCCGGAGTCAAGGCCGCGTCGTTCTTCTTGATCGGAACGCCCTCCTTGTTGAGCTCGATGCTGCCCTTGTTGACGGCCTCCGGCGGAATCTTGTCGGTGTAATGAACTTTGCCCTGGTCATCCACCCATTTGTAGGTCGTTGCACAAACGGCGGACGAGAAGGAAATCAAGGCGGCCAGCACCAGCAACGCAAGTGTCCCGGACGCGGACGGCGGCACGGGTCCGCGGCCGGCCGCCGCGACCGTTCCTCGCATGTCGTGGTGGAGGCTTGTCTCGCGCTGCTGTGTGATGTCGCGTCTCAATGGCATTTTCGTTGATGCAGCTGTCCTAAGGACGCGGAACCACCATTCCTGGATTCACACGGCGCCATATTGCTGCCGGTAGCGCGTTACTGCGCCGACCCAGTCCGCCAGTTCCGGTCGGCTCTTGATGAACATCATCAGGTCGTCCAGCGTAGCAATGGCCACAACCGGCAGACCGAATTCCCGCTCCAGTTCCACAATCGCGGACTTTTCCCCGCGACCCCTTTCCATACGGTCAAACGCAATCAGGATGCCGACGGGGTTGGCGCCGTGCGCGCGAAGCAGCTCGATTGCCTCGCGCTTGGCGCCTCCGTCGGTGATCACGTCGTCAACGATCACCACCCGGCCCCGCAATGGAGCACCAACAATGACGCCGCCCTCTCCGTGGTCCTTTGCCTCCTTGCGGTTGAAACTGAACGGCAAATTGTGCCCTTTTTCGGCTAGGGCAATACCTGTCGCGGCCGCCAAGGTGATCCCCTTGTAGGCCGGTCCGAACAGCTGGTCGAAGGCAATCCCCGATGCGAGCAGGGCTTCTGCGTAATACTGTCCGAGCCGCCGCAGGCTTTCGCCGTCGTTGAACAATCCTGCGTTGAAGAAGTAAGGACTCTTGCGCCCCGCCTTGGTTGTGAATACCCCAAACCGAAGCACGTCGCGTGCCAAGGCAAAGGCGAGAAACTCCTGGCGAAAATCGTTCATGGCGAATGTTTTCAGATAGTTAGCGCCGAGTATATCGCGGCGGTCCTGCCCGCGGAGTGCGAATATCCGGCGCGAAGTCAACGAAGTCCGGTCGATATGTTCGTCGCAGGAACGTCCTGTAAACTCGCCGGCTTCCCAAGTACCGTATCCGCCATGCGCGTCATCACCCTGAACGTCAACGGCATCCGCTCCGCGGAACGACGCGGGCTCGCCCGCTGGCTTGCGCGCATCGAGCCGTGGGACGTGGTCTGCCTGCAGGAAGTGCGGGCCGACGAAGCCGACGTGCCGCGCGCCTTGCGGGCGCCGCGGAAATGCACGGCGGCGTTCCACCCCGCGATGCGGAAGGGCTATGCGGGCGTGGGTCTCTACACCAAGTCGGACGCAACATTTGTGAAGGGATTCGGCAGCGGCGAATTCGACGGCGAGGGGCGTTACCTGCAGGCGGATTTCGCCCAACTGTCGGTAATCAGCCTGTACCTGCCTTCGGGCTCGAGCGGGCCGCACCGGCAGGCGTCCAAATTCCGCTTTCTCGATGCCTTTCTGCCGCATCTCGCGAGGCTGCGGAAGCTGAAGCGCGAGATCGTTCTCTGCGGGGACTGGAATATCGCGCACCAGTCTGTCGATCTCAAGAACTGGCGCAGCAATCAGAAGAATTCCGGTTTCCTGCCCGAGGAACGCGCGTGGCTGACCCACATTTTCGATGAACTGGGATTCGTCGACGTGTTCCGCAGGGTTGACCCGCGACCGGAGCAATACACGTGGTGGTCCAACCGCGGCGAAGCATGGGCGAAGAACGTTGGCTGGAGAATCGACTACCAGATCGCCACACCTGGCATCGCGGCGAGGGCGCGGGCGGCAACGATTTACAAGAATCGACGGTTTTCGGATCACGCGCCATTGATCATCGACTACGACTACGAATTGCGATAACACTTGCTGCGAATCACCAATCTCACGCTGGCCCGAGGTACTAAGCGTCTGCTCGAAGGTGCCAACCTGACAATCCACACCGGCCACAAGGTCGGGCTCGTCGGGTCCAATGGCTGCGGCAAGTCGAGTCTCTTCGCCGCCATTCGCCTTGAGCTGCTCCCCGACGCGGGGTCGATCGCCTTGCCACCGTCGTGGACGATCGCCCACGTCGCGCAGGAAACGCCGGCGGTTCCGGTGCCGGCCATCGAGTATGTGCTCGACGGCGACCGTGAACTGCGCGAGATCGAAGCCGCGCTTGCCGCAGCGGAGCGCGATCATTCCCATGACGGCGAGGCTCTGGCCGATCTGCACCATCGCTTCGACGAGATCGGCGGCTATAGCTCGCGGCCGCGCGCCGCCATGCTGCTCGCCGGTCTGGGTTTTCCGGATTCGCGGCACACGGATCCGGTGCCCAGCTTTTCCGGCGGCTGGCGCATGCGCCTCAATCTCGCGCAGGCGCTGATGTGCCGCTCCGACCTGCTGCTGCTCGACGAGCCGACCAATCATCTGGACCTCGACGCCGTGCTGTGGCTCGAGGACTGGCTGGCGAAATATCCGGGAACGCTGCTGCTGATCACGCACGATCGCGACTTTCTCGACGGCGTTGTCGACCAGATCGTTCACGTCAACGCACGCAAGCTCACTGTCTACAGCGGCAACTACGCGCAGTTCGAACTCGGGCGCGCGCAGCAGCTGGCGTTGCAACAGGCCTCCTATGCCAAGCAGCAACGGCAGGTGGCGCATCTGCATTCGTTCATCGACCGCTTTCGCGCGAAGGCCACCAAGGCAAAACAGGCCCAAAGCCGGATCAAGGCGCTGGAGCGCATGGAGTTGATTGCAGCCGCGCACGTGGACAGCCCCTTCGAGTTCACCTTTCCGCCCGTCGATGCGGCCGCACGGCAACTCGTTCTGCTGGATCACGCGACGCTGGGATACGAAGGCAAGCCGCCCGTGCTCACACATGTCGCCTGGGGCATTCTCTCCGGTGACCGCATAGGACTGCTCGGGCCCAACGGCGCGGGCAAGTCGACGCTGCTGAAGGCCATCGCCGGCACGCTGGTTCCGCAGGCCGGCCAACGCTCGACGGCGCAGAACCTGCGGCTGGGCTATTTCGCGCAGCACCAGGTCGAACAGTTGCGCGAAGAATATTCGCCGCTCTGGCACCTGCGGCAGATCGAATCCGACGCGCGCGAACAGGAATTGCGTGATTTTCTGGGCGGCTTCGACTTTCGCGGCGACATGGCCAGTTCCGCCGTGGGCCGCTTTTCCGGCGGAGAGAAAGCGCGCCTCACGCTTGCGTTGATCGTGCGTCAGAAGCCGAATCTGCTGTTGCTCGACGAGCCGACCAACCATCTCGACATCGAAATGCGCGAAGCGCTGACCGAGGCATTGCAGGATTTCGGCGGCGCGCTGGTCGTCGTCGCGCACGACCGCCACCTGCTGCGCGCGACGACCGACACCTTGTGGCTCGTCGCGGACGGAAAGATCGCGCAATTCGATGGCGACCTCGACGATTACCGCGACTGGGTCTTGAGTCTGCGCCGACGTGAGCGGGTTGAACCCGAAACAGGCGTCGCGGCCGTACCCGTCGATCGCAAGGCGCAGAAACGCGAGGAAGCCGCTGCAAGGCAACGGCTCGCCGATGCGCGCCGCCCGATCGCATCCAGGCAGGCGGCCATTGAAAAGGAGATGGCCGGCTACAATCGGGAAAAGGAACAGCTCGACGCGTGGCTCGCGGCCCCCGAAGCCTATGCCGAAGCCGCCAAGGACGAACTGAAGAACAGGGTCGCGCGCCAGGGCGAAGTGATGTGGCAGCTGGCGCGACTCGAGACAGAGTGGCTGGACCTCGCCGAAGCGTTGGAAAGAATCGTGGCGTGAGCCGCCTCGTCCCGCGGACAAACGTCGCTCCACCCACCCACCGACAGGAGCACAACGATGGGACCGCTCACCGGCGTAAAGGTACTCGAGTTCGAGGCGATTGGCCCCGTGCCTTTCTGCGGCATGATGCTGGCCGACATGGGCGCCGATGTCCTGCTGGTGGACCGCCCCGTTGATCCGCAGCTCGGGTTGGAACGCGCGCGGTGGTACGACACCATGCTGCGCGGCCGGCGGTCGGTCACGCTCGATCTCAAGGCATCGGACAGCGTGGTCGCGGCCCTGGAATTGGTGCGGAAGGCTGACGTCGTGCTGGAAGGATTCCGCCCCGGCGTAATGGAACGTCTGGGGCTCGGACCCGAAGTGATGCTCGCAGCCAACCCGAGACTCGTCGTTGGGCGCATGACTGGCTGGGGGCAGGACGGACCGCTCGCGCCTCGTGCCGGGCACGATATCAACTACATCGCGATGTCAGGCGTCCTGCATGGAATCGGGCGCGTGGGTGGCGCCCCCGTGCCGCCACTCAACCTGGTGGGCGATTTCGGCGGTGGCGGCATGCTCCTCGCATTCGGCATTGCCTGCGCGATTGCGGAAACGCAACGCTCGGGCATCGGGCAGGTGGTCGATGCCGCGATGGTCGAGGGCGCGTCGCTGCTGTCGACGATGTTCTGGGGCATGCAGGCCGGAGGCAGGTGGAGCGACGCGCGCGGCGAGAATATCCTCGACACCGGTGCACCGTGGTACGACGTCTACGAAACCCTCGACCACAAGTTCGTCGCCATCGGCGCCATCGAACCGAAGTTCTACGCGGAGCTGCTCGAACGCATGGGGCTCGCTAACGCGACGCTCCCCGCGCAACACGAGCGGGCGCAGTGGCCGGAACTGCGGCGGCGTTTCGCGCAGGTCTTCGCCGCGAAAACCCGCGCCGAGTGGTGCGGCATCTTCGCCGGATCGGACGCATGTTTCTCGCCGGTGCTCACGTTTGCGGAGGCCAGGGATCACCCGCACAATGTCGCGCGCCACGGCCACGTGACTCTGGGCACCATCGACCAGCCCGCTCCGGCGCCGCGCTTTTCGCGCACGCCGGGCGCCGCCCGTCATGTCCCTCCCGAACGCGGCACGCGCGGCGCAGACGCGCTGGCCGACTGGGGGTTTACCCGCACCGGCATCGAACAGCTGCGCGCACAGGGCGTGGGTTTCATTTCGTAGTTCCAGGCGGCGCTTACGCCGTGCGCGTGTTGCCATTTGCCGTCGTGCAGACAATCCGCTCATAGTGCGGTACAAGCAGGTCTTTCCTCATGCCGACGCCAGCCATGACCGCAGTGCCCAAGCAGTTCAAGTACTACGACCTCGTGATGGCGGCGTTCGTCACGGTCTACATCTGCTCGAACCTGATTGGCCCCGCCAAGGCCGCTACGCTGTTCGGCTTCACGTTTGGCGCGGGCGTGCTGTTCTTTCCCATTTCCTACATCTTCGGCGACATCCTGACGGAGGTTTACGGCTATGCGCGAGCGCGCAAGGTGGTCTGGGCCGGCTTCGGCGCGATGACCTTCGCATCGTTCATGGCCTGGGTGGTCGTAAGCCTGCCGCCGGCGAAAGACTGGCCGAATCAGGCCGTGTACGAAACGGTGTTCGGACAAACGCCGCGCATCGTTGCCGCGTCGCTGATCGCCTACTTCTGCGGCGAATTCGCGAACTCGTTCACACTGGCGAAAATGAAGATCCTGACCAACGGCCAATGGTTGTGGACGCGGACGATCGGCTCCACGATCGTCGGCGAAGCGGTCGATTCGGTGCTGTTCTATCCGCTGGCGTTCTACGGCATCTTCAGCAACGAGCTGCTGCTGACTGTGATGTTCACCAACTACCTGCTGAAGACCGGCTGGGAAATCCTGATGACTCCGGTCACATACAAGGTCGTGGCTTTCCTCAAGCGCAAGGAAAACGAGGACTATTACGACCGCGACACGAACTTCACGCCGTTTTCGCTCAAGACCTGATTGTCGTTGGCTGGCGCGGCCAGTGCGATCAGCCCATCCGTGAACCGGGCCGGTAAAAGAGGTAGGCCGCGAAGCCAAGCGTGTCGCGTCCCCAGCGCAGGTAGGCGTCCCGCCACCGCCGGCTGCGCTCAAGCATGGCCGGAATGTCGGGGTCCTCGGGCTGCTCGCGAACATAGCGCTCGATCGCGCGGCAGTACTTCCATTCGTATTCATCCCACTCGTCGGTTGATGCCGTCGTGGCATGCATCGGGATGAGGCCGGCGTCGATGCCGGCCTGGACGTTGCCGCGATGATCGAGGAATTGCGCGTCCGGGTTCCCCAGCAGCGCCAGATATTCCGAGTGCGGTTTTTGCCGCCAGTAGCCCTGGCCGATCATGATATAGCCGCCCGAGCGGGTCCATTGCCTCAACTGCGCGCAGATGCCGGCCATGCCCCCCTTGATGCCGCCGGCACCCAGCATGACGGCAAGGTGGAAGTTCTCCGGATCGGCGCGGTAGTCGGCGATGTCGACATCATCCAGATGCAGCTTGCCCAGGGCTCCCGTCCATTCGGCGCGTTCCCGCGCAGCGTCGAGCATCATCGACGACCGGTCGACCGCCACCACCGTGGAGCCGAAGCGCTCGATGATGCGCAGCGCGAGTTCGGCACGCCCGCAGCCCAAGTCGAGCACCCGCGACGTCTCGTCAAGCGGCAGCAGGTCCAGCAGGCGCTCGATCTTGGCCGCCTCGATGGGGTTGCAATAGTCGTGGTCGCGGTGAGCGATTGCGCTGAACTTGTGCGGATTCATTGACGAACTCCCTGCCTGGCGGAATCGTGCCACGGAGCTACACGCAAGAGTAGTGCCATCCCCGGCAACGCAAGCAACGTGCAAAGCAGGAAGAAATTGAGCCAGCCGGTCTCGGCCACGATCCAGCCTGTCGACGCATTGACGACGGTCCGGGGAACCGCGGCCAGGCTGGTGAACAGGGCAAACTGGGTGGCGGTATAGCGCGGATCGGTCGCGCGGGCAATGAACGCCACAAAGGCGGCGGTCCCGAGCCCAACGCCCAGCGCCTCGAAGGCGATGACAAAGGCGAGCAGCATCCGATCCGGCTGGTGGACCCATGCGAGCAGCGCGAAACCAAGGATCGAAAACAGCTGCACCGCACCGAACAGCCACAGCCCGCGATTGATGCCGATCTTCACCATCCACAGCCCGCCCAACATCCCGCCGATCACGCTCGCCCACAACCCGGCGTTCTTGGCGATGATGCCGATGTCGGTCCTGCTGAAGCCCATGTCGAGGTAGAACGGCGTGGCCAGCGCCGTGGCCATGCTGTCGCCCAGCTTGTAGAGAAAGATGAACAGCAACACGAACAGAGCGTTCTGCCACCCCGAGCGTGCGATGAATTCGCGAAACGGCTCGACGACGGCTTCGCGCAGCGTCTTCGGCGTGCCCTGCGCAAGATCCGGCTCCCTGGCCAGCAATGTCATGGCAATGCCGGGCAGCATGAACAGCGCGGTGACCAGGAACACCGACGACCACGGCAGCAGATCGGAAAGAATCAGTGCCAGCGATCCCGGAATGAGGCTCGAAATCCGGTACGCGTTGACGTAGACGGCGTTGCCAAGTCCCAGTTCCGCGTCGGGAAGGATCTCCCGGCGGTACGCGTCGAGAACGATATCCTGACTTGCGGAGAAAAAGGCGACCGCGGCGGAGAGGTACGCGATCGCCCAGATGTCGAGCTTCGGATGCAGCAGGCCGAACGCCGGGATCGCCACGAGAAGCAAGACCTGGGTGGCGAGCATCCAGCCCCGGCGGCGACCCAGCACCGGCAGACCGAAACGGTCCATGAGCGGGGACCAGAGGAACTTCCACGTATACGGGAGCTGGATCAGCGCGAACAGACCGATCGCCTTCAAGTCGACACCCTCGGAGCGCAGCCACGCCGGCAGCAGATTGATGAGCAGATAAAGGGGCAGCCCGGCAGAAAAGCCGATGAAGACGCAGATCAGCATCCGGCGGTTGAAGAGCGCCGTGCGCCAGGTTTCCTTTGGCGAAACCGGGGCGGGCGTGGCGGCGTTGGTCACCCGCGCCGGAACCGGTAGATCGCGAGTTCGCCGCGCAGGTTCGGGAGGACCGACACCACGCTTCCACCCGCCAGCACGACGCGATTCTCGACGGCGTAGCGACGCTCGGCCAGAAACGCATCGAAATCCGCAACGGTGCACAAGTGGATGTTCGGCGTGTCGTACCACTGGTAGGGCAGCTTGTCGGAAACGGGCATGCGCCCCTTGAGAATCTGCCAGCGGTGCGACCAGTGGCCGAAATTCGGAAACGTGATGATCGCCTCGCGTCCCACGCGCAGCATTTCCAGCACGATTTCCTCGGTATGGCGCATCGCCTGCAGCGTCTGCGAGAGGATCACGCAGTCGAACGACGCGTCGTCAAAACCGGCCAGTCCCTGCTCCAGATTGCTCTGCAGCACGTTGATGCCATTGCGGACGCTCGAAAACACACCCATGTCGTCGATCTCGATGCCGTAGCCGCGGACGTCGCGCTCGCGCATCAGGTACGCGAGCAGGCCCCCGTCGCCGCAGCCCAAATCAAGCACGCGCGCGCCCTTGTCCATCCAGCTCGCCATCGTGGCGTAGTCGGCGCGCTTCTCCTCGCTTTCGCGCTCCTCGATCTTTCGTTTCACCTCGCTGCCGAAGCGAAAGGTCGAATAGCTCTTGGTGTCCGGGGCGATGCGAGCGAAATAGGCGCCAATGAGCGCGTGGTACTGCGGGTTGTCGAGCAGGAAGGCGTCGTGGCCGTGCGGCGCCTCGATCTCGGCGTAGGAAACATTGCGCCGGTGGTCGACCAGGGCCTTGACGATTTCCCGCGAGCGGGCGGGCGAGAACCGCCAGTCGGTGGTGAACGACACGACGAGAAACGCACAACGCGCAGGCTCCAGCGCGCGCGCGAGATCGCCTCCCGTGGCGTGCGCCGGGTCGAAATAGTCGAGCGCCTTGGTGATCCGCAGGTAGGTGTTCGCGTCGTAATACTCGGCGAATTTTTCACCCTGGTGCCGCAGGTAGGACTCGATTTCGAATTCGGGGGCGAAGGAGAACTTGAGCCCCTCGCGCAGCGAGCGTCCGAATTTCTCTTCCATCTGCTCGTCGGACAGATACGTGATGTGTCCGATCATCCTCGCCAGCCGCAGGCCGCGCCGTGGCTTGGTGCCGTGTGCTTCGAAGTGTCCGTCGTGGAAATCGGGATCGGTGAGTATCGACTGGCGTGCCACTTCGTTGAACGCGATGTTCTGCGCGGACAGGTTGGGCGCCGCGGCAATCACCAGCGCATGGCGGATCCGGTCCGGGTAGCGGATCGCCCACGCCAGCGCCTGCATTCCGCCGAGGCTGCCGCCCATCACCGCAGCGAATTGCGTGATCCCGAGGTGATCGGCCAGGCGCGCTTGCGCGTCGACCCAGTCCTCGACGGTGACCAACGGGAAATCCGAACCCCACGCCCGCCCGGTGGCGAAGTTTCGCGACTGCGGACCGGTCGAGCCAAAGCAGCTGCCGAGATTGTTGACGCCAATGACGAAATAGACGCTGGTATCGAGGGGTTTGCCCGGCCCGATCATGTTGTCCCACCAGCCGACATTGTCGGGATCGTCGGCGTAGTAGCCAGCGAGGTGGTGCGATGCGTTCAGCGCGTGGCAGACCAGCACGGCATTCGAGCGCTCATCATTCAACTGGCCATAGGTCTCGTAGGCCAGTTCGTAGGTGTCGAGCGTCTGACCGCAGGCAAGCGGCAGCGGCCGGTCGAAAACTACGGAACGGGATTCGACGGGTCCCACCGAACGTCGGGTATTCGACGGGGGACGGCGCGGGGCGGGTGTCATGGCGACGGACGAAGGCAGGGCCAGCAGGCTTTCAGGTTACCAAGAAAATTTTCCGCGATCTGCGCGGTTGCACGCGGAAGTCAAAGCACGACGACATGACTTTTCTCCGCGCCGACGACGGCGTCCTGCGAAACCGAACCATCGAGCGTGACGAACCGGCCGCGATGCCGAACGGCGAGCGCGAGCAGGTACACGTCCGTGATCTGGCGCGGGCCATGGATTCGCGCGGAGTCTGCCACTTCCGCGTCGAGCAGACTCACGTCGTCGGCCCAGAACTCGTGGAAGCTGCTGGCGCCCGCCTCCGCCAGACGTTCCATGACGGCCCGCACCGGCAACGCATTGGGATAGCCAGGGTGCGACATGATCCGCACACATCCGTTCTCGGTGATCGGACAGGAAGCCCAGCCGTCGCGCGCATGATTTTCCAGCCACTGCGTTGCCCGTGGGTGCAGCGAATGATCGGCGTCCAGCAGCGCGATCAGCACGTTTACATCCAGCAGCGCGCGCATCAGCTAAGCGTCGTCCTCGCGCAGCTTGTCGATCAACTCGTTGGTCACGATACCGCCCCGGTTTGGAAACGGGCGGAATCCGAAGCGCGTCTTCGGAGGCTGGACGCGCGCCGATTGCGGCGGGGCAGTCAACGCACTGCGCGCGAGTTCCGAAATGACCTCTCCTGCCGTCTTCTTTTCCCGGCGGGCGCGTTCCTTGGCGGCCTGCAATACGTCGTCGGCAATGTCGAGCGTGGTGCGCATACATCAGATGCTATTGCATCAAGCATCTGGATGTCAACGAAACACGCCGGACGAGCCGCGCGCCGAAACGCAACGACGACATGCGGAAATGCCGGCACGCCGCGGGCGGATCCGGGTCCCTCGCCTTCCGCGGTTCGGTACGCCCATTTTTTCCAGCCCCCGCCCGTCGGCGGCCACGACAATGTACTAGGACAAGAACTTATGACGATGGGATAATCCGCGCTGAATCGTCGATCGGGTCACCCGCATCGACCGTGCAGTCTCGCTTCGTCGTTCGGAGAACTTGCGTGATAGGTCTGCGGCCCCTTTCCTTCGCATTGATTGCCTCGGTTGCCGTTGCATGTTCGTTGCCGGCCTATGCGACCGGAAATTGCGCCAACGGGAAGGCGCTTTACAACAAGACCAATGCATCGAATTTGATCGCCTGCTCGAACAGCAATTGCCACGGCTCCGGCGTCGATAAGAACAACATTCTCAGAGCGCAGAACAATCCGGCGCTCATCGATCAGGCACTCGACGGTCCGCCAGGCGATCCGGCCATGTCGGGGATACGCTCGGCACTTGCGCTTACCATGTCGGACCTGGACGACATTGCCCTCTGGATCTTCTACGCGCCGGCTTGCCCTGTATTCGCGCCCGACCTCCACGCTGTGCCGGCGACCGCAACTTTCGGCGCAACCACGGTTGGATCGACCAGTTCGTCGATCCCCATCACGATCACCAATGCCGGATCAGCCAGCGCCACGGCAATCGGCTTTTCCAACAGCAACGGCACTGAATTTGTCGTCAGCGGGAATACCTGCACCGGCGCAACCGTCGCGGTAGGTGCCACCTGCGGTTTCAGCGTCGCATTCAAGCCATCGGCGGCGGGAAGCCGCGGCGGTACGCTGTCATTGGCCTACAACAGCAAGGCGCTGCTTCTATCGACGAGCGGAACCGGCTCACCGGTCGCCTCGCCAGGCCAGTTGTCGATGTCCACGTCGATTGTCTTCGACAGCCAGCCCGTGGGCACGACGAGCGCGATCAACAGCGTGACGATTACCAACACCGGGGGCACCGCCGTTACCGTGTCGAGCGTCAACAGCAGCAACCCGTCGGAGTTCGCGGTCGCCGGTTCGACATGCGCGACCCTCAATGCAGGAGCGAACTGTTCGGTAAGCCTCTCCTTCAAGCCCGGAGCGCCCGGCGCGCGTACCGGATCGGTGTCCGTCGTCAGCTCCGGCACCGGCAGCCCGCAATCGATCAGCGTCAACGGCACCGGAACGTCCGGGTCGTCAAATCCGACTGTTACCGTGGTCGAGTATCGCAATTCAGAGTTCGATCACTATTTCATTACGCCCGTTGCGGCCGAGATTTCCTTGTTGGATGCCCATGCCCCGCCGTTCCAGGCGTGGTCGCGAACAGGGCTCTCCTTCAACGGCTATGTGAACGCAACGGCGCCGGCCACATCGGTCGCCATCTGCCGTTTCTTCAATTCGACGTTCGCGCCGAAAAGCTCGCATTTCTACGCGCCGCATGGCCTGGGCTGCGAAGCGACGAGCGGCAGCTTCCCCGACTGGAAGCTGGAAGACGACAGGCTGTTCAATTCGACGCTGCCTGACGCGAACGGCGCGTGCCCGGCCGGAACCGTCACGGTCTATCGCCTCTACAACGCCGGCATGGGCGGCGCGCCGAACCACCGCTATGTTTCGATGCCGGTCGTCCGCGATCAGATGTTGGCCAGTGGCTGGATTCTGGAAGGCAACATGCCCGGGCTCGCCTTCATGTGCTCGCCGCCATGATCAGAACCACGCGCCGTGGCCACTGCCGGAACGTGACGGAGGGCCGCTGAGGCCGTCACTGCGGTTCCGCGGCGGTTCCGTGTATCGAACCATCGGCCGAGATGGCGACGAACTCGACCTGTTGCCGGCGCAGAAAGGCCAGCGACTTCTTGCCGAGCAGCATCCCGATGGTGGAACAACTGCCGGCCACCACGCATAGCGGAGCAACGACGCTTACCGATTGCCATGCCGTCACCGGCATGCCGGAGCGCGGGTCGAGGATGTGGCAGTACCGCTTCCCGTCGATCTCGAAGAATCGCTCATAGTCGCCGCTGGTGGCAATGGCGCCGCCTGCGAGTTCGACGTACGCAATCACCCTTCCTTCGTGCCGGGGATGAGTGATTCCAACACGCCAGGGCGCTCCGCTTTCCTGCGGCCCCAACGCGCGCACGTCTCCCGCCAGGTCGACCAGGCCGTGCCGTATGCCCGCTTCGAGGCAGATCGTTGCCGCGCGATCGGCGGCGTACTCCTTGCCTATGCCGCCAAAGTCGATTTCCATGCCGGCGCGCGGCAGTCGAATGGCCTCCGGACTCCATTCCACCGATGACCAATCCACCAGCGCGATGATCTCGGCCAGCGCGGCCGATTCGGGCAGGCGCGGTGGCTTGCGCCTGAAATCCCACACTCGGCGCAGCACGCCGGATGTGACATCGAACAGGCCGCCGCTCAAGCGATGGCACTGTTCGGCATAGTGAAGCAGGGCGGCCGTTTCGGAATCAAGCGCGACAGGATCCAGCCCGGCGGCTCGATTGATACGCGTCGTGACGCTGTCGTCGCGGTAACGCGAGTATTTCGCCTCGATGCGCCGGACGTCGGCGATGGCGAAATCGGCCACGCGGCGCGCGGTCGCCTCGTCGGCGGCCGCGAGCTGCAGCTCGTTCTCGGCAGCCATGGCGCGAAACCGGAAACTGTACAGTGGCATCGTTGGATGCCGCAGTGTACGGCCGTTTGCGAACGAGGCGCTAGAACGTCTTGCTGAAGCCGACCTCGAACCAGCGGGCGGAGAAATCGAGAATGTCCGGGCTGCCGGTCCCTCCGATATACCAGTCCGGCCGTTGCTGGTAGTACTGGTATTTCGCGTACGCGCTCCAGCCCTTCTCGAAAACCTTCGTGGCAGTGAGCCCCACGGTGAAGGCGCCCCAGGTCGCCAGGCGCGTGTCCGCCGTGTAATTCTGACCGTCGACATATCCGACAGGGAACGGCGGATTGAAATAGAACGACGCGCCGTGCTGCGCGATGTACCGGATGTTGGGCGCGATGCTCCACCCCTGGGGCAGGCCCTGCACCCAGGCGACTTCCATCATGTTCGAATGGTCGCCGAAAGAGTCGAACAGCAGCCGGTAGCTCAGCTGCAAGATGCCGTCCTGCTCGACGAACGCCTGGTTGTAACGCGTGAGCCACGCCCCCGTGCGCCGCTCGCTGGGACGTTGGTCGAGGGACTTGTAGGGATCGGAATAGTAACCGTGCCCCGTGTAATAGGTGAGGTTGGACTGCACGATCGCATTGGCGTTGAGCACCTGCGTGATGCCGCCCATGAACTCCAGCGAATAGCGATGCTCGTTCACCGCCACGCCGTTGACGGAATTGATCGTGTCGTAGGCTCCGCCGACACCGAATGCATAGGTTGTGTTGTTGTCCGGCGTCGAGTAGCGCACGTCGACCGAACCCGCACGCGAAAGGTAGTCCTGTTCCGAGGACACGGCGCCGCCGACGCCCACCGCCCACCGTCCGAACCACTTGGTTATCTTGAGATCGCCCGCGGTGCGGTAATCGCCGATGGAAGCCTGCGAAAGAGCGTTGAAGAAATACGGCGAGGCACCGGTCACGGCGTCGTAAACCAGCGAGCCCTGCAGCGCCAGCGAATCGGAAATCGGAACCAGCAGGAACATCGTCGGCGACTGGACCGACATGCGGGAAGCGCCGGGCTGCCAGTCGCGGTAGTTGTAATAGGACAGGGAAAAGACGCCTTCTGTGGGCGTGGATTCGGCCAGCGCGGTCGAGGGCAGCACGCCGGGCAATGCAATGGCGGCTGCGAAAAGCGCATGCGCTTGATAGGTGCGGCCCGTTGATGCGCGGGCGCGCCCGCGCCGCTTTCTAGTTGCAGCCACAGCCGCCGCCGCCGATCCCGTACCCGCCCGTCGAGCCTTCCTTGCTCGCGTAGGTGTGCTCGCGCAATTTCGCCTGGAGCGGGTCCGGGTCGAATTGCATCGCCGGCCTGGCCAACTCGCCTTTTTCCCAAGGTTGCGGCGGATTGAACGAGGCGCAGCCTGCGCACCCCAGGGTGACTGCCATCGACAGCAACAGGAGGCGCATTCGATGTTCTCCGTGGGTCCTGCTTATTTCGCGCCGACCAGCGACCTGATCCGGCCCTCGAGTTCCGCCACGTTCTCGTCGCGGAAGCCAGACTCGACGATGGCTACGTTGCCTTTGGGATCGACGACGAAAGACGTCGGCATGGCCTTGACGTTCCAGGCGTTCGGCGTCGTCCCCGCCGGATCGTATACGACCGTGAATGCCGCCGGTGTCGACTGCAGGAACCGTTCCGCATCCGGGCGCTTCTTGTCCACGTTCACGGCGACGACGGTGAAACCGGACGGACCATATTTCTTCTGCATCTCCGCCATCCACGGAAACGATTTCCGGCACGGAGCGCACCACGACGCCCAGAAATCGACGTACACGACCTGGCCCTTGAGCCGGTCGAGCGCCACGGTCTCGCCGCTGGCGGTAGGCAGGGCAAGGACAGGAGCCGGCGCGCCTACGTCAGCTGCGTTCGCGAAAAGCGCGCAAAAACCCGCTAGGGCCGCGAAAAGAGAACGAAACATTGTCCGCAGAGGTTTCATGACATTGGCATTGTGCCCAAGATTCCAGGGGGGCGCCAGACCTTTGGCGGACCGCAAATCACGTGTCTTGGGACGCAGCGGCTTAACGGTCGCCCACCAAGACGGCTTCGCCAAGACCCAGGCAATCCAGTGAACAGCTCGAAATCGACGTCATTCCTCGCCATCCGCCACGGCGAGTCCTAAAGAGCGTTCAGCTTGTCCAGGATCTCCGCGACCTTCACCGGGTCGTCAGCACGGCGGATCCGGTCGACATGCGGGACGGCAGAGGCAACCTCGGAGGTCAGAACGCGCTGCTTCACAGTCAACAAGTGGGCCGGATGCATCGAGTAATTGCGCAGGCCAAGACCCAGCAGCAGGCGCGTCATCTGCACTTCACCGGCCATTTCCCCGCACACGGCAACGGGGACCTTGGCCTTGTTGGCGGTGCCGATCGCGAGCGCCAGCAAGCGCAACACGGCCGGGTGCAGCGGATCGTAAAGATGGGATACCGCCTCGTCCGAGCGATCGACTGCCAGCGTGTACTGGATCAGGTCGTTGGTTCCGATCGACAGGAAATCGAGCTTCGTGCAGAACGCGCCCATCGCCAGCACGGCGGCGGGAATTTCGATCATGCCGCCAACCTCGACACGGGAGTCGAACGGCACGTTCTGTTCGCGCAGCGATTCCTTCGCCTGCTCGATCAGGAGCAGCGTCTGGTCGATCTCGCCGGATGACGCGAGCATCGGAACCAGGATACGGACGCGACCGTAGTGCGATGCGCGCAGGATCGCGCGGAGCTGGGTGAGGAAGAGGCGAGGCTCGGCCAGGCAGAAGCGGATGGCGCGCAGGCCGAGCGCCGGATTGGGAGCGACGCGCGACAGGCCGTCCAACCCTTCCTTGTGCTTGTCCGCGCCCAGATCGAAGGTGCGGATCGTCACCGGCAGGCCCTTCATGCCGGCGGCCACTGCACGATACGCCTCGAACTGTTCGTCCTCGGTGGGTAAGCCTTCGCGATTGAGGAACAGAAATTCGGAGCGGAACAGACCGATGCCCGTCGCGCCATTCTCGAGCACCTGTTCCACATCGTCCGGCAGCTCGATATTGGCGTGCAGTTCGATGAGCACGCCGTCGATCGTTTGCGCGGGCTTGGTGCGAAGCCGCTTGAGTTTCTGCCGCTCGAGATCCACCTCGCTTTGCTTCAGGCGGTACTCGGCAAGGACCGCGCGGTCGGGATTGATGATGACCACGCCGTTCTGGCCGTCCACGATCAGCATCTCGCTGTCGCGGATCAGCTGCCGCGCGTTGTGCGTCGCCACCACGGCGGGCACGTTGAGGCTGCGCGCGACGATTGCCGTATGGGAAGTCACCCCTCCCAGGTCGGTGAGGAACGCACCGTAGCGATGCTGTTTGAACTGGATGACGTCCGCGGGGGAGAGGTCGTGCGCGACCAGGATCGTCTGTTCCTCGGCCACCGGCGCGGGCAATGCGCCCGGCTTGCCCAGCAGCCGCTTCAATACCCGCTCGCCGACCTGCACGATGTCGGCCTTGCGTTCACGCAGGTACGGGTCCTCGATCTGCTCGAACTGCTCGACCAGCACGCCCATTTGTTGTGTGAGCGCCCACTCCGCGTTACAGCGCTGCTCGAGAATGATCTTCCTGGGAGCCTCGGACAGTGTCGGATCGTTCAGGATCATCCAGTGGACGTCGAGGAAGGCGCCGAACTCGCCCGGCACGTCGCCACTGGTCATGGCCGCGTGGAGGCCCTCCAGCTCCTTCTGGACCTCCTTGATCGCGAAATTGAAACGCGCGATCTCGGCCTCGATCTTCGCCAGGGGAATCTGATAATGCGCGACCTCGAGCGTCGCGTGGGAAACCAGTTGCGCGCGACCGATCGCAATGCCTGATGAGACACCGACACCATGCAGAGCGAAGCTGACCATCAGCGCGGCCCTCGGCCGGCATTGGCACTCGTAGCTAGGAACGCTCGCCGAAGCCGTCGTGGAAGAGTGCCGCGATCTCGCGCATCGCGGCCACTTCGTCCGGCCCGTCGGTCTCGAGCCTCACCGTGGTGCCCACGGAGGCCGTCAGCAGCATGACGGCGACGATATTGCGCGCGCTGGCGCGCCGTCCCTTGACCACGAGGGACACCTTGCAATGAAAGCGGGAGGCAATGTGGACGATCTTGGCACACGCGCGCGCGTGCAAGCCGAGTCGATTGGTAATGGCCAGGTCGCGCGTTTGCATGGCATACCTCCGGCGTTTGGTAAAAATGAAAAGCCCCGCCGCACTGCGACTGGAGACCACTATTGGTCGGCGGATTCATCCGTTGGTTCCGCAAACTCTTTTCCGATCGTGTCTATCGTTGCAACAGTAAGGACTTCCGGGCGCCAAGTCCTTGATGATTAGCGGGTGTAACCGCTTACTGTTCCTCGCCAAAATAATCACCGATCAAGGCGACGATGGCGTCCATCGCCGCGGTTTCGTCCGGGCCGTCGACCTCGACGACGACCTTGGCCCCCTTGCCCGCCGCCAGCATCATCACGCCCATGATGCTCTTGGCGTTGACCTTGCGGCCGTTGCGCGACATCTGCACATCGCTCTGATACTTCGCGGCGAGCTGGGTCAGCTTCGCCGAGGCCCGCGCGTGCAGCCCCAGCTTGTTGACGATCTCAACCTCGCGCTGCTGCATAAACCGGGTCGACCTCGATGCGCACCACACCGTCGCAGCCGCCGGAGATCGCCTTCCTGACCATCGTGTCCATGCCCTTCGCGCGATAGGTGAACGCACGCACGAGCATCGGCAGGTTGACGCCTGCCACGACTTCCACGCGACCGGCCATGAACAGCTTGCTCGCGAGATTGCACGGCGTGGCGCCATAGATATCGGAAAAGACCAGCACGCCATCGCCGGTATCGAGTCTGGTCACGATTTCCTTCGCGGCCGGCAACAGGTGGAACGGATCATCGCTCGACGAGACCGACAGTGTCTCGAACTGCGGCGGACGCGTTCCAAGCACGTGCGTGACAGCCTTGACCAGACTGTCCGGCAGCGTGTCGTGCGCGATGATGAGAATGCCGATCATGAGGCTTGGAGGTAGACGGGCATGTGACACCCGCGACCATCCCAAAATGGTAGCACGATGGGTGCCAACGGATGCGGGACCCACGGGCCCGTCAACCCTATGAACGGCAGGCGCGCTCCAGCGCGTCGGCGAACATTCCGGCCACGTCGAAGCCCGACTGCTGGGCGATCTCGACGAAGCAGGTCGGGGACGTGACGTTGACCTCGGTGAGGCAGGGACCGATCACGTCCAGGCCGACGATCAGCAGTCCCTCCGCCCACAGCTTCGGCCCCAATGCCGAGGCAATCTCCCGCTCTCGAGCCGTGACGGGCCGGGCCTCGCCGCGCCCGCCGGCCGCCAGATTGCCGCGCGTCTCGCCCGGTTTGGGAATACGGGCGAGCGAGAAGGGCACGACCTCTCCGCCGATCACCAGGATGCGTTTGTCGCCATCGACGATCTCCGGAAGGAAGCGCTGCACCATGACCGTCTGCCGGCCCAGCCGAGACACCGTCTCGACGATCACGTTGCGGTTGGGATCGGCCTTGCGGATGCGGAAGATCGACGAGCCGCCCATGCCGTCGAGCGGCTTGATGATGACATCCTCGTGCTCGTCGACGAACGCGTCGATCAGCGCCGCGTCGCGCGTGACGAGCGTGGGGGCGATGAACCCGGCGTACTTCGTGATCGCCATTTTCTCGTTGTTGTCGCGGATCGCCCGCGGGCGGTTGTATACCCGTGCGCCTTCGCGCTCGGCGTTTTCGAGCAAGTACGTCGAGTACACGTACTCCATGTCGAACGGCGGGTCCTTGCGCATGATCACCGCGGTGAAGTCCTTGAGCGGCCGCGTCTCGGGCACGCCCGCTCGATACCAGTCGTGGTCGTCGGCCGCCAGCGTCAACGGGCGCGCGGTCCCGCGGGTCACGTTCCTGTCCCAGAAGATGTCGCCCTGCCCGAGGGCAAAGACACGATGCCCGCGTCGGTCGAGCGCGCGCATCATCGCGATGCTCGAGTCCTTGTAGGCCTTGAGCTCGGGCAGGGGGTCGAGGATGAAGGCGAAGTCCATGGCAATCGGTAAACGCTTGGCGGGCGAGCATCGTAACGCATTGCACAGGCGTGCGGCGAGAAAGCCCGCCGCGATGGAATGACGTCGATGCCTTCCTTGCGTAATGAGTCAGAAGTTCCGAAGACAAAGGAGCGGATGAAATCGGCCGTCAGGCGTGGCGCGAGGCCGAGAGCGTACCTCGTGGCATGGTGAGGCCGAGTAACAAAGCATGGCGGCCGCGCATTGTGGCAAGTGAGTGCCTCGAACTATCGAGTGAATTTCTGACTCAGTGCACTAGACCGACACATCCCTTGACAGGTCGCGCCACGGCATCAGGTGCATGGCTTCGGCGAGGAGCGATACGCGAATCGCCTCGCCCACCGCAACGCGGTTGCGCTGCGCGACATGCGTGGGGACTTTCAGCCACAGCAAACCTGGCGCGCCGTCGATGCTCATGCCCATATGCAGGTCTTCGCCGATTTCCAGACACTCGGCGACGGTTCCGTCCACCGGATTCTCGTGTTCTCCGCGCGAAGGCCGGTCACGGCGATGCAGCAATACACCCGAGACCGGGATGCCCCAGCAGACACGCGTGCCGGCAGCGAATGCCGTCGGCCCGGCGACTTCGAAGACAGCGCCATTCCACGCAAGACCCGTCGTGCCGGCGACCGTCCTGTCGATGCGGCCTTCGAAGACATTCTTGAGGTCCACCAGCCGCGCGACCAGCGGATTCGCGGGCCGGGTCATCACCTCGCGCGGCGTGCCGGTCTGCAACGTGCGCCCGCGGTGCAGGATCGTCATCCGGTCGGACAGCATCGCGGCCTCGTCCAGGTCATGCGTGACAAGCACAATCGGCAGCGCCAGCGAGCGCCGCAGTTCCGATAGTTCGCGATAGAGTTTCTGCCGCGTCACCCTGTCCACGGCCGAGAACGGCTCGTCGAGGAGCAGGACCTGCGGATCGCGGGCAAGCGCACGGGCGACCGCCACCCGCTGCTGCTGGCCGCCGGAGAGTTGCGCCGGCTTTCGCGATTCGAGGCCGGTCAGGTGCACGCGCGCCAGCAGCTCGCGGGCGCGCGCATCGCGGTCTTTTGCCGGGAGGTGGCCCATTGCCGCATGCACGTTGGCCAGCGCCGACAGATGCGGAAACAGTGCATAGTGCTGAAACACCAGGCCGGCGGAGCGCTGCTGTGGTGAGAGGTCGATCCGCGCCGCCGCGTCGTACCAAACCACGCCCGCGCATTCGATGCTGCCCTCCGCGGCACCATGCAATCCCGCGATGCAGCGGAGGATCGTGGTCTTGCCGCTGCCGGATGGACCGACGAGCGCATGGGTTTCCCCCGGCGCGCAACGCAGCGTCGCGTCGAGCGGAATCGGCGCGCGCTGCGCGAGACGAACCAGCAGACCCGCCGCCGTCTCAGCCAAGATGGATGTCCCGAGGTCGCGCCGTACCGTACGCGGCGGCAATCGCGATGAACGACAGCACCAGCAGCACCGCGGCCATCGTGGCTGCGCCTGCGTTATCGAACGCCTGCACGCGGTCGTAGATGGCGATGGCAATGGTCTTCGTCTCGCCCGGAATGCTGCCGCCGACCATGAGCACGACGCCGAATTCGCCGAGCGTGTGAACGAACGTCAGCACCATCGCGGACAGGATGCCGGGCCAGGCCAGCGGAAACTCGATGCGGGCAAAAATGCGCCACGGCGCCATGCCGCAACACGCAGCGGCAGCGCGGACGTCGGCCGGAATCGCTTCGAATGCCCGCTGCATCGGCTGGATTGCGAACGGCAGATTGAAAATCACCGATGCGAGCAGCAGTCCGGCAAAGCTGAAGGTGAGCGTATGTCCCGTGAGCGTCTCGAAGATCCGGCCAAGTGCGGAATTGCCACCGAAGGCCACGAGCAGATAGAAACCCAGCACCGTCGGCGGCAAGACCAGCGGCAACGCCAGCGCGGCTTCCACCCAGCGGCGTCCCGGGAATGTATGCCAGGCAAGAATGCGGGCGACGGCGAGTCCGACGGGTAACAGGACCGCCACCGTCCAGCCTGCCAATTGCAGCGACAGTACGAAGGCAGTCCAGTCCATCGGGTTATTCTCCTGGCAGCGCAAAACCGAAACGCGCGAACACCTCGCGCGCCGCCGGCTGCTGCAGATAGCGGTAGAACTCGCGCGCGGTCATGCCCGCGCCATTCACCAGCACCATGCGCTGGTGCAGTGGCGCGTGACTCTCCGCGGGCAACAACACGTAGGTGCCCTTGTCCGCGAGCGCCGGCGAGCGCGCCAGCGAATACGCGACGATGCCACCTTGCGCGCCGCCCGTCGTCGCAAATTGTGCCGCCTGCAGCACGTTTTCACCCAATACCAGATGCGGCGCAAGTGCGTCCCAGACGCCAGCCGCCTGCAGCGCCTGCTTTGCGGCGAGTCCGTACGGAGCGTGCTCGGGGTTGGCGATTGCGAAGTGCCGGACGCGGCCGTCTGCAACCGCGGCCTTGAGATCTGTCAGCGCAGCATCAGGTCGTAGTTTCGAACCGGTCGCCGCAAACAGCACGATGCGCCCGGTGGCATAACGGATGCCACCGTCCTCCGTCCGGCCCTCCTTTGCCAACGCAGCGACGTACGCCTCGTCGGCGGAGAGAAACAATTCGAACGGCGCACCTTCGGCGATCTGCCGACGGAAATTGCCCGAGGATCCGAAAACCAGTCTGACCTGGCGACCCGTATCGCGCGTGAACCCCGCCGCGACTTCGGCAAGCGCGAACTGCAGGTCGGACGCGGCGGCGACATTTGGAACCGGCGCGGCGGCATCAGGTGTCGGCACCGCAGCGGAGGACGCCACGGCCACCATGCCGAACAGGATCGCGCACACGCAAGACCTAACCCGGGATCGATTCAACGTAATGTCCAGCGGAATACGGCGGGACGCGCAATATACCGTGCGATATCGCGCCGGTCCAGCCGGCGTTCAGCGGGCGAGCAGCGCCAGCAACGCCCGCATGTCGGCGGCGCCGGCCTTGGCCGCGGCACTCTCGATCCGTCGGTAGCGGTGCACGACGTCGGCGCCCACCGGCGTCAGCGCCGTACCGCCGCCGCGCCGGCCCCCGGACTCGGCCTCGACCACCGGCGACTTGAAGCACCGGTTCATCGTGTCCACCAGCAGCCACGCGCGGCGATACGACATGCCGAGTTCCTTGGCCGCCGACGTGATCGATCCGGTCCTGTCGATTGCCTCCAGAAGGTCGATCTTGCCCGGCCCAATGGCAATGTCGTCGCCCCGCGTGACGCGCAGGCGAAACTTCACTGCAGCCGGATTCGCCATCAACTGCGCAACGGCAACGGCTTCCGCGCGAGATTGGGCCGGGGACCAACTTTCGGCTTGAGCACACGCGATTTTCTGGCGAGTTGCAGCGCCGTCGCCAATGCCTGCTCGAGCTGCCGGTCGTGCTTCGCGACAGCGTCCTGCGGCGCGTTGTCGACCTCGATTTCCGGATCTGTGCCGTAGTTTTCAACGCCCCAGCCGACGTCGCCGAACCAGAACGAGAACTCCGGCTGCGTCGTCTCGCTGCCGTCGACCAGCGCGTGCCGCGGCCAGATTCCGATCACCCCACCCCAGGTGCGCGTGCCGACGAGCTTGCCGATGCCCATGAGCTTGAAGCAGTGTGAAAAGATGTCGCCGTCCGAGCCTGCGTGTTCGTTGGTCAGCGCGACCAGCGGGCCGGCGGGGGAATCGCTTGGATAGGGCTCAGGCTGTCCCCAGCGCATGATGTTGTAGCCGATGCGCTTGCGCGCGACTTTCTCGAGCAGCAGCTGCGACACGTGTCCGCCGCGGTTGTAACGGACGTCGACGATCAGCGCGTCGCGATCGCATTCCGCGCCGAAGTAGCGGTGAAACTCGGCGAAGCCCGCCGACATCATGTCCGGCAAATGCAGATAGCCGACACGTCCACCGGAATTGGCGTGCACCCAGCTGCGATTGCGTTCGACCCATTCGCGATAGCGCGCCGGGGCTTCGTCAGCCAATGTTGTCACCAGGACCGTACGCAAGGCCTTCGCTGATCGACCCCTGCTGGCCGAAGCAAGCGTGAGCTCTACCTTCGTGCCTGCCTGGTGCACGAGCAGCGCCTGCGGCGGCCGGTCGCGCGCGACCGGCTGGCCATTGACCGATACGATGCGTTCGCCAACCTTGGCCTGCACGCCGATCGCATTGAGCGGCGAATCTGCCGCCGCGTCCCACGCGTCGCCCTCGACGATGCGCGCGATCTCGTAGCCCGCTCCGCCGTCCACCGCCCGCAAGTCCGCCGCGAGATGGCCCAAGGCGATCTGCGGAGGACGGCGATGGTCGCCGCCCATTTCGTAGGCGTGGGAGGTTCCGAGTTCGCCTTGCATCTCCCAGATGAGATCGGAGAGTTCGCCGCGCGTCGCCACCCGCACGAGCATCGGCTCGTACCGGCGATAGATCGCTTCCCAATCGGTGCCAGACATGTTCGCCACCCAGAACTGGTCGCGTTGGAGCCGCCAGACTTCGCGCAGCATTTGCCGCCACTCGAGACGTGGCTCGACCGACAGCCGAATGCGGGTGAGGTCGATCCAGCCGGTCTTGCGCGAAGGCTCGTCCGATGGCGGCGGCTCCTTGCCCTCGGCTCGGGTGTTCGCGCGGATGGCGCGCAAGCGCTTGCCCTCGCGTACGACCAGCGTGACATGATCGCCGGCGAGGACGAAGCTGTCGGCGCGGTCGAGCAGCGTTTCGCTACGCAGGGTGACGAAGTCGAACAGTTCGAGGCGGCCGGGTGATTCCTTGTGTCCACCGCGCCCATGCGCGCCCGGAATCGGGAATACCGTCCACAGGACCTTGTCCGCAGTGCCGGCGATCTGGCCGAAGCGGCCTTCGGCCACGGGAAATGCCGCGACACGGCGCACGATTCCTTTGAGATCGACGCGGACCTGGCGTGGCCGCTCCATGGGCTTGTCGCTCGTTCTCCTGTCGTCGGTGGATAGGAGGCCTTTGGGCTCGGGGTCGAAAGGTGGCCGCTGGTCGCTCTGCAAAGCAATCAGATAGGGACGCGCTGCGCGCGGAAAACTGAGCTCGAATTGCACGCTGTCGTACACCGGATCGAAGGTGCGCACCGACAGGAAATAGAGGAACCTGCCCTGCGGGTCGAATGCCGGCGAATAGTCGCGGAACTCGGGTTGCGTGACCAGCGTGCTTGCCTTCTTCGCGACGTCGTGCAGCTTGATCGCGCAATGCCGCGAGTCGGTCCAGAACGAATAGGCGAGCCACGCCCCGTCAGGCGACCAGGCGAGGTCTTCGCTGCGTCCTGCATCGCTGCGGTCGACGACCGACAATTTTCTGGTGGAAAGATCGCCCAACAACACTTCATTGCGGTGGTTGGTGATCGCAATCTGCTGGCCGGACGGCGCGGCGCGCAATGCCTGCACGCGGCCGATGTCCCACGGCAGCGTCGTCGACTTGCCGTCGCTCAACGTCACGATGCGCTCCTCGCCCGATTCGTCGCTGACCGCGACCAGCGTCTTGCCGTCCGCCAGCCACTGCCCATGGCGATAACGGACGCCGTCGGCGACGCCATGCTGGTGGACGGCACCCTCCCACATCGCCATCGTGAAGAGCTTGCCTCGCGCGTCCATGGCCACACTGTGTCCGGCGGGATGCACGTTGAACCCCGACAGATGATCCGCTGCAGCGACGAATTTCCGCGATGCCTGCGTGCGGTGCGACGGCACGTCGATCTCGACGCGCGCCGAGCGATTCTCCGCCGGATCGAACAACCAGATGTCGGCGCCGCACTGGTAGACGATGCGCGTGCCGTCCGTCTGCGCGTTGCGGGCGTAATAGATGTCGTGATCGGTGTGGCGACGCTGATCGGAGCCGTCGGGCCGACAGGAATAGAGATTGCCTACGCCCTCTGCGTCCGACAGGAAATACACGCGCTTGCCGATCCACATCGGGCTCGTGATGTTGCCAGGAAGACGGGTCATGCGGCGAAAGGTTCCGTTGCCGGTCGCGTCGATCCAGAGGTGCCCTGCGGTGCCGCCACGATAGCGCTTCCAGCGCGCGGGGTCGGCGGTGTTGCGGCCGATGACCTTTGCCTTGCCGGGTCCGTATGCGAGGTGATTGACCTGACCATAAGGCAGCATTTCCGGCAGCCCGCCGTTAACGGAAAGCGTGAATGCGCGATAGTTGCGGAAGAACGGTTGCCCGTGCGTGGTGACGAACAGGATGCGGCCCTCCGGCGTCCAGCCGCGCACGAGGACGTCCGGACCCAGCCACGTCATGCGCCGTGCGGGACCGCCCTCCGCCGGCATCAAATAGACTTCCGGATTCTGCTCGTCGCGGCCGACGTAGGCGATCCACTTGCCGTCGGGCGAGAGCATCGGCGTGGCCGGCTCACCCAATCCCGCGGTCAGGCGGCGTGCAGTCCCGCCGCCGACATCCACGCGCCACAGATCGTCATCGCAGACAAAGACGATGGCGTCACCCTGAAGCGAAGGTTGCCGCAGATAACCGTGTTGGGTCATGAGTAGAATTCCTCGAAATGCGGGACCGTCGCGCAGGCCGGCAACGATGGACCCGAGATGATAGTCCTTTCGATTTCCGGTGGCACGCCGCCCATCGCACCGGCGATTTCCGGCCAAATGGCAAATGTGCCGGCCCGCAGCCAACACTAGCGCGGACCGAAAGAACGGGCTAGGCTAAAATTCGCCATCGTTCGGCACACCCGCCGACCGGTACAAATTGCGGTATGCGAGGAGGGCGGGATGAACACGATCGTTCGCGGGTGTCACCTTTGGCTGGTTGCCATGATGTTGTTCGCGGCGCCGGCGCCGGCCCAGCCTCGTTACTCGTTCGATGCGACGCCCGGCATCCTGGCGAAGGACATTGTTCCGTCGGAATATCGGCTGGCGCTGGACCTCGACCCGGCCAAGAGCAGCTTTACCGGCGTCGTCGACATCGCGCTGAAGGTGCGGCGTCCCGTCGAGGCCATCGTGCTCAACGCGTTCGAACTGACCGCGGGCGAAATCGCGCTGACCGGGCACGGCGGCGCGCGTCGGATGACCGCGACTGATGACAATACGAAACGCCAATGGCGCATCGCGGATGGCCACACGATCGAACCCGGCGAATACACACTACGAATCGCGTACAGCGGCACTGTGCATACGGTCGGGGAGGGGCTCTTCGGCGTTGCCTACACGGCCGAGGGCAAGCCCGCGCGAATGCTCGCGACACAGCTGGAACCCATCGCCGCGCGCTCCGTCTTTCCGGGATTCGACGAACCGTCGTTCCGCGCGAGCTTTGTGATCACGGTCACCGCGCCGTCGGCTTACGAAGTCGTCTCCAACATGCCCGCCCGTTCGCGCGACGTGCAAGGCGCGGTGACGCGCTGGAGTTTCGCGCCGACGCCGCCCATGCCGACCTATCTCGTCGCGGTCTCGGTCGGGCAGTTCGACGCACTCGAAGACAGTGTGGACGGCATTCCGCTGCGCATCCTGACGGCAAGAGGCAAGAAGGACGACGCGCGCTACGCGATGGACGTCACCAGGAAAGTGCTGCCGTTCTACCGCGAGTACTTCGGCGTCTCCTACGCGCTGCCCAAACTCGACCAGATCGCCGTCCCCGGCGTCCGGAATGGCGCGATGGAGGACTGGGGTCTCATCTCCTACAGCGAGCCCAACCTGCTCTACGATCCCGCAAAAAGCTCGATCGAGACCAAGCAGAGCGTCTTCGAGGTGATCGCGCACGAAGTCGCGCATCAGTGGTTCGGCGACCTAGTGACGGCGGCGTCCTGGGACGAGATCTGGCTGAACGAAGCGTTCGCGACGTGGATGGAGACCAAGGCCACGGCGCAGTTCAACCCGGATTGGCAGATACCGCTCAATCGCGTGCTCACACGCCAGGGAGTGATGCGCGGCGACGCCGGTCCGGCGACACGCGCGATAAGGTCCGGGCCCGTCTACGAAACCGCAGTTTTCGACGTGTTCGACGGTGTCACCTACACCAAGGGCGGCGCGGTGCTCGGGATGATCGAAACCTACATCGGACCCGACGCGTTCCGGCGCGGACTCGCCGCGTACTTCGAAGGACAGAAGCTGTCCAACGCCACGGCCGGCGATCTCTGGCACTACCTGTCGCAGGCGTCCGGAACGGATGTCGCGGCTGTCGCGCGGAGCTGGACCGACCAGAAGGGCTACCCGTTGCTGCAGGCGCGCGTCACCTGCGACAACGGCAAGCAGACGCTCGAACTCGAGCAGCAACGCTTCAGCGTCGACGATGCCGTCGACACGGCGAGCCTGTGGCAGGTGCCGTTCGCGGTTTCGGCCGGCACCGCGGCGCCCATGCGATTCCTGCTGGCCGGCCGCAGCGCAAAATTCGCGACCGGGCCGTGCACGACGGCGCCGTTGTTCGTCGACTCGTCGGCCGGCTTTTTCCGCGTCCAGTATCCGCCCGAACACCTGCGCCGTTTGACACGCGCGTTTCCGGAGCTCTCGCCCTCGGCGCGCTTGGCACTCCTGACCGACACTTTCGCGCTGGGTCAGGCCGGGCGAATTCCGCTCGCCGAATATTTCGCTCTGCTGAGCCGGCTGCGCCTGGCAAGCGATCCGGCCACGCTGGTCCTCTTTCTGCAGGCCGACTATGCGCTGTCGAACCTCAATGGCGCGATGTACGGCACGCCGGCGCAAAGCCCCTTGCATGTCTTTGCGCGCAGCAAGCTGGGGCCGATGCTGGGCCAGCTGGGGTGGAGCGTCTCCCCTTCCGACACCGCCATCGCTCTGGGCTTGCGCAACGACTTGATCGAGGCGCTGGGAATGTTCGGCGACGAAGCGACGCTGCGGAAGTCGATGGATCTCTTCAAGGCCGAGCGCAACGGCGGGCCGGCGATCGACCCGTCGATCCGGCCGGGGGTGATGGCGAACGTCGGACGCCGGGCCGATGCGGAAATCTTTGCCGAGTTGGTCAAGCGGATGACGACAGCAACGCGCGTCGAGGACGGCTGGTTGTACGCGTCGGCGCTTGCTCATGTGGAGGACGCGGCACTCGCCCGGCAATTCCTCGCGTTGACAATCGGCGACACGGTGCCGACACATATGGTGTCGTGGCTTCCGGGAATGGTCGCCGGCAACTACACGCATGGCGCGATGACCTACGGGTTTGTCCGCGATAATTTCGACGCGCTTTCGCGCAAGACCTCCGAGCAGGGCCGGCCGCATCTCCTCCCTGGCGCCGCGTCGGGATTCAACGAATCGGCGCGCGCCACGGCGTTGATCGCCGACCAGAAGCGGCTGCTGGGCGATGCGGGTGAGAAGACGGCGAAGCAAACGGCTGCCACCATCGAACTCAAGAGCCGCATCAGGACGCGGGACGGCGCGTCGCTCGCCGCAACGCTTTCGCGCGCAGCGTCCGAGAAGAAGTAGTGGGCACGACCAGTCGCGTGCTGGTGACCGGCGCGCAGCGGGTTCGTCGGCTCGGCGGTCGTGCGCGCGCTGGTCGAACGCCGGCTATACGGTGCGCGCGCTCGTCCGGAGCAGCAGCCCGCGCGCCAATCTCGCGGCACTCGACGTCGAGATCGTCGAGGGCGACATGCGCGACTCCGACGCGGTCGGTCGCGCGATGGCCGGCGTGCGGCATGTCATGCACGTCGCGGCCGACTATCGGCTGTGGGCCTCCGACCGCGAGGAGATCCGGCGCAACAACCTGGCCGGTACGCAGATTGTCATGGAAGCGGCGCTGCGCTGCGGCGTCGAACGCATCGTCTACACCAGCAGTGTCGCTGCGCTGGCACTGCGCCCGGACGGGCGGCCCGCGGACGAATCCACGGCGCTTGCCGAATCCGCCGCGGTCGGGGCCTACAAGCGCAGCAAGGTGGCGGCGCAGCATCTGGTCGAGACGATGATCGCGCGCGACGCACTGCCTGCGGTCATCGTCAATCCGTCGACGCCCATCGGCCCCCGCGACATTCGGCCGACGCCGACCGGGCGGATCATCGTCGAGGCGGCTTCCGGACGCATGCCAGGCTATGTCGACACCGGACTCAATCTGGTTCATGTCGACGACGTGGCGGCGGGGCATCTCGCGGCCCTCGTGCGCGGCAGGATCGGCGAGCGATACATACTGGGCGGCCAGGACGTGCTGCTCGCGGACATGCTGCGCGACATCGCGCTGATGGTCGAGCGCAGACCGCCGCGGTTGCGGATGCCGCGCCGCCTTCTCTATCCGGCAGCTGCAGTGGCGGAGATGATCGCGACGAAGACCGGGCGGGAGCCATTTCTGACGATAGACGGGCTGCGCATGGCCAGGAACCGGATGTTCTTCACCAGCGCGAAGGCAACGCGAGATCTCGGCTATGAACCCCGACCCTACGCGCAAGGACTCCAGGACGCGGTCGCGTGGTTTCGGAATGCGGGCCATTTGAAGTGATGGCGCTGGTCATCGCGTCGGTGGCGTGTGCGGCCTGGACATACGTGCTGCTCATGCGCGGTGGATTCTGGCGTGCGGCCGAACGCGATGACGACACTAGTTCCGCATCCTGCCTGCCCGCCGTGTGGCCACGCGTCATCGCCGTCGTGCCTGCCCGCAACGAGGCCGAAGTCATTGCTGCGAGCGTCATTTCGCTGCTGCGGCAGGACTATCGGGGCGCATTCGAGATTGTCGTGGTCGACGACGACAGCACCGATGGCACAGCGGCCCTCGCTCATGCTGCGGCAGCGAACGCAGGCCTGACGAGCCGATTGGCGGTCCTGTCCGCGCCAAGCCTTCCGGCCGCATGGACCGGCAAGCTTTGGGCGATGAACTGCGGCACAGGTTACGTCGATGACCTGCCGGTGCCGCCCGACTACGTGCTGTTCACTGACGCCGACATCAGCTACTCGAGCGAAGCGCTGACCACGCTCGTCGCGCGTGCGGAGCGGGATGGTCTAGTGCTGACGTCTTTGATGGCCAAGCTGCACTGCGAGAGCTTCGGGGAACGGGCGCTGATTCCCGCGTTCATTTTCTTCTTCCGGATGCTGTATCCATTCGCCTGGGTCAACCGCCCGGAACGTTCAACGGCAGCGGCGGCCGGCGGATGCATGCTGGTGCAGCGCAAGGCACTGCAGGCGGCGGGTGGAATCGCGGCCGTGCGCGGTGAACTGATCGACGATTGCGCACTGGGACGCCTGCTGAAACGGCAGGGGCCGATCTGGCTCGGCCTGACTCAACGTGCGCGCAGCCTCCGCGCCTTTCGGTCCATCGGCGAGATTCGCCCGATGATCAGCCGTTCCGCATATGCGCAACTGCGTTATTCCCCGTGGCTGCTGATCGGCACCGTTCTGGCGATCGGGGTGACCTGTCTGGCGCCGCCACTCCTGGCGCTGGGCACCTCGGGCGTCCCCCGGTTGCTTGCCGTCGCCGCGTGGGTGCAGATGGCGTTGGCGTTGCAACCGACGCTTCGCTTCTACGGAGTCTCGCGTTGGTGGGGCGCAGGCATGCCGGCCATCGCGGCTGCCTACCTCGCGTTCACACTGGACTCGGCGTTCCAACACTGGCGTGGCCGGGGCGGCCTCTGGAAAGGCAGAGTCCACGGTCCGGCTCCGGAGGGGCGATAATGGGTGCTACGTGTTAGCCGTGCGGCCATTTCGGCAGATCGGAATATACTCCCCGGTTTGGTCGCGCAGTGTCGGGTTCCGGAATTGTCGAACTGCGCCGCGCATGGAGATTGCCGTGTTCGATGCCCATCCATTGTCATTGGCGTAATGGCGCGCGGAATGCATAGCGCGAAGAGCGCCTTCCTGCGGTCCGCGGCCAATGCTGCTCGGCCGTTGGGCACCGATCCGGTCGCCGACGTCGATCCGCTCGACATCGCCGAAGCCACACTTGACGCATGCATAGTACGCTCGACCGGCGCGCTGCTTGCGGAGCAGCGCCGGGACGGTCATTGGGTCTTCGAGCTCGAGGCCGATGCAACCATTCCCGCCGAGTACATCCTGCTGAAGCGCTACCTGGGCGAGCCCGATCCCCCGCTCGAGGCGAAGATCGCGAGCTACCTGCGGCGGATCCAGGCCGCGCACGGCGGCTGGCCTCTTTTTCACGACGGCCCCTTCAATATCAGCGCCAGCGTCAAGGCGTACCTTGCGCTGAAGGTCATCGGCGACTCTCCCGACGCGCCGCACATGCGTCGGGCGCGCGAGGCGATTCTCGCGCATGGCGGCGCGGGAACGAGCAACGTCTTCACGCGCATGCTGCTCGCGCTGCACGACATCATTCCATGGCAGGCCGTGCCTTCGATCCCGGTCGAGATCATGTTCCTGCCCCGATGGTTTCCATTTCATCTGTTCCGGATTTCCTATTGGGGGCGCACGGTGCTGGCGCCGCTGCTGGTTCTGCAGGCCACGAAGCCTTCGTCGCGCCATCCGCACGGCGTCACCATCGACGAGCTCTTCCCCGGACGCTCTGCGCGCATACGTCGCGCGCCGCGGGCCTTGCACCAGTCGCGCCCGTGGTTCGCGGTATTCGCGCTCATCGATGCGCTGATCCGTTTCACGGAGCCGTATTTTCCGGCCGGACCCCGCCAACGGGCCGTTGCCAAGGCGGTTGCGTTCGTCACGGAGCGGTTGAACGGCGAGGACGGGCTCGGCGCCATTTTCCCGGCGATGGCGAATACCGTCATGCTGTTCGACGCGCTCGACTATCCCCGCGATCACCCGGATGTCGTTACCGCCAAGAAAGCCATCGACAAGCTGCTGGTGTTCAAGCGCGACGAAGCCTATTGCCAGCCCTGCGTGTCGCCGGTGTGGGACACGGTCCTCGCCTGTCATGCGCTGATCGAGGTGGGCGGCGAGCAGGCATTGGCCGGCGCACGCAAGGGACTCCTGTGGCTGGCGCCACGCCAGGTCCTCGACACCGTCGGCGACTGGGCGGACCAGCGCCCGGATGTCCGCCCCGGCGGCTGGGCCTTTCAATATGCGAATCCGCACTATCCCGACCTGGACGACACCGCGGTGGTGGTGATGGCGATGGACCGCGGCGCGCATCGTCTCGAGATTTCCGGAGGCGCCGACTTCAGCGAGGCGGTCGCTCGTGGTCGCGAGTGGGTTCTTGGATTGCAAAGCAGGAATGGCGGGTGGGGCGCGTTCGACGTGGACAACACGAGCGAGTACCTGAATCACATTCCGTTCGCCGACCATGGCGCGCTGCTGGACCCGCCAACCGCCGACGTGACTGCGCGTTGCGCAAGCATGATCGCGCAGCTTGGCAATGAATCGGATCGCCCGGCGTTGCGCGTCGCCCTCGATTTCCTGCGCCGTACGCAGGAGCCGGACGGATCCTGGCACGGCCGATGGGGAATGAACTACATCTACGGAACCTGGTCGGCGCTATGCGCGTTCAATGCCGCCGGCGTGAATCCTCAGGCCGCCGAGATCCGGCGCGCCGTGAAATGGCTGGAGTTCGTGCACAATCCCGACGGCGGCTGGGGCGAGCATGGCAGCAGCTACGAGCTTGATTACCGCAGCCACCAGCCCGCGCCCAGCACGGCGTCCCAGACCGCCTGGGCGCTGCTCGGATTGATGGCCGCCGGCGAAGTCAACAATCCGGTGGTCGGCCGTGGCATTGAATTCCTGCTGCGCGCCAATGATGCCTCCGGGCACTGGCCCGAGCCACAATTCACCGCCGTCGGCTTTCCACGCGTGTTCTATCTTCGCTATCACGGCTATTCGAAGTTCTTTCCGCTCTGGGCGCTCGCGCGTTACCGCAATCTGCGCAGCGCCGGCGATTGCGCGGCTCGACTCGGCATGTAGTTGTGGCAAATGAGGGTGGTAGATGAGTGTGGCCAGGCCGACCTGAGCGTGGCCAATGAGCGTCGGTACGCTTGAACGACGCTCCGTCGTCGCGGTAACCGGCCTCAACTTCGAGGCGCGAATCGCCGAAGGCCCCGGCGTGAGGACGATCGCCGGCGGCGGTGATCCGCAAAGGCTCACCACGGCTCTCGAGCGCGAGTTCGCACTCGGCGCGGCGGCGATCATCAGTTTTGGCATCGCCGGCGGGCTCGCAGCGGCGACAATGCCGGGAACCTGGCTCGTAGCCAATACCGTCATCACGCGCGCGCTGCGCTGGTCCGTCGACGCGGCTTGGGCCATGGCGCTGGCGAACCAGTTGCCGGGCGCAGTCCGTGGAGATCTTGCCGGCTCGGATGCAATCATCGCGGAACCTGGCGACAAGCACGCGTTGGGCAGGGCGACCGGCGCGTTCGCCGTGGATACCGAGTCGCACATCGTCGCGGCGTTTGCTGCGTCCCGCGGCATTCCCTTCGCAGTGTTCCGGGTGATTGCCGACCCGGCGACACGGGCGCTTGCGCCGGCAACGTCCCGGGGGATGCGCTCCGACGGAACAATCAATCAGCGCGCAGTGCTCGGCGCCGTCGTGCGGAGTCCGGGACAATTGCCATTGCTGCTGCGAAATGCAATCGACGTGCGGATTGCCCTTCGCGCGCTGTCACGCGGGCGTCGACTCCTTGGTCCGGGCTTGGGTTACCCGGATCTCTGACAGCTTCTGATCGACGTGCCGTGAGAACACGAATTGCGCCGGACGCTGGTGCCCGAGCGGAATCTCGGGGGCCATGGGCCCCTCGGTTGTGACACCCTGCCGGTTGACCGCGAATGCCTTCAGCGGGTGCCGCACTGCATCCTGCACGGCGGTCGCCTCGAATCCGCTGTGCACCATGCAGTCGGCACACTTCTCGTAATTGCCGGTTCCGTACAAATCCCAGTCGGTCTCGTCCATCAGCTCGCGGAAGGTCTGCGTGTACCCTTCGCCGAGCAGATAGCACGGCCGCTGCCAGCCGAAGACCGTGCGGGTCGGATTGCCCCATGGCGTGCAGCGGTATTCCTGGTTGCCCGCAAGAAAGTCCAGGAACAGGCCGGATTGACTGAACGACCAGGCCTTGCCGCCGCGGCCGCGCCGGAAGATGTCGCGGAACAGTTCCTTGGTCTTCGCGCGATTCAGAAAGTGCGCCTGGTCCGGCGCACGCTCGTACGCATAGCCCGGCGATACCGTGATGCCGTCCACACCCATCGCCTTGACACTGTCGAAAAACCGCGCCACGCGTTCCGGATCGGCGTCGTTGAACAGCGTGCAGTTGATGTTGACGCGAAATCCCTTCGCTTTCGCTTCCTTGATTGCCGCGACGGCACGATCGTAGACGCCGGTTTCGCACACCGAGCGGTCGTGCATTTCCTCGTCACCATCGAGGTGCACCGACCAGACGAAGTAGGGGCTCGGCCGGAACAGCGAAAGCCTCTTCTTCAGCAGCAGGGCATTCGTGCACAGGTAGACGAACTTGCGCCGCGCAATGATTCCCTCGACTACCGCGTTGATTTCCTTGTGGAGCAGCGGCTCGCCGCCGGCGATGGAGACCACGGGCGCGCCGCACTCGTCCACTGCGCCAAGACACTCCTCGAGCGAAAGTCGCTGGTTCAGGATTTCTTCCGGGTAGTCGATCTTGCCGCAGCCCGCGCAGGCGAGGTTGCAGCGAAAGAGTGGTTCCAGCATCAGCACGAGCGGGTAGCGCTTGCGGCCCGCCAGTTGCTGGCGGACGACATAGGCGCCGATGCGGGCCTTCTGGAGCAGAGGAATCGACAAGATGAGCTTTCACGCGGACATCCGCTATCGCTACAATCATGCCTCTTTGCGGGTTCGGCGACAAGCTGGACAGCGCCGCCAACAATACCGGAATCAAACGAAAGGGAGTCGACGTTTGCGAGCGCTGATAACGCGTGTGGTCGGTAGCTGTGCGCGGCATGCGTGGCTCGTGCTCGTCGCCGCCGCGCTCCTGGGCGTGGTCGCATCCGTCTACGCGGCGCGGCACATCGCCATCGACACCAATACGGCCAAGCTGATCTCGCCGGATCTGCCATGGCGCCAGCGCGAGATCGACTTCGCCAGGACCTTTCCGCAACGCGTTGCCGTGATTGCCGTGGTGGTCGACGGCGCCACGCCCGAAATTGCCGAGCAGGCCACAGCCGACCTCGCGAAGCGGCTCGCCGGCAATACCGCGGCGATCGTCGCCCTGCGGCGTCCCGATGGCGGTCCGTTCTTCAACAGGGCGGGTCTCCTGTTCGCGCCAACGGGAGAAGTTGCGCGCACGACGCAGCAGATGATCGCGGCGCAGCCACTGCTCGGAACACTGGCGGCCGATCCGACGTTGCGCGGCGTGATGGACGCGCTGTCGCTCGTGCTGGAAGGCGTGCGCCGCGAACAGATCAAGTTGGACGACCTGGCCCGGCCCCTCGCGGCATTCGCGGATGCGCTCGAGACTGTCAACGCCGGACAACTGCCCCGCTTTTCGTGGCGCACGCTGATCATGGGCCGCGCAGCCGACCCGCGTGAGCTGCGCCGCTTCATACTTGTGCAGCCGGTTCTGGATTTCGGCGCGCTGCAGCCCGGTGCGCGTGCAGTCGCGGCGATTCGCCAGGCAGCAGCCGAATCCGGATTCGCGTCCGACCCGCGCATTCGCGTGCGGCTCACCGGCCCCGTGCCGCTCGCCGACGAGGAGTTTGCCACGCTGGCCGAAGGCGCCGCGCTCAATGCTGTCGTGACCATGCTCGTCGTGATCATTCTCCTGTGGCTGGCGCTTCGTTCCGGTCGCCTCATTCTGGCCATCCTCACCAGCCTGCTGGTCGGCATGGCGGTCACCGCGGCTTTCGGTCTTTTCGTCTACGGCGCGTTCAATCTCATCTCCGTGGCGTTCGCCGTATTGTTCATCGGGCTCGGCGTGGATTTCGGCATCCAGTTCTGCATCTGCTACCGCGCCAAGCGCCATTTGCACGACGACCTGCAATTGGCATTGCGCGACGCCGGAGCCGAGGTCGGCGTGCCTCTCGCGCTCGCAGGGGCCTCGACGGCAGCGGGTTTCTACGCTTTCCTTCCGACCGATTACCGCGGCGTGTCGGAGTTGGGCGCAATCGCGGGGACCGGCATGGTCGTGGCATTCGTGACCAGCATCACGTTGTTGCCCGCGCTGCTCGCAGTATTGCGTCCCGGTGGTGAGCGCGGAGCCGTCGGCTATGCGGCGTTTGCTCCCCTTGATCGTCTTCTGACTCGGCGCCGGATCGGCATATTGATTGCGGCCGCGGTGTTTGCCGTCGGCAGTCTCCTGTTGCTGCCGAAACTCCGGTTCGACTTCAATCCGCTGAATCTGCGCAGCGCGCAGGCCGAATCCGTTGCGACCCTGCTCGACCTGATGAAGAATCCCGATACGACGCCCAACACCATCGAGATTCTCGCCCCGACGCTGGGCGACGCCGTGGCGCTCACGAAACGATTGTCCGGATTGCCCGAAGTGAATCGCGCGCTATCGCTGGCGAGCTTCATTCCCGACCAGCAGGAAGCGAAGCTCGCGCTGCTTGCCGACGCCGCGATGCTGCTCGATCCCGCACTCAATCCACTCGACGTGAAGGCGCCTCCCACCGACCATGAAACCGTCCTCGCCATGAAGCGCACGGCGCAGGCGCTCGAGCAGGCAGCGGGACCCACTCCGGCCAGCGTCGCGGCAACCGATGCGGCGCGACTTGCGAAGGCCCTGACGATTCTCGCCGACGGGGATCCCGCGGCCCGCGCGCGTGCGCGGGAAGCATTGATTCCGGGGCTGGTCGTGACGCTCGAGCAGCTGCGCGCCGCGTTGCAGGCGGAACCGGTCACGCTGGAAAGTCTGCCCGATGACCTGAAGCGGGACTGGGTTGGTCCGGACGGCCGCGCCCGCATCGAAGTATTCCCCAAGGCCGATGACAACGACAACGCCGCGGTGCAACGTTTCACAGCGGCGGTTCGACTGATGGCTCCGGACGCTACCGGCACCACGGTGGGCATTCAGGAATCGAGCCGCACCATCGTAAAGGCATTTTTGGAAGCGGGTTTCTGGGCGCTGATTTCGATCACGATCCTGCTGGCATTTACGTTGCGCCGGACGACCGACGTGCTGTTGACGCTTGCGCCATTGACGCTCGCCGGCCTCGTCACGCTGGGCATGTGCGTGGCCATCGATCTGCCGCTCAATTTCGAGAACATCATTGCGCTGCCGCTGCTGTTCGGCATCGGTGTGGCGTTCAGCATCTATTTCGTCATGGCGTGGCGATCCGGTGCCACGAATCTGCTCCAATCCAGCCTTACCCGGGCCGTGCTGTTCAGCGCGCTGACCACGGGCACGGCGTTCGGCAGCCTCTGGCTCTCACATCATCCGGGAACCGCGAGCATGGGCAAGCTGCTGGCGCTCTCCCTCGCCTTTACGCTCGTGGCGTCGTTGCTCTTCCTCCCTGCGCTGCTGGCCTCGGTACGCAAACGCCGGTGAACGGCGGCCGCATCCTTTCTGCGTCGTTGCTGTGCGCCGCGCTCGCGGGCTGCGCTAGCATGTCGGAACCGCGTGACCGCGAAAACAACGATCCGCTCGAACCGGTCAACCGCCTCGTGTTCAACGCGAACGATGCCATCGACACCGCCATCCTTCGTCCGGTTGCCGAAACGTACGGCGCGGTCGTCCCGCAATTCGTTCGCGATCGAATTCGCGCATTCATCGCCAATCTGCAGGAGCCGCGGATCTTCGCGAACAATCTGTTGCAGCTGCGCATCAACGACGCAGGCTTTACGTTCGCGCGTTTCTATGTCAACTCCACGCTCGGCCTCGCGGGATTGTTCGACGTGGCGAGCGAGCATGGGTTGCCCAGGCAGACCGGGGATTTCGGCGAAACGCTCTACACGTGGGGAGTCGACAGCGGACCGTATCTGGTTCTTCCCTTGTTCGGGCCGTCCAACGTTCGCGATGCTTTCGGTCTCGCCGTCGATCTCTACACCACGCCGCCAGCCCACCTGATTGCCGGCAGCACGGGAACGTGGATCACCGTGGGTACGTACGTGGTAAGCGGCATCGATCTGCGGTGGCGCAACATCGAAACGCTCGACCAGATCAAGGCGAACGCGCTCGATTACTATGCGCAATTCCGCAGCATCGCGCGGCAGCACCGGGATGGGCAACTGCGCGCAGCGCGCGGCCTCGTCGAAGAACCGCAGGAACTGGCGGACCCGGGCGCGCCGGCCCAGTGAAGCGCCCGCTGGCCGTCAGGCCTTCTTCATCAGCTTGTCGATTTGCTGGCGAAGGCTCTCGATCAACGCGGCGGGACCGCCTGACTTCAGGATCGCACCGAACTCCGAGCGCTGCGTCGCCAGCTCGCTGATGGTTCCACTCAAGTAGATGTCGACGATCTTCCAGGATTCGCCCGAACCGCGCATCAGGTAATTCAACGTGACGGGCTCTTCTTTCGGCCGCAGCAACCTGGTGCGAACGACACGGCCGGTGTTGCGCGACAGGATCTCCGGGTCCACCTCGAATGATTGTCCGGAGTATCCATCGAAGCGATTGGCGTAGGTGGCGATGGTCATGCGCGCGAAATTGTCCTGCAGCGCGGACTGTTGTTCAGGCGGAATCGTCGTCCATTCCGGTCCGACCGCGATGCGCGTCATCGCCGGCAGGTCGAAGGTAGCGCGGATCACCGGGGCAAGCTTGTCGTAGCGGCCGCGCACGCCAAGCTGATCTGCCTGCTTCATCGCGGACAGAAGCGCATCGTAGAACGCGCGGATAGGGACAACCGCGGCGTCGACTTCAGCGGCTATTGCGCAACTTGGCAGCGCAAACCCGGTCAGCAATGCCGCGGCGCTGAGCAGGGCCTGCCGTCGCGTCATGTCAGGGAAACTCCGCATGGTGTTCGAACGTCACGCCTGCGCGGGGCGACGAAAGAGTACGGTGCCGAGGAGCAGCGTGAAGGTCGTGAAGATCAGCAGCGAGCCTTGCGCCAGGGTCAGCCCCAGCACCTTGAATGACGTGTCCGAGCAATCGCCCTTGGCGTTCAGCAACTGGGCCAGCACATCAGTGACCGATAGCGTTTCAAGCATGTAGGACAAACTGGCGCTGCAGGTCGCCGCCAGCGTCGGTGGGGCGAGTTGCAGGTGTGTCTGATACCCCGCCACGCCCAATCCACCCAAGGTCAGAAGTGCCGCCAGCCAGATCAGGCCGCGCTGCAGAGAACTTTCCGTTGGCGCCAGGGCGGCGCCCAGGAACACGACGGTGAGCGCGAGATACGTGAACCTCTGAATGATGCACAACGGACACGGTTCCACGCTCAACACATGCTGAACATAGAAACTGGCGCCGACCAGTCCGGCGCAGGCAACGCCCAGCAGCAGGGCGACGCGGGTGGGGGAGGCGAGAAGGCGAAGGAGGGCGTTCATGGGCGCGAAGGTCAACGCGTGGCGTCAAAAGTGAAATTGTCCCACAACGTGGCAAGTCTCACTCTGCAGCCGTCGGATTCCCGACCTCGCCGGGCAGCGTGATTTCCAACAGCGTGAGATCGGCGCTTGCATCGGCCAGCGCATACGACATGCCGCTGGGAATGGCGATGCTGTCGTCCGCCGCCAGAACCTGCGGCCCGTCGTCGAATTCGACCGTCACCGCGCCGCTCAGGACGTAATAGAAACAGAGTTCGGTGTCATGGCTCTGGCGCACTGCGGCCTGTGCACGTCTCGCACGCACCACGCGTATGCCGGCCACCCCACCCGTTGCTGCGGCAATGCCGGTGTCCGATGCCTCAAAGCCCCGGATGCGCCAGGGCGACCACGATGCGGTCGCCGCGACGTGGCGCACGAAACGCTGCCCGCTGAAATCCCGCTCGGGATACCGGTCCGGCGTCGGGAGCATGAGTTCGTGGTCGGCCAGCGTGATGTGTTCGGCGGGGGCGCCAATCTCGATCACTTCGGCACCAGCGGAACTCTCGAGCACGCGATGCCGGATCAACGGTGGTTGCAACACGCAGTCGCCGGCCTCGAGCAGGAACGGTTCGCCCTGGCCTTCGTACACCACGCGTACCCAGCCCTTGCGGCAGAAGATGGCCTGAAACCGGATCCTGTGAAAGTGCACATAGTCGGGCACCGGGCCACCTTCCAGAATGCGAATGTGCGAGGCGATGAATGCGCCGCCATGGCGCTCGGGGAGCAAATCCCGATAGCGCATGCCGGCGCGGCCCGTCTTCCAGGGTGCTTCACCCGAAGCGCGAGTCAACGCCAGCTTCTGCTTCGTCGCGGGGGCAGCCGTTAGCGGGTTCGCCGCAACCAGTTCCACTGTCACGCCATTAGGTGCGCGCAACGTGGTGACGCCTGCGCCGGCTACCTTGGGGTCGTCGCACAGCAGGTACACGACGGAGACGCCTCCGGTCGCTCTCCGCACCAGGCGAATCCTGAGGCCATGGCCGGAAATCTCGGCCGTGGACGGGTCGTCCGCGGGATAGATCGCGTCGATGCGAAACCCGAGCTGGCCGATGAAAAAACCCAGTGTGGGTTCCAGCGTTTCACAGGACATGAGTACCTGAGCGTGACGAACTCCGGCCGGATCGATGGCGAAAGGGGCTTCGGGGTCCGATGCGCTGGTCATGAATTAAGATACCAGACGCCGCGCCGCTGGAGACAAGATGGATCGCATCGCCGATTGCTTCGCCGACACCTATGGCCAGGCACGGGCCAAGTTCATGGCCGCCGTCGCCAAGGGCGGCGCACGCCCGCTATCCAGTCACACCCATCCCGCCAAGGGTCCGGACGGCGAGGATTGCATTGCCGATGTTGCCTGGCTCGGCCCCGAAAATGCGCGAAAGCTCCTGATCCTGGTTTCCGGCACCCACGGCATCGAAGGCTATGCGGGCTCGGGCTGTCACGTCGCCTGGCTCAACGATGGGTGGTATGCCCGTGCCGCGCCCAAGGACACGGCGGTGCTGCTGATCCATGCGATCAACCCGTATGGTTTTGCCTGGGGCCGGCGGGTCAATGAAGACAACATCGATCTCAATCGCAATTTTGTCGACCATTCCCTGCCGCGCCCGGAGAACCCCGACTATGAGGCGATACGCGACCACATCGACCCCGCCGAATGGGCCGAGCCTACGCTGGGCCAACACAATGCAGCGATCGCCCGATTCCTCAAGCGAGACAACCACGACGTGACCTGCAAGGCGATGCACGGCGGGCAATACGTCAATCCGAAAGGCACCTTCTTCGGCGGCGTCCAAGCCGCTTGGTCGAACCGGCTGTTCCGTGAACTCGTCGCCCGACACGCGGCGCGTGCCGAGCACGTGGCCATCATCGACTACCACAGCGGAAGCGGCGTGTTCGGCTTTTGCGACCTCTTCATCGACGACGACCACGCCGGCGCCCGCACGCGGGAATGGTTCGCGCAGGTCAGCGTGATTTCCGAAGACAAGGCCGCGCATGGCAAGGACGCACAGTCGGATATACCGGGCAATCTCTTCAATTCGCTGCCCGAGATCCTTCCCGGAATACCCGTGACCCTGTGCCTGGTCGAGCTTCGAACCGGTGAGGTCGGCGGCTACGATGTGATCCGGGCCGAGAACTGGCTCTACCAGCATGGCGACCCGCGCTCGTCAGAGGGAATTGAGCTGCGCGCCCGGATGCGCGAACTCTTCTATCCGTCGCGGCCGCAATGGAAAGTGATGCAGGCCTACCAGTCCAATGCCATGCTGGCCGAGGCGCTGGCCGGCTTGGATTCGCTCTAGCGGTCCGGCGCCCAAGGTCGTATGCCAAAGCCAACCTGTCCATCGCGTCTGCGCTTGTCGCGTCTTGTCGAGGTGGTGATCCTTGCCGCTTGCCTGGTGGCGAAGCCGGGCGTTGCGCAGGAATTCCGGATGGCGATGAGCAGTCCGCCGACGTCGATGGATCCGCATTTCCAGAACATCACCAGCAACGCCAACGTGCTCGAGCACATGTTCGAGCCGCTGGTGTCGCGCGACGCGGACGGCAAGCTCGTTCCGGGGCTCGCGGAATCGTGGCGCATGGTCGACGGGCTGACCTGGGAGTTCAGAATCCGCAAGGGTGCCAAGTTCAGCGATGGCAGCGACGTCACGGCGGAGGACGTGATCCATTCGTTGGACCGGCCCGCCACGATCCGGAACAGTCCCGCGAGTTTCACGCTGTTCACCAAGGCGATTGTCGGAAAAAAGGTCGTCGACGCCCGCACGGTGCGGCTGACGACGGGCCAACCCTCGCCCTTGCTGCTATCGGACCTCACGTCGCTGCTCATCGTCAGCAAGAAGGCTTCCGAGGGCCTCGCCAGCGACGATTTCGCCGCCGGCAAGGGCATGGTGGGCAGTGGCCCGTACCGGTTCGTGAAGTTCCAGCGCGACGACCGGATCGAGATGGCGCGCAGCGAAACCTACAACGGCCCTGACCGGTCGCCCTGGTCCACGGTGACGATCCGCTTCATTTCCAATCCTTCGGGCCGCGTCGCGGCGGTGCTGGCCGGCGACGTGCAGGCGATCGAGAACGTGCCTCCGGCGGATGTCGCCAGGGTCCGCGACGATGCCAACTTGACGCTGATCACGAAGACTTCGTACCGGGTGGTCTTCCTGTTCGCGGACTGGCGCGACAAGTCTCCCTTCGTGACCGACCGGAACGGCACCGTGCTTGCCCGAAACCCGCTCAAGGACGTGCGGGTCCGCCGCGCCCTCTCCATGGCGATCAACCGCGACGCCATTCGCGACCGCGTGATGGATGGGCTGTCCGAATCCACCGAGAACCTGGCGGCGCCGGGCGCGTCCGGCTACAACTTAGGCCTGGTGCCGCCCAAGTTCGACGCCGCGGGCGCGAAGAAACTGCTGGCGGAAGCCGGCTACCCGAGCGGTTTCGGCCTGACGCTCCACGGGCCGAACAACCGCCTCGTCAACGACGAGAAGGTATCCCAGGCCATTGCGCAGATGTTCACGCGCGTGGGCGTCGATACCAAGGTGGAAACCATGCCAATGGCGGTCTTCGCGCCGCGCGGCGCAAAGCACGAATTTTCGGTCGCGCTGATCGGCTGGGGAAATGCCAACGATGTGACCAATGCCCTGCGAGCCCTGATCGCGTGCGAGGATCCCGCCACCGGCATGGGTGTCGTCAACTGGTCGAAGTACTGCAATCCCAATGTGGATGCGTTGCTTTTCAAGGCACTGGCGACACTGGAGGATGCGGACCGTGCAAGACTGCTGGAGGAAGCCGCGGCCCTCGTCAGCACCGATGTTGCCTTGATCCCGCTGTATTTTCAGGTGTCGGCGTGGGCGGTGAGGAAAGGCATCGGCTTTTCCGGGCGCGGCGACGAGCGGACCTACGCATTCAGCTTCAAACCAGCATCTGCCCCAGATCGGCGATGAGAGCCGCGTCGCGGCCTTTCAACGCAAGGGCAGACCAACGCGACGAATCAGATTATTGAATCGCGGGTCATCGTGGAGATGGTCCAGGCGTGCGTCCGTCGGCAGATACACGGCCAGAATGTATGACCGCTCCGCGTAGGCGCGATCGAGCCAGGCGAATGTCTGTTCCTTGTCGCCCAAACCCGCGTAAACAATGGCGATGTTGTACGGCGCGATGTAGCTGTGCAGCGACATCTCCTTCAGATGATCGATGATCTTTTGCGCCTCTACTCGTTTGCCTGACAACGCATAGGCGTGTGCCAACCCCGACCAATTCTCGGCTTGGTCTTTATCCAGCTCAAGCGCCCGCTGAAATGCGACGATTGCCTCGGCCAGATTCCCCTTTTGTTCATAGGCACGGCCCAGATACAAGTAATGAAACCAATAATCCGGATCGAGCTCGATGGCTTTGCGCAGCTGCTCGATTGCCTGATCCCACTGGTGATTGAAGACCAACGCCGAACCCACGCCGAAATTGGCGAGCGACGAGTAAGGATCAATCTGCACCGCACGCTTCGCTTCGGCCAAGGCTTGCTCATGTCGCCCCATCGGCGCCAAAAACCAGACGTAGTAAACGTAGGCCTCTCCACTACCGGGATTCAACTCAATGGCTTGCTTGAACATACGATCTGCGGCGATCCAGTCCCATTCATACCATTGCGCGGTGATGGCCAATGCCAGAACGGCATCCGCGTCGGTTTCGTCCAGCGCCAATGCCTTCCTGGCAGCATCTCTCGCTTTAGGCCCAGCTTCGTTGGGCGCGATATACCAATCGTCCTGGTTGATATAGCTATAGGCCAACCCGTTGTAGGCCAGTCCAAAATTCGGGTCGATTGCGATAGCCTGATCGAAGTATTCCAGGCCTTTGCGAAAGCCCGCTTTGGTAAATTGATTCGTGTAGAACTTGCCCTTGAGATAAAGCTCATAGGCTTTCGGGTTGTTGGTGGAGGTCTTCGCGAGCTTCGCTTCGTCGGCGCGCGACAGCTTGGCCCGCAGCTTGCCCAATACATCGCGAGCAATTTCGGATTGCAGCGTGACAAGGTCGGCTTGTTTGCGGTTGTATGTCTCGCTCCACACAGCATTGTCGGTTTGCGTGTTCACCAACTCCAGACTCAAGGTCAGGTCGTCACCACGTTGCACTATCCGGCCAGTGAGAATGGCCTGCACCTGAAGTTCCTTCGCAATTTTTGGCAGATCGAACTCTTTGGCCTTGTAGCGGAACACGGCTGAACGTGCTTTCACGTTCAGCTTCGGCAATTGCGACAAGCTGCCAATGAGTGTCTCGGTCATTCCGTCGGACAGGTAATCGGTATCATCGTTGCCGCTGGCATTGACGAACGGAAGCACCGCGATGGACTCGATCGGCGCTACGCTCGCCGAACGAAAGTAAAGCCCCATTCCAATGCCGGCAACAAGCAGGGCGCCAAGCAATGTGCCCACAAGCAAGGCACGATTGCGTGGCGACTTAGGGGGTCGGGGCGCGCGTGCGCTGAATGCCTTCGTGCCTCGTGCGGCGACGGTTGAAGCGTCGGCATCCGATGTCGGAAGCGCACCACCCGCCAGCAATGCGCCCACACGCTCCGCAAACGCTGGCGGCGTCTCCCCGCCGGGCAAACGCGTCCACTGAACCTCGCGAAACTTGTCCGGAACGCGAGCAACTGCATCGCCGGTATCGTCGATGACGACCGGCAGCAGGAACGCCATGTCGTGCGCCATGTCCAGCGTCCGGTTTGCCGCCAAATTCCATTCTCGTCGGAAGTAACCTTCCTCGCGCGCCTGTGTGTTCGCGGAAATCACCGGCACGAACAGCGCGCATTCCCTGACTTGCTTCTTGATCGACGCATCCCAGGCATCGCCGCTGCGCAATTCATTTTGGTCGAACCAGACTTGGAGACCAGCCGCGCGCAGGGCCTCACAAATGCGGCGCGCGGCATCGGCGTCTTGGGAGGCGTAGCTAAGAAAGATGGCTTTGGCGGGTGTGCTCAAAGTCGTATCGGCAGTTCATGTCGGCAGAGGCCCGTTGATCGCGCGCGGCGGGTTACAGACTCTATTGATTATTCAAGGAATTATGGGGAACGTACAAGGTATCCGCATACATCACTCAGCCGACGGACTCCATCGCTATCCGTAGCAAATCGACAGACTTTAATCCAGTCCGACAGACTATATTGCTGCTGATCAGCAACGTTCCCCGGTGCGCGCGCTCATTCAACCGTGACGCTTTTTGCCAGATTTCGCGGCTTGTCGACATCCGTCCCGCGCAGCACCGCGGTGTGATACGCGAGCAGTTGCAGCGGAATCACATGCACGACCGGCGACAGCAACCCGGCATGCTCGGACACGCGGATGAGATGCATGCCCTCGCCCGCGGTGACCTGGCTGTCGAGGTCGGCCACGACATAGAGTTCGCCGCCGCGCGCGCGTACTTCCTGCAGGTTGGACTTCAATTTTTCCAGCAGCGCGTCGTTGGGTGCGATCGCGACCACCGGCATGTCGGCGTCCACCAGCGCGAGCGGGCCGTGCTTCAGCTCGCCGGCCGGATAGGCTTCCGCGTGAATATAGGAGATTTCCTTCAGTTTCAATGCACCCTCGAGCGCGATCGGATAGTGCAGGCCGCGGCCCAGGAACAGCGCGTGCTCCTTGCCGGCAAAAGCCTCTGCCCACGCAATCAGGTGCGGCTCCAGTGCCAGTGCAGCCTGAATCGCGGCCGGCAGGTGTCGCAATGCAGTCAGCCACTTCGCCTCGTCCTTCGCTGATAGCTTTCCGCGCGATTTTGCGAGTGTCAACGCCAACAGGAAATGCGCGATCAGCTGCGTCGTGAACGCCTTGGTCGACGCCACGCCGACCTCCGTGCCGGCGCGCGTCAGGAACAGCATTTCCGTCTGGCGCACCATCGAACTGGTCGCGACGTTGCAGATTGCCAGTGTATGCGCGTGCCCAAGCGCCTTGGCATGCTTCAGCGCCGCGAGCGTGTCGGCGGTTTCGCCGGACTGGGAAACCACGACGACCAGAGCATCCTTGTGCGGCACGCTGTCGCGGTAACGGTACTCGCTGGCGATCTCGACGGTGCAGGGAATTCGCGCCAGCGATTCGATCCACTGCTTTGCGACCAGGCTGGAGTAATGACTGGTTCCGCAGGCCAGGATCAGTACGGAGTTGACCTGCGGCAACAACTCCGCAGCGCGCGCGCCAAACAACGTTGGGTCGATACTGCCGACGGCTTCGAGCGTATCCGCAACGGCACGCGGCTGCTCGAAGATTTCCTTTTGCATGAAGTGCCGGTAGGGTCCGAGCTCGACAGCAGTGCTGCCCGCCGGCACTTCGATGATGGCGCGGTCGGCACGCTTGCCCTGCGCGTCGTAGATCGCGTATGACGAAAGCCGAATGTCGGCCACGTCGCCTTCCTCGAGATAGGCCACGCGCCGGGTCACCGATGTCAACGCGGCCGCATCGGACGCGAGGAAGTGATCATCCGCGCCGACACCGACGACAAGCGGGCTCCCCTGCCGCGCGCCGACGACGCGCCCGGGCTCGCGCGCCGAGATGACGGCGATCGCATAGGCGCCATGGAATTCCGCGACGGCGAGCTGGACGGCGCGCAACAGGTCGCCTTGGGCCGCTCCGTGCCAATGGGCGTGCACCAGATGTGCGATGACTTCCGTGTCGGTCTGCGTCTGAAAGACATATCCGCGCGCCTTCAGTTGCTCGCGCAGAACTTCGTAATTTTCGATGATGCCGTTATGGACGACTGCAACCTCGTCGCCTGACGTGTGCGGATGCGCATTCACCGCCGAAGGCGCGCCATGTGTGGCCCATCGCGTGTGCGAGATGCCGGTAGTGGCGGTGAGTTGCCGCGCGTCGGCCTGCGCGGCCAGATCCGCCACCCGAGCGACGGAGACCAGCCGTTCCAGAGCCGGCGAGGCGCCGCCATTGACGACCGCGAGCCCCGTCGAATCATAGCCACGATATTCAAGGCGCCGGATGCCCTCGATCAGGATCGAAACGACGTTGCGCGATGAGGTCGCGCCGACAATGCCGCACATGACGTGCTCAGTCCTTTCCGTCTGTTCCTGATTTCTTCGTCGGCCGCTTCCAGCTCGTCACCGACACCTGTCTTGCCCGCGCCAGAGTCAGCTGACCCGGCGGCGCGTCTTCCGCAATCGTGCTGCCGCCACCGATCGTCGCGCCTCCGCCAATCGTCACCGGGGCGACGAGGACACAGTTCGAACCGATGCTGGCGTCGTCGCCAATGACCGTCGCGTGCTTGTTGACGCCGTCGTAGTTGGCGGTGATCGAGCCGGCACCGAAATTGACGCGGGCACCCACTTTGGCGTCACCGATGTAGGCAAGATGGTTGGCCTTGGCACCGCGGCCCAGACTGCTCGCCTTGATCTCGACAAAGTTGCCGACGTGAACGTCCTCGTCGAGCGATGCGCCGGGCCGCAACCGCGCAAACGGCCCGATGCGGCACTTCGCACCGACGATCGAATCTTCGAGGTGGGAAAACGGCGCAATGACGGTGCCTGCGCCAACGGTGACGTTGCGCAGCACGCTATAGGGACCGACATTGACGCCGTCGGCCAGCACGACCTCGCCTTCGAATATGCAGCCGATGTCGATGCGCACTTCGCGCCCGCAGGTTAGCGTGCCGCGAATATCGATGCGCGCGGGATCGGCGAGCGTCGTGCCGGCCGCCATCAGCGCGTCGGCCTGGCGCATCTGCACGATGCGTTCGACCGCCGCGAGCTGCGCGCGATCGTTGATGCCGCGCACGTCGCGCTCATCGGCTATGGCATGCGCCGCCACGGGCGTGCCGTCCGCGACCGCCAAGGCGACGATGTCGGTCAGGTAGTATTCGTTCTGTGCATTGTCGGGCTTCAGCGCCACGACCCAGCGCCGCAACAGTGCCGTGGGCGCCGCCATCACACCCGTGTTGATCTCGTCGATGGCTCGTTGCGCAGGACTCGCATCCCGGTCTTCCACGATCGCGCGCACTGCGCCGTTGCCATCGCGGACGATGCGCCCCAATCCTGACGGGTCGGGCACCTGCGCCGTCAGCACCGCCAGCTTGCCGGACTCCGCTTCCCCTACCAGCGCGGCTAGCACCGCCGACGGCACGAGCGGGATGTCGCCATACGTGATCAAGGTTACGCCGTCTGTCGGCAAAGCATCCAGCGCGACGCGGGTCGCATCGCCGGTGCCCCTGGGCGGGTCCTGCGGCACGAAGCGAAGGTCGGGGGCGACTATCGCGGCCTGCACGGCGGCGCCGCCGTGGCCGATTACGACGGCGATCGCGCGCGGCGCGAGCGCCCGCGCGGCGGCCAGGACATGGACGATGAGCGGACGGCCGGCCAGCAAGTGCAACACCTTCGGCAGCGCCGAATGCATTCGCTTGCCCTGCCCGGCGGCGAGGATCGCGACGTTGAGCGGGGAGGTCATAGGCAGAGCGTGATGATACGCCACACGGTTCCCGCTGCCCCGTCATCCCCTTGCGAATCTTCGGCCCGCACGACCTCGCCGCGGCCCACGCTGGCGTGCGGCGGTGGCCACTGGGTGATACAGTCTTGCGGCTACCGGCCCGCGTAGAAATTTTCCCGCCAACGCGAGCCCCATTCTCAGGAGGAACGGCATGAAACGGAGTCATCTTCTGAACGCGTTCGCCATTCTGTTCGTGGCTGCAACGCTTGCAACGCCGCTTTGGGCGGCCGACGCGTGCAGCAACCGCGGCGAACTCGACCAGATGTATTGCGACGCGAACAAGGACATGGTCGCCGATGTGCCGACCGATGCGAAGAAGTGGAAGAACCCCTCGACGATCGTATTCACCTACACGCCGGTCGAGGATCCGGCGGTGTACGAGAATATCTTCAAGCCGTTCACGACCTATCTCGCGAAATGCCTCGACAAGAAGGTCGTCTTCTACCAGGTGCAGAGCAACGCAGCGGAGATCGAGGCGATGCGCTCCGGCCGGTTGCATGTCGGCGGTTTCTCGACCGGGCCGACGGCGTTTGCAGTCAACCTGGCGGGCGCGATTCCTTTCGCCGTGAAGGGTACCTCAAAGGAGTTCCAGGGCTACAACCTGATCGTCATCGTCAAGGCCAATTCGCCGTACCAGAAGCTCACCGACCTCAAGGGAAAGAAGTTCGCGCACACGTCGCCGTCCTCCAACTCCGGTCATTTGGCACCGATGGCGTTGTTCCCGCCGCTCGGCCTCACGCCCGACAAGGACTACAAGATCATTTTCTCCGGCAAGCACGACCAGTCCGTCATGGGCGTGAATTCCGGCGACTACGACGCGGCGGCCGTTGCCTCCGACGTGTTTCACCGGATGGCCGAGCGCGGTCAGGTGAAGGAAGCGGACTTCCGAATCATCTACCGCAGCCAGAAATTTCCGACGTCGTCGTTCGCGTATGCGCATGACCTGGATCCCAAGCTCGCCGACAAGATGCTTTCCTGCTTCTACGATTTCCGCTTCCCGGCCGATATGCAAAAGGCTTTTGACGGCGCCGACCGATTCTTCCCGGTCAACTATGCGACGACGTGGGAACCGGTGCGGGCGGTAGCCAAGGGATCCGGCGGAGGATTCGACAAGGCCACCTACGAGAAGGAGACGAAGCGGGAAGCTGACGAGGCGGCGGCAAAGGCCAAGAAGGGATGACGCGAGGCATCCTGTCTTGCTGAAGCTCGCGCATCTCGCGAAATCCTATGTCACCGGCAAACCGGTTCTGACCGACATCAATCTCGAGATCGCGGCACAAGGTATCACCGCGATCATCGGGCCGTCGGGCACGGGCAAGAGCACGCTGCTCCGCTGCATCAACCGGCTGGTTAATCCGTCGGCAGGAGAAATCCTGTTCGAAGGCTGCGACCTGGCCAAGCTCGAAGGCGCCGCGCTGCGCCGCGCACGACGGCATATCGGCATGGTGTTCCAGGAATACAACCTGGTGGAACGCCTGACGGTGATGGAGAACCTGTTGTCCGGCCGGCTGGGTTACGTTTCTTCATGGCGCGCGTGGCGGCGCAAGTTTCCGGCGGACGACATACGGAAAGCCTTCGAGTTGCTCGACGTCGTGGGCCTGGCGGGATTTGCCCACCGCCGAGCCGATGCGTTGTCGGGCGGGCAACGGCAGCGCGTCGGCATCGCGCGCGCAGTGATGCAGGAGCCCAAGATGTTGCTCGCCGACGAGCCAACCTCGTCGCTCGATCCCAAGACCTCGGTCGAAATCATGGAGCTCCTGGCCGATGTCGGACGGACGCGCGCCATTCCGGTGCTCGTCAACATGCATGACGTCGAACTTGCCAGGCGGTTCGCGGACCGCATCGTCGGCATGTCCGGTGGGCGCGTCGTCTTCGACGGCCCTCCTGGCGCGTTGTCCGACGACGTACTGAAGCAGATTTACGGCGGCGAACAGTGGTTGCGATAGGTTGGCTGCAATGACCTCGTCAAGCACGCCGTTCCCCGCCGACCCATTCCCGCGGAGCACCTGGCCAAAGGTCGCGGGCGTCCTGCTGGCCGTCTATGTGATCTATGCCTGCGCGCAAATGGAGATTTCGTGGGAGCGCATCGACGTCGGTCTGCACAATGCCGCGCACTTCTTCAGCCGCCTTTTTCCGCCCAATTTCGCGCGCTGGGAGCTGCTGGTCAAGGGACTTCAGGAGAGCCTCCAGATCGCCGTACTCGCGTCCACGCTCGGCATCGTGCTGGCGTTGCCCATCGGCCTCGCCGCGGCACGTAATCTGATGCCGGCATGGGTCACGTGGCCAGCGCGCATCGTCATTGTCATGGCTCGTTCGTTCCACCCGGTGATCGTCGCCATCCTGTTCGTCAAGGCGGTCGGCTTTGGCGCGCTCGCCGGCATTCTTGCGCTGACTGTCGCGTCGATCGGCTTCATCGGCAAGCTATTCACCGAGGCGATCGAGGAAATTTCGGAAAAGCAGGTCGAGGCGGTGCGTGTGACGGGCGCGCCGTTCGCGTCGATGCTGTGGTTCGGCGTGCTGCCCCAGGTGTTCCCGCGCTTCATCGGCTTTGCCACGTACCAGCTCGATTCCAACCTGCGCAACTCGACGATGGTGGGCATCGTCGGCGCCGGCGGCATCGGGGGCACGCTGTTCGCGGCCTTCCAGCGCTTCGATTACGACTACGTCTGCGCGATTCTGCTTTCGATCATTGCGCTTATCATGCTGGGCGAATTGCTGGCCACGGCAGTGCGCGCGATCTTCATCGACAACGCGACACTGCGAGATTTCTTCCGGCGTGGTGGCACCAGCAGCCGCGAACAGCACCTGGAGGAAGACTGATGAGCGCCGCCGGGCCGTCCCAAGGCGCGAATTGCTCCGCAGCCTCATTTTGCTTGACTGCAAGCGTGGGGGTCCTATGAGCGCCGCCGGGCCGTCCCAAGGCGCTCGCCCCCCCGGGGGGGAACATGTAATCGCTGCGCGCGCCATGGCCGCAGGACTGGTCTGGCACCGGTTCACACGCGGCCAGCGTCTCGCGCGCTTTGTCGTGTATCTGGCGATCGTCGCGGCGATCGTGCTGTCGGCACAGTCGGTCGAGATCATTCCGGAGTTCCTGGCTGACGCTCCGGAGCAGATGGCCGATCTCTTTGCACGCATGTGGCCGGTCGACTGGTCGCACTACGAAGGCACCGTGCATTCCGCGTTGATGGAAACGATACACATCGCCTCACTGGGTACGCTTCTGGCGCTGATAATGGCGCTCCCCGTTGGCGTTCTTGCCGCGCACAACCTCGTCCCGTTCACCCCAGTCAACCTGCTCGCGAAACTGATTCTTGTCTCGTCGCGGTCCGTCAACTCGCTGGTCTGGGCGCTGCTCTTTGTCGGCATCTTCGGTCCCGGCGCGCTGGCCGGCACGCTGGCCATCGCGTTTCGCTCGATCGGTTTCGTCGGCAAGCTCTTCGGCGAAGCGCTGGAGGAAACCCAGCCCGGCCCCGTCGAAGCGCTGGCCGCCGCAGGGGCACCGTGGATGTCGCGGATGACCTTCGGCTACTGGCCACAGGTGCGCCCGGCGTTCTGGTCGATTGCGCTGTTCCGGTGGGACATCAACGTGCGGGAGTCCGCGGTGCTGGGGTTGGTCGGCGCCGGCGGCATCGGCATGGCGCTCGACGCGGCGCTCAATCTCTTCCAGTGGGATCGCGTCGCGCTGATCCTGATCGCCATCGTGGCCATCGTGATCGTTGCCGAGGTGGTGGTCACGCAGGTGCGCAAGCGCGTCATCTAGGGCCAGTTAACGCTATGGACACAGACGCGTTGCACGGCCGAAAACGCTCAGCGCAAGGCGCTGCGGCACCGGCGGGTTGGGCACCCGGCGAGCCTTCGCAACGCAGCGATGGGCGTTTTCGGCCTCAGTTGACTCAACTGCGCGAAGGGAACGGACGCCCTGGGGCGCCACGCTTTGTTGCTCTCCTCGCCAAGACCGCCAGTCTTGGTTTCGTCGGCTGCCGCGATTGGCGCCCCATGCCATCCGTTCGCGTTTGCGCGCATAGCGTTAACTGGCCCTGGCAAGACAGCGTATCCTCCGCGCCATGACGATCATCGCAGTCTTCAATCAGAAGGGCGGCGTCGGTAAGACAACGACCGCACTCAACCTGCTCGCCGCCATTGGCCAGCGCAGGACTCGGCCGCTGGGCATCGACCTCGACCCGCAGGGCCACCTGTCGCACATTTTCGGCATCCACGCGCGTGTTGCGGACGATTCGGTCTACAGCTTTTTCGTCCGGCAGCGCCCGCTTCAGGACATCGCGCAGTTCACCCGCAGTGGCGTGATCCTGTGTCCATCGCATATGGAGCTGGCCAAGCTCGACACGCTGCTGGGCAAAGGGGTGAATGTGGTCAATCGCCTGCGCCTGGCGCTGCACGATCCAGCCATGCCGGCCGGACCCGTCGTCCTGGACTGTTGTCCGTTGCTAAATGTGTTGTCGCTCAACGCCGTGTTTGCCGCCGACCTAGTGCTCATCCCCGTGTCTGCCGACTTTCTGTCGCTCAAGGGGGCGGAACAGGTCGAACGCGCGCTGAACGCCCTCGAACCGGTGTTCAAACGGCGTCTGCCGCGGCGGTATGTGCTTACGCGGTACGACGCCCGGCGGCGGATGAGTGCGGCGGTGGTGGCGCGGATGGAGCAGTCGCTGCGCGCCGACGAGGTCTGCGTCACGCGCATTCGGGAGAATGTGAAACTGGCGGAGAGTCCCGCGGTGGGGCTCGATATCTTCCGCCACGCGCCCGGCAGCCGTGGCGCGCGCGACTACGAAGCGTTGTACGAGGAGCTAGTGGGTGCCGGCTTTATGGGCTGACGGCGCGCTTGCACTGATCATCCCGATCACGCCTTCCATGTCGAGCGTGTCGAGGCGATGCGGCACCGAATGTTCGCGGCATTCGATGATTTCGCAGTAGTGATACATCTGGCGCAGCCGCCGCTCCGCGTCGTCCAGCGTGGCGGCCATGATCAGGATGTTCTCCACGCGCTGGCCATGCTTGGTCTTGATGTTGAAGCCGTAACGGATCACGAAGTGCCTCCCCTTACGTAGCGCCGAGCCCCAAAAATTGGAGCCGGCCCCCAAGCGCATCAAGGTCTTAGGGCCGGGCGCTGCTATGATAGGACAGGTAACACAGGCAAGTAACGTACCGCCAACCTTCTTCCATTGATGACGGACGTGTTACCCCCCCCACGAAATTCGGCCAGGTCCGATAGTGAATCGGCATTGGTCGATTCTTTGCGACGAATGGCGCTAGTAAGTGCTGACCAACAGGTAATTCTGACGCCGCTGGCCGGGGGCGTTTCCTCGGACATCTTTCGCGCCGAGCTGCCCGGTGGCGTCATTTGCGTAAAGCGTGCGTTGGGGAGGCTCAAAGTGGCTGCGGACTGGCGCGTACCGGTCGAGCGGAATCGCTGGGAAGCCGAGTGGATGCGCGTCGCGGGCGGCATCGTGCCGGGCGCCGTGCCCGAGATCCTGGGCGAAGATCGCGAATCGGGCGCTTTCGCGATGAGCTGGATGCCGCCAAACGATTTCCCGGTCTGGAAAAAATTGCTGGTCGAGGGCGACGCCGACACACGGACCGCTGCCGCCGTTGGCGACGTGCTCGGCCGCATCCACGCGGCGACCGCCGACCGGCCGGAAATCGCGGCGCGCTTTGCCACCGACGCGTTGTTCCAGGCGATCCGGCTCGATCCCTACCTCGTTACCGTGGCCAAAGCGCATCCGGACCTCTCGCGCCAGCTGCTGTCCCTGGTGGCAACGACCGGCTCGACGCGGCGCGTGCTGGTCCACGGCGACTTCAGTCCGAAGAACATCCTGGTCGGCACGGAAGGGCCCGTCTTTCTCGACGCCGAATGCGCGTGGTACGGAGATCCGGCGTTCGATCTCGCCTTCGTGCTCAACCATCTGTTGCTGAAGGGTGTGTGGCGGCGCGACCGGCGCAGCGACTACCTGGCGATGTTTGCGGCGCTCTGCGCGGCGTACCGATCCCGCGTGACGTGGGAGCCGTGGATTGCGCTGGAGGCGCGCACCGCCGCGCTGCTGCCCGGATTGCTGCTGGCTCGCGTCGACGGCAAGTCTCCGGCCGAATACTTGACGGACGAGCGCGACCGCAATGCGATCCGCGCCTTTGCGCGCGTGCATCTGCAGCGACCGGCGGCAAGCCTGACCGTGCTGGCCCGCGCCTGGTCGCCATGAACCCTGCCGCCTCGTGAATCCGGCCACCATTTCCCGCGTGCATGCCCGCAGGGTCTGGGATTCGCGCGGCCGGCCGACCGTCGAAGCCGAGGTAACGCTTGCAGGCGGCACAACGGGACGCGCGATTGCTCCCGCCGGTGCGTCCCGCGGCGCGCGCGAGGCCATCGACCTGCGCGATGGCGGAGCCCGCTTCGGTGGCTTCGGCGTGGATCAGGCGGTAGCCAACGTGAACGGTCCCATCGCGAAGGCACTTGCGGGTCTCGATGCGTGCAACCAGTTCGCCGTCGACACCACGCTCATCCACCTCGATGGCACGCCGGACAAGGCCCGGCTGGGCGGCAACGCCACCGTGGCGGCGTCCATGGCGGTCGCGCAGGCTGCGGCGGCTGTGCGCGGCGTTCCGCTCTGGCGATACCTGGCCGGTGACAACGCCGTGTCGCTGCCGTTGCCGGAAATCCAGATCTTCGGTGGCGGCGCCCATGCGTCCGGCGCGCTTGATCTGCAGGACCTGATGGTGATGCCCATCGGCGCAACGACCTTTGTCGATGCAATTTCCATGGTCGCCGAAATCTACCGCGCCGCAGGCGGTTTGCTGGCCGACGCGGGGAAACTTGTCGGTGTCGCGGATGAAGGCGGGTTCTGGCCGACATTCGCGACCAATGAAGAAGCGCTGATCATGCTGATGCGCGCAATCGAGCGTGCGGGGTTACGCCCCGGTGTGGACGCCGCGCTGTCGCTCGACATCGCCGCCTCCGAGCTGGGAAGCGATGGACGCTACACACTGGCACTCGAACGCCGCACGCTCGACCGTGAACAGATGACCCGGATGTTGCTCGATTGGCTCGGGCGCTTTCCGATTGCGTCGATCGAGGACCCGTTCGGCGAGGACGATGGCGAGGGCTGGAACATGTTTGCGCGTTCCGCGGCGGCACGCGTGCAGATCGTCGGCGATGATTACCTCACCACGAATGCCCCGCGCGTAGTGGCCGCGGCCGCGGACCGTTCGTGCAATGCCGTGCTGATCAAGGTCAACCAGGCCGGCACGCTGACCGAAGCGAAGGCGGCGCTCGATGCCGGCAAGCACGCAGGCTTCGGCACGATCGTCTCCGCACGCTCGGGAGAGACGGAGGACGTAGCCATCGCGCACTTGGCGGTCGGCTGGAACGCAGGCCAGCTCAAGGTCGGCTCGTTTGCGCGCGGCGAACGAATGGCCAAGTGGAACGAAGTGCTGCGCATCGAGGAGGCACTGGGTGATGCCGCACATTATGCCGGTGCCTCGGCATTGCCGAAGTAGTGCAACGGATGGTCTTGGCAGGAGCACCGGCGACATCGCCCTCGTTTATCGGCAACCTCGTCGAGCGCAATCCCTTCCTGGCGGGATTGGCGCTTGTCGTGCTGACGGTGTTGACCCACGCGGTTATCCTCGCCGCACCGGGCTTCTACGCCAACGACGAGTGGCAGAAGTTCGACCACATCCGGCTTCACGGCTTCTGGGACTTCGCGCGTGCGTACGGCACGATTCGCCCGGGACCGGAATTCGGCTATCCGGTGCGTCCGATCGGATTCATGCAACAAGGAATTGCCGCGCGGTGGATGCAATCCGCGCCGTGGGTGTCGCATCTGGTTGGGGTCACCAACCATGCGCTCGTTGCGGTGACCTTCGTCTGGGTGCTGCGGCGTGCCGGCGTTGCGAGCGCGACGGCCTTTGTTGCCGGCATGCTGTTCGTGCTGTCGCCGCTGACGACCATGGCCACCGGATGGCTGGCGGCGTCATTCGATCAGTTGTATATCCTGTTCCTGTTGTTCGCCGCGGCGGCGATTGTGAAACTTCCTGCCGAAGGCATGTCCGCACGGCGCGCCGCGTGGATATTGCTGGCCACGACGGCCGCACTGCTGGCGAAGGAAACCGCCATCGTCGCGCCGGGCGTCGTGTTGCTGCTTGGCTACCTCGCGTGGTCCGCAAATCCGAAGGGCTTTTCGTGGCGTCCGTTTGGCATGGCATTCGTCATCGTGCTGCTTCCGGTTGTCGCATATCTGCTTTTCCGCGTGCCGGCGATCACGGTCTCCATTGCCGGCCATTCGGACCCGGCATACACGCCCGATCTCCGGAATGTGCCGGGCAACGCCTGGCGCTTCTTTGCGTTTCCATTTCGCCTCAAGCTCGTGGAAATGTCCGCCGCCGTATTCCGGTCTCCGTGGCAGCCGTTGCTGGCAGGCGCGGCACACCTGGCACTGGTCGGCGCCGTGTACCGGTCTTTCGGTGCGCGCTATGTGCCGGCCTATGTCGTCGGCTACTTCCTCTTCCTGCTGCCGGTGATGGCGTTGCCCAATCCCGGCATACAGTGTTTGTACGGTGCAGCGCTCGCAATGTCGCTGGCCATCGCCGCAGTATGGGAGCGCTTGCTGGCGAACCGACACCCGGGCCCAGCGCTGCTGATTGCCGCAGCGGCAGTCTGTCTCTTTGCACACGGTCTCGTGATTCAGCGGCAATTCTACGACGTCGGTCAGTGCCAGACGCGCTTTCTTGCGAGCGTCGACACCTTGCTGGCGAAGCAACCGACCGCTACCACCGCAAGCATTGTTGTTGTGCCCGAGCCCGGGGCGCCCATGCGCATCGGGATTCGCGCGGTCTCGGCGAGGGAGGCCTACACGACGAATGGGCGCCCCATCGTCGCGTTCGAATCGCCCGATCAACGCAAAGCCGCACCGCCGGTCGATGACGCATTACGCGTGCGCATGACGGCAGCGTGCACGCTTACGCCTAGCTAGACGCAAGCAGGAATTCCGCCAGTTCCACGAATCCCGCTCCCGCTTCACCCTTGCGTAACGTAGGCTGGCGGCGTTGCAATGCGATCGAGAAACGGACGGACGTTGGCCACGCCCACCGCATTGGGGAAGAAGGCGAACATCGGCGCATCGTTCGGTGAGTCGCCGACGTAAACGAAGTTTTCGCGTTGCGCATCGAGGTCCACGGCAAAGACGTCGGCCAACAACGTGCGCGTCATCGCGAGCTTGTCGTAGTTGCCAAACCACCCGTTGACGTGAATGGAGCTGACTTTCGCATTCATCCCTTCCCCCTCCATCAGCGCCACAATCCGGTCGACGGCCGTGCGCGACAACCGCGGCACGTCTTCGCAAAAATCGATCGCGAGATCCGTTTCGCGGTAGAGCTGATCGGAAGCCAGCGCGGTACCCGGCACCTCGCGCAGGATCGCGTCGCCGATGGCGGCAAGTCGGCTGCGGTTGGCCGCACGTTCCGCCACGCCTGCGTCAAAGTGTTTGACGAGCCTGCCTGCCGCGTCGTCGTGATGCATGTAGAAGGCACCGTTCTCGCCGACGACGGCATCCACAGGCCACATGCGCGCGATATGGTCGCACCACCCGGCGGGCCGGCCCGTGATCGGAATGACGAGCTTGCCGGATGCGCGCAAGCGCTCCAGCGCCGTGTAGGCGTCCGCGGTGAGCCGTCCTTGCGTCGACAGCGTGTCGTCGATGTCCGCCAGGACCCCGCGAATGCCATGGCGCGTGGCGTGCGGCATGGCCGACAGTGGAAGCATGGAGGTCATGGCCGCGGCGCCGCGGCGCGAAGCCATTGCGGCACGGGCGGCGGCTGCCACGCCGCAAGCGCCGCAAGTGCCGCGTCGACCGTGGTCGCGCAGCTCAGCAGCGCGCGATGTTCGGGCCTCAGCAGGCCGTCCGCCACGGCGCGATCGAGTTGCGCGAGAAAGCCGTCGAAATAGCCTTCGAGATTGACGACGACCAATGGCTTCACGTGAATGCCGAGCTGGTCCCAGGTCGCCATTTCGCACAGCTCGTCGAAAGTCCCGAAGCCGCCAGGCAGCGCGACAAACGCATCGGCGAGTTTGGCCATCAACGCCTTGCGTTCGTGCATCGTGGCGACGACATGGAGCTGGTCAAGTCCGGAATGGCCGACTTCGCGCACCATCAGCTGCTCTGTGATGACGCCTATCACTCGACCACCGGCGTCCAGCGCGGCCTGGGCGGCAATGTCCATCAGTCCCACGCTGCCGCCGCCATAGATCAGCGTCATGCCGCGCGCCGCCAGTGCACGCCCGATCTGCGTCGCCGCATCGGCATAGGCCGGTCGCGTGCCGGTGTTCGATCCGCAGAACAGGCAAAGGTTCGAGATCGGCGCGTTCATGGCGAACCCTGGCGAAGCACAACCTTGCTGCAATACGCGGCCACGGCATCGCGCTGCATCGGCGACATCGGCAGACCGCACTTGGTGCGTCGCCACAGCACATCGTCCGCGCTGCGCGCCCATTCTTCGGCCATCAGGTAGTCGATTTCGCGCGCCGTAAGTCCCGCGCCGAAATCCTGCCCCAGATCGGCCAGCGCTTTCGACTCACCCAGAATGCGCAGCGCGCGCGTCCCGTGCCGGCGGGCAAGTCCCCGCAGCAAGTCGGCGGGCAAGTCCGGATACCGACGGCATAATTCCGCAAAGAGGGCATTGCGATCGCGCTGCGGCAGGTCGCCACCCGGCAGCGCCGCATCGTGTGTCCAGCCGGGTTTCATTCCGGGAAAATACGGCGCCAACACGGCGAGCGCGGCTTCGGCCAACCTGCGGTAGGTCGTGATCTTGCCGCCGAAAATGGACAGCACGGGCGCGCGGTCGGGTCCCGCCTCGCCCTCCAGCGCGTCCAACTTGAACACGTAGTCACGCGTCACCGCGGCGGGGTCGGTGGACCCATCGTCGTGCAATGGACGCACGCCGCTGAACGACCAGACCACGTCCGTCCTGGTCAGCGGATTGGCGACATAGGAATTGACGAGCTGCAGCAAATAGTCGATTTCGTCTTCGGTGATCGCCGGGTGCTCATACTCGTCCACCGGAATGTCCGTTGTGCCGATCAACGAGTAATGCTCCTGGTAAGGAATGATGAAGGCGATCCGCTTGTCGACGTTTTGCAGGATGTATGCGTGCTCTTCGGGATGTATGCGCGGAACCACGATGTGGCTGCCTTTCACGTGGCGCACTTTCTCCTTCGTAGGCGCCGCGCTGACGCTGTCGAGCACCTGCTTGACCCAAGGACCGCCAGCGTTGACGATCGCCCGCGCCCTGACGTCCGTGGGCGCACTGCCCCGCGCTCGCAGCGTGGCGCGCCACAGGATGCCTTCACGGCGCGCGCCGGTGACACATGTGCGTACGCGAATTGCAGCGCCCTTCGCCTGTGCGTCGAGCGCATTGAGCACGACCAGGCGCGCATCGTCGACGCGTGCATCCGCGTAGACGAATCCTCGCGTGAACCGTGATTGCAAGCCTGCGCCCCAGCGGCTTCCCGCGAGTTTCACGCCGAACGATTTGGGCAGAGTCATGCTCCCGCCCAGATGATCGTAGAGAAAGAGTCCCAAGCGGATCATCCATGCAGGCCGCAGGTGTGCTTCATGAGGCAGCACGAACGCGAGTGGTTCGATGATGTGCGGGGCGTTGTCGAGCAGTACCTCGCGCTCCTGCAGGGACTCGCGCACGAGCCGGAATTCGAAATACTCGAGATAGCGCAACCCGCCATGGATCAGCTTGGTGCTCCACGACGACGTGTGCGCGGCGAGATCATCCTGTTCGGCCAGCAGTACCGACATTCCCCGGCCCGCGGCATCGCGCGCGATGCCCACGCCGTTGATGCCACCACCGATGATGAGCAGATCGTAGATGGGAGAAGCGGCGGACGTCATGGCGGTTGCGGGAGCGAACACGCAATTGTATCGCGGCGGCAATCCGCGGCAGCGCATGGCACTTTTGGTAGGATGCTCCCTCACTAGCAGGAGCGCTCATGAATATCGTCCCGGAAATTGCCGCCCTCGACACCGACATGCGCGGCTGGCGCCATCACCTCCATGCCCGCCCGGAAACCGCGTTCGATGAGGTGCAGACTTCCCGCTTCGTCGCGGAAAAGCTCGAATCGTTCGGACTGGAGGTGCATCGGGGACTGGCCAAGACCGGTGTCGTCGGCGTGCTGCGCAACGGCACGTCGAAGGAGGCCGTGGGCTTGCGCGCCGACCTCGACGCGCTGCATATCCACGAACAATCGGGTGTCGCCCATGCGTCGACCAACGCGGGCAAGATGCACGCGTGTGGCCACGATGGCCACACCACGATGCTGCTCGGCGCGGCGAAGGCGATGGTGCAGCGAAAGAACTTCGATGGCACCGCGTATTTCATCTTCCAGCCTGCCGAAGAGAATGACGGCGGCGGCCGTGTGATGGTGCAGGAAGGGCTCTTCGACCGGTTCCCGATGAAGGCCGTGTACGGCATGCACAACTGGCCGCCGTTGCAGGCTGGCAGGATCGCATTGCGCGCGGGCCCGCTGATGGGCGCGTACGACATCTTCGAGATCGTCGCGACAGGTCAAGGCGCACACGCCGCCATGCCGCACCTGGGCCGCGACCCGATGCCCTTCGCCGCGCACGTCATCAATGCGCTGCAGACGATCGTCGCGCGCAATATTCATCCTCTCGAAGCAGGCGTGGTCAGCGTCACGCAGGTGCATGGCGGTGATACCTGGAACGTGATCCCGCAGGAGGTCGTGCTGCGCGGCACCGTGCGGTCATTCAAGCCGGAAATCCAGGATCTGATTGAGCGCCGGATGGGCGAAATCGTCGCGGGCATCGCGGCGACCTTCGAGATGACCGCGACGCTGCGTTACGAGCGCCGCTATCCCGCCACCGTCAATTCACAGGAGGAGACGCAACATGCGCTCGCGGCCGCGACCGCGCTGGTCGGAACCGCCAACGTGGACACCGATCCGATGCCGTCGATGGCCTCCGAGGACTTCGCGTTCATGCTGCAGGCCAAACCCGGCTGCTACATCTGGTTGGGCGGCGGGCACGGGCCCGACACACCGAACTTGCACAACCCGCGCTACGATTTCAATGACGACGCGTTGAAAATAGGCGCGAGCTACTGGGTGACACTGGCCGAGCAGCAACTACCGGCGAAGGCGACGGTGCGCCGCGCGGCGTAGCGGCACGACCTTGCTTGGATTTGGTTCTGCAACTTCTGCTATCGACTGTGGATTCAACCGATCGATGCAACAGTTTGGTGGAATCGTTCGGCAGGTGTTTCGTAGTTTAGTGTTTTTCTTGGGCGCTCATTCAATCTTCTTGCCACTGCATTGAGCTTCGCTTGGGAGTAGGCCGACAGGTCGGTTCCCTTGGGGAAATACTGACGCAATAGTCCGTTCGTGTTTTCGTTGGTCCCGCGCTGCCAGGGGTTCTGGGGATCGCAGAAGTAGACCTGGATATCCGTCGCCAAGGTGAACCGCTGGTGTTCGGCCATTTCTTTGCCGCGATCCCAGGTCAGCGACTTATGGAGTTCCTCCGGTAACTTGCGCGCATGCTTGATCAACGCGTTGATGACCGTCTCCGTATCTTTGCCGGTAGTCTTGACCAGCATCGCATAGCGAGTATGGCGCTCGACCAGGGTCGCAATCTGGCTGTTCTTGCTGCCGAACAGCAGGTCGCCTTCCCAGTGACCGGGTACAGCCCGGTCTTCAACGCTGGCCGGACGTTCGCTGATCGAGACGGTATCGGTGATTCTGCCGTGATGGTCCGTCTTCTGAGTGTGATGGCGCGAACGGCGCATCACGCGGCTGCGCCGCAAATGCTCCACCAGTTCCTTCTTCAGGGCGCCGCGGGCCTGGATGAAGAGGCTGCGATAGATAGTCTCGGGGGACACCTGACGACTCGTATCGTCGGGATAGGTGCGCTTGAGCCAACCGGCAACCTGCTGCGGTGACCACTGCCGTTGTAGCTTGCCTGGCCACGATGCGCGCCAGCGCTCGGTTCTGCGCCAGTTTACAGGTCTTGGGGCGCCGTCCCCGATCCCAGGCGGACTGGTCGGCCTGACTCGCTCGGGTGCATTCTTGGCCACCGTTGTGCTTGATCTCCCGACTGATTGTGGACGGCGCGCGCCGGAGTTGCGCTGCTATCGAACGGATGGAATGACCCGCAACCACCGCGCGCGAGATCTCTTCCCGTTCGGCCAGGGTCAGCGCCAATCGGGAGCGGCATCGTGTCGCCGGACGGATCCCGCCTGTCGCTGCCAGAATCGGCTGTATCGACGAGTGGTTCCGATCAAACAACTGGGCGATCTGTTGGAGAGACTCACCCTTCTGCCAGCGCTCCCACATCAGCGCCTTCTGGCTCTCCGTGTAATGGATCCGAGGTCTTTGCTTCATCTGCAACACTTCTTCTGCTTACACAGCATCTAGTGTGTTGCATCCACCGGTTGAAACCACAACCCTAACCAGTCGTAGCGGTCTTCAGAAAGCAGACGCCTAACGTGCCAGTTGAGGGGCGCGCCGGATCGACGTTCGCCAAGTAGAAGCCATGAATCGGCGCGTCCGGTTGACCACCCGGTTAGGCTTCACTGAGCGCCCGCGTCGTGGACCTGGATATTGAAGCCTTCAGCCGTCTCCGGTGCTTCAAAGTAAGAAGAGACGAGCGCGAAGACTTCCTCCGTCAGGTGATGGGACCCCTCCGGTCGTTCGATGTTGCGCTTCGCGATACGTTCCAAGCACACTCGATCTGAGGTTTGGACGTAGTGCAATACATGCTCTGCATCGGCCTGTTCGAAAACGGAACGGAAGAAACTACGACCTGCTTTCGTGTTCGCCTGGAAGTCCATTACTACGTGGTTACCCGCCTTCAGGAGCTGCGTGGTGAGCGGCCCGACCACGGCTTTCAGCTTTGGAGCGAAGTGAATGTAGTCGTCAAAGGACTTCATCTGATCGCCGAACAGCCGCACCATCCATATGTCTTCGGATATCAGTACTGCTGCGTGGTCCCGCGCGAGACCGGCGGCAACTGTAGTCTTTCCAGCGCCCGCTTTGCCGCAGAAGAAGTGAAGCGTTGGTGAGACAGGCATGAGGCAGGCTAAGTTTGAATTTGTGAAGCCTAACGAAACGAAGCTAATCGGCGGCCCGCTGCGGGGGCGCAGCCCCTGCACGCGGGAAGTCCGCGTTGAGCGACGAGTCAGGCGGCACTTTCAAACCCTGCCCCAACATATAACTCGCCGCCAGTTAGCGCGTCGGCCCGCAACCCGCCACGATGCACCCAGTGTTTAACGACACGGGCGGGCGACAGCGTCGGTGAGGCAAGAGCTTCGCCGAAGGTTAGGCAGGGTTCACAGAGTTCGACCCCGCGAAAGCGAACCGAGCCGACGACGAACTCGCGGCCCACAAGCTCATTCAGCCGCACCCCGCGGGTGACGACGTTCCTTCCAGTTGTGGATAGGTCAACCGCTCGTCGATGCTCCTGCGCAAATGCCTCAATCACCTCGGCCTCGACAAACGTGATGTTCTGGCCAGGTTCGCTATGGGCGTTGAAGTAGCGGTCGCCTTCGATTCCAGCTCCGGCGACGACGCGAACCGACTTTTGCTCGACCGTCGGGTTGCCCCCTGGCGGACGGATGAAGATGCGCTCAATGCTCACGGATGCCTTTGAGGGTGCGGTTACGGTGATGGGTGTGCCGCCTAACGAAAGGTATAGAGTCTAATGATGACGCAAAAGCAAGCGTCCATCATCCGTTTGCCGTTTGGCATGGCATGGGAAAGGCCATGAAAATCAATTGGCAGGGTTCCAATAGTGGAGCCTAATACGATCAATTCGATGGGTACGCCGCCCGCGCCGCATCTGCCCGACCACGTCCGCAACCGATTCCGCGCCAAGCATTAAAGCATCCGCACCGAGCAGGCTTAGGTCGACTGGATTAAACGCTTCGTCCGTTTCCATGGCAAGCGCCACCCGGCTGAGTTCGACGCCTACCGTCGGCACCCAAACCGAATCTTCATTGATCGCTCGTGGCCGAAGAGCGCCGACCTATGACTGCAATGGAGCGCAGATCAATATGGCTGGTTGTGGACTTCCCAGGATTCAGTGGACAGACCGGCGCCCCCTAGCAGCCGATTCAAATTCTTCGGGGCTCACGCCGCCCAAATGGCTGTGGCGTCGCGTTTGATTGTAGAACGTTTCGATGTAGTCAGAAATGTCGGCGGACGCCATTTCTCTATTCTTGTAGATTCGCTTTTTGATGCGCTCTTTTTTCAGACTGCTGAAGAAAGATTCTGCAACCGCATTGTCCCAGCAATTTCCCCGCCTGCTCATGCTTGGTTCGAGACCGTTCGTTCGGCAGAAGCGCCGCCAATCATCACTTCCGTACTGCGAGCCTTGGTCCGAGTGAATGAGAGTCCGTTTGGGGCGACGGCGACGCACGGCCATCATGACCGCATCGAGGGCGAGTTCTCGGGCGATCGTTGGTCTGGTGGACCATCCGACAATCTTTCGTGAGAACAGATCCATCACCACAGCTAGATAGAGCCAGCCCTGCCAGGTCCGAATGTAGGTGATGTCTGTGACCCAGGCCGTATTTGGCTTAGAAACCGTGAAATTGCGCTGGAGGAAGTTCGGTATCAGGGCTGAGGGCTTGGTGGCGGAGTGCCGCCGAGATCCGTATCCATAGGCAGCTCGAATACCATTGATCCGCATGAGACGTGCAACCCGATGCTTGCTACACGTTTCTCCAGCTTCTCGAAGGTCAAGAAAGACACGAGGCGCTCCATAGATGCCGTGACTCGCTACAAACGACGCGCGAATGAGGCGGAGCAATCTTGCATCCTCTTGCGCCCGGTTTGAAATTGGCTCCTTCAGCCACGCGTAGTAGCCACTTCGTGTGACGTTAAGCAGGCGACACATGGTCTTAACGGAATGCTGTCCCTGATGCAACTGGATGAATTGGTAAAACCGACGGACCTTTCTTGCCGTTTGTGGCGTTGCCATATTCGCTCCCGTGACCTTGGTAACATGAGACTACCTCCTGTCCACCAGATCCTGGGAAGTCCAGTTGTGGCCGTGACCCGCCGGATCGGCTACGCGTCATGGAGCGCCCCTTCTCGGCCAATACGCCGGGCCGGAAGTGGACGCACAGCGTGCGTCCAACAACGAATCAAACTAGCCGGCACGCGATCATTGCCCTCCTGGCAAACGCTCAAACGATTCGTCGAACCCAATGGCGATTGCGACGCCACCGCACAGGAATTCGAAGTGAATGCAATTTCGCGTTTTCGAGCAGAATCGTCCGAACTCGGCAGTCGTGATCATCGATCTTCTGAACCGAACAAATGGGCGACACTTTTCGCGACCGGCGATCGTTCCACGTCGACCATCGCATCTTCGACCAGCTTGAGGCCAACTCTAACGCGTCCGCCCGCCTTTGACGAATTCCACCGACGCCTGAAAAAGAGAGAGATCGTTCTGATAGTCGGCCGCATTTTCGCGGTCGATCTGTATCCACTCCCGCGTGCTTGCCAGGCCAGCGGGCTGAAACGGAACGACGTCGTCCCTGGAAAACTGCAGTTCGGTCGCGGTGGCGACGGGCAGGCGCAGGCCGACACCCTTGCCACTGATGCAAGCGAACATCTTGTCGGCGGTGAAGTACGCGTCGAGGCCATTGATCGTTCTCGCACTGACACTGGGGAGCGCAAGAAGCAAGGCGTCAAGATGTGCCTTGCGGCGGGATTCGGGAGTGTCGACAGTCAAGGGGCATCCGCCTTGATTTTCATCAATTGAGCAGCTCCAACGGTGGGCCAAAATTCGGCTACGGACACTCAGCATGTACTGACTGCGCCAAGCCATGGCTGACCGGAGTGGTCCATATCGTAGCCGTGTTTCTTCGCTGTCGCGAATGGCTTCGGCGGCAAGTGGGCGCATTTGCAAGGTGAAATCTGCGCCGCGAACCCGCGTGTTATGACAATGGCATGGGTCTGCCAATCGCCACGAATGCGAAGAGTGGGTTCTGCACAGTGCGCCGCATGAATGCTCTTGTTCACCTTGCAACATCTTGTTACATTTAGCCATAAAAGTTAGGCTGCAAATCGAAGGGGCCCGATTCGGCGAACCGGCCGAAGGGGTCGATGTCAGCATCAGGGAGGAAACAGGTGTCCGAGATTTCGTCCGCACTCCGCCAGGAGTGGGAGACTTTCGTGCGTCCGCGAGGCGACCCCGTGCGCACCTCGACCATGCGCGCGCCTCCCGTTCGCATATCCAGACACGTGGTATTGATCATCGCGGGAACGCGACCCGAGTGCATCAAGCTTGCACCGATCGTCCGCGAGCTTGCCCAGCAGCATGTGTTGCAAGGCGTCATCGTCAACAGTGGCCAGCATGCCGAGGCGGTGCGTCGCACGTTTGGCGAGTTCCATATCCGGTCGAACCACGATTTATCGCCGATGCCGCCGATGCCCAACCTCAGCGCGGCAAGCCGATACCTCACGCACCGGCTCGAAGAGGTGATTGCGCGTTACCTCCCGGCGCTTGTGCTTGTCCAGGGCGACACGCTGACGGCCTATGCTGGCGCCCGCGCGGGCGCCGCCGCGCGCTGTCCCGTGATCCACGTCGAGGCCGGCCTGCGCGCGCCAACGTTGTCCGAGCCCTTTCCGGAGGAATGGTTCCGCCGCCGGATCGCGCGACATGCGCAATTCCACTTCACGCCCTGCGCGTCGGCACATGCCAATTTGCTCGCAGAAGGCGCGACTCCCGAAAACATCCACCATGTGGGCAACACGGGCATCGACAGTCTGCGGACGATGCTCAAGGACCATACGATCGGCGGCCCACGCGCCACCAAGGCAGGGCCGCGCGTGCTCGTGACGTTGCACCGGCGCGAGAACTGGGATGGCAAGGCAGATGTTGTCTGTGATGCGCTCATAGCGCTCGCGACGTGCAGGCCCGAGCTTGAAATACTGATCCCCGTCCATCCGAATCCGCGAATCGCCGCGCGGCTGCACCGGCGGCTGGGTGGCCGACCGCAATTTTCGCTGGTGGCACCAATGGCCTATGGCGAGTTCATCGCAGCGGCGGCAACTGCGGCGCTCATCATCAGCGACTCTGGCGGCATCCAGGAAGAGGCACCCTATCTCGGCGTTCCGCTGCTCGTTCCGCGTTCGTGCACTGAACGACCCGAAGCCATTGCCACGGGCTTCGTGCGGCTCGTGGCCATCGATCGTGATGCCATCGTGCGCGAAGCACTCGCGCTGATGTCCGCGCGCAGGTCACCTGCCCTCGCGTTCGACATTGCCGCTCCTTTCGGCGACGGTCTCGCGGCCCGGCGCATTGTCGACATTCTCGAATGCGCAACGATGGAAGCGGTCGCCGCATGATTCGCGCCACAACGTCATATTCTGCGAAGCGCGATGCCGCGCCCTCAGACGGAACGAGGAGCGCAGTCGCCGCCTGGCTGCTGGACGGCCCAGCTCAATTGCGGGAAGGACGGCACGCCGGCGCCGTCGCAGGCGCCATCGATCCCTGTGGATCCGTCGCCTACGTCTATCCTGAGATCACCGGTTATTACCTGCAGTGGCTGGCGTGGCGCGCACGGCACGACAGCGATACCGACATTTTCGGAGAGCGCGCGGTCCGTGCTCAGCGCTGGCTGCGCGCTTGGCTTGCCGACGATCCACCGCAGACTCGCGTTCATTTGAATGGCACAGTCGGCGATTGGCGCAACAAGGCGGTATTCTGCTTCGACCTCGCTATGGTGCTGCGCGGGCTTGCGTCGGCCGTGCAGGCGCAATTGCTCGTGGCCGACGCGACGGTGGTCGCCGGCGTGGTGCGGCAACTGGAACAACTGATCGGCGTTGATGGTGCGTTCGACGCGTGCGCGTCCAATGCCCGCGGGACCGGACTTCCTCATCGCTGGTCGACGCGCCGTGGCGCTTTCCTTGCCAAGGCAGCAGCCGGCATCGTCGCCGCCGCCCGCGTGCTGCCCGGCGTGCCGGCGAGCATCGAACGCGCCGCCATCGCCACGTTCGACGCCAGCATTTCGGCGCTGCTCGACCATCCGCACCGCGACGTTCATCCGCTGCTGTATGCGTTCGAAGGCGTATTGGCATGGCCGGAGCACCCGAGGTTCGATGCAGTCATCGAGGTCGTTGCAACACAATTCGCCGCACTTCTTGGGCTCGCCGGCAAGGATGGGCGGCTGCCCGAGTCAATCGATGCGGCCAGCGGAGCAACGGGACCCGCGCGCGTTGATGTCATTGCGCAGGCGCTTCGCGTTGGCTGCCTGCTCGGTGCGCATCGCGTGCAACCGCCGCCGGACCAGCTCGCGCTCGCCCGCCTGCGACACCTCCTTGTACGCCAGTTGCGTCCGTCCGGAGCGGTCGGCTTCTTGCTGGATGCCGAACCCGTGGATTGCAATGCATGGGCCGCGATGTTTGCCGACCAGGCGCTTGCGTTCGCCGTCCCGAATCCAGGCGCGACGACGTGGCAGTGGACCGATCCTCTGCTGGTGTGACAACCACGCAGTCGCCGGCGAATCGGCAACGTCCGCGCCTGTTACGATAGGCAATCATGTGGGGGACAAGCTGGCGGCAGAGGCTGCGCCTCCTGCCGCTCTTCGCGGCCATGACGATTGCCGATCGTCTGGCGCCGCTGGTTCCTCCGCGGCGCGTGGGAACCGGTGGTCCGTGGTCCCCAGGCATCTCGGTGATCATCCCCGATCGCGATTCCCCAGTCATGCTCGGGGAAGCGCTTGCCTCGCTCGACAACGCACTGACTGCCATCACCGAGCCGCGGCAGGTGATCGTCGCCGCCAACGGCGCGCCGCGTTCGGTCTATCGCGACATGGAGGCGCGGTTTCCGCATGTGGAATGGGTACACGACGAGCGTCCGCTCGGCTTTGCTGGCGCAATCGAACGCGGCCTCGAACGCGTGCGCTACGACGGCACGTTCCTGATGAACAACGACATGATCGTCGACGCACAGGCGATCGCAAAGCTGCTGCCTCTGCGCGGTGCCGACGTGTTCGCGATCGGGGCGCAGATCTTCCAGCGGAATGCTGCCGGTCGCCGCGAGGAAACAGGTTTCACGGACTGGTATGTCGACGCGGCAGGGATCCACTTGTACCACGCGCCCCCGCCTGTTTCGGACATGCCGGTCGAGCATCTCTGTGCGAGCGGCGGCGCAGCTCTTTTCCGTACGGGACCGCTGCGCGAGTACCTGGGCGACAGCCGCGCCTATGACCCGTTCTACTGGGAAGATGTCGAATGGGGTCTGCGTGCCTGGCGCGACGGCCTGCGCGTGCTGTTCTGCCCGGGCGCGCACGCGACACACCGTCATCGCGCGACGACCACACGGTTTCACGCGCATGACGAAGTCGAGCGCATCGTCGATCGCAATCGCATGTTGTTCGATGCCCGGCATCGCATCACCGATTTCGGACGCGAATGGCTGATGGCACGAATTTGCGAACTGCCGTACGCAAGCCAGCGTGAGCTCGCGGGCCGAAGCCAGGCCGCAGGAGTGTTCAGGCACCGCCTCGCGCAAGCGCGCCTGCCGCAGCCCACGAAGCCGCCCTGCCTGAACCGGCCCTCGGGCGAGGCCGTCACGCTGCAAGCGTCCTCGTACAGCTACCGGATGCGCGGCACCCGGGAAGCTCATCGGCCGCGGATCCTTTTCGTCACGCCATTCTCCGTGTTTCCGCCGCGACACGGCGGCGCACGCCGTGTGGCGGAACTGGTCCGTGGCCTGCGCGCGGAATACGACATCGGCCTGGTCACGGACGAGGCCACGCTCTACGACGCACACAGCTTTGCCGACTTCGAGCAACTCTGTCTCGTGCGCCTGGTCATGCGCAAGGATGAGGCGGCGATTGCGCCGAACTCGCTGGCACAGCGGATGCGGACGCATTGCCACCCGGCGCTGGCGGCCGCCGTCGATGCCGCGCTCCGGGACTTCCGGCCCGATCTCGTCCAGATCGAGCACGCGGAACTGGCACCGCTTGTCGCCCGCCGTGGCCCAAGTGAAAAATGGCTGCTCGATCTGCACGACGCCTACGGACCCGCCGATTTCGCCGAACCTGGCGAGGCCGCGGCGTTCGCGGCCTCCCTGCGCGCCTTTGACGCGCTTGTCGTATGTTCGGAGGAGGACACCGCGCTGCTCTCGCATCGCCGCGTCGAATGCATATTCAACGGCGGCAACATCGCGGCGGACGCCTATCAGCCGTCGGCCGGATCGCAACTGCTGTTCGTCGGGCCGTTCCGCTATGCGCCCAACAGGAACGGGATCGTCGAATTCCTGCGCGTCGCGTGGCCGGTCATCCAAGCCGCCGTGCCGTCGGCAACGCTGCTTATCCTGGGCGGAGACGAGCATTCGAAGCTGGTGGGGAGCGAACCAGCATTCACACAATCCGGCGTGACGGTCCTCGGCCATCGCGACGACGTACCATTGCTTCTCACGCAAAGCGCGCTCACCATCAATCCGCTTGCGGAGATCCGCGGGTCGGCGGTGAAGCTTGCCGAAGCTCTGGCTGCCGGCCGCGTCTGCGTGAGCACCACGGCCGGCGCGCGAGGGTTCCTCGGTATGGCAGCCGCGGGACTCGTCACCGTGCCCTCCGTCGCTACGATGGCCGATGTCGTGATCGAGCTCCTCGTGGATGCCACGCGGCGCCAACGCCTCGAGGCCCCGGTACCCGGACAATTGGACCGCTTCCGCTGGGAACACAGCGTGGCACAGCTGAAGGCGCTCTGCGATGACTTGCAGCGCCCCGCTGCGCATGCGGAGCCGCGGCAATGACCGGAAACTATGATCGGATCGCGCGCTTTTACGACGTCGACATGGCGCAGAACATGCAATTCGACGATGTCGGATTCTATGTGCGCCTCGCCGCGCAAGCGCGGGGACCGATCCTTGAGCTGGGTTGCGGCAATGGCAGGATCCTCCTGCCGCTCCTGCGGGCTGGTCTCGATGCAACCGGCGTCGACGATTCTGCCGGAATGCTGGCGGAACTGCGCCGCAAAGCATTGGCGCAGGACCTTGCAGCGAAGATCACGAAGATGGATATTCGCGACCTCGATCTGCGCCAGCGCTTTGCCCTGATACTTTGCCCGTATTCGCTCGTCACGTACGTCACCGAGGATCGCGATCTCGAGCGGTTGTTCCGGGGCGTCCGCGAGCATCTCCGGCAGGACGGCTGCTTCATCGTCGATGCATTCGTCCCGCGGCCGGCAGCGGTCCACGCCGAGTTCCAGCTCGACTATCGCCGGCCATTCGGCGAAGGCACGCTGGCGCGCTGGAAACGCGTAAGCGTTGCGAGCCCGTTGACCAATTGCATCGAGCGTCGTTACCAGCTCATCAACGTCGCCGGGATCATCACAGAACAAATCGATGTCGAGGAAATCGTCCGGCCATTCACCCCTTCCCGCCTGCGCGAGGCGGTCATTGCGGCAAGGTTGGTGCCCGAGCAGGAATGGTGGGACTATGGGACGCGAGAGGAACCCGAAGGCGCGCAGTTCCATACGCTGATGGCGTGCGCTTCCGACTGAACGTCCGGTCGCCCGCCGGCGCGGCAAGGCAATGCCACGGCAGCCCGATCGGAATCGGTCGACTGAACGTCAGTGATCAGGGCGAGTCATCGCCGCCGGATCGATCCACCGGTCGAAGTCTTCCGCCGTCACCAGGCCAAGCTGCAGCGCCGCTTCGCGCAGCGTGGTCCCGCGGCGATGCGCGTACAACGCGATTTTCGCGGAGTTTTCATAGCCGATATGCGGGTTGAGCGCGGTGACCAGCATCAACGATCCTTCGACATGCTCGCGGATCCGTTCGCGGTCGGGCGCGAGGCCCTGCGCGCACCGGACGTCGAACGAGCGCATCCCATCGGCCAGGAGTTCGATCGACTCCAGCACGTTGTGCAGGATGATCGGCTTGAACACGTTGAGCTGGAAATTGCCCTGCGTGCCGGCGAAGGCAACCGCCGCATCGTTGCCGAAGACCTGCACGGCGACCATCGTCAGCGCCTCGCACTGCGTCGGGTTGATCTTGCCCGGCATGATCGACGAACCCGGCTCGTTGTCGGGAATCGTGAGTTCGCCCAACCCGGCGCGCGGGCCGCTCGCGTACCAGCGGACGTCATTGGCGATCTTCATCAGCGCGCCGCCGAGCGTGCGCAATGCGGCGCTGACGTTGACCATCGCATCGTGCGCCGATAGCGCCGCGAATTTGTTCGACGCCGTGACAAACGGCTTGCCGGTGGCTATTGCGATTTGTCGCGCGACCGCTTCGCCAAACGCGGCCGGCGAGTTGATCCCGGTCCCGACGGCCGTGCCGCCCAGCGCCAGCGGATAAAGTCCGTCACGCGCCGCGCGCACAAAGCGCCCTCCGTCGTCGAGCTGCGCGACCCAGCCGCTGATTACCTGCCCGAGCGTGATCGGTGTTGCATCCTGCAGGTGCGTGCGTCCAAGCATCACGATATCGGCGAATTCGCGCGCCTTGGCGTCGAGAGTCGTGCGCAGGCCGCCCAACGCCGGCAACAGCGCGCGGTCGATTTCCTCCAGCGTCGCGACGTGCATCACTGCGGGAAACACGTCGTTCGACGACTGGCTGCGATTGACGTCGTCGTTCGGGTGTATCGGCTTCTTCGACCCCACCACGCCACCCGCCAACTGGATCGCGCGGTTGGCGATCACTTCGTTGGCGTTCATGTTCGATTGCGTTCCGGAGCCGGTCTGGAATACAACCAGCGGGAATTCGCCATCCCAGCGGCCGTCCATCACTTCCTGCGCTGCGCGGACGATCAGCAGGGCCTTGTCTGGTGCCAGTTCCCCCAGATCAACGTTCGCGCGTGCAGCGCACTGCTTGACCAACCCGAAGGCGCGGACCACCGGTCGCCCCCAGCCAAAGCGCGCGACGCCAATAGGAAAATTGTCGATTGAGCGCTGCGTTTGCGCGCCCCAAAGCCGGGAAGCATCGACGCGGACTTCGCCGAGCGCGTCCTTTTCGATTCGCGTGGATGTAGTGCTCATGGCCCACCTATCCTTCCTTGGCAAACATCGCCACAGGAAGCCATGATACTAGCGGCTGACGGTGCCGGCGTTGCTGACGACCACCGCATCCGCCGTCGCGGGTTCGCTTATTCCCTGGGAAGAAGCCTGGTCCGGCGGTCATGGGCAACGAGCTTCAGCACGGCCGCCGAAGCCAGACGCGTGCGCACGTTGTCGGCGCGCGACGTCAGCACGATCGGCACGCGGGCACCCAATACTATGCCAGCACTGTCGGCACCTGCCAGGTAGGTCAACTGCTTGGCCATCATGTTGCCGGACTCGAGGTCGGGAACCAGCAGTATGTCGGCCACGCCAGCCACCGGCGAGACGATCCCCTTGGTCCGCGCCGCATCGGGCGAGACGGCGTTGTCGAATGCCAGCGGGCCATCAAGCACGCCACCGGTGATCTGGCCGCGGTCCGCCATCTTGCACAGCGCGGCGGCGTGCAGCGTGGATTCGATCTTCGGGTTGACCGTCTCTGCCGCGGAGAGGATCGCCACCTTCGGCATCTTGTTGCCGAGCACGTGCGCCAGGTCGATGGCGTTCCGGCAGATGTCCGCCTTGCACGCCAGATCCGGCGCGATGTTGACCGCGGCGTCGGTGATCATCAACGTGCGCGGATAGGCGGGCACGTCCATCACGAACACGTGGCTGATGCGGCGCTCCGTGCGCAGGCCGGTAGTCGAGGGTACGACCGCCTCCATCAACTCGTCGGTATGCAGGCTTCCCTTCATCAGCGCCTCCACTTCGCCGGTGCGCGCCATGGCCACCGCACGCTCCGCGGCGGCGTGGCTGTGGGGAGTGCCGACGATGCGATACGGCGTGAGGTCAATGTTCGCCAATGCGGCAGCGGCGTGAATCTTCGCTTTCGGACCGACCAATATAGGTACGATCAGGCCGCGCTTCGCCGACTCGATCGCGCCCATCAACGATTCGTAGTCGCATGGATGCACGACGGCGCAGGTAACCGGTGCCAGTCCTTCGCAGCGCTGCAGCAACCGCGCGAGTCCGTCGTTGCGTCGCAGCACAACTTCGGGCGTCGCAATGTTCGTGTATGCGATGCGCACCGATGGCGCGGACACGGTCGCAATGCCGTCGACCAGCACGTCGCCGTCCCGGTTCGTGCACCGGCACTGGAAGTCGATGCGCTGTCCGGCCGCGTGCTTGGCGCTCGCCGTCACCACGACGGTCAGTGTATCGCCGGCGCGGATCTTGCCGGCATACCGGAAATGGGTGCCGATGATGGCGCTGCCAGGACCCGGCAGACGGCGATTCAGCACGCCGGCAACCAACGCAACGGCTGCGGCGCCCGGTGCAGTTGCCGCCTCCGCGACCGCGCCCGGAGTGAGATCGAGGTGGAATGCCTCCACATCGCCAGCGGCCAGCGCCAGCGCTTCGACATCGGTTGCCGTCAGCGTGCGCACGACGGTGTCGCTCGCACCGACCTCGATTTCGTCGAACGTCCGGTTCGTCAACTGTTGCATCGCGTGCCCGGCCACCGATCCCGTATCGTCAGGCGCGTGCCGCGCGGCCCCGCGGCGCGGCGCGGGTGCGGGACTTGCGTTGGGGCGGCGGCAGCGCCTTGGGAGCTTTGGCGCCATTACGCGCCGCGGCGGCAGGCAGCAGGCCGCGCAGTTCAATCACGAGGTTGCGCTGCTTGTCATCGAGATCACCATGCTGCTCGATGCGGTCGAGAAGTGCCAGCGCGTGGCGCCTTTCGGCCGGCGTTCGCAGGAGTTTGGGCAGCGAGTGCTTGGCACGTTCCGGTTCGAATTCGACGACGATGGTTTCCTCCTGCAGCAGACGCCTGCGCTCGTCCTCCGACAAATGCGCTATATCGCTTTCGGGCGACAGTATCTCGCGCGTCCGCTGCATCTGCGACAGGCGGCGCTGGCCCGGACCGGCCTTGGTGATCAGCATGGCGATGCGCGCTAGGCCCTCGATGGCGCTGCCTTCGTCGATCGTGTCCAGCACCTCGCGCACGGCCGGAAGCGAGCGCGGATCGAACTTGCGGCTGCGCCGGATTTCCTCGCGTTCGTCCGCCATGTGCAGCGACAGCATGTTGCCGTAGACCTCGAAGAAGGCCGCCTCCGCTGCCGCGTCACGAAGCTCGCGATACCGGTCGAGCGATGCGCTGATGATCTCGGACGCGAGCCGCTCCAGCTTGACAGAGTCGTTGTCCGCGGCCCGCGGCTTGCGGTTGTTCTTGGCTGCACTGGCCATGTAGGGCAACGGCCACAGAAACGGATTCTTGTCGGAAAAGGCCCAGTACTGGACGCGCAGCGGATGCAGGTTGCGCCGCGCCTTGGCCAGCCACTCGGGTGACAATTCGCGCACGAACGGCCGAGCCAACAGTGAGTACGCGCGCTCCAGCAGTTCGGAAAGGGCGGCGACTGCCTGGAAGGGCTTTTCGTCGACGCGATCGAATTTCTGCATCGCGCGCAGGTCCTCAACCTTGCGCTCCTTCAGCGTGACTTCGTAGCTGACTTCGCCGTTCGCGTCGAATGATTCCTCGATGTCCATGCCGTACAGGCCGGGCGGCAGCTGCTGGATGTATTTCAGCACTTCGACGATCTGCGCGTGTTCCTTCTTCGCCACCTTGCCGGACACGAAGATGCCGAGGTGTCCCACGTCTTCATGCAGCAGGCCGACGATGGTCTGGCCGTTGGCCTTGATTTCCTCGGTCGTCGAATAGACGTCGGCGATCCAGTTGAACGCCTGCTGCGGCGGCGTGATGTTGTCGCCCATCGACGCGAACACGATGATCGGCTGCTTGATCGCCTTCAGGTCGAAGTAGCGTCCCGGACCCAGGCGCGCCTCACCCGCCGACAGCTTGTTGCCGACGAAGAGGTTGTTGACGATCCAGCGGATCTCCTCCTCGTTGTAGGCATAGAAGCCGCCCCACCAGCGCTCGAACTCCAGGAAGCGTTCCGGTTCGGTATCGATGCTGTCGAACAGGTGATACCACTTGTCCCACAGCGAATTCGCGGGGTTGAGGTATTCGAAATTGGATACCAGATTCGCGCCGTCGAACTTGCCGGCGCCCAAGTCCGCCGAAAGCAGCGACAGCCATGCCCCGCCCAGCAGCCCACCCATGTAGCGCATCGGCGAATCGCCGTCGTTGCCCGACCAGTACGACATCGGCGCGCCGTTGATGACGAGCGGTCCGGCGATGTCCGGCCGGGCGGCCGCGAGCATCATCACCGCCCACCCACCCTGGCAGTTGCCGATGATCACGGGCTTCTGACTCCGCGGATGACGTTCGGCGACGATGCGGATGAACTCGGCTTCGGCGTCGGTCACGTCGGCGAGCGTCTGGCCGGGACAGGGGTCGGGGAAGAAGATCACGAAGTACACCGGATGGCCGGCGGATAGCGCGACGCCCACCTCCGAGTCTTCCTTGGAGCCGCCGATGCCCGGGCCATGGCCCGCACGCGGATCGACGATCACGAACGGTCGCTTGGTGTCGTCGACGACGACGCCTTTGGGCGGAATGATCCTGACGAGCGCATGGTTGGCAGGGCGCGCATACTCGCGCGCGTCAGCAACGGTTTCGTATTTGTACGTGAGCACCGGTGGTTTACCGGCGGCCTCGTGTTCGAGCCACTGGTTGCCGCGCTGTCGCAGTGTGTCCCAGTACAGTGCCGAGCGCTGTACCAGATCAACGTTGTATTCGCCCCATTGCCGCCAGAATTCCATTGGCGTCTTGGGCGGCGTGCTGGCGTTCTGCCAGATGGCGCCTGCATTGCGCAGGCGCTCGCCGAATCGCTCGTTCGCCGTGCGCGTCCGGCGCTGAAAGACGTCGGCGACCGATCGCGAAATGCTGATCGAGCGGTCGATGGTGCGGTGCAGGTCGGCCATGGATTTTCCCGTCAAAGCAGGCAATGTTGCGGTGCACCATTCTAGCATGGCGCCCATGCCCGACAACTTGCGTTTCCGCAAGGTGCAGTAGAATCGCCCGTTTCTCATATCGACGGGGAGCGTTTGCATGAAAGCAATTGGATGGGCACTGGGCGTTGCCATTTCTGTGAGCGTGTTGTTCGGTTGCGGCCAGAAAGCGGATACCGCAGCCGAAAAGGCCGCAGCCGATGTGAAGGACAAGGCCGTTGCTGCGGCAAAGGTCGCCGAGGCACTGGGGAAACAGGTCGCCGCGCGGGAGGCCGGCATCGAGGCCTACATCTACGCCTATCCGCTGGTCACGATGGAGATGACGCGGCGGGTGCTGACCAATTTCGAGGCGCCCACGCAAAAGGGCGCGCCAATGGGCCAGTGGCTGAAGCTGCGCGCCTACCCGTCGCCGGATGACAAGCAGGTCACTGCGCCAAACGCCGACACGCTGTACACGATCACGTGGTTCGACGTATCGAAGGAACCGTGGATCGTCAGTGCGCCCGACATGAAGGGACGCTTCTTCTTGCTGCCGATGCTGGATGGCTGGACCGATGTGTTCGCCGATCCAGGGAAGCGCACCACGGGAACCGGCGCGCAGAAATTTGCCGTGACGGGGCCCGGCTGGACTGGAACGCTTCCGGCCGGGGTCAAGGAACACAAGTCGCCGACCGGCATCGTATGGTTGCTCGGACGCATCTACAGCACGGGTACGCCGGAGGATTACAAGGCGGTGCACGCGCTGCAGGACCAGATGACTGTTACGCCGCTGTCCGCCTTCGGCAAGCCGTATACGGCGCCGCCAGGCAAGGTCGATCCGGCCATCGACACGAAGACTCCCGTGCGCGAGCAGGTCAATGCCATGGACGGCGTCGCCTATTTCAAACTGTTCGCGGAGCTGCTGAAGACGAATCCGCCCACGGCAGAGGACGCGCCGATGGTGGCGAAGCTGGAGAAGATCGGGATCGTGCCCGGGCAGGATTTCGACCCGTCGAAGCTGGACCCCGCCGTGGTCAAGGGCCTCGCAGAGGTTCCCAAACCCGCGAATGACAAGATCATGGACTATATGAAGGAGTCTCTCGTCACCGGCGATTCCAAGCTCGTCAACGGCTGGACTTTTTCTACGAAGGTCGGCACCTACGGCACCGATTACCGTATGCGCGCTTTGGTTACGGCCATCGGCCTCGGCGCGAATCGTCCGCAGGATGCGGTCTACCCGACGTCGACGGGGCCGGACATCCTCAAAAAATACAGCGGCGCGAACAAGTACGTCATGCACTTCGGCAAGGGCGAATTGCCGCCGGTCGACGGCTTCTGGTCGTTGACGATGTACGACAAGGATTACTTCTTCGTGCCCAACCCAGACAATCGCTTCACCGTCAGCCAACGCAACAAGTTCAAGGTCAACGCCGACGGGTCGATCGACCTGTTCGTCCAGAACGAATCGCCCGGCAAGGACAGGGAGCAGAATTGGCTGCCGGCGCCCAAGGACGAGTTCATCCTGATGCTGCGGCTCTATTGGCCGAAGGAAAAGCCGCCATCCATCCTCGATGGCAGCTGGAAGATTCCGGAGGTCAAGCAGGCGAGCTGATTCAGCGGCGTCAACGCGACGCCTACAAAAAGGGCGGCTCCGCAATGGGCCGCCCTTTGTTCATCCTGACGCCGGCGCGAAAACTATGCGCGGTTGCGGAACTTCCGGATGGCCTCAAGCTGAGCCAATGCAATGGACAACTCTGCCTGCGCCGTCGCCATGGATTCGTCGGATTCCTTGTTCGTCATCGCGTCTTCCGCGCGCTTCTTGGCCTCGAGCGCCTTGACCTCGTCCAGGTCATGCGCGCGAATCGCGGTATCCGCCAGCACGGTCACCTTGTGCGGCTGAACCTCGAGAAATCCGCCCTGCACGAACACAAGTTCTTCGGCCGCCTGGCCGGGAATCTTGATGCGCACGGCGCCTGGCTTGATCTGCGTGAAGAGTGGCGTATGACGCGGGAAGATGCCGAGCTCGCCATCCACGCCGGGCAGGACGACGAATTCCGCCTCGCCCGAGAAGATCTGTTCTTCGGCGCTGACGACGTCGACGGTGATGGTGTGTGCCATGGCTCCTGTCCGCGCCTATTGCAGCGATTTCGCCTTTTCGAATGCTTCTTCGATCGTGCCGACCATGTAGAACGCCTGCTCGGGCAGCTCATCGCATTCGCCATTGACAATCATGTTGAAGCCCTTGATCGTGTCCTTCAGCGGCACATACTTGCCCGGCGAGCCCGTGAACACCTCCGCCACGGTGAACGGCTGCGACAGGAAGCGCTGGATCTTCCGCGCGCGGGACACGGCGAGTTTGTCTTCGGGAGACAGCTCGTCCATGCCGAGGATCGCGATGATGTCGCGCAGTTCCTTGTATTTCTGCAGCGTTTGCTGGACACGTCGCGTGCAGTTGTAGTGCTCCTCGCCGATCACGTGCGGATCGATCTGGCGCGACGTCGAGTCCAGCGGATCGACCGACGGATAGATGCCGAGTGACGCGATGTCGCGCGACAGCACCACCGTCGCGTCGAGGTGACCGAACGTCGTCGCCGGCGACGGATCAGTCAGGTCGTCCGCCGGCACGTACACAGCCTGGATCGACGTGATCGAGCCGGTCTTGGTGGACGTGATCCGCTCCTGCAACCGGCCCATTTCCTCGGCGAGCGTCGGCTGGTAGCCCACCGCCGACGGCATCCGGCCGAGTAGCGCCGAGACCTCGGTTCCGGCCAGCGTGAAACGGTATATGTTGTCGATGAACAGCAGCACGTCGCGGCCATCGTCGCGGAACGATTCGGCGATCGTCAGACCCGTCAGCGCGACGCGCAGCCGGTTACCCGGCGGCTCGTTCATCTGGCCGTACACCATCGATACCTTCGACTTGCCCAGGTCATCCTTGTTGACGACGCCGGAGTCGATCATCTCGTGGTAGAAGTCGTTGCCTTCGCGCGTGCGCTCGCCGACGCCGGCGAACACCGACAGGCCCGAGTGCGCGGACGCGATGTTGTTGATCAGCTCCATCATCGTGACGGTCTTGCCCACGCCGGCGCCGCCGAACAGGCCGATCTTGCCGCCCTTGGCGAACGGGCAGATGAGGTCGATGACCTTGATGCCGACCTCGAGCAGTTCGGTCGACGGCGAAAGTTCCTCGTACGCCGGCGCTGCGCGGTGGATCGACATCGTTTTCGCGGCGCCAACCGGCCCGCGTTCGTCGATTGGCCGGCCCAGCACATCCATGATGCGGCCCAGCGTCTCCGTGCCGACCGGCACCATGATCGGCGCCTTCGTATTCACGACCATCATGCCGCGGCGCAGGCCGTCGGAGCTGCCGAGCGCGATCGTGCGCACGACGCCGTCGCCCAACTGCTGCTGCACCTCGAGCGTCAGTCCGATCTCGTCCAACTTCAACGCGTCGTAGATCTCGGGGATCTGGTCGCGTGGAAATTCCACGTCGACCACTGCGCCGATGCACTGAACAATCATTCCCTGGTTCATGGTTTCCTCAACATCGTCAATTCAGCATTTTCGGTCTTGCCGATTACACCGCCGCCGCGCCACCGACGATCTCCGACAGTTCCTTCGTGATCGCCGCCTGCCGCGTCTTGTTGTAGATGAGCTGCAGCTCCTTGATGATCTTTCCCGCGTTGTCGGACGCGGCCTTCATCGCGACCATCCGCGCCGACTGCTCCGAGGCCATGTTCTCGTTGACCATCTGGAACACGACGGCTTCCAGGTAGCGACGCATCATGCCGTCGAGCAGCGTCCGCGCGTCCGGCTCGTAGATGTAGTCCCACGACGCGTCCGTCAATTCCGCCTTGCGGACTTCCCCGGTGGCCAACGCCCTGTACTCCTCGGGAATCGGAATGATCTTCCCGTGCCGTGGCTCCTGGCTCATCGTGTTACGAAACGTCGTGAAGTAGATGTGCACCTCGTCGACCTTGCCCGCCACATATTCGTCGATCAGCGTCTTCACCGGACCTACCAACTTGTCCAGGTGTGGACGGTCGCCCAGTTGCACGGCACTGGCCAGGATGTTGGCACCCATCCGCTGCAGGAAACCGAGCCCCCTGCCGCCGATGGCGACGTAGTCGCATTCGATGCCCTTGGCGCGCCACTCCTTGTGCTGCTGCAGCACCAGCCGCAGCACATTGGTATTGAGGCCGCCGCACAGGCCCTTGTCGGTGGTGACGACGATGGCGCCGACGCGTTTGACGACGTCGCGCTTCTGCAGGAACGGGTGGTGGTATTCGCTGTTCGCCTTGGCGATGTGCATCACGATGTTGAATGTGCGCTCGACGTACGGACGCGAGGCGCGCATCCGGTCCTGGGCCTTCTTCATCTTCGAGGCCGAGACCATCTCCATCGCCTTGGTGATCTTGCGCGTGCTTTGCACGCTCTTGATCTTGGTCGTGATTGCCTTGGAACTTGCCATGTTGCCTTTCCCGCGGTTCCCGCCAAAACTTGACTGGCTCTGCCAGCGATTCTTGGGAAACTAGTCGACCGAAAGTAGGGTTTTACTTTCAGTCGAGGTTCAGTACGTGCCGGTCTTCTTGAAATCCTCGATCGCCGCGGACAGCGCCTTCTCGTCGTCGGCGGTCTGCTCGTGCGTCTGCGCGATCTTGTCGACGATGCCCGCGTACTTGCCCTTCATGAACTGGCGCAGCGCCGATTCGAACGCGAGCGCCTTCTCGACCGGCACGCCGTCGTAGTAGCCCTTGTTCACAGCGAACAGCGTAAGCGCCTGCTCGGCCACCGACAACGGCGAGTATTGCGCCTGCTTCATCAGTTCGGTCACCAGCTTGCCGCGGTCCAGCTGTTTGCGCGTGGCTTCGTCCAGGTCGGATGCGAACTGCGCGAAGGCCGCGAGCTCGCGGAACTGCGCGAGCGACAGGCGCACCCCGCCGCCGAGCTTCTTGATGACCTTGGTCTGCGCGTTGCCGCCGACCCGCGACACCGAGATGCCGGCGTTCATCGCGGGGCGGATTCCGGCGTTGAAGAGGTCGGTCTCGAGGAAGATCTGCCCGTCGGTGATCGAAATCACGTTGGTCGGCACGAACGCAGTGACGTCGCCCGCCTGCGTTTCGATGATCGGCAGCGCAGTGAGCGACCCCGTTTTGCCCTTGACCGCGCCTTTGGTGAATTTTTCGACGTAGACAGCGTTGACGCGCGCGGCGCGCTCGAGCAGTCGCGAGTGCAGGTAGAACACATCGCCCGGATACGCCTCGCGGCCCGGCGGGCGGCGCAGCAGCAGCGACACCTGGCGGTAGGCCCACGCCTGCTTGGTCAAGTCGTCGTAGATGATCAGCGCGTCCTGCCCGCGGTCGCGGAAGTACTCGCCCATCGTGCAGCCGGAGTACGGGGCGATGTACTGCATCGCCGCCGATTCCGACGCCGTCGCGGCGACGACGATCGTGTACTCCATGGCGCCGTACTCGGTCAGTTTGTTGACGACGTTCTTGATCGACGACGCCTTCTGACCGATCGCGACGTACACGCAGATCAGGTCCTTTCCCTTCTGGTTGATGATCGTGTCGACTGCGACCGCGGTCTTGCCGGTCTGCCGGTCGCCGATGATGAGTTCACGCTGGCCGCGGCCGATCGGCACCATGGCGTCGATCGCCTTCAGGCCGGTCTGCACGGGCTGCGACACCGATTGCCGTTCGATCACGCCAGGCGCGACTTTTTCGATGACGTCGCGCATCTTCGCGTTGACCGGTCCCTTGCCGTCGATCGGCTCGCCGAGCGAATTGACGACGCGGCCGATGAGCTCCGGACCGACGGGCACGTCGAGGATACGGCCCGTGCACTTGACGACATCACCTTCGGCGATCTTTTCGTATGCACCGAGGATCACCGCGCCGACCGAGTCGCGCTCGAGGTTCAGCGCAAGTCCGAACGTTTCGTTCGGGAACTCGAGCATTTCGCCCTGCATCGCATTGGACAGACCGTGAATGCGGCAGATGCCGTCGGAAACCGAGACCACCGTTCCCTGCGTCCGCACTTCGGCGGCCGTGTCCAGGTTCTGGATCTTGGTCTTGATCAGTTCGCTGATTTCGGAAGGGTTCAGTTGCATGATTTCCTCACGTCTGCCGCAGAATGGGTAAGTGCCGCGGCGTCACGACTATCGAATTCGTTTGGTGCTTCAGGCCCGCAGCTGGGCAGCCATCGCTCGCAGTTGTTCCTGCACCGACGCGTCGATCACCGTATCGCCGACAGTGACGCGTGCGCCGCCGATCAATTCCGGCCTGACCGCGACCGTGGCTTCGATCTTCTTGCCGAAACGCTTTTCCAATGCCGCCGTCAGCTCGGCCAATTCATCGCCCTGGAACGGAAACGCCGTTTCGATCGTGGCCTTGGCGACACCGTCCGCCGTGTCCTTCAGGCTCTCGAACAGCCTCTGGATTTCCGGCAGCACCGAAATCCGGTCGCCTTCGATCAGCACGCGCACGAAGCTGCGTCCCTCGGGGTTCAGCGTGTCGCCGCAGATCGACAGCAGCAGCGATTCCTTGGCGCCGCTGTCAAGCGCCGGATTGTCCAGCGCCTTGGCCACCCGAGGGTCGGCAACCACCGCGCTGGTGAGGCGCAGCATCTGCGACCACACCGGCAGCGCGTTGCCTTCGCGGGCAAGCGCGAAAGCGGCTTCGGCGTAAGGACGCGCGATCGTCGTCAGTTCTGCCATGGTTCGCTTTCGCCTGTCTCTGCCTGACTCAGTTGACTACAATTCGCGCTTCAGCTGCGCCAACAAGTCCTGGTGAACCTTGGTGTCGACATCCTTCTTGAGGATCTTCGCCGCGCCGGCAACGGCAAGATCAGCCACCGCGTCGCGCAGCTGCTCCTTCGCACGCGCGACTTCCTGCTGGATCTCGGCCTTGGCGGCCGCGATGATGCGCTCGCCTTCCGCCTTCGCCTCGATCTTGGCCTGCTCGATCGTCTCGGACTTGAACCGCTCGCCGGTCGCGACGATTTCCGCGGACTTGCCCTTGGCTTCGGTCAGCATGTCGGCCATCCGCTTCTCGGCGTTGGCGAGTTCCTTGCGGCCTTCTTCGCCCGCGGCCAGGCCGTCGGCGATCTGCTTCTGGCGCGTCTCGATGGCGCGCATCAACGGCGGCCAGATGAAATGCGCGCAGAACCAGATGAAGGCCAGGAACGACGCGGCCTGCATGATGAGCGTCAGATTAAAATTCATGGCGGACCTTCTACAGGAAAGAGAGTCGTGCGAGTCCTTATTTCGGCACCACGCTAAGCAGCGGGTTGGCGAACGCGAAGAACATCGCGAGGCCCACGCCGATGATGAACGACGCGTCGATCAGGCCGAGCAGCAGGAACACCTTCGCCTGCAGTTGCGGCATCAGTTCCGGCTGGCGCGCGGCGCCTTCCAGGAAGCGCGAGCTCATGATGCCGATGCCGATGCACGCGCCGAGCGCGCCCAGGCCGATGATGAGTCCGATCCCGACGGCGGTATAGGCCTGGATCTGCGCCAGCATTTGAATCTTGTCCATGTTCTATCCTTTCGATTGCACGTGACTGCGGTGTTGTGGAAAGCCCGAAACAGGTGGAGAAACTGCGGTGGTCAGTGGTGTTCCTCGCCCATCGCCAAGTACACGATGGTCAGCATCATGAAAATGTAGGCCTGCAACACGACGATCAGGATGTGGAAGATCGCCCACGACCAGTTAAAGATCGTGGCGAGCCCGGCCCAGCCCAATCCGGCCGACGCAAGCATGGCCAACAACAGGAATAGGATCTCGCCCGCGTACATGTTCCCGTAGAGCCGCAGGCTGTGCGACAACGGCTTGGAGACGAATTCGACGATCTGGAACATGAAGTTGAGTGGCCACAGCAGGAAGTGGTTGCCGAAGGGCGCGACGAAGAGCTCCTTGGTCCAGCCGCCCAGACCCTTCGACTTGATGCCGAAGGCGATCATCAGTCCGAAGACCGTCAGCGCCAGCGCGAACGTGGTGTTGATATCGGCCGTGGGCACCGGGCGCCACTTGTGAAGGTGCAGAACATGTTCGTAGAACCACGCCATGATGTCGATGGGCAGGAAGTCCGCCGCGTTCATCAGCAGCACCCAGATGAACACCGTCAGCGCGATCGGTGCGACCCACCTGCTTTCACCATGATAGATGCCCTTGACCTGGTCGTTGACGAAGCCGACGCACAGTTCGACAAATGCCTGGTGCTTCGACGGCACGCCGGGCGTCGCCTTGCGCGTCGCGAGCCACAGGAAGCCCAGCCCGAGCACGCCCAGGATCAGCGACATCACGATCGTGTCGACGTTGACCGTCCAGAAATCGCCTTCCCCTACCGACCGGGTGAAGAACGAAAGGTGGTGCTCGATGTATTCGGTGGGAGTGCTGGCCGCCATGGTTTCGGGGATCTGGTTTGGTCAGTTGCGCTCTAGAAGGGCCATGCGAAACAGCAATACCGTAATTACGAAGCTTGCGAAGAACACCACGAATACGACATCCCGGTAGATCACCAGCACCAGCCAGAGCTGGAGGATGATCACGAGGATCTTGGCCGCCTCGGCACGGAACAGCGCGGCCACGGTGCCACCGGCCGACTCCGGATTGGAGACCCTCAGAACCACCGCGTAGACCACGACGGAGGTGATGTTGACCACGCCTCCCAGCACTGCCGACAGCGCCCCATGCGGTCCCACCCAAAGTCCGGCAATGGCCGCAATCACGACAGTCGCAGCCGCCTGCCATTGGAGAACGAGGCGGATCGGTTTGGTCGAGAGTGGCGCTTCCATCACCTCACCCGGGCAATCATTCCGGGCAATGCAGCAAACTTGTCAATTTTAACCGTTTTGCCCCCAGGCTCGCAACGAAATGTTGCGGCGCAATGTCGCACGGCCGTTCGATGGCGGCCTTTATCCCCCGGAAAGAGCGGCAACGATCATGACGTCGGCGCCGCGTGGCAGAAATGCGGCCGGATCTCGCTCCACGTCGGCATTCACGAACACTTTGATGTGCGGACGCAGTTTTCCCTGCTCGTCCAGCATCCGGAAACGCATGCCCGGATGGGCCGACTCGAGCCCCGCCAACAGGTCGCCCAGCGTCGGGCGCTCCGTTGCGCAGGCGATGGTGACCGTGGCCACGCCGTTGCAGTATGACCGCAGCGGCGACGGTATCCCGACGCGATAATTGAACACGCGGAATCCAGCCTGCTCGCGCGGCTATACCGCCTCGACGGCATAGATATGTGGCAAGTGTGCCGCCAGGCATCTCCAGCTCCGGCCCTCGTCACGGCTACCCCATACTTCGCCGGAGGTCGTGCCGAAATAGACGCCCGCGGCCGGGAAGCGGTCGACGGTCATCGCTTGCCGCTTCACGGTCCACCAGGCCTGCGCCTTCGGCATCCCTTCGGCCTGGCGCTTCCAGGACTTGCCGCCGTCGCGCGTCCGATACGCGGCAGGTTTGCCGCCCGGAGAAATGCGCGGCCAGACATCGGTACCGTCCATGGGAAATATCCAGGCGGTATTGGCGTCGTGCGGATGGGGAACCATCGGAAAACCGACGTAGCCGACGGACTTGGGCATGCCGCCCCCGATGTCCTGCCAGCGGGTTTGGGGTCGGTCGAGCCGGAACAGACCGCAATGATTCTGCTGATACAGCCGGTCGGGATTGCCGGCCGCGAATCGCACGCAATGGGGATCGTGGCCGAACTCGAGATCGGGGTTGGGCTGGAAATCGGCGCGCACGCCCTGATTCAACGGGTGCCAGTCCGCGCCGCCGTCCATTGACTCGAATACGCCGCCGCTCGACATGCCTATGTACATATGCGCGGCATCGCGGGGGTCGACCAGAATCGAATGCAGCTTCGGGCCATCCGGCGTACCGTCCTGGTCGCCGCCGCACCATGCCTTCCTCTGCGGATGGGCGTTGAATCCCGCGACGCCTTTCCAGTTGGCGCCGCCGTCGTCGGAGCGGAACAGGCCCTGTGGCGACGTACCGGCGAACCAGACCCTGGGCTGCGAGGCGTGCCCCGGCGTCAGCCAGAACGTATGGTCGACGACCCGCCCGCTGGCGGCGTCGAATGCCGGTGGCGCTGACGCCTCCTTCCATGTCTTGCCGTTGTCGGCCGAGCGAAACACCGTTGGGCCCAAATGCCCGGTCCGCGCGGCCGCAAGCAGGGTCTTTCCGTCGCGGGGATCGAGCATCGCATGGTGGACGATATGTCCCAGGAACTGGGGACCCGCGAGTTTCCATGTGCGCCGGGCGCCATCCGTCGTCAGCGTCCACAGGCCCTTGCGCGTCGCGATCAGTAACCTCGCCCGTTTGGGGGCTTCAACTTGTTTCCCTACCGGGTTCTTCACTGCGGTGCGCGCCATGGGATCTCCTCGTGGGCGGAATCAATGACCTTGGAAGTTACCGCTTCGCGATTGTCCGGGCAAGGCGTAGGGTTGAAATTTTTGGCATTGCCTGCAATCCTCCGCAGTTCCTCTTCCCCTTACCGTGCGCCCCCATAAAGGAGATTCCATGACCATCAAAGTCGGCGACAGGCTGCCCGCGGGCACGCTGTCGGAGTTCATCGAAGTCGAGGGCAATGGCTGCTCCGTGGGCCCCAACACCTTCACGATTGAGGCCCTCACCCGCGGCAAGAAGGTCGTCGTCTTCGGCCTGCCTGGCGCATTTACGCCGACTTGTTCGGCCAAGCACGTGCCCTCGTACCTCGCGAATTTCGACAAGCTGAAGGCCAAGGGCGTGGACGACATCCTCTGTCTGTCGGTCAACGACCCGTTCGTGATGGGCGCGTGGGCCCGCGACCAGAAGGCCGGCGGCAAGGTCCGCATGATGGGCGATGGCAGCGCCGATTACACGAAGGCGTTGGGGCTGGTGTTCGACCTCACCAGCAAGGGCATGGGCGTTCGCTGCCAGCGGTTTTCGATGCTGATCGACGACGGCGTGGTCAAGACGCTGAACATCGAGGCGCCAGGCAAATATGAGGTGTCGGGCGGCGAGACGATCCTGGCGCAACTCGGCTGACACTGCGTCCGTCCGTTACGGACACCGTTCCACGGGTCGCCGGCCTTTCACCAATTCGTGTCAGTGCCGAGTCGGTGCTGCCGCAAGCCGCGTGGCAAGGCGTCGCACCATCGCCGCCAGGCCGCGCCGCGCATGCAGGCAAGCGTGGTGGGTGCGGTGGCAGCAAGTCGCTCGAGCAATCGGCCGGTGTCCGGCGAGTGCGGGTAGTCGTCCATCCCGGCCCGCCCTGCTTCGCTCGGCTCGAGAATATCGTCCCCGGTGATTGCGGGGTGCAACTCCCCGAATTGCGTGAACAGGCGGCCACGGAACAGCGTGCGCGTCGTCGTCTCGGTCAGGAATCCGCACTCCCATCCATGCGACGGGTGCGGCGCGTCGATTCACTGCACCGTATGCCCCCCGAGCATGAGGCGCTCCTGTTCGGCTAGCGCCCCGGGCGGGCGATCCGCCCGGTCGGCAATTGACACCATTGCCGCGACTTGGCCGCAGAGCGGCACGGCCTGGCGCAACCGGGGGAAATTTTGATTCAGCGATCCGCTCTCATCCGCCTCGACTTGCGAGAACGCGATGTGCCGGAGTGTCGCCTCCGGGATGACGCGCTCGATGGTTTCGCGCACAACTCCAAACATCATGCGCGGACCGGTGTGGAACAACAACGGATCGGTGTCGCGAATCAGGAGTTGATTGAAGGTAACGCCGCCCGGCACCACGCTCGCCGGCACAGCGGTGCTGATCCGGAAGATGCCATCGGCGATTTCGTCGACACGGGTGGACGAACCGTAACTTTGGGCGCTGATGATTTTCCCGTTCCGGGCGGGGACCGCGCCCGCAGCTTTGGGTCGCATTGGACGACGGCATCCTGCGATCGCGTCAGAGTCCCAACATCGACGTGGTTCCGTCCAGCGCGTACCAGCTTTCGTCCAGCTTGCTGCGCGCAACCTTTTTTCGTCTGCGCGAAGGCCTTTCCTTCGGGGCGCGCGGCGGTTGCAGCGCCAGCGCAACGGCGGCAAGGGTGACCACGACGAGCATTCCGACGCAAACAACGAGCGCGTGGACGGCGACCTCGGGATGGACCACGTTTTCTGCGACGAATATCGCGCCGGCGACCGCGGCCATCACTGCCGGATAGACGAAGTCGCTATAGCGGAGCGCGACGAAACCTCCCGTCGCCGTGGCGATGGCCAGTAATGCGATTGCCACGTCGTCCGCTCCCGCGGCGGCCCACGTGAACAGGCCGCTGGCACTCAGCCACTGCGTCACGGCGACCAGCAACGCGACGGTCATCGCGGCCAAATGGAGACTGAAGGGGACACGCAGCCAAAGAGAATGCTTGCGCGGCGATACCGACGCCACGCGCGCGAACATGAGTCCGCTCAACGCAACGCCGGCGGCAATCAGCGCCACGGACAGACCGATCTGTTCATGGCGAAATGCGACGATCCAGCACGAGGCCAGCACGCTGGTCAACGCGAGGGGGAGGACCAGCTTGTCGTAGGCACTTCTCCGGCGTCTGCGGGGCCATAGGGCGGCCACGTAGAAAAGCAGGAACGCGGCCAGCATCGCCACGCAAATCCCCTTGACGAATCCGGCCGGCAGAAATGAATAGCCGAATTCCGCTGCCACCTCGGCAATCGTCGGCATCTCGCTGAGACCACTGTAGACGGCAATGAACGCCGCGTTCGCCACGATGGCTATCAGCGTCGTCCAGCGCAGCATCGTCGAGGTTGAGGGCGTGCCCGCAATGTCCGCCATGGCTCCTCCACATTGTGGTCCACAATGCCTAGTATGCCACCACGGCATGGCTCGAGAAAGTCTGAGCGGAAATGAGGGGCAATTGCCTACAAGGGCGCCTGCCTGTAACGGCGCCGGGCGGGGAGGACCGTCGAATTGGCTTTCCGGCAACTCCAGTCGGTCCTGAAACCGGGCCGAATTCGCCTGCGCAAGGATCAACGCAGCCTGGCGAGTATCCCGTCCAGCTGTTCGAGGCTGCTGTAGCCGATGACGAGTCTGCCGGCGCCTTTCCTTCCCACTTCGATATTCACCTTCGCGCCCAGTTTTTCCGCGAGTTCGGTTTCCAGGCGCGCAGTGTCGGCGTCGTGGCCGCGTTTGGCGCCGCGCCGCGCCTGTTGCTTGGCCGGATTCAGCAGCGTGAACACCAGCCGTTCGGTTTCGCGCACGGACAGGTTGCCGTTCACCACGCGGGTGGCGGTCGCAGCCTGTTGCGCGGATGGCAACGCAAGCATCGCCCGTGCATGGCCCATCTCGATTCCACCACTGAGCAGATACTCCTGCGCGGCCTTCGCGAGCGACGTCAGGCGCAACAGGTTGGTGACCGCGCTGCGCGAGCGGCCGACCGCCTTGGCCGCCGCTTCGTGCGTCAGGCCGAATTCCACGATCAGGCGCTGCAGTCCGATGGCCTCCTCCAGCGGATTCAAGTCCTCACGCTGGATGTTCTCGATCAGCGACAATGCGAGCATCGACTGGTCCGCCACGTGTTTGACGAGCGCGGGAACCTCGGTGAGTCCGGCACGCTGTGCCGCTCGCCAGCGCCGCTCGCCGGCGATGATCTCAAAGCTGCCGCCGTCCACCGGACGAACGAGTATCGGCTGCATCAGCCCCTGCTCGCGAATGGAATCGGCGAGTTCATTCAACGCCGTTTCGTCCATGCGCGTTCGCGGCTGATACTTGCCCGGCCTGATGCGGCCGATGGCGAGCGTCTGCAGCGCTTCCCGCGGCGCATCCTCGTTGCCGCCGGACAACAGCGCGTCAAGCCCGCGGCCCAGCCCCTTCGGTCGAATCATCTCGGTTGCCTAAATGAGGTTCTTCATGCAGCGGCGGTTGCTGCGGTGCCGGCCACGTCACGCGCCTCGATCCGGCGCAGCATTTCACCGGCCAGCGCGAGATATGCAAGCGCGCCTTTCGACTGCGGTTCCAGCTTGAAAGCTGGAATGCCGTGCGATGGCGCTTCGGCCAGCCGCACATTGCGAGGAATGATCGTGCGATAGAGTTTTTCGCCGAAATGTTTTTCGAGTTCGGCGGCGACGTTCAACGCCAGCGTGTTGCGCGGGTCGTACATCGTGCGCAGCAGCCCTTCGATCGTAAGCGCCGGATTGAGATGCGCGCGCACCTTCTTCAACGTCTGGATCAGGTCCGACAGGCCCTCGAGCGCGTAGTACTCGCACTGCATCGGGATCAGCACGGAATCCGCCGCGCACAAGCCGTTCAGTGTGAGCAGCGAGAGCGACGGCGGACAGTCGAGCAGGATGAAATCGTAGTCGGTGGCGACTTCGCTGATCGCGGTTTTCATCTGCGACAACGCGTCGGCCAGCGCATCCTTCAGCCTGGTTTCGCGCTCGGGCAGGGCGACGAGTTCGATCTCGGCACCCGCAAGCTCGCGATTGGCCGGCACGACGTCGAAGCCGCCCGACGGCGATGCGACGCGGACGTCCGCGATTCCACGCTCGCCCAACAGCACCTGGTACACGGTCGCGGCCAAGCCGCGCTTGTCGAGGCCCGAGCCCGTGGTGGCGTTGCCCTGCGGATCGAGGTCCACCAGCAACACGCGCCGCTTCATGGCGACGAGGCTCGCGGCGAGATTGACGGCGGTGGTCGTCTTGCCGACGCCACCCTTCTGATTGGCCACTGCAATGATGCGCGTCATCGGCGCTGACTTTCCCCTGCTTGGCTCGATTGCATCACGACCAGGTGCCGCGTCGCATCCAGGCCGGGAACCTTCAGCGCCGGCGTGGCCAGTACGACAACTTCCGGCGGCAAAAGTGCAAGCTCTTCGTCCGGATGCACGCCCTTCATCGCGAACAGTCTTCCGTGCGCTGCGAGATGCCGCGCAGCAATGTCGGCGAACGCGGCCAAGTCCGAGAACGCGCGCGAAATCACCACGTCGAAACGTGTGGCGGGAGCGTACTCCTCGACGCGCACCGCATGTGATTCGACATTGCGCAGGTCAAGTTCGATCGCCGCCTGCGTGAGGAAGGCGGCTTTCTTGTGATTCGAATCGACCATGACGACATGCGCATCACGCCGCGCGATGGCGAGCGGAATGCCGGGGACCCCGCCACCGGACCCCACATCGAGAATCCGCAAGCCCGCGGTCACCGGAAGATGCGGCACCACCGCCAACGCATCGAGCAGATGATGCGTGACCATGCGGTGCGGTTCGCGGATTGCCGTCAGATTGTAGGTCTTGTTCCACTTGGCCAGCAGCGCGAGATACGCGGTCAACTGTTCGCGTTGCGCCGCGTCGATCGCGATACCGAGTGTCGCAATGCCCGTGGCGAGCTCTGCGTCTTGCGTCGGCGCCTGAGCAATGGTGGTCATGCGGACAGCGCTTCGGTGCCCTGGCGCGTTGCCGCGCCGCCTTTCAGATGCACGAGCAACAGGGAAATCGCCGCCGGCGTGACGCCAGAAATGCGCGCAGCCTGACCGATGGTCTCCGGCTGGTGAATATTGAGCTTCTGCTGCACCTCGGCCGACAAGCCGCGCACATTCCGGTAATCGAGATTCACGGGCAGCCGCGATGATTCCATGGAAAGATGACGCGCGATTTCGTCGTGCTGGCGATCGATGTAGCCGGCATATTTGGTCGCAATCTCGACTTGCAGCGCAACCTGCGGGTCCGCCACGGGGGTTCCGGAACCCGGCAACGAAAGCAGAGTCGCGTACGTCACTTTCGGTCTGCGCAATAAGTCAGTAAGCGCATACTCTCTGTCTATGACTTGTCCCAGAACGCGTTCCGCGTCGTGTTGCCCTACAATGTTCGGATTGACGAAGGTCGTCCTCAGACGTTCGATTTCGAGTGCAATGGCATCGCGCTTGCGCGCATACGCGTCCCAACGCAAGTCGTCGACCAATCCGAGTCGACGACCGTGTTCGGTCAGGCGCAAGTCGGCATTGTCCTCCCGCAACTGCAGCCGGTATTCGGCACGCGACGTGAACATCCGATAAGGCTCGGACACGCCGCGCGTGATCAGATCGTCGACCAGAACGCCGAGATAGGCTTCATCACGGCGTGGACACCAGCCCTCCTGTGCGCGCACATGGAGCGCAGCGTTGATGCCGGCGAGCAGCCCTTGCGCAGCGGCTTCTTCGTAACCCGTCGTGCCATTGATCTGCCCGGCGAAGAAGAGGCCCCGGATCGCTTTGGTCTCCAGCGTGGACTTCAGCGCGCGTGGATCGAAATAGTCGTATTCGATGGCGTAGCCTGGACGCAGGATATGCGCCTGCTCGCAGCCCCGCATCGAGCGCACCAGTTCCAGCTGCACATCGAAGGGCAGTGAAGTGGAAATCCCGTTGGGGTAGATCTCATGCGTGCCTAGACCTTCCGGCTCGAGGAAGATCTGGTGGCTGTTGCGTTCCGCGAAGCGCACCACCTTGTCTTCGATCGATGGGCAGTACCGCGGCCCGACGCCTTTGATCACCCCCGAATACATTGGCGAACGGTCGAGCCCGGCGCGGATTACCTCGTGCGTGCGCGCGTTCGTATGCGTGATCCAGCAAGGGACCTGCTGCGGATGCATGTTTGCTGCACCCATGAACGAGAACACGGGGGCAGGATCGTCGCCCGGTTGTTCCGCCAGGACGGAGAAGTCGATCGTGCGGCCGTCCAAGCGGGGCGGCGTCCCGGTCTTTAGCCGCCCGGCGGGAAGTTTCATTTCCCGCAACCGGGCGCCCAGGCGCTTTGCCGGCGGGTCGCCTGCGCGACCGGCCTCGTAGTTTTCGAGGCCGACATGGATCAATCCCGAAAGGAACGTGCCGGTCGTGAGTACCACCGCGTCCGCATGAAACGTGAGACCGATCTGGGTCACCACGCCCGTCACCCGGTCGCCCTCCAGCAAAAGGTCGTCGACCGGTTGCTGAAACAGCGTCAGGTTCGTCTGATTTTCGAGGCGCGTCCGGATTGCCTGTTTGTAGAGAATCCGGTCGGCCTGCGCGCGGGTTGCCCGCACCGCCGGTCCCTTGCTGGAATTGAGGATCCTGAACTGGATGCCCGCCTCGTCCGTGGCGATGGCCATCGCCCCGCCCAGCGCATCCACCTCCTTGACCAGGTGCCCCTTTCCGATGCCGCCAATGGAAGGGTTGCACGACATTTGACCGAGCGTCTCGATATTATGGGTGAGGAGCAACGTGGCGCGGCCCATCCGGGCGGACGCCAGCGCGGCCTCGGTGCCTGCATGGCCGCCACCGACAATGATCACCTCGAAACGCTGTTTGAAGTCCATGATTTCAATCAGTAAATCGCGTAGCGGGGCGGAATGCTCCGGCAGGTGATTTTACGCGCTCCTGAGAACGGCCGATAGCCGTTTGTTTCACGTGAAACCGGAGCGGTAATGCCCTCCGGAAGGGAATGCTTACGCGCGAGGGAAGTTGCCTGCGGCAATCGGTTCCACGTGAAACTTCGGCTTGCCAAGAAAAAAGTAATTGCTCACTCTCAGGAGGAGGTACGAATTCTGGTCTCCGCCGCACGAGCACCAGCGGCGCCCCCTGACCGAACCGAATCAGCGGGAGAGCCTGTCGCCCAACCGTTCTCGTTCCGCCTGCAGCGCCGCCGGGCGTTTCCGCCCCAGCTTGGCGAACAGTTCGTCGTGCGACGCGAGTTCGCGCTGCCAATGCTCGCGATCGATGTCCATCACTCCCGCAAAACGGCCAGCATCGAAATCCGTGCCGGTCCAGTTGAGGTCGGCGTAGGAGGGCGCCAGCCCGGTAGCCGTCTCATGGGCAGGTGCACGCCCGGCGCAGCGCTCGACGACCCATTGCAATATGCGCATGTTCTGTCCGAATCCGGGCCAGACGAACTTTCCGTTGGCGTCCTTGCGGAACCAATTGACGCTGAAGATGCGCGGCGGATGCGCGACCGCTTCGCCCATGATGAGCCAGTGCTTGAAGTAGTCGCCGACGTGATACCCGCAGAATGGAAGCATCGCGAACGGGTCGCGTCGCACCTCGCCGACGGCACCGGTAGCCGCCGCGGTCGTCTCCGAGCCCATCGTCGCAGCCTTGTAGACGCCTTCCTCCCAAGTCCTCGCCTCGCTGATCAACGGCACGGTGTCGGACCGCCTCGCTCCGAAGATGAACGCGGAAACCGGGACGCCCGCCGGGTCGTCCCACGCCGGATCGAGCGACGGGCATTGCACCGACGCGACGGTGAAACGCGCGTTCGGATGCGCCGCCTTGCGCCCGCAGTCGGGCGTCCAATTCTTGCCCTGCCAATCGACGAGATGGGCGGGAGGCTCCTTGGTCATGCCTTCCCACCACACATCACCATCGTCGGTCAACGCCACGTTGGTGAAGATGACATTCTTCTTGAGCATCTCCATCGCGTTGGCGTTCGATTCATACGACGTGCCGGGGGCGACACCAAAATAGCCTGCTTCCGGATTGATCGCGTGGAAATAGCCGTCAAGCCCGGGCTTCAACCACGCGATGTCGTCGCCGATCGTTGTGACCTTCCAGCCCTCGAAGCCGGCCGGCGGGATCATCATCGAGAAATTGGTCTTTCCGCAGGCGCTCGGAAACGCGGCGGCGACATAGGTTTTCTCACCCACCGGCGACGTGACGCCCAGGATAAGCATGTGCTCGGCGAGCCAGCCCTGGTCGCGGCCCATCACCGACGCAATGCGCAGCGCGAAGCACTTCTTTCCGAGCAGCGCGTTTCCGCCGTATCCGGAGCCGTAGCTCCATATCTCGCGCGTTTCAGGAAAATGCACGATGTATTTCTGATCCTTGTTGCACGGCCACGCGACATCGCGCTGCCCTGTGGCGAGAGGCGCACCCACCGAATGCACGCACGGCACGTAGTGCCCGTCGACGTCGAGCGTGTCGAACACGGCGCGGCCCATCCGCGTCATCAGCTTCATGTTGACGACGACGTACGGGCTGTCGGAGACCTCTATGCCCAGGTGCGCGATCGGGCTCCCGATCGGTCCCATCGAGAACGGCACGACGTACATCGTCCTGCCTCGCATGCAGCCGGCAAAGAGCCCGCTCAGCGTGCGCCGCATGTCCGCAGGCGCCACCCAGTTATTGGTCGGCCCGGCGTCGTCCGGCGTTTCGCTGCAGATGAACGTACGGTCCTCGACCCGTGCGACATCGGAAGGATCCGAGCAGGCGAGGTAGCTGCCGGGCCGCTTGACCGGATCGAGCCTGGTCAACGTGCCAGCGGCGACCATCTCGGCGCACAAGCGGTCGTATTCGGCCTGGCTGCCGTCGCACCAGACGATGCGCTCCGGCCGCGTCAGGGCGGCAATTTCGCGAACCCAGCCCAGGAGATGGGCGTGCCGCACGTAGGAGGGTGCACCAACGGAGGCGGCAAGCGTGACCAGCGATTCGGGTTGGTTCATCGTGGAGTTCGGACAGTGGCAAAGGGAAACTTCTGTTCCGCCGTCTATGAGCAAACCGGGTGCGCGGCAGTAACCTTTCATTTTACTCCGCCGGACGCAACCGGCGCACTGGTCGGGAGGCCTTACCGGTTACGGCCCTGCCGGGTGGCGACGATGAACAAGCGCCTGAACGGAAACAACGTGCGCCCATCGGCCTTCGCGGGATAGTCGAGCGCCAGCCACTGCGTGTATTCGCGCAGGAATTCGGCGCGTTCCCGGTCGTCGAGCGCCTCGAGGAACGGGACGAGCCAGGTACCCTTGGTCCAGGCGGCGACCGGATGCTCGCCGGCCCTTTCCGGTTGCAGTACCTGCAGGTATTCGGTGAGCCAGATATCGACCGCCGTCATCAGCGGCGAGAGCCAAGCGAAATAATCGGCGGCGGTGGCAACCGGCGGCTCGCGCACAATTGCCCCCAGGCGCGCCCGCCAGCGCGGGCTGCGCGCGATTTCCGCGATCCGGGTGTGCGACGGCGCGCGAAAATTATCCGGCATCTGCACGGCCAGTACGCCGTCGGGCGCCACCAACGAAGCCACGCGCGCAAACAACCTGGCGTGGTCCGGCAGCCAGTGCAGCGCCGCGTTGCTGTAGACGAGATCGACCGGCACGTCGGGGCGCCACTGCGCAAGATCGGCGGCAACGAACGTGAAGCGCGGATCGTTGCGCGTCGTCGCGCGCGCTTCCCGGAGCATGTCCGGGGAACTGTCCACGCCGAGGATCCGCGCGTCCGGCCAACGTTCTCCCAGGAGCGACGTCACATTGCCGGCGCCGCAGCCCAGGTCCATGATCGTTCGCGGATTTTCAAGCGGAATTCGCGCGAGAAGGTCGAGCGCGGGGCGCAGGCGTTCACCGGCAAAGCGGAGGTATTGCGCGGGATTCCAGGGCATGCTTATTTACCTCCTTCGATTTCTCCTTGGTCTGCCTTCCACCACCGTTGCACGCGCGCGAACAACGGAACCGTGGTCAGCAGGAGGATCACGAGGCGCGTAACGTGGAAGGTCGTGACCAGCGGCACACCCAACTGCAGCACTTTGGCAGTGATGCACATTTCGGCGATACCGCCCGGCGCGGTACCGAGCACCAACGTCGCCGGATGCAGTCCGGATGCATAGGCAAGGCCCGCCCCGAAGACCGCGGACAGTGCCATTGCCAGCAGGACAGATATCAGCACCGCGCCTACGAAGCGGTGCGCGCCCTGCAGGAAATCGCGTTGAAAGCGCGACCCCAAAGCGCAACCGAGCAAACATTGTCCCGCGTTCGACATGAGCGGCGGCATGGCGGACAGATCGATTTGCGCCGCGGTAAGCGGAATCGCCACGGCCAGCGAGCCCAGCACGAATGCGTTGGGCGCGCGGAAACGGTGGAAGACAAACCCGCCGATGGCAGTGGCCGCCATCAACATCACGAAACCGGTCGGCGCGAACGCCGTCGCCCCTTGCACATAGGGATCCGCGCCATGCACGCCGAGAACCGTGTAGATCGCCGGAATGACGGCCACCACGATCAGAATGCGCAAGCTTTGCGCGGCGGCAACCCGGTCGACGCGCGCCCCGAACCGCTCGCCCAGCACCGCCATTTCCGCAGCTCCTCCCGGGACGCTCGCGAAGAGCGCAGTCGTTCGGTCCAGTCCCGCCAGCCGCGCAAGCGCGAGCGCGGACACGTAGCCCACCACCACCGCAAACACTGCGCCGGCAACCAGCAGATACCAAAGCGCCGCGACTTGGTACACCACCTGAGGCGTGAAATAGAGGCCCAGAGAGGTTCCGATGATCCACTGTCCGCCATAGCGCACGGGCGTCGGGACGCCGACATCGATACCTGCAACACGCAGGAATGCGAGCGAGAACAGCGGCCCCAACATCCAGGGAATCGGTGTGCGAAGCAACGCGCATGCGTAGCCCGCGGCGGCGCCGACGGCGAGAGCGGCGAGCGCCCTGCCAATCCCCCGACCCGTCATGGTGAAGTCCCCGGCATTTCGCGGGGGCTATGTGCCAATGCAGAAACCGGAGAACCGCCGCGAAGCCGCACCAGTATCAATGTTCCAATCCATCTACGTTGCTTGTGGACGCAAACGTGGACAAGCGGTGCCCTGAGGGAAAGAACTCCCGCGTCAATGCTTCCCGCCCATCGACGGTTTCACGCTGTGGCGCAGGCTGTACGCCGTGCCTCTGAGCGAAAGATTCGCGTTGTAAGTGCGGTCCCGATCCAAATTGCCGCGCCATTTCTCTGCAAAGGCCGCCTCGTCCGCCAGTTCCTGGGCGTTCGCCGCGGTGGCGTAATAGTAGCCCCGGCTGGCGGATTCGTGATGGTAGAGCTCGGCGTGCGGTGTCAGCACGTTCCGATAGCCCAATTCCGCGACGCGCAAACACAGATCGAGATCGTTGCATGCAACCGGGAGGCTCTCATCCATGCCACCGACGCGCTGATAAATACTGCGCCTGATGGCCGCGCACGCGGTGATCATCGCGGTCACCGTATGCACGCTCAGGAGCCGGCTGTCCACGCCCGCAAAGCCGCGCGGGTAACCGATGTAGGGCCGATCAGCGACACCATTGAGCCCAAGCACTACGCCGGCGTGCTGGATGGTGTCATTCGGGTAATACAGCATGGCACCGACAAGGCCGATTTCCGGCCGCCGCGAATGCACGACGAGTTCGGTCAGCCAATAGGGATCGATGGGGTAGACGTCGTTGTTGAGCAGCACGACGATGTCGCCGTTCGCCGCAACGACCCCTTCGTTGCACAGCGCGGAGTAATTGAAGCCGCGCTCGTCCCGGATCACCTTGAATCGCGTGTCGGTCGCAAGCGAACTCAGGAATAGCAGTGCCTCGCTTTCCGTGGTGTTGTTGTCGACGATGATCGCTTCCCAGCGAGCGTAAGCCGTGCGCTCGCAGAGTCCGGCGACGCAACGGCGGAGCAATTCGACCCGATCCCGCGTGGGAATCACGATGCTGACCAGCGGCGGCTCTGCCGGCAGCGCGTATCTGATTCGCCATGCACCGCCGGGGTTCTCTATTTCCGCGATCTCCGCGCGCCGTTTGATGGAATCGCGCAGGGCGCGCTCCTGCGCGGAAACCACGCCGGTCTTCTCGTAAATGCCCGCGGCCGTCGAACCCGCATGTTCCCGCCAGTGGTACAGGACCCGCGGAACGTGCTCGATGGCGTCCGGTCTTGCCGTTTCTCCGGCCCGCAATACGACGTCCCAGTCCTGGACGCCATCAAGCCCAGTACGCAAGCCGCCCATCGCGCGCAGGAACGTCGTGCGCAACACCAACGGATGCAGGACGTAGTTGGTCGTGCGCAGCCACTCCGGATCCCAGTCGGGTTTGAAAAATGGACGGGAGCGGAGGCCCGCCGAATCTACGCGGTCCTCATCGGCGTAGAGCATGTCCGTCAAGGGTCGCTCGACGATCCGGGCCGCGAACTCGAACAGCGCGCTCGGCGTCAGGAGGTCGTCCTGGTCAAGGAACAGACAATAGTCGCCGCTGCTTGCGGCGAGCGCATCGTTGGTCGCGACGGCAATTCCGCCCCGGCTTTTCCGGCGAAGGAACTGCACACGCCCATCTCGCGCCGCCAGCGCGTCGAGCCAGGCGAAGTGAGCCGTAGTAGGCGACCCATCATCGACGATGCGCAATTCCCAATCGGGATATTGCTGATCGAGCACCGACTGGATTGCCTGTTCCAGATAGGGTTGCGGAGGACAGTAAACCGGCATGAGCACGGAAAACCGCGGGTGTACCGGCCATTGCACCGCTTGTGCGCGGTAAACAGCGATGCGGTCGACCGCGTTGCGTTCCTCGGTTTCCGACCACGCGGCGTAGTCCTGGTAAATATCCTGGACCACCCGATGGCGCTGAAGTACCCCCCGCAGTTGCCCCCTGCTGAAAATATGCCAGACGCGACGGGCGATCCACATCAGCTTGCGCGGATTGCCGGCCGCGTAGCGAAGATGGCGCTGCAGCACACGCCATGCTGCACTCAGCGTGGAAGCGTCCAGGCTGAAGTGCTTCTTCATGCTGCCACAAGACGCTTCCGCGCGATCACCAACCGATCCCCGAAGCACGGCAGAAGGCACGAACAAAAGCTCGCGGGCAGACCCGTTCCGCGACCCCGGGACTTGACCTTGCAGGTCCGGATTACCGCCTGCGTCCTGCAGCCATCGATTGCGAAAGTGTCACAGCGCGTCATGCAGCCGGTACCGTATAGAGTCTGGAAGCCAACAATCCTGCGGCTTCCACCCATGTTTACCCATCCAACTAACTCGCACGATTTCCCGAAGACCCTGCATTTCAATGTTCTTCACGCATCCACCGCTTGTCGTGATCTTGCACGAGCGTGTGGCAACTGAAAGCGGCGATGGGTCGACGGCCGCTATGCAAACACCTCGCCCTTCCTGCGTTGCCAGGTGAAATCAAACGTCGCGTACTCCGCGCGAACTGCCGAACTGCGTGTCGTAGTTTACCGGATAGGAGACAGTCCGGCTCTTCCGACCCGACGCCCGGCGGATAAGCGTGGTCTCGCTGGGAGTCGGCACACTACGGCGACAACTGTTCGCGAGTGTCACTGATGGAGCGTTTCCGTGCTCTGCAGTTGAGCAACAATCAGCCCAGCAGCAGCGTTCACGCCACGAAGAGCGGCGTATCGACGAACACCTCGCGGAACTCGCTTTTTTGTACAAAATCGCTGGCCAGTTTCCATTCTCATCAGAATGGCGAGAGGAATGATGATCTTTGCGTGTTCCCTACATCGGCAGGATCGACTTTTGAGCATGCGGGCGGAGGAACCACCAGATTCGGCGATTTGCTCTCCAATGACTAGGCACGCTGACTGCTCCGCAGTAATATGGAGCGGAGCCGTCAGACGAGACCGTGTTGCATCCTTCGGAGTCAGGAGAGGGTCGCTGCGTACGAGACTTCTGATGGTATGGCGGAGCTGCAATTGCGGCGCGTTCGTATTGTTGCGAGCTCACCATTGTCATGATCCTGTACTCACAAGCGTCCTCGTCCAATACAGCAAGAACGTCCCAGCGTTCGTTTTCACCACCGACGATGTGGTCGCGACCGTGCAGGCGGGTACAGGACCAGCCGGCGTCGCGGTCAACCCCGCGGGCATAGTCGCCGATGTGCAACGGCAGTTCTGCGCACGGGCACGCGGCTATGCGACGACGTCTCGCCTGACCCTGCAATGAATCGACCGACCTACCCTACTTCGCCGCTCTTCGTGTTCGCCAGTTTATGGCGACACCGAGGCCTGATCTGGGAAATGACCAAACGCGACGTCGTTGGTCGCTACCGCGGTTCCGTAATGGGAATCCTCTGGTCATTTCTGAATCCGATAGTGATGCTGGCGGTATATACGTTCGTATTCAATGTTGTGTTCCGGGCACGCTGGGGAGTCGAGAACGTCACCAAGACCGAATTCGCCCTGGTGCTGTTTGCCGGCTTGATCGTTCACAGGCTTTTCGCAGAGTGCGTGAACAGGGCGCCAAGCCTCATCTTGTCCAACGTGAACTATGTCAAGAAGGTCGTTTTCCCTCTCGAGATCCTGCCGTGGATGGCGATGGGCTCCACGTTGTTTCATACGTTGATCAGCGTGCTGGTGCTGCTGATCGCAATCGCCCTGGTCAACTTTCATCTCAACTGGACAGTCCTGTTGTTTCCGCTCGTACTTTTACCGCTGGTGCTGCTGACAATGGGGATAAGCTGGTTCGTCGCGTCCCTCGGTGTGTTCCTCCGCGACGTGGGCGAAACCACCGGAATCATTACGACCATAATGCTGTTCCTTTCGCCCGTATTCTTTCCTTCGTCCGCTCTGCCGGAGGAGTATCGCGGACTACTTCAGATCAACCCATTGACGTTCATAATCGAACAGGCGCGCGATGTGCTGATTTGGGGAAAGCCCTTGGATTGGCAAGGATGGGGAATCTATCTTGTTTTCAGCCTGACGGCAGCATGGCTGGGCCTGTTCTGGTTTCAGAAAACCCGCAAAGGATTCGCGGATGTCCTCTGATATCGCAATCAGCGCAGAAAAACTTGGCAAGTGTTATCAGATCTACGAGAAGCCGAGCGACCGGCTCAAACAGACCCTTTTTCGAGGGCGAAGACAGTTCTACCGCGAATTCTGGGCACTGCGCGACTTCGACCTGGAGGTCGAAAAGGGAGAAACTGTTGGGATCATAGGCCGCAACGGGTCCGGAAAATCGACGTTGCTGCAATTGCTCGCTGGGACGCTCACGCCCACAACCGGGGAGGTCGATATCCACGGCCGCGTTGCCGCGTTGCTGGAGCTGGGTTCGGGCTTCAATTCGGATTTCACCGGACGCGAGAACGTGTTCATGAACGGCGCGATTCTTGGGATCGGGCGCGCAGAAATGGAACAGCGATTCGACGCGATTGCCAGGTTCGCCGATATCGGAGATTTCATTGATCAGCCGACCAAGACTTATTCGAGCGGCATGCTTGTTCGACTCGCCTTTTCGGTCTCGATCAACGTCGATCCGGATATCCTCATTGTCGACGAAGCGCTGGCGGTCGGGGATGCGGGCTTTCAGTTCAAATGTCTCGAGCGTCTCGACGCGCTGACCAAGAGCGGCGTAACGCTTTTGTTCGTGTCTCACGACATAAATACTGTCCAGACATTCTGTAACCGCGTCGTCTACCTGAAGGACGGCGTTGCGAAGGCGTCCGGCTCGCCCGAGGACATGGCGGAGCGATATGCGTTTGACTTGCGCGCCGAGCAACAGCTGTCCCGGAGCGCCGACTCCGCCATGACGTGGAAACCGCCGTTGTACAGCTCGGGACAAGCCGCATTTGGAACCGAAGAAGGTCGCATTCTCAGCGCAGAATTCAGCAACGGTGGCGGACAGTTTGCCGGATTCGCCGCCGGCGAGCAGATCACGATTGGTGTGGAGGCCGAGTACAAGTCGACGGTGAAGAGTCCGCACCTGAGCATTCTGCTGCAGGATCGACGAATGCTGCTGATCGGCGGGCAAGCTTTCGGACTGACCGGAACGCCTGGCGCGGACGGCATGGTCCGTGTGCGTGCACAGTGCTCGTTTCCAGCAAGATTCTCTGGAGGACGCTACTTCATTACACTGAGGCTCGAGGATCGGAAATCAGCGGATCTCTTTTTCCCGCTGGAGAAACAAACAGGTTTGATGTCGTTCGAGGTCGTCCAGCTGCGCAATGAATTTTTGGGCGCCGTGGACCTGGACATGCGGTGGTCGGACGTGCCGACAACATAAGCTTGCACGAAATTTCGTGTTCGTGGCTTCCCCCGGCAAGTAATCACGTCGAATTCGTTTCCGTGCGTCCAGTCCAACCAGCAGTTCCGTCGACGGTCACCTGAATCTGTTCCGGGGACGGACGGTCGCGGCGCTCGACCGATTACAGCGCAGTTTCTTTCGATAGCGCTTCTCGATACCACTCCCATGTTCGGGCTAGCCCCTCTTCGAAAGTTGTATGTGGCACCCACGCCATTTCGCTCTTGACCAGATTGATATCGAGGACGTTCCTGGGCGCGTCGATCGCCCGTGAAGAAACGTAATGACGTTGTGCCTTCCGACCCGCGACATGTTCAAGCGCCTCAAGTAAGTCGTTCAGACTGCGCCCTTCGCCGCTGCCGAGGTTGAAGATGCGGTGCGCACCCGCGTAATCCATTCCCTTGACCAGAGCATCGATCGCATTCTCGACATAGATGTAGTCGCGCACTACCGAGCCATCGCCCCAAATCTCTATCGGCTCCCTGCGCAGCATCTTGTTCACGAACGCCGCAATCGCGCCTTGAGCACCCGGCCGCTGACCTTCTCCAAACGGATTGCTGAGCCGGAAGACAATGAAGCGGAGACCATGCAGCAATTCGAAGAGGCCGAGATACTTTTCGACGGCGAGTTTGGTTATCCCATAGGAGCAAATCGGCTCGGTTGGGGCTGACTCCTTGATTGGCACGACGACCGGCTTGCCGTAGACCGTGCCCCCCGACGATACGAACAGTACCCGCCGAATTCCCGCATCGACGGCTGCCTTCAGAAAGTTCAGCGTGCCAATCAGATTGGATTGGACGTCGAATGCCATATCGGCATTGGACGTTGCCGGGATGGTCGTGGAGACCAGGTGAAAGGCCACTTCGATGTCCTTGACCGCCTCGCTGATCGAAAAATGGTCGACGAACTCCCCCAGCACATATTCGAGCTGCCCGGTCTTGATCCAATAGGGGTGCAGTTCCGGCGGAGACCGGTCCAACACCCTGACAAAATGTCCATCGGCGAGAAGGCGATCGACCAGATGAGACCCTATGAATCCAGCCCCGCCAATAACCAGTACACGCATTAGTTCAAGCTTTCGCACGCATGTCGATATTCCGATTCTAATTCATCGACATAGCGTTCCATGTCGAGGGGATGGATAGCCTGGCTCGAAAGCCGCGATAGCAGGCCTTCCTCCGTCAGCACCCGCATTATCAGTTCTGCCAGCTCCACAGACGAGCCCGGCGTAAACAGCAATCCGTTTCTTTCGTGCACAACAACGTCGGACAATCCGCCAACGTCGGAGGCAATGAGTGGGCACGCTGCCGCCTGCGCGGACAACGATACCAGTGGCATGTTCTCGTGCCAAAGTGAAGGAACGACCAATGCGTCAATGCCATCGAGCACCTCTGCGATTTGTCGATTTTCAAACATGCCGCGAAACGCGATACGTGGGTCGCCAGACGAGATCTTCTGCAGTTCTAGCATGTACGACTCCCCTCCCACTGGCGCACTTCCGTAAATTCTAAGCTCAACCGGACCGGTCTCGGGCAATCGTCGCATCGCCTCGAGCAGCACATGAACGCCTTTGTGTGCCTGCAAGGACCCGATGAAGCCCAGCACCAGCACTCCGTCGCCCCGTCGTCGCATGCGCCTCTTGTAGCCTTCGCCGCGCAGGCCAAATGGCAGGACACGAAAACGGCCACCATGAATGCCATTCCTTTCGAGCACTGTCTGCGCAAATCGTGTCGGCACGAATATCCTTTCCAGCAAAGGGAGGCGGGAGGCAATAGCCTCGCCTCGTTGCGCAAGCGCCTGCGCGTAACCAATTCCCCCTGGGAATTTAGTAACCGTACCTTTCAGCGTCGACATTCCAATGCCGACAATCCGTGTTGGCACATGGCTCAGTGCACGCGTCGCCCAGGAAGTCCTGGGCGTAGCGGCTGCCAGATGCTTCAGACAATTGGCCGCGTCGTGCACCGGACCATTGCAAATTCGGCCGTCGTTCAACAGCAAGGTATGAGTTGGGCAGATGCACCAATAGTCGGTAGCGGTGAAAAAGGCCGGCGTCCCCCGATCGCGACACACGTCCACGGCCGTCACAGACAAGCGTTCCAGGTGATGGAAATGAACGACATCCGGCCCGAACTGCACAAGCAGTCGACGAAACTCCGCCTCGAAACTGCGATTCAGATAATGCAATCGCATTGGGTTGGTTTCTCGACCCGGCAGGATTCGACCACGTCTATACCTGACGACGCGAACCAAATTGATCTCATATTCGTCGAAACAGTCCCCTGCTTTCAGGTCCGCGGTCCCTGGATGACCGGTCACCACCAGTACCTCGTGCCCGCGTTTCACCAACGAGAGGGCGATGTCGTGGACAAGTATTCCCGTGCCCCCGGAGAATTCGGGGGGGAAGACGTGTGTTGTCAGAAGGACCTTCACTCGATTGATGAATTCGCGGCGTCGGTGCTTGGCGCCTGTTGAGGGCGCCCGAATCTCTATCACGCATGACATCTGGCCAGCGCAGCGTTCAACCGAAAATCGGATACTCGGGACCGGCAGATAGAACAACAAGCGATACCGATCATTATTGTTGCCACTTGCACAGCCGCGTTGGAGTCAGCCCAGCATTGTTACCTTTGGTCGGAAAATTGGTGGGCCAAATTGACAACGTGCAGGTTCTATACGACCCGCGCAGATGATAATCCAAGCAGACGAGTATCTTTGACCATATGGAAAGATGTCAGACAAAATCGCCAGCCCTCTGATCTGAAAACATTTCTTCACAATTCAGCTTCGGCAACATTGCAGGTGGAAATTTACACACCTGACTCGGATTGAAGATTCCACCGTCAAGTTTGAATTCCAAGTCATCGCTCTTGTGTATACCCTGAGCGATGCTTTGCCATACTGACCCGTTGGTTCAATATCCAGAAACCGAGTACGCCAAAAACTGCGAAACAGGGCACGACGGGAAATATATATCGAGGTTGTAGACCGCTCCAGGAACTTGCATCCACCAAGGCCAGAAGACCTGTTCTCGCAAAGATTGTGGTAAGCGACAGTAGCATCACCACAATCGCCGCGCCATGCCCTTCACTTCGCTTGAACAAAAATAACGCCCCAAACCCAACGACCGCGAACGACCAACCCACGTAAGTCCATATTCGCATCGCTACAGGAAGCAGTGTGTTCGCTCTTCCACTCCTTCTTTCGGACGGAACCAAATCCACTCCTAGTACTCCGAACGGAATCCCCTCGATGTTCTTCCACATCCCAACCTTCAACTCATCCAACGGAATACGCGACACCTTTCCATCTGGAGTGCGAATCTGAAATTCCGTCGGCTCCTCGCCCGGCGATGGAATGAGGCTGAATACTCTTGCTCCGCTCACATCGGGCCTAAACGCCCCCTGAACGGCCTGCCAGGAAGATGGATGCTCAGGTGTAACGAGGGCAATCCAAGACCCTTCAGGCAAGATGAGCCAGCCCCCAAGACGAACACTCCGGGAAGGGTTCCTCCGCCCTAGAACAGAAATGAAATCATCGAACTGTTTCGGATTGGCATCCTCGAACCTGCTAATCGGGAGATCGCCTGCCACCAGATCAATGACTCGTCGATTTATTGCAAGGAACGCCCATGGCACCTCCGGCAACCACTTACGCCAATCCGGGTCGACAAAAGAAATGAGTACCGACCTTTCTTGCAATCGACCATCCGCGAACGCCTTCTCTAGCTCTTCGGCCATGGCGGTGTATTTTTTCTCGGCTGTCCTGGCATCCGAATGCCATCCAGCCATTGCAGCGGCTTCGCGCACAGCCCAAATAAACCAACCATTGCCAATTTCCCCTGGCACACCGGCATTCGTCGCCGTCTGCGCGGCAATCCACTGCCCAGATGGACCTTCAAAGAACGCTTTGAGTTCGCTAAATGTGGGGCTCACCTCATAGGCTTTTGCCCTCGTAAGCGCAGTCACGGTGATTTGCCTTGGCGTAGGGATACTGGGCTGAATTGCGTTCAGGTCATTGATGGCCCTCACATAGCCGGTTGCGGCAAACTCGTAGCGGGCAAAAACACCCCACCTCACATAGTTCGCGGCGGCCAGCAGAAAACCCAACGCGAGCGTGATGACCAGTGGAAAAGCAATCACGTGATACCCCATGCGAAAACGATTTGGCCCGGCCCACCATACTTGCCAACGATATGCCGACCATGCAAGCAGAACTAACATGGGCGCAAGCATCACCACCCCCTCCCTACGAGTGTGGTAGGCGGCTGCGAAGGAAGCACTGGCAATAACCGTAGCCAATGTTCGCCGCCAACCGTTTTCCGCCTCACGAAGGTTCCAGACGTCGATTAGTCCAGCCAACGTGAACGTCATCAGAACGGTAAGCAATGTTTCCGACAGTGCACGATCAAACAGGAGGATGCTATAGGGGTGGAAACTCAAGAACAGATACAGAAGAACTCCTGGCCACCACTGTCTGCATAGACGAGCAACGGTGACCGCGAGATAGGCGCAGGCGAGGAGCCAAATCAAATCAATGGCCAATCTGGCCGGAATCCCGAGCAGCGAAACGCTTTTGAGCCAAATTGAATAAAGCGGCAGATTCACAAAGGACATGTGATTGTAGGGCCCTCCAAAGATCCACCGCATCGCGCTATCGACATACCAGTAGTCGTCGTACGGAGCATTCAGCGCGAAAATATCGCGATCTGAGGACAAGACCAAGCGAACGATGATTGAACCCAGGAATACTCCAAAGACCAATAGGCGCTTGAGGCGGACCGACCCAAGTAGTTTCATTGACCCAGTCCTAGATATTGAAATGCGCGTAACGCGCGCCATCAAATCGGCTCATCCAATGTGGAATTCGGCCAAACAGCCTTGCGCTGAAATTCTTGCACTGTTGGCGCGCCTTGTCGCCAGGGCGGAGCGGAGCGCGAACAGAGCTTGGGCTCCGGCGAAATGTCTACCATCAAACAGGCATCCTGAAGACGGTGATCCTGTCCTCGTAATCAAGAGTGTGCCGCTCGCCCGTTGAGGCGTCCACCCATTGTCGTAACTGGCTATCTATTCGTAGATCGCTCGCCGCAAGCAACTGCCTGAATGCCTCGGAAGACAGGTCGCTTCGCCATCCGCCAGTCCGACCTCCATGGTCACCATGATGTATGACCGCCAGCGCACCAGGACGCATGACCCGTTTCATTTCTTTGACGTACTCAGCCACCTCCGCGCGATTGATGTGCACAAACGCGTCAAATGACCAAATTCGATCGATCGAACTGTCACTCAATACGGCCAGATCGGCTCCGGAATTGCATACAAACCTTGCCATGGCGCAATTGTTGAACCGTTTTTCGCATATCCGAACGCATTCGGCGGAAATATCAACGCCAATGTAGGATCTGGCATCGAGAATCAAATGCTCCGTCCAGCGCCCCGCTCCGGGCCCAATCTCAAGTACGTCGGATCCAGGCTTAATGTTCGGTCGCAAAATGGTCCGGACTATGGACTCTTTCCAAGCCGGTGATGCCGTCCACTCATTGCCCGCGGCTCCCCAATCCCAATTTTCCCAGATTTCTTTGTTCAACCGAATACTGTTGACTCCCGGGATACCTTTTCCATGTCTCATTGTCGCAAGGGTACTTAGCAGTTTCGTTGCCAACCAACTCGATGAATAGTAAGCGATCAGCGACAGAAAATATGGGATCCCGCTTTCCCGAATCAGAATTAGACCAATCTTTGCCTTGCGCCAATAGCTTAATTTCCGGCGATTTTGGACAGTGTCAAACATGGCGCGCTACCATCATTAGTTGAAAAGACGACAATTTTTATTCTACAAGCGCCGGCGTCGGCGCAGGTCTTCCAGAAGGTGGACAGGACGAGCTGACACCGGCGATTGGTCCCTGACGGTAGTGGAGTCCGCTTCACCATGTGCTGATCAGCGAAGGTTTTGCTGCCTAGTGCCGGAGCCAGTACGTCGAGGTATGCTACACGCCACGGTGTAAGTCGGTTTAGAACACCAACTTCGAGCGCTTCGGACGGAGCCGTCGCAAGGAAATGTGGTTCGCCTACCTGTTCGATTCGCTCGCCGAAGTGCGTCAACTCACCGCCAAATGGTTTGAGCGGCACAACGAAATCAGGCCATATTGTGCACTGTGAAGCCTGCAGCCAGCACGCCGCCACCAGCGCATGCTGTCCGACGTTGGACCCGGAATGTACGGCAGTTGATAAGTGGAGGTAAGCCGCCTTCATCGAGCCTTGGCGACCGGGAGAAGACGATGAAGAAGTCGAAATTTTCGAGGAGCAAATCGCGTATGTCTCTGCGCCAGGCCGAGGCCGGCAGCCCGGTTGGTGATGTCTGCCGGCAGATGGGGGTGTCGGAGGCGACCTTCTACGTGTGGAAGAAGAAGTATGGCCAGTTCGGGGTGCAGTGAGATGCGTGAGATGCGCCAGCTGCGAGACGAGAATGCGCGCTTGAAACGGCTGGTGGCGGACCTGACGCTGGACAAGCACATCCTGTCCGAGGTGATCCGCAAAAAAAGTCTGAAGCCGGCACGCGCGGCGACAGCTTGTGCGCCTGGATCCAGTGACCTTCCAGATGAGCACCGTGCGTTCGTGTCGGCTAGGAGGGCTCAGTTCACGCGGGCGCTGGTACGCAAGAGCAAGGCGCGGGATCAGACGGCGCTGGCCTGCGGATTCGCGAGATCGCGCTGCGTCGACCGCGGTTTGGCTACCAGCGGATTCACCTGCTGCTGCGGCGCGAGGGATGGCCGGTGAACCGTAAGCGGGTGCGTCGTCTATACCGAGCTTGCAGGGCCTGCAGTTCGGATGCGCATGCGCCGACGCAAGCACCTGTGCCTGCATCGTGGGTCGGTTCCGTTGGCGAAGTCGCACGGACGAGCGATAGAGTATGGACTTTGTCCACGACGCACTGTTCGACGGCCGCCGTTTCGGGTGCTGACGGTCGTCGACAATATAGTCGTCAGAGTCCGTTGCTAGAGCCTGTTTTCGCGCACTGGCGAGAGCGTTTCAGGCGCCTTGGAGCGGATGGTAAAGCGACTCGGCTACCGCGTCTCGATCACGGTCGATCACGGCACCGAATTCATGTCCAAGGCGCTCGAGGAATGGGTGTGGCAACGGGCATCAAGCTCGACTTCATTCGACCCGGAAAGCCGAACGAAAACGCGCACGTAGAATCGTTCAACGGAAGGCTGCGCGATGAATGTCTGAACGTCGCCCAATTCACTTCCCTCGAGCATGCGCGGCGCAGGATCGAAGCGTGGCGGTCGGACTACAACAACACCGGCCACCACAGTGCGCTGCGGCCACCTGACCCCGCACGAATTCGCCAAGCAAGGTCAGCAGACGAAGGATCACGAGGCGGCCATTTCCAGCTTTGAACTGTCGCAAAACGGGGCCAACGTCATGTCACCGGAAGTTCCAGTATAGAACTGTCAACGAGACGGGGAAGATCACGTGACGGCTGCGATCCCAATTGAAGCATATGAGCTCTCGATCGTCATGCCATGCCTAAATGAGGCAGAGACGATCGACACGTGTATCAGAAAAGCTCTGCGCTATCTGGAAGCCAACGGCATAAGGGGCGAAGTAGTTGTTGCCGATAATGGTTCAACCGACGGTTCTCCGCAAATCGCACTTTCGCTGGGAGCCCGCGTCATCGATGTGCCAGCGAAGGGTTACGGCAACGCGCTCCTCAATGGGATTAAAGCAGCACGTGGCAGATATATCGTAATGGGTGATGCGGATGACAGTTATGACTTCACAGACCTCACGCCGTTTTTGGACAAACTGCGTGACGGATATGACTTGGTCATTGGAAACCGCTTTCTAGGCGGGATCGCGCCGGGGGCCATGCCACTTCTACATCGCTATCTTGGAAATCCGGTTCTGAGTTCCATAGGCCGTCTTTTCTTTTCCATACCAGTTGGTGATTTTCACTGCGGAATGCGGGGATTCAATCGAATGGCGCTGCTTGGTCTCGATCTGAAGACAACCGGAATGGAGTTCGCGAGCGAAATGGTGGTTCAATCGGCCCTCCACCATCTGCGAATTGCTGAGGTGCCGACCTCCTTATCGCCGGATGGCCGAAGCCGGCCGCCTCACTTGCGAAGCTGGCATGACGGTTGGCGGCATTTACGATTCCTGCTGATATTCAGCCCACGCTGGCTCTTCCTCTACCCTGGGCTCACGGTTTTTCTCCTCGGGATTGGAATGGTTTTCTGGCTCCTTCCGGGCAGCAGGACAGCGGGTTCCGTTGTACTGGATATTCATACGCTCTTTTTTGGATCATTGTTTACAACAGTAGGATTCCAGTTATGCTGGTTTGCTGTCCTGACGCGCCGATTTGGTGTATCCGCGGGACTGCTACCCAATGACGGATGGATCCGAACATTCAGCGGAATCTTTACTCTCGAGCGAGGGGTGATATTCGGAGGGCTGCTCCTGGCGATTGGCGTCGGGCTCTCATTCATGGCCGTAGGCAATTGGAGAGCTGTTCACTTTGGCCGCACCGATCCAACAAGCATGATGCGACTTGTGATCCCTGCAATGCTATTCATTGTGTGTGGCATTCAAACCGTATTTGGATCATTCTTCTTGGCGTTTCTGGAATTCGGCAGCGACAGATAGGCGACTTCCACTCTATGGGTGCTTTGTGGCTGAAACGTATCTCTATACCGGAGAAGAAGAGCTAGAAGCCGCGCGACTAATGCCTAACTATAACGAGCACATAGCCCGACTGTTTTTCACCGCTACAGGCCGCGTACAACCGGTGCTCGATTTCGGAGCAGGCATCGGAAATATCACGCGGGAGTACCACCGTCTGTCAGGCACAAGGCCCATCGTCGTTGACCTGGATCCACGGCACCGAACGACTCTAGCGCAAGATGGATATACGTGCCTGCGCACCTTGGACGACATAAAGAACGAACAGCTTGGCGCGGTTATCTGCTCCAACGTCTTGGAGCACATCGAAGACGATGTGGGCATTCTGCGAGTGCTCAGGTCAAAGGTTGACGTGAACGGCATCGTCGTGATGTGGGTACCCGCACTTTCGATGCTTTGGACTTCCTTCGACGACCGTGTTGGCCACATGCGTCGCTATTCCAAAGTGGGGCTCATATCAGTATTCGAACGAGCCGGTTACTCCGTGCAGCGTGTACGGTACCAAGATTCTTTGGGATTTTTTTTAACGTTGATCTATAGGATCGTTGGCCGGCAAGATGGTCGCCTCAACCCACGTTCTCTCCGTTTTTTTGATAAGTGGATCTTTCCACTTTCACGCGCTCTGGACTTGCTCTGCGGGCGTTGGTTCGGCAAGAACCTCTTTATCGTGGCTAAGCCAAAGTAATACCTTCAGACGCAAGCACCGGAAACGCAGCGCTACCTAGTCAGGTGCTCGGTCAACACACACGGCGCTAGCCGCGAATCCTTGCACGGCGGCTTCCAGCTGCGGGGCGTATTGAGAGGCACTGGTCCAACGAAAATGCTCAGCGGGAAAAAATAACTTGGTCCCATTCCGGTGGAGCGCAGGGCACAGTGCCGCACCTAATGGGCCCCGCTTCCGAGGACCCAAGCGGTATTCATTGGCGAAGCGCCGGTCGCGTCGGCTTAGAGCCAACCACATACAATGGCTTGCCCATGACAATGCTCATGGTAACCGCGAGGTACTCGGCAATTACGCCGAGCGCGGTCAGTATGCATCCGGAGAAGAAAGCGACGACGATCAAGAGCGACGCCCAGCCTTGAACGGGCGTGCCGCCGGACACCTTCCCATATATGGCATATCCAGCAATGGCAACGGCCAACACTACTGAACCGAATCCCATCAGGGTAATCAATCGCAGTGGACGCGTACCGGTAGTCAAGACCAGGTGCCAAAAATGGCCCACCAACTTGATATACGAGTATCCGGAAGGCCGACCCATTTCGCTTCTCAGCCGCACCGGGGCATGTCCGATACGCGCAGTGATCCAAAACAGGCCGACGTCCAGATAGACGCCATTGCCGCAATAAGCCGCTAATGTCCGCGCAATTTCTCCATCCACGAGGCGAAAACTGTTGAACCGTCCGAACTCGCTATCGCCGATCAACCGGACGGTGATTGCCTTGGCCGCTCGGCTCAGCGTATTCCGCAGCCATCCGTGAGGTGGCGGATTCGTTGGTTGCGCGTATACCAATTGCAGCGATTTGGCAATGGCGACATCCAACATGCCGCCAATGTCGACCGGATCTTGCTGCCCGTCCTCGTCAATGGTCGCGACCCAATCGCCTGTCGCACTTGCCATGCCCGCCAGTGTCGCCGCGTGTTGTCCGTAGTTCCTCGAGAGCCACACAGGCCGGATAAACGAATTTTGGGCGCTCAGAATCTCCAGTGTAATGTCCGATCGATCGGGCCCGCAATCGTGGACCAGCAAGACTTCCGAAATCACGAATAGATTTCCGCACGGCGTTGTTTGTTCACGCGTCAACGGCGCAATCTGGTCAATCAGAGCTGGAAGCGTTCTCTCGCCGCGGTACACAGGAATTACCAGAGAAACGCGAATCGCGGTAGTGTCAGTCATGGAAGACAAAGAAGCCGACATACTAGGCGGGAAGTGCGTCAGGCGACGCGCTGGCCGTTACTCAAAAGCGATGAACATTCTCCAACACTAGTAAGACCGCAGCAATTGATTCGGGAATATTTCTTCGAAATGTATGCAAGCACTTCCGCTTTGTTGATTCGTGACCCGCTTTCCTGATAGAAATAGCTTGCACTGGGCACTGACGCTAGTCTTTCGAAGGCAACGATATCGCGCCGAGGTTGCCTGTAATGACGTGGATCGCGTTGCGGTTGCGTTGATTTCATCACGATGCAAGTGACAAACGTTGTTAACTTCTACGATGTACGCGGCTGCGCCTGCATCATTCAATATTTCGCTGGTCTTGCTGTCAAATGTGGCAAACAGCAACTCTGTGTCGTGGCAGCCATTCAGGTAGATTGGAAATACTCAAATTGTACGCAGGTGACCTGATTTAGAAAACCTCGACTTCCGAATAGCCGAGCGAATTGATGAGTCATTGTACAGGCCTGCCTTTAGTAGGGATCAAGCCTTCGCGGAACCGTAGCCATCAGAATGCGGTGGTCGCTGGCCTGTTATCCGCAGTAGGCGACGTGCAGACTTCGCTCCATGGCGGTGACATTGTGGGCGCTGTGGGCGGCGCTCGTTACTGACCGCGCGGTCCCCGGCTGGGCCCAGGTGGTCCTGCCGATGTGCTTTCTCGGCGGACTGCAGCTCCTCATGACCCATGTCCCCGTTTTGGTCGCGCTAGGAAATGGAAATTTCCGGCTGGTGAAGCGGACTCTACTACCGTCAGGAACTAATGGCGGGTGTCAGGACGCTCTGGCGCCAACGCTGGTTGCGCTGGGAATACATAATAGGCGCTCATCAGGTAGAAGGAGATAGCGTAGGGCACGATGCCGCACGCTTGCGCAAGGTAGGGATTCACACCAATTGCGTCCCGTAAGCCAAAGACTGTCGCGAGATTCAGTCCATAGGCGACCGCGAAGGCGACGCCGAAGCGCCATGATGCAGCAAATGCTCGGCCTTCGTGGCGAAAGGTCCAGCGTCTATTCAAAAGAAAGCTGCAAATGAGGCCTATTCCGTACCCCGAGAGATTCGCGGCAAGATCTCCCAATCCCAGAACCGCCTTTGCCGCAAATATGACAGCAAGTCCAAGCACCGTATTCAAGAGCCCGACAAACCCGAATCGAAGCGGGCGAAAAAATTGGCTGATCATGCTCTCCCACAAACGTAATACTGCGCGCCCAAGGGGAGCCACCCAATTGCATCCTCCAGAGGACGTAGCCAGCGGAGAGCTCTCGGGAAAAAAACGCGAAACTTGATGCGCGACTGTTTGAACCCGACGGACTCGAGGCGCGCCTTGAGTTTCCACGCGCCGACAAGGACCGCATTTTCATCGAATGCACAAGTGTTCACAGCTCGCCGGGTTAGCGGATTCAGGGGGTTGTGTTCGTAGATCATGACGTGGCGGCCCGGGCGCAGTACTCGTCGAATTTCGGCAAACAGGCGCTCATGATCGCTTGCGCCGATATGGTGAAACACGCAAGCGGCAAGGGCGCCGTCGAACACGGCGTCGGCGAAGGGCAGAGTTACGCCGTCGAAGGCCACGAAGTTCGCGTGCCCGCCATACTTGGCCACGCCGATCTCGAGGCTTCTAAGGGACACGTCAACGCAGGTGAGCTTGGCCGCAGGAAGGTGTTGACAAAAGTAGGGAACAGATCCGCCTACCCCAGCACCAAAGTCGAGAAAATTGCCGCCTTCCACGAGAGGAACATCTAGGCTGACAAGGGACTTCAGGTCCTTGATCTTGTACTCTGCGAAGTACTCTGGGGCTTCTCCGGATAGAGCGATATTCGCTTGATGAAGCGACCTGTACTCGTCAGCGAATCTATCGAATTCAGATCGATCCATCGATATCGAAAATGCATCTGAGACATTTACCAAAGAGATCGAGCAATAGCATAGTTACGTAAGTCCCTTGAGGCTAGCATGCCAAGGGCTTTGGGGAAATCTGAGCCCGCAATTTCGGCGTGATTGGAACTCTGGCAGGAATCATTATGCGCTCTCCGGCCCCACTTGCACGCGGACGATCTCCGGTCCGAGAAAGAGGATGCTCAAGGCGATCGCGGCATTGAGCGGCAACGCCGGTGCTTGGGCATATCGGAGCCAAACTCGGGCAACTTCGCAAATACCGCGCCCTGCTCAACGCCACCGAACTGTTGCTCATCGACGACATGTTCCTGCGCAAACTGCCCGCCCACGCCGGCGACGAACTCGCCGACGTGTTGATGGGCCGTTACGAAAATGCCTCGACCATCATCACCTCCAATCGTCCGATCGACGACTGGACGCGATTGCTCGGCGACGTGGTGGTCGTCACCCCGTTGCTACCGTCTCATCCATCGCGGCCACCTCTTGAAGCTCGAGGGCAAGAGCTGGCGTCTGAAAGAAGCCGCGGCAAGGGTTGCCAAACACACCTCATCCAACCAAACTCCCTTCGTCCCGCCGTCGGGGGTGGAGGAGTTCTTGCGACCCCCAGTTTCAAGGGATAGTCTCGAGCGAATGCTGTGCCAGATCGGGCTCGATCGTGACCGATTGTTTAGACTGCCGTTGACGACACGGTATGAGCGAGGGCGCGCAAGATGAATCCGCCTGCAATTGTTAGCTTCTCGAGAACAATGAGAAACTGTAGTCTGGGCTGCATGCTGCCGGTCGCAGAGTGGGCCGACTTGAACCGAACCGCTATTTTTGCGGATCCGATGCTGCATAGGTATGTGAGCCCGTTCCCACCTGAAGCGCTGAGGCAGAACACGAGTGGGCTGACGAGCGAAGCGGATTTCGCCAGTCATGGGGCAGACTTCTGGATTGCGCTTTCACAAGCGTCAACGAAGCCGCTGACTGAGTTTGCAAGTATCTTGGATTTTGGTTGTGGCTACGGAAGACTCGCCCGAATGTTCAAGGGCCACCCCGGGCGTATTGTCGGGAGTGACATCGACAAGCGGCATGTCGATTGGTGTTCCGCAGCCTCGAAGTACAAGGAAACAAAACAGTCACCCTTGTGCCCGCCCAATTCCGTTTCCCGACAACGATCTTGCAGCCGGTATCTCGATTTCGATCTTTACGCACCTCAACGAAAGGAGTTCGCGGCAATTTCTCCAAGTACTAGCGCGAGTATGCCGCCCTGACAGTATGTTATTCCTGGCCGTTCACGGAAGCGGCGCGTGTAATGACCTACTGATTTCCTGCTCAAGTCATAATTCCGAAGAGGACATGACATGAGCGCAGTGATGGAAGAAGACATCAAGCGGTGGACGGCGCGGCGCAAGGCCGCGCTGGTACTGGAAATAATCCAGGGCAAGACGACGGTGGCGGAGGCGAGTCGATCCTTCGACATAACGCCTTCGGAGATCGAGGAATGGGTGGAGGAAGGCAAGCGCGGGATGGAGAACGCGCTGCGCACGAAGCCCCTGGAGATCCGCGAGGAATACGAGCGGCAGCTCAAGGAACTCCAGGAAGCCTACGGTGAGGCGATGCTGGAGCTGCGTGCCCGAAAAAAATTGCAGTCCCTGCTGGGCGAGGACGAGAAATGATCGAGACGATCCGCCAGGGACTCAAAGCCGATGGAATCCACGTCTCGATCAACAAGCTGTGCCAGTGGTTCGCGGTGCCGCGGCGAACGGTGTATTACCGACCGACCAAGGCGGCGCCGAAGGTCGATGCCAAGTTTGCCGAGCCGATCAAGGTGATGATCGAGGAGAATCCGGCGTTCGGGTATCGCACCGTGGCGCACCTGCTCGACTTCAACAAGAACACGGTGCAGCGGATCTTCCAACTCAAGGGCTGGCAGGTGAAGAAGCGCCCCGTTGGCTTCCGGCCGCGGGTCCAGGCGCTACCCTCGGTGGCGCGGGCCCCGAATGAGCGCTGGGCAACCGACCTGTGCCGAATCTGGGCTGGGCGCGACCACTGGACCACTTTGGCCTTGGTGATCGATTGCCATACCCGGGAACTGTTGGGCTGGCATCTGTCGCGCTCGGGTAAGGCCAAGACTGCCGAATCGGCCTTGGAGCAGGCGTTGATTGCGCGGTACGGCACTTTAGGTCGAGTGGCGAATCCATTCTTGCTGCGCAGTGACAATGGCCTGGTCTTCACCAGTCGCAGCTACACCGCGCTGGTGCGCAGTTACGGCCTACGTCAGGAGTTCATCACGCCGCATACGCCCGAGCAGAACGGCATGGTGGAACGGGTCATCCGGACCTTGAAGGAACAATGCGCGCATCGACATCGTTTCGAAACCCTGCAACACGCCAGCCGCGTAATCGGCGACTGGATCAGTTTCTACAACCACCGCCGCCCGCACCAAGCTTTGGGCATGAAAACGCCGGCGGCAACCTACGCATTAGCAGCCTGACCTGAGCAGAATCCGCTGGGTCATTACACGCGCTGGAACGCGCGAACTCGGAGCGTTGCACTAGGGCGATGGTGGATGTGCCGGATGACCTGTTCGAGGTTGGCAGGCGACGGTTTTCCAAGGGGCAACATGCGTTTAGCTTGCAGCAAGGACACTTGACCACCGGTGGCAAGACCGCGGTCGAACGGCTCCTGAAGCGCTGCATGGAAACCGATTTCTTCGAATATGGCATTTCCTTTATTCCCGAACAGCACGTTCGTAACCCATGGTCGCGGTGGTTCGACGTGATCGACTATCGAGCCGGCGCGCTGCATGATTTCCAGGACATTGGCGTGTTGAGGCCCAAGAAGTGAGCCTGGACGTTAGCAAGCGTTGGTCATAGCCTGAGCAATGATTAACTCGCGGTAACGAGGAAGTAGAAGTCTAGGGTGTTGAGCCTCGAATAATAAGTGAGAAATCGCGTCCTGAGGTTCAGAAGATCGATTACGAACGAGAGGTCGCTTTTTTCTTACATTGTCGGAATACGGACCAATACGCGCTTGCCGCCCCAGTCCGTTTGTCCTTTATCTGGCATGAGATACCCTCCGTCTGCCTGACCTGCCTCATAGACGCCGAATGCCAACGAGGTTATGCTTGCGTTGGGAAGGATGCCGAGAAAGGTTTCGGAGCTGTAGCGCAGTTTACGATCGGAATCTGGCGGCTTATAAGGATGAAGCGCGATTTGGTGGATGTACAGAATCGCGCCCGATGCGTCAACCAGGTGGAGAAAGAGATAGCGGCGATCATTTGCATCTTCATGACGCAGTTCTTCCCACCACGCTTCTATTTTAATGTCATTGCCGACGCGGTCGATTGACAGGGCATGCAGCTTGTACAATTCGCCGAATCGGATGTCTGCCGCCACCGATTTAGGCGCGGCGACAGCCACCGCATCGACATGCCACCATGTAGGAGGCGCTTTCACATTGGCCGCAACAAATTCAGGGCGCCAGGCGTGGTCAGCAACGAATCGTTCGACCGCTCGACTTAGTGCATCCCGATCGACGATGCGCAGCACGCGTAACAACGGGCCATCGGAGGCAACAGCTACGCCGGATTCCTCATTCAGCGTGGACAGCCAACCATCGAAAGCATCGAACTCTGCATCAAACGTATCAAAGCTCTTGGAAGCGAATCTTGCTGCGCCCTCACGATTTCGAAAGTTTTTTCGGACGAGAACGTAGTCGCTGTCTAGCAATTCGCCGGTACGAACAGCGAATCCACGGGACCAGTCCATTGGATCGACCGGAGAAAACGATGGGAGCTCTGGTCTGACAATTTTTTCGGACACGCCGACAAATATGAACGTCTCCGGAAGTACACCGTTGGGAAAAAAATAAACCCGAGCATCCTTTTTCGCCTTTCGAACCTCGCTAAGAAAGAGCTTGGCCTGATCGACCTCTCTGCGATCCTGCCCCACCGAGACGCTGACACCGGTAATCCACTGCCATAACACGGAGGGCGAATCGCCGGCCACTAGCAGACATGCGATGTTTAGCGCCGGTACGAAGCAGACCAGCATCAGAAACCAACTAACCCAGCGATTAGATGAGGACCATGCATGCAGGGCCGCCGGAATCGCGTAGATCGACCCCATGAGCAGGAACGGATAAAAATAGCGAATTTGCGTGCCACCGGCTTGAACCACCATCCAGTACCATAGTCCTGAAATCCAGATGACCACACTGCCTGTCAGCAAACCCAAAGCGCCCGCGGAATCGGCCCGGTTGACGCCAGTGTGGGACAGACGGTGCAGGAACAGCACGCTGATCGCGAACAGCCAAAAAATCAGCGCTTCACCCGCAGTGAAGTGAAGCAGCGATAGCGACGGAGCTGGCGCGATTTCGCGATAGAATCCAAGCGCTTTCATGGCCCACGCAAAGTTGCTTCTAGAAAAGTATTGCGAGAAGACACTAAGAGTGACGACGACACCGTAAACAATCAGCATTTGCCATGCGCCCTTAATTCCATATGCGCGCAGACGGGCAGGTTGCGTTCTCTCTGCGAGACGCCACTCAAAGGCCAAGACAATCAGCCACGTCAAGCCTAGCACTCCCATGAGCATCAGCCCGGACTGCTTGACCAGGAATGTGAGGCAAGCGAGTAGCGACGCGACGAGCAGCCAGGGCTGGGATCTTGTTGCCAGGCTCCGCACGACGGCAGCGCCTGCCAGCGCAGCAATTCCCGCCTGAAAGCTGTCCACCATTCCCCAACCGTTGCCGATCCAGCGGTCTTCGTTCCAGTCAAACCAGTAAAACATCGGAAGCGAAGAGAAGAGAAAAGCAATTGCCGCGACCCGCCAGCCATTGACGCGAATCGTGGTCTTTCCTGCAGCCACATACACGGCTGCCACAACACTCACAATAGGAAGGAAGATCGACCGAAAGTGATATCCATGGTGGTCCGCCGAAAGCCCGAATGGGTACGACATGAGTATGCTGCCGGGCGGGCGCACCGAGGGGAACAGGTTTAGCGGATTAAAGAACCGCCCCTCTCCGATAGCGCGCCAGAAGGATGCGGCTTTCTGCAAATAGCTGAGTGCGTCACCCCATACGGTTTGGGCGCTGGTGATTGCGTGCTGCCAAATAGTGATCGCAAGATAGAGCAACCAACACGCGACGAGCAGGTGCGGCAGGGCGGCGCGCCACCTAGAAATCATCGGTGGATTCATCGACGTCGCGTTAGGAATTCCAGCACGTTGGTGCACTTGTTGTCTGCTATTCCTGCAGGAGCTTCGGGTCAATTGGCTGCTGCAATGTAGGGACAGACTTCTGGGGCGAAACGCTATTGTAGTTCATCGGCGTCTCGTCGGACACAGCAAGCTTCCCAATCAACAAGTAGATATATATGGTTTGCCCAGCTGGACTGTCGACTCCAAGGAGGCCAAAGGGAAAATCGCGGGTCTTCGGAAACTCGGGCATTCTCGCAGTCGCAGTGGATATGACCCTGTCCCAATAAACAGTATCGTTTGGTAACAGAATTTCCGGCATGATTTTGATCTGATGAGAAGGATCTCATGCCATGAAGAAGAGCAAGTTCAGTGAGGACCAGATTGCCTTTGCGTTGAAGCAGGCGGAGCTGGGCGCGACGGTAGATGAGGTATGCCGGAACATGGGCATCGGCGAGGCCACTTTTTACCTGTGGCGCAAGAAATATCAGAATTTCGGACCTTCCGAGGTGCGCCGGTTGCGGCAGCTGGAGGAGGAGAACCGCAAGCTGAAGCAGATCGTGGCCGATTTGAGCCTGGACAAGGCCATGTTGCAGGCCATCGTCCAAAAAAAGTATGAAGCCTTCGCGCAAGCGTGAATGGGCACCGGAGCTGATGCGCCGGTTTGGGGCCAGCGAGCGCCAGGCGCTGCGCATGGTGTGCATGTCGGCGGCGGCGTTCCGGTATCGCTCAACTGCCCGTGAAGCCGGTGGGTTACGGCTGCGCATCAAGGAGATCACGGATACGCACGTGCATTACGGCTACCGGCGGGTACACGTACTGTTGCGGCGCGAAGGCTACCAGGACAACGTTAAACGGGTGCATCGCCTGTATCGGGAGGCGGGGCTGTCGTTACGACTGAAGCGGCCCCGTCGCACCAAGGCGGCCAAGTGTCGGCAACCCAAGCAACAGTTCTCTTTCATCAATGAGACTTGGGGCATGGATTTTGTGGCCGATGCGCAATTCGACGGCCGCAAAATTCGCATGCTGACAGTCGTCGATTGCTACACCTGCGAATGTCTGGCGATCGAAGTGGGCCAGAGCCTGAAGGGCGAGGACGTGGTGATGTCGCTGCAGAGCATTTGCGCAGAACGCGGTTTGCCACGCAGCATCAAGACCGACAACGTACTAAATGCAAGCCGGCATTTCTTAAGGGGCAACAGCGATCCTGGTCGAGCCGCGCGAGCGAATCGACGCTGTGAAGCAGGGCAATACACCAACTATCCAGTGGTCTTCCGCGGTCGTGCAGGGGAGCCTTGCCTGACCATAGTGGACACAAGATTCATCGCGACATCGGCGTGATCTTCATCGTACCTAAAACAGCATAGGGTCCCAGCGGAAGGTCCGAGCATTATCTACGGGGTCGCAAGCGCCCCAACGGCAGCCGAGAGAGGGATCGATCCACTGGGTAAACTTTGTTCGAAGAATTGTCGATAGGGTTGGTTCTGCTTGATCATGCTGTATGCCACCCGCGCCATCTTCGCGGCGACGGCGGTCAGCGCCTTGCACCGAAGATCAGCGTCGTCGGGCGCGGCGCGGATATAGCGTTCGTATTTCGCGCGAAACGAGTTCTCCTTCATGTGAACGGCCGCGACTGCAGCCAACCAAAATGCCAAGCGGAGCCGGGCGTTACCCCGCTTGGAGAGCTGCTCCCTTCCGCGCTGGGTGCCGGATTGGCTTTTGGCCAGGTCGAAGCCACAGTACTTCAAGAATTGCCGATGATGACCGAAGCGGCGAAGGTTGCCCCCTTCGGCCAGGACGGTCATGGCGAGGACTGACCCGATGCCGGGCAGCGTCTTGAGATGGGCGAAGTCGGCGTCGGCCGCCAATGCCTGTTCCGCCCGGTCTTCCAGCTCCGCGCGCAGGGTATTGAGCTCCTGGTAACGCCGTAGGGTGATACGAAAGGTCTCGACCGCCAACGAATCCGGTGCGTGCGGCAACGCCGCAGTGGCACCGGCCATCTCCCACATTTCCTCGAGCTTGGCGCGTTTGTCGACCTTACGACCGACCACGTCCCATGCCTCAGCAACGAATTGATCACAGGTCAGCGCCCGGACGTGTGCCGGCGTCGGAAACTGCAACAGGAAACGCACAAACCACTCATTGCGCGTGGTGGCCCAGTAGCGGTGCATCTCCGGGAAGTACAACGGGAGGCTGTGGTTGATCAGCGAATGCTGGACCTTGGTGCGTGCCCGCGAAACTTGGTAGTACGTCTTGGCTAGCTCCTGCAGATCATGGGTCCCGGCGAGCATGGGATCAACGTAACGCTGCACCGCGCCGCGTCGGAGCATCTCAAGAATCACCGCGGCATCTTTGGGATCGTTCTTGTCCCAGGAATTGAACATCGCCTCGCGATACCGCGCTTGCGCGACCGAATTGATGCCCACTACCTCGAACCCTTCCACCAGCAGTCGATGGGCGATCGAACGGTGATAGTCGCCAGTCGCCTCGAGCGCCACGCGGCAGGTATCCGGCAGACCATGCAGAAACTTGAGCAGTCGATCGATATCGGCGGCCGAATTGGCCATCCGGAATCGGTGTCGCTTGCCGGCTGGCGTCTCGATCAATACCGCATTCCAGTAGCGCGCAATGTCGATCGCCACCAGGTTACATGTCGGGGTAGCATTTGCCAGGTCAGCCATCTTGGGTTCCTCCTTAGGTCAATGGACAAACCAAAGGATGCCGTTACCCATGATGGCTGGCATTCTGCATGTACTATGGCAGCGAGTTCATCTCGAAGTCCATGGACAAGTGGGCATACGAGCGGGGCGTCGAGCTGGATTTCAGTCGACCAGGCAAACCGACCGGCAACGCACGCGTGGAGAGCTTCAACGGCCGTCTGCGTCAGGAGTGCTTGAACGCCCACTGGTTCTTGTCCTTGGACGATGCCAAGGCCAAGATCAGCGCGTGGCAGGCGTACTATAACGAGAGCCGACCCCACTCATCGCTGCAGTGGGACACACCGGCTGAATTCGCCCGTCGTTGCTTGCGCGAGCCGAAAACGACGATACCCGAGAAGCCGGAAATTTCCATTTCTGAGCGCTACTAAAACGGGTACAGGGTCCGGCGAAATCGGACTCCAGATCATAACGCTACCAATTCCGGGGATCACGTCGGCGCCGTAAGTGACGGGCGCGCGCTCATCGAGCGCAATAGCGCAAATTGCGAACTCATTCACTTCTTCGGACTCAGCACCACAATGTCCTGAAAGTCGTGCAGCGCGCCCACACGATAGTCGACCACATCAAACCATCGTGTCCATTTGGTGCGAACATACTCTTCCGGCACAAAGGTAATGCCGTATTCGAAGTAATCGGCATCGCTGTCGCGCTTCAGCAACCGATCGGTCAATGTCTTGCCGACCGTTGTCAAGTGTCCTTGTTGCAGAATGAACGCGTGTCGCCCTCTTGAAAACTCCTGTCTCGCCGCCTGAAAGAGGTCTTCGCGCATACTCAGCATCGCTCTGATTTTCGGCTCCGAGACAGCACGGTCGAGTGCACGCCTCCCGTGAGTGGTGAGAAACAGCATTCCATCAGGGCGGCACACACGTGCCAGTTCCTGGAGAAATTGGTCCGAGCTGCTTTCATTGAGATGCGTGAAGACTGAAATAGAGATCACCGCGTCGAATTCGTTTTCGGCAAATGGAATTGGCGGACGCACAGTCGATAGCCTAGTTTCCATGTGCTTGAGCATTGCCGAGCACCATTCGACGTGGCGTTGGTCAATATCACATCCTACGACGCGTCCAGGATGGCCTTTGAACATCCGCGCGAATCGCCCGCATCCGCAGCCAAAGTCCAGGATGCTTGCGAACTCGTGCAATGGCTTGGGCGATGCTTGCGAAAACGCCGTCCAAAAATGTGCCCCATGGGCAGCGAAATCGGCTTCGCTGGTCAGTCCGCTCGTATTCTGCATCAGCGCCTGCGGTGGGAAAGGGCTCACGTACTTGCGCAGAGCTGGATCCTCAAAGATCGCGACCCGATTCAGATGAACCCATTCGGCGACCGGCAATTTACAGCCCAAACTGTAGTCGCTCATCATTTTCTCGCGGATGCTTGAGTGCGATCTTTCTCGGCGAGCCCGCATCGCGTAAGCGGCGGCCTGACGCTCTTCACGACTTTCAGCGGCATCTTGCCGGTTGGCCGAATTGCCATGTCCTTGGTATGCTGCATTGTTGTTCTCGTGATATTCTGATTTCGGGGATGTTTTTTTGAGTTTCGCATTGAAATTCGGCCAAAGTCCAATCTACAGGATGCGCTCCAATTTGCACTTGTGGCAAGTTTAGGACTTCATCCGCCACGCAATCAAGTCGCCATTCTGAAAAATGACTCATGTATTTCGGGAGGCGGATTTCATTGCGCAATGATCACCAGGCAGCGACCAATGGTCAAGCCATCCGTAGCGGACTACTGGGATAACTTCGTAGGGACGCACCTCAACAGCCCGGACCACCGGGAAGCGAACGAGGTTGTCCGGCAATCGCAGTGGCAGTTCATCACCGGGGATCCGTTCCAAAACCCGATCGATTGGTTCATGAAGCGCTTCGGGCCGTTCTCCTCGATGGCGAGCATCTGTTCAGGGAGCGGTCTTCTGAAGCAACACATCGGTACGAACTTCACGGGCCGGATTGACGGTTACGATGTGTCTCCGGGTTCCCTGGAACACGCACTAAAGCAGTGTGCAAGTCTGGCGGAAGTGCATTTCCACGTCGCCGACGTAAATACCGCGTTGTGGGGCGCCGGCTATCTGGACGTTCTATTTGCCAATGGGGCCTTTCATCACGTCGCCCATCTGGACCACTGCTTGAATCAATTGCGCCGCGCCCTGAAGCCTTCCGGGTTTCTGTACGTGAGCGACCATGTAGGCCCGAGGCGCTTTCAATGGAACGATGCCAAGTTGCGTCGTGCCCGTGACCTCGTCGAGATGGTGTCTGCAGAATTTCGCCGTAACACCACGTTGGACAGATGTGACCCCGTTGCCCTGAAAGCGGTGGACCCGTCGGAGGCCGTGCGTTCAGACCAGATCATGGATCATATCCGCGCGCATTACCGTATCGTCGTTCTGAGGGAGCGAGGAGGAACTCTGCTCGCCCCGATCTTTGGAGCCGGATACATCGCTCCAGCCATGTTCGAATCTCCGAGGGGTATGGCGATCAAGAAGCAGATGTGCGAGAACGAGCGACGATCGACGAAGGGATTCCGGCGTCCGATAGCGTCACCTTGGTCATGTCGCCAAGACACTGGCGGTCAAGGTCCATGTCCCATCCCCGGATTTGAAATTGGGTTGACCGAAATTTCGACAAGACGTGTCAACCAGGTCCAAAGCACCGATGCGCCACACCTTCACCTTCGAACGGGCCATCGTCACGAGCTGACTCGGAGAAATGCAAGAAATGTACAACTACGACTACGTCCAGGGATTGTTGAAGAACTATCATTCAGCCGATATCAGCAAGATAGTTTCGGCAAACGAAACCATGATGGACCAGTGGTACTTCGCCATGGGCGGCTTCGCCGTCGAGGCCATTGCGCTAGCCGTCATGGCCAGCAGGATTCATCACCACATGCAGGGCCCTGCCGTTTCCAAAGTCCTCGATTTGCCTTGCGGCCATGGCCGCGTGCTTCGGCATCTGGTGCACCTGTTTCCTGAAGCCGAGATTCATGCGTGTGATCTGGACAGGGACGGCGTGACCTTTTGCGCATCCACTTTCGGAGCGCGGCCGATTTTCTCGCAGGAAGAACTTAGCGATGTAGATTTTGGCTGCCAGTATGACGTTATATGGGTGGGGTCGCTCTTTACCCATACATCGCGGGACATCACGAAACGATGGATGGCGCATCTTGCCAAATTCCTGAGCCCCCAAGGGATTGTTGTCGCCACACTCCACGGACGCTGGTCCCAATTTGTTCACAAAGTTGCGCCCTATATTCGGGAGGATCGCTGGAAGGAAATTCTTCAGGATTACTCGTCGACCGGTTACGGATATCGTGACTACTACAAGGAGGAGTCGCATCGATTCATCTCCGGCAGTTATGGAATCTCAATCGCAAAGCCGCACGTGACCATTATGGATGTCGAGGAAATCCCGAACACCCGGATCTTCCTCTACCTGGAGAGAGGATGGGGCGATCATCACGATGTCGTGGCGTTTGGGCGGCCCAGCTATGCCGAGCTATGGCCGCATCACGCTGCTAGCGACGGGTTGAACGAAGGATAGTGCGTCTTGCACCGGTTGAACGACGCTGAGTTCTCCAGTTCGAAAGAAAGCCGGAAATCGGTCGCGTTCAATCCGAATCGTCGGTCACATTCCTGCGCAATGATCGGCCACCTTGGTCCGGAAAACACGCAACGGAGGCCTTGAAGTAGACTCACGGTTGACGCTGGGATAGCGTCCGGCCCACGAACTCCGTCCTGCGTTAGGGGGAATTAGATTTACTCACAAACAACCTCGCTCGATCCGCTGACGTCGCTGCGATTTTTTGCGGCCGCCCTGATTGTGTTGCATCATCTGCGCGGCAAGTTCGGACTGACACTCAGTGATGTGAATACTGGCGTTGCCGTCTCATTCTTCTTCGTCCTCTCCGGCTTCATACTCTCCTACGTTTATTCCGAAATCGACGACGTCGCTAAGACACGCCGCTTCTACCTGGCACGCTTCGCCCGAATCTGGCCGCTACACGCCGCAACGCTGCTCTTCGCCGCGCTCGTGCTGGCGCCTGCCTACACCGATCACGGCGTAGGCGCATTCATCGTCAACGCGCTTCTTCTCCAATCCTGGTGGCCGAGCCTGGCATCAGGCTTTTCGTATAACTGGGTCGCGTGGAGCATTTCCGACGAAGCGTTCTTCTATCTCGTCTTCCCGCTCGTGATGCTCTGGCATCGGCAGTTCGGCGCGATTTTCTTCGGCTGGGTTGTTTTCCTGCTTGTAGTGTTCCTGGTCGGCGGCAGTCTGGAGCCTAATCCGCCGCAGGCAACGGCGACGAACGTCGCCAGTTGGTATGTCTTCGTCCAGATGGGGCCTGCAGTCCGCTTCTTCGAATTTCTATTCGGGGCGGGGCTTGGGCTCCTGTACCTCAAGCACAGAGACTTCCAACTGCCTCTCTGGGCGTGGTCGCTGATCGAGGCAGTCGCCGTTGCAGCGATTGTTGCCTTTGCATTGTCATACTGGCATGTCCCCCGCCTCCTGGTCGATGTTCTCGGGCCGGTCTTCCGCCGCTGGTATGTCCACAATGGCGGATTCCTCGTCTTCGGCTTCGCGATCCTCTGCTTCGCTTATCGAGGTGGACTGTTGAGCCGTCTCCTTTCCCTGCCGTTCTTCGTCCTCCTCGGAGAGATCAGCTTTTCGACGTACATGATCCATCAGCTCGTCATCCGATTCTGGGAGGAAAAGGGCTGGGTCGTCACCGAATGGAGCCCGCTCGGCCTCGCTGGCATCCTGACGACGATCTACGTTGGCTCGTATTTGAGCTGGCGGTTTATCGAACGTCCGGCACAACGGGCCATCTTGGCACTCGGTCGGCGACGATCTGCATTGGCCGGTACCTGAGCTGGCGCCTTATCGAACCTTCTGCGCAACGGGCCCTATCGGCGCTCGATTGCTCCAGTTCGGCGGAGTTCGAAATAGCGCAATGAGCCTAGGTGGTGATCAACCGATCCGCCAACAGCACGGTTGCGGGCTCGCGATCGTAGATCGCCAGGGTTTCCTCGGCCATGATCCGAGGCGTTCGCTCATAGTGAGTCGTCAACGGTAACTCAAACAATCGATCACGATCCAGCACCACCTGGCCTAATCGATGCTCGAGGCTGTCCACGCTGCTGCGCCGGAAGGAAAATCCGTTGCGACCTTCGTCGAGGAATTCGGTCATGCCCGCTACATCGGAGACGACCACGGGCGTATGAGTGGCCAGCGCATTGAGCAGCACCAGCGGGCTGTTTTCATACCAACGGGACGGAATGACCAGAAGATCCAGGCCATCCATCACCTCACGCATTCTTTCCTTTTCGAACGTGTCGCGGAAATGGATCGGTGCGCCATCGGCCATGACATGCAGGCGGCCCATATACGCTGGGTCCTGGTCAGCGGGACCATAGATTTGCAGCTCCGCCGCACCCTTCGGCAGCCGACTGAAGGCTTCGACCAGGATGTCCGTCCCTTTGTGACGCGCGATCTGGCCGATGAAACCGACCACGGGCCGCTGTCCCGCGGGCCGACTCGGTTTCGCATGCCGCTCGATGTCCACGCCGAACGGAATGCTGCGCATCGGCATGGCGAAGCCATTTCGCTCATAGGCGGTGCGCAGGAATCGGGTCGGCGTTACTACTTCTCGATACGCTGAATATAGGGAGAGCAGCGTGTCCGGGCGACGCGCAAGATCCTCCAACAGCCCGTCCATTCGCCCCCTCCGCAGCAGGGGTAGCTTTCGTGCCAGATTGGCAGCGCTGGCAAGCGAGGCTACGCGTCGGGGATGAGCACCCCACCGCAATGCCCAATGGGTATCAGGATCTTGACTCGCATCCTTGAAATGGCAGGCCATGCAGTTGCTTCGGTTCGGTGCGGGGCCGGCGCACAGACTGCCGTCGGCGGCTTCCAACTTGTTGTTGTAGCAAAAGCCGAAGAAATCCGTGAAAGTGGCATAGCACGGGATCCCGAGTTCCTGGACGGCTTCCAGCAATGCGGCGGTGTGGTTGATCAGATGAGTAACATGTACTACGTCGGGCTGAATATCGCGGAGAACCTGCGCCAGAATCGGCCGCATCTCAGGCTGATAATAAGTGTCCTTGACCCGTGTGTTGGGAAGTCGATTCTTGTCGATGCACGTAACCGGTATTCCCTGAAACTCGTAGTGCGTCAACAAGTCGCTGGCCGCAGGCTCGCCGGGAAAGATCGCCGTGACCACATGTGCATCGATGCCCATCGCCCGATACTGTTTCGCGAGTTCCAGCGTATAGGTTTCCGTTCCATAGAAGTGCGCGGGGAAGAAACAATGGACGAACAAAGCAACCCTCATACCGGCACTCCGAGCAACTCGCCATAAACGCTCCGATAAGCTTCGAGCATCGCCTCCACCGAGAAGAGCGCAAGGGCGCGGTCACGCCCACGTGCGCCGATCCGCCGGCATCGCTCGGGATCGTCGAGCAATTGAATGACCTGGGTAGCCAGTTCGTCGCTGTTGCCGGCTTCCGCCAATAGCGAAGCATCGTCGACGATTTCGGCGAGTCCACCAACGTTGTAGCCCGCGATGGGAATTCCCATGCTCATCGCAAAAGAGCTCACCTGGCCAAAACTCTCCTTCCATACCGGTGCGACAAAGATGGCCATTTGTTCGTAAAGGGCAGGCAACTCCGAATAATCGACGTAGCCGGTGAAGACGAAATTTCTCTCCACGCCCGCCTCCTTTGCGGCTCGCCGGTACGGCTCTAAAAAGGTTCCACCGCCCACGATGATCACCTTGGTCTGCGGACGCCGTTGCGCAATCTTTATCAAGGCGTCGATCGATTGCTCATTGAGCTTGTCATTCTCGAGGCGGTAAACCATGCCGATGCAGTCCGACGGAAGCTGACAATCGCCGCGCCGGGAAAACAGACTGAAGTCGCTTCCCGGGTAGATAGTCAAATTCCGGGAGTTGTTCTCGTCACCAAAGCTGGAACGGACATAGCTGCTCACATAGACATAGCGGTCGACGAAGTCGGCTTGGTACGGATGGACGGGAGTATTCACATTCTCGATGACGCGGCATCCGAGCGTGCGAACCGCGCGAAAAAAGATGTCGTACCACCAATAGTCGCAGTCGCCCCAATAGTGGATATGGACAAGGGAAGGACGATATTCGAGCAAGAAGGGAAGGACGTCTTCCGGCGAGTGCGGAGACCGGAATTCCGTTACAGCGATGCCTTCATAGGCGGGAGGTGAAGGCAGGAAACTGGTGACCACCTTCTGTTCATACGCTTCGCCTAGCCCTTCGATCAGGTCGACCACCAGTCGGGACGAACCGCCCAGCATGAAATTGGCGATGACGTGCAGGACGCGAGGGCGCTGCGGTCGAGTTTCCGGATTCACGACCGGTAATAGGGCTGTCACCTGAGGCGTCGCGCCGCGCGGCTGATAGCGTCGTTTCAGTCGAGCCACGAGGGGCCGAACAGGACGCTTCCACGATTCGGGAGTGACCCCTCGCATCAGGTGGTAGGTAACGCCGCCGACTTTCCCTAGCGTCAACCCTTCCTCATCCCAAGCTTGGCCCAGCTTGTACCAACTGGATTGTCTTAGCGACGCGAGTTCTCGTTCCTTTTCGGTCATTCCGGCCGCCAGCACGTGGTGTTGCTTCGTCAATTCGGCCGCGGCTCGAAGTTGCTCCTCCATCCCGGTTGAAAGCAGCCGGATCGTTTCGCGATGCTCGCTTTCAACCCGGTTCCTCTCTGCAACGGCTCCACGCAATCGGTCAATTTCGGTTGCCCGCTCCGTCAACGCCCGGTCCTTCGCCACAAGAACATGTTTGATACGGTGAAGCTCGGCAGCCTGTTCTATCAACGCTGCATCCTTGGCCACGAGAACAGTGTTGATGCGATGGATCTCGGCAGTCTGCCCGGACAGCGCCACTTCCTTCGCCGCCAGGACAGCGTTGATGCGATGGATCTCGGCAGTCTGCCCGGACAGCGCCACTTCCTTCGCCGCCAGGACAGCGTTGATGCGATGAAGCTCGGCAGTCAGCGTGGTCTGCGCCTCTTCCTTCGCCGCCAGGACAGCGTTGATGCGATGAAGCTCGGCAGTCAGCCCGGACAGCGCCTCTTCCTTCGCCGCCAGGACAGGGTTGATGCGATGAAGCTCGGCAGTCAGCCCGGACAGCGCCTCTTCCTTTGTCGCCAGGACCGCGTTGATGCGATGAAGCTCGGCAGTCAGCCCGGACAGCGCCTCTTCCTTCGTCGCCAGGACCGCGTTGATGCGATGAAGCTCGGCAGTCAGCCCGGACAGCGCCTCTTCCTTTGTCGCCAGGACAGCGTTGATGCGATGAAGCTCGGCAGTCAGCCCGGACAGCGCCTCTTCCTTCGTCGCCAGGACAGCGTTGATGCGATGAAGCTCGGCAGTCAGCCCGGACAGCGCCTCTTCCTTCGCCACCAGGACAGTGTTGATGCGATGGATCTCGGCACCTTGCTCCTGCGATCCTCGATCCTTCTTCGCCAAGATGCCGTGCAGCCGAGTGACCTCGGCAACATGCTTCGAGATCTCCGTCGACACCGCATAAGGCTTGCGAAGCAAAATATTCCGCGCAGCCACAAATTGGGTGAGCAACGAATCGCCGCCTTCCGGTCCAGCCGAGCCCATTCCAAGCCGTGACAAGAACCCTCGAAGTTCCCCAACGGCGGAATCTTGTGCTGCCAGGCCCTTCTTCCTCGGCTTGCCTTCGAGCAAGGCCAGAAAGTATTCAACCATCTCCGCAATGCCTTGCTGCATAAGGACTTGAACATCCTTTCGCAGCCGCGTATCCCTTTCTTCTGCCGTTCCCTCTCCCAGACCGCGACGATGGAGAAAGAACGCCAGCACGGCAGCGCGTTCCACATCGTGCCCGGCCCGACTCTCCGCGATCGTGTTTCCTGAATGAAGGCGATACTCCAGCAACGGCCGTTCCAAAAGATGGATAGTCTTGTTCGCCAGGATCAGACGCAGGAAAAACTCCAGATCGTGGGTATACCGCAAGGGAGAAAAGTACCCGACTGACTCGAACGCCGCGCGTCTGATGAACAGATTCGACGTGGTCATCAGAAAGTTCCCGTGGCATAACGCAAGCGACAAATTGCCGCTTTCCTTGTAGAACGCCAGGGCATCGTCGTACCAGTGGTTTGCAACGGCCTGACCCTTCTCGCCGATGAACGAGATCCCCGTGGCCACGACATCGACGGCAGGATGGGACTGCACTACGGCCAGGCACGCGGCAAGTCGTTCCGGGTCATAGCGATCGTCGGAGTTGAGGATCGCGACGAAGTCCCCGGTCGCCCGATGAATCGCCGCATTGAGCGTATGGTGGGCCCCTTGATTGGACCACGACCAGAAAATGACGTCTGGTCGATCCTTGCACAATTGGCGCACCCTTTCGACGGAGCCGTCGGTGGAGCCGTCGTCGATGATGATGATTTCTGCCGGGCGGACGGTCTGCGCAAAAACGCTTTCTATCGCCGCTTCGATGTATCTCTCGTGGTTGTAGAGTGGAATGACGACCGAGACGCGGAGATCGGAAATCGCCGAGATGGGTATTGTCGGAACGCCAACTTTCTGAACCTCCGCCTCGTTGGCCGTCATCTCGATCCCGTCCGCGGAGGCTGTTCGCGTGCCGGCGGCCGGCAGCTCCACCGGAACGAACAAGGGCCTTCCCGGCTCGGATGTCAGGGCTTCAATCTGATTTTCGCAGTCGTCCAGATAACGGAGCATCGGGGTGGCGTCGTACAGGACTTGTCCGAGCGCGCGCCACTCACGCGTGAATGAGCGCCTGTCCTGTGGCGTGCTTATCTTGTCCTGGGCAAGCTTGCGCAACAGCTCGTAGGCCTTGCCGACCAGCTCGCCTGCGCGAGGATCGTCCCGCACTTCAGCGGGATCGTGAACGCTATGCCGCAGCGAATCCGACAGGAAGGCCTCCGAGTAATCGGTGAACCTGCGTTGGATCGCTCTCGTGACAGGTATGTCCAGGAAAGCGGCAATCCGTCCCAGTTCTGCCTCTGGATTGGCGATCAGCGCATCGTAGTCGACCACCGTCCTCGGCAGGTTCTCGGTGTCACGGATCGCAGCAAACTGGTGCAGCACCCATAGCAGATAGGATTTCTCCGGCGCAAAGCCATCGCGGGCCGCCAGGGAGCGGGCTACGCTGATCGGATTGCGTAGCGCAACGATGTAGCAGTCCTGCAACCCCGCGCGCTTGAACACGGACTGCCAGAAAGGCAGGAGCCGGCTGGTCCGAGGATCCTTGATTCCGCACATCACTGCTCCGCCGAAATCTCTTTCGAGTATTTCGAGCGCCTCGATCTGGTATGGCTCAGCTAGCGGCTGCCACTCTTCCCACGATGGCAAGGCCAGGCTGTCCCAGCGGTCACCGACAAGGCCCAGCAACTTGTCATTCAGGCGAACAATGTCCGGATGCTCAAAATAGCCCTTGGGATTCCACTCGTTGGGATCAAGAAAACTGTCCCCAACAGATACCCCAAGTGTCTGCATGGCTTTCGCAAGGACGCTGGTTCCACCGCGGTGCATTCCCAGAACGACAATGGCGCGTGCGTCTTTTTTCACAGGGACGTATTCCAGATGGCAAGCGCGATTGTATCTGCCTGCGAAGTGACAATACCGGGCGGGGAGTGAGCCTGTCGGCGCCCTTTACGCAGCGCTGCGCGTACTCGGTGGGGTCAGGTCGCACGGCGTGCTGTGGAGTCGAACTGGATTGTAATCCTGCTGCCAGTAATTCGATCTTCTGCCGCGCGTCCTCGCTCGACGTGAATTGATCGACATTCAGGCCGTCATCGCGTCGAGCGATTACAAGAGCGCGTTTTCATTTGGCTTGCCAAGTCGAATGAAATCGAGTTTCACACCCCGCTGTCGGGTCCACTTCTCGATCGCCTTCGACGTGAACTCGCCGCCGTGATCCCACCGCAATCGACTTGGGCACGCCAAGCCGGCAGGGCCGCCGGTTGCTTTCCGATCTGCATGCCGTTGACCTGGCGAGCTTGCGTATCAAGGACGCGTCCGCTACGACAGGATGCGAGTTTGCTGTCTCGCTGGCGAAGGACACTCCCGTTTCCAGCGCCGGAAGACCGGAAGCATTGAGCCGGCAAGGAGGCGAAGAATGCATGACTTAGCCGACCGCAAGCTCCCGCGGGGCGTCGGCCCCGGTTGTGGAAGCCGTGCAAACGCCTCCTTGTAGCATGCAGTCAATGTGTTGAAGACAATTTGGCAGTGGAAACCATGTCGAAATTTTTTACAATTGGGATCGCGTGGCAACCGAGTTGCACCAGCCCGCTCTCAAAAATTCCTTTAAAAACATCGTCATCTTGTACGACCAACTTTGTGGCATCCAATATGCTTATTGTGTTTGCCTCGAACGTTTTGCAACCGAGGCTGTAGATCGCCAACAAGAGTTGTGACCTTGATGTTACCCCGATGGTTCTGAGGGGGGTGGGTTAACAATGATTGCCGGCAATCGATCCAGTCATCCGTTTTTTCAAGAGGGAGTGGCTATGAAGAGGAAGACTTTAGGATTGGGAATGGCATCAATTGTCGCGGTTGGCGTGTTGAGCACCGCAGCGTTGAGCACGACGGCGTTTGCCGGGAATCCGACTGGCCACGTTGACCAGAAGGGTAGTCTGTTGATTTACCCGAACATTCGGGTTGGCGGAAACACAGACACGCTCATCACTCTTACCAATGACAGCGCCAGTGGCGTGCTGCTGAAGTGCTATTACGCGACCAGCGACGCATTGGACACGCCGAATACCACGCCGGCTATTGGGCTTCGTGGGAAGAAGCACTTCCTGGACTTCACGATCAATATCACCCATAACCAGCCGATTTCGTGGTGGGCATCGGACGGCCGAGTCTATGCTGGCACTCAGAAGCTTGCAGGAAACGTCGCCCCGCCGTTTGGCGTCTTCACCGATGCCGTCAGGCAACAGGGCGAATTGAAGTGCTGGGCGATCACCGATGATGGCTCCACACAAAAGACCCACAATCACCTGTACGGCACGGCTTCCGTATTCCTCGGCAACGGGCAAGCCGGCGAGTACTCGGCAACTGCGTTCTGGAGTTTAGGGACGCCCGAAGGTACCACGCTTACACCGGGTAAACTGGGTCTGGACAATACCGACTACGACGCGTGTCCGAACATTCTGCTTGGCAACTTCTATGCAAGCGGAAACATCGCAAACAACTTCACTCGGGTAACGCTTGCCTCCTGCAATGAGGACCTGCGCCAGGCTTACACGCCGACCATAACCAAGTTGACGTGGACGTTCTTCAACCAGGACGAGAACTCGCGCACGAGCCAGCATTGGTGTTCTGACAGCTGGTTCGAGACGAGCTTCCCCGCACTCACGTGGCCGTTTACGACGACGCTTGGCCTCGGTACGGAAGCTGGTTATTTCCGCATCGAAACCACGGCTGATACGCAGTGGTGCGGTGTTAGCACTGTGAAAAGCGCGTACGTCGGCGTCATTGAGCAGGCGAACGGCGGCGGCAATTTCCGCAGCACCAACCTGACGGGTCGCGGTTCCATATCTGCCGCCATCCTGTACGACACCAGCCCTCCTGACTCGTCGTTAGTGGCACAATAATCAGAGTCTCAGACGGTTCACGATGTAGTGGACTGGATGACTCCGACAGGGAAATGCAGGTTGGTTTGATGTAGTTGGTTTGGCTCGATGTACGGAGGGGCGAGGTACCGATGTTCGGTCTTCGCCCTTCCTTTTATGTTCGCCAGCGCGTCTGCGCACAGGCTTCCCGGCAAGCTTTCCGGGTGCACCAATGCCCGCAGCGGATGTACGTCCGTCGGCCGACAACATCGATTGCGTCGGCAACGCCACAAAATCATATTCCCGGCACCGAAGCGCAGTTATAATTGCGGCCACGCAGGCAGGCCGTGCGTGGGCAGGATTTGTCGAAGAGATCCGCGGTTTTGATGTCTACCAGGCGATTTCGAATGAAGCGTTCGTTGAATTTTTTCTGGGCAATTGCCGTATTGGTCGTGAGCATGGCGGCAGCAGCCGCAGCGGTCGATACGCAATCGCTCGAGCCTCTGGCGAGGCGATTCTGGGCGGCGGAAGTAAAGCCGGATTACGAAGCCGTCTATGGCATGTTGTTGCCTGCCGAGCAGAACACCATCACCCGCGATGACTATGTGAAGCTGCGCAAGGAGGTGGGGCCCGTGCGCTACCTGGTGGCGGAGGTCGGGGAAATCGAGTTTGCGCAGGACTTGGCCTGGGTGCACGTGAAATTCGAATGGATGTTCCCGCGGTACCCGTCGCCTGGCCGGCCGGGCGACACATGGCACCTCTGGCGCTACGTTGATGGATGGCACCCCATCCCCCTCGACGAGCGCGATCGATGGCCCGAAGTTCCTCCGCGGCTTCGTCCGGCTGCGGATGAAGCGGCACTGGCCAAGAGGACTGCCGGGCTTTGGAAGGCCAAGGCCGAACAGGACTGGAAGAGCGTCTACTCTTACATGCCGCCCGAGTACCGCGCTCGAGTTCCGCTCGAGAAATTCCTGGATAACAAGGCGAGATTCTTGTATATCACCCCCCAAGTGGAATGGGTCGAGGTAACCGGCAGCGCAGCCCGCGCCAGCATCGCATTCCTGTACAAATTCAACGACCCCTCCGTCTCAAAGATGACGCCGATGGAGCAAAAGGTGATCGAGCCTTGGGTCAAGGTGGATGGCGATTGGTATCTCAACACGTCCGTACTCAACTGACCGCCGACAAGGAAGAGCCCCGATTGAACATTGGACCTGAGACGATGAAGGGTCGCGGACGAGCCGGTTACGCATGGGCGTCGATCGCGTTGCTGGTGCTGGGCTGCAGCAGCGAACCGCGTCGGGACGCCGCACCATCCATTTCCGGCGACGCGAAGAGGTCGACTCCATCGGCGCAAGCGGCGCCGATTCAGTTCAGGCTCGCTTCCGATGGCCTGCCGATGGATGGCTTCTGGAAAAGTGCGCCGGCTATTGCGGATGTCAATGGCGATGGTTTCCTGGACTTTGCCGTCAATCCCCGTCTGGAGAAGGGCGCACGGGTCTTCCTCGGGAACGGCCAAGGCGTATGGCGCGATTCGTCCCGGGGGTTGGCAACGCGCCGTTCCTGCGGTGGAGGACTCCAATTCGGCGATGTCAACAAAGACGGCATTCTCGATCTGGTGGTGGCGGACCATTGCGAAGGCGTCTATGTCTTTCTGGGGGACGGCAAGGGAAACTGGCGGGCCGTCACGGAGGGCCTGACCAGCGAATTCAGCAGCAGCGCCAAAGCGAAGGAGCGCGATGACGAGGGCTTCAAGGGCGCTGAAGCGGTCGCCGTTGGCGATGTCAATGGCGACGGATTCGTAGACATGGTGGTCAGCAGCTCGGACCAGGGAGGGCTGACGGTTTACCTGGGGGACGGAACCGGCAAGAACTGGAAGGAAGTCAAAGGCTCCGGATTGCCCAGCGGAGATCAGGCGGACCCGGGAGACGTCTATATGGGCGGCTGGGCGTTCGATCTCCAGTTGCTGGACATGAACGGAGACGGATGTCTCGATGTCGTCGCGAGCTATTACATCGGGCCCCGGGTGTGGCGAGGAGATTGCAAAGGGCATTTCGCGGACCAGTCGGTTGGCCTGGTCAAGTCGACGCTTGGCGGCATTTACGGCAGGATCGCCGTCGGCGACATCAATGGCGACGGTCGCCCCGATATTGCGATCGCCAACAATGTCAACGGTGCGGAGGCCTATCTGCAAAACGCGGATGGCACCTGGCAAGGTCCGATCGACATGATGCCGGAGCTGAAAGGCGGCGCTCAGGCCATCGCGTTGGGTGACCTCGATGGCGATGGCAACGTCGATGTGGTCATCGGCGGCGCACTGTCGGCGGAGCCGAACTACGAGTGGGACCCGCACGGACTGTTCGTGCGCTGGGGCGATGGCAAGGGAGGCTTCAGCGAACGGCGAGTTACCAATCTGCCGTCCGTTGGCCTTGAGGTGATCTGGGGGATCAAGCTGGCCGACATGAACGGCGATGGGCGACCCGATATCCTGGTAACCACCGGCGGAGCGACCGGAAAAATTTCGCAGCGTTCGGGACCGGGCGCCGCCAAGGTCACGCAAAAATCGCTGCCGATCCCGCACGTGCAGGTCTGGATAAACGAGGGAACCGGCGGCCACTAAGCGTTGCTGCCGAGGTGTTCTGCAATGCGGGCGTGCAAGGAGTTGCGGTTGACTAGCGTTCGTCGAGGCACTCGACCCTGGCGACAATCGCCTCGTGCCCGACGGCGTTCGCGGCTACCCCCGATGGCGTATGTCCAATGGGACGACGCTGGGTGCAGTGAAATTCCACGCGGGGTCCGACAAGCGCAACATCCCCCAATTCTATCGCTCGACCGCACCGCGAGATACGTTTGAAAATTCTCTTCGTCCGGTTTCCTGTCTGCGGACAGCCGAGCGACGGACCACGAATCGACAATGATCATTTCCGTACACCTGCCGAAAACCGCGGGTAAGAGTTTCCAGGCCGCTCTTGAAACGCGTTTTGGGGACTCGCTGCTGGAGGACTACGGCAGCTTTCCGATAAACACACCCAGGTATGAACGGCAAAGGGCGGCGCTGGAGGCGAGTCTATCCAATGCGGAGGCCGACCTTGCCGGAGTGGAATGCATTCATGGACATTTTCTTCCGGTGAAGTATTTGCTCCTGGCGACACGACGGGATCTCACGTTCGTCACGTGGGTGCGTGATCCGATTCAAAGGCTCCTGTCCCACTACCACTATTGGAGGAAGACGGATCAACCCGGGACAGCACCGCCGCTTCGCCGAAAGATGCTCGAGGAAAACTGGTCCGTCAAACGATTTTGCCTGGGCGATGAGATGCGGAACACATATGCCCAGTTCCTGTGGGCCTTCCCGATCGAGAATTTCGATTTCATAGGGGTGACCGAATACTACGAAGAGGATTTGGCGTATTTCGCCGAGCGTTTCCTGGGCGTCCCGGTGGAGCCACAACGCGTGAATGTTGGCGCTGCGCAAGGCAAGGAGTACGAACTCGATGAAGGACTGCGCAGGCTGATCGAGGCATTTCATGAACGCGACATCGAGCTCTATCAACGAGCTCTCGAGAAGCGGCAGGCGAGGCACGCGACGGTGAAAATCCCTGCTTGAGCCCGGCATAGGAAGTGGCGCTCGTGAACGGGTCGGGACAGAACTGCAGTAAAAGTCGGCCAGCGGCGTTTGCCGGAAGTCGGCAAACCCCAACCTATTTTCCGATGCAGAAGCGTCCGAAGATGACGCCGAGCAGATCGTCCGCGGTGAATTCGCCAGTGATCGCGGACAGTGCGCCTTGCGCTTCCCGCAATTCCTCGGCGAAGAACTCGATGGGCGGAGGATCCAGCGCCACCTGGGCGGTCGCCGCGGCGAGGTGCTCCGCCGCTTCCCGCAACGCGTGCACATGGCGCTCACGCGCGAGAAACGTGTCTTCGGTGGTAGCCTCGACGCCTACCGCAAACAACACTTCGCGCTCGAGCAAATCGATGCCGGCGCCGACATTGGCGGATATCCAGACATGGCGACGCGCGGTTCCCTCGTTCTCGCGCATCGCGGACGTCGGCGTGATTTGCGCAAGGTCGGCCTTGTTGTGCACTACCACGCGCGCCATTTCACGCGGCAGGCGGGCAAGGATCGCCTGATCTTCCACATCCAGCGCATCGGCACCTGCGCGCGCATCGACGAGCAGCAGCACGAGATCCGCGCGCTCGACCGCCGCCCAGGTGCGTTGAATGCCGATCGCTTCCACGGGATCCGCGGTGTCGCGCAGTCCCGCCGTATCGACGATCATCAGCGGAATGCCCGCGATTTCCACGCGGCGCTCGACTGTATCCCGCGTGGTGCCGGCTACCGGCGTGACGATGGCGGCCTCCTCGCGCGCGAGCGCGTTGAGCAGGCTCGATTTGCCGACGTTGGGGCGCCCGACCAGCACGACGGTAAGGCCATCGCGCAACAACGCACCCGTGTTGGCCCGCGCAAGAACCTGCACGAGAGTCGCGCGAATGCCCGCCAACTTCGCGACCACATCGCCTGCGCGCAGGAACTCGAGGTCCTCTTCCGGAAAATCGAGCGTGGCCTCGGTATACATCCGCAATTCGATCAGTGCCTCGACCAGCTGCCGCACCTCCTGCGAGAACTCGCCGGTCAGACTGCGCGCCGCTGCGCGCGCGGCGGTCGCCGTCGCGGCATCGATGAGGTCGGCGACGCTCTCGGCTTGGGCCAGGTCGAGCTTGCCGTTCAGGAAGGCGCGCTTCGTGAACTCGCCCGGGTCCGCGATGCGCGCGCCCAGCTCGACACATCTCGCCAGGATCAGGCGCAGCACCGCGGGTCCGCCGTGTCCGTGCAATTCCAGAATCGTTTCGCCCGTGTAGGAACCGGGGGCCGGAAAGTACAGCGCAAGGCCCTGATCGAGCGGCGCGCCATGCGCGTCGCGGAAAGTCGCGACGGTAGCGACCCGCGGCGCTGGCACTGCGCCGATCACGCCGACGATCATCTCGGCGAGGTTGCCCCCCGAGACACGCACGATGCCGACGCCGCCGCGCCCGGGCGGCGTGGCGATGGCGGCGATCGTGGGCGGCGGGATGGATGCACGCATTTCGCATTTATAGCGTATCGCCCGCCGGAAACGAAACGGGCCGACATGATGCCGGCCCGCCTGCCTGCACCATGTCGCCTTTCAGCGCCGCTTGGCTGTCGCAGCCGCCGCCTCGTTGCCGATGACGCGGTTCATGTGCCATTGCTGGAAGATCTGCAGCGAATTGTTGACGAGCCAGTACAGCACGAGGCCCGACGGGAAGAACAGGAACAGCACCGAAAACGCGACCGGCATGATCTGCATCACCTTCGCCTGCACCGGGTCGGTGATCGGCGTGGGCGACAGCTTGACCTGCAGGTACGCGGTGACCGCGTAGATCACGGGCAGGACGTAGTAGGGGTCCGGTGCCGAAAGATCCTTGATCCAGAGTATCCATGGTGCATGGCGGAGTTCGACGGCGGAAAGCAGCACCCAGTACAACGCGATGAACACGGGAATCTGCACCAGGATCGGCAGGCAGCCACCAAGCGGATTGATCTTCTCCGTCTTGTACATCTCCATCATCTTGACCTGGAGTTGCTGCTTGTCGTTCTTGTACTGCTCCTGCAGCGCCTTCATTTTCGGCGCGATGACCTTCATCTTCGCCATCGAGCGGGCGCTGGCATGATTGAGCGGGTAGAACGCGCTCTTGATCATGATCGTCATCACCACGATCGCCCAGCCCCAGTTGCCGATGATTCCGTACAGCCATTTGAGCAGCCAGAACAGCGGCGCCGCGATGACCGTGAAGATCCCATAGTCGACGACCAGGTCAAGGCCCTTGGCGGTCTTGGCCAGCGACTCCTGGTCCTGCGGGCCGACGTAGAGCGGCACGCGCACTTCGCCGGTGGCCCCGGGCGCAATGGTGCCGACCGGCACGATGACACCGGCCGAATAGAGCCCGTTGTCGAGCTTCTTGGCATAGAACTCGCGCGGCGTCTTGAGCTCGTCCGAGGGCGTCCACGCCGAGACAAAATAATGCTCGACCATCGCCACCCAGCCGTTGTCGGCGGTCTTCTGGTAAGGCAGCTTGCGCGACGGATCGGCGGCGAGCTTGTCGACGTCGCCGAATTCGATCTTCTGATACTTGCCCTGTTCGGTATAGACCGCCGGACCCACGAACGCAGACGGCGCGCCCCAGCTCGGCACGACCGGCTGTTTCATGTCGCGGGTGAGCTGGAAATACGCGTAGGGCGACAGCGGCGCGGTGCCGGAGTTTGTGACGTCGAACGCCACATCGATAACGTAGCTGCCGCGATGGAACGTCAGCACCTGCGTGACCTTGTCGCCGTTGGCGGCCGTGGCAGCGAGCTTCAGTTCGACGCGATCTGCGCCGGGCGCCAGTTCGCGCGGACCCGGCAGCGCCTCGTAGGGAGTGCGATGGTTGGGCAGTCCTTCGCCCAGCAGGCCGGCCTGCGCGACATAGGTGCGCTCCGCATTGCGCTGCAGGGCAAGATACGGCTTCGCGTCGTCATGGCCGTCGCGGTGCTGGTTGAGAGCGACGAGCGAAATGACGCCACCGGCGGTATCGACTTCGGCCGTATAGAGATCGGTGCGGATCGTGATCGTCTGGCCCTTGGGCGCAGTGTCGACTTGTCCGGGCACGGCACCGGCCACGGGTGCGGGCACAGCAGCGCTGTTGGCGGTCGGTACCGGCAGGTCCTTCGCGGGGGCTGTGCCCTGATTGGCGCCCGGTGTGGCCTGCTGCGTCGGCGGCGTGAGTGGCGTGTGCGCCTTTTGCCATTCCCCCCACAACAGAAACGAGGAGAACGCAAAGACTATGAACAGGATGATGCGTTGGGTATCCATGGGAGCTCTGGCGGGTGCGTGTCGGGTCCTTCGGCGAAGGACCCGTCAGGGAACGGGATCGTAGCCGCCGGGATGATACGGGTGGCAACGCGCAATGCGTTTGACAGCGAGCCACGAACCCAGCAGCGCACCATGTTTTTCGAGCGCTTCGCGCGCAAAATCGGAGCAGCTCGGCGCGAACCGGCAATTCGAACCCAGCATGGGACGGAGCAGGTACTGGTACCCGCGGATGCCGGTCAGCAGGACCGCCTTCACGGGCGCGCCACGAGTGCTGCCAGGAGGTCCACCGCTTCGCTCACCGCGGCATCGAGCTCCGTGCGGCTCGCGATCCGTTTGACGCGGAGGATCACGTCGTACGGCGCAAGCGCGGGACGCATTGCGCGAACGGTTTCGCGCAAGCGGCGGCGCAGGCGATTGCGATCGACGGCACGGGGAAGGGTCTTGCGTGCGATGACATAGCCAATGCGACCCGGGACCTTGGCTGCAGCAGCGGCGACCAGTTGCATGTGGCGGCCTTCGCTACGGCGCCCCTCCCGAAACACGGCCTCGAATGCGCCGGGGCCGGTGAGGCGAAACGCCCGGCCATGAAGCCGGGCGTCGGGCACTGCGGTCGAATTCGGCAGAGCGATCGTCAGACGGCCGTAAGGTTCTTGCGGCCCTTGGCGCGGCGCGCCGAGAGCACTTTGCGACCGCCGACCGACGCCATGCGCGCCCGGAAACCATGCTTCCGCGCGCGGCGAATCTTGGAGGGCTGATAGGTGCGTTTCATCTTCTGCCTTGACTGAAAGGTTGTCGCGCAAATGCATTGGAAAAGCCTTACATTAGAGCGCGTTATACCGCCCGTTGTCAATCCCCGCCGAAGCAATCCACCACTGCACGGTGTGGGTGCGAGCAATTACTATCGGTGAACGGCGCGGCCGGCCAACCGCCCCGCCAAGCGTTCGATTCGCCCCGCGAATTCCTGTGGATAACTGGAACGTCGAGGCATACAATCCACATCCCGAAAGCGCCCCGTGCGCCGGAAGCGCGAACCCTGCATTTGCTGTCCGCCGGGCCGTACTCACCCACACCAAGAGTCCCCAAGGACCCGTTTGCCGCATGCACGCCGACCTGCTACCCCCCGCCTGGGCCTTGTGCCTTTCTGCCTTCGAGCGTGAGTTGACGCCGCAGCAATTCGCGACCTGGATTCGCCCTCTCTCCTGCGCGGACGAGGGCGGAACGCTGAAACTGCTCGCGCCCAATCGCTTCGTCCTGCAATGGGTTCGCGATCGGTTCAGCAACCGGATCGAGACGCTCGCCCGCGAGGCGACCGGCGCGCCGGTCACCATCGAGTTTGCGGTCGCGGACGCTGCTGCCGCCCCCCAAATCCGCGTGGGAATGGCCGCCGAAGGGCCGGGGGTCCCCCGGCCCGCCCCACCGCCAGCCCCTGTGGATAGCTCGGTGCGGGTTGGCATGCCCGTGCCCGGAAGGACGGCCCCGCAAGCGCCGGCCGCCCCGAGGAAACTCGACGCCACCAGCCTCAATCCCGGGTTCAATTTCGCGTCCTTCGTCGCCGGCAAGGCCAACCAGTTGGCGCGGGCAGCCGGACTGCAGGTCGCCGACCACCCCACATCCTACAATCCACTCTTCGTTTACGGCGGCGTGGGATTGGGCAAGACACATCTGGTCCAGGCCATCGGCAATCACATCCTGGCTCAGAACCCCGCGGCCAAGATTCGGTACATCCATGCCGAGACCTATGTTTCCGACGTGGTCCGCGCCTACCAGCACAAGGCGTTCGACGAATTCAAGCGGCATTACCGTTCGCTCGATCTCCTGCTCATCGACGACATACAGTTCTTCGGTGGCAAGAGCCGTACACAGGAGGAATTCTTCTACCTCTTCAATACGCTGATCGAGGCACACAAGCAGGTCGTCATCACCTGCGACACCTACCCCAAGGAGATCGCAGGCATCGAGGAGCGGCTCATTTCCCGTTTCGGCTGGGGCCTGACCGTCGCGCTGGAACCGCCGGAACTCGAAATGCGGGTCGCCATCCTGCTCGCCAAGGCGCAGTCGACGGGCATGCGGATGGACGAGCAGGTGGCGTTCTTCATCGCCAAGCACATCCGCTCCAACGTGCGCGAGTTGGAAGGCGCGCTCAAGCGTGTGCTGGCGTACTCCAACTTCCATGGCCAGGAAATTTCCCTGGCGCTGGCCAAGGAGGCTCTGCGCGACCTGCTCGCCGTTCAGAATCGCCAGATCTCCATCGACAACATCCAGAAGACCGTTGCCGATTACTACAAGATCCGCATTTCCGACATGCATTCGAAGAAACGCTCGCGCGCCGTGGCGCGGCCACGGCAGGTCGCCATGGCGCTGGCCAAGGAACTCACGCAGATGTCCCTGCCCGAGATCGGGAGCAACTTCGGCGGGCGCGACCACACGACCGTTCTGCATGCCTGCCGGCAGGTCGCCAAGCTCCGCGAATCCCTGCCCGACATGAACCACGATGTGAACTTCCTGCTGCAGGTGTTGCGCAGCTGATCGCGGCCGCCGCTGCCCCTTGGGGAAGGACCCGGTCAATACCCCATTTCCCCTATGAAAAATGAGGTTTGGCGCGTATAATTCAAAGGTTTAGGACGAATAGCTTGTGGGTAAAAGAGACTTTCACGGAAAGCGCATTTTGATCCCCAATCGATCCACCGTGAGGACAGAAGTTATCCCGCTGGTTTGGAGCACCGAAACTCCCTGAACCACAAGCGGTTTTCCCGTCCATACCGAATTGACGCCGCCTCCTATTAACTATTCTTATTGTTAAACAATGCAACTAAAGCAGATCGCCCGCGACGCGCTCCTGAAACCTCTGCAGGCCGTCTCCGGCATCGTGGAACGCAGGCACACGCTGCCGATCCTCGCCAATGTGCTCATCGAACAGCGCGAGGGCCATCTCTATGTGACCGCGACGGATCTCGAGATGCAGATCACCGCGCACAGTACGCTTGCTGGCGCGGATGGCCAGGCCACGACTGTGGGTGCGCGCAAGCTGCAGGACCTGCTCCGTGCGCTGCCGGACGATGCCACGCTCAACATCGACGTCACGAGCAGCAAGATGACTGTGCGCGCCGGCCGGTCGCGGTTCAACCTGCAGACGCTGCCCGCCGCAGACTACCCACGGATCAGCCTTGGCACCGACCAACTGCAGACGTTGTCGCTGCCACAGCGCGACCTGCGCAAGCTGTTCAAGCTTGCCGAATTTGCCATGGCGCAGCAGGACATCCGGTATTACCTGAACGGCATGCTCCTCGTTGTCGACAAGGGATCGCTGCAGGCCGTGGCCACGGATGGTCATCGCCTGTCCTGGGCCAGTCTGGCAGTGACCGGCGACTACGCGCGTCAGGAAGTGATCCTGCCGCGCAAGACGGTACTCGAGCTGGGCAAGCTGCTTGCCGACAGCGAAGACCCGGTCACGCTGGACATCCTCGCCAACCAGGTGCGCTTTCACTTCGGCAATGTCGAGCTGGTGTCCAAGGTCGTCGACGGCAAGTTCCCCGATTTCAACCGAGTCATTCCGGTCGGCCATACCAAGATGGTGGAACTCGACCGCGTCGTGGCGCTCGCCGCATTGCAACGAGCAGCCATACTTTCGAACGAGAAATTCCGTGGCGTGCGCGTCGTGCTCGGCACGGACCAGATGAAGATCATCTGCACCAACAGCGAACAGGAAGAAGCCGAGGAAGAGCTCGAGATCGACTACAAGGGCGAACCGCTGGACATCGGCTTCAACATCACCTACCTGCTCGATGCGCTGCAGAACGTCAGCGTCGACAAAGTGCGCTTTGCCTTCGGCGATGCGAACTCCAGCGCGCTGGTGACGATGCCCGATCGCGACGACTACAAGTACGTCGTGATGCCCATGCGCATTTGATGGCGTGCGTGCCTGCGCAATGAGAACGCAACGCGCGCCGACGCCCCCGTCGGCGCAGTTGTTTTGGCGGGGATGAACATTTCTCCCCAGTAACGGAAGAAAACCCGAATGACACCAGCGCAACCCTTGCCGCAATCCCTACCGCAGCCGCAGCCACAGCCCAACGGGCAGACCAACGGCGGCGACTACGATTCATCCAGCATCCAGATCCTCAAGGGCCTGGACGCGGTGCGCAAGCGCCCCGGCATGTACATCGGCGACACGTCGGACGGCACGGGCCTGCACCACATGGTCTTCGAAGTCCTCGACAACGCCATCGATGAAGCACTGCAGGGATGGTGCGACGACATCAAGGTCGTCATCCACGCCGACAACTCCGTCAGCGTGACCGACAACGGCCGCGGCATCCCGACGGACATCAAGGAAGGCGACGAGGAAAAGCGCTCGGCGGCGGAAATCGTGATGACCGAGCTGCACGCCGGCGGCAAGTTCGACAACAAGAGCTACAAGGTGTCCGGCGGGCTGCACGGCGTCGGCGTGTCCGTCGTCAACGCCTTGTCGACCTGGCTGAAGTTGAAGATCTGGCGCGACGGCAAGTTCCACCAGATGGAATTCCGCCACGGCGTCGCCGTATCGCCGCTCGCGGTCGTGGGACCGAGCGACCGGCGCGGCACCGAAGTCCATTTCATGGCTTCCTCGGAAACCTTCAACAACATCGAATACCACTTCGAGATCCTCGCCAAGCGCATCCGCGAACTGTCGTTCCTCAACAATGGTACCAAGATCGAGCTGATCGACCAGCGCGACGGCAAGAGCGAGAATTTTGCCTACTCGGGCGGCGTCAAGGGCTTCGTCGAGTACATGAACCGGACGAAGGAAAAGCTGCATCCGAAGATATTCCACGCGGTCGGCGAAAAGGACGGCGTGATCGTCGAGGTGGCGATGCAGTGGAATGACTCCTACGCCGAGAGCGTGCAGTGCTTCACCAACAACATCCCGCAGCGCGATGGCGGCACACACTTGACGGGGCTGCGCCAGGCCATGACGCGCACGCTCAACAGCTACATCGAGAAGGAAGAAGTCGCGAAGAAGGCCAAGGTAGAGACTACCGGCGACGACATGCGCGAAGGCCTGACCTGCGTGCTGTCGGTGAAGGTTCCCGAGCCGAAGTTCTCCTCGCAGACCAAGGACAAACTGGTCTCGTCCGAAGTGCAGCCGATCGTGCAGGAAGTGGTGTCGGCCAAGCTGTCCGAGTTCCTGCTGGAGCAGCCGGCAGACGCGAAGATCATCTGCTCGAAGATCGTCGATGCGGCGCGCGCACGCGAAGCGGCACGCAAGGCACGCGATCTGACGCGCCGCAAAGGCGTGCTCGACGGCATGGGGCTGCCGGGCAAGCTCGCCGATTGCCAGGAACGCGACCCGGCCTTGTGCGAAATCTACTTGGTCGAGGGCGATTCCGCCGGCGGTTCGGCGAAGCAGGGTCGCGATCGCAAGTTTCAGGCAATCCTCCCGTTGCGGGGAAAGATCCTCAATGTCGAGCGCGCGCGATTCGAGAAACTCGTCTCGTCGCAGGAGATCGTCACGCTGATCACGGCACTCGGCACGGGCTTCGGCAAGCCGGCCGGCGACAAGGAGGACAAGGACGCCTTCAACGCGGATAAGCTGCGCTACCATCGCATCATCATCATGACCGACGCGGACGTCGACGGTTCGCACATCCGCACACTGCTGCTCACGTTCTTCTATCGGCAAATGCCCGAACTGGTAGAACGCGGCCACATCTACATCGCGCAGCCGCCGCTGTACAAGGCCAAGCAGGGCAAGGAAGAGGTCTACCTGAAGGACGACCACGAACTCAAGCAGCACCTGCTCAAATTCGCGTTGAAGGGTGCCGAACTGACGCCCGGCCCGGGTCGATCACCGCTCGCCGCGGACACGTTCGCGAACGTCGCGCGCGAATTCCTGCTGGCCGAAGCGGTCATCGAGCGCGTCGCGCGCCTCACCGATCCGCAGGGTCTGCACGCGATGCTGAACGGGGTGCGCGTGGACCTGACTTCCGAAGCTTCCGCGCGCGCGAGCGCGCAGGCGCTGCAACAGGCAATCGGCGACGAGGATGTCACGGTCGAGGCGCGCTACGACGCCACGACCGAAACGCGCCGGCTGGTGATTGTCCGCATGCACCACGGCACACCGCACGTCACGGCGATCGATGGTGACTTCCTGGCGAGCGGCGATGCGGCACAGATTCGCGCCGCGGCCGACGTGCTGCAAGGGCTCGTGCACCCGGGCGCGATCATTCGCCGCGGCGAAAAGCAACTGGCGATCCGCTCCTTCAAGGATGCGCTCGACTGGTTGCTGGCCGAGGCGCGCAACAGCACCGGGATCCAGCGCTACAAGGGCCTGGGCGAAATGAATCCGGCGCAGTTGTGGGAAACGACGATGGACCCGAAGGTGCGCCGCCTGCTGCGCGTGCAGATCGAGGACGCCATAACGTCCGAGGAAATCTTCTCAACGCTGATGGGCGAACAGGTCGAGCCGAGGCGCGCGTTCATCGAGTCCAATGCGTTAGGCGTGCGCAACCTGGACGTCTGATACGCGCGGCTGTAATGACCCAGCGGATTCTGCTCAGGTCAGGCTGCTAATGCGTAGGTTGCCGCCGGCGTTTTCATGCCCAAAGCTTGGTGCGGGCGGCGGTGGTTGTAGAAACTGATCCAGTCGCCGATTACGCGGCTGGCGTGTTGCAGGGTTTCGAAACGATGTCGATGCGCGCATTGTTCCTTCAAGGTCCGGATGACCCGTTCCACCATGCCGTTCTGCTCGGGCGTATGCGGCGTGATGAACTCCTGACGTAGGCCATAACTGCGCACCAGCGCGGTGTAGCTGCGACTGGTGAAGACCAGGCCATTGTCACTGCGCAGCAAGAATGGATTCGCCACTCGACCTAAAGTGCCGTACCGCGCAATCAACGCCTGCTCCAAGGCCGATTCGGCAGTCTTGGCCTTACCCGAGCGCGACAGATGCCAGCCCAACAGTTCCCGGGTATGGCAATCGATCACCAAGGCCAAAGTGGTCCAGTGGTCGCGCCCAGCCCAGATTCGGCACAGGTCGGTTGCCCAGCGCTCATTCGGGGCCCGCGCCACCGAGGGTAGCGCCTGGACCCGCGGCCGGAAGCCAACGGGGCGCTTCTTCACCTGCCAGCCCTTGAGTTGGAAGATCCGCTGCACCGTGTTCTTGTTGAAGTCGAGCAGGTGCGCCACGGTGCGATACCCGAACGCCGGATTCTCCTCGATCATCACCTTGATCGGCTCGGCAAACTTGGCATCGACCTTCGGCGCCGCCTTGGTCGGTCGGTAATACACCGTTCGCCGCGGCACCGCGAACCACTGGCACAGCTTGTTGATCGAGACGTGGATTCCATCGGCTTTGAGTCCCTGGCGGATCGTCTCGATCATTTCTCGTCCTCGCCCAGCAGGGACTGCAATTTTTTTCGGGCACGCAGCTCCAGCATCGCCTCACCGTAGGCTTCCTGGAGTTCCTTGAGCTGCCGCTCGTATTCCTCGCGGATCTCCAGGGGCTTCGTGCGCAGCGCGTTCTCCATCCCGCGCTTGCCTTCCTCCACCCATTCCTCGATCTCCGAAGGCGTTATGTCGAAGGATCGACTCGCCTCCGCCACCGTCGTCTTGCCCTGGATTATTTCCAGTACCAGCGCGGCCTTGCGCCGCGCCGTCCACCGCTTGATGTCTTCTTCCATCACTGCGCTCATGTCATGTCCTCTTCGGAATTATGACTTGAGCAGGAAATCAGTAGGTCATTACACGGCATGCTTGCGACAGCGGCTTGATGCAAGACAAAGGCCCCGAACCGGGGCCTTTGTCTTTGCCAGCAGATGCCCTGTAGCGCCAAGGATGCCGCGTGGTCTCCGGCGGTTGTCAATTGACTGGCATCGGCTAACTGCGGTCGTTGCGCCTCGCAGTCTACTTCAGTCATTGCTCGCAGCGCTTCTGCCGGAACGGCCATGCGCAGGATGGGATTGAGCGTTGCTGGGAGACGTAGTATTTTTGAGCTTCCAATGGGCGGGCCGTTCAGATGGCAGATATGAACTACGCGTTGCGTAGTGCCGGATAGTCCGCCCTTCGCAAAGACGCTGGAGGCCCCATAGCGCATGCAACGCCGCTCTGGAAAAACCGGGACTACATGCTGCTGTGGAGCGGGCAGGTCGTTTCGACCCTCGGATCAACGGCGTCGTCGATAGTTTTTCCGCTGCTGATACTGGCGTTGACGAATTCGCCTGCGGCAGCGGGCGTCGCGTCGGCGCTTCGCGCGGCCCCGTATCTGATCTTCTCCCTGCCGGTGGGAGCGCTAATAGATCGTTGGGACCGCAAACGCGTGATGATCATCTGCGACGTATGGCGCGCGATTGCTGTCCTCACCGTGCCGGTCGCCGTGTGGTTGGACGCCCTGACTATCTGGCAAATCTACCTGGTGGCTTTCGTCGAAGGAAGCCTGTTCGTCTTCTTCAATATCGCGGAGGTCGCTGCGTTGCCGCGCGTCGTCCCCGCCGCGCTGCTACCACAAGCCGCGGCACAGAACGAGGCCGCATTTGGCGCCGTGCACATTGTCGGTCCCTCAATCGGTACGTTCTTGTATCAATCGTTTGGAAAGAGCGCGCCCTTCCTCGCTGATGCGATCTCCTACGTGATGTCAGTCGTCTCGTTGCTGCTCATCAAGATGGAATTCCGACTGACCAAAGCCACTCCGTCGACTCCTTTGCGGGTCGAAATTGTCGAGGGCTTGCGCTGGCTCTGGCACAAGCCGCTGATCCGGTACATGGCATTCTTAACCGGCGGCTTGAATCTGGTAAATGCCGCGGTCCCGCTAATCGTAATCGTCCTCGCCAAGGAAATGGGCGCGCGCGATGTCGAGATCGGGTTGATCTTCAGCATCGGTGGAATTGGCGGCATCATCGGCTCGCTGATTGGCGGACGAATCCAGAAGAGATTCTCATTCGGCCAGGTCATCATCGCCGTGATCTGGCTGGAGGCGCTGCTTTTTCCGCTTTACGCCTTGGTTCCTCAGTTCTTTCTGCTCGGGGCGATCTACGCATTGATCTACACAATGTCCCCGATCTATAACGTTGTTCAGTTCAGCTATCGACTATCACTCATTCCAGATGCCCTGCAAGGCCGTGTTAACAGTACCTTCAGACTAATTGCGTTCGGCTTCATGCCCTTGGGCGCGGCGATTTCCGGCTTCTTGCTCGAATGGATCGGTGCCGTACCAACCATCCTCACGTTCACGCTCTGGTATCTCGCGTTCGCCATTCTGACAACCCTCAATCCCCACGTGCGGAATGCGCGACCGCTTGCGCATGCGGCCGCGAATTGAAGCTGCGGCGCCGAAGAAACTTTTGCAATTGTCCAACGATCCAAATTAACATTGCATTTCCCGTACCGGCGGAGCACGCCGAGGCCCACCTTGTCATTCCATGGGAGCCCAACGATGCAGCAGCGCATTGCAGTTCTCGCACTCATCACCGGACTAGTTTCGGGTTCGTCGCTCGCGGCGCTGAAGGCGGGCGACCCCGCGCCTGATTTCCAGGCCCCGGCATCTCTCGCCGGCAATGTTTTCACGTTTTCGCTCGCCGAAGCTTTGAAGAAGGGACCCGTCGTCCTGTATTTCTACCCTGCTGCGTTCACAACCGGATGCACGATCGAGGCGCACGATTTCGCCGATGCGGTGGACGCGTATAGCGGGTTGGGTGCCTCGGTGATCGGTGTTTCGCACGACGATATCGACACGTTGAACAAATTTTCCGTCAGCGAGTGCCGCAGCAAATTCGCAGTGGCCGCGGACAGGGACCAGAGCATCATGAAGTCCTACGACGCGATCCTGGCCATCAGTCCCGAGTACGCTGATCGGATTTCCTATGTCATTGCGCCTGACGGGCATGTGGTATATGCCTACAAGTCGCTCAACCCCGAAAAGCACGTCGAATACACGCTTGACGCGCTCCGGAAGTGGTCGGCGCGGCAGAGCAAGTAGGTCGATGGATTGGACAGAGCCGGCGACCCCCGGCTTTTCCACCAGTTGAAATGCGCGGACCGCGGTTCTGGCCAAAAAAACAAGACCCGATTGCAGTGACCTTCGGGTGCCAGATTCATCGCGCTCCCCTTGGATTGGAGACTGCATGCTGAAATGGAAGGATATTCTTCACTACGCCCGTAATGGCAACCCGGCGCCGGATCGTAAGATCCACAAGACCGACGATGAATGGCGCCAGCTATTGAGCGCGGAGGCGTTTGCGGTGACCCGACAGACTGGAACCGAACGCGCTTTCAGCTCCGAGATGTGCTCACTGTTCAAGCCAGGCATCTATCAATGCGCCTGTTGCGAAACCGTCCTGTTCGACGCAGAGGGGAAGTTCGAGTCCGGAACGGGCTGGCCATCTTTCACCCAGCCGTTGGCTGAGAATCTCATTGCCTACCATGTCGATGAAAGCCACGGGATGACGAGAGTAGAGGCTGCCTGCAATATCTGCGACGCGCACTTGGGCCACGTATTCCCCGATGGGCCACCGCCAAGCGGTCTGCGCTACTGCATGAACGCGGTTGCATTGAAGAGCCGGGAAATCGCAGCAAATTGATCGGTTTCGAGCTGCAGCCGTCGGGCATCTTTACAGACTTGCGGAATCAACCCGAAAAAATTCTCTGCAACTTGCTGATTCAACTGCCAATTGCCCTGTGAGCATGGAACTTGCTTGTATTCAACAAACGATTTGCAAGGGGTGCGAAATGATTCGATTCGGAAAGAAACTGGCGGTGGCAGCGTGCGCACTGGGCATGGTGACCGCCGCTTCCGCGGGACGGATCATCGCCAACAACGATGAGTGGACGCTGTCCAATACCGGCTTCAGCAGTGCGGGTGCGGGACCGACCACCGCGTTCGTCCAGAACGTTGCCAATTACATGAACAGCAACGGCGGAGCGTGCAACCTCCTCATCTACTCGAGCAACTTTGGCTTCACCGAATCGAACTTCAACGCCGCGTTGACCGGCGCCGGCTGTACGGTGACGACAAGCACGGGCACGTTCAATGCCGCCACGCTTTCCGCGTTTGATGGCGTATTCCTGGGCGGCCAGCAATTCAACTACAACGACGCGGTACTTACGGCCTACGTCAATGGTGGCGGCAGCGCCTACATCGCCGCCGGCACCGCGTCGATCGATGACGCCAACGCGTGGGATTCGTTCCTGCATGGCTTTGGCCTCGACTTCGGTCCCAACTACAACGGGATCACCGGAGTGATTCCCACGTCGGGACTCGCCCCCCTGTTGACCGGCGTCTCTCAGCTCTATTACAACAACGGCAATACCGTTAGCCTCTTCGGCGCAAACCCGAACGCGCAGGTCATCACGTTCGCGCCCAGCGCTGCGGCGCCCGTAGGTCTTATCGGCGTCTACAACAACGTGCAAGCCGTCCCCGAACCCGCCACGCTCGCACTACTCGGCCTCGGACTGGCCGGATTCGCAGCCTCGCGTCGCCGCAGGCAGTAACCCGTACAAGCCCCTCACGGTAGCCCCACTTCGGTGGGGCCTTTGCAATGTGCGCTCGGCCGCGGCGTTTCGGGCAATGCCCGATCGTGGCGCCTTCCGTTCGTTGTGATCCGGAACCATCCGGTTGCTGCACTCGCTCTACGGCTTCAGGTAAAGCGTCACGAAAACGACTGCCGAGTCGCCGGTATACGCGGGAGCTGCATCAGCGGGCCTCGCGGCTGCGAGCGAACGCCCTTCCTCCGAATCCGGCAATGGCGAACGTTCGAACAGGACCAGCTTCGGCGTGGCATTCGCGTCGAATGCAACCTCCATCGGCACCTCCCGCGTTCCCAAACCCCAGAACCGAATCAGCATCGGCTCCTTATCCCTGAGTTGTTCGGCGCCGATGACCCGCTGATTGTCGAGAAGAATCGATTGAATGCCGGAGCCGGGCGCGACGCCGGCGCCGAGGAGAAAGCCGCCGCGTCCGCTGCGCAATATGCCTCGCACCACAGTCGTACCTTCACGCGTCGCGACATCCTTCATCGTGAAGCTCGGCGCAGGAAGGTCCTGCGCGGTGGCAGGCTTGAACCTCCCCTTCGCCTTCAGAAGACCGAACTGGAGGTAATCCTCGTCCCGTTGCGAAAACCCCTGTGCCGTCAAGAAAGCTGCATCCGGCGAGCCGATGAAATCGACCAGCCAGCGCGGCTTCGTCGAGCGGTCGTCGTAGTAGGTGATGTTGAGACCGCGCGGATGGTTCGCTGCAAATGCAGGCGTCTGACTCGCCATGGCGGCCGCACCGGCCACGACCAGGGTGCACAGAGAACCTAGGACCCACGTGGCGCGCGATCCTTCGCCACGGGCAGCAGCGAAGATGGGCACCAGCGCCAGCGAGAATGGAATCAGCACGAGAATCCTGAACTGACTCAAGACAAAGCTCAGCACCATTTCGAGCGAAAGAAAGAATGCAAGCAACGCGAACGCCACAAGGGAAAATCCGATCAAACCGGTCACGCGTAGCGAGCGAGTCGATCCCTTTCGAAGTATCGTCTCGAACCATCCGGCGATGGCGACGCCAAATACCGGCCAGAGAAGCGGATACGCCGCACCATTGACATAGACCCCGACGCCGACGGTCAGGAGTGCCAGCACAGTCCAGTTGACCAGAAGCAACGCGCGCGCGTCGACGCGGCCCCCAGCCATGGCCGCGACAACCAGTGGAATGAGTATTCCTGCCGTCACAAGGGCGATACGGCCGGGCCACGGCTGCGCATGATCGAGCGGATGCACACCGGGCCAGATGCCCAATGGATATGAAAGCAGCCATCCGACGACGAACAGCAGCGCAGGCACGGCGATGCAGGAAACGACAGTCCAAACCGGTGCCCGTCGCCGAAAGGCGTCCCGGTGCACGACGACCAGTCCGGCGAGGCCAACTAGTGCAAGCAGTGCGATGGGCACGTTGAGCATGGCCGGCCAGACCACCATGATGAGGCCGAATATGTCGAAGTAGCTCGCGCTCGACTCGCTCTTCAGACTTTCAAGATCTGCATTGGCGAGGACGACGACGACCGCAAAGGCTTGCTCGCCCATGTGCCGCAGCGACCGGGGATCGATGTTCTGGAGATCGTCGCGGGCCGAGTGATAGAGAGAAGCGGAATTCGAGAACGCGAAATTGAAACCGGACAACCCCAACGTCCGGTAGATGCTGAAGTCCGTGTCATTGGGCAGCATCCGATAGACCTCATAAGTCACGGAATTTGCCGATGGCCGCGCGACTGCACGGGCGTACAGGTCCATCAGCCGCGCGTTGCCGGCGCCGGTTTCGAACATCATGCTGGGTCCCGACGCGCCGCGCGCCTCGAAGTTCACCAAGACCCCGACGTGGCTGATCAACGGATGGCGTTCGGCAAACGCGCGTGCGCCACGCAGACCCGTCTCCTCGCCGTCGGTGATCAGGAAGATAACGTCGTTCCGGGTTGTCTTGCCTGCGACCGCGCGCGCGAGTTCGAGCACGACAGAAACGCCTGCGCCGTCGTCGCTGACACCAGGCCCGCCGGGGACGCTGTCGTAGTGCGCGCTGACGAGCACGGCTTTGCCGCTACCCGTTCCGCGATGCACGGCAATGATGTTTTCCACCGCAGTGCAACCGGCATATCGCCCGGTAGGATCGCACTGGAAAGCCGACTGCACGTCGGGCGCGTATCCGGCCGACTTGAGTTCGGCAAAGATCCGGTCGCGCACGACGGCATTTTCCGGCGATCCGGCCGTATGCGGTCTCTGTTCGGCCAGCAGGCCCGAAAGCGTCGCCAGCGCCCGCGTCTCGGAGAACGCCGAATGCGTCTCTCCCGAAGGCGCGATCAGTTGCGATTGCCACAGGTAAAGCAGCGACGCCGTGATTGCCACGACGAACAGGAAGGCGCGAGTGATTCCGAACCACCTGATTGCCACCGCGTTCTCCGTCAGCGGATCGTTGGTGGACTGCAACAAGCGACTCCAGCCCGGCAAGGAATCATGGCACCTTCAATTCCGGCGCCGCCTCCGCATCCAACGCGAGCGCGATCGCATACTCGAAGCCGGTGCGCTGTCCTTCCTCCCACGCGGCGTTGGCGGCGTCCTCGCCAAGCGCCGAGCGCGCTTGTCCGAGGTAGCGATCGAGCAGCGCAGTCCAGAAGCTCATGCCCGAAAGATCGATGGCCAGCGCGTCGAATTCCACTGCCGCTGCCGCCGCGAGCCGCAGCGCGCGAGCCGGTTGTCCGCAGCCGGCAGTCGCCATCGCGATGCCCTGAACCTCGGCAGCGATCTCGGCGCGGTCATTGATCTCGACCGCAAGTACGAGCGAGCGACGATACCGCGGCAACGCGTTGCCGCAGTCGCCACGGATCAGCAAACAGTCGGCGAGAAAATGGTGTGCAAGATGCTCCGAGCGGACGTCATGCGTCCGTTCCGCCACGGCAAGCGCCTCGCGCGCCATCGGTTCCACGAGGTCGAGTTCACCCAGGCCCACAAGGACCTGCAGCAGCCCGATCCGCGCGCGGTTTACGAGCAGCGGATCGCCGATCGCCTGTTGCAAACGCAGGCCTTCTTCCATCAGCAGCCGCGCATCGGGATCGCCAGAATAGAAACAGCCCCAGCCCAGGTCGATCAGCGCGAAAGGAATCTCCTGCGTCTGTCCCTGCGCGCGCCAGAGCGCCACGGCTTCTTCGATCAGCGGCCGCGCGGCGCGGAGATCGCCGCTCCAGGCGGCGAGTTCCCCGGCCGCGGCCAGCGCGCGTGCGCGCCATTGGTCGTGTTGCGTCACCGCGGCCAGTGCCTGCGCCAGGCGGCTGCGCCCTTCGCTGTAATGCGAACGCACGTGCCAGAACCATCCCAGCGCGCCAGCGAGCTGCAGCATGTGGCGTGGAGCCACGGCGTGCAGACGGTCCAGCGCCGCGCGGAGGTTGTCGTGCTCGCGCTCCAGGTCATCCAGTCCTTCCTGTTCGTCGTGCGAGCGCCGTGCATGGACGCGCTCGGCCAATGCCTCGAAATAGAAGGCATGACGATCGCGAAAGGCATCGCCGTCGGCATTTGCGGCCAGCTGTTCCAGCGCGAAATCGCGAATGGTCTCGAGCATGTCGAATCGCTCACCCTCGCGGCGGACCATGCTGCGGTCCACGAGCGCGGCAAGAACGTCGATCTCCGCGTCGCATACCGCCTCCGCGGCCTCGAGCGTAAAGCCGCCGGCAAACACGGCCAGGCGCGCGAACAACATCCGTTCGCCACGCTCCAGCAGTTCGTGACTCCAGATCAGCGTGTTGCGCAGCGTCTGTTGCCGTTGGGGCACATCGCGTGCGCCACCGGTCAGAAACTTGAGGCGATCACCAAGCCGCTTCAACATCGCTCCCGGCGCGAGCAACGACGCTCGCGCCGCCGCGAGTTCGATCGCCAGCGGCAATCCATCCATTCGTACGCACAGTTCGGCAACTTGCGCCGCATTCTGCGCGGTAATTGCAAAGTTGGGCTGCACGGATTGCGCGCGCTCGACGAATAGGCGCACGGACGCGTAATCCGCAATGTCCACGGGTCCCGTAACGCGACGGAAATCGGGAAGCGAAAGCGGTGGCACCGGGAACACGTGTTCGCCGGCGATGCGCAGGGGTTCGCGGCTGGTCACGATCAACTTGACGCGCGATGATTGCGCCAACAGCTCAGCCAGTATTCCCGCACCGTCGATGATCTGCTCGAAATTGTCCAACACCAGCAGCAGTTCCTTCGGCGCGAGATACGCGGCCAGGGACTGCCCGCCGGCCTGGCTCACGCCCAGCGTTTGCGCAATCGCTGGCAGCAGGAGGTCCGGCTCGCGAATCGCCTGCAGCAGCACCTGGAACGTGCCGTCCTCGAAATCGCCCGCGCGTTCGGCGGCGGCCTCCAGCGCGAGACGCGTCTTGCCAGTGCCCCCCGGGCCGGTCAGCGTGATCAGGCGCACTTCCGGCCGTCGCGCCAGCGCGCGAATGGCGTCGAGCTCTTTCTCGCGTCCGACCAGCGGGGTGGGTGAAATGGTCAGGTTGGTCGGACGCAGCAGCTGCGTTCGCAGCGGCGGGAATGTCTGCGGCAGACGCGGATCGACCAACTGGTAGAGTCGCTGCGGCTGTGCGAAATCCTTGAGCGGATGCACGCCGAGATCGAGGCATGCGACGCCCGTCTCGTCCTCGATCAAGTTGTGCGTCGTTTGCGACAGCACGATCTGGTCGCCGTGGCCTGCGGCGCTGATTCGCGCTGCGCGATGAACGCCCATGCCGACGTAGTTCGACCCGGTGACTGTTGCTTCGCACGTATGAACCCCGATCCGCACGCGGATGCGCTCACCCGCCGACCACGCGTGGTCGGCAATGGCGCACTGCGCATCCTGAGCGGCGTGCACGGCATCGAGCGCGCGGCCGAACGCGACGAAGAACGAATCGCCCTCGGTGCTGACCTCGTGGCCATTGTGTCGGGCGAAGGCATCGCGCAACAGGAGGCGATGTCGCTGGAGCGCATTCTCGTAGCGCTCCACGCCGATCGCGCGAAGCAGGCGAGTCGAACCCTCGATGTCGCTGAATAGAAGAGTGACGGTACCTTCCGGAAGCATTGCTCCTGCCATGGACAGTCTGGTGGTCGATGATGCGGACCTGAGTATTGAGGGTTTGACAGTTCGGGTCAATCGTCAGTCTTCCCGCGGCTGGCAGCGGCAACAGGCGCTGCTATGCGATTTCCCGCGCGCGTGCCTTGTGATCTTCATCACTCCAAGCCGGGGCAATACAATGGCGAATGCCCAAGAGCTACACAATGGGCGGCCGAACCCCTGCGGGTCCGCCGGGCGATGTGCCCCAAGTACCGCAACGCCAGTCATGGCGAGAGCGGCTGGGTGCGCTGCGCAATCTCCCGCCGTTCCTGGACTTGGTCTGGAAAACAAGCCCCGCTCTTGCGTTCGGCCAGGCGCTGCTGCGACTCGTGCGCGCCTTGTTGCCGGTCGCCACGCTCTTCGTCGGCAAGCTGATCATCGACGAGGTGGTGCTGCTAGTGCAGGCCCCGCGTATTGCGGAGGATCTGCGGCAATGGCTGTCGAGTGGATTGCTCGACCGCATTGGATGGCTGCTGACGCTGGAATTCGGACTCGCCGTCCTCTCCGACGTCCTGGGTCGCGCCGTGTCGCTTCTCGACTCGCTGCTGTCGGAGCAATTCAGCAACGAGACCAGCCTTCGCCTGATGGAGCATGCCGCGACGCTCGACCTCGAGGATTTCGAGGATAGCGAGTTGCAGGACCGGCTGGAACGCGCACGGCGGCAGGCGGCCGGGCGCTCGAGCCTGATCGGGCAACTCTTCAGCCAGGCACAGGATGTGGTCACCGTTGCAAGCTTCGCCGCCGGGCTGATCGTTTATGCGCCGTGGCTTATCGTGCTCCTCGCCATTGCTCTTGTACCGGCGTTCGTCGGCGAGGCGCACTTCAATGCGCAGAGCTATTCGCTGAACTACGCCCGTTCGCCGCAACGCCGCGAGCTGGATTACGTTCGGCAGACGGGGGCCAGCGTCGAGACCGCAAAGGAAGTGAAGATCTTCGGCCTGAACGCATTTCTGATTGAACGTTATCGCGCGCTGGCCACCAGCTTCTTCGACGCGAACAAGCTGATCGCATTGCGCCGCGCCGGTTGGGGCAGCCTGCTCTCCGCCATCGGGACCATCGCATACTATGTCGCGTATGCCTATATCGTGTGGCGCACGCTCCACGGTGATTTCTCGATCGGCGACCTCACGTTTCTTGCTGGATCGTTCAGGCGCCTGCGGAATCTGCTGGAAAGCCTGTTGATGGGATTCTCGCAGGTCGCTGGCCAGGCACTCTACCTGGACGATCTGTTCTCGTTCTTCGAGATTCGGCCGGAAATCGTTCCGCCGCTGAATCCGCGGCCCTTCCCCGTCCCCATAGAGCAGGGCTTTGCATTCGAGGGCGTAGGTTTTCGCTACCCGGGTGCCGAGCGCTGGGCAGTGCGGGGACTGACTTTCGAGCTGCACGCAGGCGAGGTCCTTGCGCTGGTGGGCGAAAACGGCGCCGGCAAGACCACGCTGGTCAAGCTGCTGGCGCGTCTCTACGATCCGGACGAGGGGCGAATCCTGCTCGACGGGCATGACCTGCGCGAGTACGACCTGTTCGCGATCCGCTCCAACATCGGCGTCATTTTCCAGGATTTCGTTCGCTATCAATTTACCGCGGCCGATAATATTGCCATCGGACGCATCGAGGCGCGCGAGGACCGGGCGCGCATTGTCGCTGCTGCCGAACGCGCGCTTGCGGACGAACTCATTCGGAAACTGCCCAACGGATACGAACAAATGCTCGGCAAGCGCTTTCGGGCCGGCATCGATCTCTCCGGCGGCGAGTGGCAGAAGATCGCAATCGCGCGCGCTTACATGCGCGACGCGCAACTGCTGATCCTGGACGAGCCCACGGCGGCTCTCGACGCCCGTTCGGAGTTCGAGGTGTTCAGGCGTTTCAAGGAATTGAGTCAGGGCAAGACCGCCGTACTGATATCGCACCGCTTTTCTAGCGTCCGCATGGCCGATCGCATCGTTGTGCTCGTCGACGGTGCAACCGAGGCCATGGGAACCCACGCCGAATTGCTGAAGCAGGGTGGGCGCTATGCGGAGTTGTTCGAATTGCAGGCCGCGGGCTACCGATAGCGGCGAGCGCATAATGGCGGCCGCGCCGAATCCAGAAGTGGTACAGCGGAAGAATGACATGGACCAGAACAAAATACGCGCGTTGCTCGAAGGTTTCGGAATTGCGGCCGACAATCCCGGCGTCTGCCTCGGGCCGGGCCAATGGCGTGGTGGCGGTGTAACAATCGTCTCGACGAATCCGGCCAATGAGCAAGCGCTGGCACGCGTGGCCACCGCAAGCGGCAAGGATCTGGCCGCGGTAATCGATGTGGCGACATCTGCCGCGCAAAGATGGCGCGAGGTGCCGGCGCCCCGGCGCGGCGAAGCCGTGCGTCGCTTCGGCAACCTGCTGCGCGAGCACAAGGACGCGCTGGGGACGCTCGTCTCGCTCGAGAACGGCAAGATCAAGGCGGAAGGCGACGGCGAAGTGCAGGAGATGATCGACATCGCTGATTTCGCCGTGGGTCAATCGCGGATGCTCTATGGCAAGACCATGCATTCGGAGCGCGCGGCGCACCGGATGTATGAGCAGTGGCATCCGCTCGGCGTGATTGGTGTGATTTCCGCGTTCAACTTCCCGGTGGCCGTCTGGGCGTGGAATGCCATGCTTGCCGCGATCTGCGGCAATGCCACGGTGTGGAAGCCATCGCCGAAGACGCCGCTTGCGGCGCTGGCCGTGCAGTCGCTCGCCAATCTCGTCATGTCGGAACTGTCGCTACCGCCGATATTCACGCTGGCGATCGCCGACAATGCGGGAACGCGCTCGCTCGTCGCCGATTCGCGCATTGCGCTGGTTTCGTTCACCGGATCGTCAGCCGTGGGTCGCGACATCGCGACCACGGTTGCCGCGCGTTTCGGCAAATCGCTGCTGGAATGCGCCGGCAACAATGCGATCATCGTCGCGGAAGATGCCGATGTCGATCTGGTCATCCCCGCAGTCGTGTTCGGCGCGGTGGGAACGGCGGGGCAACGCTGCACGACGACGCGCCGGCTGATCGTCCATGAATCGCGAGTGGAGCAACTGCTGGCCAGATTGAAAGCGGCCTACGCGCAGGTGCACATCGGCGATCCGCTGGAATCGGCCACGCTGATGGGTCCGCTCATCGACGCTGCCGCGGTCGCCAACTACATCGCGGCGATTGCCGAGGCCACGAAATCCGGCGGCAAACTTGTTTGTGGCGGCCGCATATTGCCGGGCCCGGGTTTCTGGGTCGAGCCGGCGATCATCGGTGAGGCGTGCAACGATTGGCCCTGCGTCCAGCGCGAGACCTTCGCGCCGATACTCTATGTGATGAGCTTCGGCACGATTGCCGAGGCCATCGCGCTCAACAACGGCGTGCCGCAGGGATTGTCGAGCGCGGTATTCACGCTCAACGTGCGCACGGCCGAGGCCTTCCTGGCCGCGAGCGGCAGCGATTGCGGCATCGCCAACGTCAACATCGGCACGTCGGGCGCGGAAATCGGCGGTGCGTTCGGCGGCGAGAAGGAAACCGGCGGCGGACGCGAATCGGGCTCCGACGCGTGGCAGGCCTACATGCGCCGGCAGACCAACACGATCAACTGGAGCCGCGCATTGCCGTTGGCCCAGGGAATCAAGTTCGGCTAGGACTCATCCCTAGAATAGCTGTGCGCCCCGATTGCTGTTTCTTGCTTGGTTGGCGGATGAGGTTCGTCCCTCGCCGTACGTCCAGGTACTGTCTCGGGGCTCGCTGCGGGCCCTCATTTATCAACTGAGGCACTCGGAGCTGCTCGCGACCTCTTTGAGATGAGTTTCAGGGTCTTCTGGTCGCGGGCTTTTTTGCAGCCGGCTTCTTCGCTGCGGGTTTCTTCGCGGCGGTCTTGGCGGACGGACGCCTGACAGCGGGCTTGGTTGTTGGAATCGCCGCCGCTGTCGTGGCCGCCTTCTTCATGGGTGGTTTGGTGGCGCGCCTGGTTCTTCCGCCGCCGGTCTTGCCACCGCCGGATTTTCCGGCTTTCGCGGCCAGCAGCTCCAGTGCTTCTTCCAGCGTCAGCGTCTCGGCCTTTTCACTGTCGGGCAGCGTCGCGTTGACCGCGCCATGCTTCACGTACGGGCCATATTTTCCGGTGTGCAGTTCGACGGGCGCCTTTGTCCTGGGATGCGCGCCGAGGACTTTCAGCGCGGTGGTGGGCCGCCCTCCCCGCGCGCGCGCCTTGGTCGGGTCCTTGGCCTCGAATTCGAAACCGACCTTGCCGTCCTTCTGCACGACGAGAAACGCCGAGAACGGCCGCCGCGTGCGCGCGGACACGAACTGCAGCAGATCGGTCTTCTTCGTCGCGAGCAGTTTTTCCATCTGCGCGCGTTCGATGGGGCGCTGCAGGATCGTCCGGCCGGAGCGGAAATCGCAGGTCTTGTCCGGCCCGATGGCCTTTTCGCACACGTAGGCGTTCGGTAGCTCGAACACGTTCGACGCACACTTGGGGCAGACGCCGAGCGGTGCCTGCGCCGAAAAATCGGGTGCCTCGCCATCGTCGGTGCCGTTGTCGTTGCCGAAGTCGAATGTGACTTCATTGACGTCGGTCAGCTTGAGCTTGGCCGAGAACGGCCGGCCCATCTTGCTGCGAAAGCCCTCGAGCGGGCCGATCTCGCGGTCCTTGATCAGCGCGTCGGCTTCGTGCGGTTCGAGTTGGCGTCCGCCGAGGATCTTCCAGAAAGCAAAGTCGCAGGCGGGGTTGGTGCACTGGAATTTCTTGTACTTCTCGTGCACCTCACCGGTTCCGCACTTTGGGCACGGGTTCGAAAGTGTGGCGAAATCTCCCGGGATCGTGTCGCTCTCGTAGCCCTTGGCCTGCCCGACGATGCGTTCGGTCATCGCGACGATTTCGCGCATGAACTCGTCGCGGCGGAGCTTGCCGTGCTCCATCTGGGCCAGCTTGAACTCCCATTCGGCCGTGAGTTCCGGCGAGAAAAGTTCCGGAATTCCCAAACCATGCAGCAGCGTCATCAACGAGAACGCCTTCGCCGTCGGGACGAGCTCCTTGCCTTCGCGATAGATGTAACGCTCGGCGATCAGGCCTTCGATGATCGACGCGCGCGTGGCCGGCGTGCCCAGGCCCTTTTCGCGCATGGCTTCGCGCAGATCGTCGTCCTCGATCAGCTTGCCCGCACCCTCCATGGCCGACAGCAGCGTCGCTTCGTTCAGGCGCGGCGGTGCGCGCGTGACGAGCGCGACGACGTCGACCTTTTCCGTGGCGACGATTTCACCCGGCTTCACCTGCGCAAGCGTGGCCTCGTCGCCCTGGGCTTCCTTGCCATAGACGGCGAGCCAGCCGGGGGACATGAGCACTTTGCCTTCGGTCTTGAACGGCTGCGCCTCGACGCGCGTGATTCGCGTGGTCAGCAGGAATTCGGCCGGCGGGTAGAACACCGCGAGAAAGCGACGGACGACGAGATCGTAGAGCTTCGCTTCGATTTCGTTCAGATGTTTCGGGCCGGCGAGCGTGGGAATGATCGCGAAGTGGTCCGAGATCTTCGAATTGTCGAAGATGCGCTTGTTGGGCCGTACCCACTTCTGTTTCAGGATTTCCCGCGCGAAACCGCCGAAGGCATTGGTCTCGCCCAATACCTCCATCGTGGCCTTCACGGTGCCGATGTAGTCCTCCGGCAGCGCGCGCGCGTCGGTGCGTGGATACGTCAAGACCTTGTGCTTCTCGTAGAGCGCCTGGGCAAGCGACAGCGTCGTGCGTGCGGAAAAGCCGAAACGGCCGTTGGCTTCGCGTTGCAGACTGGTCAGGTCGTACAGCAGCGGCGCGCCTTGCGTCGACGGCTTCGACTCCTCGCTGACCACGCCCGGTTTTCCTGCCGTGAGTTCCGCGATTGCGCGGGCGGGGGCCTCGTCCCACAGCCGCTCGGCGCGGGCGTCGGGATCGTCGTCGACCTTCCTGAACTTTTCGTCGAACCAGCGGCCCGTGTATTCACCGCTCGCGGCGCGGAACGTGCCGATCAGCTCCCAGTAATTGCGCGGCCGGAACGCACGAATCTTCTCTTCCCGCTCGACCAGGATGGCCAACGTGGGGGTCTGCACCCGACCGACCGTGGTCAGCTGGAAGCCGCCGGATTTGGAATTGAACGCCGTCATCGCCCGGGTGCCGTTGATGCCGACCAACCAGTCTGACTCGGAGCGGCAGACGGCGGCATCGGCCAGCGGCAGCATGGTTTCGTCGCTGCGCAACTGCGCGAACCCGTCGCGAATCGCCGCCGGAGTCATCGACTGCAGCCAAAGCCGCTTGATTGGCTTGCCGGATTTGGCGAACTGGACGATATAGCGGAAGATCAGCTCACCCTCGCGCCCGGCGTCGCAGGCGTTGATCAGCGCGGTCACGTCCTTGCGCTTGATGAGCTTGAGCAGGGTCTTCAAGCGCCCCTCGTTCTTCTCGATGGGCTTCAACGCGAATTTCGACGGCAGCGCGGGCAGGTGCGCAAACGTCCACTTGCCCCGCTTGACCTCTTCCTCCTCGGGCATGCCGATCTCCAGCAGATGCCCAACTGCGGAGGAGATTACGTGCTTGTCGCTCTCGAAGTAATCGTCGTGACGCGTGAGGCCGCCCAGCGCACGCGCAATGTCGGCGGCGACGGAGGGCTTTTCGGCGATGATGAGGGTCTTGGACAAGGGATTGGGGCGACCAGGGTTCAACGCAAAGGGACGCCGATACTAACCGGGGTGGGATGACGGCGGCAAGAAAAGGTATTTCTTGGGCGCCCCAACGCGCGCGCGCGACGCGCGCATGCGCACGCGAGGCCGACGCCGTTTATGCGCGGTGCAAGCGCTGCCACTGTCCGCCCGGAATCGCCGCGATCTGCCCTGCCAACTCGAGCCCGGTGAGCGCAGCGACGACGACGTCCGGCGCCATTGCCGTGCGGGCGACCAGCGTATCTACGTCGGCGGCATCGCCGCCCAATGCTTCGAGCACCTTGCCTTCGTTGGCGGTCACGGGATTCGACGTGTGCGTCACGCTGCGCGCGGCGGTGGCACCCATGCCGAGTTCCTCGAGAATGTCCTGCGCCGTTTCGACCAGCTTGGCGCCGTCCTTGATCAGCCTGTGGCAGCCTTTGGACAGCGGGGAGTGAATCGATCCTGGAATGGCGAAGACCTCGCGTCCCTGTTCACCGGCGTATCGAGCGGTGATTAGCGATCCCGACGACAGGGCCGCCTCCACTACCACCACGCCGCGCGCGAGACCGCTGATCAGCCGGTTGCGGCGTGGAAAGTTTCCTTCCCTGGGTGGTGTCCCAGGGTGAAACTCGGAAATCAGTCCACCGTGTTCGGCAATCCTGTGCGCGAGTTCGCGGTTGCGCGCCGGGTAGACGCGATCGAGGCCCGTGCCGACGACGGCCAATGTCGAGCCCGGACCTTCCAACGCGCCTTCGTGCGCCGCGGCATCGATGCCGACCGCGAGGCCGGAGACGATGGTCAGCCCGGCCTGCGATAGCGCCTGCGCGAAAGCGCGTGCGTTGTCGATCCCCTGCGCCGTGGCGTTGCGGCTGCCGACGATGGCCAGCGCCGGACGATTGAGTAATTGCCGGCGTCCGACAAAGAACAGGGCCGGCGGCGCGTATCCCAGGTCAAGCAGCGCATGCGGATAGTCAGGGTCGTCCCAGGCAATGATTTCGTGGGACGGATCAGCAAGCCACTCGCGTGTCGCCGCCAGCGATTCGGGCGCCACCGGCTGCTGTACGCGCGCGGCGACGACATCCGGGACCACCGCAGCAAGCTGCGCTCGCGTGGCTTCCAGGACGGCAGAGGGATTGCCGAACACGCGCAATAGCGCAACCAGCGCTTGGTGGGGAATGGCCTTGAGCGACAGCGTCGCCCAAGCCTCCTGGGTCGAGGCGGCGACGGACATTGGCAGAGGATGTACGGCGGCCGGGGCTGCCGCCATTGGACTAACGGCCGATCGTACGCGGCCTAAGGCGTGCGGGCGAAATCGCCGGGGCGAACGGGATCGGTGGTGTTGAGCAACACCGCATACGATACGTGATCGAAGGTACGAAACACGAACATGAGTCCCGTGCGCTCGTCGGCCGGGGAGACCAGCACCGCGGGCGTGAAGACCGTGGTCGGATCGAGGAAGCGCAGAATGGCCGACTGCTGTTTGGACGGACGAGGATCGACGATCGGTTCGACGCTGCGATACACCGCCAGCACGTTGCCGGGTTGCAGCCCGTCGGCGGCGCCCCTGTCGAGCGTGACGATATAGCCGCGACCGGTCTCGGTGTTGGAGAACGGGACCTTGAGGATACGGGCATCGATGGCCTTGTCCGGCGCGCGCGGGACGTAGTTTGCAACCGTCTCTCGCGGCGCGGGCAGCAGCCGGTCTCCCAGGAGTACTTCCAGGTCCGCGGATTCGATGCGCACCGTGGAGAGTTCGCCGAATTTCTCGACGCGGGCGGTGCCGATGTATTTGCTCTCATAGCCCAGCACGTCATTGCCGTCGAACGTGGGGATCGGGGGGCCCGGGCGGTAGATGTACCAGTAATCGCCGCCCTTCGGATCCAGCCCCGCCACGTAAATGACATCGCCGCGGCCACGAATCATTCGCGCCGCGTTGCGTCCGGAAAGAATCTCGGCCGCGTCGGCCAGACCGTTGGGACCGGTGACGAGGTTCTTCGACAGGTACGGCTCGAGGTCGCCCGGCGGGATGGATGGGATGACGTCGACGTCGAGCGCCGAGGCGCGCGTCGATGGCGATACGCGAACACCGTTGCGCATCAGCGACAGTCGCGGCTGGCCGTCCACGTAGTCGAGACGGACCACGTCGCCGGGGTAGATCAGATGCGGGTTCCTGATCTGCTCGCGGTTCAGCCGCCAGATATCGGGCCACCGCCAGGGATCCTTGAGGAACTTGCCGGAGATTCCCCAGAGCGTGTCGCCTTTCTGCACCGTATAGCTGGACGGGGCACTGTCCGCGACCTGGAGATTCTGTGGACTCTGGGCGCCGGTAGCGGCGCTCAGGGCAAGCATTCCCGCCGCGGCAACGGCCGCGAGCAGGTGCTTCGCTGTGTTAAACTGTTGAACCATAACGGCTCTTCCTTAAGTTACCTCAGGTAATCTGAGGTCGGCCCATGACGACGTCTTAAACCAACGTCCTAAACCGCCGCAAAATAAGGACTTAACAGGGATTCTGCATCCGGCACCTGCATTTGGCAAGCTATGGCGCTACTTCCCATACTGGAATACCCCGACCCGCGTCTCAAAAAAGTCGCGGGGACGGTCACCGCCTTCACGCCAGACGTCGTCAAGCTCGTCCAGGACATGGCGGAGACCATGTACGCGGCCCCGGGCGTCGGCCTGGCCGCAACGCAGGTCGATGTCCACAAACGCATCATCGTCATCGACGTGTCCGATGCTCGCGACGATCTGGTTGTGCTGGTGAATCCCGAGATCATCACGGCCTCCGGCGAGATCGAATGCGAGGAGGGCTGCCTTTCGGTGCCCGGGTACTTCGACAAGGTCGTCCGCGCAGCACGGGTCACGGTGCGCGCCCGGAACGAGCGCGGGGAACCATTCGAACGAACCGCCGAGGACATGCTTGCCGTATGCGTACAGCACGAAATGGACCACTTGGTGGGCAGGATGTTCGTCGACTACCTGTCGCCGCTGAAGCGAGCCCGGCTCAAGAACAAGCAGCGCAAGAAACAGCGGCTCGCGGGTTGACTGCGCCCCGCGTCCCCCAATGAGGGTCGGCTTTGCCGGAACCCCCGGTTTCGCCGCTTTGGCGCTCGAAGCCATCATAGCGGCCGGCTTCGAGGTTCCGCTGGTTCTGACCCAGCCCGACCGGGCCAAAGGGCGTGGCCTCCACTCCGGGCCTTCGCCGGTCAAGCGACTTGCCGAGGATCGCGGTTTGGCTGTCCTCCAACCGGCCACACTCAAGACCGCTTTAGCCCGGTCACCGTTGCTTGCGTTTCCGCTCGATGTGCTGGTGGTCGCCGCCTATGGGTTGATCCTGCCGCCGGAGGTCCTTACCTGGCCTCGGCATGGATGCCTGAATATCCACGCTTCGATGCTTCCACGGTGGCGTGGCGCCGCGCCCATCCAGCGCGCGATTCAAGCGGGCGACACGGCCACGGGGGTCACGATCATGCAGATGGACGCCGGACTCGATACGGGCGCCATGATCAAGGTCGTCGAGGTTGCCATTGCGCCACGCGAAACCGCCGGAACGCTGCTCGACAAGTTGGCTGCAGCCGGTGCGCGATCGATCGTCGCCGTGCTCGCGCGTCTCACGCGTAACGGCGCGCTGGAAGCGACAACACAACCGGTGACGGGCGCGACCTATGCCAAGAAGGTCGAACGCGTGGATGCAGCAATCGACTGGACGAACGCGAATGAGACGATCGACCGCCAGATTCGCGCCTTCGATCCGGTGCCAGGAGCGGCCACTCACTTCGGCGGCCTGGCAGTCAAGGTATGGAGCGCCGATCCGATTGCGCCGGAATGCGACACCGCTGCCGGCACGGTCCTTGCGACCGGCAACGAGGGCATCGATGTCGCCTGCGGTCGAGGCGTGTTGCGGCTTCGGGAATTGCAGCCCGCCAGCGGCAGGCGCATGTCCGCGGTGGCATTCGCGGCGGGGCACTGCGTCGTGCCGGGAAGGTGCTTCGGCCCGCCCACGCCGGTCTGACCCGCGTTGCCGACATGCAAGCAGAACAGCAGCAGGCGGCGCTTGCCATACGACATGTATTCGAGGGCATGGCGCTCCCCGCCGCGCTCGCCGCGGTCGACGATGGTGAAGTTCGGCGCGGTCGAACGCTCGTACAGGAACTGGCCTATGGGACGCTGCGGCATTGGGGTCGTTACGAAGCCCTGACGAGCGCGCTGGCCACCAGGCCCGTCACCGATGCGCCCCTGGCAACACTGATCGCCGTCGCGCTGTACCAACTCGATCACACCGATGCACCGCCTTTCGCCGTCGTCGACCGCGCGGTCGACGCCGCGGGTGCGATCGCGCGTCCCCAGGCGAAAGCGCTGGTCAACGCCATGCTGCGTCGCTACCTGCGGGAACGCGTCGCACTGAATGCGCAGGTCGTTGCAGCGAGCCCGGTCGCGTGCTGGTCCTATCCGCGTTGGTGGATCGGCCGCGTCGAAGCCGACCATCCTCGCCACTGGCAGCAGATACTCGCGGTGGGCAACGAGCGCCCCCCGCTCACGCTGCGCGTCAATCGCCGGGCGGGCATGCGAGAAGCGCTGCTCGCGAAATTCGCCGCGGGGGGGGTGAGCGCAACTGCCGCGGGGGCCGAAGGCATCATCGTCGACCCGCCACGACCGGTCACTGCATTGCCCGGGTTTGCCGAGGGCGAGTTCGCGGTACAGGACCTAGGTGCGCAGCTGGCCGCGCCATTGCTCGCGCCGCGCGACGGCCTGCGCGTTCTGGATGCCTGCGCCGCTCCTGGCGGGAAGACCTCGCACCTGCTCGAACTGGCCGATATCGAGCTCACGGCACTCGATCGCGACGAGGCGCGGCTCCAGCGTGTCCGCGAAAATCTGGCGCGCCTCGGGCACGAACAGCGCAACGTCCGGGTGATTGCCGGAGACGCGGGTGAGCCGTCCGCATGGTGGGACGGCCGCCAGTACCACCGGATCCTGGCCGATGTGCCCTGCACCGCTTCCGGCATCGTGCGCCGTCATCCTGATGCCAAGTGGTTGCGCCGCAAGTCCGACCTGGCCGATTTGGCCGGCGAACAGCGGCGAATACTGCTGGCGCTATGGCCGCTCCTCGCGTCAGGGGGCCTGTTGCTGTACGCGACCTGCTCGGTGTTTGCCGGCGAAAACGAGCTGCGCGTGCGTGAATTCATGACCGAAACACCGGGAGCGTTGCGCGAAACCATCAGATTCGATCCCGAAGTCCCCCACGAGGGGGGCCAACTCTTGCCTTCCGGGAAGGGCACGCGCCACAATCAGGACGGTTTCTTCTACGCGCTATTCCGCAAGGCCTGACGCGGGCTAGTTTGGCTGTCAAAGGCCACCACCGCCCGGCGTCGAATTCGTGGTGGTCCCAAGAGCCACGCCGCCGGACCCGAACCGCCATTGTCTCCGGCATGCCGTTCCGCTTCCCCATCCACGTCCTGCCCCACTCGCCGCGCCCGCAGCGCCGGAGCCTGCTCGCCCTCCTTGCCGCGTTGCTGGCCGCAGGCAGCTGGCTGACGGTGTCCGTGCCCGCCCGGGCCGACACCATCCCGGTCAAGGCGGCAGAATTGCGGATCGAGGAAGGCGAAGTCCTGCTCAATGCGGAATTCGAGTTTTCGCTGAATCCGACGCTGGAGGACGCGCTCGAGAAGGGCATCCCGCTCTATTTCGTTCTCGACTTCGAGCTCACGCGGGGGCGGTGGTACTGGCTGGACGAGAAGGTCGTGCAGTCGGCGCTTGTCTACCGGGTCTCGTACAACGCACTGACCCGCCAATACCGTGTCGCGAGCGGGCTCCTTACGCAGAACTTCAATTCGCTGGAAGAGGTCGAACACTTCATCGGGCGAGTCACATCGCGGGTGGTCGCGCCCGTCGACGCGCTGACGAAGGGCGCCAAATATGACGCCGCCGTGCGCCTGCGCCTGGACGTCAACCAGTTGCCGAAGCCGTTCCAGGTCAATGCGCTGGCCTCCCGCGAGTGGACGCTCGCGTCCGACTGGCAGCGCTGGAGTTTCACGCCATGAGCGCCGCAGGGCCGTCGCGAGGACGCCTGCACGAGCGGGGCGAAGCCAAGGCTCGAAGAGCGCGTCCGCGAGTGCTGGCGGCGGCCGACACGGTAATGCTTCGAAATTCTCTTGAGTTCAAAGAGGCCGCACGGAATCGCTCCCCCGCCGGGGGCAGCGGAGCGGCCTCGTTCTTCTTGGCCGCAAGCGTGGGGGATTCATTGAACGCCGCAGCGAACGCCGCAAGCATGGTGGCGGAATGAGCGCGCTGCCCGGCAAACGCGGCCTGCGCTGGCTGCTGCTGGTATCGGCGGCATTGTCGGCCATTGCTGTCTTCCTCCTCGCCACCGCGACGGCGAACACCTCACTGTTTGCGCAAGGCTACGACACACTACTGGTGGTCAATGGCGTCCTGGTCGGGCTCCTGATGCTCGTAGTCGGCTGGCAGCTCTGGCAATTGCGGCGCAAGCTCAAGGCCGGGGTCTTCGGTTCGCGCCTGGCGGTCCGTCTCGTGCTCCTGTTCGCGCTGGTCGCCGGGCTGCCGGGCGCGCTGGTTTACGCCGTCTCGGCGCAATTCATCGGCCGCAGCATCGAGAGCTGGTTCGACGTGCGCGTCGATCGTGCGCTCGACAGCGGCCTGGCGCTGGCCGACAGCTCCCTCAGGTATTTGCTCAACGACACGACGAACAAGGCCACGCAGCTTGCAGTCGCGCTGTCCGATGCCTCGGGCAATCTGTCGACGGCATTGAACCGCGCCGCGGAACAGGCGAGCGTGTTCGAGGCAACGCTGTTCACGCCGACCGGCGGTGTGCTCGCGGTCGCCGGTACCGGCGGCTCGCGCGCGACGCCGGAACCCCCGCCTCCGGAAGCGCTGCGGCTGGCGCGGCTGCAGCAACCATACAAGAAGATCGAGGAGACCGGAGAAGGCGGCCTGGCGCTGCGTGTCGTTGTGCCGGTGAATACCGACGACAGCGCCAATCCGCTCAAACTGTTGCAGGTGATCGAGCCTGTGCCGAAAGCGCTGGCGCAGGAGGCCGAACGCGTGCGGTCGGGCGTTCGCGATTTCCGCGAACTGACACTGCTGCGACAAAGCCTGAAACAGCTCTATCAATTGACCTTGCTCCTGACGCTGCTGCTCGCGCTGACCACGGCGCTCGGCCTCGCGGTCGTGCTGTCCGAACGTTTCGCGGCGCCGTTGGGACTGCTGGCCGAAGGCACGCGTGCCGTCGCGCAGGGTGACTTCACGCGCCGCCAGCCGGTCGTCTCGCGCGACGAGCTGGGCGTGCTGACCGAATCGTTCAACACGATGACTGCGCAGCTTGCCGAGGCCCAGAGCAAGACAGAGGACAGCCGCCGAGCCACGGAGACGACGCGAGCCTACCTCGAGAGCATTCTCGGTAACCTGTCGTCCGGCGTACTGGCGTTCGACGAGGGCCGCCGGCTGCGCTCCGCGAACCCGAGCGCCGCGGTGATCCTGCAGCAGCCTCTCGCGGAGTTGATCGGGATGCCGCTCGCGGATTGGGGCAAGCGTTTGCCGGCGCTGGCGCCGTTCGCAGAACTTGTCGCAGAGGGCTTTCGCGGCAGCCGCGACGGACAATGGCAAAGGGAGGCCGAGCTTGGGGTGGCGAATATTTCCCGGACTCTGCTGATGCGCGGCACGCGATTGCCCGGAACGCCGGATGCTGCGGGGTACGTCGTGGTATTCGACGACGTGTCCGAACTGGTGCAGGCGCAACGCGACGCCGCATGGGCCGAAGTCGCCCGACGCCTTGCGCACGAGATCAAGAACCCGCTGACGCCAATACAGCTCTCTGCGGAGCGTTTGGCGGTCAAACTCACCGGAAAGCTCGAAGGTCCCGACCTGGAGACGTTGAAGCGGGGCACGCAGACGATCGTGTCGCAGGTCAGCGCCATGAAGAACATGGTCGATGATTTCGCCATTTACGCGCGGCAGCCGCGTCCAGGACAGCTGCAGCAGATCGATTTGTCGGCCCTCTTGCTCGACGTGCTGGGTCTATACGACAATCTGCGCCCACACATTGCATTATCCTTGCCCGAAGTGCCGGTCCTGGTTCAGGGCGAGCCGACCCGCCTGCGCCAGGTGTTCCACAATCTTCTCTCGAACGCGGTCGATGCGCAGGTCGACGTCGCCGAGCCGCATTTCGCGATCGCGTTGTCCGCGAGCGGCGCGGAGGCCACGCTCACCTTTGCCGATGGCGGCCCGGGTTTTGCGGCGGACGTGCTGGAACGTGCGTTCGAGCCGTACATAACGACCAAAACGAAAGGAACGGGCCTGGGGCTCGCAATAGTGAAAAAAATCATCGATGAGCATGGCGGACGAGTGATGCTGGACAACATTGAGCCTGCGGGCGCGCGCATAACCCTGGTTTTCCCGGCGATCCAGGCCGCGAATCCTGCCGCCGCAGCGGCCTGACGGAACCGCCCATGGCGCTCCTCCGGGAAATCCTCATCGTCGACGATGAAGTCGGTATTCGCGAACTGCTCTCGGAAATCCTCGAGGACGAAGGCTATCGCGTTGCCACCGCGGAAAATGCGAGCGAAGCGCGCGCGTACCGCCAACGTCAGCAGCCGGCACTGGTCCTGCTGGACATCTGGATGCCGGATACCGATGGCGTGACGTTGCTGCGCGAATGGGCAGGCAATGGCCTGCTCACGATGCCCGTCGTGATGATGTCCGGACACGGGACGATCGAGACCGCGGTCGATGCGACCAAGATCGGCGCGTTCGATTTCCTTGAAAAGCCGATTGGCCTGGCGAAGCTGCTCGCGACCATCGCACGGGCGTTCAAGGTCGCGGCCACGCGGGAGCCTCATCACGTTTCGCTGGCCGGCTTGGGCAGCGGTGTCGCCGTGCGCGAGACCGAGCGCTCGCTCGATCAACTTGTCGCTGCGCGTCGCGCGATGCTGATTGTCGGTGAACCAGGCACAGGGCATGACATCGCAGCGCGTGCGCTGCAGGTGCCTGACGCGCCATGGGTCGCGCTCGCCAACGGGCAACGCCTCACCGCCAACCCGCAGGCGCTCATCGAGGAGGCGCACGAAGGCACGCTGTATTGCGCGGAGATCGGACAATATTCCAAGGCGGAGCAGAAGGGTCTTGCGTTTCTGCTGCCCAAGCTCGAGAAGCACAACGTGACCCTGGTGTGCACGAGCGCCGAGCCGTTGGGCAATCTTGCTGCCGAAGGCAAATTCGACGCCGCGCTGCTCGCGCAACTTTCGCCCGGCGCGGTGATGCTGCCCCCGCTGCGCACGCGACGCGAGGACATTCCGCCGCTGATCGAGAGGTTCTGGCGCGATGCGAACAAAGGCGCCGACTCGCCACCGCTTCTGTCCGCACTGCCACCCGCCGCGCTCAGCGCGCTCTCCAACGCCTACTGGCCCGGAAACCTCGATCACCTGGCCGGCGTCGTGCAGAACCTTGTGTTGCTGCGCGGCGAAGTCACAGCCGATCTCGTGAAACGGCTGCTGGGCGAGGCGGCCGCGCCCAATCCCTCGTTGGCGCCAGAAATCACCGCGCGCTTCTTCGAGATCCCGTTGCGCGAAGCGCGCGAGGCATTCGAGCGCATCTACTTCGAGCAGCTGCTGGGCAAGGAGCAGAGCAACATGAGCAAGGTCGCGGAAAAGGCGGGACTCGAGCGCACCCACCTCTATCGCAAGCTGAAGCAGCTGAACATTCGTTTCTCACGTCGTACGGACGAAACGCCGACCTAGCGCCATCTCCGGCTGCTTCGCTCCTCGTGAGCTATCCCTCTCCCGCCAAACAACGCCTGTCCGCGCTGGTGATCGGCGCCATCGGCGTCGTCTACGGGGACATCGGCACCAGTCCGCTGTACACGCTGCGCGAAGCATTTCACGGGGCACACGGACTGCCGTTGACTTCCGCCAATGTGCTGGGCGTGCTGTCCGTGATTTTCTGGGCGCTCGTCATTGTCGTGACGTTCAAGTACGTGACGCTGGTGCTGCGCGCCGACAATCACGGCGAAGGCGGCGTGCTCGCGCTGACCGCGCTCGTCTCGCGGGGCCTCGAAGGGCAACCGCGACGGCGCTGGTGGCTGGTCGGCTTCGGCATCTTCGGCGCGGCGATGTTCTACGGCGACGGCATGATCACGCCGGCGATCTCGGTGCTGTCCGCGGTCGAGGGACTCGAAGTCATGGCGCCCGGCCTGCACCCGTACGTCGTGCCGACGACGATCGGCATTCTCGTGGCGCTATTCGGGATCCAGCGCCATGGCACGGGCCGCGTCGGCGCTCTGTTCGGACCGGTGATGTGCGTCTGGTTCGTGACGATCGCCACCCTCGGTGTAGCGGGCATCGCGCGGGAACCCGGCGTGCTCGCGGCGATCAATCCGCAGCATGCAATCAGGTTTTTCGCAGCCAGCCCGACGCTGTCGTTCCTGGCGCTGGGCGCCATCGTGCTGGCCGTAACCGGTACCGAGGCGCTCTATGCCGACATGGGACATTTCGGCAAGTCGCCGATACGCAGGGCCTGGATCGTGTTCGTCATGCCGGCGCTGGTGCTCAACTATTTCGGCCAGGGCGCGCTGATCCTGGCCGAACCAACGGCCGTCAAGAATCCATTTTATCTGCTGGCGCCGGCCTGGGCGCTGCTGCCGCTGGTGGTGCTCGCAACCTGCGCCACGGTGATTGCCTCGCAGGCTGTGATTTCCGGGGCGTTTTCGCTGACCCGGCAGGCGATCCAGATGGGCTACTGCCCGCGCCTGACGATAATGCATACATCGGAGCGGCAGATCGGACAGATCTACGTCCCGTTCATCAACTGGGCGCTGCTGATCGCCGTGATCCTGCTCGTCATCGGCTTCAGGAACTCGAGCAATCTCGCCGGCGCGTACGGGATCGCGGTGACGCTGGCGATGCTGATCGATTCGATTTCTCTCTTCGTCGTCATGCGGCGCATGTGGCGCTGGCCTCTTGCTCTTGCCTTGGCGGTGGCCGTACCGTTCGTCGCCATCGATGTTGCATTCCTGGCGTCGAACTCGCTCAAGATTCCCGAGGGCGGCTGGTTCCCGATCCTGAGCGGCATCGTCGTGTTCACGCTGCTGACGACCTGGAAGCGAGGGCGCGCCATCCTGATGAAACGCCTGTCCGACGACGCGATGCCGCTCGACCTGTTCATCCAGAGCGTGGAAGCATCCCCACCCGTGCGGGTGATGGGCACCGCGGTGTTTCTCACTTCCTCGCTCAATATCGTGCCGCACGCACTGCTGCACAACCTGAAGCACAACAAGGTGCTGCACGAGCGCATCGTCTTCCTGACCGTCGTCACCGGCGACGTTCCCGCGGTGCCTCCTGACGAGCGCTACGAGGCGATGCCGCTGGGCTGCAATTTCTTCCAGATCGTCGCTCACTACGGCTTCAAGGAAGACCCTGACATCCCGGAACTGCTCGACGAGTGCGGCCGACGAGGATTCGTCTTCGACATGATGGAGACGTCGTTCTTCGTTTCGCGGGAAACGCTGATCGCCACGGTCGCGCCGGGTATGGCGCTGTGGCGCGAGCGATTGTTCGCATCGATGTCGAAGAACGCGACCAAGGCATCGGATTTCTTCCGCATTCCGTCTAACCGCGTGGTGGAGCTGGGGACGCAGGTGGAGCTCTAGGCCATGAGTTGCAAATTCACTGAACCATTAGCGCCGGGACGAGCGGCGGGCGAGGCGATGAAATGACAATTTTCCGGCTGGTGGCGATATTGGCCTTGATCGGCGGCCTCGCTGTGTCGCCTGGTGCCGCGGGCCAACCTGCGCCAGGCATGCATCGCATCGCGTACATCAATGTCGGCCCGGCAGCTCCGAACGCCTCCAATGTCGCGGCGTTTCGCGAGGGACTCCGCGAATCGGGCTACGTCGAGGGCCGCAACCTGACCATCGATTTCCGCTGGGGCGACGGCCAGGTCGAGCGGTTGCCGGGAATGATCCAGGATCTTCTCGCGCTGAAGCCGGACCTGGTGTTCTCGACCGGCGGCCCTCCGACGATTCTCGCGGTGAAGGCCGCGACGACAAGTGTCCCGGTCATATTCATCACCGGCGATCCGCTGGCGGAAGGCGTGGTCTCCAGCCTGTCGCGCCCGGACGCCAACCTGACCGGATTCGCGCTGCTGGCGCAGAACCTGGGAGCCAAGCGCCTCGAACTCCTGCGGGAGCTGTTGCCCGGCGCGAAGCGGATCGTGCTCATCTGGAATCCGGGAATCGCCTCGTCCGTCACTTCCAAGAAGGAGGCGGAGGCGGCCGCTGCCAGGCTGGACATGTCGGTCCAGTGGATCGAAGCGCGCAACCCGGGCGAGTTGCAATCGGCCCTGGCCTCGACGCCGGTCAAGAATGCAGATGCGATGATGGTGCTGGCCGATCCGGTGCTCGGTTTCGAGCGCGCACGCATTCTTGCCTTCGCCGCGCAGCACCGCTTGCCGGCCATCTATTTCTGGCGGGAATTTGTCGTCGAGGGTGGCCTCATGAGCTACGGGTCGAACCTGACGGCGATCCACCGGCAGGCCGGCCGCCAGGCCGACAAGATATTTCACGGCGTCAAGCCACGGGACCTGCCGATCGAGCAGGCGTCCACGTTCGAGTTCGTGGTCAACCAGGGCACCGCAAAATCGCTGGGCCTGACCGTGCCGCAGTCGCTGTTGCTGCGCGCGGACGAGGTGATTCGATGACCGGCCGGTGGAATGGCATGACGGCGGCTGAACGGGAGCCGGCCAATGCGGAAGAATCGCCGGGATCAGCGCCCGCGGTACTTCCACTCTTTTGACTTGCCCTCCCCGATCCACTCGATCGCCGTTGCGAGGCGCTTGCAGCGCGTCTCGTCACGTTTGGCGGCCATGAGCCACTCGATATATTCGAGCCGATGACTGGGGCTCATCGCCTCGAAGTTTGCGAGCGCGATGCGGTTGCGGTGAAGCGCTGCGGCGAGGTCCTCAGGCACCGTGGGCGGCGCTTTCGATCTTGGCCCTGGCGTGCGCGTCGATTTGACGCCGGCTCCATTGAGCGCCGCGGCCTTGCGGATCAGCGCCTTCAATGCCGCGTCCTTCGGCAAGTCACCTAACTTCGTTATCCGACCGAACTGGCCCATCGCCGCGTCGCCACCGGACGGCACTGCCGTGATCGCGCGCATTTCGTCGTGCCAGAAACCGAACGCGCAATGCGCCTTGAACGACGCCATGGAGCACAGGACGCCTTTGTACTCGAAATGGGGAAAGCCCCACTTGATCGTTTCGGTCACCTCGGGACATGCCTCGTGCACGAGCGCGCGCAAGTGCGCAAGGATCGGCCGTGCAAATTCCGCTGCGCGCACGATGTACGCGTCCACACGATTGTCGCGAGTTCCCATGGCTTCCCCCCGCATGCGACAGGGCCGTTGTTCCGGTGCTCGGTTGCATTCTAGCTCGGTGCCATGGACAGACAGGAAAACGCCGGCGCGGGGCCGGCGTTCCTGTCTTGCAGCGGTAGCGGGATATTACGCCGCTTGCGTCATTTGCCCCCTAATTGTCTTCATCGCCTTGCTTTCGATCTGGCGGATGCGCTCGGCGGAAACGCCGTATTCATCGGCCAATTGCTGCAACGTCGACGTTGACTCGTCCTCGCGCAACCAGCGCGCCTCGATGATGCGGCGGCTGCGGTCGTCGAGTTTCGCGAGCGCAGTGGTGAGTCCCCGCGTGCGATTCTGGGCATTCTGTTTGCGCTCGAGGATCTTGCCGGGCTCGTCTTCGCTGTCCGTGAGGTAGGCAATCGGCGAAACGTTGTTTTCCTCATCGCCCGGCGTCGGGTCGATCGAGACGTCGCGGCCGGTGAGGCGCGTTTCCATCTCGACCACTTCTTCCGGCTTGACGCCCAGGTCCTTCGCGATGGCCTTCGCTTGCGCGACCGACAGCGCGGCCGTGCTCGCCTTCATGCTGCGCAGGTTGAAGAACAATTTGCGTTGCGCCTTGGTCGTGGCGACCTTGACCAGCCGCCAGTTGCGCAGGATGTATTCGTGCATTTCCGCACGGATCCAATGCAGCGCAAACGAAACCAGCCGCACTCCGCGATCCGGGTCGAAGCGGCGCACGGCCTTCATGAGGCCCACGTTGCCCTCCTGGATCAGGTCGGCCTGGGGCAGTCCATAACCCACGTAATTGCGCGACACGGCCACCACCAGGCGCAGGTGCGACAGCACCAACGAACGGGCGGCATCGATGTCGTCGTGTTCCTGCAGCCGCCGACCCAACGCGGTTTCCTGTTCCTGCGAGAGCAGCGGGAACCGGTTTACCGCCTGGATGTAATGATCGAGGCTCCCGAGTGATGCGGGGGTGGGGAAAGCCAGCGTCGTACTCGTCATGCCAAGTCTCCATGTGGAGGTTGCCGCGATATCCCATCGAAACAGGAACCGGACACCGATTGAAGTAATATTAGCACTCGAAACATTCGAGTGCTAAGTTTGCGACAAGTTCCCGAGTAAATCAATCGGGTTTAAGTTAGAGTGCCGAAGCATTGTCCGGTTCCGCAGCGATGGCTGAACACCGGGCGCCAACGAATTGGAGATGCTCAACGATTGTGAGTGCTTGCTAACACACATTTTCCGGCAGGCGGGTTCTTGGGAAACCTTTGCCACACACTCCTCAATCCGAAAAGTGTCTGCGAGGCGCGGATGCGGTTCGCCCATCAGAAGCGTGCGGGTCGTAGTGCCCAATCATCGCCGCCCACTACAATCGCATCCATGGACGTTGCCCCTTTCCGAAGCGCCTCCTCATGCCATCTCACCGCGCAATGACCCGCAACGAGATCTATGTTGCGTTGACACTGCTTGCCGGTACCGCCCTCTGGCTGTTCACGCCTGCCGTGGCGCAACCGGCGAATTATTTCCCGTTTGCGGATCAACGGCCTTGGCTCGGGATACCGAACGCGGCCGACGTTCTTTCCAATCTGGCCTTCGTGGGCGTGGGCCTGCTTGGGCTGTACCGGTTGCAGCAAGGCGAAAGGCCACTGGAGCCAGTCGCCCGACTCAGCCTGAACGTCTTCTTCCTGGGCCTCTTTCTTACCGGTTTCGGGTCGGCTTACTTCCACTGGAATCCGACGAACGAGACACTGGTCGGTGATCGATTGCCGATGACGGTCGTCTTCGCAGGCGTGTTCGGAGCAATGCTGGCAGAACGGATCAGCACGCGCAGCGGTCTGGCCGTTCTGCTGCTCATGCTGGTCGTCGGCCCCGCCAGCGTCTTTTATTGGAAGGCCACCGGTGACCTGTCGCTGTATGCCGTGGTCCAGTTCGGCGGCATGGCCGCGATCCTGGCGCTGTTGAGTCTGACGCCAAGGGGCCACGATCCCTTTCCGTGGTGGGCGCTGATCGCCTGGTACGGCTTCGCCAAGATCGTGGAGTTCGGCGATGTGTTTGTCTGGAACGCAACCCGCGAATTGTTCGCCGGACATATGCTGAAGCATCTTGCGGCGGCAATTGGCGGTCTGGCGATAGCGAACGCGTTGCGGCGGCCCGCGGCCTCCGTGCGAGTTCCGGCCCAGGTCTGAAGCGTCAAGAAGTTCTTTCTTGAGCGTTTGAGTCGACTGATGGGTGCGGCGCCGCCAATACCTTGATGCGGGCGGTGCCAGTTGTAGTGATGGGCCCAGCGCTTGAGCATGGCGGTGCGCTCCGAGGATCGGCCGTAGGGAATGCCGTGCGCCCATTCGCGCAAGGCGGATTGAGTGAAGCGTTCGGCCTTGCCGTTGGTCTGCGGTCGATAGGGACGGGTGAAGCCATGCTCGAGTCCAAGTTTGCGACAGGCGGCGGCGAAGCGCTTGAAGCGAAAGGCCGAGCCGTTGTCAGTGAGGATGCGGCGCATCGTTACCCCGAGGACTCTCGGCACTTCGAAGGGCTGACGGAAGTCGCCGTGTCCGCCGGTGCTGGAGATCATGGCACCGGATGGATAGATTCGCGGGCCGACCACCAGCCCTTCGTCGATGGCTCGCTTGAGTCCGAAGACCGGTCCGCCCAGATCGCGAACCGTCGTGAATCCGCGCATCAGCGTGTCCGTGGCTTCGGCTCCGGCCATCAGAATGATATAGCCGACGCCCCGTTGATCGCGGCCGTTGCCGTAGGCCGTACCAGCATTGCGTTCCAGTGACTGTCGATCAGGCCGGGCATCAACGTGCGTCCATTGCCGGCAATGACGGTCGTGCGAGCATTCGGATCGACCACGATGGGCGCGTTCGAAATTCGCGCGATGGTCCGGCCTGTCGCGAGGACGTTGGTCGGGGCGGAAATCGCGCCGCTCTTGCCATCGAAGACGCGGAAGTTCTGGAACAGGGTGGACGCTTCGGCGCCCGGTGTCGCTGGCTGGGCGAGAGACGGGCCGCGCAGCCCGAGTACCAGTGTCGCTGCAGCTACGAAGCGAGACAGCTCGAACTTCATTGGCGTCCTTGCGGAAAAGATTGAAAAGGTCGAGCGCGCGCCACGTCAAAGCGAACAACCCGCGTCCCATTTCAACAGGGCCAGGCGGACAGTCTAAGATGCACCATTGAAGAACTCCATCGATGCCCGCCCATGACCGTCACCAGATCGCATCCTGTTCGAACTCCCGGAAAGCGTGCACTGAACGCCCTTGGCCTGGTGGTCCGTGCGTTCGGGCATTTCTGCGGTGCGGTCCTCTTGGTATGGGCCACCCTGGCGATCTACTATTCGAACCTGCCGTGGCCATGGTTGCGCCTTGCATTGGCGGTTTCCTTTGCCGCATTCGGCGTCTGGGCGCTGTGGATCACGCGCAGGCCGCGCATGCCCTGGGTGTTCGCGGGGCTGTTTCTCGTCGTGTGCGCGTGGTGGGCAACCATCCTTCCTTCGCACGATCGCGAGTGGCGGACGGACGTCGCGGTGATGCCGCGCGCGATCATCGACGGTGATCGCGTGCGCTTTAACGGTGTGCGCAACTTCGACTATCGGAGCAGGAACGATTTCACGGTGCGCCATGAAGAACGCGAAGTATCGTTATCGCACCTGACCGGCGTGGATTTCTACGTGTCGTTCTGGATGGAAGGACCCATCGGGCATACGTTCCTGAGTTTCATTTTCGACAACGCGCCGCCCCTCAGCATCTCGATCGAAACCCGGCCCGAGGTCGGCGAAGGCTATTCGCCGATTGCCTCGATGTTCAAGCAGTACGAGCTCATCTATATCGTCGGCGACGAGCGCGACCTCGTCCGACTGCGCACCAACTACCGCGACGAGGAGGTGTTCCTCTACCACCTGACGATCTCGCCGGAGGCCGCGCGCCGGTTGTTCCTCGTGTATGTCGAGCGGATCAACGAGCTCCACGACAAAGCGGAGTGGTACCACCTGCTCAGCAATAGCTGCACGATCAATATCGTCAGGTACGCGAATGTCGCCGGCCGAACTGGCGGACTCGACATTCGCCACGTTCTCAACGGCCTGATCGACCGCTACTTCTACAACACGGGCCTGGTGAACACGGCATTGGGCTTCGACGAGCTTCGCCGGCGCTCGAACATCACCGAGGTTTCGCGCGCGGCAGGCAACGGAGACGATTTCCCGCAGCGGATCCGCGCGAACCTGCCCCCGGCGCGTCCCTGACGCGCGGCACGCGGCGTCAATCGGTCGCGGGCAGCAGCGCGTCGACGAACTCGCGCGCCACGAAGGGACGCAGGTCGTCGACTGCTTCACCCACGCCGATGAACTTGAGCGGTATCGGATGCTGTTTGGCAATCGCGGCGACAACTCCGCCTTTCGCGCTGCCATCGAGCTTGGTCAGGATGAGGCCGGTCAGGCTCACGGCATCGTCGAATGCCCTGACCTGCGCGAGCGCGTTCTGGCCGGTGTTGGCATCGAGGACGAGCAGCACCTCATGCGGCGCGCCCACCTGCGCTTTCGCGAGGACGCGCTTCACCTTGCGCAACTCTTCCATCAGGTGAGCCTGCGTGGGCAGGCGCCCCGCGGTATCGGCGAGCACGACATCGATTCCGCGCGCCCGCGCCGCGGCGAGCGCGTCGAACATGACTGCTGCCGGGTCGCCCCCGGCCTGCTGGATCACCGCGACGCCATTGCGCTCGCCCCACACCGTCAGCTGCTCCCGCGCCGCGGCGCGGAAGGTGTCGCCCGCCGCAAGCAATACGGACAGGTTCTGCAACTGCAGCCACTTCGCGAGCTTGCCGATGGACGTCGTCTTGCCCGCGCCGTTCACACCCGTGAGCATGATGACAAAAGGCCGCTGCGACCCCACGGCCAATGGCCACTCAAGCGGTTCGAGCAGCTCGACCATCGCGTCGGCCAGTATTGCGCGCGGGTCCGCGTCCGCTCCTGCACGCTTCCAGCGGACCTTGAGCGCGTCCAGCAGGTGTTGCGTCGCGTCCACGCCGACGTCCGCGCCAAGCAGCGCGGTCTCCAATTCCTCCAGCGCGGAATCGTCGAGCACGCGGCGCGCGAAAACATCGCCGAGCGCGCCGGCGAACTTCTCGCGCGACAGGCCGAGTCCCGCCTTGAGGCGCTCGGTCCACGACGGCTTGTCCGGCGCAGGGGTGTCGGCGGGTGCTTTCTTGAACAGATCGAACATCGGGAACCGGCGAGGAGAAAGATCGACCGTGGTCGCTGCATCTGGCGAAGGATAGAATTCTACCGGTTCCCGCTTACCCACACCCCCATGCCCGCTGCCACGGCCAATCGTGTCCGCATCATCGGTGGCCGATTCCGCGGCCGCGTCATTCGCTTTCCTGCGGCCGAAAGCTTGCGCCCGACACCTGACCGGGTGCGCGAAACGTTGTTCAACTGGCTGGGCCAGGACCTGACCGGACAACGAACGCTGGACCTGTATGCCGGGAGCGGCGCGCTCACGCTGGAAGCCCTGTCGCGCGGTGCCGAACTCGCGGTGGCGGTCGATCGCAATCCGGAACTCGTGCGCGCGCTCGAGGAAACCGCGAAGGTAATTGGCGCCACCGGATTGGAAACGCGCTCTTCCGACGCGCGCCGCCATCTCGCGCGGGACACTGGGCGTTATGACGTGATCTTCCTCGATCCGCCGTTCGCCACGGACGAATGGACCTGGTTGTTGCCCGCGTGCGCCGAGCGCCTGGCGAGCACCGGGTACGTCTATGCCGAAGCGGGCCGCAAACTGGACGCCGCCGGCGGGCTCACCGAATGGCGTCACGCCAAGGCCGGCGGCGTGCATTATCATCTGTTCATCCGTGCCGAGGGCGCGGCCACCACCTCCTGACCATGATCAAAGTCGTCTATCCCGGTACTTTCGACCCGTTCACGTGCGGCCACGAGGACCTCGTGCGGCGCGCCTCGCGCGTTTTCGACCATGTCATCGTGGGCGTGGCCGACAGCGAATCGAAGCGCCCCATGTTCGCGGCGGCGGAGCGTGTTTCGATGGCGCGGGAGACACTGGCTCCGCTTTCCAACGTCGAGGTCATCGGCTTTTCGGCGCTGCTGATGGACTTTGTCCGTCAGCAAGGAGCAAGGATCATCCTGCGAGGGTTGCGCGCGGTGTCGGACTTCGAATACGAATTCCAGATGGCCGGAATGAACCGCCACCTGCATCCCGATGTCGAGACGATGTTCCTGACCCCATCGGAACAGTACACGTTCATTTCGGCCACCATTGTCCGCGAGATCGCGAGGTTCGGCGGAGACGTCTCCCATTTCGTGCCGGCGACTGTCGATGCAAGGATCCGCGCGCGTGTGGCGGAGATCAACGTCGCGAAAGACAACTGAGGATAACTGAGGACTGAAGGCGGCATCCGATGGCGTTGATGATCACCGACGAATGCATCAACTGCGACGTGTGCGAGCCCGAGTGCCCGAATGCCGCGATCTCGCAGGGACCGGAGATCTATGTGATCGACCCCGCCAAGTGCACCGAGTGCGTCGGCCATTTCGACGTGCCGCAGTGTCGCGAAGTCTGTCCGGTTGACTGCATACCCGTATCCCCGGATCACGTCGAGACGAAGGAAGCGTTGCGGCTGAAGTACGAAGGGCTGATGGCCGTCAAGGTCGCGGGCTGATCAGCTCGGCTCCGCAATGAAGACGGCCCGCGCATGCGCGCCTTGTCGTGTCCGGTCCGGGGTCAGCCGTTGGCGGCGAGCGGCAGCGCGTCGGGATACGTGACGATCGCGTCGACGCTCGAAACCTCCTCCATGAGTTCCTTGATCTGGAGCTTCACGGCGGCTTCCTGCTGTTCGAGCTCGGCGATGCGATCCTCGAGTTCGCCGCTGGCGTGGTGGATGCGCTTGATGCTCTCCAACCGCCGGCGCAGCTGCATGTGGTGTTCGCGGACCTGCGTTTCCAGAGGCGACATGACCGCCTTGAGCCACGCCTCGATGTCGCGGTTGGCGATGTCGTAGACACGCTTGATGCGCGACGCGATGGTATCGAAAAAGCGCTTCATGAGCGCAAACTTGGCCTTGCTGACCATGTTCCAGAGCGTGTTGAAATGCGTGTTGTAGGCGCGTTCGAGCCGTTCGACTTCCTTCTGGTACTTGAGCACGGAAAACTGCGGCGGGTTGAATGGCTCGAGCGCGTGTTCCTTGGCGAAGCGCGCGTACATCGCGCGCATCATGTCGTGGATCTCGCCCGACTGGCGCGCGGCTGCGTCAAGGTCATTGCGGATCCCGGTGAAGAATTCGTTCATCGCACCGCGCACCCCCTTGGTGAACGGGCTATCCTCGATGTTGCGGCGGGTGCGGGCGGCGTTGGCGCGCAGTGCCTCGAGCCCGATGTGGTCGAAAAGCTCGTTGGTCTGCTGCGTGAACACATTGCGCAACGCGGTGTAACGCGCGAGTCCGCGCTCGAAGAGTTCCTTCTCCTCGCGGACGCGCTCCATCATGTGTCCGACGACATCCTGGTTCTTGCCGCGCAATGCGCTGAGCTCCGCAAGTTGCTCGGCGATTCCGGAGACGCGCGCGTCGAGGATCGCGCGCACGCCCGCGGCGAGCGCACGCAACTCCGCCTGCGACGCGGCGCCCACGATATCGCGCTTGGCAGGAATGAGTTTCTGCGACAGCGAATGCTCGAGCGCCGGGAGCCGGCTTCGCGCGAGCAATGCGTCGTCACCGTTGACCTTGGCGAGGAGCGCCTTCTGCGCCGACGCCGCGAACACCTGTGACGCGGGAACGCCCAGCATCTGCGCCGTGTTCCGCATCTGGCGGGTGATTTCCGCGTTGATCTCGGCCTCGGACTTCAAGTCGTCCCACAGACCGTCGATCTTGTTCAGGATGACGAGCCGCCCGGCCTTGGTGGCCGGATCGTCGCCCGCGAGATGCTGGTTCCAGACCTCGAGGTCGGTCTTGGTCACGCCCGCGTCGGCTGCGAGGATGAACAATATGGCGTGTGCGTTGGGCAGCAGATTGAGCGTGAGTTCGGGTTCCGTCCCGATCGCGTTCAGTCCCGGCGTGTCCAGGATCACTAGTCCCTGCTGCAACAGCGGGTGCGGGAAATTGATCACGGCGTGGCGCCAGCACGGTATGTCGATGCTGCTCTCGTCGTTGTCCTCGAATGCCGCCTGCATGCGCTCTTCGCCTTCGCCGAAGAGGCCGTACTTGCGCGCGAGGTCCACCGGCACGCGCTTTACCTGCGACACGCGGCCCAGCGCTTCGCCCATCTTCTCGGCGTTGCCCAGGTCGAGCGGGAACGTGACCCACTCGTCGGCGTAGTTCTTGAATTCGGAAACCGTGGCGTCCTTCAGCCGCGTTTCGATCGGCAGCAGCCGGATCGACGGCGGGCGCGACGCGTCGTAGAGCAGTTCGGTCGGACACATGGTCGTGCGACCGGCAGACGACGGAAGCAGCCGCTGGCCGAAGTCCGCGAAAAAGATGGCATTGATGAGTTCGGACTTGCCGCGCGAGAACTCGGCGACGAACGCGACGATGAGCTTGTCTTGATGCAGGCGCTCCAGCAGTTGTTGCACCTTGGCATCTACCTGCGTGTCGGCCAGGTCTTGCTGCTGAAGCCAATCGTGCAGGCCGGAGATGCGTGCGGACAGCCGCCGGCGCCAGTCGCTGTAGGCTTCAAAGCGGGCAGCTAAGTCTCGGGAATGAATCATGGGCAGGGGGGGCCGAGCCGTTCAGGGTTCAATATCAGCGAGCTGGAAACACTACTACAGGGTTTTTAAGCACAAGTCATGCCGAATTGGGCGTCCAGGCTTGTTCGGCCGAGAGGATGCCATGCTGCCACAGAAGGCCTTTGCACCATCCCTTGCCCGCAAGAATTGCTTCCGATCGCGAGTGTTCCGGCTGGGGATGCCCAAACGCGTCGTCCCGTGCCGCTCAATGATCCCCCGCCTGCGTCAGCGCTGGCATCGGGGACAGAAGAATGAGGCGCGTGCTCCAAGGCGACGATGCCGGATCGGCGTGCCGCAATTCCGGCAGGGTTCGCCCTCGCGGCCATAAACGAAATAGTCAAGCTGAAAGTAGCCTGGCTCCCCGTCTGCATCTACATAGTCACGCAACGTGCTCCCTCCCTTGGCGATCGCCTCGGTCAGCACGGCGCGCACTTCCGCGACCAGCCGCGTGAGCCGCGGCCGCGACAACTTGTTCGCCCGCGTTGTCGGACGGATTCCGGCCCGGAACAGCGATTCGTTCGCGTAGATATTGCCCACGCCGACTACAAGGTGATTGTCCATCAGGGCGAGCTTGATCGCCGCGCTGCGCGAGCGGGTCATGCGCCAGAAATGATCGGCGTCGAACGCCGGGTCGAAAGGTTCGGGTCCGAGGTCGCGCAGCAGCGGATGCGTGAGCACGGGATCCGGTGCCCAGAGCATGGCGCCGAACCGCCGCGGGTCGTGGTAGCGCAGGCGTGACCCGTCGTTGAACACGATGTCGACATGGTCATGCGGTCGGCGTTCGGGTGCATGGGTGTACACGCGCAGGCTCCCGGTCATCCCGAAATGCACCAGCAGCGAACCATCGCCGATGCGGAACAACAGGTATTTGCTGCGTCGCGACACGTCATCCACGGTCCGGCCCTCGACCTTTTTCGGAAGATCGCGGGGAACCGGCCACCGCAGACGGGGGTCGTACACGATGAGTTTGGCGATGTGGCGACCGATCACATACGGCGCCACGCTGCGGCGGGTGGTCTCGACTTCGGGTAGTTCGGGCATTGCGACGTCGTCAAGTGGCGGAGGCTTGGCAAGAGTTTGTTGCGCCGCCAAATATAGCCTACCATCAACCGCCTGCCGGTCTATCTTGTCCTTCGCGAGTCCGTATGGCGCTTAACCGCTTGCCGCTTTGCCGTTCCGTATTTGTTCTCCGCGCGCCGCTCGTCGCTGCGGCCGTTGCTGCCTGCGCGCTGCTGGCGGCGCTGCCAAGCGTTGCGCAACAGCCGACTCCGGGAAACACTGAACTAAGGACCGAAAAGCTCTCCCCGACGGCGACGGGCGACGGACTTTCCGCAGATCTCTTCTACAAATTCATTGTCGCGGAAGTGGCACTCCAGCGCGGTGACATTCCCGTGGCGGCCCGGGCCTACTACGAGGCGGCGCGCGAATCGCGGGATCCGCGAGTGGCACGGCGCGCGACGGAGATCGCCCTGGCGGCCCGCCTGCGCGGACTCGCCGTGGAGTCCGCCACGCTCTGGGCCGCGCTCGACCCCGAAGCAACTCGTCCGAAGCAGGTGCTGGCGTCGCTTGCCGGAGCCGCGTCGGGCAAGGACATAGCGGAAAGTGGCGTCGATGACGAAGTGCGCGGCCGGCTCGAAAAACTCCTGAGCGACGCCGCCGTTTCCGGGCAGGGTGTCGGCGAAGTGTTCCTGCAAATCAACCGGTTCCTGGCGCAACAGTCGGACCAAAAGCAGGTCTATGAGCTCGTCCGTGCGCTCGCCAAGCCCTATCCGGCCAGTCCGGAGGCGCATTTCGCGGTCGCATATGCGGCGTTCAGCGCGGAAATTCCTGCCAGCGACGGTGTTGAGCCGGCATTGTTCGAGGTCAATCGCGCGCTCGAATTGAAACCGGCCTGGGAGCGCGCGGCGCTGCTCAAGGCCGATATTCTCGCGCGAGGCTCCGGTGACGCGGCCGTTGCGTTCCTGAAGCCGTTTGTCGCCGCCAATCCGGACGCCAAGGCTGCCGCGGGCGCGCTGGCGCAGGTCTATGTCGAACAAAAGCGCTATGCCGAAGCCCGTGCCATTTTCCAGGCGCTTTGGGACAACGATCGCACGGCGCGGGAATTCGAGTTCGGCATCGCCGCGATTTCCATGCAGATGAAGGATTGGCCCACCGCGGAAGCGCTGTTCACCGACCTGCACAAGGCCGGCTATGGCGAAAACGGTGTCGTGGAACTCTATTTGGGGCAGGTTGCGGAGGAGTCCGGGCGTTATCAGGAAGCGATCGACCGCTATCTCGCGGTGCCCGAAGGCGAGCGCGCGTGGATCGCGAAGCTCCGCGTCGCAGCCATGATGGCGAAGCTGAAACGCATTCCGGAAGCTCGCAGCTACCTGGCGGACCTGCCTGCGGTGACGATCGAACAGCGCGTGCAGGTGCGGCAGGCGGAGGCCTCGCTTCTGCGTGACGCGAACGACAACACGACCGCCTACGCAGTCCTGAAGCAGGCGCTCGTCGAACATCCCGACACGCCCGACTTGCTCTACGACGCTGCAATGGTCGCGGAAAAACTGGACAGGATCGACGAGGCCGAAGCCAGTCTGCGCCGCGTCGTTGAATTGAAGCCGGAAGACGCGCAGGCGCTCAATGCGCTGGGCTATACGCTCGTCGATCGCACACCACGCACGAACGAAGGCTTGGCACTCATCGAGAAGGCGTACAAGCTCTCGCCGGAGGATCCGTTCATTCTCGACAGCATGGGCTGGGCGTTCTATCGGCTGGGCAAGCTCGACGACGCGGAGGCGTACCTTCGCCGCGCGATGATGCAGCGCCCCGATGCCGAGATCGCTGCGCACTTGGGCGAGGTGTTGTGGAAGAAGGGTGACCCGGTGCGCGCGAACGAAGTCTGGCAGTCGCAACTGCAGACCTCGCCCCAGAACGAGGTGTTGCTCGAAACGGTGCGCCGCTATTCGAAGTAAGTGGCAAATGAGTGGCAAATGAGTGGCAAATGAGTGCTGCGCCCGGCGCAACGCAAGACGTTCCGCAGTGATCCGTCCATCCAGGTTCGCCGGCATCGCGCTCGCTTGCGCGACGATCGCCGTTTGCGCGTGCACAACGGCGCCGCCGCACCAGGTGGAGACTGTCGCCCCGGCTGTCGATCAACCGTTCGCAATCGACGGCCGGTTGTCGGCCAGGCGCGGCTCGGAAGGCGCCGCCGCAGACTTTGCGTGGAACCACGAGAACGGACGCGACCGCATCGATTTCGCTTCGCCGTTCGGACAGGTCTACGCGCGCATCGACGCCGACAAGGATCGCATCGTGGTCGAGCGACCCGGTGGCGCGACCGATGCCTATGCTGACTGGAATTCGATGACGTTGGCGTTGCTGGGCGTGCCGGTTCCCATGGATGACCTTGCCTTCTGGATTCGCGGCGCGGCGCGCGCAAGAGCGGCCGCCTCCGTGGAACGCGATGCGCAGGGTCGTGTGCTGGTCCTGCGGCAACAGGCGTGGGAGATCGTGTACACGTATGCGGGTGACGCGCCGCTCGGACGTCCGTCCCGGCTCGTGCTCAAATATCCGGACGCCGAACCCGTCGAGGTTCGCATCGTCGTGGATCGTTGGGACGATGCGCAGGCAAGGCCCTGATTGCGGCACAATCGGCGGGTCATGAAGCGACTCACCGTTCCTGCGCCGGCGAAGATAAACCTGTTCCTGCACGTCACCGGACGACGCGCGGATGGCTACCACATACTCGAATCGCTGATTGCGCTGATCGACCTCGCCGATACGATTACCCTCACGCGGCGCGAAGACGGCGTCATCCGTCGGGAACGCGACGTCGCGGGCGTACCGGAAGACACGGACCTCGCCGTGCGCGCGGCACGGGCGTTGCAGGCCGCGAGCGGCTCGCAGTACGGTGTCGATCTCGTTCTCGACAAGTGCATTCCACTGGGCAGCGGCCTGGGCGGCGGGAGCTCTGATGCCGCCAGCGTGCTGCTGGCGCTGAATCGCCTTTGGGAGCTTGCGCTGCCTCGCGCCGAATTGTTGCGGCTAGCGGTGGGCCTGGGCGCCGATGTTCCGCTATTCGTTGCCGGCGAAAACACGGTCGCGCGCGGCATTGGCGAGATACTGACTCCCGTATCGCTGCCCCTACATTTCGTGACGCTCGCGTTTCCGAAGGTGATCGTCCCGACGGCCGACATCTTCAATGCGCCGGAATTGACACGCGCGACCCCGTCGGCGAAAATGGACGTCTTTTCCGAGGGTTATGGCCGGAATGATCTCGTGCCCGTCACGGCATCCCGATTCCCGGCTGTGGCCGTGATGCTCCAGGCTTTGTCGCGTGCATCGCCGCAGGCGCGGATGACCGGGTCGGGTGCATGCGTGTTCGCGGCCTTCTCCACCGAGCGCGAGGCGCATGACGCGTTGACGTTCCTGCCGCAGAATGTTGGCAGTTGCGTCGCACGGACCCTTGCGCGCCATCCGCTGGCGGCGTTTGCATGAACGCCGGATACGGGAGAATGTGGACCAGCGCGCGGACCAGAGCGCCAGAAGGTTCGCGGTTCCGGAGAACAATTGGTTTCCGCTGGGGAGTCGCCAAGTGGTAAGGCACCGGATTTTGATTCCGGCATTCGTAGGTTCGATCCCTACCTCCCCAGCCATACACTCGACAGGCAGGACGTCCACGCGGATGTCCTGCCTGTTTCGCTTTTCGGCGCCGGTTTGAGCGGAAACTGAGGGACAATTGCAGCCATGGCCTTTGAACGCATGCGCATCTTCACCGGGAACGCCAACCCGAAGCTCGCGGCCGCCGTCTGCAAGCACCTGAATGTAAGCCTCGGACGCTGCCAAGTCGGCCGCTTCTCCGACGGTGAAGTCATGGTCGAGCTGATGGAAAACGTGCGCGGCCGCGATGTATTCGTCCTGCAGTCCACGTGCGCGCCGACCAACGACAACCTGATGGAGATCATGGTGATGGTCGATGCGCTGAAGCGCGCCTCGGCCGCACGGATCACCGCGGCGATCCCCTATTTCGGCTATGCGCGCCAGGACCGCCGGCCGCGATCGGCGCGCGTGGCGATCACGGCCAAGGTGGTTGCCGACATGCTCACGACCGTCGGCGTCAACCGCGTGATGGTGATGGACCTGCACGCCGACCAGATCCAGGGCTTCTTCAACATTCCGGTCGACAACATCTACGCCACGCCGATCCTGTTGGGCGACCTGTGGAAGCGCAACTACGAGGACCTGATCGTGGTGTCGCCGGACGTGGGCGGCGTCGTGCGCGCGCGCGCGATCGCCAAGCGTCTCGACTCCGACCTTGCGATCATCGACAAGCGCCGTCCGAAAGCCAATGTGTCCGAGGTGATGAATATCATCGGCGATGTCGAGGGCCGCATCTGCGTCATCATGGATGACCTGGCCGACACCGCGAACACGCTGTGCAAGGCGGCCTCCGCGCTCAAGGAGCGGGGTGCCAGGAAGGTGGTCGCCTATTGCACGCATCCGGTCCTGTCTGGCGGCGCGGTCGAGCGCATCGCGACCTCCGACCTGGACGAAGTGGTCGTGACCGACACGATCCCGTTGACTGCCGAAGCCGAAGCTTGTCCGCGCATCCGCCAGCTCTCCTGCGCCCAGTTGCTGGCCGAGACCATGACCCGCATTTCGAATGAGGAATCGGTGAGTTCACTGTTCACCGATTGAGCGTTTGGGCGGCGCGGGACGAAGTAGACGAACCTGCTGGCGCCGTGCTGCGGAATAGAGTTATAATTCAAGGCTTTCCCGCTCCCGGCCTGGATGTAGCGGCCGCGGCAGCGATTGTCGCCAACCACTCGCAACGAGGCGGACGACCCGGCGCGCTTTCCCCACGACGATGAGGAAGCGCCAACGGAAGGCCGCAGACAACCGGAGCAGTCCATGAGCAACATCGAATTCACCGCGTTCGCCCGCAATACCGAAGGCAGGGGCGCGTCGCGCCGCATGCGTCGCGCGGGCAAGGCCCCTGGCATCGTCTACGGCGGTGCGAATGCCCCGACCCCGATCGAACTCGACCACAACGCGCTGTTCCATGCGCTGCGCGGCGAGGCGTTCCATTCGTCGATCCTGACGATGAAGCTCGACGGCGCCGCCACGAAAGTGCTGCTGCGCGACGTGCAGATGCATCCGTTCCGCAACGAAATACTGCACGTGGACTTCCAGCGGGTGGACGAGAACAAGAAGATCCACATGAAGGTGCCGCTCCACTTCATCAGGGGCGACGAGTCGCCTGCCGTGAAGCTGTCGGCCGCGATCGTCAGCCACGTGACGACGGATCTCAACATCGCGTGCCTGCCCAAGGATCTTCCGGGCTTCATCGAAGTTGACCTGTCGGCGCTCGAAGTCGGTCATGCGCTGCACGTCTCGTCGGTGAAGTTGCCGTCGGGCGTGTCGGTCGTGACGCGCGGCAAGAACGATCCTGTAGTCGCGGCGGCCATCGTCCCGCGTGCGCAGGTCGAGACGGAAGAGGAAACCGCGGCGGCAGCCACCGCGGCGGCAGCCGCAGCGGTGGTGCCGGAAGGCGAAGTCAAGGTGGCCGACGACAAGGGCGGCGACAAGAAGGACGACAAGAAAGAAGTCAAGAAAGACGACAAGAAGAAGTAATCGCCGGCTGCGGCCGCATCGAGAGACGGGCCCGCGAAATCTCCGCGGGCCTTCTTTTTTCCCGGCGCGGTCTCCCGGGCCTTCGCCTACCCGATCATGCACACGCCCATCCGAATCGTCGCGGGACTCGGCAATCCGGGTCGCGAATATGCCAACACGCGGCACAACGCGGGGTTCTGGTTCGTCGACCAACTTGCCATCGGGCTCAATGCGTCGTTCGCCGCAGAGTCGAAATTCGGCGGCGAAGTGGCGAAGGCTGGTGCATTGCGACTGGTCAAGCCGATGACCTTCATGAATCTTTCCGGCCGCGCCGTCAGCGGGCTGGCGCGCTTCTACACAATCCTGCCCGCGGAGATTCTGGTTGTTCACGACGAGCTGGACCTGCTGCCGGGCAAGGCGAAGATGAAATTCGGCGGCGGGCATGCCGGACACAATGGATTGCGCGATATACAGGCGCAATTGGGGTCGCCGGACTTCTGGCGCCTGCGCATCGGCATCGGCCATCCCCGCGACTCGGAACTCACGCAGCAGGACGTCGTTGATTACGTGCTGAAGCCGCCGCGCGTGGAAGAGCGGGCGGCGATTGACGAGGCAATGCACCGCGCGCTGAAAGCGTGGCCCGCGATTGCGCAAGGCGACATGGAGGGCGCGATGATGACGCTGCACACGACCAACAAGGATCCGAAATGAGCCTGAAGTGCGGAATTGTCGGACTGCCGAATGTCGGCAAGTCGACGCTGTTCAACGCGTTGACCAAGGCCGGCATTGCCGCCGAGAACTATCCGTTCTGCACGATCGAGCCCAACGTGGGTATCGTCGAGGTCCCGGACTCGCGGCTCACGGCGCTGGCTGCCATCGCCAAGCCGGAGCGCGTGATGCCGGCGGTCGTCGAGTTCGTCGACATAGCCGGCCTCGTGGCCGGCGCGTCGAAGGGTGAGGGCCTCGGCAACAAGTTCCTGGCCAACATCCGCGAGACCGACGCAATCGCGCACGTGGTTCGCTGTTTCGTCGACGACAATGTCGTCCACGTGACCGGGGGCATCAATCCGCTCTCAGACATCGAGACGATCAACACGGAGCTTGCGCTCGCCGACCTTGCTGCCGTCGAGAAGCAGGTCGCCAAGGCCGAGAAGCCCGCACGTGCCGGCGACAAGGAAGCACAGCGCATTCTGGTCGCCTTGAGGAAGGTCGAGGCCGTGCTCGATGCCGGCCGGCCGGCGCGGACCGCCGACCTTTATCCGGAGGAGAAGGAGGTGCTGGCACCGTTCTTCCTGCTGACGATGAAGCCGACGATGTACGTGGCGAACGTCGCCGAGCATGGCTTCCACGACAACCCGCTGCTCTCCGCCGTCGAAGCGCACGCGGCGACGGAAGACGCCCCCGTGGTGTCGGTGTGCGCGTCGATGGAGGCCGAGATCGCCGACCTGTCCGGCGAGGACAAGCGCGTGTTTCTCGAGGACATGGGCGTCGCCGAGCCGGGACTCGACCGCGTCATCCACGCCGGCTACAAGCTGCTCGGACTTGAAACGTACTTTACCGTCGGGCCGAAGGAAGTGCGGGCATGGACGATCCACCACGGTGATACCGCGCCCAAGGCCGCCGCAGTGATCCACACCGATTTCGAAAAGGGCTTCATCCGCGCCGAGGTCATCGCCTACAACGACTTCGTCGCGTGCAAAGGCGAACACGGTGCCAAGGACGCTGGAAAAATGCGGCTCGAAGGCAAGGAATATGTCGTCAAGGACGGCGACGTCATGCATTTCCGCTTCAACGTCTGACCATGAAATGGCTGCGGCCGATTGTGGCGATGGTCGGGGTGGCCGTGCTGGCCACATGCGCAGAAACGCCGCGCCTCGCGCCGCCCCGCGTCGCGGTTGAATCCGTTCGGCTGGAACGGATCACGGGCGCCGAAGCCCGCTTCGACGTGGTGCTCATCCTCAGCAACCCGAACGCGCGCGAAATCGCGGTCGATGCCATCGACGCCAGCGTTACGATCGACGACGTGCCGGTCGGCAGTGCGGCGCTCAAAAACCCGCTGCGACTGCCGGCCAACGGCGACGCGACGGCCATACTTGAGGCGCGTGCCGGACTTTCGGCCGTCCTGCGCATTGCCGCGGATTTTGCGCAGCGCGCGCAGGAGCAGAAGGGGACCGGGCAGGCCACACGCGCGCGGTATGCTGTTTCCGGCACCGCGACCCTCGAAGGCGGCTGGTCGATCCCGTTCTCGCGCAGCGGCGAATTCCGGATCGGCCCCTCCACGCCAGCCGCCAGATGACTGCGCTCAAGTTCACCAAGATGCAGGGCCTTGGCAACGACTTCGTCGTGCTCGATGGCGTGCGGCAGCGTGTCGACCTCTCGCCCGCGCAGCTGCGGCTGCTCGCGGATCGCCGCTTTGGCGTGGGCTGCGACCAGGTGCTGCTGGTCGAGCGCGCCGCTGGAAATGCCGACTTCCGTTACCGCATCTTCAATGCTGATGGTGGCGAGGTCGAGCAGTGCGGCAACGGCGCGCGCTGTTTCATGGTCTTCGTCCGCGATCAGGGCCTCACGGCCAAGCGCCAGCTGCGCGTGGAAACAGCCGGCGGGCTCATCGTTCCTCGCCTCGAGGCCGATGGGCAGGTCACCGTGGACATGGGCGTGCCGCGCTTTGCGCCGGAAGACGTTCCCTTCGTCGGCGGCAAGGGCACGGTCGACGAGGTGCTGGATGTGGACGGGACGCATCTGCGGATTTCCGCGCTGTCGATGGGTAATCCGCACGCCGTCCAGGTGGTGGCCGATGTGGACCTGGCGCCGGTGGCGACACAGGGTCCGCGGATCGAGCATGATCCGCGGTTTCCGCAGCGAGTGAACGCGGGCTACATGCAAGTCGTCGATCGCGCTACCATTCGCCTGCGCGTATGGGAACGTGGCGTGGGCGAAACGCTCGCGTGCGGCACCGGTGCATGTGCGGCGGTCGTCGCCGGCGTGAGACGAAAGCTCATCGATTCACCCGTGCGTGTGCAGGTGCGCGGTGGCGAGCTGGCGATCGCATGGCCCGGCGATGGCCGGGCGGTGCAGATGACGGGCCCGGCGGTGACGGTGTTCGAAGGGGAGTGGAACGCGCGGTGAAGCGCGACCACGTACGAGCGCAGCGACGAAACAGCCCAGGGAAGCGGTGAATGAACGCAAGTGATCACGCAAATGAGGTCGCGGAGTATCTGAAGCAGAATCCGAAGTTCTTCCAGGACTACGCCGACATCCTGGCGGAGATCTTCGTGCCGCATCCGCATGGCGGCCACGCGATCCCGATTGCCGAGCGACAGATCCTGACGCTGCGGGAGAAGTACAACGAGCTCGAAGCGAAGTTCCGGGAACTCGTGTCCTTCGGTACCGAAAATGACCAGATCAGCGAGAAGCTGCATCGTTCGACATTGGCGCTTTTCGCGGCTCCCGACCTTGAAACCACGCTGGCGGTGCTCTATCACAGCCTGAAGGAGGATTTCGCGGTGCCTCAGGTCGCGGCCAGGCTGTGGGGCAAGGTACCCGAGCAATCCTATCTGCCGGAGCTCGCGGCGACCTCGACCGAGATCCGCGAGTACGCCAGCCAGCTGGGCCAGCCGTATTGCGGGCCTGTGGCGACCTTCGAGTCCCGCGAGTGGTTCGAGGACGGCGATGGGCTGCAATCGTTCGCGTTCATGCCGTTGCGGACGGCACACACGTTCGGCCTGCTGGCGTTAGGCAGTCCTGATGCGCAACGATTTCATGCCGGCATGGGCACGCTGTATCAGACGCGCCTCGCGGAACTTGCGAGTGTCGCCACCGCGCGATTCCTGCCGCCCTCCTAGATAGCCTGCGCGGTCGCCACCTCCCGTGCCGAAACGACCGGTCGCCGCGACACCAGCGTCCGTCGCTGGAATCCACAACGCCGCGCTTCTCGAAGCCTTCGCGACACATCTCGCCACCCGCCCCGTGCATACTCGCGATGCCTATGTGCGCGATCTGGGGCAATTGGCGGCACAGGCGGGCGGAACGCCACTGCCGGACCTGACGCGGGCGCAACTCGCGCGATTTCTGGCCACACTTCACGGGCGGGGACTTTCGGGCCGCAGTCTCGCGCGAATGCTTTCGGCGTGGCGCGCGTTCCACCGCTTTCTCGCCGATCGCGACGGCACGCGCGGGGACGACCCGAGCGTCGGATTGAAGGCGCCAAAGTCGCCCAGGAATCTGCCGTCCGCGCTGACGCCCGACGAAGCGGTTCGGCTGGTCGATGGCAAGGGCGCCGACGCCGTGGGCAAACGCGATCACGCGTTGTTCGAGCTCGCGTATTCGTCGGGGCTGCGGTTGTCCGAACTGGCCGGACTCGATGTCGACCGCGTCGATCTCGTCACCGGCGAAGTGCGCGTCTGGGGCAAGGGAGCGAAGGAGCGGATCGTGCCGGTCGGCGCCGCAGCCCAAGCTGCGCTCAAGGTCTGGCTGGCCGAACGCGCCGCGATTCCGGCGGTGGAGGGCGATGCGCTGTTCGTGGACCTTCGTGGGCGCCGCATCGCGCCGCGCCAGATTCAGCGGCGGCTTGCCGCGCTCGCAATACAGCGCGGCATCAGCCGCCATGTCCATCCGCACATGCTGCGGCATTCGTTCGCCTCGCATGTGCTGCAGTCGTCAGGCGACCTGCGCGCCGTGCAGGAAATGCTCGGACATGCGTCGATCGCCAGCACACAGGTCTACACGCACCTCGATTTCCAGGCGCTGGCGAAGGTCTACGATGCCGCCCACCCGAGGGCGCGCAAGAAAAAATAGCCCGTCAGTCGGTGACGGTCACGACACCGGGCATCCAGGGCAGGTCGGTGATGCCGGTATCCCTGCCCGCCTGCTTGATCAGCGTCGCAAGCTGCCCGCGATGGTGAGTCGCGTGCTGGAACAGGTGTGTGGCCGCGACCCATTTCACCAGATGGCGATTCCGTCCATCGGAGGCCGACCGGTATTCGAGCGTTCCGGCAAGCCATGCGGGCGTCACTTGGCCGGTCCAAGCGAGAATTGCGGTGTCGGTTGCCGCGCGCTCACGCATCAATTTCGCGAAGTCGGCATACATTTCGGCGCCGAAAGCCGCAACTGAATACGCCTGGTCCGTGAAGCGCGCGAGCCAGACACGATCGCCCCACAGGATGTGATTGAGCGTCCGGTGCATCGAGCCGAAAAATGCGCCGCGATCCCGGGTGCGCTCCTCTTCGCTGAATTCCGAGACGACCGCGTATAGCCGTTCGTTCATCCAGTGGTTATATCGCGCGAGCAGCTGGCAGTATTCGACGGAGATCATGGGGAATTGTAGCGAATCCTGCACCGGACGGAGTCCCTTGTCGCGCAAGACGACCCTCGGGAATTTGGCCTCGCTGCGTGTTCGGCAAAAAAAGTGGGGCGCGTTCTGGGCGCGCCCCGCAATGCCACTGAGGAGAAGACTGCAAATACGCGAGGAGGAGTTCCTGTCCTCGCTTTATGCGCGGGCGGGGGAGAGGGTCCGCCCGCGCATAATCGTTGGCTGACCAGACTTATGTCCGGTAAGCGGATTCGCCGTGCGACGCGATGTCGAGACCTTCGCGTTCCTGTTCCTCGGTCACACGCAGGCCGATAGTCATGTCGACGATCTTGTACGCGATGAACGCCACGACACCCGACCACACGATCGTCGTCAGTACGCCGGTCCCCTGGATGAAGACCTGGTCGTAGATCGAGTAATCGGCGCTGATCTTGTTCGCCACGTAATCATAGATCCCCTGGCCGCCCAAGCTCGGCGCAGCAAGCACGCCGGTCATCATTGCGCCCAGAATGCCGCCCGTCGCGTGCACGCCGAATACGTCCAGCGCATCGTCCGCGCCCAGCAGGCGCTTCAGGCCGTTGCATCCCCACAGGCAGACGAGTCCCGCCAGCAGCCCCAACACCAGTGCGCCGCCCACGCCGATGAAGCCGCACGCTGGGGTGATCGCAACCAGGCCTGCAACAGCACCGGAGGCGGCGCCCAGCATCGACGGCTTGCCCTTGGTGATCCACTCGCCGAACATCCACGAGAGCACTGCAGCAGCAGTAGCGGCCAGCGTATTGATGAAGGCGAGCGCGGCGGTGTCGCCGGCTTCGAGTGCCGATCCGGCGTTGAACCCGAACCAGCCGACCCACAGCAGCGACGCGCCGATCATCGTGAACGTCAGGTTGTGTGGCGCCATCGAATCCCTGCCGTAGCCGATCCGCTTGCCCATCACGAAAGCGCCCACCAGGCCCGCGACGCCGGCATTGATGTGCACGACGGTGCCGCCGGCGAAATCGAGAGCGCCCTTCTGCCACAGCCATCCGCCCTTCGCGGATTCGGACGCGAGAGTTGCCGCATCCTTGATGCCGTCAGGACCGGGCCAGAACCAGACCATGTGCGCGATCGGCAGATACGCGAACGTGAACCAGAGCACGGCGAAGAGGAGCACCGCCGAAAACTTGGCGCGTTCCGCGAACGAGCCGACGATGAGGGCCACCGTGATCGCCGCGAATGTCGCCTGGAACACGACGAAGAGAAGCTCGGGGATTACTACGCCCTTGCTGAACGTGGCCGCTGTTGCGAATGATCCTACACCGTCCTTGACCGTGAAGATGCCGGAAAGGAAGAGGCGACTGAGCCCTCCGACGAAAGGGCCGTCCTCGGTGAATGCGATGCTGTATCCGTACACCACCCACAGCACGATGATCAGCGAGAAGACCACGAACACCTGCATCAGGATCGACAGCATGTTCTTCGAGCGGACGAGGCCGCCGTAGAACAGCGCAAGGCCCGGTATCGACATCATGATCACCAGCAGCGTCGCCACGATCATCCACGCATTGTCGCCCTTGTTCGGCGTCGGCGCGGGCGTGGCCGCAGCCGCGGCTGCTGGAGCAGCTGCCGCCGGCGCTGCCGTGGCCGGAGCCGCCGCTGGAGTGGCCGCAGGTACGACGGGAGCGGCGGTGGCAGGGGCGGGCGCCTTGGTTTCCGTCGCCGGAGCCGGCGCGGCCTTGTCCTGTGCCATCGCGGGCATCGCGAGACCGAACGCGCCGAGCATGGCCAGCAACACGAATATTTTTTTCATGGTCATTCCCTTTACAGTGCGTCCGAACCGGTTTCACCGGTGCGGATGCGCACGACCTGCAGCAGGTCGAAGACGAAAATCTTGCCGTCGCCGATCTTGCCGGTGTTGGCGGCCTTTTCGACGGCCTCGATGACGCGGTCGATCATGTCGTCCTTGACCGCAGCTTCGATCTTGACCTTGGGCAGGAAATCGACGACGTACTCGGCGCCCCGGTACAGCTCGGTGTGGCCTTTCTGCCGTCCGAAGCCCTTGACCTCGGTGACTGTGATTCCCTGCACGCCGATGGCGGAGAGGGCCTCGCGGACCTCGTCCAGCTTGAACGGCTTGATGATGGCGGTAACAAGTTTCATGGTGTCCCCGTGAATGTGCGACGGCGCCGAAGTTGATGACTCAGTGGCAACTCATGCGCCGCGAAGGTCTTGCGCCTTTAGAACGACTTCTGCACGTAGGCGACGAACTGGCCACTGCCCAGATCCTTGCCGTACGAATTCGTGTAGAAGGCGCTCTTGGCATTGGTCCCTGTTCCCAAAAGTCCGACCGTCACGCCGGAAACGTCGAATGCCACGCCGCCCTTCCAGTCGGTGTAGCTGTAGTCGTTGTTGTTGTGGAAGGCCTGATGACCGACGTGGGCGATCAACGTGACCTTGCCTATGTAGTCGTTGACCTTGTCGACGACATCCCAGTTGACGTTGCCTTCGATGTAGTTGCTGCCGCTCGAGTTGGGGATGCCGAAGGTCTTGTCGCCCAGGCCGATGCTCCACTTCAACTGCAGCATCTTCCAATTGAGCGCGGTGTAGAACTCGGTGGTGTCGGGATTCGTGAATCCTGACGGGTAGCTGCCAGGGTAGAAGTAGTAGAGGAAGCCGTTGTCCCACATGAAATCATGACCGAGATCCCACTTGTAGCCGCCGTACATGTCCCATTCGAGGCTGCTCGAAACGCCGCACTGGCAGTCGGAGAGCCAGCTGATGTTGGACAGCCAGGTGCCGACGTAGAAGCCGCTCTTGTGGCTCAAATCGAAGCCGCCTTGGACGGCGGGCCTTTCGTTGGTCTGCGAAATGCCGCGGAACACGTATTGGCTGAAGATGCCGACGTTACTGGCAAAGGTCCAATCCGGTTCGGGCGCGGCTGGTGCCGCCGCTGGCGCCGTGGCGGGCGCGGCCGCAGTAGGAGGCGTCTGGGCAAACGCTGCGCCCGCGAAAAGCGCGGCGCATGCGGCAGCTACGACCGAGGGGCGGAGGCCTAGCTTCATGTTCATGGCGAAATTCCTTGCGAGAGGGTTGAGGAAAATGGTGATGCTTCCGGCGTGTACTCAGCATTTCATGTGCCAAAAAGTAATTATCTAAATTTATCAAATAGTTAACCAATAAATAGGACAATGAAGCCATGGCCCCGAAGATAAAATGCACCAGAACAGTGCGTATAATGCTGCGGTCGCACATATATGGAGCGGCAAGCATCGGAGCGTAACTTCGCGCTGCCGAAGGTCGGCCGAACTGACTAATGCGCGGCGCCCGATGCCTTTGCTAGACTCACCGCGATACCCCTTTTGGAGACCACCCGATGCAACCCTTCAATGCCAAGACACTGGAAGAGTTGGCCGCCCGAATAGGCAAGGCGGTCCAGGCGAGTCCCGCCGCGGACATCGAAAAGAACGTCAAGGCCATGCTTCAAGGCGGTCTTGCGCGACTTGATCTCGTCACGCGGGAAGAGTTCGACACCCAGGCCCGGGTGCTTGCCAGGACACGCGAGAAGCTCGAGCAGCTGGAGACGCGCGTGGCCGAGCTCGAGGCGCGGTTCGTTCCGCCGGCCGCCGAGCACTGATTCTTGGCGGGCCGCTTGCCGGCCGCGCTCCTGGCACCGGTGTTCAGTCGGGTTGTCCCATGTCGGTCGCGATTGTGCACAGCCGCTCGCTCGCCGGTGTTTCCGCACCGCGCGTGGCCGTCGAAGTGCACATTGCCGGAGGGCTGCCGGGCATCCACCTGGTAGGCCTTCCTGAAGCCGAAGTGCGCGAGGCGCGCGATCGTGTGCGCGCCGCGTTGCAAAATTCGCAATTCGAGTTTCCCGCGCGCAAGGTGACGGTCAATCTGGCGCCGGCGGATCTACGCAAGGAGTCCGGCCGCTTCGATCTGCCTATCGCGCTCGGCATCCTGGCCGCGACGGGACAGATTCCCGCACGCCCTCTTGCCCAATATGAATTCGCGGGCGAACTGGCCCTGACCGGTGACCTGCGTCCGGTGCGCGGCGCGCTGGCCATGGCGCGTTCCGCTCGAGGCGACGGCCATGCGTTCGTATTGCCCACGGCTTCGGCTGCCGAAGCCGCACTGGTGCGCGATGCGACTATCTTTGGCGCGCCGTCGCTGCTGGCGGTGTGTGCCCATCTAACCGGAATTGCGCCGTTGCTGCAGACTGCACCGGCGCTGCCGGTCCCGGCGCCCGGAGGTCCCGATCTCGCGGACGTGCGTGGACAGACGCAGGCGAAGCGCGTGCTCGAAATTGCTGCTGCCGGAGCGCATTCGCTGTTGTTCACCGGACCGCCGGGAACCGGCAAGTCCATGCTCGCGCAACGCCTGCCATCGTTGCTTCCGCCGCTCGCCGAAGACGAAGCGCTCGAAGTCGCTGCCGTCGCATCCATCGCTGGGCGCTTCATTCCGGAACGCTGGGGCGAGCGTCCTTTTCGCGCCCCGCACCACACCGCAAGCGGAATTGCCTTGGTTGGCGGCGGCAGCGATCCGCGACCCGGCGAAATTTCTCTGGCCCACCACGGTGTACTTTTTTTGGACGAATTGCCGGAGTGGGAGCGCCGCGTGCTCGAAGCACTGCGCGAGCCGCTCGAGTCTGGCGTGATCCACATATCCCGCGCGGCGCGGCAAAGCACGTTTCCTGCGCAGTTTCAGCTGGTGGCCGCGATGAATCCCTGCCCGTGCGGATGGCTGGGACATGCAAGTGGACGGTGCCATTGCACGCCGGACCGCATCGCGCGATACCGCTCCCGGGTCTCCGGGCCGCTGCTCGATCGAATCGACCTCGCCATCGACGTTCCGGCCGTCCCACCCGAGTCGCTCGCGCTGAACGCCGGCATGTCGCGCCGCTCCCGCAGCGAAGGGAGCGACGTTGCAGTTGCCGAACCCGAAATCCGCACGCGCGAGGCGGTTGAATCATCTTCGATGGTTCGCGTGCGAGTCGAACGCGCCCGCGGACGACAATGCGATCGCCAGGGCAAATCCAACGCTCGCCTCCTCCCGGCGGAAGTCGCGGCGCATTGTGTTCCAGAAGCCGACGCCGAGGACCTGCTGGCGCGCGCCATGACCCGCCTTGCGCTGTCCGCTCGCGCGTATCACCGAGTATTGAAAGTGGCACGCACGATTGCCGATCTCGCGGGCTGTGAGCGCATCAACACGACCCATGTGGCCGAAGCAATTGGCTATCGCAGGATGGACGCCGCCTGACTCACCGAAATTCCGTTCGCGCCGCCCTTTAGCTCCGCGCGATGCGATCGGCGAGCTCGCGCCAGGTTGCGTCGCGCGGGGCATCCGAGAATACGCCGGCCTCCGCCAGTGCCGCCACCCAGGCCTGCCGTTTGGCGATCGCGCTCGCCATCAACGGTTCCAATCCCGCTTCGCGAACCGTTGCGGCCGCCTCGCGCATTTCCTCGGCACGGCGCCGCCCGTGCGCGACGACGCGCTGGAAGAAGTAGTCCCCGCTTTTCTCCCATTCGAGGCCCGGAAAGGTCTCGGCCAGCGAAGCCAGCACCTGCCGCTCGACGCCATAACGGCGCGCTGAGACGAAGCTCTCGATGACGATTGCCTCCATGCCCTTGATGATCACGCTGCGGCACATCTTGATCGCCGACGCGACACCCAGCCGGTCGGAAGCCGGCTCGATGCGGAAGCCCAGCGCCGCGAGCAGCGGTGCTGCCGCCGCGGCATGCGGTCCGCCGGACAGCATCGGCACGCGTATGCCGTACGGAGGCACCGAGGTCATCACGGCCATCTCGACGTAGCGGCCGCCCGCCGTGTCGATCAGCGTCGCGCAATCGCATTTGGTCTGCGGCGATGCCGAATTCACGTCGACGTAGAAAGCGCCCGGACGCAACCCCGCGACGACGGATTGCGCCGCCGCGGACGTCTGATCGGCGGTCACCGCGCATATGACGAGATCGGCGTCCGCCACAGCCATCGCCGCGGTTGCTGCCGGCGCGACGCCGTCGTCGCGGACGCGTTGACGGATCGCGTCCTGTCGAGCGGCGTCGTCGAACAGGCGGTCGAAGGTGGAGAGTGACGCGAGGCCGTGCGCGCGCAACGCGCAGCCCAGAATGCGCCCCACCTCGCCGTAGCCAATCAGCGCGACGTGGAGGCGGGAAAGCGCATTGGCGCCGGCGTTCGCGGTGTTCATGATCGCCCCGCCTGCTGACACGTTGCCGACTGAATTCGAGTGCGCATCCTGATCACCTCAGTCCGGTTGCATGTGTGATTGCTCGATGACTGGCTTCCAGCGCGTGATCTCGTGAGCGATCGTCGTGCCGAAGCCTTCCGGTGTTCCCGGTGCGGCCTCCGCGCCTTCGGCGTCGAAACGCAACTTCAACGCGGGTGACGCGAGCGCGCGATTGATCTCGCGGTTGAGCAGAGCGATCACCGCTGCCGGCGTGCGCGCCGGCGCGACGATACCGTACCACTGGACCGCTTCGAAGTCGGGCACGGTCGCCGCGATCGTCGGCAGGTCGGGCATGCTCGCCGCGGGCTTCGTGCTCGACACGGCCAGCGCGCGCAGCTTGCCCGCCTTGACCTGTTGCAGCACGGCCGGAATGCCGGTCATGATGACCTCGACCTGCCCGCCCATGACGTCGGTGACCGCAGGCGACGTCCCTTTGTAGGGAATGTGTCCTATGTCGGTCTGCGTGCGCAGCTTGAAATATTCCATCGCGATGTGCGCGGCGCTGCCGTTGCCGCCCGACGCGTAACGCAGCGACCCGGGCTTCGCCTTCGCGAGGGCGATTAATTCCGGGATGCTGCGTGCAGGCACCGACAGGTTCACGACCAGCACATTGGGCACGCGCGCGACCAGCGCGACGGGCGCGAAGCTCGTGCGTGGGTCGTAAGGCAACCCAGGGTAGAGCGTCGGATTGATCGCCAGCGTGCCGATGTGGCCCATCAGCAGCGTGTAGCCATCCGGCGCGGCGCGCGCGACCTCGGTGGCTCCGATCGAGCCGCCGGCGCCCGGCCTGTTTTCGACGATGAAAGGCTGCCCCAGCGTCTCCTGCAGTTCGCGCGCAATCGCCCGGCCCAGGATATCCGTCGAGCCGCCCGGCGTGAAGGGCACGACGATGCGCACGGGCCGGGTGGGCCACGTTTCTGCAGCAGGTGCGGTGCAGGTGCTGAGTGCGGCCAGCGCAACCGCCATACGCAGCACGCGCCGGCGGACCGGCGATGGCTCGGTGTATGGTGTCGTGCCACGGCGGTGCATCTTCATTGGTTCCGACCGGCAGGCTCGCGGTCACAGTCGAGATTCGTAGCCTCGGCGCCGGCCACCCAATACAGCGCGCCAGGCTTCGTCGCTGCGAGCCACTCCTGCATCGGCCCGCATGCCTCGAAAATCGGCGCCCAGTCGGGGGCATCATGCTTCCGCTTGTCGTACGCGAAAATGATCGTCGGTGTGGGCGAACCGGCGATGGCACCTACAATTCTGGCCACGAGGATTCCTTGGTCGAATTCATCGAACGCGATCTTTCCCGCGCAATCGGTATGGCCTGCTTGTGCCAAGGCGCTTCACGTGATCAGGACGGGCGGGTCCCGCGACCTTTCAGACACTGCCCCAGATTTCGCGCGCCGTTTCCACGACGAGCTTGAGCTTCGCGGATTGCGACTCAAACGCGATGTCGTTGCCGTGCACGGTGCTCGAAAATCCGCACTGCGGTGACAGGCAGAGCTGGTCGAGCGGCACCAGCTTGGCCGCAGCGTCCACGCGGCGCTTCAGGTCGTCCTTGCTCTCGAGCTGGCCGATCTTCGTGCTCACGAGACCCAGCACAACCGTCTTGCCCTTTGGCACATGCGAAAGCGGTGCGAAATCGCCGGAACGCGCGTCGTCGTATTCGAGGAAATAGCCGTCGACGGCGAGTTCGTTGAAGAGCACCTGCGCGACCGGCTCGTAGCCGCCCTCGGCCGCCCATGCGCTCTTGAAGTTGCCGCGGCACAGGTGCACGCAGACGGTCATGTCCGCCGGACGCTTCTCGATTGCCGCGTTGATGAGCCGTGCGTAGCGCCGTGGCAGCTCGTCGGGATCGTCGCCGCGCTGCCGTGCGCCCTCGCGCATCTTTTCGTCGCAAAGATACGCGAGGTTCGTGTCGTCGAGCTGCAGGTACGTGCAGCCGCCGGCGGCTAGGTCGGCGATCTCGTCGCGATAGGCTTGCGCGACGTCGGCGTAGAAGGCATCGAGGTCCGGGTAGGCATCGCGGCTGATCGCGCCGCGCCCGCCGCGAAAATGCAGCATTGTCGGCGATGGAATCGTGACCTTTGGCGTGCGCTTGGTCACCGAGCGCAGGAACTCGAAGTCGGCGCGCTGGATCGGCACGTCATGTCGCACCTTGCCGGTGACATGCATGACTGGCGGCGCAAAGTCCACATTTCCGCCCGCGCTGTGGAAGCTCACGTTGATGCCGCCCCTGGTCGTGACGCCAGAGAGCCTGGTGAGAAAATCGATATGGAAATAGGTGCGCCGGAATTCACCGTCGGTGATGCCGCGCAGGCCGAGGTCCTCCTGGAAGCGCACGATTTCACGGATTGCTTCGTCCTCGACTGCGCGCAGCGCGCTTGCGGAAAGCGTGCCGGCTTTGTGCTGCTCGCGGGCATCGAGCAGCTTCTTCGGCCGCAGGAAACTGCCGACGTGGTCGGCGCGAAAGGGCGGCTTCTGCCGTACAGCGGGCTGGTCCAGTGTGGCCGTGGTCATTGTGTCTTCCTAGTGGAGCGGACGGGATCGCGCAGGTCATGACGGAGGCTATCCGCCTCGTGCGGTCGTCATGCGACCGCGCGCCCAAGATTACAACATTTGCCGCGGGAAGGCGCTCGCATGCTGTGGATGCGTGGTCGGCAATCGTCGCAGGAATGCAGCGACAAACCGGTTCCTCACGAGGGCGCCAGCGCCGATCTGGTCAGCGTTTCGATCATCGCTATCGTCGCCTGCTGCAATGGCGTCGAAGGACGCTGCGCTGAGGTCACGATCGCGAGCGCGCTCTTCAATTGCGGCTGGACGATGGTCCGGGAATGCAGGCGCTGCGCCGTCGCGTCGTGCAGCGCCCGCGGGGACAGCACGGCAAAGCCGTGCCCTTCGGCCACGAGTTCCAGGATCGCGGGCACGGCGTCGATTTCCATGGCGACCTGCGGCTGCAGGCCCAGGCTGGCCAGACGCGTCTCGACCAGCCTGCGGATCGCATGCGGCCGGCTCGGAATGATCAGCGGGTACCGCGGCAGGTCGCGCAGCCGCACGTTCCGCGGTTCCCTGGCCTTTCGCCGCGCGCCGACGAGGCAGAGCGGTTCCTCGAGCAGCGTCCGTGCCTCGACGGCCGGGGACGGTGACGGGTTGTAGACGAGGCCGACATCCACACGGCCATCGGCCAGCATGTCGAGGATCGTCGACGAGAGTCCCTCGACGATGGACAGCGATGCCCGCGGATGACGTTGCCGGAACTCGCGCACGATCGGCAGCGTGAGGTGCCGCGCCAGCGTCGGCGGCAGTCCGACCACGACCTTTCCAACCGGGGCGCCTTTGGTCTCGTTGAGGTCGTGCCGTGCCCGATCCACCTGCTGCAATATGCCGCGCGCATGCTCGAGCAGGCGCTTGCCGGCCTCGGTGGGCGTGGCGCCGCGGCCATTGCGCAGCAGCAGGCTCTGCCGCAGTTCGACTTCGAGGCCACGCACCTGCCGGCTGATCGCCGGTTGTGCCACGCCGAGCACGCGCGCGGCGCGGCTGAATCCGCCCAGATCGACCACGTGGACAAAATATTCGAGCTGTTTCAGATCCATCGTGGCTCCGCGTCGTTTCAAAGTATCCATGCCGAAACGGCATAACTGCTAGTGTATCAATCAGTCTTTTCGCTAGGGCCGGACAGGCGCAGACTTTGCGCTTCGGTCGCCACGAGAGCGACCGCGGGAGGATTCCATTCAATCCGCACTGCCCTGCCTGTTCATGCGCGGCGGCACGTCGCGCGGGCCGTTCTTCGACGCCGCCGACCTGCCGGCCGACGTGCCACTGCGCGATGCCGTGCTCCTCGCGGTGATGGGATCGCCCGACAAGCGCCAGATCGATGGTCTGGGCGGTGCGCATCCGCTGACCAGCAAGGTCGGCATCGTGCGTCGCGGCAGCAATCCGGGCGTGGACCTCGATTTCCTGTTCGCCCAATTGCAGCCGGACCAGGACACCGTCGACACGACGCCCAATTGCGGCAACATGCTTGCTGCCGTGGTGCCGTTCGCGCTCGAAACCGGCATGGTGAAAGTGCAGGGCGACACCAGTACCTTCCGCGTGCTGACGTTGAACACCGACATGCAGTGCGATATCACCGTGCAAACCCCGGGAGGCCATGTTGCGTACGAAGGAGACGCGCGCATCGACGGCGTGCCCGGGACGTCGGCGCCCGTGACCATCAATTTTCTCGACACGGCCGGGTCGGTATGCGCAAGCCTGCTGCCCACGGGCCACGTGCGCGACGCGATCGACGGCATCGGTGTCACCTGCATCGACAATGGCATGCCGCTCGTGATGTTCCGCGCGGCCGACGTCGGCCATACGGGCTACGAAAGCGTGGCAGAGCTCAATGCCGACACGGCATTGAAGGCGCGTATCGAACGCCTGCGCATCGCCTGCGGCCACGCAATGGGCTTGGGCGACGTGGCCGGCAAGAATTATCCAAAGATGACGCTGATCGCGCCGCCGCGCCACGGCGGGAGCCTGTGCACGCGCAGCTTCATCCCGCATGTGTGCCACGACGCGATCGGCGTTCTTGCGGCCGTGACCGTGGGCACGGCCTGCGTGCTGGATGGCTCGGTGTGCGACGGCGTCGCGGTGGTGCCGGCGGGCAACGTCAAGAAGGTTTCGGTCGAGCATCCGACTGGCGAATTCAGTGTCGAGCTCGAAGTCGATCCGGCCCACCCGCAGAACGTCACGCGGGCCGCGCTGCTGCGCACCGCGCGGCTCATCATGCGCGGCGACGTCATGGTTCCGGCGTCGGTATGGAAAGGAATGCCAAAGTGATCATCGACTGCCACGGTCATTACACCACCGCCCCCAAGGCGCTGGAGGATTGGCGCAATCGCCAGGTCGCCGGTCTCAAGGACCCAGCCGCCGCGCCGAAGGCCTCGGAACTCGCGATCAGCGACGACGACCTGCGCGCGAGCATCGAGACCAACCAGCTGGCGAAGATGAAGGAGCGCGGCAGCGACCTGACCATCTTCTCGCCGCGCGCGAGCTTCATGGCGCATCACATCGGAGACTTCCAGACCAGTTCCACCTGGTCGGCGATCTGCAACGAGCTCTGCTACCGCGTGAGCCGCCTGTTTCCCGACAATTTCATCGGCGCGGCGATGCTGCCGCAATCGCCGGGGATCGATCCGAGGACGTGCATTCCCGAGCTCACGAAGTGCGTCAAGGAATACGGCTTCGTCGCGATCAACCTGAACCCGGACCCGTCGGGCGGGCACTGGACGTCGCCGCCCCTGTCCGACCGGCACTGGTACCCGATCTACGAGAAAATGGTCGAGTACGACATCCCGGCGATGATTCACGTCAGCACGAGCTGCAACGCGTGCTTCCATACGACCGGCGCGCATTACCTCAACGCCGACACGACGGCGTTCATGCAGTGCCTGACCGCGGACCTGTTCCGCGACTTTCCGACGCTGAAGTTCGTCATCCCGCACGGCGGCGGCGCCGTGCCCTACCACTGGGGCCGGTTCCGTGGACTGGCGCAGGAGCTGAAGAAGCCGCTGCTCAAGGATCACCTGCTCAACAATATTTTTTTCGATACCTGCGTGTACCACCAGCCGGGCATCGACCTGCTGACGAAGGTGATCCCCGTCGCCAACGTGCTGTTCGCCTCCGAGATGATCGGCGCCGTGCGCGGCATCGACCCGGAAACGGGGCACTATTACGACGACACGAAGCGGTACATCGACGCCGCGGCCTTGAGTGCTGCGGATCGCCACAGGATCTACGAAGGCAATGCGCGGCGGGTCTACCCGAGGCTCGATGCCGCCCTCCGGGCCAAAGGAATATAGCGGAAAGGGACAGGCATGAGCATGAACGACCTCGGCATCGTCAGGCGCAACATCACGCGCGCGGACCGCAAGGCAGTGGAAAAGCTCGCGCGCTTCGGCGTCGCGACCGTGCACGAAGCGATGGGCCGCGTCGGCCTCATGAAGACGTACATGCGGCCGATCTATAGCGGCGCCCATCTGTGCGGCACGGCGGTCACGGTCCTGCTGCAGCCCGGCGACAACTGGATGATGCACGTCGCGGCCGAGCAATTGCGCGAGGGCGACGTGGTCGTGGCGGCCTGCACGACCGACAATGACGACGGGTTCTTCGGCGACCTGCTCGCGACGAGCTTCCGCGCGCGCGGGGCCACAGGGCTCGTCATCGACGGCGGCGTGCGGGACGTCAAGGATCTCGCGGCGATGCAGTTCCCGGTGTTCTCGCGCGCGATCAGCGCGAAGGGCACGGTGAAGGCCACCCTCGGTTCGGTGAACATCCCGGTGATTTGCGCGGGGGCGCTGGTGAACCCGGGCGACGTGGTGCTCGCTGATGACGACGGCGTGGTCGTCGTGCCCGCCGCCATCGTGCAGCAGGCCGCCGACGCGGCGGAAGCGCGCGAGGCCAACGAGGCGGGAAAGCGGAAGCAGCTCGCCGCGGGTGTGCTCGGCCTTGACATGTACAAGATGCGCGAACCGCTCGAGAAGGCCGGCCTCAAGTACATCGACTAAAGCGGTATTGCGACCCCTGCAGCGCGATCGCCGCGCATGCCTGGACCGGCCGCGCCAACCCACGAATCCCTAGCGAACGAACACGATGAATTTCCAGATGACGCCGGGCTGGCTCCCGTTCCATCCCAATCCGTCTGCGCCGCGCTTCCGGGTGCCGTCGGGCGCGGTGGATGCGCATTGCCACGTGTTCGGCCCGGGCGCGCAATTCCCCTTCGCTCCGGAACGCAAGTACACCCCATGCGATGCCTCGTGCGACCAGCTCTTCGCGCTGCGCGACCGGCTGGGTTTCTCGCGCAACGTCATCGTCCAGGCGACCTGCCATGGTGCAGACAATCGCGCGCTGGTCGACGCGCTGCGGCGCTCCAACGGCAGGGCGCGCGGCGTGGCCACCGTGAAGCGGAGTGTTACCGATGCCGAATTGCGCGAGATGCACGACGCCGGTGTCCGCGGCACGCGCTTCAACTTCGTCCGGCGGCTCGTCGATTTCACGCCGAAGGAGGAGCTGCTGGAGATCGCGCAGCGAATCGCGCCGCTCGGCTGGCACGTGGTCGTCTATTTCGAGGCCGCCGACCTGCCGGAGCTCTGGGAATTCTTCACCGCGCTCCCGACCATCGTGGTCGTGGACCACATGGGCCGGCCCGACGTGGCCAAGCCCGTCGACGGGCCGGAGTTCGCGCTGTTCGTGAAGATGCTGCGCGAGCATCCGAATATCTGGTCGAAGGTGAGCTGCCCGGAGCGGCTCTCGGTGGCCGGGCCGCCGGCACTGGACGGCGAGTACCACGCCTACCGCGATGTCGTGCCGTTCGCGCGCCGGATCGTCGAGACGTTTCCGGACCGCGTGCTCTGGGGCACCGACTGGCCGCACCCGAACCTCAAGAACCACATGCCGGACGACGGCCTGCTCGTCGACTTCGTGCCGCACATCGCGACGACACCGGGTCTGCAGCGCAAGCTGCTGGTCGACAACCCGATGCGGCTGTACTGGCCCGACGAACCGCGCTAAAGGCACTGTCATGGCACTCGAAAAACCCTACAAGGACGTCCCCGGCACGACAGTCTTCGACGCCGAGCAGTCGCGCAAGGGCTATCACCTGAACCAGTTCTGCATGTCGCTGATGAAGGCTGCGAACCGCGCCCGCTTCAAGGCCGACGAGCGCGCCTACTTGGACGAGTGGCCGATGACCGAGGACCAGAAACAGGCCGTGCTGGCGCGGAACCTCAATCGCTGCATCGAGCTCGGCGGAAACATCTATTTTCTCGCCAAGATCGGCGCGACCGACGGCAAGAGCTTCCAGCAAATGGCCGGCAGCATGACGGGCATGACCGAGGAGCAGTATCGTGACATGATGATCAGCGGCGGCCGCCCCATCGAGGGCAACCGCTACGTCGGCGAGAAGAAGTGATGGCCAGGATCACCGCCAGCGTTTATACCTCGCACGTCCCCGCGATCGGGGCCGCGATCGACCTGGGCAAGACCGCCGAACCCTATTGGCAGCCATTGTTCAAGGGGTACGAGCCCGCCAAGGCGTGGATGAAGGCCAACCGGCCGGACGTCATTTTTCTCGTCTACAACGACCACGCCACGGCGTTCAGCCTGGACATCATTCCCACGTTCGCGATCGGTTGCGCGGCCGAGTTCCAGCCGGCCGACGAGGGCTGGGGCCCCCGCCCGGTGCCGGTCGTCAAGGGCCAACCCGAACTGGCCGCGCACATTGCGCAGTCGGTGATTCAGGACGATTTCGACCTCACGATCGTCAACAAGATGGACGTGGACCACGGTCTCACGGTGCCGTTGAACCTGCTGTGCGGCTCACCCGAAGCGTGGCCGTGCCCGGTGATTCCATTTGCGGTGAACGTGGTCCAGTATCCGGTGCCCTCCGGCCGTCGCTGCTACCAGCTTGGCAAGGCGGTCCGCAAGGCCGTCGAGTCGTATGACGAGCCACTGAACGTGCACATCTGGGGCACCGGTGGCATGAGCCACCAGCTGCAGGGGCCGCGCGCCGGACTCATCAACAAGGAATTCGACAACGCCTTTCTCGATCAGCTGATTGCCGACCCCGAGGCATTGTCGCGGAAACCGCACATCGACTACGTCCGCGAAGCCGGCTCCGAAGGCATCGAGCTCGTCATGTGGCTCGTCGCCCGCGGCGCCATGGCGGACACGCCGCCCCGCGTCGTGCACCGCTTCTATCACGTCCCGGCGTCCAACACCGCCGTGGGCAACCTGATCCTGGAGAACGTCTGATGAGTAGGGCGATCAAGGTCGCGCTGGCTGGTGCCGGCGCCTTCGGTACCAAGCACCTCGATGCAATCAAGCTGATCGATGGGGTGGAAGTCGTCTCGGTCGTGGGTCGGGAACTCGCGAAGACGAAGGAGGTCGCGGCCAAGTACGGCATCGGACATGTCACTGGCGATCTCGCCGACAGCCTCGCGTTACCGGAGGTCGATGCCGTCATCCTCTGCACGCCCACGCAGATGCACGCTGCGCAGGCGATCGCCTGCCTGCGGGCGGGCAAGCACGTCCAGGTCGAGATTCCGCTGGCCGACAGCCTGAAGGACGCGGAGGAGGTCGTGCGCCTTCAGAAGCAAACCGGCAAGGTCGCGATGGTCGGCCACACCCGCCGCTTCAATCCCAGCCACCAGTGGGTGCACCGGAAGATCGCGGCCCGCGAGTTCAACATCCAGCAGATGGACGTGCAGACCTATTTCTTCCGCCGCACGAACATGAATGCACTCGGCCAGCCGCGCTCGTGGACCGACCACCTGCTGTGGCATCACGCCGCGCATACCGTCGACCTGTTCGCCTGGCAGTCCGGCGGCGACATCGTGGTAGCAAACGCGGTCCAGGGGCCGATTCATCCGGCACTGGGCATCGCGATGGACATGTCGATACAGCTCAAGGCGAGCAGCGGTGCGATCTGCACGCTGTCGCTGTCGTTCAACAACGACGGACCACTCGGCACGTTTTTCCGCTACATAGGCGACACGGGCACCTACATCGCCCGCTACGACGACCTGTTCAACGGCAAGGACGAACAGATCGACGTGTCGAAAGTCGACGTGTCCGTGAACGGCATCGAACTGCAGGACCGCGAGTTCTTCGCCGCGATCCGCGACGCTCGCGAGCCCAACGCGAGCGTCGCGCAGGTGCTGCCCTGCTACCGGACGCTAGACCGGCTCGAGCGCCAACTCGCGGGACAGGCCGCCTGAAGCGTTGCCGCCCGCCCATCAGGAGGAATCACAATGATCACCACCACGCGTGAACCGGATATCCCGGGAACCACGCTTTTCGACGGGACGTTGGCCCAGAAGGGTTACGCGCTCAACAAGATGTGCTACTCGTTCAATCAGTCCGCCAACCGCGACGCGTTCGTTCGCGACGAAGCCGCCTATTGCGCGCAGTACGGGCTCACCGACGAACAGCTGGCGGCCGTACGCAGCCGCAACGTGCTGCAGTTGATCGCAGCCGGCGGCAACATCTATTACCTGGCCAAGCTGGCCGGGATCCTCCGTCTCGACGTCCAGGACATCGGAGCGCAGCAGACGGGCATGAGCAAGGATGCGTTCAAGGCGATGTTGGTCGCCGCGGGGAGATGACATCATGGCCAACGTACTGGGAGCCATCACGACGTCGCACGTTCCGGCCATCGGCGGCGCCATCGCCAAGGGCCTGCAGCAGGACCCGTACTTCAAGCCATTCTTCGACGGCTTTCCGCCGGTGCATGCGTGGCTGGCCAAGGCGAGGCCCGATGTCGTCGTCGTGTTCTACAACGACCACGGCCTCAATTTCTTCCTCGACAAGCTGCCGACCTTCGCCGTCGGCGCGGCGTCCGAGTACCGCAATGCCGACGAGGGCTGGGGCATCCCGACGCTGCGGCCGTTCGACGGCGATCCCGAGCTCTCCTGGCACCTGATCGATTCGCTGGTGGCGGCCGAGTTCGACATCACGATGTGCCAGGAGATGCTGGTCGACCACGCGCTGACGCTGCCGATGGCGCTGCTGTGGCCGGGCGGCGGCGAGTGGCCGGTGCGGATCGTGCCGATTGCGATGAACCATGTCCAGCATCCGCTGCCGTCGCTGCGCCGCAGCTACCATCTAGGGCAGGCGGTCGGCCGTGCGCTCGACGCGTGGGACGCGGATGCCCGCGTTCTCGTGCTGGGCACGGGCGGGCTCTCACACCAGCTGGACGGCGAGCGCGCGGGCTTCATAAACAAGCCCTTCGACCTCATGTGCATGGACGCGCTCGTCGGCGACCCCGAACGGCTGACGCGCTTGTCGACGCGCGAGCTCGTCCGCGAGGCCGGCGCGCAGGGCACCGAACTCATGACCTGGGTCGCGGCGCGCGGTGCGCTGACGCGCGCGGTCACCAAAATGCACTCGACGTACCATATCCCGATCTCGAACACGGCCGCCGCGTTGATGGTGCTGGAAAACCATGCACAAACGGTGGCGCGGGTTCGCGCCGCGTAGCGGTCTTGTGGACCCGTAATAACGAATGAACCTGCTGCTGTTGCCCGGACTACTCTGCGACCGCGCCGCGTGGGCGCCAGTGCTGCCGCATGTGCAGCGTGTGGCCGATTGCAGCATTCCGGACTATGCCGACGAGACGAGCCTGGGTGCGATGGCCGAGCGCGTGCTTGCGAGCGCGCCGCCGAAGTTCGCGGTCGCCGGCCATTCGATGGGTGGCCGCGTCGCGCTCGAAATTGTCCGCCGCGCGCCCGGACGCGTGGGACGGCTTGCGCTGCTCGACACCGGCTGCCGTGCGCGTCCGCCGGGAGCAGCCGGCGACAGCGAACGTGCCGGCCGACTAGCGTTGCTTGCATCGGCGCGCGAGCGCGGGATGCGCGCCATGGCAAGCACGTGGGTGCAGCCGATGGTCCACCCGGAGCGGCTCGTCGATGCGGCGCTGATCGAGGCGATTCTCGACATGTTCGCGCGCCGGACACCGGTGCAGTTCGCCGGCCAGATCGACGCGCTGCTCGCCCGCCCCGACGCCACCGACGTGCTACGTGCGGTCGCCTGCCCGGCGCTGGTCCTGTGCGGGCGCGAGGACGGCTGGGCACCGCCGGCGCAGCACGAGGAGATGGCGGCTCTGATGCCCGGCAGCCGATTGGCGATTCTCGACCGCTGCGGCCACATGGCGCCGATGGAGCGTCCCGATGCGGTGGGGACGGCACTGGTCGAATGGCTCCGCGCGGCACGGGCTGCGGACGCAAAGGATGTCCGATGCGCGGGCTGACGGTCGCGGACCGACGCAGGAGCGGCTGCTGCCGGCATCGCTGATCGAGGCCGAAACGCGCGGCGCCTGAGGGCCGCGGGAGAATTTCTGTATTTGGCATGTGCAATGCGCGCGTGCGAATGGATACCATCCACAACCCACCAAGGAGGACCCGATGAAGAACAGTTTCCAGACCACCCGCCGTCGCGTGCTGCAGGGCGTGGCGCTCGCGGCGACGCTCGGTGCGCTGCACGGCACCGCGCTTGCCGCCGATCCGCTGAAGATTGGTCTGATCCTGCCGATGACCGGGCCGTTCGCATCCACCGGCAAGCAGATCGAAGCGGCCGCGCGTCTCTACATGGCGAAGAACGGCGACACGGTCGCCGGCCGCAAGGTCGAGCTGATCGTCAAGGACGACACGGGCCTCGCGCCGGAGACCACCAAGCGCATCGCGCAGGAGATGGTGGTGCAGGACAAGGTCAGCGTGCTGGCCGGTTTCGGACTGACCCCGCTAGCACTCGCTGCCGCGCCGGTCGCGACCGAGGCCAAGGTGCCGATGGTCGTGATGGCGGCGGCCACCGCGATGATCCCGACGCGCTCGCCGTTCATCGTGCGCACCGGCTTCACGCTGCCACAGGTCACGGCGCCGATCGCCGAATGGGCGCTGAAGAACAAGATCAAGCGCGTCGTCACGATGGTGACCGACTACGGCCCGGGCCTCGACGCCGAGAAGACGTTCCAGGCGGTCTTCAAGGCCGGCGGCGGCGAGATCGTCGAGGCGATCCGCACGCCTCTGCGCAATCCCGACTACGCGCCGTTCCTGCAGCGTGCGAAGGACGCGAAACCCGACGCGCTGTTCGTGTTCGTGCCGTCCGGCGAGGGACTGGCCGTGATGAAGCAGTTCGATGACCGCGGCCTGAAGCAGGCCGGCATCCGCCTGATCGGCACCGGCGACGTCACCGACGACGACCTGCTCGAGAGCATGGGCGCGCCGGCGGTCGGAGTCATCACTTCCTTCCACTACTCGGCAGCGCACGATTCGCCGGAGAACAAGGCGTACGTGGACGGCATGATGAAGGCGAACAACGGGATGCGCCCGAACTTCCATTCGGTCGGCGGCTACGACGGCATGCACCTGATCTACGAAGCGGTCAAGAAAGCAGGCCCCAACGCCACCGGCGAGCAGCTGGTCGAGGCGATGAAGGGAATGAAGTGGGTGAGCCCGCGCGGCCCAATGTCCATCGACCCGACGACGCGCCAGGCGATCCAGAACGTCTACATGCGGGAAGTGAAGATGGTCAACGGCAAGCCGTGGAACGTCGAGTTCGACAAGTTCGAGAACGTCAAGGATCCGGGCTGATTGATGAGCCCCCAAGCTCACTGCGTTCGCCTCCCCCCGAGGGGGATGCTGGCCTCCCTTGGGGCGGCCCGGCGGGAGGCCTGATGAGGCTCCCCCCGAAGCGCGTCTTCGCGCGCTTCCCCCAAAGGGGGCGGGGCGGCGACCTAGGGACGGCCCGTCGGTCGCCGCATGCTTCGATGGCAACGAGGAGGCAATCTTGATCGGCAACCTGGCCGGCGTGCTGTTCGACGGCATCGCGTACGGCAGCCTGCTGTTCATCATCAGCATCGGGCTGTCGGTGACGATGGGGCTGATGAACTTCGTCAACCTCGCGCATGGCGCGTTCGCCATGGTCGGCGGCTATGCGTGCGTGCTGCTGATGTCGCGCGCGGGCTGGCCGTTCCTGGCGACCTTGCCGGTGGCGTTCCTGGTCGCCGCCGCCGCCGGCATCGTGCTTGAACGCACGCTCTACCAGCGCCTGTACAAGGCGACGCACCTGGACCAGGTGATGTTCTCGATCGGCATCGTGTTCATGTCCGTCGCGGCGACGACGTTCTTCTTCGGACCGTCGCAGCAGCCAGTGCACCTGCCCGATTTCCTGCGCGGGCAGGTCCGTGTTCTCGGCCTCGACGTCGGCGCGTACCGGCTGTTCCTGATCGGCACGGTGATAGTCGCGACAATCGCGCTGCACCTCATGCTCGTGCGCACGCGTTTCGGCGCGCAGGTTCGGGCGTCGGTCGACAACGCCGTCGCCAGCGCCGGCCTCGGCATCAACGTCAATCGCGTGTTCGGCGTGACGTTCGCACTCGGATCCGGACTCGCCGGCCTGGGCGGCGGACTCGGCATCGACGTGCTCGGCCTGGACCCGACGTTCCCGCTCAAGTACATGGTGTACTTCCTGCTCGTCGTCGCAATTGGCGGCGCGGGGACCATCAAGGGCGGGCTCCTCGCGGCGATGATCCTCGGCATCTGCGACGTCGCGGGCAAGTACTACGTGCCGCAGATCGGCTCCTTCATCATCTATTTCCTGATGGTGGCGCTGATGATCCTGTTTCCGGCCGGATTGTACGGGAGGCGCGCGTGAACAAGTCCGGGGCCGCCGCCGCGGTGGTGCCGGCCGCCGCCGCCGTCGCGCCGCGGCTGCCCACCGACCGCTGGCGCGCGATCGAGCTCGCGTTCTGGCTATTGCCGGTCGCGGCCTTCTTCCTGTTTCCGAACCACCGCGTCCTCGGCAGTCAGATCCTGATCACCGGCATGTTCGCGGTCACGCTCGACCTGATCCTGGGCTACGCCGGAATCGTGTCGCTCGGTCACGCGGCGTTCTTCGGCATGGGTGCCTATGCGGCAGGACTCCTCGCCGTGCACGGCTGGGGTGAGCCGCTCAGCGGTCTCGTCGTCGCCGGCGTGGCGGGCGCTATCGTCGGTTTCGTGACCAGCTTTCTCGTCGTGCGCGGGTCGGATCTCGCGCGGCTGATGGTGACGCTGGGTATCGGCCTCATGCTGTTCGAGGTCGCGAACCAGATCCCGTCGATCACCGGTGGCGCCGACGGCCTTTCCGGCGTGACGATGGGAAAGGTCCTCGGGCGCTTCGCGTTCGACCTCACTGGCACCACTGCCTATGTGTACAGCCTCGGCGTGCTGTTCGTGCTGTTCGTCGTCGCGCGCCGCATCGTGAGTTCGCCGTTCGGGCTCAGCTTGCGCGGCGTGCGCGAGAACGTTCGCCGCATGCCGGCGATCGGCGCACCGGTGACGCGCCGCCTGATCGCGATCTACACGGTCAGCGCCGCGATGGCCGGTGTGGCCGGCGGCCTGCTCGCACAGACGACGCAGTTCGTCGGCCTGGACGTGTTCGGTTTCCCGCGCTCGGCCGACCTGATGATCATGCTGGTGTTGGGCGGCACCGGACGGCTTTACGGCGGGCTCGTCGGTGCGATGGTATTCATGATCGCGCACCACTATCTGTCCGACCTGAATCCGCTGTACTGGCAGTTCTGGCTCGGGCTGCTGCTGGTGGTGGTCGTGATGTTCGCGCGCGGCGGCATACTCGGCGCACTCGACGGACTCGTGAACCGGTTCGGGAGAACGCGGCCGTGACGCCGGCACTCTCGACCCGGGGACTGTCGAAGCAATTCGGCGCGTTCAAGGCCAACACCGATGTCACGCTCGCGTTCCCGCAGGGCGCGCGCCACGCGCTGATCGGCCCGAACGGCGCCGGCAAGACGACGCTGATCAACCTGTTGACCGGGGTACTGGCGCCGACGTCCGGCGACGTGTTCCTGGGCGACGAGCGGATCACCGGACTTCCGCAGCACCAGCGGGTCAAGCGCGGCATGACGCGCACGTTCCAGATCAACACACTGTTCGCCGGCCTCACCGTCCTCGAGTCGGCGACGCTTGCCGTTTGCGAGCGGCTCGGCCGCGCGGGCGTCTGGCACCACACAGTGGCGAAGCAGCGCGCGGAGACGGACGAGGCGCTGGCGCTGCTGCACATGCTGGGGCTCGCTTCCGAGGCGAACACGCTGACGCGCGACCTGCCCTACGGCAAGCAGCGGCTGGTCGAGATCGCGCTGGCGCTCGCGACCAGGCCGCGCATCCTGCTGCTCGACGAACCGGCGGCCGGCATTCCCGCGGGCGAGAGCGCGGAATTGTTCGCCGTGATCGCCGCGTTGCCAAAGGACGTGACGATCCTCTTCATCGAGCACGACATGGAACTCGTGTTCAAGTTCGCCGAGCGCATCACCGTGCTGGTCGGCGGCCAGGTGCTGACGGAAGGCGCGCCCGCCGAGATCGCCGCCGACCCGCGCGTGCGCGAGGTCTACCTGGGCGAGGCGCAGCATGGCTGAGCTGCTGGCGGTCGATAACGTCACGGCCGGCTATGGCGACGGCACCGTGCTGGAGGACGTCTCGCTGGCGCTGGACGAGGGCGACAGCCTCGCGCTGCTCGGGCGCAACGGCATGGGCAAGACGACGCTTCTCGTCACGCTGATGGGGCTAACGCGCGTGCGCTCCGGCGCGATGCGCTGGCGCGGCACGGATCTCGCGGCGCTGCCCACCTGGCGCCGCAGCCGGGCCGGACTGGGATGGGTGCCGCAGGAACGATTCATGTTCCCTTCGCTCACTGTCGAGGAGCACCTGACCGCCGTCGCGCGGCCCGGACCGTGGAACGTCGGGCGCGTCTACGAAGTCTTCCCGCGCCTCGCGGAACGGCGCGGCAACTACGGCAACCAGCTGTCGGGCGGCGAACAGCAAATGCTCGCGATCGGCCGAGCGCTGATGGTCAACCCGGGGCTTCTGCTGCTTGACGAGCCAATGGAAGGTCTCGCGCCGATCATCGTGCAGGAACTGATGGGCGTCATCCGCGACCTGCTCACCGAGAGCGGCATGGCGGTGATCGTCGTCGAGCAGCACGCGAAGCTTGCGCTGTCGCTCACGCGCAATGCGATCGTGCTCGAGCGCGGGCGCGTTGTCCATCGTTCGCCGAGCGAAGCGCTGCTAGCGGATCCGGCAACATTGCACCGGCTGGTGGCCGTGTCCTGAAGGGAGCCGCTTCGAAATGAAGGCAATCGCGATCATCCAGGACGAGCACCGTGCGATCACGGCGGTGGTCGAGGGGCTGCGCCATCTCGTTACGGAAATTGCGGCGGGACGCATCGCGCCCGATCATGCACTGCTGGGCGCGCTTTTTCACTATATCGAGTTGTTTCCCGAACGCCTGCATCATCCGAAGGAGGACGACTTCCTGTTCGCGCGGCTGCGGGTGCGCCAGCCGGACGCCGCGCCGCTGCTCGACGGCCTGCACCGGGAGCACGAGATCGGGCGCGAACGTTTCGCCGAACTCAAGGACAAGTGGGAACGCTTTCGTGCCGACGCGACGACGCTGCCGGACTTTGTCGAGGGCGTCGAGCGCTATGCGCATTTCCACTGGCTGCACATGCGCAAGGAGGAGGTCGAGGTGCTGCCGCTCGCCGCCGAGGCGTTGACGCAGGAAGACTGGGACGCGATCGACACGGCGTTCGCGTCGAACAACGATCCTGTCGTCGGCGTCCCCGCAAGCAAGGCGTTCCGCGAGCTGTTCCGGCACCTCACCGCGATCATGCCACCACCTTACGGCGTGGGACCCGAGGCGGCCGGCCCGACCGGTCGGTGAACGCGGCGATCGGCTATCGCGGGATGGACTCCGGCTGAGTCGCAGGATTCTGTCGCAGCCGTCGCTCAATGCATTCATGATCACGGCGAATGTTGCGCTGCGGTAACATGGCAGATTGTGCCGACAGCCCAGCCATGAACGCCGTGATCATGAATGCATTGAGCGACGCCTTCGTCGACCTGCACAACCTGCGCACGGACGCCCCGCGCCTGCGGGAAATCCCGTACAACTACACGTCGTTCTCCGACCGCGAAATCGTCATCCGGCTGCTCGGCCGGCCGATGTGGCATGTGCTCGACGAACTGCGCGGAGTGCGCCGCACCGGCCGCTCCGCGCGGATGCTGTTCGAGGTGCTGGGCGACATCTGGGTCGTCGAACGCAATCCCTATCTGCAGGACGACCTCCTCGATAATCCGAAGCGGCTGGCACTGCTGGTCGGGGCGCTTCGTCACCGGCTGAGCGAAGTCGAAAAGCGTCGTCAGGACAACGAATTACAACCCGCCGGCGCCGATGCCGGTCGCGATGGCAAGGTAGCGCAACTGGTCGTCGCCGCCAACGAGGCGGTGGACCGATTCGCGGCGTCCTTCAAGCAGACCACGCTGCTGCGCCGCCGGGCGCGGCGCGTTCTCGGACGATTCACGGCCAAGGACAACATCGCCTTCGATGGACTGGCGCGGGTATCGCACGTCACCGACGCAACCGACTGGCGTGTGGAATATCCCTTTGTGGTTCTCTACCCGGATACCGAAGAGGAAGTCCGCGGCCTGGTCGAAGGTTGCATCGAACTCGAACTCTCGATCATCCCGCGTGGGGGCGGCACCGGCTACACCGGCGGCGCCATTCCGCTGGATGCGCGTTCCGCGGTGATCAACACCGAAAAACTCGAGCGCCTTTCCGGTGTTGCGCGGAACCTGCTGGCTGGACATGCGAAACCGGTGGCGACGATAGACGCCGGCGCGGGCGTGGTCACCAGGCGGGTCATGGACGCGGCCGAGCACGAGGGCCTGGTATTCGCCGTCGACCCTACGTCGGCCGATGCGTCGTGCATCGGCGGCAATGTCGCGATGAATGCCGGCGGCAAGAAGGCGGTGCTCTGGGGCACGGCGCTCGACAACCTCGTGTCGTGGCGGATGGTCACGCCGGCGGCGGAATGGCTCGACGTCACGCGCACCGACCACAACCTGGGGAAGATCCACGATGCGGCGCAGGCCACGTTCGAATGCAAGTGGCTCGCCGCGGACGGCGTCACGGTCAAGCGCACCGAGACGCTGGTCATTCCCGGCGCGGCATTTCGCAAGGCGGGCCTGGGCAAGGACGTCACGGACAAGTTCCTGTCGGGGCTTCCCGGCATTCAGAAAGAGGGTTGCGACGGCCTCATCACCAGTGCGCGCTTCATCCTGCACACGATGCCGCCGGCGATTCGCACGGTCTGTCTCGAATTCTTCGGGCAGGTACGGGACTCCACGCCCGCGATCGTCGAAATCAAGGACTGCATCGACGCCCTTCCCAAGAACGGCGCTGCCCGCGTCATGCTGGCCGGCCTCGAACATCTCGATGAACGCTACGTAAAGGCGGTCGGCTACGCGACCAAGGCGAAACGCCACGGGCGGCCGAAGATGGTGCTGCTGGGCGACATCGTCGGCGACGACGACAATGCGGTGGCGAAGGCCGCGTCCGAGGTCGTGCGCATCGCCAACGCGCGTGGCGCAGAAGGGTTCATCGCGGTATCGGCCGATGCGCGCAAGAAATTCTGGCTGGACCGCGCGCGCACCGCGGCGATTGCCAGGCACACCAACGCGTTCAAGATCAACGAGGACGTGGTCATTCCGCTTCCCCGGCTCGGCGACTACACCGACGGTATCGAGCGCATCAACATCGAGTTGTCGATTCGGAACAAGTTGAAGCTGTGCGACGAGCTCGCGGCGCGACTTGAAGCTTCGTTGCTCGACCACGCGTGGGCGCCCGGCAGCGATGCGAAGCCGGCATCCGACATCGTCGACGCAAAACTGGGCGAAGCCAGTGAATTGATCGCCGCCACGCGGAGCCGCTGGCAGGGCCTTCTCGATTGCATCGACGAGACGTTTCCGGCGCTGCAGGAACACTCGGTGGTCGTGTCGTGGAAGCGCGAATTGAAGGCCCCGCTCGAGGAACTGTTTGCGGGGCTTGCTTTCGCTCCGATCGTGTCGCGCATCCGGCAAGCGCACGCGGATGTCTTGCGCAGCCGCGTGTTCGTCGCGCTGCACATGCATGCGGGCGACGGCAACGTCCACACCAACATCCCCGTCAACTCCGACGACTACGACATGCTGCGGGAAGCCAACGCCGCGGTCGCGCGGATCATGCGACTCGCCCGTTCGCTGGGTGGCGTGATCTCGGGCGAGCACGGCATCGGCATCACCAAGCTCGAATACCTGACCGACGACGAACTGCAGCCCTTTGCCGACTACAAGAAGCGCGTCGATCCGCAAGGGCGATTCAATCCCGGCAAGCTGCTGCGCGATGCGCAATGGCCTGCCGATCTGTCCTGCGCCTATACGCCGAGTTTTTCCCTGATCGGCCACGAGAGCCTGATCCTGGAGCAGAGCGCCATCGGGGGCATCGCCGATTCGGTCAAGGATTGCCTGCGGTGCGGCAAGTGCAAGCCGGTGTGCGCGACGCACGTGCCCCGCGCCAACCTGCTGTACAGCCCGCGCAACAAGATCCTGGCCACGTCGCTGTTGATCGAGGCGTTCCTCTACGAAGAGCAGACGCGCCGCGGTGTCAGCCTGCGTCACTTCGACGAATTCTCGGACGTGGCCGACCATTGCACGGTCTGCCACAAGTGCGCGAATCCCTGCCCTGTGGATATCGATTTTGGCGATGTCTCGATCGCGATGCGCAACCTGCTAGTTCATGACGGACATCGCAAATTCAACCCCGGAACCGCCGCGGCGATGTTCTTTCTCAACGCGACCGATCCGGCCACGATCAAGCTCGCCAAGAAGGTGATGATCGGCTGGGGCTACAAGGCCCAGCGACTGCTGTACCGGTTCGCCAGGAATTCAGGAGCCGTGAAGTCGCAGACCACGCATCCGCCTGCCACCGTAGGCAAGCCGTCGCTGAAGGCGCAGGTCATCCACTTCATCAACAAGCCGATGCCCGGCGGCCTTCCGACGCGCACGTCGCGCGCGTTGCTCGACATCGAGGACGCTGCGATCGTCCCGATCATCCGCGACCCGGCTCGCGTGAACGACGATTCGGATGCGGTCTTCTACTTTCCCGGCTGCGGATCCGAACGGCTGTTCTCGCAAGTGGGACTGGCGACTCAGGCGATGCTCTACCACGTCGGCGCGCAGACCGTCCTGCCGCCGGGCTACCTGTGCTGCGGCTACCCGCAGACGGCGGCGGGCAACCATGACCGGGGCCAGAAGATCACGACGGCGAACCGCGTGCTGTTCCACCGCGTGGCGAACACTCTCAATTACCTCGACATCAAGACGGTGATCGTCTCCTGCGGCACGTGCATGGACCAGTTGCAGAAGTACGAATTCGACAAGATCTTCCCGGGCTGCCGGCTGCTCGACATCCACGAGTACCTGCTGGAAAAGGGCATCCGTCTGGGGGGCATCTCAGGTGTCCGGTACATGTATCACGACCCTTGCCACACGCCGATGAAGACCTACGCTCCGCTTGCCGTCGTCAACGAATTGATGGGCACGAGCGTGGTGCTGAACGACCGTTGCTGCGGAGAGTCGGGGACCCTTGCGGTGTCTCGTCCTGACGTTTCCACGCAGGTTCGTCACCGCAAGGTGGAGGAGATGACCAAGGGTGCGGACAAGCTGCGTGCCGACGGGTTCGACGGGGCCGTCAAGGTGCTGACCTCGTGCCCGTCATGCTTGCAGGGCCTGTCGCGCTTCGACGACGATGCCGGCACGAAGGCCGATTACATCGTCGTGGAGATCGCGAAGCATCTGCTCGGTGAGAACTGGATGGCCGAATACGTTGCCAAGGCGAACGCCGGCGGCATCGAACGCGTACTTGTGTGATCAGAGGTCGGGCTGCTTGCCGGCGTCCACATCCCGTGTCGTGAGGCTTCGTCCCGGACAGGCCTTACCGAATTCCGGCGCGGTTGCGCAACGGGGCTTTTCCATCCGGGTCGCCAGCGCGGCCATCGCGTGGTCGTCGGTTGACGGTCCGTAGCGCACGATGAGCGGTGAACCGAGGACCAACGCCAAGTAGATCGCGGCGAAAATCGTCGCGCTGCGCGCGGTTCTGGCTTCAGGCGTCTTGCTGATTTTCACCGGCTCGGGAGCAGCAGGCATTTGTCCAAATCCTTGCGTGAGTAGCGCTTCCATGGTTCATTCCCTGCTCGGGTCATGTTCACCGAAACGAGCTGCCTCGGAAAAAATCCCGCGAAGACACCCAAGCGAATCACTCGGAACGTCGGACGCTCGGCCCATTTCCAGTCGGGGCGCCCTCGCGGGAGGAGGCAACGGTGCGCGGCTTTCGGCGCCCGGAACCTCGGGGCTTTGGTAGCCGATCGCTGCTTTGTTGATGACCATGGCGCAACGATAGGATGCTTGCCCCCGCCGCGCGTCGGAACTTTCGTCCCCGAACCAGCGGAAAATTCGCATTTCAGGGAGGTGGGATGGCGTGTAAACCGCCAGTCCGCCCGTCGGGTCCTGATCGACCGGGGACGCGGGGCGTACCGCCTTTGTGCTATAAACCGCGAGGGCCTTTCATAGCGGATTCAATTGAAATGGACCGGCAAGAAGCCTGTTTCACGTCCGATGGCGGGAGCCCGGTCCGCGGCGCCCCGCCGAGCCTTTCGGTAGGTCTCCGACGCGCCATGACCGAAACTCCGAAATCCACTGCAGCCATTCCATGACGCAGGACACGTCCTCTCCGATCATCCCCCCGAACGCCAACGTCGGGGCCGAGCGGGTTACTCCGCCGCTTGCTTTCGCGGATGCGGATGGCGCCAAGCGCTGGGCGAAGTCACTGATGGTAACCGGCGTGGACCCGCTGTACGAGGCCATCCTCGGCCAGTTGCGTGCGTTGTCCAAGGCGACATTCGCGCCTCGCGAGCGGGCGACCATCGCCGAGGTCATGCGCGATCAGGTCGCCCATCTGCATACCGAACTGGCGCGCCGCTATGCCGGCAAGCCGCAGCCCGCGGCAGACCGTGAACTCAATGCGGCCAATCAGGCCATTGCGCTGTGGCATGCGCTCTGGGAACAATATTCCGCCTGCCTCAAGCCGCTGCTCGAAGGCGATGCCGAGCTGCATGGAGTGAGGGCCAAGCTTCTCCAGCGCGGGTTGTATGTCGGCAAGCAATTGGTGCTGGTGCACGGTCTCACGCGCCGGGCGGTACCCGCGACGCTGTGGCAGGAACTGCACGCCTACTATCGGTTGACCGAGATTCTCGACTGCGCAGTCACGGCGGTGTCCGACGAGCTGACACCGCACGCGGTCGGCATCTCGTGCTACTCGACGTATTGCCACGCGCTGTTGCTGGGGCTGGCGGACCCTTTCGCGATGTCGATCAGGCAGATCGAATTGACCGATCGCTGGCTGTCCCAGTGGGCGCGCAAGGTATTCCCCTATGCGCAGCAAAGGGAGACGGAAGGACCGATCATGTTGGTGGACCTGGACGGCAGCAGCGGCGCCGCACTTGTCGGCACCGTGCCTCGCGATCCCCCACGATCGATGCGTTTCGGTTATCCGGGCAAACTCGCGACGAGTGTCCGGGGCCGGCTGAAGCGCCTCGCTGCGGGCGCGAGCCCCGCGGAGCTGCAGCTCGGTCACGACACCTCGGTCGAAAGCTGCACCGCGCTTCTGTCGCATCTCGACGGTCACTGGTACCAGTTGCCGCGCAAGGGCGCCGAACCCCACCGCGCGTGGCAGGAACTGGTGACCGGTGGTGTTCCCGCGGCCTACTTCCGTGTCGGCGGCCGCACGTTCGATCGCCAGGACCCGGAGGCACGATTGACGTTTCAGGGCGCGCAATACCTGCAGACGTTAGGCGCTCTGACTGACTACGATCGCTTCCGGGAGGAAGCCGAGCGCAACTGGCCATGGGAGCGCTGGGAAGGAACCTGCGAAGGGCCGGACTCGGTGCTGGCTCGCCGTGATCACGGACACTACCGCTGGTTTGTGGACCAGCTCGTGATCGCCCGTGACGACGAGCACGTGCGCCTGGGTCATGTCACTCGCGTATCCCTGGACCCGCAGGGCGAGTTCACGATATCTCTTGCGCTCTGGTCCGGCACGCCCAAGTCCCTGGGGGTGCGGCCGATGTCGCTGGCTTACGTCGAGGAGCCGCCAATACCCGCGTTGCTGCTGTCGGAAACTCTCGACGAGAGAGTGACGATGATCGTGCCTCCGCGCACCTTCAATCCCGGTCGGCTCTTCCGGTCGACGGATCCGGGACCTGAGCGCAAATTCCGCATGACCAAACTGGTGCAGCGCGGTGGAGACTTCGAACGCGTCGCCTTCGAGGAGTCCTGAAGCCTCCGCGCCACGCTGCGCGGCCCGCGGCGATCACGCCTGCGGTCGAGTTGCGATGACCAATCGCCTCGCAGGTACCACGAGCCCCTACCTGCAGCAGCATGCAGCCAATCCGGTCGACTGGTATCCCTGGGGCGACGAGGCTTTGCTGCGCGCCCGCGACGAAGACAAGCCCATCCTGCTGTCGATCGGATACTCGGCATGTCATTGGTGCCATGTCATGGCGCACGAATCTTTCGAGGATCCGGGCGTCGCGGCGGTCATGAACGAGCTCTTCGTCAACATCAAGGTGGACCGCGAGGAACGGCCGGACCTGGACCAGATCTACCAGACGGCGCATGCGCTGCTGACGCGACGTTCGGGAGGCTGGCCGCTGACCATGTTCCTCACGCCGGCGGGAACGCCGTTCTTTGCCGGAACGTATTTTCCGAAGCAGGGCCGCTATGGGCTCCCGGGTTTTCTGGAATTGCTGCCGCGCGTGGCTGCGGCGTTTCGTCAGCAAGGGGAACAGATCGCGGAGCAAGGCGCGCGATTGACGGAGGCGATGGCGGGTTTCGAGCCCGCCGGCGGAGACGATCGACTTCCGGTGCAGGCGCCGGCGCAGGCCCTCGCGGCGCTCAAGCAACGCTTCGACCCTGAATATGGAGGGTTCGGCGGCGCGCCTAAATTCCCGCATCCGACCGAACTCGAATTCTGTCTGCGCGAATGGGGCGCGACGGGCGATGAGGAGGCGCTGTCCATCGTGCGCACTTCCCTCGCAGCGATGGCCGACGGCGGCATCCGCGACCATCTTGGGGGAGGGTTCTGTCGCTATTCGGTCGATGCGCAATGGACCATCCCGCATTTCGAGAAGATGCTCTACGACAATGGGCCGTTACTGAGCCTGTACGCGGACCTGGGGCGCGTGACGGGCGACGCGCGGTTCGCGGATGTGGCGCGCGGCATCGTCGGCTGGCTGGTGCGCGAAATGCGTGACGCGGACGGGGCGTTCTACTCGAGCCTCGACGCCGACAGCGAAGGCGAGGAGGGCAAGTTCTATGTGTGGTCGCAGGACCAGGTGCGCGCGCTCGTCTCCGCGGAGGAATGGGCGGTGGCCGAACCGTATTTCGGACTCGACCGCCCGCCGAACTTCGAAGGCCACGCGTGGCACCTGCGCGTGATCGAACCGCTGGAAAGGGTCGCCGCGCGACTCGACATTTCCCTTCCCGATGCGCGCACGCGTGTCGCCGGCGCCCAGGCGGCGCTGTTTGCCGCGCGCGAGCAGCGGGTCAGGCCCGGGCGGGACGACAAGATCCTCACGTCCTGGAACGCTCTTGCCGTTTCGGGGCTGGCACGCGCCGCGCGGGCGCAGGATGAACCGCGCTGGGCCGAACTGGCCATTGCGGCGGCCGATCGGCTTTCGCGCACTGTCTGGCGCGATGGACGCCTGCTTGCGACGCGCTTCGGCGATCACGCCGATCTGAACGGCTATCTCGACGACTATGCGTTCCTGCTGGCGGCACTCGTCGAATTGATGCAGACGCGATTCCGGGTGGAGGACTTTGGCTGGGCCACAGAACTGGCAGACGCGTTGCTCGCCCACTTCGAGGACGCCGAACGCGGCGGATTCTTCTTCACCAGCCACGATCACGAACAACTGTTCCATCGCACCAAGCCCGGACCCGACAATGCCACGCCGTCGGGCAATGGTGTTGCGGCCTGCGCGCTGATCGCATTCGGGCACCTTGCCGCGGAACCGCGATACATCAATGCGGCCGAGCGCTGCGTGCGTCTCTTTGGCCCGATGCTCGGCGAGTCACCCGGCGGCTGTTCGACGCTGCTCGCAGCGCTGGCCGATCTCGAATCTCCTCCCGCCGCGGTCATCATCGATGGCGACGTCGACGAGGCGCGCGTCTGGCAGCAGGCGCTGGAGGCGCACTATCGGCCCTCGGTGCGCATCTTCAACATCGCTGGCGTGGCGCATCCCCCATCGGCGCTGCGCAAAGGCCCAAGACCCGCCAAGGGCGCCGTCGCGTGGGTGTGCCGCGGCACGCATTGCCTGCCATCGATTGACAATCCGGCGGAACTCGAAAGCGTGCTGGCGTTGTCGGGCGTAGCGCCAATGTCGCGATCCTCTGGCTAGCATGACCCCCAAGGCTCGCTTGCGCGGAGCGGTGATACTCACATCGCCTACCCGGTCGTCGGCCAGTGGCCTTTCGATCTCGACGGCGACAATGTCGGCGGCATTGCCGTCCACATCTGCGCGCGCGTCGCTGCCGCGACCGCGGCAGGCGAAACGCTGGTCACGACCACGGTAAAGGATCCGGTTTCCGGCGCGGTCCTCACTTTCAGCGACCGTGGTGCCCATACGCCCAAAGGTGTTCCCGGAGAGTGGCGACTGTTTGCTGCCGCGTGACGCCGCCGAGACGCGCTGGTCCGGCTTCGGGTAATATCCCGGCGCGCTACCTGATCCGCATCCTCTCACTTTCACGTTTCGACACTGGAGACTCGATGAAACTTGCACTGGTTACCTTCGCCGGCGCCGCGCTATTCGTCGGCACCGCGCACGCCGCGCTCGACAATGCCGCTGCCGAAGCGATGATGAAAAAGGATGGCTGCGCCGCCTGCCACGCCATCGACAAGAAGCTCGTCGGCCCCGCCTATGTGGAAGTCGCGGCCAAGTACAAGGGCGACAAGGACGCCGTCGCCAAGCTCACGAAAAAAGTGAAGGAGGGCGGCTCGGGCGTCTGGGGTCAGATCCCGATGCCACCAAACGCCGCGACCCCGGCGGCCGACATCACGGACCTCGTCACCTGGATACTGACGCTTAAAAAGTAAGCGCTGACTTGCTCGTAAGACTACGCCGGCCGAGGGGTAACCCCGGCCGGTTCTGTTTTTTCCCGGCCTGAAGACCGTTCGTTCCCCGGCCTTTGACCGCGGCGGCCAGACGCCGGTAGAATCAGCCCGGTTCGTGCAGGAGAGTGTGGCGTCGCGGCAAACTGCCGCGCGACGTCGCCGCCGAAGGCGTATACCCGAAATCGCTCAGGTACCGAGGACTGCACGCATCGCAACGCCGATCTGGAGAGCGGCCGTGGGGGACGTGAGGCAGACTGCCTGACGTCGCTCAGGGTCCACCGAAGGGGCACCGGGTGATGGGGCAGGCAGTGCTGCCCCGCCACTCCAAATCTCTCAGGTAAAGAGGACAGACGGGGCGAAGTGGAGGTATTGCTTCGCCCTATCGTTGTCCGTTGCCGGGGAATTTCAGTGCTCAAGCAAACTCCGCTCAATGCCACACACCGCGCCGCGGGCGCGCGCATGGTCGACTTCGGTGGCTGGGACATGCCGGTCAATTACGGTTCGCAGATCGACGAGCACCATGCGGTGCGGCGCGACGCGGGCATGTTCGACGTGTCGCACATGCGCGCCGTCGATCTCGTGGGCGCGGGCGCGCGCGACTTCCTGCGCTTCGCTCTCGCCAACAATGTCGACAAGCTGAAGGATCCGGGCAAGGCGCTCTATTCGTGCCTGCTTGCCCCGGACGGCGGCGTACAGGACGACCTGATCGTCTATTTCCTGCGCGAGGACTTCTTTCGCATCGTCGTCAATGCCGGGACGGCGGAAAAGGACATCGCATGGTTTCGGCAGCTGATCGCCGAACACGCGCCGCAACTGTCGCTCACGCCGCGCGACGACCTCGCAATGATCGCCGTGCAGGGTCCCAATGCACGCGCGAAGGTCTGGCGGGCGTTGCACGGCACCGAAGCCGTCACTGCGGCTCTGAAGCCGTTCATGGGAACGGCGTGTAACGACAGCGTCGGCGAAATATTCGTTGCGCGCACTGGATACACGGGCGAGGACGGATTCGAAGTCATGGTGCCGGCCGCACGCGCGGAAGCCACGTGGCGCGCGCTCGCCCTGGCGGGTGTTGCGCCGTGCGGCCTGGGCGCGCGAGACACGCTGCGGCTCGAGGCCGGCATGAATCTCTATGGCCAGGACATGGACGAAGCAGTGTCGCCGCTTGTGTCGGGCCTTGCCTGGACGGTTGACCTCGCGAGTCCGCGCGATTTCGTCGGCAAGGCAGCGCTGCTGGCGAAGCCCGCCGCTGCGCAGTTGACCGGGTTGTTGCTGTTGGACGCCGGTGGCGTGCTGCGCGCTCACCAGAAGGTGCATACCGCGCACGGCGATGGCGAAATCACCAGCGGTACGTTCAGTCCGACCTTGGCCAAGTCGATCGCGCTCGCGCGACTACCCGCCGGCGTGGTGCCGGGCGACATCGTCCGCGTGGCAGTTCGCGACAAGCAACTCGCCGCGCGCGTGGTGAAGCCGCCGTTCGCGCGCAATGGCAAGGCGCTCGTCGAATGACCGCGTTGACAGGGCAAAGTCAAAGCATTTACACGAAGAACACGAAGAATTTCGAGTCAGGGATTTGCCTTTCTTCGTGTCCGTCGTGAACTTCGTGGTTCAGGAATTTCGGTCTTGCATTCATATAACGGAGACATTTGAATGAACGTACCCGCCAACCTCAAATACGCTGACAGCCACGAGTGGCTGCGCGCCGAATCCGACGGCACTGTCACCATCGGCATTACCGACCATGCGCAGGCGGCACTGGGCGATCTTGTGTTCGTCGAGTTGCCCGCCGTGGGCCGGCAACTGAAGGCCGGCGAAGCCTGCGCCATCGTGGAGTCCGTCAAAGCGGCAAGTGACGTGTATGCGCCGATCGCTGGCCAGGTCGTTGCCATGAATGAAGCGCTGCCAGGCGCACCCGAGGCGCTGAACGCCGATGCGTATGCCGCCTGGCTGTTTCGGATCAAACCCGCCGATGCCAGCGCACTTGCCGCGATGCTCGACGCGGCAGCCTATGAAAAATTGATCGGCGAAGCCTGAAAGTTCCCCGCGAATGAAAATGATCGAACCCCTGCCCGGCGCAACGCCGACAAGCTTGCGCGTGCTCGAAGATCGCTCGGCCTTTCTCGCCCGACACATCGGCACGACCGACGAGGATCAGGCCGCGATGCTCGCCGCATTGGGCTTTGCGACGCGCGGCGCATTGATTGACGCAATCGTCCCGCCGGCGATACGTGAGCAGGCGCCGATGAAGCTCGCGGCGCCGGTGCCGGAGGCGGAGGCGCTGGCGAGGTTGCGCGCGATCGCCGCGCAGAACAAGGTGCTGAAGTCGTTCATCGGACAGGGTTACTACGGCACGCACACGCCGCCGGTCATTCTGCGCAACATCCTCGAGAACCCGGCGTGGTACACCGCGTACACGCCCTACCAGCCGGAAATCTCGCAGGGTCGGCTCGAGGCGCTGGTCAATTTTCAGACCATGGTGTGCGATCTGACCGGCATGGCCATCGCCAACGCCTCGATGCTCGACGAAGCCACCGCTGCGGCGGAGGGCATGACGCTGGCGCTACGCGCAGGCAAGGCCGGGAGCAAGCGTTTCTTCGTTGCGGACGACGTGTTTGCGCAAACGCTGGACGTCGTGCGCACGCGTGCCGGTCCGCTCGATATCGACGTCGTCGTGGGCCCGGCCGCCGCCGCCGCCGCGAGTGGCGCGTTTGCCGTCCTTCTCCAGTATCCCGGAGCCACCGGCGAAGTTCGCGATGACCGCGCGCTGGCCGACGCCGTGCATGCGCAAGGCGGATTGGTGATCGTCGCCGCGGACATTCTGGCGCTGACGTTGCTCAAGCCCCCGGGTGAGTGGGGCGCCGATGTCGTGGTCGGCTCGACGCAGCGCTTTGGAGTTCCGGTCGGCTACGGTGGACCCCATGCCGGCTATTTCGCGACGCGCGACGAGTTCAAGCGTTCGATGCCCGGACGCCTGGTCGGCGTCACCGTGGATGCGAATGGCAACGCCGCTTACCGCCTAGCGCTGCAGACGCGCGAACAGCACATACGCCGCGAGAAGGCGACGTCGAACATCTGCACGGCGCAGGTCCTGCTGGCCGTCATCGCCGCGATGTACGCCGTCTACCATGGCCCGGAGGGCCTGACGACGATTGCGCGACGAGTGCATCGCATGGCGGCGATCCTGAAGGAGGGTCTGGAACGCCTGGGGTACACGGTGCCCACGCAGGCGTTCTTCGACACGATCACGGTGGCGACCGGCTCCAAGACCGGGGATATTCTCGCAGGCGGTGTGGCGTACGGATTCAATTTTCGCAAGGTCGACGACCGCACACTCGGGATCTCGTTCGACGAGACGACGACCCGCGAAGACATCGCGCGCATCTGGGACATCTTCGCCTTCGACGACACGCCATTCACCGTTGCAGATCACGATTCCGCGGTGACCGATGGGCTGCCGCCCGAGCTGGTGCGCGCGTCCCCGTTCCTGACCCACCCTGTCTTTGCGCGCCACCGTTCGGAAACGGAGATGCTGCGTTATCTGAGACGGCTTGCCGACCTCGATCTGGCGCTCGACCGCTCGATGATTCCGCTGGGCTCGTGCACGATGAAGCTCAACGCGACATCCGAGATGATTCCCGTGACCTGGCCTGAATTCGGCGCCCTGCATCCCTTTGCGCCGGCTGCCCAAGCGGCCGGGTATCACCGGATGATCCACGACCTCGAGAAGATGATGTGCGCGGCCACCGGCTACGATGCCGTGTCGCTGCAGCCCAACGCCGGGTCGCAGGGCGAATATGCCGGTCTGCTGATGATCGAGGCGTATCACGCAAGCCGCGGCGAGCAGCATCGGAACGTGTGCTTGATACCGGCGTCCGCGCACGGCACAAATCCCGCGTCGGCGCAAATGGCCGGCATGCATGTGGTGGTGGTCGCGTGCGATGCCGAAGGCAACGTGGACATGGCTGACCTCGAGGCGAAGGCCGTCGCCTGCGCCGGCAATCTTGCGGCGATCATGATCACGTACCCGTCCACGCATGGCGTGTTCGAGGCAGGCATCAAGCGGATCTGCGAAACCGTGCATGCGCATGGCGGACAGGTCTACGTCGATGGCGCCAACCTCAACGCGCTGGTCGGGCTCGCGGCACCGGGACATTTCGGCGCGGACGTTTCGCACCTCAACCTGCACAAGACCTTCTGCATTCCGCACGGCGGTGGCGGGCCGGGGGTCGGCCCGGTCGCGGTCAAGGCGCACCTGGCGCCTTTCCTTCCCGGGCACCGCAACCTGCCGGACGAAGACCGCGCGGCGCGCGCCATTGGCCCGGTATCGGCCGCGCCGTACGGCAGCGCGTCCATTCTGCCGATCTCGTGGATGTACGTGACCATGATGGGCGGCGAAGGGCTGAAGGCGGCGAGCGAGAGTGCGATTCTCGCCGCGAACTACATCGCAAAACGGCTCGCGCCGCACTACCCGGTCCTCTATTCAGGTCCCGGCGGACTCGTTGCCCACGAATGCATCCTCGACCTGCGCCCGCTCAAGGCCACGTCGGGCATCGAGGTGGACGATGTGGCGAAGCGACTGATGGATTACGGCTTCCATGCGCCGACGATGAGCTTCCCCGTCCCGGGCACGCTGATGGTGGAGCCGACGGAGTCCGAGCCTTTGCCTGAGCTCGATCGTTTCATCGACGCGATGATCGCGATACGCGCGGAGATCCGTGCTGTCGAGGAAGGCCGGATGGACCGCGCCGACAACGCGTTGAAGCACGCGCCGCACACGGCGGCCGCGGTCTCTGCCGACGAATGGACGCATGCGTATACGCGGCTGTCTGCGGCCTATCCCACAGCCGCGCAAAAGGCCGTGAAATACTGGCCGCCCGTGGCACGGGTCGACAACGTGTACGGCGACCGCAACCTCTTCTGCAGCTGCATTCCGCTCGCCGAATACGCTGAAGCTGACGCGGAATCAGCGCCGGCTACAGCCTGATGCGCGTCCTGGTCCTGGGCGCGGGAGTGGTCGGCGTCACGGCCGCGTGGTACCTGGCCAAGGACGGCCACGAAGTCACGGTGCTCGATCGCCATCCCGGGGCGGCGCTGGAGACCTCGTTCGCGAACGGCGGACAGATTTCGGCGTCCTACGCGGAGCCGTGGGCCAATCCCGATGCGCCGCTCAAGATCCTGCAGTGGCTGGGGCGTGACGACGCCCCGCTCCTGTTCCGGCTGCGCGCGGATCCGCAGCAATGGCGCTGGGGTCTGCAATTCCTCTACGAGTGCCTGCCGTCCCGCACCCGGCACAACACGGTCCAGTGCCTGAACCTGGCGCTGTATTCGCGCGATTGCCTGAAGGCACTGCGCGCGCAGACAGGGATCGAATACGACCATCTGGAACGAGGCATTCTCTCCTTCTACACCGACCCCAAGGAATTCGCACAGGGCGTGGCGTCGGCCGAGCTGATGCGCCAATTCGGTTGCGACCGCGATGTGAAGACCGTCGCCGAGTGTGTGGCGATCGAGCCCGCGCTCGTTTCCTGCCGCGAGCAGCTCGCCGGGGGCATCTTCACCATTTCCGACGAGTCCGGCGACGCGCAGCGCTTCACGCAGGAACTCGCTCGCATGGCGGAGGACTGCGGCGTGAAATTCCGCTGGGGCATGGCGATCGAATCACTTGCGGCAGAAGGCGACGCGATGACCGGCGTGCGCTGCATCAACGAGCATCACCGCAAGGAAGTGCTGGCCGCGGATGCTTACGTGTTGGCGCTAGGCAGCTACAGTCCGTTCCTGTTGCAGCCTCTGCACGTGCCCTGTCTCATCTACCCGGCTAAAGGTTACTCGGCTACCATCGCCATCGCCGACCATCAAGGCGCACCGACGGTGTCGCTGACCGACCTCGCGTGGAAGATCGTGTTCACGCGGCTGGGCGACAGGCTGCGGGTGGCCGGCACCGCGGAATTGTCGGGCTACAGCAAGGATCTGAACCTCGTGCGCTGCGAGGCACTGATGCGGCGAACCTTCGAACTTTTCCCCGACGCGGGCGAACGCGACAGCGCGCAATTCTGGACGGGTCTGCGCCCTGCCACGCCGTCCAACGTTCCGCTGGTGGGCGCCACGCGCTACCGCAATCTCTTCCTTGATACGGGACACGGCACTTTGGGCTGGACGATGGCGTGTGGTTCGGGCCGCGCGCTCGCCGATGTGATCGCGGGCCGCAAGCCTGACGTGGACTTTGCCTTCACCCGTGGCCCAGGACAGGCGGTACCGAAATGAATCCTTTTGCGCCCGAAAATCTTGCGAAGTTCACTCGCCAACAGGCGGCGTTGATCCACCTGGGAATCAGCGCACTGGTTGCGGCGGCGATCGTCGCGGTAATGCTGCTGGTCTGGTACCCGAGTCCCTGGTTCAGGGCTGCCGGCGGCGGCACGCTGCTGCTGCTGCTGGTCGGCGTAGACGTCATTCTTGGCCCCTTGTTGACGTTCATCGTCTTCAATCCGGCGAAGAAGAGCCTGTTCTACGACCTGGCGGTCATCGTCATGCTGCAGATTGCGGCGCTCATCTACGGCATCCATGTGATGGCTTTGGCTCGTCCGGCGTTTGTCGTCTACCTGCGAGGGTCGTTCGACGTGGTGACGGCCAATGACGTCGTGACCGAGGGCATGGAAGACTCCAAGCTTGCGGAGTTTCAATCATTGCCTCTGACCGGGCCACGGCTGGCCGCGGCCCGCATCCCCGTCGACCCCGGACTGCAGTTGAAGATCGGCATGGAATCGGCCGACGGCGGCCCCGATTTCACTGCCTATCCACGGTATTACATTCCGTATGCCACGGCCGCCAGGGACGCTGCCGCGCGCGGGGAGCCCTTGGCACGATTGACACAGCGAAGCCCCGAGCACGCCAAGGCAGTCGCCAGACTCGCCGGTTCATCCGGCAAGTCCCCCGATGACCTGGTGTACCTGCCCTTGCGGACCCGCACCGGCGAGATGACGATCGTGCTCGGCAAAGCCGAAGGCGAAGTGATCGGCGTGCTGGCGGTAAGCCCGCGCTGATCATTCACGCCACATTGACCTCGATGAGCACCTTGCCTTCCCGTGCCGCGTCCGTTCGTTGCCGCGCGTTTGCCGGAATCCTCCTGCTCATCGGTACCGCGGCGCAGGCGGCGTTGACCGTCAATGCGCCCTGGGTGCGACCGACGCCGGACCGGGCGGCGACCGAGGCTTACATGTTGCTAACCAGTACCGAAGATGTGGTCCTGAAGGAGGCGCAGTCGGCGCTTGCGACGACCGTCGTCATACGCGCGGCCGGAAGCAGCGCGAGGACTTATCCGCAGCTTTCGTTGCCTGCCGGGGTACCCGTCCTGCTCGCGCCGGACTCGGTGCATCTGGTGCTGCGCGGCCTGGCGCACCCGCTTAGAACCGGCGAGCGAGTACCGCTGGTGCTGATGATCGAGACGGCCGATGGCTCGCGCCAGCAAATATCGGTCAACGCGGAAGTGCGCTTGAGCGCGCCGAAGGACGACCCGCAACGCGCGCGCAACCACTGATCACCATAGTTCGCGACGTTGGCGAGGAATTTCGCCGCGATGCGACGCGCGGCAGACAGGGCCGTGAGACGGGCTCGTCGCAACCGGTATAATGACGAGCCTTTCCTGCTACTCATGCTCCCACGCCCGTTTCTTGCCGCGCTCCTTGCTGCGGCGCTCGCCGGTACGGCGCCCTGCCATGCGCAGACCCTCGCGGCCACCGCGCCCGGGACAATCCCCGCGCCTGCGGTCGCGGCCACCGCGCATCTGCTGGTGGACGTCACGAGCGGCCAGACGCTCGAATCGGTCAACGCCGATCAACGAAGGGATCCTGCATCGCTGACCAAGCTGATGACGGCGTACCTCGTTTTCGGCGCGCTCCGCGCCAAGTCGATTCAGCCTTCCCAGATGGTGACCGTGTCCGAGCGCGCGTGGCGCGCAGAAGGTTCGCGGATGTTCATCGACCCGAAGCATGCGGTGAGCGTGGACGAACTGCTGCACGGCATGATCACCCAGTCTGGCAACGACGCATCGATTGCGCTGGCCGAACTCTCCGGCGGCAGCGAAGAGGCGTTCGTCGCACGTATGAACGCGGAAGCGACCCGGCTCGGGATGGCGAATACGCACTTCGCCAATGTCACCGGGTTGTCGGCGCCGGAGCACTATTCCACCGCCGCTGACCTGGCAAAACTCGCCAGCGCGGTGATCAACGATTACCCGGAGTTCTATCCGCTCTATGCGCAAAAGGAGTTCCGCTACAACAACATCAGCCAGCAGAATCGCAACCGGCTGCTCTGGACCGACCCCAGCGTCGACGGTGTCAAGACGGGGCACACCGATGCCGCAGGGTGGTGCCTTATCGCGTCGGCGAAGCATGGGGAGCGGCGCGTACTGGCCGTCGTGCTTGGCGCCGCTTCGGACGCCGCGCGCGCAAGCGAAGCGCTGAAGCTGCTGAACTGGGGCTTTCAGGCCTTCGACACCGTGCAGCTCTACCAGTCCGGCAAGACCGTTTCCACGCTCAGGGTCTGGAAGGGGGCGCGCAACGACGTGCCCGCCGGTTTCCTTGCCGACCGCTACCTTACATTGCAGAAGGGCAAGGCGGACAAGCTTTCCCTGACGATGGAGGCGCAGGAAACGCTGGTGGCGCCAATCGCGCGCGCGCAGCGCGTGGGGACGGTAAGGGTAGCGCTCGAAGGCCTGCCTGTGGGCGAATTTCCGCTGATCGCGCTCGAGGAAGTGCCGGCAGCGGGATTCATCGGCCGGGCGTGGGATACGATTCGCCTGTGGTTCAAGCGCTCGTGAAGGGCGACTTCAGACTTTGAGCCGGGCGAAACCAGAGGAGCTCCTCCCGACCATGTTCGATTCCGACCAGATTGTGTACCTCAACGGCGAATTCATCCCGCTGGGCGAGGCAAAGGTGTCCGTGCTGGACCGCGGCTTCATCTTCGGCGACGGCGTCTACGAACTGATTCCTGTGTACGCGGGCGAACCGTTTCGCATGCCGCACCATCTCGCGCGCCTGCAGCGCAGCCTCGATGGCATCGGCCTCACCAATCCGCACACGGATGCGCAATGGGAAGCGCTGGTGCGCGCATTGGTCGGCCGCCAGCCGTTCGCAGACCAGGGCGTCTACTTCCAGGTGACCCGCGGCGTGGCGAAACGCGACCACACATTCCCGAAGGATGTCGTGCCGACGGTATTCATGATGAGCAATCCGCTCGCCACGCCGCCGCGCGAAATGGTGGACAAAGGCGTCGCGGTCGTCACGGCGGAGGACAACCGCTGGCACCGCTGCGACCTGAAGACCATCTCGCTGCTGGGCAATGTGCTCATGCGCCAGCTCGCCGCGGATCACGGCGCGATCGAGACCGTGATGTTCCGCGACGGCTTCCTCACAGAGGCTTCGGCTTCGAACGTGCTGATCGTCGTCGACGGGGGAATTGTCGTGCCACCGAAGGACAACCTCATCCTGCCCGGGATCACCTACGACGCGACGATGGAGTTCGCGCGCGAGGCCGGAATTCCGCTGACCGTGCGACCCGTGCCAAAAGCCGAAGCACTCGCGGCGGACGAGATGTGGCTGTCGTCATCGACGAAGGAAGTGCTCGCGGTCACGACGGTCGACGGCAAGCCGTTTGCCGGTGGTCAACCCGGACCTGTTTTTCGCAGGATGTGGGAAATTTTCCAGGCCAAGAAGCCGAAGGCGCACTGACCGCCGCAAAGTCCCCGTTCGGGTTCAGGGTTGCGGCACCGGCACCACCGAACCGAAGTTTCCGTGATGGAAGACGAGCCCGCGACCCTCGGTGCGTTGGCAGGTCGCAACCTCGCCGATGAAAATCGCGTGATCCCCTGCGCGATGCCGCGCGTGATGCAGGCATTCGAACCAGGCCACGCAGCCGTCGATCAGCGGCGCATCCGCCCATCCCATCCGGTAGCCGACGCCGGCGAAACGGTCCTCATGGGGCCGGGAGAACCGGCGCGCGAGCTCGGTCTGCTCTGACGAGAGCACGTTGACGCTGTAACGCGCGGCAGCTTCAAACGCCGGCAGGCTCAACGAGCGCCGCGACAGGCTCCACAGAACCAGCGGCGGGTCGAGTGAGACCGAGTTGAAGGAATTGGCCGTGAGTCCGACGTAGCGGCCATGCCCAAGGCGCGCGCAGATGATCGTGACGCCGGTCGCGAACTCCCCGAGCGCGTCGCGGAACTGCCGGGAATCAAAGGCCTGTGACGGGGTTTCCGCGTGGCCGGGGGTCGACATGGACTGGCTTTGACGGCGCCACGGTCGCCCGCGTGCCGCGTCTCAAATGCTTTGATGTTAGGCAGCGGATTGCGCCATGTCAAAACAACTCGGGGGCACCCGGTGCAATCGGGCAGTACTTCTTGCTAGACTTTCGGCTGCGGTGTTGGTGGCCGAAGGGCCGCCAGCGGACGTCGTCTACCTCAGCGGGGGGCTCAAGACCATGGCCGAAGCGCTTCAGCATTTCATCGCGAGCCGCTATGACGGGCGCAATCTGCCGGTCACGCTCGTCCTGCCGGACGGTGCGCGCGTGCCATTGTCCACCGAGCCGATGGTCGACATCGCCGCGCGCTCCTGGCGGGGACTGCGAGCGCTGGCCTCGCCGGCGCTGGGTTCGCTGGCCCGGGCTTACGTCCGCGGCGACCTCGATTTCACCGGCAGCGCGCAGAGGATGCTCGGCATCGCGGAATCCATGGTGGGTTCGGTGTCGATCGGGCACGACCATGTGCGCGCGCAACTCAAGTCCTGGCTGCACAGGACGAGGGGGAATCGCCGGAACGTTTCGCACCACTACGATGTGTCCAACGCGTTCTACCGGATGTGGCTGGATCAGCGAATGGTCTACTCGTGCGCGTATTTCCGGAACGATGCCGATACGCTCGACGCGGCGCAATTGCACAAGCTCGACCACATTTGCCGCAAGCTGCGGCTCGGTGCAGGCGAGCGGTTCCTGGACATCGGTTGCGGCTGGGGCGCGCTTCTGTTCCATGCGGCCGAACGCTATGGCGTGGAAGCCACCGGCATCACGCTGTCGCAGAACCAGTTCGACCACGTGACGCGGGAAATCGCGGCGCGTGGCCTGTCCGGGCGCGTGCACGTTGAGTTGCGCGACTATCTCGACCTGCCCGAGGATTCGGCATTCGACAAGGTCGCGAGCGTAGGAATGTTCGAGCACGTCGGCGTACGCCGCTTCCCGGAATACTTCGGGAAGATCTGCCGCGTGCTCAAGCCGGGAGGGCTTGCGCTCAACCATGGCATCACCCTCAACTCGGTCGATGCGCCGAACCTGGGCAGCGACATCAGCGACTTCGTCGAGGATTACGTTTTTCCCGGCGGGCAGCTCACGCATGTTGCCCATGTGATGGAGGGAATGGCGAGGCAAGGACTCGAACCCGTCGATGCCGAATCGCTGCGCGAGCATTACGCCAGGACGCTGTGGCATTGGGTCGACCGGCTCGAGGCCAATGCCGACGTCGCGCGGGCCGAGGTCGGCGACGAACGATATCGGATCTGGCGCATCTACATGGCCGGGTCGGCGCACGCCTTCGACCGCGGCTGGCTGTCGTTATGGCAGGTGCTGGCGGGCAGGCCCGGATCGGATGGACGTCTGCCGCACCCGCTCACGCGCGATTACATGTACGCGGCCTGAGGCGAATGCGGCGCGAGTTGCAACGGGCGCGCGCTGCCCGCATATTGACGGGATAGCCGGGCCGGTACAAGACCGCGATCCGGCCGGAGACCGCCATGACCAAGTCCGACGCCGCCCTCGACGCCCTGCACACGGAAGAACGTGAATCCGCACTCACGTTTCCTTGCACGTTTCCGATCAAGATCATGGGTCGCACGCAGGACGGATTCGCGCAGGCCGTCGCGGATGTCGTCCGCAAGCACGCATCCGATTTCGATCCTTCGGCGCTGGAGATGCGCGCGTCCAAGGAAGGCAATTGGCTGTCGTTCACGGCGACGATCAATGCCCACTCGCGTGAGCAGCTCGATGATCTGTATCGGGAGCTGGTCGCGCATCCGATGGTGAAAATGGTGTTGTAGGGTGGGGCTCGCCCATCGGATGGTTGCGGTGACGGTATTTCCAGAGCAAAATAATGATATAATAATTTCCTCATGAATGCCCTTCCGAAACCCCTTGCCGTGCCATTGTCAGAAGCGGCCGTACTCAGCAAGGCGGCCGTGCGCGCGGCGAGACTGCTCGACCTCACGCAGCGCGATGTCTCCGCAGCTCTGGGCGTGTCCGAGGCGACGGCATCCCGTCTGTTTGCGGGCAAGTACTTACTCTCACCAGACCGCGCGAAGGAATGGGAACTGGCACGATTGCTCGTTCGCATGTTCCGATCGCTGGACGCGCTGTGGGGGCACGAGGAGACGGCGCGCACCTGGCTCGCCAGCAACAACCTGGCATTGGCGGCCCGTCCCAAGGACCTGCTGCGCTCGGTCGAAGGGATGGTTCGTGTCGTCGCGTACCTGGACGCCGCGCGCGGTCGCCTCTAGCGCCGCGCCGTTCGAAAGCGATGTCTGGCGTGCGGTCGAGGCACAGCACGTCGTTTCGACTCGTGCGCTGGTTGATACCCTCGACGAGCAGCATGTGCTGGAGCGTGTGCTGGATGGGGGCAAGCCCCCAATTCCCGAAGGCGCAGCGCGGCTTCACTACCTGCTCTTCACGCCATTTCGGTACGCGCCGCCGCCGGGGGGCTCGCGCTTTCGCGGACCCAATGACGCGGGCGTGTTCTATGCGGCCGACGCGACTCGCACCGCGTGTGCCGAATTGGGCTACTGGCGCTGGCGACATCTGCTCGATGTGCCGGCCTTGCCGTCGATGCCTTCCCGGCCGCAAACGGTTTTCCGGGTGAAGCTCGCCACGCAGGCGGCGGACCTGCGCCTTCCGCCGTTCCGACGCGATCGCGAAACGTGGACTCGGCCAGACGACTACAGCGGATGCCAGCGCTTCGGCGCGGTCGCGCGGGACGCCGGCATCGGCGCCATTCGTTATGAATCCGTGCGCGACCCGCAGCATGGCGGATGTTGCGCCGTGCTTGGTCCATCAGCATTTGCGCGACCATCGCCGCTGGAGCAACAAACCTGGATGCTGTCGGTCTCGCGGGAACGGGTAGTCTGGCAGCGTACCCACACGCTTGCCCTGGAGGAACACGAGTTTACCGCCGACCTGTGGGAAAACCGGACATGATGCCGGCGCGGATCGAGTCCCCGACGAACGCAGCGATCCGTTCCCTCGGCCGCACCGAGTACGAATCGACGTGGCGGGCGATGCAGGCATTCACGGACGCACGCAACCCGACCACGCCGGACGAAATCTGGCTCACCGAGCATCCACCGGTATACACGCTCGGACTCGCGGGACGTCGCGAGCACTTGTTGCGGGAAAACGGCATACCGGCGATCAAGGTCGACCGCGGCGGACAGATCACCTACCATGGCCCCGGCCAGCTCATCGTTTACATGCTCTTTGACTTGAAGCGCGGCAAGCTCGGCGTTCGCGACATGGTCCGGCGCGTCGAGGAGTCGGTGGTACAATGGCTTGATTCCGTTGGAATTTCCGCTTACGGCAAAGCATCTGCCCCGGGTGTCTATGTCGCGACAGCGGGTGTCGAGGCCAAGATCGCGGCGTTGGGGTTTAAAGTGCGCAAGGGCTGCACCTATCACGGGCTGGCAGTGAACATCGCGATGGATCTCGCACCTTTCACCGACATCGATCCCTGCGGCTTTCCCGGTCTCGAAGTCACGCAGCTCGCCGATTTGGGCGTCGCGCGGACGCTCGATGCGGCAGGCGCCGAATTGGCCCCCATTCTTGCCAGGCATTTGATGCGCGGATGACCATGGACCGCGCCGACTCCCGCCCACCCATCACTACCGCCGGCGTCAAGCATCGCGGCGAAGCGAAGACCGCTCGCGTCTTTGCCAAATACGCGATCAAGGTCGTTGCCGCCGACCGGCTGCCGAAGCCCGAATGGATCCGCGTGCGCGCTTCATCGTCGCCGCGCTTTGCCGAAATCAAGAAGATCCTGCGCGAGCACAACCTGCACACGGTGTGCGAGGAAGCATCGTGTCCGAACATCGGCGAGTGCTTCAGCAAGGGCACTGCGACGTTCATGATCATGGGTGACATCTGTACCCGGCGCTGCCCGTTCTGCGATGTCGGCCACGGACGTCCGCTGCCGCTCGATGGCGAGGAGCCGATCAACCTGGCGAAGACGATCGCTGCGCTCAAACTCAAGTATGTCGTGATCACGAGTGTGGATCGCGATGATCTTCGGGACGGCGGCGCCCAGCATTTTGTCGCTTGCATACGCGCGGTGCGCGAGCATTCGCCGGCCACGCAGATCGAGGTGCTCGTTCCCGACTTCCGCGGCCGGCTCGACCGCGCATTGACGATCCTGCGCGAGGCCCCGCCGGACGTGATGAATCACAACCTCGAGACGGTGCCGCGCTTGTACAAACAGGCGCGGCCGGGCTCGGACTACGCGCACTCGCTTTCGCTTCTGCGCGACTTCAAGGCGCAATTCCCTGACATTCCGACCAAGTCCGGGCTGATGGTGGGGTTGGGTGAGACGGACGACGAGATTCTCGCGGTCATGCGCGACATGCGCGCGCACCACATAGACATGCTGACCATCGGCCAGTACCTGCAGCCGACCGCGGAGCATCTGCCCGTGCTGCGCTATGTCCATCCGGACGTATTCGCGATGTTCGAGCGTGAGGCCTGTGCGATGGGATTCCGCCACGCCGCCGTCGGCGCGCTGGTGCGCTCGTCGTATCACGCCGACAAACAGGCGGAAGCGGTCCTGGCGGATAGTTCCAGCTAACGCGCCGAAGGGTCCGCGCCCTTCGGCCACAGCAGCCACATCCGCCCATCCTGCAGCATGCGGCCAGCCTCCCGACCGGCCTCTGGCCCGAATCCCCAGAAGTAATCCGCGCGGACGACGCCACGAATGGCGCCGCCGGTGTCCTGGGCCATCACGAGGCGTTCCAGCGGCGTTTTTGACAGCGGCAGAGTCGTGGCGAGGAAGACGGGCGCGCCGAGTGGAATCGCGCGCGGGTCGACCGCGATCGTGCGTTCCGCCAGCAGCGGCACACCGAGCGTCCCGATCGGTCCATCGATTCGCGCCTCCGGCGAGCCCGGTGACGGCACCGGCACTTCGCGGAAAAAGACATAGCTCGGATTCTCGTCGAGCAGCGCGCGCGTCTCGGCTGGATGGGCCCTGGCCCAAGCGCTGATGCCCTGCATCGACGCACGCTCGCGCGGCAGGTCGCCGCGATCGATCAGCACGCGCGCGATGGATCGGTAGGGATGGCCGTTCTGGTCGGCGTACCCCAGGCGAAGCACCGTTCCGTCTGCGAATTCGATGCGACCCGAGCCCTGGATTTCGAAATAGAAGGCCTCGACCGGATCCGCGACGTACACGAGCGACTTACCCGACAGCGCCGTCGCGTCGCGTTCGATATCGGCGCGTGTCCAATACGGCACGACTTTCTTTCCGTCCAAGCGCCCGCGCAGTCGTTTGTCCTTCAGTTCCGGATACAGGTCGGCCAGGTCCACGGTCAACAGGTCATCGGGCGGCGCGTACAGAGGCACGGTGAACTGCGTCGTGCGCTCGCGCGAACCTTTGAGCAGCGGCTCGTAGTATCCGGTGACGCGACCCACGTCGCGGCCGTCGGCTTCCGACACGCGGTATGGGATAAAATGGGACTCGAAGAAAGCGCGGACGCCGGTGACGCTGGTTGCATCCACCTGTTCCGAATCGGCGCATGGCCGTTGCCAGAGAGGCTGGGTCTTCGGGTCAGCCAACAACGCGCGGCAGCCAATCCGGAACGCGGGCCATGCGGCTTCGAGCGGGTCGGTGTACCAGCCGGGCACGGCGGTCCACGCGGACGGCGTGAAGACCGGACGCGGGGGAGCAATTGGTGCGGGAACAGCCGGCGGCACGGTGACTGGCGGCGCCTCGGGCGCGGGGACCGGGACGGTTTGACAGCCCGCGAAGACCAGGCATGACAGCGCGAACGCAAGCGTTACCGTGCGAGGTAAGCCGGGAAGGGGTAATGCCATGGAATGGTTCTTCATCGAGGCGCTCGTCGCGTTGGCGGTAGGTATCGCCATCGTGTGGTGGACCATGGCTCCGCTGAAGAAGTCGTCACGCGACGCAAAGCCCGGCGCTGCACCCAAGGCCGATTAATGCAACGTGCGCGGCACGGAGAGCGTGAACAACGGAATCGGCGCGCTGAAGGCCTTTCCGTCTGCAGCCATCATCTGGTAGGTTCCCTGCATGGTGCCCACGGCGGTCGGGATGGAGGCGCCGCTCGTGTACTCGAAGGATTCGCCGGGCTTGAGCATCGGCTGCTGGCCGACCACGCCCAGGCCCTTGACCTCTTGCACCTTGTGGTCGCCATCGGTGATGATCCAGTGTCGGCTCACCAGCTGCGCCGCGACGTCGCCGGTGTTCGTGATCGTGATCGTATAAGTGAAGAAATATTGGTTTTTGGCCGGGTCGGACTGTTCCGCGAGGAACCTGGCCACTGGCGTCACCGTCATCTCGTATCGCTTGCTGTCCGCCATGCGTAGCTCAGTCGTTTTCCGCCCAACATACCCTGGTGGATTATAGCCCGATGCCCGCCACCCGCAGGATTGCGCCGTCATTGCTGTCCGCCGATTTCGCACGGCTGGGCGAGGAGGTGCGCGCGGTCGTTGCGGCCGGCGCGGACCTCATCCATTTCGACGTGATGGACAACCACTACGTTCCGAACCTGACGATCGGGCCGCTGGTCTGCGCCGCGATCAAGCCGCACACGACCGTGCCCATCGACGTGCATCTGATGGTGAAGCCCGTCGATCGCATCGTGCCGGACTTCGCCAAGGCGGGCGCAAAGATCATCAGCTTCCACCCGGAGGCCACAGAGCATGTCGACCGCACGATCGGGCTCATCCACGACCACGGCGCTGCAGCTGGACTCGTGTTCAATCCGGCCACGCCGCTCGACTGGCTGATGCATGTGATCGACAAACTCGATCTCGTCCTCATCATGTCGGTGAATCCGGGATTCGGTGGCCAGTCGTTCATTCCCCATGCACTGGACAAGCTGCGCGCGGCGCGCAAACTGGTCGACGCGGCGCAGCAGCGCACGGGTCGGCCGATCATGCTTGAGGTCGACGGCGGCGTGAAGGTCGACAACATCGCCGAAATAGCGCGAGCCGGGGCGGACACGTTTGTCGCCGGCAGCGCGATTTTCGGAGCACCGGATTATGCGGCCACGATAGCGCAGATGCGCGCGGCGCTGGCCGGGTGACGAAAGCGGCTTTTGCGCACCATGAAGGCAGCGCGGGCGCGCATGTGCAAGCGTTCGCCCGCGATGGTATAGTCGCCGGACCGGACACGGATCGCATCCGCCGGAAGCGACGGCACCGCACACAAACATGAACTTCGACATCTCCCTCCACAACGGCACTCCGGTTTCCCAGGGGTGGCGGCGCAAGGGCGAGTGGCGCTGGCAGCGCCCCTCCTGATCCTTCGCGTTTCGCGTCGCGCGCAAGCAAATCCAGAGCGACACCCCCGTTGATGAGTGGTTGAGCAAGAAGAAGGTCGAAGCATGATCACCGATACCGAATTCCGCGCCCTTGCGGCCGAGGGCTACAACCGCATCCCGCTCGTGCTCGAGACGTTTGCCGATCTCGATACCCCGCTTTCGCTGTATCTCAAGCTCGCGGCAAAGCGCTATACATTCCTGCTGGAATCGGTGGTCGGGGGCGAGCGATTCGGGCGCTATTCGTTCATCGGCCTGCCGGCAAGGGTCAGGCTGCGTGTCCGCGGCCGCCGCACGGAGGTCGAGAACGACGACGGCGTCATCGAATCCCACGATGGTGACCCGCTGTCTTTCATCCAGTCGTTCCGCGAGCGCTTTCGCGCAGCACCCTTGCCGGGCCTGCCGCGCTTCTGCGGCGGGCTGGCGGGTTACTTCGGATACGACACGGTACGCCATATCGAGACGCGCCTCGCCCATTCGGCCAAGCCACCGACCCCTGGGCTGGCCGGCATTCCCGACATGCTGCTCCTGCTGACCGAGGAGCTCGCGGTGGTCGACAATCTGGGTGGCAAGATTTCGCTGATCGTCTACGCGGACCCGGCCGCGCCCGATGCGTATGCGAAAGCCTCGGCGCGAATCACCGAACTGCGACACAAGTTGCGCGAACCGGTGGCGATTCCCTTCGGCACGGCGTCGAAGGTCACGAGCGCGGCGAGCGAATTCGGCGAAGCGGGTTACAAAGCGGCCGTGGCACGAACGAAGGAGTACATCGCGGCCGGCGACATCATGCAGGCAGTAATCTCGCAGCGGATGACGATGCCGTTCACCGCGCCGCCGCTGTCGCTGTATCGCGCGCTGCGTTCGCTCAATCCATCGCCGTACATGTTCTATTACGACTTCGGCGACTTCCATGTGGTCGGCGCGTCGCCGGAAATCCTGGTGCGCAAGGAAGGTTCGGCGATCACGTTGCGTCCGATTGCCGGAACTCGCCCGCGTGGCAAGACCCGCGACGCCGACGAGGAACTCGCGCGGGAGCTGGGCAACGACCCCAAGGAAATCGCCGAGCACGTGATGCTGCTTGATCTCGGCCGCAACGACGTCGGGCGCGTCGCCGCAACCGGTTCTGTACGCGTGTCCGAGCAGATGGTGATCGAGCGCTACTCGCACGTGATGCACATCGTGTCCAATGTGGAAGGCGTGCTGAAGCCAGGGCTCAACAGCATCGACGTGCTGCGTGCAACCTTTCCGGCAGGCACCGTGAGCGGCGCTCCGAAAGTTCGGGCGATGGAAATCATCGATGAACTGGAGCCAACGAAGCGCGGGGTCTACTCCGGCGCCGTCGGCTACATCAGCTTCCAGGACGACATGGACACTGCGATCGCGCTTCGCACCGCCGTGTTGAAGGATGGAATCCTCTATGCGCAGGCTGGCGGCGGCATCGTCCACGATTCATCGCCCGAGGGCGAATGGCAGGAAACGCTGAGCAAGCTCCGCGCGGTCCTGCGCGCGGCGGAAATGGTGCAGCAAGGCCTGGACGAGGATATCTAGATGAACCCCCACGCTTACTTCGTTCGCTGCCCCCGGGGACGTCTACGCGAGCGGGGCGAAGCCAAGGCTCGAAGAGCGCGTCCGCGAGCGTTGATGGCGGCCGAAGCGAAGTTGCCGCGCATGGCCGCTCGCGCAATGAGGCCGCGGCGCGCACTGCCCTTCGGGCTGCCGGGCGGGCACTGATCATGCTCCTCATGCTCGACAACTACGACAGCTTTACCTACAACCTGGTGCAATACCTGAGCGAGTTGGGTGCCGAAGTGCGGGTTTTCCGCAACGATGCAATTCCGGTGGACGAAGTCGCGCAACTGGCACCGACCCACATCGTCGTCTCTCCGGGGCCCTGCACGCCGAACGAGGCGGGCATTTCGGTTCCGCTGATCCAGCGCTTTGCCGGGCAGATCCCGATTCTGGGCGTGTGTCTCGGCCACCAGGCCATCGGGCAGGCATTCGGCGGCCGCATCGTGCGTGCACAACGGGTGATGCACGGCAAGACCTCGCCGGTGATGCACGACGGCCGCGGCGTCTTCGCGGGGGTCCCTGCGCCGTTCGCGGTGACGCGTTACCATTCGCTGGCGATCGAGCGGGCGAGCCTACCCGAAGCGCTGGAGGTCACCGCAACATCGGACGACGGCGAGATCATGGGCGTGCGCCATCGCCAGTACGCGGTCGAGGGCGTGCAGTTCCATCCCGAAGCGATCCTGACCGAACACGGCAAGCGCCTGCTCGCCAATTTTCTGGAAAGGAAGTCATGAAAGTGGTCCTGTTCGCGATGGCGACAATCCTGCCGGGATTTGCTGCACCCGCAGCAGCAGGCGCGCTCGACGAATGCCAGACCGCGGGCGATCACGCTGCGGTGACGCGGTGCTTAGTCGAGGCCGACCGGGAGGCGCAGGCGTCGCTGCGCAACGCGGAGGCCGCTGCCGGAACCCGCGCGCGCGAACTCGACGTCGTCACCGGCCGGTCCGGCGCCAACGCGGCACTGGCCAAGACCCTGCGCGCCTTCACCGAATACAGGACCCTGCAATGCGACTACGTCAAGGCGCTCTATGCCAGCGGTATTGGCGCCGAACAGGCGGGTCTGGGATGCCGCGTCGACGTCACGCGGCGGCGCGTCCGCGAACTGCAACCCTAGGGCCAGCCATGTCGATCACGATTCAAGAGGCGCTGCAGCGCACGATAGAGCACCGCGAGATCTTTCACGACGAAATGCTCTCACTCATGCGGCAGATAATGGGCGGCGAAGTGTCGCCGGTGATGATCGCCGCGCTGACCGTCGGCCTGCGCGTGAAAAAGGAAACGATCGGCGAAATCGCTGCCGCGGCACAGGTGATGCGCGAACTCGCGACCAAGGTCGATGTGCCCGACCGCGAGCACCTGGTCGACATCGTCGGCACCGGCGGCGACGCCTCACACACATTTAACATCTCGACGGCGTCGATGTTCGTCGCCGCGGGCGCGGGCGCGCGGGTGGCCAAGCACGGCGGCCGCTCGGTGTCGTCCAGTTCGGGCAGCGCGGACGTGCTGGAGGCGCTCGGCGCCAACATCATGCTCACGCCGGCGCAGGTAGCGACGTGCATCGCAGAGACGGGCGTGGGCTTCATGTTCGCGCCCAGCCATCATTCGGCGATGAAGCACGCGGGACCGGTGCGCAAGGAACTGGGAATACGCACGATCTTCAACATCCTCGGCCCGCTGACCAACCCAGCGGGCGCACCGAACCAGCTGATCGGCGTGTTCCACCAGGACCTGGTCGGCATCCACATTCGCGTGCTGAAGCAGCTCGGCAGCGCGCATGCGCTCGTTGTCTACGGGCGCGACGGCATGGATGAAGTCTCCCTCGGCGCGGCCACGATGGTCGGCGAGCTGAAGCACGGCGAAATCCGCGAATACGAGATCCACCCCGAGGACTTCGGCATGTCGATGAAATCCAATCGGGGCCTGAAAGTGAAGGGCGCCGCGGAATCGAAGGAAATGCTGCTGGAGGCGCTCGGGAACGTCGAGGGCACGCCACGCGAGATCGTGACGCTCAACGCCGGTACGGCGCTCTATGCCGCCAATGTCGCGGCGTCGATCGGGGAGGGCATTGTCCGCGCGCGCGAAGCGATCGCCAGCGGCGCTGCGAGGCGCAAACTCGACGCCTTCGTCGCGACCACGCAAAACCTCGCCACAAAGGCGGGCTGACGGCATGAGCGCCGCCGGGCCGTCCCAAGGCGCGAATAGCGCCCCCACTGGGGGCAGCGCAGCGGCCGCATTTTCCCTGGCCGCAAGCGTGGGGGAGGTTCAATGAGCGCCGCCGGGCCGTCCCAAGGCGCGAATAGCGCCCCCACTGGGGGCAGCGCAGCGGCCGCATTTTCCCTGGCTGCAAGCGTGGGGGTCCATTGACCAAGAGCGACATCCTGGCGCAGATCGTCTCGACCAAGGCGGAAGAGGTCATCAAAGCCCAGGTCACGCGCCCCTTCGGAGTTGTCGAGGACGCGGCGCGCGCGATGCCCGCAGCGCGCGGTTTCGAACGCGCTCTACGCGCAAAAATCGCCGCGGGTCGTCCTGCCGTGATCGCCGAGATCAAGAGGGCAAGCCCTAGCAAGGGCGTCCTGAGGGAGGCATTCGATCCACCGGCCATCGCCGCGAGCTTTGAGCGCGCGGGGGCAGCGTGTCTGTCGGTGCTCACCGACCGGCCATTCTTCCAGGGCGATCCGGACTACCTGGTCGGGGCCCGCAGCGCGTGCGCACTTCCCGTTCTGCGCAAGGAATTCATCATCGACTTGTACCAGGTCGCCGAGTCGCGGGCGCTTGGCGCCGACGCCATCCTCCTCATCGTCGCTGCGCTCGAGGATACGCAGATGGCCGGTCTCGAAGCCGCGGCGCGTTCCTACGGCATGGATGTCCTGGTCGAGGTCCACGACGGCGCCGAACTCGACCGCGCACTGCGGCTGAAAACGCCGCTGATCGGCATCAACAACCGCAACCTGCGCAACTTCAGCGTCACCCTGAATACGACGCTCAATCTGCTGCCGCGCGTCCCGCCCGACCGCCTTGTCGTGACCGAGAGCGGCATCCTGATCCCGCGCGACGTCGCGCTGATGCAGTCCCGCGGCGTGCATGCGTTTCTGGTCGGTGAGGCGTTCATGCGCGCGCCCGACCCAGGTGCAGCCTTCACCGCGCTGTTCGGCTGAAAAGGGACGCGCCGTGTCGGCCATTGCCGTCGAAAACGTCAGCAAGCAATGGACGACCGCCGATGGGCAGGTGCGCGCCGTCGATGGTATCTCGTTCGAACTCGCCGCCGGCACGTTCAACGTGCTGCTCGGGCCCTCGGGGTGCGGCAAGTCCACGACGCTGCGCCTGATCGCGGGGCTCGAGGCGGCCGACACCGGGCGCGTCATCATCGACGGGCGCGATGTCACCAGCCTGCCACCAGCGCAGCGCAACATCGCCATGGTTTTCCAGAGCTATGCACTGTTTCCCCACCTCACGGTCGCCGAGAACATCCTCTTCGGCCTGCGCGTGCGTCGTGTGCCCGAAGCCGATTGCCGGAAGCGGCTCGCGCGCGTCGCGGAACTGCTCGGTCTGTCGCCGCTGCTGGCGCGCAAGCCGTCGCAGCTATCCGGCGGTCAGCAGCAGCGTGTGGCGCTGGGGCGGGCGATCATCAACGAGGCGCCGGTCTGTCTTATGGACGAGCCGCTGTCGAACCTCGATGCGCAGCTGCGTGCGGAAATGCGGCTGGAGATCCGGGCGCTGCAGCGCAAGCTCGGCATTACGATGGTATATGTGACGCATGACCAGGTCGAGGCGATGTCCATGGCCGATCGTGTGATCCTGCTCAACGGCGGCCGCATCGAGCAGAACGGTACGCCGGTCGAGCTCTACGAGCAACCCGCAGATACTTTTGTGGCGCGGTTCATCGGCACGCCGCCGATGAACCTGCTGACCCTCGAGCCGGGCGCCGGCGGCTCGATCATTCAATGCGCGGGCGGACCGGCGGTACTGCCGGCCCAGTGTGCCGGTGGCATGCTGGGCGTACGGCCGGAGCACATCGGCCTCGCGTTCGAGCGGGGCGTGCGTGCAACTGTTGAAAGCGTCGAATACCTGGGCGGGGATTCCCTCATCGCCTGCCGCATCGGCACGCAGCCGCTTGCCGTGCGCACGCAGGGCAACGTGGCGCTGAGGCATGGTGATACGGCCTGGCTGACGTGGGCGCCCGGTGCGCAGCACTATTTCGCGGAGAGCGGAGTTCGCCAGGCGGCCTCCGCGAATCAGCAGACCGAAACGCAGATTGCGTGATAACAGCCGGATGACATCCGCCGCGACGCAGCCTGCCGGACTTGCCTTCGCGTATGCGTTGCTGGGCCAAAAGGCGATGGATGCGAGGCGCGAGGCGCAGCGAATATCGCGAATCTTCGCCAGCCGAGCAACATAGCAGACGCGTCTCTTGGCCTTAGTATGCAAACTGCGCGAAGTGACGGGGCGTTTGGGCGCCTCAGTTGGCATTTTTCTGCGTTGCTCGCCCTCACCATATTCGCGATATGCTCTCGGGCTCGCGCCTTGAACTGCGCCCAAAACGCCTTCCGTCGCATGCGCGAAGGCAAGTTCGACAGGCTGCTAGGAGGAGGAAACCATGTTGCATCGAAGCATTCGTAACGGGCTGGTCGCACTGCTTGCAATCGCGCTCGGCTGCATTCCGGCGTTTGCGCAGACGCAAACCGAAGTATCGTTCTACTATCCTGTCGCCGTCGGTGGTCCGATCACTAAGATCATCGACGGGTTTGCCGCGGACTTCGAGAAGGAGAATCCGGGAATCAAGTTGAAGCCGATCTATTCGGGTGCCTACCAGGATTCCTTGACCAAAGCTCTGACCGCCGTAAAGGGTGGCGAGCCGCCGGTGACGTCGATCCTGCTGTCCACCGACATGTACACGCTGATCGACGAGGACGCGATCCAACCGTTCGACGATCTCATCAGGACACCCGAAGACAAGGCGTGGCTGAAGAGCTTCTACCCGGCGTTCATGGAGAACAGCCAGACCGGCGGCAAGACGTGGGGCATCCCGTTCCAGCGTTCGACCATCGTTCTCTACTACAACAAGGAAATGTTCAAGGAGGCCGGGCTCGATCCGAATCGCCCGCCCGCGACATGGAAGGAAATGACCGAATACGCGCAGAAGCTCACCAAGCGCGACGCCTCAGGCAAGGTCACGCAATGGGGTGTACAGATTCCGTCGACCGGCTTTCCCTACTGGCTGTTTCAGGCGCTGGCGATCGAGAACGGCGCGAACCTGATGAACGCCGCCGGCACGCAGACTTACTTCGACAAACCCGAGGTGATCGCCGCGGTGCAGTACTGGGTCGACCTCGTGAACAAGTACAAGGTTCATCCCGAAGGCATCGTCGATTGGGGCACGACGCCGAAGGACTTCTTCGAAAAAAAGGTCGCAATGGTCTGGACGACGACCGGTAACCTCACCAATTTCAAGAACAACGCCAAGCTCGATTTCGGCGTCGCGATGCTGCCGGCGGGCACGCAGCGCGGCAGCCCGACCGGCGGCGGCAATTTCTATATGTTCAAGAAGTCGACGCCGGCACAGCGCGAAGCCGCGTTCAAGTTCATCAAGTGGCTCACCACGCCGCAACGCGCGGCGCAGTGGGGAATCGACACCGGTTACGTCGCTGTGCGCGCGGACGCGTGGGAAACACCGGTAATGAAGCAGTACGTGACCGGTTTTCCGCTGGCCGCGGTCGCACGCGACCAGTTGCCCTTCGCCAAGGCCGAATTGTCGACGCACGACAATCAACGCGTGACCAAGGCGCTGAACGACGGTCTGCAGGCGGCGCTCACCGGCACCAAGACGCCCGAGCAAGCGATGAAGGACGCGCAGGCGCAGTCGGAGCGCATCCTGCGCACGTACCGGCGATAACAGGAAGCCGGGCGAACCGCGAATTTGAACCATAGGACACAGTGGGTGTACGGCTGGCTGCTGCTGTTGCCGGCGATGGCCTTGCTCGCCCTCTTCACCCACTATCCGGCGATTGCCAACCTGTGGCACAGCTTCCTGTCGACTCCCAAAGGCGACCGGCCCGCGGGGTTCGTCGGCCTCGAAAATTATCAGCAGTTGGTCGAGGACCCGATCTTCTGGCAGGCGTTTTCCAACAACTTCTGGTACGCGCTTGGCACGATTCCCGTGTCGATCGCGCTCGCGTTGTTGATGGCCGTGTGGGTAAACGATCGCATCCCGGGCCGCGGCATCCTGCGGCTCGCTTTCTTCACGCCGACGATCCTGCCGATGATCGCTGTGGCCAACATCTGGCTCTTCTTCTACACGCCGGAATACGGACTGCTGGAACAATTCACGGGCGTGTTCGGTCTGCCGAGCCACAACTGGCTGGGCAGCAAGAGCACGGCGCTTGCCGCGCTGATGGTCGTCACGATCTGGAAGGAAGCAGGCTTCTTCATGATCTTCTACCTTGCGGCACTGCAATCGATGTCGCCGCACCTGGCCGACGCGGCGGCGATGGAGGGCGCATCGCGTGGGTATTTTTTCCGCCGCGTGACCTTGCCGCTGCTGATGCCCACGACGCTGTTCGTCCTCGTCAACGCCGTGATCAATGCCTTTCGCCTGGTCGACCATATCGTGGTGATGACCCGCGGCGGCCCCGACAACGCGACCGAACTGCTGCTCTTCTATATCTACGAAATCGGCTTCAGGTTCTGGGATTCGGCCTACGCGGCTGCGCTCACCATGGTGTTGCTCGCGATCCTCGGGGTCGTCGCAATGGCACAGTTCTTCTTCCTCGAGCGCAAAGTGCATTACCAATGAGCGCCGCCGGGCCGTCCCAAGGCGCGAATGACTCCCCCTCCGGGGGCAGCGCAGCGGCGATAGCCGCAAGCGTGGGGGCGCTATGAACGCGACGCTGCACGTGTACGAGCCGCGCGGCATGAGGCGGGCGCTTGAAGCCACCGGCGCCTGGGTGCTGGGCTTGTTATGGGTGCTGCCGCTGCTGTACGCGTTCTGGACGGCATTTCATACCGCGGAATTCTCGACGCGCCTGTCGTTGTCGGCGCCGTTGACGCTGGCCAATTTCGTCACTGCCTGGCACGCCGCACCCTTCGCGCGATACTTTCTCAATACGTTGTTGCTGGTGACGATGGTGCTCGCGGCGCAGCTGGTTCTGACCACGCTCGCCGCCTATGCGTTTGCGCGCTTCGCATTCCCCGGGCGCAACGTGCTGTTTGCGCTGGTCCTGGTGCAATTGATGGTGATGCCCGACGTGCTGATCGTCGAGAACTACCGCACGATGACCGTGCTTGGATTGAAGGATACGATCCTGGGCATCGGCCTGCCGTACATGGCGAGCGCGTTCGGGATCTTCCTGTTGCGGCAGACGTTCAAGAGCGTGCCGCGCGAACTCGACGAAGCGGCGCGGGTCGAGGGCTGCACGCCCCTGCAGGTCCTGTGGAAGGTCTACGTGCCGCTCGCGCGGCCGACCTATCTAGCCTACGCGCTCGTCAGCGTCAGCTACCACTGGAACAATTTCCTGTGGCCGCTCATCATCACCAATTCGGTAGAGGCGCGCCCCGTGACCGTCGGGCTGCAAGTGTTTTCCGCGACCGATCAGGGCATCGACTGGTCGATCATCACGGCCGCGACGCTGTTGACCACCGCGCCGTTGCTGATCGCATTCCTCCTCTTTCAACGCCAGTTCGTCCAATCATTCATGCGAGCCGGAATACGATGAAGCTGATTACCTGGAACGTGCAGTGGTGCTGCGGTGTCGACGGTAAGGTCGACCCGGCGCGCATCGTGACCGAGGCCAAGCGTCAGGCCGATTTCGATGTGCTCTGCCTGCAGGAGATCGCTGACAATTTCCCGCATCCCCGGCTGGCGGGAAGCGCGGGGGAGGACCAGTTCGCGTTGCTGAGCACGCTGCTTCCGGGCTACGTTGCCATCCCGGGTGTCGCGGTCGACCATCCGGCGGAAGGGGGCCGCCGCCGCCGCTTCGGCAACATGATCTTCTCCCGGCTGCCGGTGCAGCAGGTCTTCCGCCATCTGCTGCCGTATCCGGCCGATCAGGATTTTCTCGGCATGCCCCGCATGGCGCTGGAGGCGGTGGTCAGCGCGCCTTTCGGCGATGTGCGCGTGATCACCACACATCTCGAGTACTACTCGGTCGCCAAGCGCACGGCACAGATCGACGCATTGCGCGCAATTTACGCCCAAGGCTACCAATATTCCCGCGGGCTGCGCGTCACCGGGACCGACGGCGGCCCATTTCAGACCTATCCGAGTCCCGCGGCGACGATCATCACCGGCGACTTCAACATGGATCCGGCCGATCCCGGCCACGCCAGGATGCTGGCGCCGTTCGCGGACGGAACGCCGGCTCTGTCCGACGCGTGGGAGCACACGCATCCGGGTGTACCGCACGCGCCGACGATGTGCATCTACCAGAAAATCAATCCCGCGGCACCCGGCTATTGCTGCGATTTCATCTTCTTCAGCGAAGATCTCAGGACGCGGGTCCGCGCGGTCACGGTGGACATCCACCTGCAGGCGTCGGATCACCAGCCGGTCGTCCTGACTATGGGCTGAGACCGACTGGCTCCCAGTACCCCGACCGATAAGTTTCGCTATGTTCGAATCGACCCGCATCGCCGATCGCTTTGTCGTGCATCCTCGCCATAGCAGGTGCCATGGCTGCGGTTCACCTCATTTCTATTCAACTGAGGCGCCCGGCGTGTGGGATCGATTCTCAGCATTTACGCAAACTTATCGGTCGGAGTACTAGGCGGCTACAATTCAGGGTTGTGCGTGGGCGACTTCGCCGCCGCCTCTTCCCCCACTGTCGCAAACAACCTTGGCCTCCGTTCCCTCCGCCTCTCCCGCGCTCACATTTACCGGCGAGCGTTTCACGCCCGAGGTGCGCGGTCCGATCTGGTACGAGCATTGGCATCGCTACGCGTTTGTCGCGGCGAACTTCCGCGGCCTGCGCATTCTCGACGCGGCCTGCGGCGAAGGCTATGGCAGTTTCATGCTCGCGCACGGCGCCTCGCAGGTGACGGGCATCGACATCTCCGCCGATGCGGTGGCGCATGCGCGCGAACGCTATCCATCGGGTAACCTCACGTTCGTCCACGGCTCCGTGACGGACCTGCCCTTGCCGGATGATTGTGTCGATGTCGTCGTTTCGTTCGAAACGATCGAGCATCTGTCCTCCCAGCGCGAAATGCTCGCGGAATTCCGCCGGGTGTTGACGCCTTCAGGCGTGCTGGTGATTTCCTCGCCCAATCGGCCGATCTACAACGAAGCAGGGGAGATCGAGAATCATTTTCACGTGGGTGAACTCGACCGCGCCGAATTGAAGGCGCTGCTCGATCCTGCCTTTCCATGGCAAGCCTGGTACGGGCAGCGCGTGCTCGCCCAATCGGCGCTGTGGGCGGAGGGCGATAACCGCCAACCCGCGCAATTCCTGTCCCTTCCCGACGATTCCATGCACGTCATGCCCGCACCCGCGCCGCCGATGTATTTTGTCGTCGTCTGTGCAGCGGCCGGCGTGACGCTGCCCACTTGCGCTGCCCTGTCACTGTTTGATGATGGCGGACTGGCCCTCTGGCGCGACTATGCCCGTGCACTGGTTCGCGAACGGCAGGTCGCCTGGGATGAACTCGATGCGCGGGCAATTGCGGAGGCGCGGCTGGCCGAACTGGTGACCGCCGTCAATGCGTTGGCCAGCGAAAGGGAGGCCGGGATCGCGAAGGACCGCCGCATCGCAGCGCAGGCCGAGGCGGAGGCCGCATTTTCGCGGGAGATCGCCGCCCACGCGGCGACGCGCGAGCAACTCGTCTACCGTGAGTCTGCGCGAGGATGGCTGCGCCTGCCATTCTCCTTGCTGAAGCGCCGCTTTTCGGATTTGCTCTGATGCCGACCGTCGACGTCATCGTTCCGGTATACCGCAATCTGGAGGCGACGCGAAGCTGCATTGAAAGCGTCCTGGGTTCGTCCTGCCGCACGCCCTTTGAATTGGTGGTGGTCAACGATGGCACGCCGGAACCTGAACTCGCGCGATACCTGCGCGACCTGAAGGAGCGTGGCCATGCGAACCTGATCGAGCAGCCATCGCGACAGGGCTTCACTGCGGCAGTGAATCGCGCGTTTGCGCTGCATCGGGATCGGGATGTGGTCGTACTGCAATCCGACGCTGAGGTCGCGAACGACTGGCTCGACCGGCTCACGCCCCGAGGCGACGTGCGCGCAATAGGCGTCATCGGTACATTCACCAACAACGTGGGTACCGCGACATATCCCCTCCCACGCAACGACAATGCGCTGCCGACGGGATTTACGGTGGCAACGCTCGATTCCCTGTTTGCGCGTGCGAATCCGGGGGGCAGCGCCGTCTTGCCCGTTGTGAAGGGGCCCTGCCTTTATTTTCGCCGTGATTGCCTCGACGTGGTCGGTGCATTCGATGCGGTACCGCTGGGAAGCGACTACGGCGTGGAAGTCGATTTCTGCCTTCGCGCCGGCAGCGCGGGGTTTCGCAACATGCTTGCCTGCGATGTGTTCGTTGGCCATGCTGGCCATGCAACCTTTGGTACGCGCGAAGCGACCGAATTGGCCGGCCGCGCGGAGCTGGCGCTCACCAAACTGTATCCGGCCTATGCCAGCCAGAAGGCGGAGGCGCTGCTCCGCGACCCTGGCCGGCCGTTCGCGCGGCGCGTCGATCTATTGCGCCTTGCGGAAGCTCCGGAGCGCCCGCTGTTGTTCATATCCCATCCCTGGGGCGGAGGCATCCGCCGCCACATGAACGATCTCGCGGCACTCGTTTCCGCTCGCTGCGAAGTACTCTATCTCGAACCCGCGGCCGGCGACACCGTGAAGCTGTATTGGCCGCGTGCCGGTGAAGACTTTGCCGCCTATTTCACACTGCCTGGCGAACTGCCGGATCTCGCCGCTCTGCTGCGGGCCATCGGCATCGAGCGGCTGCACTTTCACCATGTGCATCTGCTGCCTCGCGGCATACTCGAGCTCCCTTCGGCGGTTGGCGTTCCCTACGATTGCACGTTGCACGACTACTTTCCGATCTGCCCGCAATACCACCTTGTCACCGAGGACGGGCAATACTGTGGCGAGCCCGACGCGACCGGGTGCGCCGCGTGCCTGACGCGTCGCCCGGGACAGTGGGGGCTCGATATCACCGCGTGGCGGGGAACCTTCGGACAGCTGCTGCGCGGCGCTGACCGCGTCATCGCTCCGTCGCATGACGTGGAAACGCGCATTCGGCAATATTTCCACGATCTTTCAATCCAGGTCTGGCCGCACCCCGAGGTTGCGCCCGATTCACCACCGCGGATCGCACGTGTCGCGGTATTGGGAAACCTGTCACCGGAAAAGGGCCTGAATGTGGTGGCGGCCTGCGCGCGTGACGCGCGGGTCTCGGGACTTCCCCTCGTGTTTCGCCTGTTGGGTTCCACTACGGAACCCATTCCGCAGTCTCCGGAGTTGCCGCTGACCATCCATGGTCAATATATCGATGCCGATCTGCCTCTGCTGATCGGTGCCGAGAAACCCGACGTGATCCTGTTTGCCGCCCAAGTGCCGGAGACCTTCGCGTATACGCTGTCGGTTGCGCTTGCGTCGGGCTTGCCGATCGTTGCGTCCGCACTCGGCGCGTTTCCGGAGCGCCTGGCCGGTCATCCGCGTTCGGTGACCGTACCCTGGAATGCACCCGCCGCGGTATGGAACGAGGCACTGCTCGCCGCGGCCGGGTTGCCTGCGCGCCAGACCGCACCGGCATCGGCGTTCAAGCTCGAGGCCGCAAACTGATGGATCCGGAGCAATACGTCGGCAAGTATCTGGCAGCCGTGCCCGAGGGTCTGCGTGGATCCCGGTCGACCAGCAATTTCCCGGAGTTGAAAGAGCATCATTTCTATCTCGCCGAAGGCCACGTGAAGGCGCCGCCGTTGACGCTGATCCAATTGTTCTCCGCGGGAGTGGACTGTGGCCATACGGAGGCTCGCAATGAACTCAAGCGGCGCGTGGCGGTGGTGGAACTGCAACTCGAGGAATTTCGTGCGATCCGCGACCGTGCGCAAGGTGACCGCGAGCATCTTGCGGCGGAACTGCTTGCGGCCCAGCGCGCGCTGTACACGATGCAGATTCCGACTGGAAACTACGAAACATCGCTGGCCATCGCGCGGCATCGCATCGACGAGCTCGAGTCATCGACGACCTGGCGGCTGACTGCGCCGATTCGCAGCGCCGGCCATCGCACGAAGGTGCTGGTCGCACGCGGACGTGCACGCTGGGCGGCCATCCGTCGCGCGCCGCACTTCGCGGCGCTGATGTGGTCGATTCTGCGCAACGAGGGACCGGCGGCGGCGTTCAATCGCGCACGGGACAAGGTCCGGGGAAAAGGGCGGTTCAAGGCGCCAGGTGTAGCGATGTTCGGACTCGAAGAGGACATTGCTCCGCTCGCGTTTGCGGCGAATGACTCGCCCCGCGTATCGATTGTGATTCCTGCCTTCGGCAATCCGTTGTTGACATTCACCTGTTTGAAAAGCGTCCAGGCGCACTCGCCTGCGGGACAGTTCGAGGTGATCGTGGTCGACGATGCTTCGCCGGAACCGGTGGCAGAACAGCTGAAGGACGTGACCGGCGTGCACTTCGTGCGCAACGAGACCAACCTTGGTTTCGTCGGCACCTGCAATCACGGCGCAGGGCTTGCGCGTGGCGAAATCATCGTCTTCCTCAACAACGACACGATCGTGACTCCGGGCTGGCTCGATGCGATCCTTGCGGTGTTCCGGGACCATCAGGATGCCGGGCTCGTCGGTGCAAAACTGATCTACCCGGACGGAAGGCTGCAAGAGGCGGGAGGGATTGTCTGGCGCGACGGATCGGCGTGGAACTGGGGCCGCAATGACGACCCGGACAAGCCGGAATACAACTACCTTCGGGAAGCCGATTACTGTTCCGGCGCGTGCCTAGCGGTCCCTCGGGCATTGTTCCGCGAGGTCGGCGGCTTCGATGCTGCCTACGCGCCGGCGTATTACGAGGATGTGGACCTGGCGTTCTCCATTCGCGCAGCCGGTCGCAGCGTGTATTACCAGCCCTTCGCCACCGTTGTCCATTTCGAAGGACAGACGTCCGGCACCGACGAGACCGCGGGCGTCAAACGGCACCAGGTCGTGAACCAGGCAACGTTTGCCGCGAAGTGGGGCAATGCGCTGGCGCTGCATCGGTCGAATGGCGTGCATCCGGAGCTGGAGCATGACCGCACGGTGCAATTGCGCGTGCTCGTCATGGACGCGTGCATGCTCACGCCCGACCACGATGCAGGTTCGATGCGGATGCAGGCGATCCTCGAAATCCTCACGTCGCTTCGGTGCAAGGTCACCTTTGTTGCGGACAACCTCGAGTACCGGCAGCCTTACGTTTCACAACTGCAGCAACGGGGGATCGAAGTCCTGTTTCATCCCTATCCCGACTCGATCGCAGAACTCCTCGCCCAACGCAGCAGCGAATTCGACATCGTGGTGATGTCCCGCCACTACGTCGCCGTCAAGCATCTCGACGCGGTGCGCTCGTTTGCGCCCAGCGCGCTGGTCGTTTTCGACACGGTCGACCTGCACTTCCTGCGCACAGAACGGCAGGCGGAGCTGGAGGGCAGCGCGCTTTCCCGGGCGGCGGCGAACGCGAAGCGCGACGAGGAACTGGCGCTGATACGCAAGGCGGACGTCACACTTGTCGTGTCGCCGTTCGAACAGGCGCTGCTTGCCGATCTGGTGCCGGACGCGCGCGTGATGGTGCTGTCAACGATCCACGAACTGCTGCCGGGCGGCAAGCCATTTGCGCAGCGGGAAGGCCTCGTGTTCATCGGCGGCTTTCAGCATCCGCCGAACACCGACGCCGTGTTGTGGTACGCACGGCAGATATTGCCGCGCGTGCGGGAGGCGCTGCCCGGTGTCAAGACATACATCGTCGGCAGCAAGGTGCCCGCCAACGTGCGCGCGTTCGCGGCCGAGGACTTCATCGTCACCGGCTACGTTCCCGATGTCACTCCGTATTTCACCGGTTGCCGCGCGTCGATCGCACCGCTGCGCTATGGTGCCGGCGTCAAGGGCAAGATCAATCTCGCCATGAGCTATGGCTTGCCGGTGATCGCGACCACGCCCTCGATCGAAGGCATGCATCTCAATCCGGGCGACGACGTATTGGTCGGCGACGACCCAGCGGCCTTCGCTGTTGCGATTCAGCGCGCCTACCAGGACGAAGCGCTGTGGCAGAAACTCGCCGCCGGCGGGCGCGACAACATCCGCAATCACTTCTCCCGCGACGTCGCGCGCAGCACGATCACCCGGCTGATCGCGCTTGCGCGCGGCAACGGGATGGCGAAGTCGGCCTGACGCAATCCTGCAACTTCAGTCCGTGCGGCGCCGAAACACGATGTCTCGCACGCCGTGGCCGAGTTTGAGGCCGCGCGTTTCGAATTTCGTCTGCGGCCGCCATGCCGGTCGTGGCGCAAAAGCGGGGACGGTATTCGTCAGCAGGGGCTCCTCGCTGAACGTCGCGAGAATTTCCTGCGCATATTCGTCCCAGTCCGTCGCCGCGTGCAGGTAGCCGCCGGGCCCCAGGCGCTGCGCGAGTGCATGCACGAATTCGGGCCGCAGCAGGCGCCGTTTGTGATGGCGCTTCTTGGGCCAGGGATCGGGAAAATAGATGTGGATGCCTGCCAGCGACGCCTGCGGAATCATTTGCGCGACGACGTCGACGGCGTCATGCTGTATCACGCGCACATTGCGAAGGTCCGCAGCTTCGACGCGATTCAGCAGCGCGCCCACGCCGGGGCCGTGGACTTCGAGCCCCAGAAAATCAAGCTGAGGGCGTTCCGCAGCGATGGTCGCCGTCGTTTCACCCATGCCGAAGCCGATTTCCAGAATGACCGGCGCGATGCGACCGAATACCGCGGCGAAGTCGAGGGTTTTCGGCGCATACGCTATGCCCAATCTGGGCAGCAGCGTATCGAGCGCCCGCTGCTGCGCCGCAGACATTCGACCCTGCCGCAAGACGAAACTGCGCACGGGGCGGCGTTGCAGGCCATTGCCGACGGATCCCGCGACCGTCATTGCGAGGGGCGCGAACCGTAACGCTGCCATCCGGGGTCGGTCATGCGGCGCTCCAGGGTTCGCGCCTTGTCTTCGCCCTTCGGCGTGAAGTCGACTACCACCGTGTTGTCGCCTTTCCACTGCAGGGTCACGTCGGACCACTCCGCATCCGGCTTCCAGCCGTATTCCTTGCTGATGCCGTCACGTGCGATGCGCCACACCGAGACTTCGTTGTCGCAATTCGCGCGGCAGAAATCCGCGACCGCCATGCGCTGCCGGTCCGGGGACAGCGACGGCTCCGCGGGGAGCGCGACGATCTGGCCCGTCGTTCGCTGCAGCGTCGCGTAGCCGATGCGGTCCAGATCGGTCGTGTACAGCACCACCACGTTGACCGGGCTCCAGTAGTCCCACAAGGACCAGGTCGTGCCGCCGGCGAGCGAATCGACGTCGACGAATTCGCGGGCGCCCGACGGGAACAGCAGCACCTTCAGGGTGGCGCCGTCGCGGACGGCGAGGTTCGGGAGTGTCTTCAACTGGTCTGCTTCGATCAGGCGTCCGCAATGCGCCGGACCGTCCGCCTGCGCGCACAGTTCCGTGATTCGTGCAGCGGTGACCGGCGCCGCGTGAACGGAAACGCTTGTGGCGAGCGTGACCGCCCAAATCACTGCGAGCAATACGCGCATGGTCAGGAAATGAGCCCGGTGGTCGGGGAGCTGGGGCTGCCCGCGTAGAATTTCTTCGGCATGCGGCCGGCGAGAAATGCTTCGCGCCCGGCCTCGACGCCTCGCTTCATCGCGCGCGCCATGCGCACCGGATCCCGTGCCAGCGCGATAGCCGTGTTCATCAGCACGCCCGCGCATCCCAATTCCATTGCGATGGCCGCGTCGGAGGCGGTGCCGACACCTGCATCCACCAGCACCGGTACCTTCGCCTGTTCGACGATCAGTTTCAGGTTCCACGGATTGAGGATGCCCATGCCCGATCCGATCAGCGACGCGAGCGGCATGATCGCCACACAACCGATCTGCTCAAGTTCGCGCGCGATGATGGGATCGTCGGACGTGTACACCATCACCTGGAATCCATCGGCCACCAGTTTCTCTGCGGCCTTCAACGTTTCACGGACGTTGGGGTAAAGCGTTTCCTTGTCGCCCAGCACCTCGAGCTTGGTGAGCGCATGGCCGTCGAGCAGTTCGCGCGCGAGTTTCAGCGTGCGCACCGCATCGTCGGCCGTGTAGCAACCAGCGCTGTTGGGCAGATAGGTGAATTCCGAAGGCGGCAGTGCGTCGATCAGCGACGGAGCGCCCGCGTCCTGGCCGATGTTCGTGCGGCGGATGGCCACGGTGACGATTTGCGCGCCCGACGCGTCGATGGCCTCGCGTGTCTGCGCGAAATCGCGGTACTTGCCCGTCCCGACGAGCAGGCGCGAGCGGTACGCGCGTCCAGCGATGATGAGCGGATCGGCCAGGACGTCGTGTTCGGCGGGGGCGTTCATCACTGGCATTTTACGCCCGGTGCGGGCGTACGCGAATTGCCATGCGGGCCAGGGCACGGGTTATCCGCCACCGACTGCCGCCACGACCTCGAGCTGGTCGCCGGCCGCAACGCGCGTTTCTCCATAGAGGCTTTTGGGGACGATTGCACCGTTCATTTCCACGGCGATGCGTTTGCCCTCGAGGTTGAGCGCGCGAACAAGTTCTGCGACCGTCGCGGGCGGCGGGTCGAAGCGATGCGGCGATCCGTTGAGCATCACATCCATGAAAGTGGATGATAGCGCGCCACGCGCCCATCGGCGGGGTCAACCCCGAGCGCTCCCGGCGCGTTATTGGGCATAATGGCGATTGCGACGGCCGCGCGTGACGATCGCTTGCCCGACCACCTGTAGAGTAACCGTGGGCCTTTCCCTGGAGCGTTGATGAAACTACCCCGTTGCATGGCGGCATTGGTTGCGGCTGCCCTGCTGGTCGTTGCGGCGACGGTCCTGGCGCAGAGCGTGCCTCCTCCAAACACACCGCCGCCGGTCGGCGCACAGCAGCGGTCGGCGCCAATGTCGCAGGACTTCCTCGACTCGCTGCTGGCCCCGATTGCGCTCTATCCGGACCAGTTGCTGGCGCAGGTATTGATGGCGTCGACCTATCCGCTTGAGATTGTGCAGGCGGCGCGCTTCGTCAAGGCCAATCCGAACTTGAATGGCGCAGCGTTGGACGACGCGCTCAAGGACATGACGTGGGACCCGAGCGTGCTTTCGCTCGCGTCGTTTCCGCAAGTCCTCGACATGATGAACGAAAAGCTCGACTGGACACAGAGGCTGGGCGATGCGTTCCTCGCCGACGAGGCTGCCGTGATGCAAACGGTACAGGGATTGCGGGCAAGGGCGCAGCAGGCAGGCAACCTGCAGAGCACCGAGCAGCAACAGGTCATCGTGCAGGAAAGGACAATCATCATCCAGCCCGCCCAGCCGCAATACGTCTTCGTTCCCGTCTACAACCCGACGGTGATCTTCGGTCCGTGGTGGGCGCCGGCCTATCAGCCCTGGTTCTGGTTCCCGCCGCCGATTTGGGGTTTTCCGCCGCGACCGCCGAATTGGGCCTTCTATTCTGGCTTCTTCTGGGGAACGGGCTGGAGGGTCAGCCACAACAACTGGGGCTGGGCCCAGCCCAACTGGCGAGGCAACAACATCAACATCAACATCAACAACAACAATGTCTGGGTCAACCGGCCCGCGTATCGCGACCGCGTCCGGAATAACGGCAACTGGAGTCACAGCGTCGAAAACAGGCGGGGTGTGGCGTACCGCGACAGCGCCACCAGCGACCGCTTCCGGCCGGGCAACAACTCAGGCGTCCAGTCGCGCGAAGACTATCGCGGCCGCGACAATGTGGCGCGTCCGTCCCCGGGCGCAGTTGACCGTCCCGGCGCGGGTGCGGGCAACAACCTGACGCGGCCGTCCCCAGGCGCTGTCGATCGTCGCGGCGCGGGTGTGGGCAATGACCTGGCGCGGCCCTCACCGGGAGCGGGCGGCGGCATGACGCGTCCGACGACTCTGCCGGCATCGCGGCCGTCGGGTTCAGCAACGAGACCGGCCTTCCAGCCCGAATCGCGGCCACAGGTTCAGCGCGACGCCAACCGTGGTGCACAAAGCCGCGCTTCCGCTCAGCGGCCTGTGCAAAGCGCGCCGCGTGCGGCTCCAAGCGTCAATCGCCCGGCCCCGAACGTCAATCGTGGCGGTGGCGGTGGTGGTGGTGGTGGCGGCGGCGGCGGTGGCGGTGGCGGTGGCGGTGGCGGACAAGGGCGGGGTCGCTAATGGAACACTTACAGGACATCATGAAGAACACCCACGCTGACGCGCGCAAATTCATGCTGCGCGCGTTCCTCGCGGCCGTTGTACTGGCGGCGCCTCTTGCTCATGCGGCAGATCCGGCAGCTGCAGCAAGCGCCCGACCGGCCTTTGTCCAGAGCACCTATGCCTCTCCGGAGGATGCGGCAAAGGCGCTCGCCGACGCGATGCGCGCGGATGAACGAAAGCTGATCTGGCGCGTGCTGGGTCCCGGCGCGAGCAAGTTCATTCGTTCCGGCGATCCGGCGCAGGACGAAGAGGCGCGCGAGGCCTTCGTGGCCGCGTACGACAAATCGGTCAAGTTCGAACGCGACGGCGATGCCAAGGCGACGCTGCTCATCGGTCCGACCGATTTTCCGTTTCCCTATCTGCTGGTGATGAAGAACGGCCGCTGGCAATTTGATGCCAAGCAGGGCAACGAGCAGGTGCTCGACCGCCGCATCGGCCGCAACGAGCTGGCCGCAATCAAGGTGTGCCTGGCGTACGTCGATGCGCAGCGCGAGTACGCCAGGCTGGACCGTGATGGCAACGACCTGCTCGAATACGCACAAAAACTTGCGAGTGCCTCGGGCATGCGCGATGGTCTGTACTGGGAGACCAAAGCCGGCGAACCGCCGAGCCCGCTCGGGCCGCTGACGGCCAATGCGCGAAGCCAGGGTTATGGCCGGCCCAATCCCGGCGGTCCCTACCACGGCTACTACTACAAGATCCTGACGGGCCAGGGCAAGGACGCGCCAGGCGGTGCCTATGACTATGTCGTCGACGGCAAGATGATCGGCGGTTTTGCGTTGGTCGCGTACCCTGCGCGTTGGGGCGGATCTGGCGTGATGACGTTCATCTGCAATCACGATGGCGTCGTGTTCGAACGGAATCTTGGCAAGGACACCGTGGCCACGGCGTCGGCGATGACCGTGTACAACCCCGATGCCTTGTGGGAAAAATCCAGGGATCAGTGATTGCGCGCAGCCTCGCAGATCCGGCCGATTTCCGCGGTTCCACTCGAACGCATCGCGCTGCGCGAGGATGGATATTGAGCCCGGAGGCTGTCGTGCAGCGCCAGCTGGAGGCCTACAACGCCCGTGACCTGCAGCGCTTCCTTGCCGAGTACAGCGAGGACATACGGGTTTTCCGCCCGCCCGACACGCTACCCGCGATTGTCGGTAAGAAAGCGCTCGGCGAGTTCTACGCCACACAGAGGTTCAATCATGCCGGACTGCATGCCGAAGTGCGGAACCGCATGGCGTTCGGCAACAAGGTCATCGATCACGAGCGCATCTCGGGCGTGCGGGAGCAGCCGTTTGACGTGGCCGTCGTCTACGAGGTGCGCAACGGCCTCGTTGTCTGCACGTGGGCGCACGCGGCAGAGTAGCGCCCTCCTTTGTTCCGCCTTTCACTGAACCCAAGATGAAGCGATTGCTCGCCATTCCCGCACTGATCTTCGCCGTCGCCGGCTACGCAGCGGATGGTCCTTACAACGAAGTGGCGGACGCCAGGCTGGAAATCAGCCAGGCGCTTTCCCAGGCAGCGAAGGCGGGTGTGCACGTGCTGGTGGTCTTCGGCGCCAACTGGTGTGGGGACTGCAAGGTCCTCGACATGGCAATGAAAACGGGGGCCAGCGCACCCTTCGTCGCCCGCGAGTTCAAGGTGGTCAAGGTCGACGTGGGCAGGTTCGACCGCAACGTCGGCATCGCGAAATCCTATGGCGTGCCGCTGAAGAACGGCATTCCCGCCGTCGTCATCCTCTCGCCCGCGAACCAGGTTCTGTTCGTGACGCGAGCAGGAGAGCTGGCCGATGCCCGGAACATGGGCGAGACCGGCATTTACGAGTTCTTCCGGAGAGTGACTCCGGGGGCAGGAACAAGGTTGTGACCCAGCAAGCGCTGACGGAGGCCGCGACGGCGGCTCAGCCGGGCTTCGGCCGGTCGAGGTGGTCGAGCGCCTCCTGCGCCGATTCGTAGATGTGCGGTGCGACACCGCGCACCGATAGTGCGTCGCCCAACTTCATGCGCAGGAAATTCGACGTGGTGTAGCGCGTGACGCGCGTGTAATAACGCTCCGTCAGATGCTTCACCATGGCCGAATACGCGTCGACCAACTCCGGCACGATGGTGAAGCCATCATAGTTGACGATCGCGTAGACCTTGCGGCCGATCGGACCGAGGTTCTTTTCCACTTCCGCGAGGACGTCGGCGATGTCCTGGGGACGCCGGATGTCGAGCCGCTCGAAATTGATGAAGAAGATGTCCTGTTCGGGCGCAAAGGCAAAGCGTCGCGACAGCGGGATGGCGAGCATGCGCTCGCGTAGGCCCATCTTGCCCTCGTCGAAAATGGCCGAGTCCATGAGTTGGGGCGGTCCGTCCAGCACCGGCCGGAAATCCATCTGCGCGAGCACGTCGCGCTCCAGGTCCACGCCCGGCGCAATCTCCGTCAACTCGATGCCTTCCGCGCACAGGCGAAACACCGCGCGTTCGGTGATGTAGAGCACCGGCTGCCCGCGCTTCCATGCGTAGCGGCCCGAGAACGTCCGGTGCTCGACATCGCGGACGAACTTCTTCACGTGGCCTTCGTTCACGATGGCGAGTTTGCCGTCGCGTACTTCGAGGGCCAGTTTGCCGGCCGTGAACGTGCCGACATAGACGACTTCCTTGGCGTTCTGCGAAATGTTGATGAATCCGCCCGCGCCGGCCAATCGCGGTCCGAACTTCGAGACATTGAGGTTACCTTCGCGGTCGGCCTGCGCCAGGCCCAGGAACGCGAGGTCGAGTCCGCCGCCGTCGTAGAAGTCGAACTGGTAGGGCTGATCGATCACTGCCTGCGTGTTGATCGCCGCGCCGAAGTTCATCCCGCCCGCCGGAATGCCGCCGATCACGCCGGGTTCGGCGGTCAGCGTCAGAAGATCAATGATGCCCTCTTCCGCGGCGATGCTGGCGACACCCTCGGGCATGCCGATGCCGAGATTCACGACGCTGTTGGGCTTCAATTCCAGCGCGGCGCGGCGGGCGATGATCTTGCGCTCCGACATCGGCATTGCGGCGACCACCGAAGCGGGCACACGGATTTCGCCGGCGAACGCCGCGCTGTAGGGCTCCGCGAACGTCTGCATGTGGTACTCGGGTTTCTCCGCGACCACGACGCAATCGACGAGGATGCCCGGCACTTTCACCTGCCGCGGGTTGAGGCTGCCGCGTTCGGCGATGCGTTCCACCTGCGCGATCACGATGCCGCCCGAATTGTGGGCCGCCATTGCGATGGCCAATGCTTCGAGCGTAAGCGCCTCGCGCTCCATCGTGATGTTGCCGTCCGGATCTGCGGTCGTGCCACGAAAAATTCCGACGTTGATCGGGAACGTGCGATAGAACAGATATTCGTCGTCGCCGATCTGCATCAGCGAGACGATGTCCTCGGTCGTGCTCTCGTTGACCTTGCCGCCGCCAAAGCGCGGATCGACGAAAGTGCCAATGCCGACGCGGGACAGGAGCCCCGGCTTGCCCGCCGCGATGTCGCGGAACAGGTGCGTGATGATGCCCTGCGGAAGGTTGTAGGCTTCGATCTGGTTGGCGACTGCGAGGGCCTGCAGCTTGGGCACGAGGCCCCAGTGGCCGCCGATCACGCGTTTGACGAGTCCCTTGTGGCCGAAATGGTTCAGCCCACGATCCTTGCCATCGCCCTGTCCGGCGGCGTAGACGAGCGTGAGGTCGCGCGGACTGCCCAGGCCGTGCGGATCGTCGCGCGCCGCCTCGACGTAGCGTTCTTCGAGCGCGACTGCGATATTCTCCGCAAAGCCAATGCCGACGAACCCTCCGGTGGCCAGCGTGTCCCCGTCCCGAATCAGCGCGACCGCCTCGCGCGCACTGACGACCTTGCCATGCTCGAAGGTGTGCAGCGCGTCAAGGAGTTGTCGCTGGTCGGTTGCCGTCATGGTTTCCTGTGACACTGGTGGGCGAGGCTAGTACGCCCAGACCGGATCGTTGGCCAGGCGCCTTGCGTCGTCCGGAATCGGCGCCGCCTTGACCCGCCGGTATTTCTGCAGGATGCGCTGGTACGTGCCGTCCGCCTGCATCGCCGCAAACGCCGCTTCCCATTTGGCGGCCTCGGCATCGGGCAGGCTCTTCGATGCGGCGAGATAGATGTCGCTGGCGCGTACGATTTCGCCGATGTTGAGCGTGGCGAGATCGCCCTGCACCTCCTGCATCGCGTATATCACCATCAGGCGAGGCGCAAGCCAGGCATCGATGCGGCGCTCTTTCATCTTCCTGGCATTGAGCCATTCCTCCGGCGCGGGCTCGATGCGCGTGAAGCCCTTCTCGCGCAGCAGGGCCTCGGCGCCCGAACGCAGCAGCACGCCGGTGGGTCGGTCACGCACTTTGTCGAGGCTCGACGCATCCACGCCCTGCCCGCCGACCAGCACCAGATCGTCGGTCACGACCTTTGCGAGCCAGCGGTACTTGTCCTCGCGTTCCGGAGAGCGCGTGAGTGACAGGATGCCGACGTTGGGTTCCGTCATCGCGATCTGCTGCGCGCGCGCCCACGGCATGTATTCGATCGACCCGGAATGACCGACGCGGCGGGCCATTTCCACGACCACTTCCTGCACCAGCCCTTGGCCTGGACCGGGAAATTCGGCCACGGTGGCCGGCGGCATCTGGAACGTATACGGTGGGAGTTCGGCCGTGATCAGCCGCAATTCGGCGGCCGACGCCGGCACGGCGAACGCGGCGGCGAATAGCAGCAACCCCATCCGGGAACGAATCACCAAACTGAGGCGGCGCATGGATCCCCCGCTCTTCAGAACGTGCCGAACATTGCGTTGAAGATGATCACCAGAATGCCGGCCAGTGTCGTGCCGATCGAACCGACGACGAAGAGATCGAAGTACGACTCGCGGTGATTCAATCCACAGATCGACAGCAGCGTGATCACGGCGCCGTTGTGCGGCAGGATGTCCATGCCGCCGGAAGCCATCGTGGCAATCCGGTGCATGATCTGTGGGCTGATGTGTGCGGCCGCAGCCGCCTGCGAGTAGTGCTCTCCGAGGGCGCCGAGTGCGAGGCTCAAGCCGCCGGACGCCGAGCCGGTCATCCCGGCGAGCACGTTGACGACGACGAACAGCGACACGACGGGATCGCCGAAAAGTCCTTTGAGTGCCTCGCGCACGATGATGAACGCGGCGAGCGAGGCGATCACGGCGCCGTAAGCCACCTCGGAGGCGACGTTCATGATCGGCAGGAACGAGCCGAACGTCCCCTTGTTCAGCGTGTCCATCACGTTGACGAAGTGGCGCCGGTTGAGCCACACAACCACGATGCAGGCAATGACCATGGCCAGGATGATCGACCACAGCCCGGCCACTGCCGACAGCGGCGTGTTCTTGAATTTCGGCGTCGCCAGATACGTCGTGTCCATCGCCGGAATGACGTACGTGGTGAAAATGTAGTTGAGGGTGATCACCAGCACGATCGGCAGCAGCGCCACCCAGAAGTTGGGCATTTCGCCCTCGATTTTCACGACCGGTTCTTCCTTGTGCTCGCCGTAGCCTTCGCCGCGCGCGCTGGCCGCCGCGGCGCGCCGCTGCAGCCACAGCTGTCCGAAGCCGAACATGAAGATCGCGGCGATGATGCCGAGCCCGGGGGCGGCGAATGGCGTGGTTCCGAAGAACGGCATCGGGATGGCGTTCTGGATCGCCGGCGTGCCGGGCAGCGCAGTCATCGTGAAGGTGAATGAGCCGAGTCCGATGGCCGCTGGAATCAGCCGTTTCGGCACGTCGGCCTCGCGAAACATCGAGATCGCAATCGGGTACACCGAGAACGCGACGACGAACAGCGACACGCCGCCGTAGGTCAGGATCGCGCACGCCAGCACGATGGCGAGTATCGCGCGCTGCTTGCCCGTCCACTGCACGATTTGATGGGCGATGGCGCGGGCGCAGCCCGAGTCGTCCATCAGCTTGCCGAAAATCGCCCCGAGCATGAACAGCGGGAAGAACTTGGCCAGGTAACTGCCCAGCGCAGGCATGAAGGTCTGCGTGTAGCTCGCAAGCAGCGGGGCCTCCCCCCAGCTGAACAGCAGCGCGACGCCGGCGCAGATCGGGGCCATGAGAATCACGTTCCAGCCGCGGTACGCCAGAAAGATGAGTAGCGCGAGCGAAACGACGATACCAATGATGCCAAGCATGGTGGCCCCCGCAAATTGACGACGTTGTCGTTGTATTTGGCCCGGATAATACGCTGGCGTAGCGTTTAGGTGGAACAAGATGGCGAAACAAATGAGCCTTCCGGATTCCAGGGCGAGGACATTTGTACGCGGCAGCAAGCGAGAGCGAATTGGCCAGGGCTCTGTTACATTCTGGCGGCATGAGCGGACCGCCAAGCCAGCGTCACCTTTCGGTATCGGACATGGAGGCGATCCTCGCAGTCACCTCCAAGCTGGCGGCCCCGTTCGATCTGATGTCCATGCTCTCCGAAGTGGTGAGCGCGGCCAAGCAGGTCCTGAAGGCCGATCGCGGTTCGGTGTGGCTGTATGACGCCGCGGCAGACCAATTGGTCCTGGAGATCGCGACCGGCATCGCGCCGGTGAGGGTGCCTGCGAGCACCGGTCTCGCGGGCGCTTGCGCGCACACGCGCCGGATCATCAACGTGCCCGACTGCTATGCGGACGAGCGCTTCAATCCGGACGTGGACCGGCAATCGAACTACCGCACGCGCTGCATGCTGACGTTGCCGCTGGTCGACCACAACGACGTTCTGGTCGGAGTGATGCAGGTCCTGAACAAGGCGGATGGCGTCTTCGACGAAAGCGACGAGGCGCTTGCGACGGTACTGGCAGCGCAGTGCGCGGTTGCGCTGCAGCGCGTGCGCATGACAGCGGCGGTGATCGAGGGAGAGAAGATGCGCCAGGAACTCGAGATGGCGCGCGAGGTGCAGATGAGCACGCTGCCTTCGGTCATGCCCACGGTGCCCGGCTACGACCTTTATGGCACGTCGCGGCCGGCGAGCCAGACCGGCGGCGACACGTTCGACCTGTCGCACATCGACCAGGGACTGCTGGTGGTGCTGGGTGATGCCACCGGCCACGGCATCGCCCCGGCGCTGTCGGTGACGCAGATGCACGCGATGCTGCGCATGGCGTTCCGGCTAGGCGCCGATCTCGAGACCGCATTCATGCAGGTGAACAACCAGCTCGCCAGCACGCTGGCCGACGATCGCTTCATCACGGCGTTCATCGGACTGCTCGACGTGGCGTCCCACAGGGTGCGCTTCCACAGCGGCGGCCAGGCGCCGATCCTGCACTTCCAGGCGGCCACCGGTACTTGCGCGCACCATGACCCGACCAGCTTTCCACTGGCCGCCATGCCGCTGGCGTCGCTGAAGCCCGCGGTCAACGTGGACCTCCTTCCCGGCGACATCCTCGTCCTGCTCTCCGACGGCATCTACGAATACCACGACGCGCAGGGCGAGGAGTTCGGCGAACAGCGCGTCGAGGAAATCCTCAAGGCCAACCATGGGACGTCCGTAGCCGAGCTGTCGGCAATCCTGTTCGCCGCGGTCCATGCGTTCGCGAAGGGCGCGCCGCAGGAAGACGACATCACCATGGTGCTGGTCAAGCGACAGACGGATGCGGCAGCGCACAAAATGTTTCGCCGCAGCTTTGACTCGCTTCAGGCGATATTTGCGTTCACGGCAGATTTCTGTAGTCGACACGGGGTTGATTTGGGACTGCTGCCGACGGTCGACTTCGTGGTGGAGGAACTGTTCACGAACATGGTCAAGTACAGCCCTGACGGCGGCGCCGAAGTGCGCATCGATATCGCGGCCATCGCCGGGGGGGTGGAAATGGCGCTGACGGACTATGATGTCGAGCAATTCGACGTCACGCTGGCTCCCGACGTCGACACCAGCCTGCCGATCGAGCAGCGCGAGCCTGGCGGGCTGGGGCTGCACCTGATTCGGCGGATGGTGGACTCCATCGACTACGAGTATTCGCAGGAGCGGCGGCAGAGCCGGATAAGGTTTCGCAAGACGCTGGCGGGACCGGCGCGATCCCGGGAAACACCCGGAACAGGGGACTGAGAAATGCTGGCAATAGATTTTGGTGCAGAAGGCGTGGTCGTCATCAATGGCCGGCTGGATGCGGCAGAGGCCCCGGCCGCGCAATCGTTCTTTGACGCAACACGGGGAACGGTCACGCTGGACTGCGGCGGCCTCGAGTACATTTCCAGCGCCGGTTTGGGTGTGCTCCTGAAGACCCAGAAGCGGCTGCTTGCCTCGGGCGGCAAGTTGCGGCTGACCGGGGTGAACCGGCATTTACAGGATATTTTCCGGTATTCCGGCTTCGACCAGATCTTCGAAATCGAACCGGCGCGGTAGTCTCGCCAACTTTAGCGGCCGCCGCGTGTAATTGTGGACACAGACACCGATCAGGTATTGCTGGAACGCTACAGGAATGGGGATCGGGCCGCCTTCACCGAATTGGTGATCCGCTACCAGAGGCCCATCTACAACGCCGCGTTCTGGGTGCTGCGCAAGGCCGAAGACGCAAGCGACATTACCCAGATCGTGTTCCTCAAGGTTGCAGAGCGGCTGGATGAATACGACCCTAAGTACAAGTTTTTCAGTTGGATCTATCGGATCGCGGTCAACGAGTCGCTCAATTTGTTGCGCCGCAACGGGCGGGAAGATGCACTGGATGAGGACGTCGACCTTCCGGGGTCCGACGCCGCCAACCCGGAATGGCAGGTCGGCAAGGCCGAGCTTTCGAGGCGTATACAGGTTGCGTTGATGAGCATGGCGACAAACGACCGCATGGTGTTGACTCTGCGGCACTTTTCCGAATGCAGCTATCAGGAGATTGGACAGATTCTGGATTTGGACGAAAAGACGGTGAAGTCCCGCTTGTTCGAGGCGAGGCACCGTTTGGCTGAACTGTTGAAGGATCTCCGCGGGAATTGACATGAAATACTCCGAACACACTGTATTGATGCATGCGGTCCTGGACGGCGAGGCAACGCCGGGCGAGGCCGCGGAACTCGACCGCCAGTTGGCTGCCAACCCGGCTGCCCGCGCGGAGTTTGACGAATTGCAACGCCTCTTCGAAGGATTGAAGGGCGTGCCCAGGGCGTTTCCGCCCGAGGGGCTGGCGTCCTCCGTGATGGCGAGCCTTCCGGCGCATGTTTCAGATCGTCCGGCGGGGCAGCACTCAGCCGGCTGGGGCCGCGTATTCCAACTTTTCTCGCGGTCGCGTGTAATTGGAGCAAGTTCCATCGAAGCCCCGGGTGCCAATCCGGGGACGTCGGCAACGGTCCATCCGATTTCGCAGCGAGGACCACTTTCCAGGGGTAAGAACATGAGCGAACAGAACAACAGTTCAGTGGGCAATCGCAAGATCTGGATCGGCGCCGGCGTCGCCGCAGCGGCCGTGATCGTTGCGGTATCCACCGGAATTATCCCGCCCAGCGGCAATGACACAGCTGGTACGATCGTGCCGGCGACGCGGTATCAGGGTGCGCAGCCGACTGCCGCCGACGTCAAGCTCGGCAATCCGTCGGGCACACAGTCCACTCAATTCAATACGGTGGGTAACGAGGCGGCGAACTCAGCGCAAAGCGGTGTGCAGAGTGGCGTCCAAAGCGGTGTGCAGAGTGGCGTCCAAAGCGGCGTGCAGAGTGGCGTGCAGAGTGGCGTCCAAAGCGGCGTGCAGAGTGGCGTCCAAAGCGGTGTGCAGAGTGGCGTCCAAAGCGGCGTGCAGAGTGGCGTGCAGAGTGGCGTCCAAAGCGGCGTACAGAGTGGCGTCCAAAGCGGCGTGCAAAGCGGCGTCCAAAGCGGCGTACAAAGTGGCGTCCAAAGCGGCGTACAGAGTGGCGTGCAAAGCGGCGTCCAAAGCGGCGTACAAAGCGGCGTACAAAGTGGCGTCCAAAGCGGCGTGCAAAGTGGCGTCCAAAGCGGCGTGCAAAGTGGCGTCCAAAGCGGCGTGCAAAGTGGCGTCCAAAGTGGCGTCCAAAGCGGCGTGCAGAGCGGCGTGCAAAGCGGCGTCCAAAGTGGTGTCCAAAGCGGTGTCCAAAGTGGCGTGCAGAGCGGCGTCCAAAGTGGCGTGAAGAGCGGCGTCCAAAGCGGTGTGCAGAGCGGCGTCAAGTAATTCGCAGCTGGAAGGGCAGCCTCGGACCGCCGGCCTCATGAGCCGGCGGTTTTCTTTTTGTGGCTGACCCCCTATGCTTCGGGGGTCCGGGGATGTGTTTGGGGGAAACGCGTGCGCGTCTACATCCGCTTCTGGTGCCTGCTGTTCGCGTTGATGCCGGTCGCGGCCGCAGCCGACGAGAATGCTCTTGGCATGTCGTATGTTGAAACGAAGGACTTGCAACTCGTCTACTTCGATTCGCTTGGCTACCTTGTGCCGCATGTGGTGCGCACGTTCACCAATTCGCTCGCATGGCAGCGTCGAACGTTCGACTGGGTGCCATCGGAATCGATGTCCGTCCTGCTGACCGACTTCGCGGATTATGGAGGCGGCTCCGCGGCGGTCGCGCCGCGAAATCGGCTGGTTACCGACATCGCTCCCATTTCACATGCGTTCGAGACCTATCCGGCCAGCGAACGCATGTATACGCTCATGAATCACGAGATGGTCCATATCGCGACTGGCGACATCGGGTCCAAGGACGAGCTGCGCTGGCGTCGCATTTTCCTTGGCAAGGTCTATCCGCAGGCCGCTCACCCCGAATCGCTCCTGTACAGTTATCTGACCGTCCCTCGCTACACGGCCCCGCGCTGGTACCTGGAAGGCAGCGCAGTGTTCATGGAGACCTGGATGGGAGGCGGTCTGGGTCGCGCGCAGGGCGGTTACGACGAAATGGTGTTCCGTGCGATGGTTCGCGACGGCGCCCACTTCTACGATCCGCTGGGACTCGTATCACGCGGGGTACTCGTCGATTTTCAGATCGGGGCCAACGCCTATCTATACGGCACACGGTTTTTCACTTACCTCGCATACGTGTACTCGCCCGAGAAGGTGATCGCCTGGCTCAAGCGCGGCGACGGCAGCAAACGCTATTACGCAGATAACTTTGCGCACGTGTTCGGTATTCCGCTTGAACAAGGCTGGAACGAATGGATCGCATTCGAACACGAGTTCCAGGATCGCAATTTGGCCGAGGTGCGTCAGCACCCGATAACTCCGCACAAGAATCTGGCTGCGAGTGCCGTGGGTTCGATTTCGCGCATGTTTTACGACGAGTCGACCGGCACCATTTACGCCGCGTTTCGCTATCCAGGCGTAGTCGAACACGTTGGGGCGCTCAACACCCGTGACGGCACTCACCGTCGGCTTGCCGACATCAAGCGGGCCATGTTGTATCGCGTCGCCTCGTTTGCGTACGATCCAGCCACCGGTACGGCTTTCTACACCAACGACAACCAGGCGTTTCGCGATCTCATGGCGGTGGACGTCAAGACCGGGGAGTCGCGGATGTTGCTAGAGGACGCGCGAATCGGGGAGATAGTGTTCAATCCCGTCGATCGTTCGCTAATGGGTGTGCGTCACACGAATGGTATTGCGATCCTGGTGCGGGTTCCTTACCCCTATAACGAGTACCAGGAGTTGTATGCGTTTCCCTATGAGTCCGTGCCCTACGATCTCGATATTTCGGCGGACGGGAAGTTGCTGTCGGCTTCGATGAGCGAGGTCAACGGGGATCAGTTCCTGCGCGTCTGGGAACTCGGCAAGATCCTGCAGGGCGATGTTCGGCCGCTGAGCGAGTTTCGCTTTGGGCAGTCCGTCCCCGAGAGTTTCGTCTTTACTCGCGACGGCAAGTACCTCTATGGCAGCAGCTACTACACAGGCGTGTCCAACATTTTTCGCTACGAGGTCGCGACGGGAAAAATAGAAGCGGTGTCGAACGCGGAATCCGGATACTTCCGTCCCGTACCCCTTGCCGACGGAAATCTGGTGGTCCTGACGTACACCGGCGACGGTTTCGTCCCGGCGATCATCGACCCGACGCCGATCGAGGACGTCAGCGCGATCAAATTCCTTGGCGCGGAACTGGTTGAGAAATATCCCGTGCTGAAGACGTGGCAGGTGCCGCCACCGAGCACGGTCGACGACGAAAAGGAGATCATCGCCAGGGGTCCCTACTCGGCGATACGCCGCGTTGCGCTCGATAACGCGTTCCCGGTGCTGACAGGGTATAAGGACTCGATTGGGATCGGCTATAACTTCAACTTCGCAGATCCGCTCAACTTGGCACGCATCGGTATCACCGCCGCCTTCACACCTGGGCAGGGCATCCCTGGCGAACAGCAAGGTCACGTCAACATCAAGGGCAGCTACCTGGGCTGGCGAGGGGAGTTCTATTGGAACCGCACGGATTTCTACGACATCTTCGGTCCGACCAAGCGAAGCCAGAAGGGGTATGCGGCCAAGGTCGGTTATGACTGGCTGCTCATCTACGACGAGCCGCGCAGGCTGGAAGCCAAGTTCGACTACGCCTACTACGACCAGATCGACACGCTACCGGGCGCCCAGAACGTCGACACCAATTTCACGCGGCTGACAACAGCAGAGGTCGGGCTCCACTACACCGATGTGCGGCGCTCGCTAGGCGCTGTCGACGGCGAAAAGGGCCTGGTATGGACGGCGGTGGTCAACACCAGTCGGGTCAACGGCGAAATCACTCCGCAGCTGCGCGGAACGCTCGACGTTGGATTCGACCTTCCGCTGCCCCATTCGTCCATCTGGCTGCGCGGCGCGGCTGGCGCGGCTGACCAGAAGAATAACGCAACAGTTGCGAATTTCTATTTCGGCGGCTTCGGCAATAACTATGTCGACGACGGAGCAGTGCAGCGCTACCGCGAGTGGTACGCGTTTCCCGGCTTCGGCCTTCAGGAGATCAGCGGACTCAACTTCGTGCGTGAAATGGTCGAGTGGAACATACCGCCGCTGGTGTTCGAATCGGCTGGAACCGCTGCATTTCATGCGACGTGGCTGCGGCCGGCGATCTTCGTTTCGGCCATGGTGACGAACCCCGGTAACGCTTCGCTGCGCAAGAACTACGAAAGCGTCGGCGGGCAGGCAGACTTTCGCTTCAGCATTCTCCACTGGTACGAACTGACGCTGTCGGCGGGCTATGCAGTCGGCTTCCAGGAAGGCAAGCGCGCCGGCTCCGAGTGGATGCTTTCGCTCAAGATCTTTTGAACGTGCACGGCGTGCGTGATGGTGGCTGATCTCCTGCTCCCGGCGTTGGTCGGCCTACTGCCGGTGCTTACGTTCCTGGCCGCGCTGCTCTATCTCGACAGCTACAAGCTGGTGAAGCTGCCGGCAGTCATCGCCATCGTGGTCTGCGGCGCGGTGGTGGCCGGCTTGAGCTACGAGGCCAATGCATTCGTGCTCGGGCTGGTCCGGATCGACATGGCCCACTATTCGCGCTACGTCGCCCCGATCATCGAGGAGCTGCTGAAGGGACTCGTGATCGTCGCGCTGATCCGAGGGCATCGCATCGGCTTCCTGGTGGACGCGGCGATCATGGGCTTCGCCGTCGGCACCGGCTTCGCGCTCGTCGAGAATCTCTACTACCTGCGGCTCGCGCCCGATGCCGGCATGGGGACGTGGATCGTGCGCGGGTTCGGCACGGCGATCATGCACGGCGGCGCGACGGCCATTTTCGCCGTCCTGGGCCTCGCGATGCTGGAACGCGCGCAGGGTGCGAAGGCCTTGGTGCTGCTTCCCGGCTTCGCGCTCGCCGTCGTGCTGCATTCCGGTTACAACCACCTGTCGCACGAGCCGAGAGTCGCAATGCTCGCCACGCTGCTGGTGCTGCCGCCGCTGTTCTACCTGGTGTTCGAGCGCAGCGAAAAGGCCGTCGGCGGCTGGCTCGGACAGGGCTTCGATGCCGACACGGAAATGCTGGAGCTGATCAACTCCGGACGCCTGTCCGATTCACCGGTGGGCCAGTACCTGCACACAATGAAGGGCAAATTCCACGGCCCGGTGGTTGCGGATCTGCTCTGCTATCTGCGGATCTACACGGAACTCGCACTGCGCGCGAAGGGCATTCTGATGATGCGCGAGAGTGGCTTCGAGGTCCCCGTTGACGAGGCGACCAAGGCGAAGTTCACCGAGATGCGTTATCTGGAGTCAAGCATCGGCAAGACGGGTCTGCTGGCGATCCAGCCGATGTGCCACATGAGCCACAAGGACCTGTGGCAGCTGTACATGCTGGGGAAGTGATGCTGACTTGTCGGGATGGGCCGTTCCAGGCATTCGGCCCGACGCCAGCACCTCGATTCGCAGTCTGCGGTTCTTAGGGGCCCACACGCAACTACGACGAACGTCGCATTGATCTGCCGGCCTCCCCCGACAATCGCTGATTGACCCGCACGACCGAACCCTGAATACTCAGGCTCGCGCAATTGCAATACCTGCCCGTTGCCCGGCTTGTTCATGCCTCCGGCACCTAGCCGTTTCGCGACGGCACGGGCGAGCGAGATCAATCGCACGCGGACACAAGGAGCCTATATGACCCGAAATCACTTGGCCAACTTCGCGCTCGTCGGATCGCTGCTGATCGCGATCTGTGCTGCTGTTCCCCTTCCGGCGGCTGGCGCGACCTATGATGATGCCGCTACTGCCCGCAGCCTCGCCGACATGCTGCGCGCAGGCCGCACCGTGGTGTCCAACAACCAGGCGCGGATCAACGACCCGGCCCTCGGCGACAAGGGCCTCACCGGCGCGGTCTTCCTTCAGCAGACAATGTCGATCTACCACAAGAACACCGGAGCCGATCCCTCGGCGATCGATCCGAATTCGCGCCAGGGGCGGCTGCTGCGAGCCCAGATGGATGCGATCGTCGAGGTCGTCGACTCCCACCAGACTGTGCTCAACGCTCCCGGTGTTGGGTTCAAGGGATTCATCCCGTCCTATTTTGCGCGGGTCGTGAACGAGAGCTTCGAGAAGCGCGCCAAAGGCGAGGCGATCGTCAAGATTACGGCGCCCGAGTATCTCGTGCGCAATCGAAAGTCGCGTCCCGATGCATGGGAAAAGGACGTCATCGCAGGCAAGCTGCTCGCCGCGGATTGGCCGCGCAGTCAGGCGTATTCGGCCGTCGTCAGTACTGGCGGGCGTCAGGCCTTTCGCATGATGATGCCGGAGTACTACGCGGCGTCGTGTCTTAGCTGCCACGGGTCGCCCAAGGGCGAGACCGACATTACCGGCTATCCGAAAGAAGGCGGCAAGGAAGGGGATCTCGGTGCCGTCATCAGCATCGTCCTCTACAAGTAGGGCGGCGAGCGGCGACGCGTTGCGCCCATCGGCGGCCGGACCATGATGTCCCGCCTGAGCATCCGCGCGCGGATCCTCGCCCTGGCGGGCCTGCTGCTCTGCGTCGTGGTCGGGACGAACTTCTACCTGACGCGCACGCTCGCGGGCAGCGCGACCGCGGTGGAAGAGGCGGCCGCGCTTAGCCGCACGATCGACGCGGCAAACGGCGCGCGGATCGCCTTCGGTGAGATGCGCTACTGGCTGACCGATCTCGCCGTCAGCCTGCTGACACCTTCCGAGCGCAACGCGGTTGCCGCGCGCGAGCGCATGGATCGCTACCTCGACGCGCTCGGCGACCGGAAACCGGGGCTCGTCGCCGAGCTGCGCGCCGAGCGAGCAGCGTTCGAGAAATCCGCCAACGAGGCGGTCGACGAGTACACCGGCGACCATCGCATCATTGGCAACCGGCTGCTGGCGCAGGCGCGCGAGCGCAGCACCAAGGTCGACAACCTGCTTGCGGCACTCATCACCGAGCTGAGCGACGAGGTGAGCGCGAAGCGCGAACGCGTCGTCGCCGAGGTCGCGCTTGCATCGCGGCTGACACTCTACATCGACCTCGCGGCCGTGCTGGCCACGATCCTGCTGACCTTCGTCATCCTCCGCTCGATCGTGCCGCGCCTGCGCCGGCTGATCGGCGCGATCGAAGGACTCGGGACTGGCGATCTGACCGTGGAGATTCCGCCGCCAGCGTCCGACGAGATCGGCGCCATGGCGCGAACGCTGTCGCTGTTTCGCTCGAGCCTCGAGGAGCGCAACCGTCTTTCCGCCGAGAGCGAGCAGCAGCGCAAGACCATTCAGGCGGCGATCGCGACGATCTCGGAGGGCTTCGTGCTCTACGGCCCTGATGACCGGATCGTCCTGTGCAACGAGCAGTTCCGCAGCATCTATCCGGGACTCGCGGACATCGTGCATCCCGGTGCGCGCTTCCGCGACATCCTCGACGCCGTCGTCGCGCGCAAACTCATCGACCTGGGTGACACGGACGCGGACGGCTGGATCGCCGATCGCGTCGCGAGGCACGCGGCACCGGCTGGCTCGGCGGAATACAGCTACGGCGGACGCTGGGTACGCATCAGCGAGCGACGCACGCACGATGGCGGCACGGTCGCCGTCTATTCCGACATCACCGAGCTCAAGCTGCGGAACCTCGATCTCGAGCTGGCACGCGAGCAGGCCGACGCGGCGAACCGCACGAAGAGCCAGTTCCTCGCCAACATGAGCCACGAACTGCGCACCCCGCTCAACGCGATCATAGGCTACGCGGAAATACTGCAGGACGATGCGGCCGACTCGGGAAGGGAGGAGTCGATCCCGGACCTGCAGAAAATCGAAGCGGCAGGAAGGCACCTACTCGGGCTCATAAACGACATCCTGGATCTCTCCAAGATCGAGGCAGGCCGGATGGACGTGTTCATCGAGGATGTCGCCATCGCGGTTATTGTCGACGAGGTCCGCGCCATCGTTCTGCCGCTCGCGGCGAGGAACGGCAATCGCTTCGAGGTGGTGGCGGCTGCGGATATCGGGTCGCTGCGAACCGATCGCACGAAGTTGAAGCAGAGCTTGCTCAACTTGCTGAGCAACGCTGCCAAGTTCACGAAAGACGGCTGCTTGACTCTTGCCATCGAGCGCATCGCGCAGGAGGGCCGGCCGATGGTGCGATTCGCGGTCAGGGACACCGGCATCGGCATGGACACGGAGCAGATGGGCCGGATCTTCGAGGCCTTCAGCCAGGCCGACGCCTCAACGACCAAGAAATACGGCGGCACCGGGCTTGGACTCGCGATCACACGCCACTTCTGCCTGCTGCTCGGCGGCAACGTGACAGCGACGAGCCGCCCTGGCGAAGGCTCCACTTTCGAGATCATCCTGCCGGACCAGCCGGACGTCGTCGCGGCCACAGTCCCGAAATTCACCGGTGCTGCGAACGGCGCCATCACGGTCCTGGTGGTCGACGACGAACCGACCGCGCACGACCTCCTGACGGCCAGCCTTGCGCGCGAAGGCTATCGTGTCGCCCATGCGAGCAACGGCGAGGAGGCGCTCGCGCTCGCGCGCGAGATCCACCCCGACGTCGTGACCCTCGACGTGATCATGCCCAAAGTCGACGGCTGGTCCGTGCTGACTGCGCTCAAGGCCGATCCTGAGCTCTGCGACATCCCGGTGGTGATGGTGACGATGCTGCCCGATCGAGGCATGGGCCTGTCGCTCGGCGCCGACGAATTCGTCACCAAACCCGTGGACCGCGCGCGACTTTCCGCGCTGCTGCGCCGCTTGGTGCGGCGCGCCGGCACCGTACTCCTCGTCGAGGACGATCCGGTGTCGCGCGCCATCGTTAGGCATTCGGTCGAGAAGCTCGGGCTGACTGCCGCCGAGGCCGAGAACGGCCGGGTCGCGCTCGAATGGCTTCTGCACCATCCCGCTCCGGACACTGTGCTGCTCGATCTGATGATGCCGGAAATGGACGGCTTCGCATTCCTCGACGTCTTCCGGGAACGCGAGGCTTGGCGAGAGATTCCGGTCATCGTCCTGACGGCGAAGAAGCTGACCGCGGAGGAACGCGACCGCCTCACGGGGCGAACTCGGCAGATAATTGCGAAGAGCAGCGCAATCGACGGCGACGTCGCCACGGCCGTGCGCGACGCGGTGCGGCGGCGTCGGATTCCGGCGCCTGAGATCGCAAGCGAATGACCGGGTCCTGGCATGAGGACGCAATGACAAAGATATTGCTGGTCGAAGACAACGAAATGAACCGTGACATGCTGTCACGCCGGCTGCTGCGCAAGGGATATGCCGTCGTGCTCGCGGTCGACGGCGAGGAGGCCGTCAGGGTTGCAACAGCCGACCTTCCCGATCTCGTCCTGATGGACATGAGCCTGCCGGTCATCGACGGCTGGGAAGCCACGCGGCGCATCAAAGGGGGGGCGCCGACCGCGCACATCCCGATCATCGCGCTCACGGCGCACGCGATGGCAGGGGATCGCGACAGGGCGATCGCGGCCGGCTGCGACGACTACGACACCAAGCCGATCGAGCTCGAACGCCTCATCGGCAAGATCGAGGCGCTGCTGGGCCGTGCGGCCCCGGCATAGGGCGTGCGATGAACGAAACCGGCGCAACAACTCCGCCGCCGCGTGCGGAGCGGGCGCTGATCGCCTTCGTGCGCCAGGAGTTCGATGCGCCGGTCGCGGCGATCATCGGTTTCGCCGAGATCCTGCTCGAGGACGCGCGGCGGAACGACCTCGCAACCATCGTCCCCGACCTCGAGAGAATCCGCGATGCCGGGCTCGCTCTGCAGACTCTTGTTGGCGAGCTCCTCGATGTCGGGCCTGCGGCCGCTGGTGCCGGCCTGGACGCGCCGGGGCGGCGCGACCAGTTGCGCCACGATCTGCGCACGCCGCTCAACGCGGTCAAGGGCTACGGCGAGATGGTGATGGAGGAAGCGCACGACGGCGGCCACGTGTCGCTCCGCCACGACGTCGGGAAGCTGCTGCAGGCCGCCGACAAGATGCTCTCGCAGATCGACGCCATGATCGGCCTGGCCGCGGGGCTCGGAGCACCCGACGGCGACGCGGCGGTGGCAGCGACCGCGAGCTCACACAACGTCGTTGACCGGATCATGGGGTCGATCCAGCCGCTCTCGACGTGGGAACGCGAGGGGCATTCGGTGGCGAGCCGGATCCTGGTCGTCGATGACAATGCCGCGAACCGCGATCTGCTTACCCGCCGGCTCTCGCGCGAAGGCCATCTGGTCGAAGCTGTCGAGGACGGACGATCGGCGCTGCACCAGGTCGCGAGCGACCATTTCGATCTCGTGCTCCTCGACCTGATGATGCCGGAGATGAACGGGTTCGAGGTGCTCTGCCGCATGAAGGCCGATCCGGCGTTGCGCGACGTGCCGGTGATCATGATTTCGGCGTTGGACGAGATCGACAGCATCGTCCGCTGCATCGAGGCAGGCGCCGAGGACTACCTGCCCAAGCCGTTCAACCCGGTGCTGCTGCGCGCGCGCATCAACGCTGCGCTGGAAAAGAAGCGACTTCGCGACCGCGAGCACGCGTTCACGCGGCAGCTGCAAACGGAGAAGGACAAGTCCGAGATCCTGCTCCTGCATATCCTGCCGAAGTCGGTCGTCGCGCGCTTGCGGCAGGGCGAAACGGCCATCGCCGACGGCTTCACGGAGGTCACGATCCTGTTCTCGGATCTGGTTGGCTTTACCCGCCTCGCGAGCGTAATGCCGCCGGCACAGGTCGTTGAGCTGCTCAACCACCTGTTCACGGAATTCGACCGGCTCGCCTTCGAGCGCGGGCTTGAGAAGATCAAGACGAATGGCGACGCCTACATGGTGGCGGGCGGACTGCCCGAACCGCGCGACGACCACGCCGTCGCCGTCGCCGACATGGCGCTGCACATGATCGACGTGGTCTCGGCTGCGGGCTCGATGCTGGGACGGCCGCTGCAGGTCCGGATCGGCATACATTCCGGCGCCGCCGTCGCCGGGATCATCGGCAAGCATAAGTTCATCTACGACGTGTGGGGCGACACGGTGAACACGGCGAACCGCATGGAGAGCCACGGCGTGCCTGACCGCGTGCAAATCTCCGCGGCCACGTATCACCGCGTTCGCGAATCCTTCCGCTGCGAACCGCGCGGTCCGCAGGAGGTCAAGGGGAAGGGCATGATGGAGACCTATTTCCTGCTGAGCCGGCTGTCGCCCGGCTAGACCCGCAAAAGGAAAAGGGGCCGGAGAATGCTCCCCGACCCCTTCTTTTACGTGGTAGCGAGCGAGGGACTCGAACCCCCGACCAATGGATTATGATTCCACTGCTCTAACCAGCTGAGCTAGCTCGCCACAGCCGTAAATTATCGCAGAATCCGGAACTTGCGTCCAGATCGGCGGCCGGTCGCCGCCCCGCTTTCTACAGTCCGGTCGCCTTGCGGATCAGCGAGAAATACCAGCGGTACGGCAGCAGCCGCAGCAACTTAAGCTGCCGCGTGAACGCGCGCGGAAAGTGGATTTCGAATTTCCCGGCGCGCATTCCGTCCACGATTTCCCGCGCGGCTTCCACGGCCGAGATGAGATGCGGCATCGTGAAGTCATTCTGGTCGGTCAGCGGCGTCTTCACGAAGCCCGGCATGATCAGGTAAACACCGAGCCCCTTTGGGTGGAGATCGAGATACAGCGTCTCGGTGAAGTTGATCACCGCGGCCTTCGATGCGCCGTAAACGAGCGCCTTGGGCAGTCCGCGATAGCCGGCGACCGACGCCACGATGCCGATGGCGCCGCTGCCTTGCGCGAGAAGCCCCGGCACCAGCGCCCCGGTCGTGTCGATCACGGCATGCAGATTGATTTCCAGCAGCGCGCGCGAGTCCTTTTCGTTCAGTTCCCACGCACGCATTTCCTTGTGCGTACCGGCGACGATGAGCACCAGGTCGACGCCGCCCCATCGCGCGCGGATGCGGTCCCATGCAGCCGCCACGTCGGCGCTGCGCGTGAAGTCGAGCGGCTCGACCACGGCATTGGCATGGCCTCCGGCAACCTCGCGCATCCTGTCCGCCGAACGCGCCGACAATGCGACCCGCGCACCCGCGTCCAGCAGCATCGTCGCGGTGGCCGCGCCAATGCCGGATGACGCGCCGATCACCCACACCCGCGCTTCCGGCCACGCAGGCAATGGCGGGTTGAGGGGCGCGAACAAACCCATCAGCGCTTCCTGAACGACAACGTTACCTCGCCCACGCGGAAGCCGAACTTCGACATCGTCGTGCGATTGAGCATAGTCTTGTCATCGATCAGGTACATCCAGTCGTCCATGTCCACGTTCCACGTCTTGCCGTCGACCGGCAACGCGAGCACGTAGTTCCAGTGCAATGCGTTGCCCGCGGCAGTGCCCTGTGCGGTACCCACGACGTCGGCCGCCGTGCCGGTGTATCGGTTGCCGTCCTTGGTGAGCTTCCACACGCGATTCTGGGTGGTGCCGTCGGTGTACTCGAAGTGTTCGTCGAGCGTGCCCTCGTTGCCCTTCCAAGTGCAGTCGATCCGCACGTAGAAGCGCTTGACCACCGTGCCCGAGCGATCCTGGAACATGCCCCAGCCATCGACGGTGCCGGTGAAATATTGCGCGAGGTCGAGAGCGGGCTTCTCGTTCGAATACTGTGCGACGTCGATGGTGGCGCAAGCAGCCAGGCCGAACGCCGCCCATCCGACCAATGCGGATTTCATGATCATTGGGACTCCCGAAAGTGTTGTGCAAACCAGTACAGGGCGCCGGTGGCGCCCAGTTTCAGTACGCAAGGTGCCGCCGCATAGATGAGAGCGAGCGCGTGGATGGCGGCGGCATCGCGCGCGCCGGGCGAGTAGCCAAATGCGCCCAGCAGAGGCAGTGCGATGCCTGCGGCAAGCGCGAGATTGAGTTTGGTGGCTAGCGTCCAGAGTCCGAAATACGCGCCCGTCGCGTGTATGCGTCCGTCGCGGCCGATGACGTCCGCGAGCAGCGACGGGGGCAGCGCAAGGTCGGCGCCCAGTGCGAGGCCGGACAGCACGCAGATGACTGCGAAAGCGGTGGCATCACCGGAACCCAGGAACGCGGCCCACACGAAAGCGACAATCGCCACGACCATCGCCATGCCCCATGCGCGTGCTTTGCCCAGGCGGGCCGAAAGTTTCACCCACAGCGGCATCCCCGCGGCGCCGGCGACGAAATAAAGCGCCAGGAACAACCCCTGCTGTGCTTCGGCCTGCAGCACGTCGGCAGTATAGAAAAGCACGAGCGTCGCGGGGATGGCCGACGCAATTCCGTTGGCCATGAAGGTCGCGAGCAGCTGCCGGAACAGCGGGTCGGCGAGCGGCGCCGTCATATCCGCGAACATGAACCGGCGGCGGTCCGGCACGCGTTCGACGGCAGGTGCTGCGACCAGCGTGGTGGCGGCGCAGGCAATCAGCAGCAGCGCGAACGCAAACGCGAAGCGTGGCAGGCCCGCCGCTTCGCCGCCATCTCCGCCCATCAATGCAGGTGCTACGCTGGCCACCACCACCCCGACCAGCGCCAGGCCTTCACGCACCGCGGTGATGCGCGTGCGCTCGACGGGATCCGCCGACAGTTCCGCGCCCCAGGCATTGTGGTTGATCGTCGCGAGACTGAACGCGAAGTAGACGACCGCAAGCGCGATGCCAAGCCAGACGAGGAGCGCCGCCTCGCCTTCGACCTGTGGCGCGAACAGCGCGGCCATGCCGATGGCGAGCAGCGGCACCGCCAGTGCGATGAGGCGTTTGCGCGATTTTGCGCGGTCGCTCCACGCGCCGAGCAGCGGATCGAGCACGCCGTCCGCGAGCCGCAGCAGCAGGAGCAAGACGCCGAGCGCGGCCAGCGGTACGCCCAGATGGTCGCCATAGAACTTCGGAAGGTGGACGTAGAGCGGCAGCGCAGCCATGGCCAGCGGCATGCCGAACAGCCCGTACGCGAACATCGCCGGGTACCCCAGAACTGCCATTGCGGATCGTGGCGCCGCGACGCTCGCGCCACCGGCGTTCACGGTTTTTCGCCGAGCAGCATTTGCCGGAAATCGAGTTGTGACGATTTCTGGTCAAGCCAGATGCCGAAAAAGGCGCGGGCGAAGTCCGGGTCAACGATGTCGCCGATCGACTTGCCGTTGAAGAAGTAGCGCACGACGCCGCCGGGGAGGTTGACGCCGGTGATGCGGTCGCCCTTGCGCACGTTCGGGAACACGCGTTTCATTTCCTCGCCCCAGCGCGCGCGTTGTTCCGCGTTGCCATAGCCCAACTTCGTGATTTCGCCGACGCTGCGTTCCGCGATCTTCGCTCCGTCGAGCGCGCGGTGGTAATGCAGGTCGAGCGCGAAGGGCCTGTCGTGCGACCAGCCGCGGGTTTGGCTCCAGTAGTAGCCATCGTAGACGGAAATGCCGAAGAAGGTGAGCTCGCCACCGCCCTGCGGCTTGAGATTGGGCGCGAGCTCCGCGACTTGCGGGGGCAGCGGTGGTGCGTTGACGGCGTGCGAGGTGGCAGGGGCCATGGCCACAATAAGTGCGAGCGTCAGCGCCACCGCCGCCAACCGACAGCGCGCCCGGCCGTCAGGTCCGGACAAACGTGTACTGTCCGACATCTGTTGTCCCCGTGTCGAAACCCGCGGCGCAATAGGCAAGGTAGAAGCGCCAGCAGCGGATGAACCTCTCGTCGAATCCCTGCGCGCGGATCGCGAGCGTGTTTTCGTCGAACGCCGCGAGCCAGCGCTTGAGTGTCTCGGCATAGTCGCGGCCGAAAGTGTGCACGCGCGCAAGCGAAAGTCCCGCGTCCCGCGCGACGTCGACGAACCGCGCCGGCGAGGCGAGCATGCCACCGGGGAAAACGTATTGCTGGATGAAGTCCGATTGCGTGCGGTAACGCTCGAAACGGTCGTTGGCGATGGTTATGGTCTGTATGCACGCACGACCGCCCGGCCGCAAGGCGTCATGCATGGTGCGGAAGTAAGCGGGCCAGTAGCGCTCGCCGACCGCCTCGAACATTTCGATTGACGCAATGCCGTCATAGGTTCCACTTACGTCGCGGTAGTCCTGGAGTCGTAGCGACGCATGGTTGGCCAGCCCGGCCTGCGCGAGGCGCTCCCTGGCAAATACGGTCTGTGCATCGGATAGCGAGATTCCGGTCACACGGTGGCCTGCACGTATCGCCGTTTCGGCAAAGCCGCCCCAGCCGCAGCCGATTTCCAGGATTCGCGCGCCGTCAGCCAGCGCCAGCTCGTCCAGCAACCGCGAATACTTGGCATGCTGGGCCGTGGCGAAATCCGTTGCAAAGCGGCCGGAGAACAGTGCCGACGAATAGGTCATGGTCGGGTCGAGCCACAGTCGGTAGAAATCGTTGCCCAGGTCGTAGTGGGCGAGGATGTTCTTGCGCGACTGACGCCTGGTATTCGCGTTGAGAAAGTGCTTGAGGCGCAACAGCGTTCGTGACCACCAATGGCCATAGAACGCGCGCTCGAGCGCGGACTGGTTTGCCGCGAGGACGGTCAGCAATTGGGTGAGATCTGGCGTGTCCCAGCGGCCTTCCATGTAGCTTTCGGCAAAGGCGACGTCGCCCCCTTTGAGCACCTCTGCCGCGATGCCCCAATCATGGAAGACAAGCACGGCCGGATTCGTCTTGATGCCCTCGGTGGGCGCGCCGCCCGGACCGAATCGCAATGTCGCGCCTTCTGGTGTCGTCAGTTCGACGCTGCCGACGTCGAGCCGATTGAGCAGCGCGGACAACAGGCGACTGGCCGGGGGTTTCCGCGGTGTCAAGTCATGAATGGCAGATTCGAGAGTGTTCATGTGTTGCGCGTGAGAAGAGACTCGGGAGGGACTGGTTTCGAAAAGAAGGGCACGCGCTTCACCCACAGTCGTACCGCGTGCCAGTGAATGCGCGCGACGACAGACAGCGTGAACCAGCGGTAACGCCATACCAGTCCGCGTGCTGTGGCGGCGGTGAGCACTTGCTCCTCTCCGCAGACGTGCGTTTCGAGCAGGGCGGATTCACCGTCACCGTCGAAATAATCGATGCGCGCGAGCCAGCGGCCTGGGCCGAAATGGAAGCGAAATGTGTAGTGGCCCTTCACGTCGCAGAACGGTGAGACGTGGAAGACCTTGCGCGCGGTCAGCGTTTCACCCGAGCGCAGCGGCTCGCCCCCTGGGTTCGCGAGCAGATAGTGGTGCGTTTCGCCAAACGTGTTGTTGACCTCGGCGAGCACTGCGGCGACGCTTCCGCTTGCCTTGTGGCAGACCCAGAAGCTCACCGGATTGAAAACGAAGCCCAGCATGCGCGGGAACGCGTACAGGAGGATCTCGCCATCCGCCTCGATATGTTCTTGCGTGAGGAGTTGCCGCATCCATGTGGCAAGCGGCGTGCCGTCGCGCGGACCATGGTCCCGGTCGTGGAATGAAATGAGCCCGCCCCGGTTCCACGCTACCCCGCGCGCCGGCAGTGCGGCCAAATTCGACAGCGGCATGCGCAGGTAGAACGCCGGGTAGGCAAAGGCATTCGCGACCGGGCGCGACCGCCGATGTATGACCTGGCCGGTGACGATCGCCGGCACATCGACGTCCGGAGCGGAACCCGAATGCGTTGCAGTGGCGGGGAAGCGCGCGTTCACGTTGTGAATGGCCTGTGCGTGCACAGGATCAGGCCGCGACGCGCATAGGCATCGTGGCCCGTTCGGGCCTGGTTTCGCCGCGGGCGATGCTGTCGGCCACGGCATGTGCCGAAACCAGTCCGTCTTCATGGAATCCATAGCCCAGCCAAGCCCCGACGTACCACGTATGCCGCTGTCCCTGCAGCTGCGCGATGCCGCCCTGGGCAGTCAACGCGGCGCTGTCCAGAAGCGGATGCGAATACTCGAACTCCTGCAGCACGTTCGCCGGTTCCGGCTCGATCGGGGGATTCAAGGAGACGATCACCGGCGTTGTGCATGGCAGCGGCTGAAGCTTGTTGATGAGATAGGAGACCGCCACCGGTCGCCGACCGCAGGCATCGTCGGTTGCGAGGTAATTCCACGCGGACCATGCGCGCCGCGCGCGCGGCAGCAGCGCGGTGTCCGTGTGCAGGACCACCCGGTTAGGCTGGTAACGGATCGCCGACAGCAGGCGCTGTTCGCTGTGCGACGGGTCGCCGAGCACGGCAAGCGTGGAATCGCTGTGGCCTGCGAGCACGACAGCATCAAACGCCTCGTCGGCCTTGGCCGCGGTGTCGATCGCGACGCCGCTCTTCGTGCGCAGGACGCGGCGCACCGGTGTTCCGACGCGCACATCCGGCAGTTGCGCAGCGATCTTTTCCACGTAGGTGCGCCCGCCGCCGTGCACGGTGCGCCAATGGGGGCGATCAGTGATCTGCAGGAGCCCATGGTTGCGGCAGAAGCGCACGAACGTCGGCAGCGGGAAATCGAGGATGTCCTTTCTGGGCGCCGACCAGATCGCAGCCGCCATCGGCAACAGGTACCAGTCTCGGAACGGAACTGAAAAATTCCCGGCATCGAGGAATTCACGGAGGGAAATGGACCACAGCCGGGTGGCGTCATCCATCGCCATGGCACTGCGATTGAAGCGCGCGATATCGGCGAGCATCCGCCAGAACGCGGGCCGCAGCGCGTTGGCCGGTTGCGCGAACAGTGACCGGAAGTCGGCACCGGACCATTCCAGCCGGTCCCGGTCGACCCGACACGAGAACGACATTTCACTGGCAACGCTGGCAACGCCGAGTTCGTCGAAGAGCGCGATTAGTTTCGGATAGGTTCGGTCGTTGAAGACGAGGAAGCCGGTGTCGACGGGAAACGTGCGTCCATCGAGAGTGACGTCCACCGTGGCCGTATGGCCGCCCAAGTGGGCATTGGCCTCGAACAGCGTGACCGCGTGCCCCTGGTTCTTCAGGAGCCACGCCGCCCCAAGACCGGCGATGCCGGCGCCTACGATCGCGATTCGCACGTCTTCTCCGTTCCTTGCGCCTGGTTTGGTGTCGTCCGTTGCGTCCGGCCGGTCAGTCGAGCAAAGCGGCTCCGACGCCTTCCACCTCTGCATACGCGGAATGATTGTGGATGGATTCAAAATTCTCGCTGGCCACGACAAATCGTCCAACGCGGGGATCGCGTTTCATCCGCAACGCGATGTCGCGCACGAGGTCCTCGACGAATTTCGGGTTGTCATAAGCGCGTTCGGTGACCCATTTCTCGTCTGGTCGCTTGAGCAGGCCCCACACTTCGCACGAGGCTTCTTCCTCCGCGACAATGGCGAGTTCCTCCAGCGACAGTTCGCCGACGATGTCCGCGCTGACCGTGATGTGGGAACGCTGGTTGTGCGCGCCGTAGTCCGCGATCTTTTTCGAGCACGGGCACAGGCTCGTCACCGACGTGGTCAGCGCCAGCGTGATGCGGGTGTGTCCGTCAGCTCCCGTTTCCGCAGTCATCCTCGCCCGGTAATCGAGCAGGCTCGCAACACCCGACACCGGTGCTGACTTGCGGATGAAATAAGGAAAAGACATTTCAATCCGTCCCGTGTCGGCACCCAGCCGCTCCAGCATTTGCGCCAGCAGGCGGTTCAGGCCGCGGATGTCGAGCGGCGCGCTGGCCGACTCGAGGATTTCCACAAAGCGCGACATGTGCGTCCCCTTGACGTCGTGCGCCAGGCCGACGTACATGGCGAACTCCGCGACGGTGTGCTGCACTTCCCCAGCCGCTGTACGCAACGCCATCGGGTAGCGCAGCCCCTTGACGCCGACCTTCTGGATCGGCGTGCGCCTCCAGTCCGGCAACGATTGCGTATCGGGGAGTACGAGCTGTTCGGGAGCGTTCACGTTGAACTCCTGGCTGCTTTCGTTTCCGCGCGCACGATCCGGCCCGCGGGTGACGCTTTCAGAATATTGAAACCCAATTGAAACCACATCTGTTTCAAACGGGAAACGGTGCAATGAGCCGCGTTGTCGCAACGCAAGCTGGTATCGTCGGTCGCCCGACGCGCGAATCAACCCTTTGCGATGCCGGGTTCTTCGGCGAGCAGCTTTTCGATCAATGCGGTGAGCTCCGGATTATCCGGAGCCGTGGCACTGGGAAAAGTCGCCACGGGTTTGCCGCTGCGGTCGACGACGAACTTGTAGAAGTTCCATTGCGGCTTCCTGCCGGTCTGCTTCGCCAGCGCCGTGTACAGCGGATTGGCGGACAGATGCGCGACGCTCGACTTCTCGAACTGCGGAAAGTCGACGCCATAGGTGGTGCGGCAGAATTCCGCAACCTCCTTGTTGCTGCCCGGCTCCTGGCTGAAGTCGTTGGATGGGAACCCCACGATGACCAGCCCGCGGTCCTTGTACTTGCGGTACATCGTCTCCAGACCTTCATATTGGTGCGTGTAACCGCAGTAGCTTGCGGTATTGACGACGAGCAGAACCTTGCCCTGGAACTGGCACAGCGATTGGGGCTCGCCGGTCTGCAGCCGGTTGAACGTGTGCTGCAGCAGCGCGGGGCATGGCGCATCCGGCGATACCGGCAGGTCGGCCGCGCCTACCTGGTTGGCATTCACTACCCACGCCAGCAGGACAAGCATGGCGAGGCCGGGGCGAATGCGGCCGACTTGCCGGCGCGCGCGGATCTCCAGCGCGCGTTCTGGGCCGTTCGGCCTTGTTGAGGTAGACATTTTCTTGTCGATTTCCATGTTTGTCCTGGACAAAAAGCGATTTCGTCGCTACAATAGCCGCCAAATACGCTAATGTCAACCATTCGTCCAAGACAATATGAATAAGCCCGTGGAATCTTCGATCACACTCAATATCAGCGGCGTGGAGCGGGAAACAGGCCTGTCCAAGGACGTTCTGCGCATGTGGGAGCGCCGCTATGGGTTCCCGAAACCGGGGCGCGACGACAATGGCGAGCGCCAATATACGGTCATCGACATCGGCAAGTTGCGGGCAGTCAAGCGCCTGATGGATGTAGGCCTGCGGCCGGGCAAAATCATGACGCTGACGATCGAGGAATTGAACGCGATGGCCGATGCGAGGACGCCGCCGCGGCGCGACGCGATGGCACCGGCACTCGAGCGCGACGTGCTGACGATGCTGAAAAGTCACGACGCCACTTCGCTGCAGCACACGCTGGCCAACATGCTGATGCGGCAGGGGCTGCAGAAGTTCGTCCTGGAGACGATCACGCCGCTCAACCGGGCGGTAGGGGACGCCTGGATGCAGGGCGAACTGCAGATCTTCGAGGAACACCTGTACACGGAGCAGTTGCAAGTGGCGATTCGCACCGCGATCAACGCGTTCCCCCGGCAGACAGGCACGCCGAAGGTCCTGCTCACGACATTGCCAACCGAACAGCATGGCCTCGGCCTGCTGATGGTCGAGGCGTTGATGGTTCCCGAGGGAGTCCAATGCATTTCGCTGGGACCCCAGACCCCGCTGGAGGACATTCGCCGCGCCGCGATCGCGCACAAGGTGAATATCGTCGCCCTCAGTTTTTCCGCCGCGTTCCCGGTGCGCCAGGCGAGCGATGGCCTCGCGACACTACGCCGCCAGCTTCCGGCATCAACCTCCCTTTGGGCGGGCGGCGAGATGACGCGGCGGGTGCGCAAGACGATGCCGGGCATCATGCTCATCCCGGACCTGGCGTCGATCATCAACGCGCTGCGCAGCTGGCGCTCGCACTGGATTCCCCAGCCTGCTTGAACAGTTTCGTGCGGGTTGCCGGAGCGACCGGCACGCACGCGCCGAATCGAGGTCCCCGCCCGATCCCATCCTGGCCGGTCCTGACGGCCCGCGCGCACACCATGATGGATGCGGGCCGCGAGGTAGAATGGCAAGGTCCGCGGAAGGGAGCCATGGCATGCTTTACCCCCAACTTTTCAAGGCCTTCGAGTCGGTGCGCTGGGATCTGGCTCACGACGTGCCGTGGGCCATGTTTGACGGCGCCCGGTTGTCCGACGAGCAGGCGCAGACGATAAAGATGAATGCCATCACCGAATGGTCGGCGCTTCCGGCCACGGAAATGTTCCTGCGCGACAACCGCCAGGACAGCGATTTCTGCGCGTTCATGTCGATCTGGTTCTTCGAGGAACAGAAGCACGCGCTGGTGCTGATGGAATACCTGCGCCGCTTCCGACCGGAATTCCTGCCGACGGAGGCCGAGCTCCACGCGGTGCGCTTTGAATTCGACCCGGCGCCCGCCGACGAGACGCTGATGCTGCATTTCTGCGGCGAGATTCGCTTGAACCACTGGTATCGCTGCGCCGCGGAATGGCATACGGAGCCGGTGATCAAGAAGATCTACGAACTCATTTCGAGGGACGAGGCCCGACACGGCGGCGCATACCTTCGCTTCATGAAACGCGCGATCGAACGCGGGGGCGCGGAGGTCAAGCGCTCGTTCGCGAAGATCGGCGTGCTGATGGCGAGCTCGTCGCGCACCAGAAAGCCGCTGCACCCGACCAACCTGCATGTGAACAGCGAACTGTTTCCGCTCGATACCGTCCAGAGCCGACTGCCCGATCCCTCGTGGCTGGAGCGCTGGCTCGACGAGCAGATCCGCTTCGACGCAGGGTGGGAGAAGCGCGTGGTCGCGATGATCCTGAAGAATCTCTCGTCGCTGTTCGGCGAAAGGTTCGAATCGGTGCAGCAGTTGAACCGCTTCCGCAAGACACTCGCACCTTCGCCAGCCTGACCGCGAAGGCGGCAGCAGTAGCGCCGCGGGGTATTTCTACTGTCATGTGGACCGCGTTTATCCTCGCAGCCATTGTCGCCGCCGGATCCGTGGCGTACGGCGCGTGGGCGTACCACGCGGTCGCGCACGGCGCACCTGCGTGGCCGTTCGTCGTCGGGGTTCCGTTTGCCTACCTCGCGATCCCGCTGTTGCTGACCAGCTTCTGGTCCGCACTCGGATGGTGGTTTCGCGCGGAGCGTCCCGACGATATCCACCTTCCGCTGTCGGCGCGGATCGCGATGTTCGGCCGCGAATTCCGGGCACTCGCCCGCTCGGTTCCGCGCATGATCCTGTACCGATGGTTGATGCCGGACCCCAGACCCGCGCCCGCGAGATTGCCGATCCTGCTGCTGCATGGTGTCGGCTGCAATGCAGGCGTATGGAGCGGATTTCGCCGCCATCTCGAAAATTGCGGAATGGGCCCTGTGTACGCGCTCTCCTACGGACCGCCGCTGGCGTCGATCGAACACTTCGCGGATCAGGTTGCCGACAGGATTGCCGGCATCGAGGCCGCGACCGGTGCCGCGCAGGTCGTCCTGGTCGGCCACAGCATGGGCGGGCTCGTTGCCCGCGCCTACCTGCGTCAATACGGAGGTGCAAGAGTTCGACGGCTCATCACCATCGGCACGCCCCACTACGGGAGCATGCACGCCTGGCTGATGGCAGGCGCGTCACTCGCACAGATGCGCCCGAAGAACGCGTGGCTGTCTGCGCTCAACGGCAATGCAGACGGCGCCGATGGTGTTCCCGTGGCGTCCATCTGGTCGTGGCACGACTCGATGGTCACGCCACAGACATCTTCGCGCATTGACTGGGGCGAGAACATCGTCCTGACCGGCATCGCGCACAACGCGCTCCTGGACGATCCCGTGGTCTTGGCGAAGGTGGTCGCGCAGATCCAGCGCGCTGCTACCAGTGGATCCCCTGAGTGAGCTGGGCAAATGCGATCTGCTCGGGGGAAAGTTCCTGCTTCGCGGCCAACTCACCTTTCTTACCCTGCGCCGCGGCCGAATCCGGGAACATGTTGAATGCGGTATTGAGCATGATCTGCGTAAGTCGGGGCGCGGCCGCATGCGAAACCGCGCCGAAGATGCCCAACCGCGTCGCGATGCGCACCGCCCGGTAGACGATTGCCTCGACGACCAGGTCCGCGGCCTGTTCAGGCGACAGCGTGGGCACGTTCTCGTACATTTTCGTCGGCGCAATCATCGGCGTGCGCACCAGCGGCATGTTGATGGTCGTGAAATTGACGCCCTTGTCGAGGAATTCCGACGCCGCGCAGGCCGCGAAGGAATCGAGCGCGGCCTTGGACGCGACGTACGCGGAAAACCGCGGCGCGTTCGACAGCACGCCGATCGACGAAATGTTGATGATGTGGCCCCGCTTCTGCTCGATCATTTTCGGCAGGAAGCCCATGATGAGCCGCAGCGCGCCGAAATAATTCAACTGCATCGTCCGCTCGTAGTCGTGGAAGCGGTCGAAGGAATTGAGCACCCCGCGGCGGATCGAGCGGCCGGCATTGTTGACCAGAAAATCGCAGGCGCCATGCTCCTTCAGCACTCGCGCGACCAGCGCGTCGCAGGAGGCCATGTCGGAGACGTCGGCGGTGTACATCCAGCATCTGCCGCCAGTCGCCTCGATTTCCTTCTTGGTCTCGAGGAGCTTTTCCTCACCCCGCGCAACCAGGATCACCCGGGCGCCGGCAGTGGCCATCTTGATCGCCGTGGCGCGGCCGATGCCGGACGAAGCGCCTGTGATGACAATGACCCGGTCCTTCACGCGACCCGACAGCGTGTGATCGATGAAGAGATCCGGATCGAGATTGCGTTCCCAGTAATCCCAGAGTTTCGGCGCGTAGGATTCGAGTGCAGGCACGCTGATGCCGGACCCCTTCAAGGCCTTCGCCGTTTCGCGGTTGTCGTAGCGGGTTGGCCAGTTGATGAACTGGAACACGTCCTTCGGGATGCCGAGGTCATGCAGCACGGCGCGCACCATCCGCTTCACCGGCGAGAGAGACCCGATCCCGTAGAGAAGGGGCGCCGGGATGAAGCCGAACATCCGGGCATTCAACCGCATGGTCATCTGCGGAGCGTGACCGGACTTCGCGAATATATTGAGCACTTCTCCGATGCGGTACGGCTCGGGGTCGGTGAGGTGAAAGCATCTTCCGTCCAGCCCCTTCTTGTGCGCGAGGTAGTCGAGCGCGTCGACGACGTAGTCGACCGGGACAATGTTCAGGCGGCCGCCTTCGATACCGATCATGGGCATCCATGGCGGCAGCATGTTGCGCATCTTCTGGAGAAACTTGAAGAAGTAGTACGGCCCGTCGATCTTGTCGATGTAGCCAGTCTTGGAATCGCCGACGACAAAGCCGGGACGGAAAATGCGGAAGGGGCGCTTGCACTCGTTGCGGACAATCGCCTCGGAGTCGTGCTTCGTCTTGAAATACGGGTGGTCGAGGTCCTCGGCCTCCTCGAACATATCCTCGCGGAACACGCCGTCGTAGAGTCCGGCCGCGGCGATGGAACTGACGTGATGGAAGCAACCCACGGAGAGCGCCTGCGCGCACTGCACCGCGTGCCGCGTGCCCTCGACATTGGCCGCCTGCTGGTCTTCCGCGCTAGCCTTGAGGTCGTAGATCGCGGCCAGATGGAAGAAATGCTCGACCTTGCCTTTGAGTTTTTTCAGGTCTGCGTCCGCCACGCCCAGATTCTTCTTTGCCAGATCGCCGACGACGGGGATGATTTCCTTTTCGGTAGCGCCCCATTCCGACCGCAGCGCGGCCAGTTTCGAAAGCGATCCCTTGCGCACGAGCACGTAAATCGGCTTGCCGCGCTTCAGAAGATTGCGGACAAGAAACCGTCCGATGAATCCGGTCGCGCCGGTGACAAAATAGGCCATTGCATCCTCCTTGCATTCTGGTCTTGGCAGGCACCGTGTGTGCGGCGCCCGCTGCGGAGGGGCGATTGTACCCCCGGGGACCGGTGCGGCATCCGTCGTTGGCGAGGTACCAACACCCCGGGGGCCTCTTCGGAAACGGCGCGGCGTGGCCTCCTGCCAACGGCCCGGCGTGGCCTCCTGTTTAGTATGATTGCTCTAGCCGAGCCGCCTAAAATGAACTGCGAACAAGCGCGCCATCATGGCCGGCAGGAACCACTGGAGGTATCACGATGTTGAAGAAAACGAAAGCCGGAGCGACCGTCAGTGAAGCAGGCGAGGCCAAGGACATGTCGCAGTCCGTGCTCGATTCATCGCGCCAGATCTGGCTCGCCGGTTTGGGGGCGTTTGCGCGTGCGCAGGCAGAGGGGACGAAAGTGTTCGAAACACTGGTGAAGCAGGGCGAGTCGCTCGAGTCGAAGACGCGGAAAGCCGCATCCGATACCGCGGCGATGGCGCGTGGTGCCGCGAGCGCCAAAGTCAAGGAAGTGCAAAAGGGCGTCGGCGGAACCTGGGACAAACTCGAGCAGGTATTCGAAGACCGCGTGGAGCGCGCGTTGTCGAAGCTCGGCGTCTATACGCAGAACGATGTCCAGCGATTGGTCAAGCGCGTTGATGTGCTGTCCGAGGCCGTCAATGAACTCATCAAGGCGACCGGCGTCACGCCCGCGCACCGTTCCGCGCCGAAGGCTTTGCCCAAGCGGCGCAAGGTCAAGCGCGCGGTGACGAACTTGGCCAAGCCGGTGACCAAGGCCGCGCGCAAATAGCAGAAGCAGCCGGACTCTGGTTGCAGCAAGGCCCGCCGAGCAACGGCGGTCCCAGTCGTTGATGGCCGGACAGTTCAGTCGCGATTGAGCTTGTCGACCTGCTTCACGTAATTGGTCATCGCCTCGTCCTTGCTGCTCCCCTTCAACTTGGCCCATGCGTCGTATTTGGCTCCGCCGACGAAGTCGAAGCCGCCCGGCCGGTCGCCCTTGACGTCGCCCTCGGTGGCCTGCTTGAAGTACGAGTAGAGTTTTAACAGCGTCGCGTTGTCGGGCTTCTTCTTCGTCTTCTTCGCGGCGGCGGCGGCGGCCTCGAACTTTGCCTTCAGGTCGTCCTTCGCAGGCTTGGTGGCCATGGGGCTCTCCTCCTTGTATCCTGATTTGACGTCTTCGTGCTACTTTAGCGCGAACGCAAAGACGCACGCAACGCCTTCGCACCCGCTTCCCTTCCTACGTCGATCATGGCTTCGAAACCCAAACGCGAAAAGATGTCCGCGGTCGACACCGCGTGGCTGCGCATGGACCGCCCGCATAACCTGATGATGATCAGCGGCGTGCTTGTCTTCCGCGAAAAGATTTCGCCCGTGCGCTTGCGGAAGGTGATCACCGAACGCTTCCTGGTCTTCCGGCGCTTCGGCCAGCGCGCCGTCGAAACGGCGGCCGGTGCATTCTGGGAGACCGATCCGGAATTCGATCTCGACCATCACCTTGTCCACGAGGCGCTCCCCGGAAGGGCCGGCCGGCGCGAACTGCAGACGCTCGTCTCGCGGCTGGCATGTACGCCGCTCGACCCGTCGCGGCCGATGTGGCAGTTCCATCTCATCGACAACTACGCCAGCGGCAGCGCGCTGGTAATGCGGATGCATCATAGTTACGCGGACGGCATAGCGCTGGTCCGCGTCATGCTGTCGATGACGGATGCGACCGCCGATGGACCGCCGGCGATGCCATTCGAGCCGCAGCCGCGCCGGCGCCGCGACCCCGACGAGTCGCTCAGCCATCTGCTGGCGCCGCTGTCGGGCGTCATGAGCACCGCGAGGTCGATCGCCGCGACGTTGATCGAAAAGGGCGCTGCGATCTGGGACGATCCCGCGAAGGCCGTCGCGCTCGCCGGGCAGGGCACCGCGATCACCGCGGAGCTGGCGAAGCTCGCGCTCATGCCGCAGGACTCACCCACGCGCTTCAAGGGTCAACCTTCGCTCGGCAAGCGGGTCGCCTGGGCGGACCCGCTGCCGCTGGGGGAAGTGAAGGCGATCGGCAAGGCGCTCGGAGCGTCGGTGAACGACGTGCTTTTGTCCTGCGTCGCAGGAGCTTTGCGCGGCTACCTGGAAGACAAGGGCGACGACGTCGCCGGCGTGATGGTGCGGGCGCTGGTACCCATCAACCTGCGTCCGATGGAGAAGGCGTACAAGCTCGGCAATCAGTTCGGCGTCGTGTTCCTCGAATTGCCGATCGGCATCGAAAATCCGATCGAGCGACTGTATGCGGTGCGTGCGAACATGGCGGCGCTGAAAGGCAGTTTCCAACCGCTGCTCACGCTCGGGTTGCTCGCGGCGGCCGGCGTCGGGCCGAAAGTCCTGCAGGACCAGCTGGTGACGGTTCTGGCGCGCAACGCAACGGCCGTGATGACCAATGTTCCCGGCCCGCAGCAGCCGTTGTATCTGGCGGGTGGAAAGATCGAGAGGTTCCTGTTCTGGGTGCCTCAGTCGGGCAATATCGGAATGGGGGTGTCGATTCTTTCCTACAACGGCGAAGTGCAGTTCGGCCTCATCACCGACCGTACGCTTTGCCCGGATCCAGAACGGGTGATTTCGCGTTTCCAGCCGGAATTCGAAAAACTCGTACTGACGACGCTGATGGCGGCCTGGCCGCGCGACGGCGATCTCGATCCCGAAGAAGCCGCGGCGGCCGTCGGTGCCTGAAGGCGCACCCTTGTTCTGCGCACCTGCATTCCCGGCAAAGAAGACCAGCTGCATCAGCGCGAACGCTGTGCCCGGCACCTTGCCGTACTGCATCCGCTCATCCGTGAGTGATTCGCCGGCGGGTCCTCAGACTATTCCAGCTCCGACTTCGCGAGTTCGACGTCCAGCCGCTCCATCGCATCCATCGGTTTCATCGCCGCCGCCTCTTCATAGAGTGCGGTGGCATCGTCGAGCCTGCTCTTGCTGAACAGCAGGATGAGGCCGTTCGCGAATTCGATCCGGGCGATCGCGGATTCGGGATTGAGCTTGACGGCCTTTTCGAAATGCTCGATCGCGGAGTCCTTCTTGGCACCATAGGTCAAGCCGGCGACGAGGCCACCGGCCTTGTTGATCACTTCGGCCTGATAGGAGCCGTAGGCGATGTGCGCGTCGGCATGCTTCGCCTCCAGTTTTAGTGTGGCGACCAGCGCGTCCTTGATCTTGCCTCCAAAGCCCTGCGCCAGAGCCTTCGCCACCGAAATGCCCTGGCCGTAGCGGCCGAGCGCGAACGCGTACAGGTAGTGCGCGTTTGCATCCTTCGGTGCCTTGCTGCGGCGCTCGTCGGCCCATGCTGCGGCCTCCTCGAACATCGCGAGCTTCGCCTTTTCGGATTTCTCGATGTAATGGGCGTACACCGTTTGCGCCTTGACTGCGGCGTTGATGCCCGGACCCCCGGCGGCAAGGCCCGCGTCGACGGCCTGCGCGAATTCGCCGGCGTGGAAATAACGCCATGCGTCCTGGACATCGGCATCCTTCGGGAACGGCTCGCAGTCCCCGCGGTGCAGGCGTGCCCAGTGCTTCTTCAGCCCCGCCGCGTCATAGACGTAAGCCTTGTCGGCATGCGGGAACTTCGTCCACTTCTTCGCCATTGCGACCTCCGTCGATCAGACCTCAGAGATAATTCTCGCCCAGCCGCTCGATCAGCGTGCGTCCATCGCCGACAAGGTAGGGCGCGATGAGCGCCAGCACCTGGTAGGCCGCACGATCCAGGCTGACGGCGGCGTCATCGCCATCGACCGCGTCGCCGCCGTGATGGGCGCCGATCCGCTGGAACGACATCCAGTAGGTGGCGACGAGCGACACATTGGACGCGAGGGAGGCGATTTCGCGCTCTGACGCGCGCATTTCCCCTGTCGCCACCAGCCCCCGACACAACTCTATCACGGTGTTTTCGCCGCGGCGGGTGAGGCTCGCGAAGCGGGATGCGATTCTCCGGTTGCGCGACGTGATTTCGTCCAGGTCGCGATAGAAGAACCGGTATTCGCGCATGCGCTCGAACAGCAGGTGCAGCAGCAGCCAGAGGTCCTCGACGCCCGCGGCACGCCGGTCCGGAAGCGCCAGCAGCGGCGTGATTCCGGCTTCCAGCGCGTCGTAGAGCGCGCCGATGATGTCGTCCTTGTTGCGAAAGTGGTAGTACAGATTGCCGGGGCTGATGTTCATCTCGTCGGCGATATCCGCCGTCGTGATGTGGGGCTCGCCGAAGCGGTTGAAGAGCGCGAGGCTGGTCTCGAGAATCCGTTGCGGTGTGCGGCGCGGCCGCTTCCTTTCCGGCATGGCAGGCAATTCGCTGCGAACGCGACGCGTCGATTCACCGTTGCCGCGGAAGCGCGGCTAGTGTGCGCCGGCGAGCCAGCGTTCGAGATGGCCGAGCGTGTGGCGCAGATCGCGCGCGGTGCCGCGGACACTGTGACGCTCTTGCGCATGCAGCGGACGCGGATCGGTCAGCGCATCCGTCACGCCGCGCGCGGGGTCCCCGAGGCGGTCGAGGCGCAGCTTGATGCCGTGGCGCGCGAGCGTGGGTGCGAGCGCATCGGCTCGGGCGAGGAGGTTCCCGCGCGTCCGCTCGAATGCGAGCGCACACAGCCGTCTGCGCTGGCCATAGCTGAAGATGTTTGCGAAGAACATGTCCGCGTCCTCCGGGCCGGGCTCGAACAGTATGATCGCAGCATCGGGATACTGGCGCCCGTACTTCTCCATGCCCACTTTCATTCGCGAATGGATGATCGCGCGAAAGGTCTGGCCCAGCACCAGCGGCAACCCGCCCTGATTGAGCTTGCGCTTGGAGAGTCCGCCACGATGCGCGGTGGAACTGGCGTCGAAGGGGACGAGCGGATTGACGCAAAAGAGCAGCGAAACGCCTTCGTCCAGCGCTACCGATGCATGCAGCGTCTTGTTGAGCGCGCCGTCGACATAATGCTCGCCGTCGATTGCCACCGGCGGAAAGAGACCCGGCAACGCGCTCGAGGCCTCGATGGCGCGCGAGATCGGCACGTGGTGATGGCCGGGTGCGCCGAAAGTCACCGATGCCCCGGTATCGAGGTTGGTGGCGACCAGGAACAGCTTGCGCCCGAGCTTCCTGAAGTCATTGGTGCGGCCCGGCGCGGCGAACAGGCCTGCCAAGAAGGCGTCGATCGCGCGGTTGTCGAAGATGCCGGTGGGCACCGCCTGCGCGAGCGTGGCGAACGATTCCATGATGCCGCGGTGGAACGGATCGCGCAGATACTGTATCGACGCGCGCATCGCGAGCGCGGGGAGCGAGGCTAAGCGTCGGCCGAACTCGCCAAAGGCCGGCCGCAGGAATATTTCGGGTTTCAGTGCCGCATCGGCGCCGTCGGCGATGAACAGCCGGTACATCTGTGCCGGAGTAATGCCGTTGGCCAGCGCGGCGGCAACAAACCCGCCGGACGAGACGCCCACATAGGCGTCGAGCCGATTCAAATCGAGGCCGTCGAAGGAGTCGGCCAACGCAAGCAGCGCGCCGACCTCGTAGATGCCTCCCAGCGGACCTCCCCCGGCAAGGGCCAGACCTATCTTTGCCGGCGCAGGGACAGACGAACTGTCGGCCTTGGCAGCGGAAAGGGCCGACGGGGTGGAAGTTGCGCGGGCGCGTCGGCGCCCGCGCGTCCGGGACGGCGCGGGACGCCCGGATGCCTTCTTGTCCGGCATGGTTCTCCTCAAGCGTGTTGTGCGGGCCGCATCTGACGGCGGCCCTCACACGCAATGTTAGCGGAGAATTACTTCTTCGTGGCGCTCCGGACGTTACGCTTGGCGCGCTTCACGGTCTTGGTCGCACGCGTCTTGATCACGCGCTTGGTCCTGGCGACCGTCCTTTTCGCGGCCTGCTTGGTCTTGACCGTCGACGATGTCTTCAGCATCGCGGGCAGCGTGACCTTCGGCAGCGAGCGCGGAATGCTCTTCTGAGCCAGCGTGACAGCCGTATCGGCCAACTGCCGGACCGTCGATTCAACGGTGGACCGAGTCTTCTTCCAGACCGCGTTGGCGCGGGTGAAGGACACTTCCAGTCCGTCGCCGACCATGCGAATGGCCTTCGATTCGACAGCGGTGCCTTCCTTCACCAGCGTGCGGAAGACATTATGGGCTTCGGCTTGCGCCCACTCGCGCGAAACGACAGCGGCACCAAGGCTCGCGAGCCACATTTGACGGGAAGCGGCGAGGACGGCGTCGCCGTAGGGGGTATTACGATTCAGGATCATGGTACGCATGGTGAAGTCTCCTTGACGGTTTCGGCAATGCCGGAATGAACGCGAGGCGCAACGATCAAGCCCCTGATGTTCAAATTACATGTTCAAGCTACGCCAATCGCCTAGAGCAATCACACTAATCGCGGCCATGCCGCGCGCGGCGCAGCGTGCCCGATCAGCGACGCGGCGCGAGGTCCTGCGCGAGGGCCGTCGCAAGGCGCGCGACAATGCCGTAGATCGACAATTGTGGATTGGCGCCGATCGACGTCGGGAACAGCGAGCCGTCGAATACATACAGATTCTCGATCTGGTGGTGGCGGCCGGTGCTCGCGACGACCGCGCGTTTCGGATCCGGCCCGAGGGGCGCGCCCCCCATGACATGCGCGGACACCACGGGCGTGACCAGAGGCTGCAGCGCGAAGCCATCGATTGCGGCTCGGGCGTCGGCGAAGCTGTTGAAGGCCGCGCCTTCGGCATGGACCGGCATGACGAGCTTTGCGCCGGCCGCGAACTGGATTTCGGCCATCGAACGCAGCGCGCGCCGTGCGCCATCCCAGAGCAAAGGCAGCAACGGGTAGTCGAGCTGGGGCGTCCCGTCGTCGCGCAGGCGCACGTTGCCACCCTGACTTTCGGGATTGAAGCCGTCGCGAAGGAGCGCAATCAGGACCTGCATCCGCGGGAAATCCTGCATCCATCGGGCGTGCGCGACGCCGTCGTCCGGCAACGTAATTGCGGTCAGGACCGGATGCAGCGGCGGCGCCTCGAGCTTGTAGCCGAGGGGACCGTCGATCGGCTGCGTGCCAAGGAAGTGGTCGGAATAGATGGTCTGCGGGGCGCCTGCGAAGCCGTCGACACGATCGGGCATGAGCGCGGCCGACACGACGGCCGGGTGCAGGAAGGTGCGCTTGCCCAGTATGCCGTGGGGATCGGGCGCGCCGCTGCGCATCAGAAGTGCCGGAGTGCCGATCCCGCCGGCCGCCAAAATGAACGCCCTGGCCCGTACGCGCACGTTGCGTGGCGTTGGCGCGATGCCTTGCGCGTCCATCGCGTTGCCTTCCAGCTGTGTCACGCGACCGTCTTTCTGCACGAGGTTGCGCACGCGTACGCGGGTCACGAGCGTGGCGCCTTTCGCCAGTGCGGCGGGTATCGTCGTGACCAGCATCGACTGCTTGGCGTTGATGGGGCAGCCCATGCCGCAGTAGCCCAGGTTCCAGCACCCTGTGACGTTGCGACGGATGGCCGACGCGGCAATGCCGATTTTCCTCGCGCCGCGTGCAAGCGTTTCATTGTTCGCGTTGGGCGCGACCTCCCAGGGCCCGATCGTCAGCCGCGCCTCCATCTGCGCGAACCAGGGGGCAAGGTCTTCCACGGTGAACCCGGCAAGCCCGAATTCGCGTTGCCAGAATGCCAGCGTCTCCGGCGGCGTGCGGAATGAACTGGTCCAGTTGACAGTCGTGCCGCCGCCCACGCAACGGCCCTGGAGGATGTTGATCGCCTTGTCGCGCGTCTTGCGCGCCGCGGAATCCTGATACAGATCCGGATAGGCTTCCGACTCGCGCATGCGGAAATCGCTCGACGTCTTGAGCGGCCCCTCTTCCAGCACCACCACCGTCAGTCCGGCCAGCGCGAGAATTTCCGCCGCCGTGCCGCCACCTGCACCGCTGCCGACGATCGCGACATCGGCGTCAAGGGCGATGTCCTGCGCGAGCGCGCGCGCATCGATCACCTTCCATCCTGATGCCAGGCCGTTCACGAAGGGGTCGGGGATCCCCGGGGTGCGAGCGGACGTCATGCGGAAAAATCCGGTGGACCCGGGTAGCCGATGCGCGACCACGCCGCCTTATTGCCGTACCAGGCGGCGAACGTGAGTTGATGCAACGCGCCATACGCGGAGCGGAGCAGCGTCAGCGAACTGCGGCGGAAGCGATCAAGGCAAGCGCGCACATCGGCCTCGGAAGCCTGGCTCCACGGTTCGCTCACGCGCGCAATCGCGAGACGTGCAGGCGGCAGCGCCAGCAGCGCAAACAATTGCCGCAGCTCGTCCTGCGCGCTCGGTGCAAGTCCCCATATGGCGCTGTCGATGCCACGCACGGTGTCGGCAACGGCCACTCGCTTCGCGTCGGCAGCCACCGGCAGTGCGCCGGCCAGCAACACGGGGACGATGGCGAGCAGGATTGCCTGCGCGTCTGCGTCGAGCGCACGAAAGGATGCGTCGCCCGGAGGCGCATTCGGGCCGCGAAGCCAGCGCGCGGTAGCGAGCGCGGTGGCACCCAGCAGCCCGGTGATGATGAACGTGCGTCTGGAAATCATGGATCGTGGAGTGTGGTGCAGGCGTGAATGGCCAACGCGGGCCAGAGCATCCGGCGCGTGTCCCCGACATTAAACAGCGCGGGTAGAGGAATCAATCTAAAGTAAGAATATGAAAATTGAGGCGGCAGGCGAGGGTTGATCGATTTGGGGAATATTCCGACATAAAAAGCGCCGGGCATCGGATAGACTCATGGGGAAACGCGATCTCGGGTCGATACCCGGGGCTTCCGCGAAAGCATTCATGACCGAAATCGAATTCGTTCCGGACCCATCGGCGGCACTCGTACGCGAACTGTCACGCGTCCAGCGTCTCCACGCCGAACGCACCGGGAACCCGATCCTCGCGGGTTCCCTGGAGCGCGTCGCGCATTGGCAGGCGCGACGATTGCGGATGACCTACGCCGACCTTGCTGCCGATCCCCGCTACGGGGCGGCCGTCGCCTTCTTCCAGAACGACCTCTATGGCCCCGGCGATTTCAGCCGCCGCGACGCCGACCTTTCTCGTGTGGTTCCGCTCATGGTGAAGGTGCTGCCGGAACGCGTGATCGCAACCGTGGCGCTCGCGACGGAGTTGAACGCGCTGTCGCAGGAACTCGACCGGGCGCTGCTTACCCGGCTCCCCCGCGCGGACGGGCATTTCAATGTGCCCGAATATTGCAAGGCCTACCGCCGCGCCGGCAATTTCCCGATGCGCCGCCGCCAGATCAAGTTGATCGTCGACATCGGGACCGCCCTCGACGCCCATGTCGGCAAGCCGCTGATTCGCACGGCGCTCGCGATGATGCGGCAGCCGGCGCGACTCGCGGGCATGTCCGGTCTGCAGGATTTCCTCGAGCGCGGCTTCGCGGCCTTTCGCGCCATGCACGGGGCGAAAGAATTCCTGCGCACAGTCGATACCAGGGAAACCGAGATCATGGAGGCGATCATCGGTGGCGCGACGGATCCCTTTGCCGATCCGCTGCTGTTCCGCGTTTCGTCACAGTCCGGCGCGGGCGGAAAGATCTAGCCAATCAGCTTGTCGAGCTGCACGTCGATTTCCCGTTCGATCGTTGGCTTCAGCATGCTCAGCAGCAAGCCAAGGTGCACGTCGAGCTTGATACGGTCCTTGCCCACGTGAATGCGCCCGGTGACTCCCGGGCGCTCAAACTCGATGTGTTCGCCGTGCCATTCGTATTCGAGGTCGAAGCGCTTGTTCAGGTCCTTCGCAATTTTCTCCGCGACGTCCCTTGCCTTCTTGTGAGTCAGCGAATGCTTGCGGGCGATCGAAATATTTGCCATCAGGGGCTTCCTCCCGCGCGCAGTATAGCCAAACGCCCGCCGCGGTGATGGATTCTAGACCTCCAACTAGGCACAATCCGTCGGACCTGTGCCCTGTAACACCCGATTCGGAACTGAATGCAAGACGGCCAGTTTCGAATGGAGTATTGCGGGTCCCTGACCGCGCGCACCGCGGCTTCCGGAGGACAGATGCCCGGCAATATCGCCCATTTCTTTTCGCGGCACCTGACGCGGCCGACGCACGCCCTGTTCCGCCATCATGTCGACGGCGCGTGGCGCGACGTGACGGTTGAAGAGGTCGCCGCACTGGTTCGCCGATGGCAGGCGGCATTCCGGCGCGACGGTTTTGTCGCAGGCGACCGGGTTGCGCTAAGCGTTCGGAACGGCCTCAACTGGGTCGCGATCGACCTCGCCGCACTGGGCATGGGCCTGGTCGTCGTCCCGCTGTACGTCGACGACAATGCCGACAGCGCCGTGTGGTGCGTCGGACACGCGGACGCTCGGCTGCTGGTCGTCGAGAATTCGCGCCTTGCCGCGGCACTCGCGAAGAGCGCCGATCCTGCACATCCGCTGCCGCCGCTGGTGGTGTTGTGCCCGGCCGACGGCGAGACCGCCGCGTCGCCCGCGACCTTCCTGCCAGAGGCGGCAGCGGAACTCACCGTGGACGAACTCGCCGACGACGCGCTGGCGACGATCTGTTTCACCTCCGGAACTTCCGGACGCCCGAAGGGAGTCATGCTGTCGCACGGCAACATCATCGCCAATGTCGGGCAATGCGGGCAGACAGGGATGGCACAGCCGGAAGACCTGTTCCTGTCGATCCTGCCGCTGTCGCACATGTTCGAACGCACGGGGGGTTACTACCTGCCGTTGTCGCTGGGTGCCATGGTGGCTTTTTCCCGCGGTGTGGCGCAGGTTGCCGATGACCTCAAGACGCAGGCGCCGACGGTGATCTTCGCGGTGCCGCGCATCTTCGATCTCTTTCGCTCGCGCCTCGACGCTTCACTGGCGAAGTCGCCAGCGAAGAGGAGGCTTTTCGATGCCTGCGTTGCGCGCGGGTTTCGCGTCGCGACAAGGCAAGGCAGCGTCGTCGATCGCATGCTCGTTCCGGGATTGCGCAAGCTGGTCGGCAAGCCCGTGCTTGCGCGCCTGGGCGGCCGCATGCGCATAGCGGTCGTCGGCGGGGCGGCACTGGATCCGTCGCTCGCGCGCACCTTCATCGGTTTGGGGCTTTCGATGCTGCAGGGCTATGGCATGACGGAAGCGTCGCCGGTCATTTCGGTGAACCGCGACGGCGACAATGTCCCCGAATCCGTCGGCCCGCCGCTGCCGGGCATCGAGATTCGCCTGGGCGAGGGGAGCGAACTGCTGGCGCGGGGGCCCAACGTGATGCTGGGCTACTGGAAGAATCCAGAGGCGACGCGGGCGACGCTTACCGCGGATGGGTGGCTGCGCACCGGCGATATTGCCGAGATCAACGCCGGCAGGATCTACATTCGCGGTCGCGCGAAGGATATTCTCGTCATGTCCAATGGCGAGAAGCTGCCGCCGCAGGATGCCGAGTTCGCGATCCTGAACGATCCCGTGTTCGAGCAGGTGATGCTGGTGGCCGAAGGCAGGCCGTACGTCGTGCTGCTCGCAGTCACGCAGGAGACGGACGAAAGGACATTGATCCGGCGCGCCAACGATCAGCTGAAGAAGTTTCCTCGCTGGACTCGCGTGCGGCGGGTCGTGATGCAGCAGGAGCCTTGGAGTGTGGACAATGGGTTGCTGACGCCTACGCTCAAGCTGAAGCGACCGATCCTGCTCAACAGACTCGCGCCGCAGATCGACGCGGCATATGCAGACACGGCGGGAACAGCTGACCGGACATAGGGCCTGGCGGCGTTGACGTTGGCGGAAGCGGGCCGCGTTACCAAGCAGCTCCGCTCCGCGTGCCGGCATTTCCCATGCCCAACGCCTATTTTGCAATCCGGTAGCTGCATGTCGCCGCCGCCGCTGTTTCCCTTGCGTTGTTCATCCTTTGTAGCGCGTGGATGTTGGCATCGCCGGCGTGGATTCATTGCGTAGCTGTGACGATGCGGCCGCCGCGGCGGCCGCATGAGAGAATTCAGACCATGGACGAACGAGCCCAATCGTTGGGCGAAGAAATCGCCAACAGCGTCAGTCATGGCGTTGCCCTTCTCTCGGCCGTCATTTCGGTGCCTTTCCTGATCCTTGCCTCGGCGCGACACGGCTCCGCAGTGAACATCGCCGGCGCAAGCGTATTCGCGGGAACGATGGTGCTTCTGTACTTTGCGTCGACGCTCTATCATGCCGTCCCGCATCCGCGCGCCAAACGGTTGCTGAAGAAGCTCGACCACGGCGCCATCTACCTGCTCATTGCCGGGACTTACACGCCCTTTACGCTGGGAGTGCTTGGCGGACCCTGGGGCTGGACGCTGTTCGGGCTGGTATGGGCGCTGGCCGTCGCCGGCGTCACGCTCAAGGCGTTCGACCGCATCTCGCATCCGGTGTGGTCCACCGGGTTATACATCGTGATGGGCTGGCTGGTCGTGATAGCTGCGAAGCCGCTGCTGACGAACATCGCGGCGCCGGGGCTTATCCTGCTTGCAGCGGGCGGACTCGCCTATACGCTGGGCGTCGCGTTCTTCACGCTCGACTCGCGCGTACGCTACGCTCACTTCGTGTGGCATCTGTTCGTGATCGCCGGCACGACGTGCCATTTCTTTGCCGTGCTCGGCTATTCGGCCTGATTGCGCAAAGGCTGCGCCAGCGAATTCCTGGGCGCATCCGCACTCCACCGCGAGGGACCGGGTTCGGGCTTCCTAAAGGCCCGTCGCGTTCCGGTCTTCATCAGCCGCTGAAGCGTCCCGGTGGGCGGCTGTTGACAGCAGGCCCTGTTAAAACGTAGGATTCAAACAAACGTTTAATTGATGCGTGGGCCGAGAGGAAGCTCCGGCGACGATACGCGAGTGGGGCGGCGCGCCATGCACAGGCCGACCGGCAGCAATGATTGCCACGAGCAGGAGGCAGGCAGATTGGACGCGAAAGTGATTTCCGTCGGCACGCCGCGCGGCGCCTTGGCCACGAAGGAGCGGATCCTGGACACCGCCGAGGCGCTGTTCATGGAACACGGCTTCGAGGCGACCGGCCTGCGTTCGATGACGGCCGCCGCGGGAGTAAACCTGGCCGCCGTCAATTATCACTTCGGCACCAAGGAAGAATTGTTCGAGGCCGTGCTGACGCGACGGCTGGATCCGATGAACCAGGAACGCGTCGAACTTCTGGATCAACTCGAGCGCGATGCAGCGCCCGGCGCACTGTCGTGCGACCGCATCCTGATGGCGTTGTTTGTCCCCGCGCTGCGACTTGCGCGTGATCCTGCGCGCGGCGGCAAGAATTTCCTGCGTTTGCTGGGCCGCGCCTATGCCGATCCGGCGCCGTTCATCCGGCAGTTCCTTTCGGAGCAATACGCCGAAATGATCGCGCGCTTCAAGGAGGCGTTCGCGCGTGCTTTGCCGCACCTGCCGCGGAAGGAGTTGTCCTGGCGCCTGCACTTCATCATGGGTGCGCTGTCCTACACATTGGCGGGCACGGATGCGCACAAGATCATCAGCGAGTTGAGCCCGGGCGAAACGAACAGTGACGAAATCCTGCTGCGCAGGCTTGCGCCATTCCTGCTTGCGGGATTGAACGCGCCGTTGCCCGACCTCACCGAAGTCACGCGCGAAGTCGACGGCGCGCTGGCGCGCAAGCGCTGAACCAGGACCCGACGTCCGGCCAAGACGACTGGAAAACCAAGGAACCTGACCATGCTTACCGCACTCTTCATCCTTCTCTTGCTCTTCGGCGCGCTTGCGCTCGCTTACGTCAACGCTTCCGGCCGCGCGTGGGGTCTCGCCGCGGCGGCCGCGCTGGCGGCGTCCTGGTACGCGCACCTGCTGCCACTTGCGCTGAATCTGCTGTTCACGGCCGTATACGTCGTGTTCGCGCTGGCGTTGGCCGTCCCCGCGCTGCGGCGCAAGCTGGTCAGCGATGGCGTGCTATCCGCGTTCCGGAAATTGATGCCGCCGATGTCGCAGACGGAGCGCGACGCACTCGAAGCCGGCACCGTGTGGTGGGACGGTGAACTCTTCTCCGGCCGCCCGGACTGGCAGCGGTTGCTCGACGCGCCGCGGCCGACACTGACCGGCGAAGAACAGCGCTTCCTCGACCATGAAGTCGACACGCTGTGCGGCATGACCAGCGACTGGGAGACGACCAACGTCTACAAGGATCTCCCGCCGCATGTCTGGCAATACATCAAGGACAAGGGCTTCCTCGGAATGATCATCCCGAAGGAGTACGGCGGTCTCGGTTTCTCGGCCTTCGCACATTCGGAGGTCATTACCCGCCTGTCCACGCGTTGCGGCACCGCGGCGGTGACGGTGATGGTTCCCAACTCGCTCGGGCCCGGAGAGTTGCTGCTGCATTACGGCACCGAGGAACAGAAGCGCTACTACCTGCCGAGGCTGGCCAAAGGGATCGAGGTGCCGTGCTTCGCACTGACCAATCCCAGTGCCGGTTCCGACGCCGCGGCGATGCCCGATTTTGCGTTCGTCTGCTGGGGCGAGCACGACGGCCGGCGCACGCTGGGCCTTCGCGTCACGTGGGACAAGCGCTACATCACACTCGGTCCGGTCGCGACGCTGCTTGGTCTCGCGTTTCGCGCATTCGACCCCGAGAAGCTGCTGGGCGGCAAGGAGGACCTGGGGATAACGTGCGCGCTGATCCCGGCGGCGCATCCGGGTGTGGTCATCGGCCGGCGCCACATGCCGCTCAATGCGGTATTCCAGAACGGACCCAATTCCGGAAAGGATGTCTTCATTCCGATGGACTGGGTCATCGGCGGCCAGCCGATGTTGGGCCGCGGCTGGGGCATGTTGATGGAATGCCTCGCCGCCGGGCGTGGCATTTCGCTGCCGTCGTCGAACACGGGCATGGCGATACTCGCCGTGCGCGGGGTCGGCGGTTACGCGCGCGTGCGCACACAGTTCAAGACCGCCATCGGCAAGTTCGAGGGCATCGAGGAGCCGCTCGCGCGGATGGGCGGCAACCTCTACATGATGGACGCGACGCGTGTGGTCACCGCAGGTGCGATCGACCAGGGCGAAAAACCGGCCGTGCTGACGGCGATTGCGAAATATCACATCACCGAGCGCGCAAGGCAGATCATCAACGATGGCATGGATGTCATCGGCGGCAAGGGCATCTGCATGGGGCCGGCGAATTTCCTCGGCGGCGCGTACATGCAGCACCCGGTCGCGATCACGGTCGAGGGCGCGAACATCCTGACGCGCAGCCTCATCATCTTCGGGCAGGGCGCGATTCGCTGCCACCCGTACGTGCTGCAGGAAATCAAGGCAACGCGCGCCACCGACCCCGAACAGGCGTCACTCGCCTTCGACGCGGCGCTGTTCGGCCACGTGCGTTTCGTCATTTCGAACTTCGCGCGCACGCTCGTCATGGGCTGGACCGGATCGCATTTCGTCGCCGTTCCCGCGGAAATCGCGCCGGACACGCGGCGCTATTACCAGCAGCTGACGCGTTTTTCGGCGGCGCTCGCGTTCCTCGCGGACGTTTCGATGGGCACGCTGGGCGGCGCGCTGAAGCGGAAGGAAAAGCTGTCCGCACGTCTGGGCGACATTCTTTCGCTCATGTATCTGTGCTCCGCGACGCTGAAGCGCTTCGAAATGGAAGGCCGGCAAGCCGCCGACGCGCCGCTGATGCACTGGGCAATATGGGATGCGATGTTCAAGGTGCAGAGCGCATTCGAAGGCGTGATCTCCAACTTCCCGAACCGCGTCATTGCGTTCGCGCTGCGGCGCATCGTCTTCCCGCTCGGTCGGCCTTACGTGGTGCCCTCCGACCGGATCGGCCAGGACGTCGCGCGACTGCTGATCGAGCCGTCTGCCACGCGCGACCGATTGACGGCTGGCATCTATATCGGCGCGGAGGATGACGATCCGGTGGGACTGATCGAGCGCGCGCTCCACGCGACCGTGATCGCCGAGCCCGTAGAGGCCAAGTTGCGGGCCGCGGTCAAAGCAGGCCGGCTCGATGGCAGCTTGCCTCCCGGCGCCGGCGTCGAGGTGCTGGCGGACCGTGCACTGGCGGCGGGGATCGTCAGCAAGGAAGAGGCGCGGGCGCTTGTCGCTCAGCGCGAACTCGTGGCGAAGGTGATCCGCGTCGATGACTTCGACAAGGATCTCGGTGCTTCGCTGCTGCAGCCGGCGATCGATTCGGTACGTCCCAGGCCCGTCAACCACCGTGCGGCAGCGTGACGGCACGCCGCCAGCGAAGTCCACGCCCCCGGCCATGACTGAACCGGTCTTCATCGTCGACGGCGCGCGCACGCCGTTTCTCAAGGCCCGCAATCGGCCGGGGCCGTTCGCCGCCTCCGATCTGGCAACGGACGCCGGACGCGCACTCCTTATGCGCCAGAAATTCGATCCGGCGCAATTGGATGAAGTGATTCTGGGGTGCGCCGCGCCGTCCGCGGACGAAGTGAATATCGGCCGCATCGCCGCATTGCGCATGGGCTGCGGCCTGAAGGTGCCCGGCTGGACGGTGATGCGCAACTGCGCGTCGGGCATGCAGTCGATCGATACCGCGGTCAACAACATCAGAGCGGGCCGCGGAGACCTCGTGCTGGCAGGGGGCGTGGATGCGCTGTCGCGGGCGCCATTGCTGTTCTCCGAAGCCATGGTCATGTGGCTGTCGAATTGGTACGCCGCGAAGACGCTGCCGCAGCGGACGGCGCTCCTGGCCAAGTTCCGTCCCGGTTACCTGGCGCCGGTGATCGCGCTCATGAAAGGCCTGACGGACCCGATCTGCGGCTTGCTGATGGGGCAGACGGCCGAGAATCTTGCCTATCGCTTCGGCATCACGCGCCGCGAGATGGACGAATTTTCAGCCCGCAGCCACCAGCGCGCGCTTGCGGCGCAGGCGGCCGGGCATCTCGCTCCCGAACTGGTGCCGCTGTTCGACAAGGCGGGCAGGCTGTATGCCTCCGACGACGGCGTGCGCGAGGATTCGACAGCGGAGAATCTCGCCAAGCTGCGGCCTTTCTTCGACAAGAAATTCGGCAACGTAACTGCCGGGAACAGTTCGCAGATCACCGACGGCGGCGCATGGCTGGTGATCGCCTCCGCGCGCGCCGTGGAACAGCACCGGCTCACCCCGATCGGCCGCATCGTCGACTCGCAGTGGGCGGGCCTCGATCCGGCGCAGATGGGCCTCGGGCCCGTGCATGCCGCCACGCCAATCCTCCAGCGGCACAAGCTGGCGCTGAACGATCTCGACGCCTGGGAGATCAACGAAGCGTTCGCCGCGCAGGTCATCGCGTGCCGGCGCGCGTGGGCCAGCGACGACTATTGCCGCTCCGAACTCGGGTTGCCGGGGGCGCTTGGCCAGATCGACGACAGCAAACTCAATGTCGACGGCGGCGCGATCGCGCTGGGTCATCCTGTCGGCGCCTCGGGCACGCGCATCGTACTGCACGTCCTCAATGTATTGCGCCGGACCGGGGGCAAACGCGGCATGGCGGCGATCTGCATAGGCGGGGGCCTGGGCGGCGCGATGCTGATCGAGCGGGTGTGAGCCCGATGGCAACTGGATTGCAGGAAACCTGATGCAAAACTGGACGATCTCCCGCGACGCCGATGGTATTGCGTGGCTCACGTTCGACAAGGCCGGCGCCACCGCCAACACTCTTTCGGCGGCGGTGCTGGCGGAATTCAACGACGCGCTCGACATGTTCGATCGTGACCCGCCGAAGGGGCTGGTCATCCGGTCCGGCAAGGCCAATGGCTTTATCGCGGGCGCCGACGTCGAGGAGTTCGGCGAGGTGAACAACGACGCGGGCGCGCTGGCCATCGTCAAGCGCGGCTGGGATACCTTCGAACGCCTTGCCAGTGTCCGGTACCCGACGCTGGCGCTGGTGCGCGGCTTTTGTCTTGGGGGCGGACTCGAATTGGCGCTCGCCTGCCGTTACCGCGTCGTCGTCGACGAACCGCGAACGCGGTTGGGTTTGCCCGAAGTGATGCTCGGCATCGTCCCCGGGTGGGGCGGCATCAAGCGTCTGCCGAAGCTAATCGGCGCGCCGGGTGCGCTCGACCTGCTGTTGACCGGCAAGACGATCGACGCGCGTCGCGCCAAGAGGCTGGGGCTCGCCGACGAATGCGTTCCGGTCCGCATCATGGACGCCACGGCGCGCGGCGTGCTGCGCGCGCTGCCGGCGCCGCACTCGCTGAAGTTGCCGCTGTCGTTGACGCTCTTGCCGCTCGCCCGCCGTTTCATTGCGGCATCGGCGGCGAAAAAAGTTGCGCAGCGCGCGCGCCGCGAGCATTACCCGGCGCCGTACGCGGTGCTCGATCTGTGGGTGAAATACGACGGCAACGCGCTGGCCGCCCCTGCGTCCGATCCGGCGTCGATACCGGCGCTGTTCAGGTCGCCGACCGCGGCTAATCTCATTCGCGTGTTCCGGCTGCAGGAGCGGCTCAAGGGGTTGGGCAAGGACGGCGATTTCCGCGCGGCGCATGTGCATGTGGTCGGTGCGGGCACCATGGGCGGCGACATCGCGGCCTGGTGCGCGTTGCGCGGCCTGACGGTGACGCTGCAGGACCAGAACGCGGAGCGCCTGGCGCCGGCCATGCAGCGGGCCGGAAAGCTCTTTGTCCAGCGGCTGCGCGATCCGCGTCGTGTACGCGACGCGACCGACCGTCTTATTCCCGACGTTGCCGGAGAGGGTGTTGCGAGAGCCGACGTGATCGTCGAGGCCATTTTCGAAAACGTAGAGGCCAAGCGCGCGCTGTTCGCGGCGCTGGAAAAGAAGGCGAAGGCAGGCGCGATCCTTGCGTCGAACACGTCGAGCATCCCGCTGGAGGACATTGCGCATGCGATGGCTGACCCGTCGCGCCTCATCGGCCTGCACTTTTTCAACCCGGTGGCGAAAATGATGCTGGTGGAGATCGTCGTCGGCCGGCAGACGCGCGAAGCGCTGGTTCCACAGGCCGCCGCGTTCGTGCGCCAGATCGACAAGCTTCCTCTGCCGGTGAAGAGCGCGCCGGGATTCCTCGTCAATCGCGTCCTCGCTCCGTACCTGATGGCTGCCATGCGCTGCGTGGACGAAGGCATTTCGCCGGAGACGGTCGACGAAGCAGCACTCGCCTTCGGCATGCCGATGGGCCCGATCGAACTCGCGGACACCGTGGGCCTGGACATTTGCGTGGCGGTCGGCAAGATGCTCGGCGACGACGCAGCGCCGCCCAAGAAATTGATGGATGCCATCGCAGCCGGCAACCTCGGCCGCAAATCCGGTCGCGGCTTTTATGCGTGGGTCGACGGCAAGCCACAGAAAGGCGCCGCGGGTGCCGTGCCCGAAGGTCTCGCCGGCCGCCTGATCGAACCGCTCGTGGCGGAGGCGAAGTCGGCACTGGCAGAACACATCGTCGTGGATGCCGACCTCGTGGACGCCGGCGCAATCTTTGGCACAGGCTTCGCGCCGTTTCGCGGCGGGCCGCTGCATTACGCCGATGCGGCGTCCTGACCACCGGAGCGACCGTCGAGCCGCCTTCTGGTGTACGATTTTCCCGTTGGACGCGGTTGCCCCACGGATGGGCCCGCGCCACTCGCGGAAGTACCCAAATCGGGAAGTGCGTCGCGCCGCTGACGAGTCGTCGCGGCATTGAGGAGCGTCGTGGAAAAAATCTGGCTCAAGCATTATCCGAAGGGCGTTCCTGCGGAGATCGACGTCGGCGAGTATGCGTCGATCCGTGAAGTATTCGAGGAAAGCGTGGCCAAGTACGCGACGCGGCCCGCGTTTTCGTGCATGGGCAAGACACTTACCTATGCGGAGCTGGACACGCTGTCGGCGGCGTTCGGCGCCTGGCTGCAGGGCATTGGGTGCAAAAAAGGCACGCGCGTCGCGCTGATGATGCCCAACATCCTGCAATACCCCGTGTGCCTGTTCGGCATACTGCGCGCCGGGTGCACGGTGGTGAACGTCAATCCGCTCTATACGCCGCGCGAGCTCGAACACCAGCTGAACGATTCCGGTGCCGAAGTCATTGTCTGCCTCGAGAATTTCGCGAGCGTTTTTGCGCAGATCCGCGGCCAGACGAGGATCCGCCAGCCCGTGCTCACGTCGGTCGGCGAGCTGCTGAGCTTCAAGGGCCTGCTCGTCGATTTTGTCCTTCGGCGCGTGAAGAAGGCGGTTCCGGCATTCTCGATTCCGGGGGCGATCCGCCTGTCGGACGCGCTCGCGGAGGGCCGCAAGCGCACGCTGGAACAGGTGCCGATCGGACCGGATGACATCGCATTCCTTCAGTACACCGGCGGCACGACCGGCGTGGCCAAGGGTGCCAAGCTGCTCCATCGCAATATCGTCGCCAATCTTCTCCAGGCGCGGGCGTGGGTGCTGCCGTTTCGGGGCGACGCGCGCGAAGTGATCATTGCACCGCTGCCGCTCTATCACGTCCTCGCGCTCACGGCGAACTGCCTCGTCTTCATGACGCTGGGCGGGGAGAATGTGCTCATTCCGAATCCGCGCGACATTCCGAGTTTTGTGAAGGAAATGGCGAAATACCGGTTCACCGGCATCACGGGTGTAAACACGTTGTTCAACGCGCTCGTCAACAACGAAGCATTCCGCAAACTCGACTTCTCGAGCCTTCGGCTGGCGCTGGGCGGCGGCATGGCCGTGCAGGAGGCGGTGGCGGAGAAATGGAAAAAGGTGACTGGTGTACCACTGATCGAGGGGTACGGCCTGACGGAAACCTCGCCGCTCGTGACGCTGAATCCGTTGGATCTGCAAGCCTATAACGGATCGATCGGCCTGCCGGTCTCATCCACGGAAATCATGTTGCGCGACGATGCGGGCCACGCGGTGGCGCTGGGCCAGCCTGGCGAAATATGCATACGCGGGCCGCAAGTCATGGCCGGCTACTGGCAGCGGCAGGACGAAACGGACAAGGTCATCGACAAGGATGGCTGGTTCGCGTCCGGCGATGTCGGCGTGATGGACGAACGCGGCTACATAAGAATCGTCGATCGCAAGAAGGACATGATCCTGGTCTCCGGGTTCAACGTGTATCCGAACGAGATCGAGGCGGTGGTCGCGATGCATCCGGGCGTACTCGAATGCGCTGTCGTTGGCGTTCCCGACAAGAAATCCGGCGAGGCGGTCAAACTTTTCATCGTGAAGAGCGACGCCAGCCTCACCGCCGAAGCCGTTCTCGCGCACTGTCGAAAGCACCTGACTGGCTACAAAGTTCCTCGCGATGTCGAGTTTCGCACCGAGCTGCCCAAGTCCAACGTGGGCAAGATCCTGCGCCGCGAGTTGCGCGACGAAGCGAAGAAGCAAGCGGCGTGATGGTCCTGCAATGACTGACCAACCGACCCGGCTCCCCGCCCGGGATCCCGTCCTGCGCGTCGTGCCCATGCCCGCCGACGTCAACCAGCACGGCGACATTTTCGGCGGCTGGATCATGGCGCAGGTCGACATCGCCGGCGGGGTCGTTGCGGCACGGCGGGCGCGGGGGCGCGTGGCGACGGTGGCGGTCAATTCGTTCACCTTCAAACAACCGGTGCTGGTCGGCGATCTCGTGACCTTTTTCGCCGAAATCACGAAAGTTGGGCGAACGTCGGTCACGGTGGCGGTCGAGGTCTTTGCCCAGAGGAACCCGGACGACCTCGTCACCGTGAAGGTCACCGAGGCCAGTCTGACCTATGTGGCGGTAGGCGCGGACCGCCGGCCGCGGACAGTCTCGCCAGAATGAGACACCGGTTTGCCAAAGGTCAATAAACGAAGCCTCTCCCCTTAGGGCACCGAGAAGTCCAGGTGTATAGTTTTGCCAACCGCCTGTTTCGAAGGCAAAACTGCCTCGCGGCCGGATAAAAAGACGTTTAGGCAACAAAGCCTAATTCCAGAATGTTCCCCGTACTGAGAGAGGAGATCTCATGCAAGCGAATCGATTCCAGCGCACGCGCGTGGCCGCGGCCATCGCAGGTGCGGTACTCGCACTGGGTGCGGGACAGGCGTTCGGCGCGGCTTTCGCGGTCCAGACGCAGAGCGGGAGCGGCCTCGGCAATGCCTATGCCGGTGGCGCGGCGGCCGCGGAAGATGCAAGCACCGTCTGGTCTAACCCGGCGGGGATGGCGCGCTTCTCGACGATCCAGATCGCTGTCGCGGCCAACCTGATCGCGCCGTCGTTCAAGTTCAACAACGACGGTTCGCTCCCGGCAGCCAATCAGCCGCTGGGTGGCAACGGCGGCAATGCCGGCAACGTGGTCGGGATACCGGCGATGTACGTCGTCGTTCCCATCAACCAGCAGTTCGCCTTCGGGCTCGGCATCGGCGTGCCATTCGGCCTCGAGACCGAATGGGACAACGGTTGGCTTGGCCGCTATCAAGGGATCCATTCGAAGGTCGAGACGATCAACGTCAACCCCGCGCTGTCGTGGAAGATCAACGATAAGTTCAGTTTGGGGGCAGGCGTCAGCTATCAGCACGCCAAGCTGGACTTCACATCGGCGCAGAACTACGGAGGCGCGCTTGCTGCCGGTTGTGCAGCGAACCCACAGTGCGCGCCTGCGCTTGGCTCAATTGCCGCAGCCACCTACGGCCTCGATGCCAATGCGAAGATCAATGCCAGCGACGATGCGTGGGGCTGGAACGTGGGGATGATGTGGAACGTCACGCCCGACACGCGGATCGGCGCCCACTACCGTTCGTCGATCAAGTACAGCGCCTCAGGCGATATCAACTTCGACCTTCCGACGATCCCGAAGACGGGCAACGCGCAGATCGACGGCATCCTGGCCGCTTTGGCGGCTCAGGCAGCCGCCAACCCCGCGCTCCAGAACGGCGGCGTCACGTCGAACATCGAGGTGCCGTCGACCACGAACGTGTCGTTCTTCAGCCACGTCAATCCGAAGTGGGACATCATGGGGGACGTCCAGTACACCAACTGGTCGACGATCGAGTACCTGACGTTCACGCGCACGACGGGAGTCGTTGCCTCGTCGACGTACGAGAACTTCAAGAACGTCTGGCGCGTGTCCGGGGGTGCCAATTACTACCTCGACGACAAATGGAAGCTGCGAGGCGGTATCGCGTGGGACCAGTCGCCGGTGCAGGATGCCGAGCGCACGCCGCGGCTGCCGGACGCCGACCGGTTCTGGCTTGCCGGCGGTGCGCAGTATACATACGACAGAAACTGGAAGTTCGACGTCGGGGTTGCCTACGAGTGGGTCCAGAGCGGGTCGTCTAACCAGAATGCGGGCGACACTTCGAAGTATGGTCTCATCAAGGGCAACTACGACGTGAGCGCGTGGCTCGTCGGCGCGCAGGTGACCTACGCGTTCAGCCCGCCGCCGCAACCTGTCAAGGTCGCGGAAGTCGCGCCTCCTCCTCCGGCACCGGTTGTGAAACCCGCCCCGCCGCCGCCATCACCGCCGGCTCCCCCGCCGCCGCCGGCCCCGCAGGTGCAGAAGATCACGCTCGACTCGAAGGTGCTGTTCGACTTCGACAAGGCGGTGTCTGAAGCCCGAAGGCAAGGCGGCCATCGACGCGCAGGTCGTCGGCAACCTTGCGACAGGTGCAGAAGCTGGACGTCGTCCTGGTGACCGGCCACACCGATCGCTCGGCACCGAAAATACAACCAGAAGCTGTCGGAACGCCGCGCGGATGCGGTGCGCGACTACCTGGTCAGCAAGGGCATCGACAAGGCCAAGATCGAGACCATCGGCTTGGGCGAGAAGCAGCCCGTCGTGCAGTGCGACCAGAAGAACCGCAAGGAACTGATCGCCTGCCTGCAGCCGAACCGCCGCGTCGAAGTACAGGTCAAGGGCGAGGCGAAGAAGTAATCGCCGCGTCATCGCAACAGGAAAAAGCCCCGTCTCGTGCGGGGCTTTTTCTTCGCGGGCAGGCTGCGTCGGTTCCGCGCTGCGCCGGCGCGTGCCGCACGGACGTTTAGGCGGTTCTCTCCAATCGCGTTTGCTAGAATAGCTTGGTCGGTTCGTTTCGCATCTTCATCCCAAGGCCCGGTGGTCCAGGGCCTCATCGGCATATCACTCATGTCAACCCCTCCGCTGATCGTCCGCAAGGTTGCCGTCCTCGGCGCCGGCGTCATGGGCGCGCAGATCGCCGCGCACCTCGCCAATGCCGGCATTCCGGCGCTGCTGTACGACCTTCCCGCCAAGGAAGGTGATCCCAACGGTCTCGTGACCAAGGCGATCGCCAGCCTGGCCAAGCTCGAACCGGCGCCGCTGGGCGCCAAGGACCGTGCGGCGTCGATCGAGGCCGCGAACTACGGCAGCGACCTCGCAAGGCTCGCCGAATGCGACCTCGTGATCGAGGCCATCGCGGAGCGCCTCGACTGGAAGCGCGACCTCTACGAAAAGATCGCGCCGCACCTGCCGCCGCGCGCGATTCTCGCGTCCAATACGTCGGGCCTTTCGCTTGCGGCACTGTCCGGCGGCGGTTCCGGCGGCGCTGCGCCCACGCTTCTGCGGCATCCACTTCTTCAATCCGCCCCGCTACATGTACCTGGTCGAAGTCATCAGTGCGCCGGAAACGGACGCCGCGCTGCTGGACTCGCTGGAAGCATTCCTGACCACCACGCTGGGCAAGGGCGTGATCCGCGCCAAGGACACCCCCAATTTCATCGCCAACCGCATCGGCATCTTTTCCGTGCTGGCGACGATGAAGCACACGGAGACCTTCGGGCTCGGCTTCGACGTGGTGGACGCATTGACCGGTCCGGCGATCGGTCGTGCGAAAAGCGCCACCTACCGGACGGCCGACGTCGTGGGCCTCGACACGATGGCGCACGTCGTCAAGACGATGTTCGACACGCTGCCGGACGATCCTTGGCACGCGCTCTTTGCCACGCCTCCGGTACTGGCAGGACTGGTCGCACAGGGCGCGCTGGGGGCCAAGACCAAGGCCGGATTCTTCCGCAAGGTCGGCAAGGAGATCCAGGTGCTCGATCCGGCGGCTCGCGACTATCGCGTCTCGGCGGCGCAAGTGGCGCCGGAAGTTGCCGAGTTGCTGAAGATCAGATCCCCGGCGGAGAAGATTCGCGAAATTGCGCGCATCCGCACATCCCCAGGCGCAATTCCTGTGGGCCATCTTCCGCGACCTCTTTCACTACAGCGCCTATCACCTGCGCGACGTTGCCGACAACGCGCGTGACGTCGATCTCGCCATTCGCTGGGGCTTCGGCTGGCAGATGGGCCCGTTCGAGACGTGGCAGGCCGCAGGGTGGAAGGACATCGCCGGGTGGCTGGCCGAGGACATCGCTGCCGGCAAGACGCTGTCCAACGCGCCATTGCCCGGCTGGGTAACTGGAGCCAAAGGTGGCTGCGGCGCACGGCGTCCACACGGCGCAGGGCGCGTATTCGGCCGCCAGGGACGACTTCGTCGCGCGCTCGACGCTGCCGGTCTACTGCCGCCAGCTCTTTCCCGATCCGGTCTTAGGCGAGCGCGCGATTGCCGGAACGACGATGTTCGAGACCGACGCCGTGCGCATGTGGCACCTCGGCGACGACGTGGGCATCGTGTCGTTCAAGAGCAAGGGTCACACGATCGGCGAGGATGTGCTGGACGGCCTCAACCGCGCGATCGACGAGGCCGAGAAGAACTGCGCGGCGCTCGTCATCTGGCAACCGAAGGAGCCGTTCTCGTTCGGCGCCAACCTGGGTGCGATTGCGCCTGCGATTGCCGCGAAGCAATGGGATGCGATCGACGGCCGTGGTCGCCAACTTCCAGCGGACTGCGCTGCGCATGCGCTACAGTCTGATCCCGACGGTGTGCGCGGTCCGCGGCATGGCGCTCGGCGGCTCCTGCGAATTCATCATGCACGCCGATCGCGTCGTCGCGGCGTTCGAGTCCTACATCGGCCTGGTCGAAGTCGGCGTTGGGCTGCTTCCTGCCGGCGGTGGCACGAAGGAGTTCGCGGTCCGCGCGGCGGAGGAAGTCAAGCGCGGTGCCAACGGCAGCCAGCTGGACCAGTTCCCGTTCCTGCGCACGTATTTCCAGACCATCGCCACGGCGACGGTGGCCAAGAGCGCGCTGGAAGCGAAGGAACTGGGCTATCTGCGTCCGGCCGACATCGTCGTGATGAATGCGTACGAACTGCTACATGTGGCCAAGGCGCAGGCCAGGGCGCTGGGCGAGTCCGGCTATCGTCCGCCGCTGCCGCCGCGCAACGTGCCGGTTGCCGGCAAGACCGGACTGGCGACATTGCAGATGATTCTGGTCAACATGCGCGAGGGCGGCTTCATCAGTCCCTACGACTTCGAAATCGGCCTCAAGGTCGCGCACGTGCTGTGCGGCGGCGAGATCGAACCCGGCAGTCTGGTGGACGAGAACTGGTTCATCGAGCTCGAGCGCCGTGAATTCATGAACCTGCTGCGACAGGAAAAGACGCAGGCGCGGATTGCGCATACGCTCGCCACCGGGAAACCGCTGCGCAATTGAGAAAGCTTGGATATTGAAACGCGAAGGACACGAAGAAGACCATTGGTTCCATTGATGCGATTGCCGTTCTTCGTGATCTTCGTGTCCTTCGTGGTTCAGGAACTTGATTTTGTGGTTCAGGATTTTGAAGGGCAATTATGAGCAGACAAATACAGGACGCATACATCGTCGCCGCCACCCGCACCGCCGTGGGCAAGGCTCCGCGCGGCGCCTACAAATCGACGCGCCCCGACACGCTGCTCGCGCATGTACTGCAGCGCGTGCTGGCGCAGGTCCCGGCTATCGACGCCAAGCGTGTCGACGACGTCATCGTCGGCTGCGCGATGCCGGAGTTCGAACAGGGGATGAATGTGGCGCGAATCGGCGTGCTGCTGGCCGGCTTGCCGGACAGCGTCGCCGGAATGACGATCAACCGGTTCTGCTCGTCCGGCTTGAACGCGGTGTCGATCGCGGCGGACCGCATCCGCACCGGCGAGGCCGACATCATGATCGCCGCGGGCACCGAGAGCATGAGCATGATCCCGATGCTCGGCCGGCTCGCGCTGAACGAGGCGGTGTTCGCGCACGGCGAGCACGTCGGCATCGCCTACGGTATGGGCCTGACCGCGGAAAATGTCGCTGCGCAATGGAAGATATCGCGCCAGGAGCAGGACGCGTTTGCGTATGCGTCACACCAGAAGGCGCTGGCGGCGCAAGGCAAGGGCGAGTTCGACGCCGAGATCAGCGCGATCACCGTGCACGAGAACCTGCCGGACCTGGCCGCGGACAAGATCGTCACGCGGAGCAAGGAGATCGCGCGCGACGAAGGTCCGCGCGCGGATACGTCGGCCGAAGGGCTCGCGAAGCTGCGGCCGGTGTTCGCGGCCAAGGGTTCGGTCACCGCAGGCAACAGTTCGCAGATGTCCGACGGTGCCGGCGCGTCGATCCTTGTTTCCGAGCGCGTGTTGAAGGAGCTGCACCTCACGCCACTTGCGCGCTGGGTAGGCTTTGCGGTCGGCGGCGTCCCGCCGGAGATCATGGGGGTGGGTCCGATAGCGGCCATTCCCAAGGTCCTGAAGTCGGCGGGCTTGAAGCAGGACCAGATCGACTGGATCGAGTTGAACGAGGCCTTTGCCGCGCAGGCGCTGGCCGTGATCAAGGAGCTCGGTCTCGACCCCGGCAAGGTGAACCCGCTCGGGGGCGCCATCGCGCTCGGCCATCCGCTCGGCGCGACCGGCGCGATCCGCACGGCGACGATCACGCACGGCCTCAAACGCCGGAAGCAGAAGTACGGCATGGTCACGATGTGTGTCGGTACGGGAATGGGCGCTGCGGGAATCTTCGAATCCATGTAAGCGGCGCTCGAAGTTGGCGTCACCCTGCCGTGTCGCGGTGGGTTCCAATAACGGAGGACAAAGTCATGCGTAAACTCATCATCGCCGTCGCGGCCCTCGTGGTCGCAGCTGGCGCGTTCGCCGCCGAAGTGGCCGGCGTCAAGATCGACGACAAGGCTACCGTGGCCGGACAGGAGCTGGTGCTGAACGGCGCGGGCCTGCGCACGAAGGTGTTCCTGAAGATCTACGTCGGCAGCCTCTACGTTCCGGCCAAGGCCGCGGACCTGGCGGGCGTGCTGGCCAAAGCGCCACGCCGAATCCAGATGAACATCATGCGCTCGTTGACGGCGGATCAACTGGTCGATGCGCTGGTCGACGGCATGAAAGAGAACAATTCGGCCGACGAACTGGCCGCCGTGAAGACGCAAACGGCGGAATTGGTCGCGATCATGAAGACGTTCAACGAGGTCAAGGAAAAGGACGTGGTGACGCTCGACTTCGTCGACGGTGCAACCAAGATCGGCCTCAACGGTGCGGCCAAGGGATCGATTGCCGGTGAGCCGTTCAACCGCGCATTGACGAAGATCTGGCTGGGCGACCATCCGATCCAGGCGGACCTCAAGAAGGCGCTGCTCGGCGGATAAGCCAAACCCGGCAGAGCGTTGCAAAGCCCCAGGGTTCATTCCGGCGAGCCTCGGAATGGCGCCTGTTGCAGTTGTGCCCGCGGATTTCGACCCCCAATAGCCTGTCAGCGCCCACGATGCCCGATTTCTGGCCCGGCTGCGGGTATCGTCTGCTCACCCAGGGCGGTGACGGCCGCCTGAGCGTAACCGACGATTTCCTGCGCAGCTACCTTGCGCGGCCGGAACTTTCGCCGATTCCGGAATCATGCGCAGCGGAGCTCGCGCTGCACGACGCGCTGCTTGCCAATCCACGCCGATCCGTTCCGCCTGCCGAACTGGCTGCGTTGGCTGATGCGGACGCGCGGGAAAACTACGGCATCTGGCTGCGCTTTCGCGCGCGCCTGCTGGCGGCCAATTCGCTCGAGGCGGCCTATGTCGGACTGTTCCAGGGCGACGGCGTCGACGTGCCGCCGCTCTTCGTCGCCGAACTCACGCAAGTGCTGTTGCGGCACATCCTGGGCGAAGACGCGGCGCCGATGGAAGCGCGCGTCGCTGAAATGCTGTTCCGGACGCAGAAGATCGCGGTGACGGAAGAAGGCGCGATCATGGCCGCGGACGAGACCACGGTCGAACTCTTTGCCACGACAGCCGGATTCGGGTCACTGGGAGAGTTGTTGGCGCAGAACAGAACGCCGGCCCGCTCGGTTGATCTGGACGTCCTGGATGCGGAGAACGCAGCGGAATACTGGGGCCGCGACGAGCGCCACGATTTCTCGCTCAGTCTGAACCGTGGCCAGCCGGCGCTGGACGCGCTGACTCGCGTCCTCGAAAAATGGATCCGGCACTTCCTGCTGGTCACCGTGAAAATATCGCAGGAACGGGCGATCGACGACGAACACTGGGTGTGGCACGTCGGGCTGGACGCCGAAGCGAGCGGACTGCTCAACGATCTGTACAATCGCACCGACATCGATGATGAGCGGATGCGCCGCTTGCTGTGCCTCTTCCGGCTCGAATTCGCGGACCCGGCGGACATGCGCCCGGCCATCAAGGGGCGCCCGGTCTATCTGGCGATGGCGATGGACGGCGAACAGCGCCTGAAACTCAAACCGCAGAACCTCCTCCTCAACTTGCCGCTTGCGCGGCAGCAATGACCAATCACACCGAGATGAACAACTCCTGCCGCAGTCGCGTACCCCGTGCCCTTGTCGCTACCATGTTGCTTTGCTGTTTCGTCGTGGCGGAATCACTCAGTGCCCAAGCCCCGGCTCCAGCCGCAGCTCCTGCCCAACTGACTGCCCCACCCGCGGCGGAACCCGCAAAAGGCACCGTCCCACCGCTCGAATTGACGTCGCTTGCGTGGCTCGACGGCTGCTGGCGCGGCCAAGTCGGCCAATACGAGTTCCGCGAGCATTGGCTGCCGCTGCGCGGCGGGCTCATGGTCGGCGCGGGCCACGTCGTGTTTGAGGGCAAGACGCAGGATTATGGCTACCTGCGGCTCGAAACGCGGCCTGACGGCGTCTACTATGTTTCGATTTCGTCGGGCAAGAAGGAGGCCTCGTTCAGGCTGACCGCCACGGCCATCGACGACAAGGACACGATTTTCACCTTCACCAATCCGGTCGACGAGTTTCCGGAGCGCATCCTCTATCGGCGCGGACTCGAAGGCTGGCTGTATGCCACGGTCGAGGGCAAGGTGAATGGCGAGGACAAGAATGTCATCTATCCGATGCGGCGCGTCGACTGCCAGAGCGGCGACATTCTACGAAAATGAGTCAACGCAAATGAGTCTACGCAAATGAGCCTGTGCAAACGAGTTCTGGCGAATAGATGACCGCCGGAGATGCAAGGCTACCGTCGGGCGCGCTGGCCAATTTCATGAAAATGCTCGACGCCGGTAAGGAAAGCGCGCTGTTGCGGTTTTCCGTCGGCAATGAATACGCCAAGTCTGGCGATACCGAAAACGCCGTGGTGCATCTGCGCCGCGCCGTCGAACTCGATCCCGAATACACGGCCGCATGGAAATTGCTCGGCCGTGCGCTGGCGGATTCCGGTCGCGCGGCAGAGGCGCTCGAAGCCTACACGGAAGGCATCGCGGTCGCGATCCGCCGCGGCGACAAGCAGGCGCAAAAGGAAATGCAGGTGTTCGCGCGCCGCCTCACACGCACCACTTGATCGTTGCGAAGGTGTGTGACGCCCGTATCCTGAAGAACGTCCTTCCCGCTCATCTTGGTAACTGCGCGGGAATCCAGCGTCCTTTGACCAAGCTCCGCTGGGTCCCCACCTTCGCGGTAATGACGTGATTTTTGGCGAAAATGTAACGGATTTCGGTAATTCTCAGCCTGTATTCGCCGCCACGGCGGCCACGCCGCGGTTGGCCAATTCATCCGCGCGGATGTTGCCTGCATTGTCGGCGTGGCCCTTTACCCAGTACCACTTCACCTCGTGCTGCGTGCGCAGCGCATCCAGTTCGCGCCACAGTTCCGAGTTCTTGACGGGTTTCCTGTCCGCCGTCTTCCAGCCATTGCGCTTCCAGCCGTGGATCCACGTCTCGATGCCGTTCTTGACGTATTGCGAGTCGGTATGGATTTCCACGGCGCAGCCGCGGTTGAGCGACTCCAGAGCGCGGATGACGGCAGTGAGCTCCATCCGGTTGTTGGTCGTGTGCGTTTCGCCGCCGAAGAGCTCGCGTTCGTGCTTGCCCGAAAGCAGCAGCGCGCCCCAGCCGCCGGGCCCGGGATTGCCCTTGCAGGCCCCGTCCGTATAAATCACCACCGCCGTCATTCCGGCGAACGCCCGGATGTCGTGATGCCTTCGCGGGCGCGCGCGGCCGGCGCCAGCGCTCTCTTGCGCCGCTCGCGGCGTTCCCACGCAGGCGTCAGGACGCGCATTCCCAGCACCTTCTTCGTCGCGCGCAGAAAATACACGCCACCCGCGATCGGCCACCAGCGATCGCCGGCAGCCTCGAGAAATCCGAAACGATGTAGCCATTTCTGGCTGGCGAACGGGGGCGCGTAGGCGTCGAGGCGACCGCCGACGACATCGAATCCCAGCAACGTCAGCCAGTCCTTGAGGCGATAGAGCGCGATGAAATTGCCGTTCCACGGCGGCGTCTGCGCCCGCCCGAAGTACCTCTTGGCGCCGTAGAGCGAGAACGGATTGAAGCCGGAGATCACGATCTGCCCTTCGGGCCGGATGACCCGATAGGCCTCCCGCAGCATGAGGTGCGGATCGTCGGTGAATTCCAGCGCATGCGGCATCACGATGAGGTCGAGGGCGTTTTCGGCGAGCGGCAATCCGTGCGGATCGGCAATCACCTGCGCGGGAGGGTCGTAGTCAAGTGTCCAGCGCGACGCAATCCTGCTCTGCGCGAGGAACGGGCATTCCGGCAGGCCGACCTGAATGGCGTGGAATCCGAAGATGTCCGCCACGGCCTGGTCGAAATACGTCTGCTCGCGCAAGAGCAGGTAGTTCCCCAGGTCGGTGGTGAACCACTGAGCGAGCGACGTTGACAGACCAGCCCGGGATCCCGAAGATGCGTCCATGCCCGAGATTATCCCCATCCCCGCGTTTGCGGACAACTACATCTGGCTATTGCGAAACGGCAACGTGAGTGCCGTCGTGGACCCGGGCGACGCTGCGCCCGTGATCGCGTACCTGGAACGCGAGCGCGTTGTGCCCTGCGCCATTCTCGCGACGCATCATCACGGCGACCACGTCGGAGGGAATCTCGCGCTGCTCGCACGCTGGAACGTGCCTGTGTTCGGCCCGTCGCGCGAAAACATACCGGGGCGCACGCAAGCCGTTGCCGGTGGCGACCGGATTGTCGTGCCGGGGATCGACGCGACTTTCGACGTCATCGATGTTCCGGGCCATACCGCGGGCCACATCGCCTACTTCGGACAGTTCGGTGGAATGCCGGTGCTGTTTTGCGGCGACACGTTGTTCACGGGCGGCTGCGGTCGCCTGTTCGAGGGCACGCCGGGCCAGATGTGGACATCGCTGTCTGCCCTCAAGGCTCTGCCACCGGAGACGCGCGTGTATTGCGGACATGAATACACACTTGCGAACCTTCGCTTTGCGCTGGCGGTCGAACCTGGCAGTGCCGCGCTCAAGGCACGCGACGCACGCGAGCAGGCGAAACGCGGGCGTGGAGAATCCACGGTGCCGTCGACGATGGGCGAGGAATGCGCCACCAATCCTTTTCTGCGCGCGCACTTGCCCGGGGTCATGGCTGCGGCGGCCGCGCACGCCGGCCATGCAGTGGCCGACGACGTCACGTCGTTCGCCGCGTTGCGCGAGTGGAAAAACCATTTCTGACCGCGGTTGACGCCCGCCCGCCCGGAGCCTACCATCGCCTGAATTTTGGGCAGCGTGCCCGAGGCGATCCCTGTCGTCCGACGCAGCCAACAGGAAACCGAATTGCGCTTAAGAACACCGCTGATCATTGTCATTGCCGCCGCGCTGACCGCATGCGCGACCCCGGCACCTCCACCCGCCCCGCCGGAACCTGCGCCTGTAGTCGTCGCCGCGCCCGAACCACCACCTGCTCCTCCGCCGGAACAAATGCCCCCGGCGGACACCGTGTTTACCGCTGCAGCCGGTGCCGACCTGGAAGCGTTGCCCGCGTCCGCACAGGACCTCTGGGAGCGCATCGTCACCGGCTATGCGATCCCCGACATCGACGGCCCCCTCGTCGAAAAATGGGAACGCTGGTACGCGGAGCGCCCTGAATACGTGGCGCGGATGGTCGAGCGCAGCCGCCGCTACCTGTACCACATCGTCGGCGAGGTGACGGCCCGCGGAATGCCTACGGAAATCGCTCTGCTGCCGATGGTGGAGAGCGCTTTCAATCCGGTCGCCATGTCCACGAGCCGCGCGTCGGGCATATGGCAGTTCATCCCGTCGACGGGGAAGCAATACGGGCTCAATCAGGACTTCTGGATGGATTCGCGACGCGACGTACTGGCGGGGACCGACAAGGCGCTTACCTACCTCAACAAATTGCACGGTGATTTCAACGACTGGCAGCTGGCATTGGCGGGCTACAACTGGGGCGAGGGCAACGTCGCCAAGGCGATCGCGAAGAACCGGGCAAAGGGACTGCCGACGAATTACCAGAGTCTGCCCATGCCCGTGGAGACTGCCAACTACCTGCCGAAACTGCAGGCCGTCAAGAACATCATCCGCGACCCGGAGAAATTCGGGCTGGCGCTGGCGGACATCCCGGACGCGCCGTACTTCGCGGTGGTCAAGACCAACCGAAAAATGGACACCAAGTTCGCGGCGGAACTCGCGGAAATGTCGCTGGAGGATTTCCTCGCGCTCAACCCGCAGCACAACCGGCCGGTGATTGCCGGTGCCGACGAGCAGACTCTGCTGCTGCCGATCGACAACGCCGAAATCTTTGCCGCCAAGCTCGAACTCACCAACCAGCCGATGGTGTCGTGGCAGGCGTATCGGATGCGTCCCAACGAGACGCTGGCCCAGGTAGCGGCCAAGTACGGGATGTCCGTGGAGACGCTCCGCGCCGTGAACGGGATCGGCGCGAAGGCGAAGATTTCAGCTGGCCATACACTGCTCGTGCCTTCGCAGAGCGCATCGACCGAAGCGGTCGCGTCGCTCTCGCAGGCCGTGTTCACGACCGTCCCGTCGGGTCGCACGTTCTACTACACCGCGAAGCGGGGCGACCGGTTGGCGGTCATCGCGGTCCGGTATGGCGTGACGGCGCAGGAATTGAAATCATGGAATGGCATCACGAACGATGTGCTGGCGCCGGGCCAGAGAGTGCGCGTCACCAGCGACGTGGTGCCGGTGCGCAAGGCCGGCGGACGGACCAAGCGCGCGGTGGCCACCAAAGGCGCCGGCAAGCAGACCAAGGCGGGCCCGAAGTCGCCAGCCGCGAAGCCGGTTGCGGCGAAGAACAAGCCGGTGGCGGCCAAGGCGTCGCCCTCAGCGAATACCGCGCGCGCGCACGGCAACGCAGGAGGCTGAAGTCCGGTCGGCAACGACCGGCCGCCGGCGGAAACGAAAGCGGGCGACGCAGCTGGCCGTCGCCCCTCATTTTCTGCGCTTGTCTCCGCTAAAGAAAACGGGCGGCGCAGGTAGCGTCGCCCGTTGTTCATCCATCGCGAACTGGCGACGGATCTGCTGACGAAGGATCTTACAGCTTCTTGGCGGCCTTCTTCTTGGTCGCCTTTTTCTTGGTGGCGGCCTTCCGCTTCGGAGCGGCCTTTCTCTTCGTCGTCGCCTTCTTCGCGACCTTGCGCTTCACGGCCTTCTTCACGGCCTTGCGCTTCACGGCCTTCTTCACGGCCTTGCGCTTCACGGCCTTCTTCAAAGCCTTGCGCTTCACGGCCTTCTTCACGGCCTTGCGCTTCACGGCCTTGCGCTTCACGGCCTTCTTCACGATCTTGCGCTTGACGGCCTTCTTGGCAACGGCCTTCTTCGCGATCTTGCGCTTTAGGGCCTTCTTCACAAGGGCCTTCTTCACAAGTTTTCGTTTGATTGCCCTCTTCACCGCCGCCTTCTTTACCGCCGTGGCGGCGGGCGCCGAAGGCGTCATCATGGACATCATGTCTGCCATCATTTAGGTTTCTCCTGTCTGAGTTACCGTAACTGTTATGTTGCTTTTCATCCAAGCAGGAGGCGCGGGATCGTCCTCAGTTGCGTTGTTTGTGCGCCGTTATTTTTTCCTGGAGCACTTGACAAACCTGTTCCACCTGCTGCCTGCATTGTAGCCACGTTTGCCCGATTTGCAAGATTTCGCCACCGATTCCGGTGCTTGGAATCGCGAGTGTTGCGAATTCGCACACATCGCAAATGCCACTTTTGAGCGCAATTTGCGGTGTGCCGAAACGGTCGGCGTGCTCATTTTGAATTCACGCGATACGCCGAATTCGAATCGTCAGGGCAGCAGGGATTCGGCAGCGAAGAGTGCATTGACATGCTCGCGCCGACGAACCAGATGGACATTGCTGTCGTCGACAACCACCTCGCACGCGCGGGGACGCGCGTTGTAATTCGAACTCATTGCCATGCCATAGGCGCCTGCTGCGCCGATGGCCAGCAGGTCTCCTTCCACGAGTGCGAGCGACCGGTCGTGCGCCAGAAAATCGCCGCTTTCACACACTGGGCCGACGATGTCCCAGCGGTGTTCCTGTCCTCCGTGAGACCGCACCAGCGTGACCGGATGCCATGCGTCGTAGAGCGCGGGACGCAGCAGGTCATTCATGGCCGCATCGACGATCGCAAAGCTTTTCGGGTCGCCCGGCTTCAGGTATTCGACGCGCGTCAGCAAGACCCCGGCGGCACCGACCAGACGGCGGCCGGGCTCGAAGAGCAGCTTCTCACGGCGACCCTGAAAGAGGCCGATGACCATGGCCGCATAGTCCGCGAGCGGCACCGGCGTCTCGTCGCGGTAGCGAATCCCCAGCCCGCCACCCAGGTCGATGTGCGCGAGCGGTATGCCGTCGGCAGCCAGACGGTCGACGAGCCCCAGTACTTTCTGCGCGGCTTCGCGATACGGCGCAAGCTCCGTGATCTGGGAGCCGATGTGGATGTCGAGGCCATGGACCGCGATGTTCGGCAGGGTCGACGCATGGCGGTATAGTCGCGGCGCGTCGGCGAAGGCGATGCCGAATTTGCTCGCCTTGAGACCCGTCGCTATGTACGGGTGTGTCATGGGATCGACGTCCGGATTCACGCGGAAGCTGACGGGGGCGATGCGGCCGGCGCGGCCGGCAACGGCATCAAGCCTGGTGAGCTCGGACGCGGACTCGACGTTGAAGCAGAGGATGCCCGCTGCAAGTGCCGCAGCCATCTCTGTTTCGGTTTTGCCGACCCCGGAAAAGACGACCCTGGCCGGGTCGCCGCCGGCGGCGAGCACGCGCGCCAATTCACCGCCGGACACGATATCGAAGCCGCTGCCGAGCCGTGCGAAGAGGCCGAGCACCGCGAGATTCGGGTTCGCCTTCATCGCGTAGCAGACGAGGTGCGGAATGGTCGCGAACGCGGCGTCGAATTCGCGCCAGGCGGACTCGAGCGCGGCGCGCGAGTAGACGTAGCACGGCGTACCGAACCGCGCCGCGATTTCCGACAGCGGCACGCGCTCGGCGCACAGCTCGCCGTCGCGATGAACAAAGGCGGTCACGGCTTGCGCTCGGCCGGCGCTGGCTTGGAAGTCGCGGGATCGGCCCCGGGTGCGGCGGTGATTGCCTCGGGCGTCGACGCGGCCGCGGGTGGCGCGGCGGGCGGCGGCAGCACGAGCGGCCCTTTGATGCCGCAGCCTGCGGCCGCAAGCAGCGCGACAGCTGCAGCGGCGATTCGGATTTGACGTAACATCATCGTGAATGCTATCACGCGTAACCATGACCACTGACAGCACCTTCATAGCCGCCGCCGACGCCACGCTCGCGGCAATCGGAGCGGCGCTCGATGCGGCACTTGCGGGTGACGAAAATGTGGCCGACAACGGCACCGACTGGAGCCTCATCGACGGCATCCTCGAGATCGAATGCGCGGATGGCAGCAAGCTCATCGTGAACCGCCACGTTCCCAACCGGGAGATCTGGGTCGCGGCACGCTCCGGGGGCTTTCACTTTCGAGCGGACGGCGACGCGTGGCGCGATACGCGGTCGGGTGGGGAGCTTGCGGCACAGCTCACGGGGCTGGTGCGCGATCAGGCGGGGTTGGAGGTGGATCTTTCGAAGCTCCCGCCGCCAGTGGTATAGCCATCGCGGTTCATGCCGCTAGCAACGCCGTCCAATCCTCCAGTTCCCGCCGCAGCGCTGCATGTCCAGGCATAAGCGTCTCGACGATCGCCCAGAAACGCTGCGAGTGGTTGAGTTCGACCAGGTGCGCGACCTCGTGGGCGACGATGTATTCGGCGAGCGCCGGCGGCAACTGGACCAGCCGCCAGTTGAGGCGGATTTCGCCGCGTGCGTTGCAGCTGCCCCATTCGCTGCGGGCGTTGGACAGGCGCATGGCGGGTGTGGACGACGTGACCCTCTGCGCATACCGGATGACCTGCGGCGCCACCAGGTTCCACGCCTCGTCCTTTAGCCATTTGCTCACCAGCGCCGCTACTTCCCGCTCGTCGTGGGCATGAGGATGGAGCACAGTGAGGTTGAAGAGGTCGGGCGCCACCGTGGACCGCCGCGACGGAAACACCTCCAGCGCGAGTTCGCGCCCGCGATAGAGGATCGGCGCGCCGGATTTCCACACGCTTGGCATCACGTCTCGGCGACGGCCCCGCCATTCGGCAAGTGCCTTGACGATCCACTTCGCGCGTTCCTCCAGCGCCGATTCGATTTCGGAGATTGTCACCCAGCGCGGCGCCCGGACCGTCAGGCCCTCGAGATCGACCTCCATGCCGATGGTGCGGCGGCGCGCGCGGATCAGGCGGTAGTCGATCATCTCGCCAGCCAGCACAACGCGTCTGGGCGTGCCGTCGCGCACGCCACGCGTGGGGTCGGCGCCACGGCCGACTTCGTCGAGGCGAAGGTGCGCGGTGGCCGGCGATGCGCTCTCCCGCTTCACGAGGGGACGCCCAGTCGTGCGACTTCGCCTTCGATCCACGTCTCGACTTCCTGCATCAGTGCCAGCGGCTCCTTGCCGGTCGGTGAAATCGGCTTGCCGATCGTCATGGTGATCATGCCTGGCCTCTTGCCGAAGACGCCTTTCGGCCACAGGTAACCGGCGTTGTGCGCGACCGGGACGACCGGTACGTCGAGCGCAATGGCGAGGCGTGCGCCACCGGTCTTGAACTTCGCGCGCGTGCCGGCCCGGATACGCGTGCCTTCCGGGTAGATGGCGATCCAGAACCCCTGCTTGAATCGTTCGCGTCCCTGTGTCGCGATCTGCTGCATCGCGTCCACGCCGGCCTTGCGGTCGATGGTGATCGGGGAGGCCAGGGCGAAGCCCCAACCGAAAAACGGGATCGACAGCAGTTCCTTTTTCGCCACATAGGCCAGGCACGGAAAATACTGCGTGAGCGAAAGCGTCTCCCACGTCGAGCTGTGTTTGGACAGGACGATGTGCGGTGACCGCGCACTGCCTTCCGGAATGTTTTCACGGCCATGGACCTGCCAGCGGATCCCGCAGATCGTCCGCGCGCCCCACAGGTTCACCGCGCACCAGCTGGCGGCCATCCGGTAGGTCGTGATGCGCGGAGCCCAAGCCATCAACAACATCGCGATCGCATACAGCGGCGTCACGACAAGCTGGTACAGCAGGAAGAAGAGAGAGCGCAGTGCCGACACCAGCAGGAGCCGTTGGTCACTCGCCGGCCAGCAGCGCAGACACCGCGAAGGCCAGGTCGGGAAAGATCACGGTGTTCTTCGGGAAATTGCCATCTCGCAACGTCTTTTCGCCTTTCCCGGTCAGCACCAGCATCGGCTGGGCACCGACGTCGTCCGCGGAGGTGAGGTCGCGCAAAGAATCGCCGACACAGGGCAGCCCCGTCAACTCCGAATTGAAGCGCTTGCCGATCTCGGCCAGCATGCCCGGCTTGGGCTTGCGGCATTCGCATTTCGAGTCCGCCGTATGCGGGCAAAAGAACACCGCGTCCACTCGGCCGCCGACATGTGTCAGCGCCTTGTGCATTTTTTCGTGAATGGCGTTCAACGTAGCCATGTCGAACAGGCCGCGCCCGAGGCCCGACTGGTTGGTGGCGACGACGACGCGGTAGCCGGCGTGATTCAGCCGGGCGATGGCCTCGAGGCTCCCCGGAATCGGCCGCCACTCGTCCGGCGACTTGATGTACTGGTCGCTGTCGTAATTGATGACGCCGTCGCGATCGAGCACGATGAGCTTGGCCGCGCGGGTCGCGACAACGGCGTCGGATGCAAGTTGGACCATGAATGTGCGGTTGACAGGCCCTGCTATTGTGCCAGCTTGGAGATGTCGGCGACGCGGTTCATCGTGGCGGCAACGCTGCGCAGCAATGCCAGCCGGTTGGCGCGGACGGCGGGATCATCAACCATCACCATCACGTCGTCGAAATAGCGGTCGACCACGGGTTTCGCAGTGGCCAGCGCGCGCAATGCCCCGGCGAAATCCCCGTTCGAGAAATCGGTCTCCACCTGTGGCATGAGCTTCTGGAAGGTCATGAAGAGGTCGTGCTCGGCGCCTTCGGCAAGCCGGCCGCGGTCGACGGCGGGCGCTGCCTCGCCGCCGCTCTTGCGCAGGATGTTGACGATGCGCTTGTTGGCGGCCGCCAGCGCGGCGGCTTCCGGCAGCGCGGCAAATGTCTGGACTGCCGCCAGGCGCGGTGCGACCAGGTCGATGCGCGATGGGTTGTCCGTCAGTATGGCCTCGACTTCGTTTGGCGCGGCGCCCGCGTCGCGTAACATCTGGCGCAGCCGATCGAGCACGAACAGGTAGACATGGTGCGCGGTATCCGGAGCAATCGTGCCTGCCGGAAATTGTTCGGCGGCAAGTCCCAGGAGCACTGGCAATTCCAGCGGCAGGCGCCGTTCCAGCAGGATCCGCAGCACGCCCAGCGCATGGCGCCGCAAGCCGAACGGGTCCTTGTCGCCGGTCGGCACGAGTCCGATACCCCAGATTCCGACGAGCGTGTCGAGCTTGTCGGCCAGCGCCACGCTTTGCGCGACGGGCCCTTCGGGCAGCGCATCGCCGGCGAAGCGCGGCCAGTAGTGCTGTTCGATGGCTGCGGACACCTCCGCGGGCTCGCCGTCGTGGTTGGCGTAATAGCGGCCCATCAATCCTTGCAGTTCCGGGAATTCGCCGACCATGTCGGTCACCAGATCCGCCTTCGCCAGCCTGGCGGCGCGAAGCGCCAGCGCGCGGTCGGCGCCCAGGTCTCCTGCAATTTTCGTCGCGACCGCGCCCACGCGCGCGGACCGGTCGGCCTGCGTACCGAGCTTGTTGTGATAGACGACGCCGGCGAGCTTCGGCAGGCGCGATTCGAGCGTCTGCTTGCGGTCGTGGTCATAGAAGAACTTGGCATCGGCCAGCCGCGCGCGCAACACGCGTTCGTTGCCGGAAATTATGGCCGACGGGTCGGATGTCTCGATGTTGCTCACGAGCAGGAAGCGGTTGACGAGCTTCCCGGCATCGTCGGCGAGAGCAAAGTACCGCTGGTTCAGCTGCATGGTCAGGATCAGGCATTCCTGCGGAACGTCCAGGAACGCGGCGTCGAACGTGCCCGTGTAGACGACGGGCCACTCGACAAGGGCAGTGACTTCATCGAGGAGTGCATCCGGCATGATCGGCGTAGCGTTGCCTGCGGCGCCTTCGAGCCCGACCACGATGGCGGCGCGGCGCGCGGCAAAGGAGGGAATCACCTTGCCTTCGGCCTCCAGCGTCGACTCGTACGCGCCGGCCGTTTCGATCCTGATGTCACGGTGCGACAGAAAACGATGACCGTCGGTGACGCGCCCGGCGTCGAGGTCGAGCGCGTGGACCGGGACCACCTCGGCGCCATGGAGCACCACCAGTCTGTGGGCCGGGCGGACGAACTTGACGTCGTTGTAGTAGCTGCCCGGCGCGGCGTAGCTCATCACTTTCGGGATGGGAAGCTTTGCGATGGTATCGTCCAGCGCCTCCTGTAACCCGCGAAGCAGAGGCTGTCCTTTCGCGAGAGTCCGCAGGTGTACGTAATCCGCCTTGCCGTCGTTGGCGATGTAAATCCGATCCGGGCCGTCCACAGCGTCCAGCGTTGAAGTGGCCAAGTGGGCGCGGCCAAGCGCTCCGAGCTTCTTTACGAGCGCTGTGGAAGGCTGTCCAGACGCATCGCGCGCAACCTTGACCGGCATCAGCTTGTCGACGACCTCGGCATCTGGCGCCACCGCCAGCACATCCGTTATCGAAACAGCCAGGCGACGGGGGGTCGCGTACCCGACAATCCTGGACGCAGGGCCAAGAAAATCACGGCTTGCGAGGTGTGCTGCCAGTCCTTCGGCAAATGCTTCGCCGAGCTTCTTCAGCGCCTTCGGCGGCAACTCCTCCGCGAACAGCTCGACCAGCAACGTGGTCATGGTCCCCCCACGCTTGCGGCTAGCGCCGCGGCGCTGCCCCCGATGGGGGCGTTCGCGCCTTGGGACGGCCCGGCGGCGCGAATGCTCATGCCACGACCCTTCGTTGTTCCGCCGGCAGCATCGGAAAGCCGAGTGCTTCGCGTGCGTCGACGTACGCCGTGGCGACCAGCCGCGACAGGTTGCGGATGCGGCCGATGTAGGCAGCGCGCTCGGTCACCGAGATCGCGCCGCGCGCGTCGAGCAGGTTGAACGTGTGGCCGGCCTTCAGGATCATTTCGTAGCCCGGCAGTGGCAGCTTCGCTTCCAGCAGCCGCCGTGCCTCGGACTCGAAGAACGCGAACTGCTCGAACAGTCTTGGCGCGTTGGATTCGTCGAACGCGTATTTCGACTGCTCGACCTCGTTCTGGAAAAACACGTCACGGTAGGACATTCTGTCTGTGTAGGCGAGGTCGTAGACGGACTCGACGTTCTGCAGATACATCGACATCCGTTCGAGGCCGTAGGTGATTTCGCCGGTGATCGGATTGCAGTCGAGGCCGCCGACCTGCTGGAAATAGGTGAACTGGGTGATTTCCATCCCGTTCATCCACACTTCCCAGCCCAGACCCCATGCGCCCAGCGTCGGGTTTTCCCAGTCGTCCTCGACGAAGCGCACGTCGTTCTTCTTCAGATCGAAGCCGAGCGCGGCGAGCGAGCCCAGGTAGAGCTCGAGGATGTCGGGCGGTGAGGGCTTCAGCACAACCTGGAACTGGTGATGCTGATGCAGGCGATTCGGATTTTCGCCGTAGCGGCCGTCCTTCGGCCGGCGCGATGGCTGCACGTATGCCGCACGCCAGGGCTCGGGGCCGAGCGCACGGAGGAACGTCGCGGTGTGCGACGTGCCGGCGCCGACCTCCATGTCGTAGGGTTGCAGCAGCGCGCAGCCGTACCCGCCCCAGTAGCTTTGGAGCTGGAGGATGACTTGTTGAAACGTGAGCATCGACTCAAGGCGCGCGGCAGCGACGTCCGCGGGTCCTTCCAGGAGCGCCAAAGATATTGATTTTACGGGATATCGCAGCGCTTTCCCAAGGCGCGGACGCCCGCCGTCGGCGGGTTTGTTGCAGATCAGCCCGAAACCGCGACGACAATCCCGTCCGACGTCAAGTACCCCGACCCATGGGTTTCGCTATGTTCGAATCGACCCGCATCTCCGATCGCTTTGTCGCTCATCCTCGGCATAGCAAGTGCTATGGCTGCGGCTCGCTTCGCGCGCTCGGCGTGCGGGATCGATTCTCGGCATCTACGCAAACCCATGGGTCGGGGTACTAGCCGATTTCCACCGCGATCGTGTTGTCCTTCGGCCGGCGATCGATCAGCTTGTTGTAGGGGTCGATGCCCGCGCGCGCCGGCTTGCCGGTGACGATGACCTTGAATTCCGTCTCTTCGTGATCGATTTTCTTCTTTTCGAGGTACAACGGTTTGTTGTCGTCGTCCAGCACGCCGATGTCGATCCAGTCGGCGAGCGGCGCGTCGGATTCCTTGCCCAATTCGTCGGCCTTGCGCTTCTTGGCCACCACTTTCATCGTGACCTCGTAGCGACCGTCCGGGAGGGCCCTGGCCTTGGCCTCCGTTGCCTGGTTGTCGTAGAGCGTGATGGTCTCGAACATGTCGTCGATGACGTATTGAAGCTGTGGCGGCGTGACGGCGCGGATATGCGCCAGCAACTGCGTCGTGTTCGGGTAGGGCGGGCCCTTGAACGCCGTTTCGTCGCGAAAGGCGTGGATCGCGCGATTGAGATTGTCCTCGCCAATGTAGTCCTGCAGCGCATACATGACGACGCTGCCCTTGCGATAGTGAATGTAGGGCTGATTCTCGACGCGAGAGAGCGGCAGCTCCTTTTTCTGCTCGGTGCTGCGGCCGAGCAGGTAGCGGTCCATTTCGTACTGCAGGAATTTCTGCATCTTTTCCTCGCCGTACCTGTGCTTCATGACCATCAGCGCCGAGTACTGCGCCAGCGTTTCCACCAGCATGGTTCCGCCCTGGACATTGCCGGCCGCCACCTGGTGGCCCCACCATTGGTGCGCGAGTTCATGTGCGGTGACGTAGTACGGATAGTCGATGTCGTCCTTGTGGCCTTCGCGCACACGGGCAATGAATCCGATGCCCTCCGAATACGGAATGGTGTTGGGGAACGACTGTGCGAATGCCTGGTAGCGCGGGAACTCGATGATCCGAAACTGCTTGTGTTGATACGGACCGAAGTTGGCCGTGAAGTAGTCGAGCCCGGATTTGGTGGCCGCGATCATCCGGTCGAGGTTGTACTCATGGCCCGGCTGGTAATAGAGCTCGATGGCGACATCATTCCAGCGATCCTTCTTCACCGCATAGCGCCCCGACTGGAAAGCGAAGAAATTGAGGATGGGGCTGTCCATTCTGTACTCGAAATACCGGCGGCCGTCCTGCGTCCATTCCTTTTGCAGGTAACCGGGCGCGATCGCAAACTGGTCTGCCTCGGTGCCGATCGTGGCCTCGAAGGTGATGAAATCGGCATCGCCGGACAGTTCGTTCTCGGCCAGACCCGCAGGATCGTCGCGGTCGCGCATCCGTTCGCTCGGCGGCAGACCGAACTTCTTGCGCTCACGATCGGCCGTGATCTCGCCTCCCCGCTGGTACCCGATGATCGGCAGCAGCAGATTGCCGTTGACGAACGAGCCGTTATATTCGACGTCGGTGAACGCGCCAGTGTTGGTGAAGCCATGCGCGCCTGTCGTCAGATCGAACGTCAATTCCGTCGTGCCCCCTGGGGGCAGCGGCGACGCCAGCGTGTAGCTGCGCAAGCCGATCCGTTTGTCCTCCACGGTCAATTCCGCGGGCACCCCGAATTCGAGCTTGTTCACGATGGTCTGCTCGCCCGAGAAAAACAGCAGGTGGATCGTGTCGACGGGCCTGGCGGTCTTGTTCAGCAGCGCATATTTTCCGGTTATCCGGACCTGTTGCTCGCGCGGATAGAGCTCGACGGCGAGCTTGACCGCGGTGATCTTCGGTTGCGGCGCTTCGGCCAGACTCTTGTATTTCTTCTCGTAGTCGGCCTGTCGCGCCAGCTGGTCGTCAGCCGTCTGGTAGTGATTGAGGACGTTGGTGTTGTAGAAAATGAATGCGCCAAGGCCCGCCATGGCGATGGCGCCGGCGGCGGACAACAGCATGACGGGGCGGGTGAACCGGTGGCGAGCGATGGCGACGCGGCCACGCCAGCCGGACACAGTCCCGCGCACCCAGAACAAATAGGCGGCGATGGCAAGAAGCACGGCCGCGGCCGCCCAGTAGGCCTGGAACGCGCGCACGCGCAGCAGGAAGTGGCCGAAGCCATTCATGTCGGAATACACGTAGGGCGGCACCACGCCGAACTTGTACAGATTGTGTTCGAAGCCGACCACGCCCGCGAAGGTGATGGCGATGAAATACACGATCATGATGAAGTGACCGAGATACTTCTGGTTCACCAGCGAATGGACGGTCATCGCCAGAACGCAAACCAGCCAATAGTCGATCAGCTCGATGCCAAACAGGCCCTTGAAGTACAGCCCGAACTCGTAGTGGTGGTAGCCCTTGGCCGACTGGATGCCGATGCCACACAGCATCAGCAACGCCTGCAGCACCACCGGCAGCAGCATCAGCGCCAGCAGCTTGCCCAAGAGTGGCAGCCAGGTCGGGATCGGCAGCGCGTCATGGATCTGGTCCAATCGATGCTCGCGTTCGCGCCAGGTGAGTTCGCCCGCGTACAACGTGATGATCACCAGCATGAAGGCGGAAAACGTGCCCGACAGCAGGTCCAGCATCTGCCAGGTCACCGGCCAGGTATTGGTGCCGAAAATGTCGCCGGCGGTTGAACTGGACGTGATGAGGAACAGGACGCCGGCAAATGCGATAACGCCGAAATAGACGTTCTTGACGGTCTCGCGGAAATTGAGCCACACCACGCGGGGAAGCAGCCGCCAGCCGCTGACCGGTTCGGGCGTCTCGCGGCGCAATTGCACCGCGACGATGTCGGAGGAATCGTCGGCAAGCGCGGCCGCTCGCCGCCGGCCGCTCGTGCCGCCCTGCGTCATGCGGAAGCGCCAGGCCGAGAATCCGATGACGGCCGCGCCGATCGCGAGCCACAGCAGGCGATTCCAGAGCAGCAGTCCCTCGAGAGGCAACATGCGCGTGTTGCGCTCGCTGATCGACCAGTATGCGGTCAATTGTGATGTCGCGACGACGCCGAACGGATCCAGCAGCGACGCCAGCGACTTGTTGGTCATGTCGCGCAGCAAGCCTTGCGAAGCCAGGAAGCCGATCAGGCACAGTACACTGCCGATATAGACGGGCAGCATGCGACGGGTGAGCGCCGCGAGGCAGAAGAACAGTCCCCCCAGCACAAGGAGGTTCGGCAATACGACAGTGAAATACGGAAGGACGTAGGCCAGCGGTCGCACCGGACCGATGCGATCGGGGTCGAGTCCGGGCAGCAGCACGCCCGCCATGCCGCCCAAGGCAATGCTCGACAGGATGATGAGCAGCACTGCGATTGCGCCGGCAAAGCGTCCGGAAAGGTATTCCCACTTCTGGATAGGCGCGCTGAAGAAGAAATGCTCGACGCGGTATTCGAAATCCTGCTGCACCGCGCGGCCCATGATCGCGGCGATGACGGTCAGCCCGAACATGCCGAGATAGGAGACAGTCTGCGCGATGGCGTAGGGCGAGTTGACCCAGACCTTGCCGCTGCCGAACGAAATCACCGCATGCGGAATGACGCCACCGGCCGCTGCGGTCCACAACATGGCCAGCGCAAAGAACACCGCGAAATAGACCCACGTGGACACGCGCTTGAGGCGCGTCGCGATTTCGAAGCGCGCGATGGTCAACGCATTGCGCATCAGGCAGCCTCGACTTCGGCAACCGCGGGATTCAGGCGGCCCGAGATGGCAGCGAAGTAGACGTCCTCCAGCGTGGCCTCGACGGGCAAGAAGCCCTCGCCGGGGGCGCCGTCGCTGACGACGTTGATCAGCGTCCGGCCGGACACCAGCCGCGTGGAAATCACGGGCAGGTGCGCCTTCGCCGCGTCGAGGTCGCCGCGGGGAATCGCCTTCTGCCAGACGCGTCCCGAAAGCCGCGCGGTCAGCGATTGCGGCTCGCCGGTCAGCAGCATGCGGCCCTTGTTGATGATCGCCATCTGCGCGCACAGGTCGCTCACGTCCGAAACGATGTGCGTGGACAGGATGACGATGACGTTCTCGCCGATGTCCGCCAGCAGGTTGTGGAAGCGCACGCGTTCCTCGGGATCGAGGCCGGCGGTCGGTTCGTCGACGATGATGAGTTTCGGGTCGCCCAGAAGCGCCTGCGCGATGCCGAAACGCTGGCGCATGCCTCCGGAAAAGCCGCCGAGCGCCTTTTTACGCACGTCGTAGAGATTGGTCTGCTTCAACAGCGTGGCGACGACATCGCGGCGCGTCACCTTGTCGTTCAGGCCCTTGAGGCGCGCCAGGTGGTCGAGCAATTCCTCCGCCGAGACCTTGGGGTACACGCCGAAATCCTGCGGCAGGTAGCCCAGGATCCGGCGCACGGCGTCCTTGTCCCGCAACACGTCGATGTCGCCCAGACGCGCCGTGCCGGCATCGGCTTCCTGGAGTGTGGCCAGCGTGCGCATCAACGTCGATTTGCCCGCGCCGTTGGGCCCCAGCAGGCCGAACATCCCCGGCAGAATCTGCAGCGAGACGTCGGCCAGCGCCTGCACGCCGTTAGGGTACGTTTTCGACAATCCGGAAATTTCGAGGGCGAAGGCCATGGCTGTTCCTGTCACTGCGAAAGGCGCGGATTATGAGGACTGGCGGTGATGGCGACAACGGTCAATGGCGCGGACGGCGGCGGGGGCCGACGAAGTGCCCGTGGGAGAAATGAGCGGGGAACGAGCGATGGGCTGCAGCGCTGCTAGGCGAACCTGATGCCGCGCCGGGACGCCGCGATCGCGGCCAACAGAACGGCACCCGCCAATGCCGCCGCAAAGCCGTCGCCCCAGCGCACGAACGGCGTTTGGCCCTCGCGGCCGGCAATGGCGACTTCGAGGATGCCCTGCGTGAACCAAGGCAACTCGCCGATGACGCGCCCGTCGTGGGCGATGGCCGAAGTGATCCCGGTGTTCGTGGCGCGCAGCATCGGGCGCCCCAGTTCCAGCGCACGCATCGCGGCGATCTGGTTGTGCTGCCACGCGCCGATGGAGTGCCCGTACCACACGTCGTTGGTCACATTGACGAACAGCGTCGCGGTGTTGGCAACCTCCGCCAGTTCGGCCCCGAAGACGTCCTCGTAGCAGATGTTGATCGCGACGCGCTGCCCCGCGACGGCGAAAGGCCGCTGCATCGCCGGCCCTGCGGCCTGGTCGGCCAGCGGGATGTTCAGAACCCGGTTGAGGAACCAGCCGAACACGGGCCGCAACGGTATCGCTTCGCCGAAAGGCACGAGGTGGTGCTTCCGATACAGCTGCGGCGACGCGGCGCCCAGGCTAATCACGCTGTTGTAGATCAGCGGATCGTCGCCATCGCGACCGCTGCCGGCCGGTGGCGCATCCAGCGTGAACAGGCCCACCAGGACGTCGCCGTTGCGCGCCAGGCCTGCGTCCCTGACGCGCTCCAGCACGTCGCCCGGGACTTCGTCCAGGAACACGGAGAAAGCACTCTCCGGCAGCACCACCAGGCGCCCCTTGGCGCGCTGCACGAGTTCCTCGTACATCGCATAGTTGCGCGCGCGATACGCGGGGTCGAATTTCAGGTGCTGCGCGACATTGCCCTGCACCAGCGAAACGGCGAGCGGGGCGCCGAACGGCTGCGTCCACACGAATCGCGCGGTGAGCGCGCCTGCGCCGAAGAGCAGCGCGATGGCCACCAGGGCCAGCGGTACGGCGCGCGCGCGTCCGGCGGCGATGCCGTCTATCGTGTGCACGAAAACTGCGGCGCACGCGGCGAACGCGAGCGAAACCAAGTACACGCCGCCGACCGGCGCAAAACCGCCAAGAGGCAGCGCGACATCGGGCAGCAGCTGCGTGTAACCGATCGCCAGCCAGCCGTAGCCGGTGAGCAGCGTGCCGCGGAGCCATTCTGCCAGCGACCAGGCGGCGAAGGCGGCGACGAGCCGCGACGAGGTGTCCGGACGGGTAAGGCGTGCGACGATCCAGCCAGCCAATGCCGGATAGACGGAGAGGTAGACAACCAATCCCAGCATGCCGGGGAAGGCGATCGCGCGCGGCACGCCGAAGGTCTCGAGGGCGAGGGAAATCCAGGAGATGCCGACGCCGAAGAGCCCCATGCCGAAGGCCAGACCGTCGAGCGCGGCCTCGCGCGGCTCTTGCGCGTGCTGCCAGAGCCAGAACAGCACTGCGAGCGTGGCGAATGGCAGCAGCGCGACGTGGAACGGCGCGAAGCCGAAGACCGTGACGGCGCCGGCGGAAAACGCGAGCAGCAGGCGCGGCGCGCGCCCTGGTCCCGCGCCAGAATTCACGCGGAACTGTCGGCGCCGGCGGGGGGGGCCAGACGTTCGACCTGCATTGTGTACAGCCGGCGGCTGTCGGCGTGCAGGATGCGAAAGCGCAGGCCCTCGAGCACCGCGGTCTCGCCGCGTTTCGGCAGCCGGCCAAAGGCGCGCAGCACCAGCCCGCCTACCGTGTCGAACTCGTCATCCTCGAACTTCGTGGCGAAATGCGTGTTGAAATCGGCGATCTCCGTCTGCGCCTTCACGCGCCAGCGGCCGCTGGCCTCGGGGATGATGTTGTCTTCGCTTTCATCGAAATCATATTCGTCCTCGATGTCGCCGACGATCTGCTCCAGCACGTCCTCGATCGTCACCAGTCCCGATACGCCGCCGTACTCGTCGACGACGATCGCGATGTGATTGCGGTTGGCGCGAAATTCGCGCAGCAGCACGTTGAGGCGCTTGCCTTCCGGCACGAACACGGCAGGCCGCAGCGTGTCGTGGAGATTGAAGCCCTCAGGATTGGCGTAGTAGTTGAGGAGTTCCTTGGCGAGCAGGATGCCGACGACGTCGTCCTTGCTCTCGCCGATCACGGGAAAGCGGGAGTGCCGGGTCTCCACCACGAGCGGTATGAACTCCGACGGCTCGTCCTCGATCGACACGCAGTCCATCTGCGCGCGCGGGATCATGATGTCGCGCACCGTCGTCTCGGACACCGACAATACGCCCTCGATCATCGACAGGGCGTCACCATCGACCAACTTGCGCTCGAACGCGCCGCGCATTATGGCGACCAGGTCCTCGCGGTCCTCGGGCTCGCGCATCAGAAGCGCGGAAAGCCGTTCGAGCAGCGTCGGCCTATTCTGGCTGGGGCCGCTCTTGTCGTCGTCCATGCGGTCAGTTTCGCGCGGCGTACGGGTCGGGAAGCCCGAGGGTCGCCAGGATCGCGGTTTCCCGCGCCTCCATTACCGCCGCGTCGGCTCGCCGTTCGTGGTCGAATCCCTGCAAGTGCAACATGCCGTGGACAACCAGGTGTGCGTGATGATCGGCGAGCGGTTTGCCTTGCGCCGCCGCCTCCCGCCGCACGACCGGCGCGCAGAGAACGACATCGCCGGCGCGTGGATGCTCGTCATCGTACACGAAGGTGAGCACGTTCGTCGCGTAGTCCTTGCCGCGGAACTCGGCGTTGATCGCGCGACCCTCGATGGCGTCGACGAAGCGCACCGTGACGGTCGCGTCGGAGAGCAGCGCTGCCCGGACCCAGCGGCGGATTTGCGGGCGCCCCGGCAGGTCGGCGTCGTTGCTCGCATACTGAACCGAAAGCGAAAGCGTCGGCGCCTTCCGGCGCACGGCAACGGCGTGGCTCATCAGCGGCGGTTCCGGTCGTCGGACTTCCCGGTCGCGGCGTCACGATCATAGGCATCGATGATCTTCTGCACCAGCGGGTGGCGCACCACATCGGCGCTCGTGAAGTGGCGGAAGGCAATTCCGCGCACACCCGCCAGGACGCGCGCGGCTTCCACGAGGCCGCTCTTCTGGCCGCGCGCCAAGTCGGTCTGGGTGACATCGCCGGTGATCACGGCCTTGGTGCCGAAGCCGATGCGCGTCAGGAACATCTTCATCTGCTCGGGCGTGGTGTTCTGCGCCTCGTCCAGAATGATGAACGAATGGTTGAGTGTGCGCCCGCGCATGTACGCGAGCGGCGCCAGTTCGATCGTCGTGTGCTCGAACAGGCGGGCGGCCTTGTCGAAGCCCATGAGGTCGTACAGCGCGTCGTAGAGCGGACGCAGGTAAGGATCGACCTTCTGCGCCAGGTCGCCCGGAAGGAACCCCAGTTTCTCGCCGGCCTCGACCGCGGGTCGCACGAGCACGATGCGCTTGACCGCGTCGCGTTCGAGCGCGTCGACGGCGCAAGCTACGGCGAGGTATGTCTTGCCGGTGCCGGCGGGGCCGATGCCGAAAGTGATGTCGTGGCCGAGGATGTCCTTCAGATACTCGACCTGGTTCGGCGTGCGTCCGTGGAGGTCGGCGCGTCGCGTCCGCAGATGCGGCGTGCCTTCCGCGGAGGGCTCGGCCGGAACTTTCGCCGTCGATTGCGTCGCGATTTCGACCAGACCCAACTGGATGTCGTCGACCGAAAGGGGCTTCTCCGACGCGATGTAGAAGCGCTGCAATGCTTCCACCGCGCGCTGCGCCTGCGGAGGCTCGCCGGCGACGGTGAACGCTCCCGCGCGGTGCGTGATCGTGACATCGAGCGCGGCCTCGATCTGGCGCAGGTTGGCGTCGAGCGGCCCGCACAGATTGGCGAGCGCGCGATTGTCCGGCGGCGCAAGCGTCACGGTCAGCCGTGTTTGCCGGATGGGCATGGGCTAGTGGCCTGTAACAGTCGAAGCGGGAGTGAGCGGTAGCGTTATGACGCAGCGATTCGCGTCGATGGCAAGGCGCCAACGCGCAGCAAGGGTAGGTCCCCTGGCAAGCGTTGGCAACGAAGTCATCGGCGTGAAGCGCAAGTCAGACACTCCCGATTTGGCTGTTACAGGCCACTAACTCCCCTGCCGGACTGAGGCAGCCTTCAGCGCGTCATCGAGCACCGCCAGGCTCTCCGCGACATGGGCGCGCGTCTCCGCTGACGCCTGCGGTTTGCGGCGCATTGCGGCCAGTTCGTCGCGCAGCTGGACCGCGTCGGCACGCAGCAACGCGCGCGCATCGGCGGGCATGTTGCCGACGGGACGGAGCAGTACGCCCGAAACGCGCGCGACATAGTCGCGCTGCAGATTGCGGCGAACCAGCGGTATGTCCTGGCCTGTCTTCAGCTCGCTGAAGATGGCCGCGTGCAGCGTCGCGTACAACTCCGCCAGCCGCAACGCCTGCCCGGGATCGGAGACCTTGAGCTCGTTGTTTAGGAGGCGCTGCGCGACGTCGGCCCCCATGAGCGGAGCCAGCACGGCGCGGTGAAGCACCAGCACCTGCTGGTCTACGGCAAGGTCGACCGTCGGCACGGTGCCGCCGAGATCGCGCGCATCGTCGATGTCGGAATCGCTGATCGCCAGCCGGCGCAGGAACGACGGTGGAAATCTGAAACTGTCGGCGGCGAAGATCGTTCCGGCGAGCAGCTTCAGCGCGACGCGCTGCTTGTCCGCGGGGACGGGTTCGAGCGGCACGCGACCGCTGCCGGCGTGGTCCGTACGCAGCGTGAGGCCGCCGATGTACTTGACCGCGTAGGCCGCGCTTTGCTGGACCTCGAACAGTCCGCGCGAGAAATTGCGGCGCAACAGCGCATACGATTCGTCTGGACGCATTGGCCGCGATTCGGTCAATTGCCACAACTCGAGCGCGAGTTTCAGCTGGCGATCCGCGTAGACCAGCGGATCTGTGCCCAGGTCGAACGTGTTTGCCAGCGGGTCGAGGCCGCTGTAGAAAAGCGTGTCGTCGGCCATGAACGCGAGCGAGGGCTCGCTCGACCGCTCCGCGATGCGGGTCAATTCCGCCGTCTCCTGCTCCGGCGCCAATTCGCGATAGCCGAATTCGATGGCCCAGTAGTCGTAGGGGCCGAGCGTGGACATGTGGTACTCGCGCTGCTTCTCGCCAGGCAGCGCCAGGTTGACGGCGTTGTACTCCATGACGGATCCGGCGATGCCGTTCCTGCGCGTGAACTCGGGGTCGGCGAGCTGGGTTTCCGTGTACACCGTCGACGCGCGGAAATTGTGCGTGAGGCCGAGCGTGTGTCCCACCTCGTGCATGGTCGTGGCCTTGAGGCGCGCCAGAATGAAGGCTTCCGCCTCGGGGCCGTCCAGCATCATCTCACCGCGCGCCTCGAGCAGCGCCATGGCAAATCCTGCATGTTCGGCGGATTCGATGTCGTACGTGCAATACGGCGCATCGGCGCGCGAGGCGAGGGAGGGCCGCAGCGGAATGGTCTCGGCGCCATAACTCCTGGCCGCACGGACGCTGGAGCCGTCGATGCCGATGTCGGCATCCAGGATCTCGCCAGTGCGCGGGTCCACGACCGACGGGCCGATCGCATTGAAGGAGCTCCGCGCATTGGTCATCCACCGTATCGATGCATGCCGGATGTCGGAAGTATTGAAATCCGCATTGTCCGGCTGGATTTCCACGCGGATCGCATTTTTGACGCCGATGCGCTCGAACGCCTTGTTCCATTCGAGAACGCCATCGCGAATCGCCCCGCGGTACTTCTCTGGCACCGTGCGGTCGATCCAGTAAACGATCGGTTCCCGCGGCTCCGATACCGCCGCGGAGGTGTCGCTTTTCACGAGGCGCCAGCGATTGACGTAGCGATAGATCGGAATGCGGCGATCGTCGGTGGTGAAATCCCAGCGCTCGGTTGCAAAATAGCCGATCCGGTTGTCGGCGAGGCGCGGGCGCATCGGGACGTCCGGCAGTTTGGCCAGCGAATAGTGGAAGCCCAGGAACAGGCTGCGGATGTCCGGCACGGTCGACGGCAGCTCCGTGAAGTGCTGTCCCGCGGCGGGAGTCGCAACCCGGCTCAACGCGTAGTGCGCCGTGACATTGAGCGAAATGAACGTCGGCGTGCTGCGGATATTCCCGAAGAACGAATTGCGCGCGTCGAATGCGTACGACTGTCGATAGGTCTGTTCGAGGCGCGTCGCCGCTCCCGGGAGGTCCGCTAAAAACAGCGCGTTGGCCTCGACCAGCACCGATTTGCGCTCCGGATGCGGCTGCGATGCAATGGCAGCGCTGGCAAGCAGGCTATCCGAAAAGCCGTCGGCCACCGCACGCGCTTCCGGCGTGCCCGCTTGCGCCGTGTATTTGACGTTCTTGGCGATCAACTGGACGTTGGTGCCGATCTTGCGAAAGGTGACGATAAGCGGACCGCCGAAGCGGCGCGACTGGCTGCCGCTCATGGACCCCGAGTAAAAATCGTTCTCCCCCAATCCCTGATCCAGGTTCGTGGAAAAGAAATAGGGCTGGTCGAACTGCCCCGGTTCGATTTCCAGCCAGACCTTGTCGTCCTTCTGCCACAGGCGGAAAAGGCCGGTCGCCTCCTTGGCATCACGGCTGACGTCCGCAAATGAACGCAGCGTGGCGGGTGTGGGCGGGGTGGCGGGCGCGCTACCTGGGGCGCCCGTGAGGCGTTGCGCGCTGGCGATTGCCTGCGCCGACGGGACCGCGGCCGGTGCCGGACTTGGCGCCGCAACCCGTGCGGGAGCAAAGCCGGTGGGTGGCGCGTCGGTCAACGTCGCGCAGCTTGCAAGCGCGCAGATACAGACGAGCACGGCGAGGTGGTTGGAGGGAGCAGACATCGACGGCTTCCGATCAGGCGGCGACTTCGCCGCGCAACGAATGCGGTTGCGCCGACGTGATTCCGACATCGGCGAGGGTGCCGATGAGCGCCGCATCGCCCGCGAAATTCACGACCCGGTTGTTGTCCGTGCGTGCCGCCAGCTCGCGAGGGTCGCGAGCGGCGGGACCCGTGACCAGCACCCGTTGGCGGGTGCCGATCATGGACTCGCTGTGTGCGCGGTATTGCGCATCGAGCAACGACTGCAAAGCCGCCAGCCGTGCCCGCTTCGCCGCGAGCGGCGTCGAGTCCGGCAGTTCGGCGGCAGGCGTTCCGGGACGCGCGCTGTACAGGAAGCTGAACGCGCCGTCGAAGTCGACCTCCTCCACCAGTTTCATCGTCTGCGCGAAATCGACCTCCGTCTCGCCGGGAAAGCCGACGATGAAATCCGACGTGAGCGAGATTCCGGGCCTTGCGGCTCGCACGCGGCGCACGATCGACTTGTATTCGAGCACCGTGTAGCCGCGCTTCATCGCGGCCAGAATGCGGTCGGAGCCCGATTGCACAGGCAGGTGTAGATGCGCCGCGAGTTTGGGGATCGACGCGCAGGCGTTGATGAGCCGCGACGTCATTTCCTTCGGGTGCGACGTCGTGTACCGGATACGCTCGATGCCGGGAACTTCCGCAACGAATTCGAGCAGTGTCGCCAGGTCCGCGACTTCGGCGCTTGCTTGCGTACCTGGGCTCATCGCACCGCGATACGCGTTCACATTCTGGCCGAGCAGCGTTACTTCCATCACACCCTGATCCGCCAGGTCGGCAACCTCGGTCAGCACATCGTCGAACGGGCGCGACACTTCCTCGCCCCGGGTGTAGGGCACGACGCAGAACGAACAGTATTTGCTGCAGCCTTCCATGATCGAGACGAACGCCGTCGGGCCTTCCACCCGAGGCGGCGGCAGGCGGTCGAATTTCTCGATTTCGGGAAACGTCACGTCCACCTGGGCGCGGCCGGTTGCTCGACGCGCGGCGATCAATTGCGGAAGCCGGTGCAGCGTCTGCGGGCCGAAGACCACGTCGACGTAGGGCGCGCGCCTGACGATGGTGGCGCCCTCCTGCGACGCGACGCATCCGCCCACGCCGATGACGATATCCGGATTCGCCAGTTTCAATTCGCGCACGCGCCCCAGGTCGTGGAACACCCGTTCCTGAGCGTTCTCGCGGACCGAGCACGTGTTGAACAGGATCACGTCGGCGTCCTCGGGACGGTCGGTGCGCGTGAGGCCGTCGGAGGCGTGCAGCACGTCGGCCATCTTGTCCGAGTCGTACTCGTTCATCTGGCAACCGAACGTGCGGATGAATAGCTTTTTCGCCACTGCCTTGTTTGCCACTGCGCAGCCCCAGGGCCGGTGATGAATCCGTGGGGGCGGAGGCCGTAGAAGGGGCGCGAATTATAGCAGGCCGGTCGTTTCGACCCGGTCTGCGCCGGGATTGGCTTTGGCAGGCTACAATTCGATCCAGCAGGTGTCCGTCGCGGGTTCCTTCCGCGGCGGGTGAAACGGGAATGCGGTGCCGCGCGTTGGTTTGCAAAATTGCGAACCTCGAGCGCGAAAGCCGCGGCTGCCCCCGCAACGGTATGCCGGTGTGGTCCGCTCTCGATGCCACTGTCCAAACTGGACGGGAAGGCGGGCGGACAAGACCGGCGAGCCCGGAGACCGGCCTGCATCCGGCCCTTGCGTCCGCGCTCGTCGCGGAACTGAGGCCGGCGACCGCAGCGCGGGAGGCGTTGCCGCCGTCGCTGGCGCTTCGACCCGCCTGCGCGCGCCCATTTCGCGTTCGCAGTCCGCGACTTCCGCCGCACGTGCGATGCCCTCCGTGTTGTTCCTGAGCTGTCTTTTGGCCGTGCGGGGATGCACGGCGTCACGCGGAGCAACGCAATGCCGGTTTCACCGTCGAATCGCGCGCGAAGACGTATCGTCGTCGCCGTCGCCATTCTCGCGACTGCTGGTGCCGCACGCGCGCAGAACGCGCAAAACGGAAGCACGACACTCGATCCGGTCGTCGTCACCGCTGCGCGCACGGCCCAGCCAATCGCCGAAGCGCTGGCGGATGTCACCGTGATCGGTGCGGACGAAATTCTGCGCAGCGGCGTGCAGAGCCTGGCCGAGTTGCTGCAGCGGCAACCTGGCGTGGAGATCGTGCACAACGGCGGTCCGGGCTCCGTATCCGGTGCGCTGCTTCGCGGCGCCAACCGCGGCCAGACGCTGGTGCTGATCGACGGCCTGCGCGCCGGCTCGTCGTCGTCAGGGTCGACCACGCTCGAAGCGATTCCGCTCGACCAGATCGAACGCATCGAGATCCTGCGCGGGCCCGCGTCGAGCCTGTACGGTCCTGATGCCATCGGAGGCGTCGTGCAGGTGTTCACGAAGCAGCCGCAAGGACCAGTGCACGGCACTTCATTCACACCGAATTTTTCGGCGGGCTATGGCACCTACAATACCGGGGCCGTGTCCGCGGGCGTTTCCGGAACGGCAGGATCAGTACGCTACTCGCTGCAGGCAGGAGACCGCAGCAGCGACGGCTTCAACGCAATCGTCAATCCGGCCAACTACAGCTACAACCCCGACCGCGACGGGTTTTCGACAAGGAATCTCTCCGCCAATGCCAGTTGGACCTGGGAGGCCGAACAGGAACTCGTTCTGCAATATTTCGGCAATCGTCTGAACAACCAATTCGACGGTGGGCCTCCCTATTACGACGATCGGACGATCACCACGGTGCAGGCATGGAGCGCGACTAGCCGGAACCGGATCAACGATGCCTGGACGTCGCTGCTTACCGCCGGCCAAGGAAGCGATGAGTCAGATTCGCAGACCGGCTTCGGCAGTTCGTCGTTCAAGACCACGCAGCGCCAATACTTCTGGCAGAACGATTTCACGCTGCCCATGGGCGCGTTGGGTGTGACATTCGAGCGGCGCGAGGAACACCTGACGACCGATGCCGATTTTGCGATAACTCAACGCAATACCAACTCGTTGACCGGCGTCTATCAGCTCCGCCATAACGCGATTGCGCTGCAAGCCAACCTGCGTCGCGACGATTCGAATCAGTATGGCGGCAAGACGACCGGCGGCTTGACGCTCGGCTACTCGTGGTCACCCGTGTGGCGTGTTACCGCCGGCGTCAGCACCGGCTACAAGGCGCCGTCGTTCAACGACCTCTACTATCCAGGCTTCTCGAACCCGGGCCTGGTCCCGGAAACGTCGCAGAACGTCGAGGTCGGCGCGTACTGGAGCGCGTCCCGCGGCGACGAGCGATGGGAAGTCCGCGCCATCGGGTACCACAATCAGGTGAGCGAGCTCATCGTGTTCGCGTGCGACGCCGAATTCACCTGTCTGCCGCGGAACGTCGACCGCGCCACGCTCGAGGGGGTCACGCTGGGCCTCAACCTCAACTGGCGCGACACCCGGGTGACTGCGTCGCTCGACCTGCAGAATCCTGTGGACGATGCGACCGGCAACCTGCTGCCGCGGCGCGCGCGTACGCACGGCGCCATGCAAGTGCTGCAACAGGCGGGATCTGTGCAACTGGGCTTGGAATTCATCGCCTCGTCGTTGCGCTACGACGACGCCGCCGATACCGTGAAAATGGGAGGCTACGGAATCGTCAATCTCACCGTCGAGTGGCCGTTTGCGAAAGGCCTGTCGCTGCTCCTGCGCGGCGGCAATGTCCTCAACAAGAACTACCAGCTCGCCGCCGACTACGCACCGGGCGGTGCGACGATTTACGCCAGCCTCCGCTGGCAACCGTGATGCGCATGCGGCTCGCGTTCCTCGGCATTGGAGGTCTCCTCGCGATCGTCGTTGCATGTGGCGCCGCCGCGGCAGTCACCGCGACGGACGACTCCGGCAACGTGGTCACACTGACGCGTCCGGCGCAACGGATCGTGAGCCTGGCTCCGCACGCCACCGAATTGCTGTTTGCCGCGGGCGCAGGCACGCGGCTCGTTGGCGTGGTCGCCCACAGCGACTGGCCGCGTGAGGCGCGTGCTCTACCGGGGGTCGGCGATGCGAACGCGCTGGACCTCGAGCGGATCGTCGCGCTGGCCCCGGATCTCGTCGTCGCGTGGCCGTTCACGATGCCGGCGCAGCTGGCCGCATTGCGCGCGCGCGGCGCGACGATCTTTGTCAGCGACCCGAAGTCGATTCCGGGAATCGCGGAAGACCTCGTAGCGCTGGGAAGGCTCGCCGGCACCGATGCGACGGCGCAATCTGCGGCCGATGTGTTGCGCGCACGGCACGACGCGCTGGTTATTCAGCACGCAGGATCGCGGGCGATTGCCGTGTTCTATGAAGTGTGGAACGAACCACTGCAAACGATCGGTGGACGCCACTTGATTTCCGAGGCCATCGCGCTTTGCGGCGGCACCAATGTCTTCGGCGCACTGACGCTGCCTGCGCCCACGGTTTCATTCGAGGCAGTCGTGGCGGCGGCGCCGGAGGCAATCGTTGCAGGCAGCGACGACGGGCGCCGACCGGCGTGGCTCGACGACTGGCAACGCTGGCGCAATGTGCCGGCCGTCCGCTACGGAAATCTCTTCGTCGCCGACGGCGACCTGTTGCATCGTTCCGGACCGCGGTTCGTCGATGGCGTCGAAACGCTTTGCGCCATGCTCGACAAGGCGCGCGCGAACCGGGACGTCGGGCGTTAGTGGCCTGTAACAGTCGAAGCGGGAGTGAGCGGTAGCGGTATGACGTGGCGATTCGCGTCGAGACTCAGTTGGCAGATGAGGCGCCAACGCGCAGCTGGGGTAGGTCCCCTGGCAAGCGTTGGCAACGCAGCCATCGGCGTGAAGCGCAAGTCAGACACTCCCGATTTGGCTGTTACAGGCCACTAGACCGGCAGGAACGCCGTGCCGTGCGGATGCGCCACGGCCACCAGTTCCTGGCCATACAATGCGGACAGTTTCTCGGCGGTGAGCAGAGCGCCGGCCGCGCCAGCCTCCACGTTCTCGCTCCCCATCAGGACCGCATGCGTCGCATAGCGCGCCGCGAGCGTCAGATCGTGCAGGGCCATGACGACCGCGCGGCCGTGTGCGCGTGCCAGCTGCGCGAGCAATTCGAGCGAACGCACCTCGTGAGCGATGTCGAGGTGGTTGGTCGGCTCGTCCAGCAGCATGACCTCGGGGTCCTGCGCGAGCAGCATCGCGAGGGCAACGCGGCGACGCTCGCCGCCTGACAGCGTCTGCACATCGCGCATCGCGGCGTCATCCATGCCTACTGCCGCCAGCGCTTCGCGGGCCAGCTTCAGGTCAGCGGCACTCTCTGGATGCCATCGCGGAATGTGCGGATGCCGACCGCCGAGCGCGATTTCCAGCGCCGTGGCCGGAAATGCGTCGAAGGTGTCCTGTGGCAGGAAGCCCAGGCGCAGCGCGCGCTTGCGCGGAACGTAGTTCATGATCGGCACACCTGCCAGCATGATCGTGCCCGCCGCCGGCTTGCGCAGTCCGGCGAGCGTTTGCAGCAGCGTCGTCTTGCCGGCGCCATTGCGCCCGATGATTGCCCAACATTCGCCGGCGTGGACGTCGAACGCAACGTTTCGGCACAACGTTCGGCCCGGTACGGCCAACGCGAGGTTGCGGCAGGCAAGAATCGGCGGCGCGGAAGTCATCGGTCGGAGCGGCGCAACAACCAAAGGAACAGCGGGACGCCGACGATCGCCGTGAGCACGCCGACCGGGAGTTGCGCCGGTGCGATCAGCGTCCGCGCGGCCGTGTCAGCCAAGGTGAGCAACGCGCCTCCCGCAACCGCGGCTGCGGGCATCAGCCAGCGCTGGTCGTTACCGATGGCCAGACGCACGGCATGCGGAACGACGAGACCGACGAAGCCGACGCTGCCGGCAAGCGTGACTGCGACGGCGGTCGCGAATGCGGCCAGCGCATGCAACGCGAGCGTCGTGCCCCGGACCGGGACGCCGAGGCTCGCGGCGGTCGTGTCGCCGCGCGCGAGCAGCGTCGCGTCGCGTGCGAAAAACATCGCGATAGCCAGCACTCCCGCAAGTGCCAGCAGGCCGGGGCCGCCGCGCGTCGCGCCGGACAGGTCGCCGACCAGCCAGAACAGCATGCCCCGAACCTGCGCTTCGGGCGCGGTGGTGAGGATCAGCATGATGAGCGCGCCCCAACCGGTCGCGACCACGACGCCGGTCAGCAGCAATCGCGTCGGTGCCCACGCGCCCTTGCCGCGGGCGAGGCCGAACACGAGCAAGGTCGAGACCAGCGCACCGGCGAATGCCGCGGGTGTCACCATTGCCACGGCACCCGCGAGGAGGGCGGTCAATGCTCCGCATGCGGCGCCACCCGAGAGTCCGAGCACGTAGGGGTCGGCCAGCGGGTTGCGCAACAGCACCTGCATTATCGTGCCGGCCAGCGCCAGCAACGCGCCGACGGCGAACGCCGCCATGGCGCGAGGCAGACGCAGTTCGCGCACGACAGCGCCGTCGGCATCGTCGGCAGGCCAGAGCAATGCGCGCGCCACGGCGCCGACGCCGATATCGACGCTCCCTGCAGTCAGCGCAAACGCGACCGCCGCCAGCGCCACCAGGGCGAGTGCGGCAAGAACGATCCAGTGAGGGAAACGCTGCATTGGGGAATGGGCAACGGTCAATTATAGGCGGCCTATAATGATTCTTCCGCACCAACGGACCGGTCCGGCATGAACAAGGCATTCACTCGCGAAAACGAGGACGAGGAAGAGGATGGCGACGCGCCAGAAAATGCGTCGCCGCTTCCCCTCGGCAGCAAGAACTACATGACCCCTGCGGGCTTCGCGCGCTTGAAGGGCGAACTCGACCATCTCCTCGGCCGTGAGCGTCCGGAACTCGTCGCCACGATCGCCTGGGCTGCCGGCAACGGCGATCGCTCGGAAAATGGCGACTACATCTACGGCAAGAGGCGCCTGCGCGAGGTCGACCGGCGCATCCGCTTCCTCATCAAGCGCCTCGACGCAGCGGAGGTCGTCGACCCGCAGTCCCGGCGCGACGAGGGTGAGGACGATCGCGTGTACTTCGGCGCGACGGTCACCGTGCGCAATGCCAGGGACGAGGAACGCACCGTCAGCATCGTCGGCGTGGACGAGATCGACACGGCGCGCGGCTACATCAGCTGGGTGTCTCCGATGGCGCGCGCGTTGCTCAAGGCCCGCGAGGGCGATACCGTCACGCTCAACACCCCGGGTGGCGTGGAGGACCTCGACATACTTCTTGTCCGGTACGAACGGTTGGCCACAGGCGACTCGCTCACCGGGGTCTCCACAAGTTGACGGGCGCGCCGCGCGCCGCCACTATTCACATATGGACAAGGATCTTGCCGAACTCGAACGCAAGCTGACGACTCTTCTCGCGCACACGCGCGCGCTGCGCGCCGCCAACGAAGCGCTGCGGCGCGACCTTGCGGCCGCGCACGAGCGCAATCGCGACCTTGCGGACAGGGTGCAGCAGGCTGGTGCGCGCCTGGATGCGCTCATTGCCAGGATGCCCGCCGAATGACGACTCGAACCCCCCTTCCCGCGGAACGCGCGGTCCAGCTCGACATCAAGATCATGGGCCGGGACTACAAGGTTGCGTGCAAGGAAAGCGAGCGCGCGGAATTGCTCGACGCGGTCGCATTTCTCGACACGCGAATGCACGAGATCAAGGACGGCGGCAAGATCACCGGCGCGGACCGCATCGCCGTGATGGCCGCGCTGAATCTCGCCAACGAATTGTTGCGCGAGCGGAAGGCGCCAATGGCGCCGGCGCCCGTTGCCCGCGCCACGGCAAGCGGCGTCGACGGGGTGGAGACCCGGCGTAGAATCATCGCCATGCAGGCCGCCATCGACCAGACGATGGCGGGTCAGGAAAAATTGCTTTAACGTCACATCAGGTCGTCCGCGCGCAGCGGGACGATCGATGCGATGCGGAGTCACCTTTCAATGTCCCCTGCGGTGTTCGAGTCGGCCAGTCATTCCTTGAACCAATGCTCTCGTAGCGAGGTTGCCTTTGCCCCATGCGAACCGGTGTGCGCTCCCACGCGGAAGCGCCTGATGGTTCCGGCAGGCAGCCAATCTTGAACCCTAGGTTCAGGAAGAGGGTCGGCACGGCACACGCGGGGGACACCCCAATGTCGCAGCAAAGCGGCGCAAATCGAATGCCGGCTTTGTTGCTCGTCGATTTCGACGCTCGCTAATGTTTATGTAGGCGGCACTCGAAATTTCCGGGGCGCCTCGCCCGAGGCCGATTTCCTTGCTGCTCGAACGAATGACCCTTTTGCAACGATGACGCAGTAGATCCAATGCGCTACTGGCTGATGAAATCCGAGCCGGACGAGATGTCCATCGACGATCTCGCGCGTGCCCCAAAGCAGTCGACGGCATGGTTCGGCGTGCGCAACTACCTGGCGCGCAACTACATGCGCGACGAGATGCGCCCGGGTGACCGTGCGTTCTTCTACCACTCGAGCTGTCCTGAACCCGGGATTGCCGGCATCGTCGAAATTTCCTCGCCGTCGTATCCGGACGCGACGCAGTTCGACCGGAGGAGCCCATACTTCGACCCGAAGGCCACGCGCGCGACGCCGCGCTGGTTCAATGTCGACGTCAAGCTGGTCGAGAAGTCGCGGCTGATTTCGCTCGCGGAACTGCGCGCGCAGCCGAAGTTGGTGAACCTGATCACGCTGCAGCGGGGCAACCGGCTGTCGATCACACCGGTGGATCCCTCCGACTGGAAATACATCGTCAAGCTCGCAATGAAAGAGACCTGAGGCGATGGACGTTTCGCTGATCATCGCCTTTGTCGCCCTCGGCTGCGTCATCGGCTTCCTGGCAGGACTCCTGGGCATTGGCGGAACGATGGTGATGGTGCCCATCCTGACGATCATCTTCACGCACGAGCATTTCCCGCGCGAGCACATGGTTCACATCGCGGTCGCCACGGCCATGGCCACGATCGTCTTCACCTCGCTCTCCAACATGCACGCCCACAACCGGCATGGTGCAGTTCTGTGGCCCGTGGTATGGGGGCTCGTGCCCGGAATTCTGCTGGGTTCGCTGATCGGCCCGCTGATCGTGAGCGGCATGTCCGCATTGCTGCTGGCGTCGGTCTTCGCGCTGTTCGCCGCGTTTTCCGGCGCGCAGATGATCTGGGGAAAGGTGCCCAAGGCCACGCGCGAATTGCCCGGAAGGTTCGGCCTCATCGGAGCGGGTGCCGGCATCGGCATCCTTTCCGGCATGATCGGTGCCGGCGGCGCGTTCGTTACGGTGCCGTATCTCGAGCGGTGCAACGTCAAGATCCACAACGCCGTCGCAACGTCGGCGGCGCTCGGGCTGCCGATCGCGGCAGCAGGCACCGTAGGGTTCATCGTCACCGGATTGCGGCAGACGGGATTGCCCGCGCATAGTCTGGGCTACGTCTACCTTCCGGCGCTGCTGTGCATCGCGGCCGCCAGCATGCTGTTCGCACCGGTCGGCGCGAAGCTGGCGCATCGCTGGCCGGTGAAGAAATTGAAGTACGCATTTGGCTGCATGCTCTTCGGCGTTGCCGCATTCATGATCTGGAAGGTTGCAACGAGCTGAGCAGGCGCGAAGGCAAACCGGTCGACCCGCGTCAGCGCGACGTCCCCCATTGTCCCAGCGTGTGGATCCGATCGGTGCCCAGGTGCGCGGCAATATACGTCGTTTGTGCCGGACCCGGAATCGTTCCAGTTGCGACGGCGGGAGCCACCGCCAGCAAACCGGCGCGTGTGTCCGGGTCGGCCATCGCGGCGGCCAGCGCTTCGGCATCGGCCCAGACCGGCGCGCCCGCGGCTAGGCGCAGATAGACGCGGCCCGTTGTCTGATCTGCGAAATTGAGATTTGGCAGCCGGCGCGCGCATTCGACCAGAAACCCCGTATTGTTCTCTGGCGCGAGCGCAGCACCGTTCCTGTAGAGATCGCCGGGGCTCCTGGCGTTCACATCGACTTTCCGGAACTTCTGCACGTTCAGCAGCGCATTGACGTCGAGGACATTCAGTTCGCCGTTCCAGCCGAACGCGATCGTGCGCGGCCGCGCGCCCAGGGGCACGGTATTGTCCAGGAATTCGCAATGGACCTTTTTGTCCGCAGACAGCGCCCATGTGAAGAAGATCTCGGGCATGCCCGCGTATGCCTCGATGTTGTGCGCCAGCAAGTCGTCGACCGCCTTGTATCGGCCGACCTCCAGCCCGCGCTGCCATGCGCGCTCGACAATCGCATCGGGCGGCGTGATCATGAAAAAGAGGTAGACAGTGTGTCCGAAACGGGTCAGCAGGTTGCTTCCCGCCTCCACCGACTCTGGCGCGAAACTGTCGAAGCGGAACCGGTCGATCAGCAGGTGCGTCGTCTGATGCCGTTTCGCCTTGCGCGCCATATAGCGATCGAGTTTCTGGTCGATGATCTGCAGTTCCTCGCTGGTGCAGGCGCCGCCGTACTTGTAGGCGGCGCCGAGAGACGCATAGTCGAGTAACTGCTTCCGCCAGATGTCGGGGCTGATGAGCGCGAAATCGCTCCAATCGACGCCGATTCTCTCTGCCAGCGTTTTCTGTTCCGGCCGCATCGTGCTCTTGCCGGCCGCGGAGGCGCCCTTGGTGTTCATGATGACCGGCCGTGCCTGCGCCGGCAGCCACCGGTAACCCTCCTTTTGCGCAGCCTCGACGAACCAGGGCTCGATGAGCCGCCCTATTTCCTCGCTGCAAACGTCGTTGCACGCAAGGTCGGTCGCCACCGACGCAATCAGTTCCGGCGTGCCCCACACTCGACCGTGTTGGCCGACGATCGTCCCGACCACTTTGGCAAGCGCGCGACACGTGGCACTTCGAACGGGGTCGCCGCCCGGTGAGTCCTGTGCAGTATTCCGCCACGCCGCGATCGCGTCCTCCGGTCCGGCAGCCGCTGCCATGCTCGCGGAGTCCGGCAATGCGCGGTGCGCCGAGCCGAAAATGCGGCCTACGATTCCGGTGCGGCGAGCGGAGGGGCCCTCTGACGGCGCCTTGGCCGGCTGAAAAATGCGCGTCGCGAGTTCAGCCTCGATCAGCGCCGCAATCTGCTTTCTCAGCGTGATATAGGTGGTGACGACCTCGCCCATCCGCGACGCAATGTGATTCGCGAGCAGCGCGTTGACCATCTTTCGAAAATTGATGCCGAGGTCCTCGACGCGCGAACCGCTCGGCACCGAGAGATCGGCCGTCACCCGGATCAGCAGTTCGTGCAGCGCGAGACGCTCGGCCCGAAAGGCGACTAGCGCAAAGACATCGAGCCCGGTAAGGTCATGCAGCTCCTCCGCCGTGCGGAAGCTCGTGCGCACGTTTTCCGGTCGGAACATCGTCGACAGCGGAAGCAGCGCTCTCGGCAGCTGCGATTTGATCCCGGGATTCCACGGCCCGAATGTCTCCCCGGCACCGGCCGGCGCCGCATTCGCGAGCGCCGTCACGAGCCGTCGATCAAAGCAGTCCCGCTCCACGTGCCCACTGGTACTTGGCGCCGAGCACCGCGACGGGAATTTCGGTCGAATACGCATAGGCCGGGATGCCATGGGCGTACAGATATTCCGCCGCCTCCTCCACCTCCACGTCACCCGCCAGCGACGCGACGACCGGCTTGTCGATTCCCTTCGCCCGCATTTCCTCGACCACCTCGACCATAATCTTCGCAAACACCATGGGCGGCGTGACGATCGTGTGCCAGTAGCCCAGGATCAGCGCGTGGATGCGCGGATCCGTGAGCCCCAGGCGCACGGTGTTCTGGTAGGTCTTCGGGGGCTCGCCGCCGGTGATGTCGACAGGATTGCCGGCCGCGCCGAACGGCGGGATGAACTTGCGGAACGCCGCGTCGAGGTCCGGCGGCATCGCCATCAGCGACAATCCGTTGTCGACGCATGCGTCCGACAGAAGCACACCGGAGCCGCCAGCGCCTGTGATGATGACGACGTTCTCGCCCTTCGGCGTCGGGAGCTTCGGAATGCCGCGCGCGAATTCGAGCAGGTCGCGCAAGGACCGGGCGCGGATCACGCCCGACTGCCTCAACACGTCCTCGTAGATCTTGTCGTTGCCGGCCAGCGCACCGGTATGCGAGCTGGCGGCGCGCGCGCCCATGCTGGTGCGCCCGGCCTTCAGCATCACGACCGGTTTCTTCTTGGACACGCGCTTCGCGACCTCGGCGAACGAGCGGCCGTCCTTCAGGTCTTCGCAATGCTGCGCGATGATCTCGGTGTTGTCGTCCTGCTCGAAGAACGTGAGGAGGTCGTCCTCGTCGATGTCCGACTTGTTGCCGAGGCCCACGATCGCCGATACGCCCATCTTTGCGGAGCGCGAGAAACCGATGATCGCCATGCCGATGCCGCCCGACTGCGACGACAGCGCGGCCTTCCCCTTGACGTCATAGGCGGTGCAGAACGTAGCGCACAGGTTCTTCGGCGTGTAGTAGAAGCCATAGATGTTCGGCCCCATCAGCCGCACGCCGTATTTGCGCGCGATCTCCACGAGTTCGACCTGACCCGCCATGTTTCCCGTCTCCGCGTAGCCGGAAGGGATCAGGATGGCGCCGGCGATCTTCTTCTCGCCCACTTCCTTCAATGCGCCCGCCACGAACTTCGCGGGAATCGCAAACACGGCAATGTCGATTTCGCCCGGCACATCCTTTACGCTCTTGTACGCCGGCAATCCCATGATCTTGTCGGCGGTCGGGTTGATCGGATAGATCTTGCCCTTGTAGCCGCCGTTGATCAGGTTCTTCATCACCGAGTTGCCGATCTTGCCCGTCTCGTCGGATGCGCCGATCACGGCCACGGCATCCGGCTTCATCACCTTGTTCATCTGCCGGACGATTTCCTGCTGGCTCGGGCGATAGCGTTCCACCGGCGGCGTGAAGTCGAGCACGATGCGCACGTCGGCGGCGATAGCGCCGTTCTTCGACGCGAACACCGGGTTCAAATCCATTTCCGCGACCTGCGGAAAGTCGGATACGAGCTGCGACACGTTCTCGATCAGCGCTGCCAGCGCGTCGCGGTTCACGGCATCGCCGCCGCGCACGCCTTTCAATATGGACGCCGCGCCTATGCCGTCCAGCATCGACAACGCGTCGGCCTTCGTGGCCGGGGCGAGCCTGAACGTGATGTCCTTCAGCACTTCGACGAGGATGCCGCCCAGCCCGAACGCCACCAGCTTGCCGAACGACTGGTCCGTGACGGCGCCAATGATGACTTCCTGGCCGCCCATGATCATCTGCTGCACCTGGATGCCCTGCAGGTTGGCCTTCGCGTCGTACTTCTTCGCGTTGGCCATGATCGTCGCGAAGCCCTGCTCCACGTCTGCCGCGTTCTTCACGCCCACCAGCACGCCGCCCGCCTCAGTCTTGTGCAGAATTTCCGGCGACACGATCTTCAGCACCACGGGGAAGCCCATACCGGTGGCAAGCCTGGCCGCTTCGGCTGCCGTGGCGGCGACCCCTTCCTTCGGCACGGTGATGCCATACGCGTCGCACACGAGCTTGCCTTCGGGCGCGGTCAGCGACGTGCGTCCGTCGGTCTTCGCCTTGTCCAAAATGCGTTGCACCGCCGCTTTGTCGTGCGCCATCGCCGTTTCCCTCGTTATCGATTGCAAATGGACGCGAGTCCGCGTCCCGTTTCCGTTGCGTTCAGATGACGTTGGCGGCGCGAAGCGCAGCGACGTCGTCCTTGCCATACCCCAATTCCGCGAGGACCTCATCCGTGTGCTCGCCGAGAAGCGGCGAGCGCGTCACCTCGGTCGCGCTGTCCGACATCTTGATCGGATTGCCGACCGAAAGGTATTTTCCGCGCTTCGGGTGATCGACCTCGACAACGGTTCCCGTGGCACGCAGCGACGGCTCTTCGGCGATTTCCTTCATCGACAGGATCGGGCCGCACGGAATGTCGTGCTTGTTCAGGATGTCCATCGCGTCGAACTTGGTCTTGGTCATCGTCCACTGTTCGATCTTGCCGAAGATCTCCATCAAATGCGGCAGCCGCGCCTTCGGCGTCGCGTAGCGCGGGTCCGTCAGCCACTCCGGACGGCCGATTACCTCGCAGATGTCCTTCCATACCGGCGCCTGGGTGATGAAATAGATGTACGCGTTGGGGTCGGTCTCCCATCCCTTGCATTTCAAGATCCACCCCGGCTGGCCGCCGCCCGACGCATTGCCGGCGCGGGGCACCGCTTCCAGGAATTTCCCGTTCGGGTACTGCGGATACTCCTCCATCACGTGCGTCCGGTCGAGGCGCTGCTGGTCGCGCAGCTTGACGCGGCAGAGATTGAGCACGCCATCCTGCATCGCCGCCAGCACCTTCTGCCCGCGCCCCGTGGTCTTGCGCTGGTAGAGCGCGGCGACGATGCCGAGCGCCAGGTGCAGACCCGTGCCGCTGTCGCCGATCTGTGCGCCGGTGACGATTGGAGGGCCGTCGTCGAACCCTGTCGTCGACGCCGCGCCGCCCGCGCACTGCGCAACGTTCTCATAGACCTTGCAGTCCTCGTACGGGCCGGGGCCGAAGCCCTTGACCGACGCCACGATCATCTTCGGGTTGAGCTGCTGGATGCGTTCCCACGTGAAGCCCATGCGGTCGAGCGCACCCGGCGCGAAGTTCTCCACCAGTACGTCGCATTTCTTCACCAGCGCTTCCAGCACTTCCTTGCCCTTGGGATTCTTGGCGTCGACGGTGATCGAACGCTTGTTGTGGTTCAGCATCGTGAAATAGAGGCTGTCCACGCCGGGAATGTCGCGCAGCTGTCCACGCGTGATGTCGCCTTCGCCCGCACGCTCGACCTTGATCACGTCCGCGCCGAGCCATGCCAGTAGCTGCGTGCACGTCGGGCCCGACTGCACGTGGGTGAAGTCCAGGATGCGTACGCCGTCCAATGCCTTGCTCATTTCTTTCCCCTATGCATTGTATGTATCCCCCGAGGCGGCGCTGCGCGCCGCTTCCCCCTAAGGGGGCGAGCGCCTTGGGGCGGCCCTGCGGCGCTCATTGCGGCTTCTTCTTCGCGGAAGGATTGAGACTCGTGATGCGGCCGCTTTCCGTGCCGCCACCCTCGTCGATGACCGCATTGATGAGCGTGGGCCGACGCGAGCGTATCGCCTCCGCCATTGCGCGACGCAACTCGTCCGGCGTCCTGACATGGGCGCCGACGCCGCCCCACGCCTCCATCATCCTGTCGTAGCGGGCATCCTTGACGAACACGAGCGGCGAGGGATCCGATCCACCCGTGGGATTCTTCTCGTCGCCGCGGTACACGCCGTTGTTGTTCATGATGACGATGCACACCGGCAGGTTGTAGCGGCAAATCGTCTCGGTCTCCATGCCGGAGAAGCCGAAGGCGCTGTCGCCTTCCACTGCGATCACCTGCTGGCCGGTCACGACGGCGGCGGCCACGGAGTAGCCCATGCCGACGCCCATGATTCCCCACGTGCCCACGTCGATCCGCTTGCGCGGCTTGTACATGTCCACGATGCTGCGGGTGAAGTCGAGCGCGTTCGCGCCCTCGTTCACGAGCATGGCATCGGGGTTCGCCTTGACGATGTCGCGCACCACGTTGAGCGCGCTCTGGAAGCTCATCGGCGACGGATTCTTCGCGAGCGTCTCGGCCATCTTCGCGACGTTCTTGTCCTTGCGCTCGGTGATGGCGCCCGTCCACTCGGCGGGCGGCTTGATCCAATTCGATCCGATCGCAGCGAGCAGCGCCGACACGCAGGAGCCGACGTCGCCCACGACCGGCGCATCGATGCGCACGTTGCTGTCTGCTTCCTGCGGCGAGATGTCGATCTGGACGAACTTCTGGCCGCCCCATGACTTCGAGGTGGCGCCGCCCCACGTCTTGCCCTTGCCCTGCGACAGCAGCCAGTTGAGGCGTGCGCCGATCAGCATCACGACGTCGGCCTCGGGCAACACGTACGAGCGAGCGGCCGACGCGGATTGCTCGTGCGTGTCCGGCAGCAGACCCTTGGCCATCGACATCGGCAGGTAGGGAATGCCCGTCCTTTCGACCAGGGCACGAATGTCGGCATCGGCCTGGGCGTACGCCGCGCCCTTGCCGAGGATGATCAGCGGACGCTTGGCGCTCTTCAGGAGGTCCACGGCGCGCTTGACGGCCTCCGGCGCGGGAATCTGGCGGGGCGCAGCATCTACGACCTTGATGAGCGAGTTCTTGCCGGCGACCGCGTCCATGGCCTGCGGAAAGAGCTTCGCGGGCAGGTCGAGGTACACGCCACCGGGACGTCCCGACACGGCGGCACGTATCGCGCGCGCGACGCCGACGCCGATATCCTCGGCATGCAGCACGCGGAACGCCGCCTTGCACAGTGGCTTGGCGATCGCGAGCTGGTCCATTTCCTCGTAGTCGCCCTGCTGCAGGTCGACGATCTCGCGCTCCGAGGAGCCGCTGATGAGGATCATCGGAAAACAGTTGACCGTCGCGTGCGTGAGCGCGGTGACGCCGTTGAGGAAGCCGGGCGCGGACACCGTCAGGCAGATGCCGGGCTTCTGAGTGAGGAACCCGGCGATCGAGGCCGCGTAACCCGCGTTCTGCTCGTGCCGGAACGAGATGACGCGGAGTCCCGACTTCTGCATTCGGCGCGTGAGATCGGTGATCGGGATGCCGGGCAGGCCGAAGATCGTATCGATGCCGTTCAGCTTGAGGGCCTCGATGACGAGCTGAAAGCCGTCGATTTCTTGTGCGTGGGCATTGACCTCGCCGCCGCCGGCGACTTTCAGCGAATCGTCGGCCGTTGTTTTCTCGGGAGTCCTGGTTGCGGTGTCTACCATGACAGCGTCCTCTATGAACGTTGCTGCGGGCCCCGGCTTAACCAATGCGGATGCATCGGCCGTAGCCCGGGGCGGGTCTTTGATTCCAGGCGGGCCGCGTCGGCAGCGCCGCCTTGCAGATCAGGCGGCCGCCTGAATGGGTGCCGTCTCCAGCTGATTTGCTGCCACCACCCTGCGCCGCCAGGGCTTCAATACCGCGATCGCAAGCAACGCGGCGGCGATGTTGGCCGCAGCTGCGATGATGAACACGAGGTCCCAGCTGCCCGTCGCCTTCTGGATGCTGTTCGAGTAGGGAATCAGCAAGGCGGCCGTTCCCTTGGCCGTATAGAGCAGTCCGGCATTGGTAGTCGCGAATGTTGCGCCGAACGTGTCCGTGCAGGTCGACGGGAACAGGCTGTAGATCTCGCCCCACGCGAAGAACACCATGCCGCTCAACAGCACGAACCAGACCGGATCGGTGCCCAGGCGATACAGCGCATAGATGCCGATGCCTTCCAGCCCGAACGCGATGAACATCGTGTTCTCCCGACCGATATGGTCCGACACCCAGCCGAAGAACGGTCGTGTCAGTCCGTTCAGGATACGGTCGAGCGTGGCGGCGAAGGTAAGGGCCGTCATCGTCAGTCCGAGCATGGAGACGGACACGTTGGCAATCTTCAAGTCCAGCGCAATCGGTGCGAGATTGGCGGTCACCATGAGGCCCCCGGCGCCGACGATCACGAACATTAGATACATGAGCGTGAAGATCGGCTGACCCTGCGACCAGACGATTCCCCCGCCGACGACGAAGATCAGCGCAGCAAGCGCGAGCGGAATGTAGAACTGAAGCCCGGTTCCCCACATCGCCAGCCCGCCGACGAGCGCGACGATCATCGCGATGATCCACAGGCGGTTGGGGCCAATGACTTCGCGTGGCGCGAACTGGCGCCTGCTCTGGATGACGGCGGAGATGCCCCCGACGATGGGCACTTGTCCGGGCTTAGGCGCGAACATGAAGAACGCCAGCAGGCAGATGATGATGCCCTGGCCCAGCCCGAAATTGAAAAAGGTCGCCTGGAAGCCGCTGACCTTGATCATGTTCTGGATGGGAATCACCGTCAGCGCGGAACCCGCCCCGAACCCGGCCGCCGTGAGGCCCGCGGCCAACCCGCGCCGGCCCGGGAACCATTTGAGCGCGTTGCCGATGCAGGTGCCATAGACCCCGCCCGCGCCGATGCCGGCGACTATCTGGGCCGTGTAGAACTCGGTGAGCGAGGTGGCGTTGGAATTCATGATCCAGCCGATCGCGCACAGGATCCCGCCGATGAATATCACAATCCGCGGGCCGAATTTGTCGACGAACCAGCCTTCGATCGGCACCAGCCAGGTCTCGAACAGCACGAACAGCGTGAACGCAATTTGGATCGAAGCGCGGTCCCAGCCGAATTTCTTCTGGATGTCGGGAACGAAGAACGTCCAGCCATATTGCAGGTTGGCGATCATCACCATGCAGACGACGCCGATGACGAGTTGAATCCACGGGGTCGCAAAAATCGAGCGGTTCTGAGGCAACGCTTCGGTCGCGGTCATTGACTTCATCCTCCTTGGGGATTCGGCGGATAGCCTTGGGCTTCTGCCTGATTATTGGAATATTTTTTATTTAGTATGTAGTATATCAACGGGCACGAACAGGCCTTTTTTGCGGTTTCCTGCCATTCCGGTGAACGTTTCAGGCCGCCTGGGTGGGTGTCGGTCGCCAGCCAACGGTGCATGTTGCGGCGCGGCAAGGTGTTCGATACTTGCGGCCGGCGTCGTAGTCCGGCCGCGTCTCCTCATCTGTACACGTCAAGGCAGGAAGCGCGTTGAAGGTATGCATCTTTGGCGCCGGCGCGATCGGCGGATTTCTTGGAGTCCAATTGGCAAGTTCAGGTGCCGAGGTAAGCTTGGTCGCACGCGGCGCCCATCTTGCCGCGATGCGGGCCGATGGGCTCCGCCTGCAGATCGACGGCGAGGAGCGTGTCGCGCGGCTGCCGTGCACGGACACGCCGACCGAACTCGGTGTCCAGGACTACGTCATCATCGCCCTGAAGGCGCACGCCATTTCCGGCGCGCTTGCGTCCCTGGCGCCATTGCTTGGACCCGAGACCACCATCGTCACGGCGAGCAACGGGATCCCGTACTGGTATTTTCACGTGGCCGGGGTCCCCTTTCGCGAAACCGATTTGGATAGCGTGGATCCCGGCGGATTGCAGTGGCGAACGCTGGGGGCGCAGCGCGTGATTGGCTGTGTCGTGCTCCCTGCGACAGCGGTCGTCGCACCCGGCGTGATCCGCCACGAGCACGGTCGCAGGTTCCCGATCGGCGAACCGGATGGGCGCCGGAGCTCGTGCATTGAGAACCTGTGCGAGATCATGGCCGCGGGCGGCCTCGAGGCGCCGGTACGCGACGACATCCGGAACGAGATCTGGCTGAAGCTCTGCGGCAATGTGTGCTTCAACCCGATCAGCGCGCTGACACTGGCGACGCTCGAGGTCATAGCGCTTGACCCGGGAACGCGCGCACTGTGCCAGGCGATGATGGAAGAGACCAAGGAGGTAGGGCAGCGTTTGGGTGTGGGCCTGCGAGTGGACCTGGCGCGGCGGCTGGATGGCGCGGCGGCGGTTGGCGCGCACAAAATGTCGATGCTGCAGGATCTGGAGAAAGGGCGTTCACTCGAAATCGAGCCACTGGTCGGTGTCGTGCAGGAATTGGGTCGCCTCACGGGTGTCCGGACTCCCAGCATCGACATCGTGTTGGCGCTCATCCGGCAGCGCGCGTCGACTGCAGACCTCCACTAGTCTCGGGGGCCCACAGATGTCCGTGACGATCGAATCGCCAGCACCGTTGCCGCTCAAGCTGCGGCCGCTCAACGTCGCCGCCAGTTTTCGCGACCAGGCGTACGCGGCCTTGAAGCAGGCGATCACCGATGCCGACATCTATGCGCATCGCGAGGAAATTCGCCTGGACGATCGCCAGCTGAGCCAGGCGCTCGGCGTCAGCCGGACGCCGATCCGCGAGGCAATGACGCTGCTCGAACAGGAGGGTTTCCTGCGCACGGTGCCGCGCCGCGGCGTGTTCATCATCCGCAAGACCAAGAAGCAGATCCTCGAGATGATCGAGATGTGGGCGGCGCTGGAAAGCATGGCCGCGCGGCTGGCAACCGTCAACGCCTCGGACGAGGACATCGGGCAGCTGCGCGGAATGTTCGACAATTTCCGCAACGACACGCCGGCGGAACACATCGAAGAGTATTCGGACGCGAACATCGCTTTTCATCAGGCGATCATTCGGCTCTCCGGGTCGAACCTCATGGGCCAGACGATCGAGAACCTGTTCATCCATGTACGCGCGATCCGGCGCATGACGATATCGCAAAGTGACCGCGCGGCGCGATCGATCGTGGACCATATGCGCATCATCGAAGCACTCGAGCGCCGCGACACCGAGCTGGCCGAGCGCCTCGTGCGACAGCACTCGCTCGATCTCGCCGCGCATGTGAAGAAACATTGCGATTTTCTAGACTGAATTTGAATACGCGATCGCATCCGAGCGGACCACGATGACCCAAAAGGCAATTGTCGACACCTCGGCGCTGGGCAAGCGGCGCGGCGCGCGCGGCCAGATGAAGGGCCGCACGCTCGACCCGCGCGCACTTTCGGACGTACAGGATATGTTGGGCGATTCGCCGCGACGGCGCGACCTGCTGATCGAGTTCCTGCACCGGATTCAGGATAGCTGCGGCTTCATATCCGCCGCGCACATAGTTGCGCTGGCGCAGGAAATGAAACTCGCCATGGCCGAGGTCTACGAAGTCGCGACGTTCTATCACCATTTCGACGTCGTGAAGGAGGGCGAGACCCCGCCGCCGGCGCTCACGGTCCGCGTGTGCGAGACGCTGTCATGCCAGATGGCCGGTGGCGACGGTTTGCGTGCTGCCCTTGCGCGTTCGTGCGGGCCGGACGTCCGGGTCATCGGCGCGCCATGCGTCGGGCGGTGCGAACAGGCGCCTGTGGCGGTGGTCGGCCGCAATCCAGTCGACCACGCCACTATGGAAAGCGTTGCCGCGGCGATTGCGGCCGGGGACATCGATCCGAGACTTCCACCATACATCGAATACGCTGCCTATCGCGCGCGGGGCGGTTACCGAGCGCTGCTGCAATGCGCGAATGGCGAGCGCTCGTTTGAAGAGGTCATCGGCGCGCTGGAGAATTCGGGCCTGCGAGGCCTGGGCGGTGCGGGGTTTCCGGCCGGGCGCAAGTGGCGCATCGTTCGCGCCGAACCCGCGCCGCGCCTGTTCGCCGTCAACATCGATGAAGGCGAACCGGGAACGTTCAAGGACAGGCATTTCCTGGAGCGCGACCCGCATCGCTTTCTCGAGGGCATGCTGATCGCCGCGTGGGCGGTGGACATCGCCGATGTATATATCTACCTGCGAGACGAGTACTCCGCGTGCCGCGCGATCCTCACGCGCGAGATCGCCGCGCTCGAGGCCGATCCGCCTTGTCCGCTGCCGCGCATGCACCTGCGTCGCGGCGCGGGGGCTTACATCTGCGGCGAAGAGTCGGCGATGATCGAATCGCTGGAGGGCAAGCGCGGCATGCCGCGGCTGCGACCTCCTTACGTCGCGCAGGTGGGCCTGTTCGGGCGGCCGACCCTCGAGCACAATATGGAGACGCTGTACTGGATCCGCGACATTCTGGAAAAGGGCGGTCAAGCGTTTGCTGCGCACGGACGCCACGACCGCAAGGGATTGCGCTCTTTTTCCGTTTCCGGCCGTGTCACGAAGCCCGGCGTGCACGTCGCGCCCGCGGGGATCACCGTGCGCGAACTGATCGACGAGTACGCGGGCGGCATGCTCCCCGGACACGACTTCTACGCCTACCTTCCCGGCGGCGCGTCGGGCGGCATCCTGCCCGCGTTGCTGGGCGACATTCCTCTCGACTTCGACACGCTGCAGCCGTACGGATGCTTCATCGGCTCTGCCGCCGTCATAGTCCTGTCCCAGCGCGATCGCGCGCGTGACGCAGCGCTCAACATGATGCGTTTTTTCGCCGATGAATCGTGCGGGCAATGCACGCCTTGCCGAGTCGGCACCGAAAAGGCCGTGGACCTTCTCGCCCAATCTTCATGGGACGCCGTGCTGCTCGACGAATTGTCGCGCGCGATGGCAGATGCCTCGATTTGCGGGCTCGGGCAGGCGGCACCCAATCCGATCGCCTGCGTGATCAAGTATTTTCCGGAGGAAATAGGATGAACGCCCGCGTGCCGACGGTCTCATTCCAGCTCAACGGCAAGACGCTCGCAGCGCTTCCCGGGGAAACGATCATCGAGGCGGCGCTGCGCGATGGGGTCGACATCCCGCATCTGTGCCACAAGCCTGGCATGCGTCCGGACGGCAATTGCCGCGCCTGCATGGTCGAGATCAAAGGCGAGCGCGTGCTGGCGCCTTCCTGCTGCCGCGTCCCCACGCCCGGCATGGAAGTCGCGAGCGACAGCGTGCGCGCCGTACACGCGCAGAAGATGATTGTCGAACTGCTGGCCGCCGATGTTCCCGAACGGCATTACCGGCCGGACTCCGAACTCGAACACTGGAAGAAGGCGCTGGGCGTCGGCCGCCCGCGGTTTGCCGCGCGCAGGCAACCGGCGCCGGATATCTCGCACCCCGCCATGTCCGTGAATCTCGACGCGTGCATCCAGTGCACGCGCTGCGTGCGCGCCTGCCGCGAGGAACAGGTCAACGATGTGATCGGCTTCGCGCTGCGCGGTGCGCATGCGAAGATCGTCTTCGACCTCGATGACCCGATGGGCGAGTCGACGTGCGTCGCGTGCGGCGAATGCGTGCAGGCATGCCCGACGGGCGCGTTGGCACCCGCGAAGGAAGCCTGGCTGGCACCGACCGACCGCGCGGTCGCGTCGCTGTGTCCGTATTGCGGCGTCGGCTGTCAGTTGACCTACCACGTCAAGGACAACGAAATCGTGCGCGTGGAAGGGCGCGACGGCCCCGCCAATCACGACCGACTTTGCGTGAAGGGCCGCTTCGGCTTCGACTATGTCCATCATCCGCAGCGATTGACCCGCCCGCTGATTCGCAAGGAGGGCGCACCGAAGGACCCAACGCTCGCGATGGATCCTGCCCTGCCGCTCGCGGCCTTCCGCGAAGCGACGTGGGAGGAGGCGCTGGCACTGGCCGGTGGCACGCTGCGCCGGATCCGCGACCAGCATGGACCGGGCGCGCTGGCGGGATTCGGCTCGGCCAAGGGCTCCAACGAAGAAGCGTATCTGTTCCAGAAGCTGGTGCGGACGGGCTTTCGCACCAACAACGTCGACCATTGCACTCGCCTTTGCCATGCCTCAAGTGTCGCGGCGCTGCTCGAAGGCATCGGTTCCGGTGCCGTCTCGAATCCGGTGATGGACGTGTTGCAGGCCGATGTCGTGCTGCTGATCGGCGCCAACCCGGTCGTCAACCATCCGGTCGCGGCAACGTGGATCAAGAACGCGGTCAAGAACGGCACGAAGCTGATCTTGGCCGACCCGCGCCGTTCGGAACTCGCGCGGCACGCGGTACATTATCTGCAGTTCAAGCCGGACGCCGATGTCGCGCTGCTGAACGCGATGATGCACACGATCGTCGAAGAGGGCCTGGTCGCCAGGAGTTTCATCGCGGACCGCACGCTGGGCTTTGCTGAGCTCAAGGCGAATGTGGCCGAGTACAGCCCCGAAGCCATGGCGCCTGTCTGCGGCATCCCGGCGGCCACGATCCGCGAAGTGGCGCGCCTGTTTGCCACATCGCGCGCGTCGATGATCCTCTGGGGCATGGGCATTTCGCAGCACATCCATGGGACGGACAACGCGCGTTGCCTGATTGCGCTGACGATGATGACGGGCCAGGTAGGACGCCCCGGTACCGGCCTGCATCCGCTGCGCGGCCAGAACAACGTGCAGGGCGCATCCGATGTCGGCCTGATCCCGATGATGTTTCCCGACTACCAGCGCGTCGACAACGACGCGGCGAGGACGAAATTCGAGGCGTTGTGGGGCCAGACCCTGGATTCGAAGCCTGGACTCACGGTCGTGGAGATCATGGATGCCGTCCACGCGGGAAAGATCCGCGGTATGTACATCATGGGCGAGAACCCGGCGATGTCGGACCCGAATGTTGCCCACGCGCGCAAGGCGTTGTCCGAACTCGAGATGCTCGTCGTGCAGGACATTTTCCTGACCGAGACCGCTTATCTCGCCGACGTCATCCTGCCGGCGTCGGCGTTTCCGGAAAAGACCGGAACCTTCACCAATACCGACCGCTCGGTGCAACTCGGGCGGCAGGCGCTCGAACCTCCGGGGGAGGCGCGCCACGACTTGCAGATCATCAATGCCATGGCCCGCGAACTCGGCCTCGACTGGCGGTACAGCCACCCGCGCGAAGTGTTCGCGGAAATGCGTCGGGCCATGCCGTCGATCGCCGGCATCACGTGGGACCGGCTCGAGACCGAGCACTCGGTGACCTATCCATGCGAGAACGAGGGTGACGCCGGCCAGCGCGTGGTGTTCACCGAACATTTTCCGACGCCGAGCGGCAAGGCGCGCTTCGTGGCGGCGAAGATCATTCCGGGAGCGGAACCTCCGGACGCCGACTATCCGTTCGTGCTCATCACGGGGCGCCAGCTCGAGCATTGGCATACCGGCAGCATGACGCGGCGCGCCGAGGTGCTGGACGACATCGAGCCGGTGCCGGTGGCCTCGCTGCATCCGGCCGACATGGCGCAGTTGCGGGTTGCGCCGAGCGGGACGATCACGGTCACCTCGCGGCGCGGCAGCATCGCGCTGGCGGCGCGCGCGGACTCCGGCACGCCGCGCGGTGCGGTGTTCATTCCATTCTGCTATTACGAAGCGGCCGCAAACCTGCTGACCAATCCCGTGCTCGACCCGTTCGGCAAGATCCCGGAATTCAAGTATTGCGCGGTGCGCGTTTCGGCCGGCGGCGACGTCGGTCCGGCATTTGGATACAGCGCCGCGGCGGAGCGCGCGGGAACGTAGCGCGACCGGCTCAGGGTTTCGTTGCCCGCGCAAATTGTTCACGCAACACGTTCTTCTGAATTTTTCCCATGGCATTTCGCGGCAGGTCGTCCACGAAATGCACGCGCTTCGGCACCTTGAACGAAGCGATCTCGCCTTTCAGCGCGGCGATGATCCCGCCTTCCGTCAATGCATGTCCCGGGCGCGCGACGACTACCGCGGTGACGCACTCGCCGAAGTCGGGATCGGGCAGGCCGATGATCGCAGTCTCGATCACGCCGTCCATCGCGTCGATCCGCTCCTCGATTTCCTTCGGATAGACATTGAGACCGCCGGTGATGATGAGATCCTTGGCGCGGCCGACGAGTCGCAGATAACCCTTTCCCGGCCCTTCGGGGACCCATTCGCCCAGGTCGCCGGTCTTGAAGAATCCGTCTCCGGCGAATTCCTCGCGCGTCTTCTCGGGCATGCGCCAGTAGCCGGCAAACACGTTTGGTCCGCGCACCTGCACGGCGCCGATGTGCCCCGGCGGGAGTTCGGCGCCGTCGTCGCCGATAACCCGCATCTGGATGCCGGAAAGCGGCCTGCCGACCGTCCCCGCGACACGTGCGCCCTGCAGCGGATTCGACGTATTCATGCCGGTCTCGGTCATGCCGTAGCGTTCGAGAATGGGCTGACCCGCGCGTTCGCGGAAGGCGTCGAATGTCTCCGGCAGCAGCGGCGCGGAGCCGGACACGAAAAGCCGGATCGTGCGGCAGCTCTCGCTGGTGAAGGTCGGCTCGGAAACAAGCCGCGAATAGAACGTCGGCACACCCATCATCACCGTCGCCCGCGGGAGAAGGTCGACGACCTCGGCCGCGTCGAACTTCGGCAGCCACAGCATATGCGAGCCCGACAGCAGCACGCAATGGATGGCGACGAACAGGCCGTGCACGTGATAGACCGGCAGCGCGTGCAGCAGGACGTCGCCGCGCGTGAAGCCCCACGCCTCGACCAAAGCCAACGCGTTGGACCCAAGGTTGCGATGGGTCAGCATCGCACCCTTCGAGCGGCCGGTGGTGCCCGACGTGTAGAGAATCGCCGCCAGGTCGTCCGGCGCCGACACCACCGCTGCGAACGTCGTGGGGCATTGGGTCGCGCGATCGATGAGCTCGCCGCCGTGCGCGTCGAGCGTCAGAACGGTGGCGCCGCGCGCGAGCGTGGCAACGAGGCCCAGATGCTCGGGGCTGCACACGATCACGCGCGGCTCCGCGTCCCCGAAGAAATAGTCGAGTTCGCTACGCTGGTAGCCCGTGTTGAGCGGGAGGTAGACCAGGCCGGCGCGCAGGCAGGCCAGGTAGAGCGCCAGCACCTGCCAGTGCTTGCTGGTCTGGACCGCGACCCGGTCGCCGTTGCGGCAGCCGGCAGCGACCAGTGCGTGAGCGATCTGAGCGGACAGTGCCACGATGTCGTCGTAGTGGATGACCGGCCCGTTCGGGATGACGAGCAGCGGCTGCTCCGCGCCGTCGGGGAAATGGCTTTCGAACAGTGCGTAGAGGTTGGCGTTCATTTCGTGGGCGGCGCCTCGGGCGAGGTGCGCGCGGCGATGTTATTCTGGTCCGGTTGATTATTCCATAGAGTGGCGGTCCGGTTGCGGCCGCCTTTCGATACGCGTGCCGCAGATTCCGACACTTGACCCGCTGGCACGACTCGCGGAGCTCGCCGACAGGGGAAGCCTCGCGCCGTTTCCCGTGGCCGGCGCGAGCCCGCACGTGGCCCGCTGGGGGATTGCGCCGGCCGCGGCCGACGGTGTCGTATGCGCGCGAATGGAAGTCGATGCGGTTCGCGTGCTGGCTGCGGCGCAGGACGCGCGGTTCCTGGGCGGAAGCATCGGCGCGAATCATGGCGCAGCCCTGCACCGGCTGTTCTTGCGTGCGCTAGACGAACGTCCGGATGTGGTCGTGCTCCTTATCGATTCCGGCGGCGTCCGCCTGCACGAAGCCAACGCGGCCGAATTGGGGCTGGCTCGGGCGCTGCGCGCGCTGTTCGAGGTGCGGCGGGCGGGCATACCGACGTTCGCGCTCGCCGCCGGATCCGCGTTCGGCGGCGCATCGGTTCTCGCGGCGGCCTGCGAACACCTGCGCTTCCTGCCGGGAGCCCGCTTCGGCCTTTCCGGCCCTGGCGTGATCGAGACCGCGCATGGCAAGGCGGAACTCGATTCCGGCGATGCGGGTGCCGTGGCGGCATTGTACGGCGCGCACGCGCGAGTGGCTGCCGGCATCGGCGCGCTGCAGGATGACGACGTCGGTTCCGTGCGCGGCGCGATTCGCGTGGCGGCTCAGAATCCAGCGCGATTCGACCAAGCGGTGCTGGGAAAGTGGGATGCGAAACTCGCTGCCCGGCTCGCTGCGGCGGGACTCTCGCCGGCTCCTGCCGCGCAGTCGCTGCCGGCAATGCCGATGTTGGCAGATGCGATGTCGGTCGATGCGACGGGGTGGCTTTGGCGAATTCGCGACAGCGACGTCCACGTACTGCGTCCGCTCGCGCCGCTGTCTTTCGATCCTGCCGTGGCGGTTGCCATCGCTCGTGCGGTCGCCGATGGCCTGCCTCCGCGCGCACCGCTTGTCGTCGTGGAAGATTCACCAGGCCATGCCACGACGCAGGCGGCCGAGGCACTCGGCGTTTCCGAATTCCTCGCCGCGCACGCTGCAAGGCTCGCCATGCTGCAATGGGAAGGACACACCGTGCTTGGACTATTGGCGGGCCGCGGCCACAGCGCTGCGTTCTTTGTCAACGCGTTGCAGGCTGCGACGCTGGACGCGCTTTCAGGTGCGCGGGTCGAGGCGATGGCTGTGGAGGCGATCGCGCGCGTAACGCGCCTGCCTGCGGGCGCACTTGCCGCGCTGATCGAAGATGACGCGCTGATGGGACAGCCGGTGCGACATCTGGCCGCATTGGGCGGGGTGGCGCGGACGCATGCGCGCATGTCGCCTGCAGGACTGCTCGCGCGAATGGCGGAACTGCGTTAGCTCGGGCGCGCGGCGAAGAGCACGCGGGCGACCTGTTCGGCGCGATTGGCCAGCAGCTCTGAAGCATCGGCAATGCATTCGTCGAGCGACGACGGACCATTCGGCAGGCCGAAGCAACCGGCGAAATGCCTGCCGAGCTCTGGCAACGCATCCGAAGCGATCGCACCGGAAATCAGTGTGACGGGAACTCCTTGCGCGCGGGCATGCTCGGCCACGACGAACGGCGCCTTGCGCAACAGCGTTTGTGCGTCACTGCGGCCCTCGCCGGTAATCGCCCAGTCGGCTCCGGCCAGCGCGGCATCGAGTCCGATCAGTCCGGCGACAACTTCTGCGCCGGAATGGAAGGAGCCGCCCAGCAGTTGCAATGCAAAGCCCAGTCCCCCAGCGGCACCTGCACCCGGCGAATCGGATGCGCGCCGCCCGATCGCCGTCTCGGCTCGCTCCGCGAAACGCGCGATCGCATCATCGAAGCGGCGGATCTGCGCCGGAGTCACGCCTTTCTGCGGACCGAAGATCGTGGTGGCGCCATACTCTCCCGTGAGCGGATTGTTGACGTCCGACATGATCGTGATCGCGCACGATGCGAGACGCGGATCAAGGGCGGACGCGTCGATCTGCGTCAATTTTGCGAGTCCCTCCGGACCCGGCGCGATTTCGCGTCCGGCGGCGTCACGGAGCGACAAGCCGAGTGCCACAAGCAGGCCGGCGCCGCCGTCATTCGTGCTGCTGCCGCCAAGACCGATCATGAAACGACGCACGTCCTGATCGAGCAGCGTGCGGACAATCTCGCCCAGGCCACGCGTGGTGCGCATCCCGACCGATGCGCCCATGCCTTCCGCATCCGTGATGCCGACGACCTGCGCGGCCTCGAGCACGGCCGTGGGGCCGACGGGCGATTCGAGAATTCCATAGGCTGCGGCGATCGGACTCCCGCCGGCGCCGCATGCGCTCAGGCGGCGACGGTTACCAGCTGCCCCGACGGCCATCAGCACCGCGTCGAGCGTGCCTTCGCCGCCGTCGGCCATTGGCCGCGCGCGAATATCTGCATCGGGGCAGACGCGCCTGAGACCTGTCCCCAGCGCACCACAAACCTGTGGCGCACTGCTTGAACCTTTGAAGGAATCCGGTGCGAGGACGATGTGAAACACTTGGCAGAAGTCCGTAGGAGCACACGCGATGCGACGGAGTGTAGCGCAGCATCCACGTGTGCACGATGCTGGCGATGCGGTTTGTGGCCAGCCTACGCACCATGGGACCCTGCGCGCGCGGTGTCGGGTTCCGGCCGCTGCTCGAAGGTTCACAGGCGCGACCGATTCTATTGTCTTGCACCTTCAATATCGAACCGATGCAGACGGCCGAATCTCTTCGGGCCGGATGTGCAACGACCCACATGAGGGCGCAAACTGCTGCCAGCCCGACCCCGCCTGAATCCCCGTCCACGTTTGGAGGCCCGATGAGCAAGGCAACCGAGAAAATCAAGGAAGAACTCCTGGCGATGGTGCCACCGACGCTCTACTTCTTCGTCGTACTTCACATCGTCGCCCTGATCCGCGCACTGATGATAAAAGGCACCGGTATTCCCATCGGTACGACGACTTCCATCGCGATCGCGGCGCTCGTGCTCGGCAAGTCGGTGTTGATTGCGGACATGATGCCGTTCATCAACCGCTTCCCCGAGAAGCCGCTGATCTGGAACGTCGCGTGGAAGACCGTCATATACTTCTTCGTGGCGTTGGTGGTTCACTACCTCGAGCATTTGTATGATTTCTGGAAGCTGGCTCCGGGGTTTGCCGCTGCAAACGAGAAGCTGCTTTCCGTGATCGTCTGGCCGCATTTCTGGGCGATCCAGATCTTGTTGTCGGTGCTGATTCTCGTGTATTGCGCAATGAGCGAACTCATCCGCGTAGTGGGAGCGAACAAGATGGCGACGATGTTCTTCGGTCCCCTGGCCGCGCGACCGGTGAATCGTTAGTGCCAACAGAGGCCGCATGCCGATCGAATGGACCCGTTCACGGCAAAGCAGGGCAATTGCAACTCCACGAACTGCCAACCGAACAGGTCAATCAGGTTGTCACGGGTTGACGCGACCGGACCTACGGGGAGACGGGATGGTAATGCCGAGCCGTGGGATCGCGTTTTTTCCGGCGCTCGTAACCCGCGTAAGCCGGTGTGCCCCCGGCTTGCCGCCTGACGATTCGAAACCTTAGGGCCTGTTAACGCTTTGGACGAAAGACGCGTTGCACGGCCGAAAACGCTCAGCGCAAGGTGCGGGGGCGAAGGCGGGTTGGGTACCCGGCGAGCCTTCGCAACGCAGCGATGGGCGTTTTCGGCCTCAGTTGACCAAACTGCGCGAAGGGAACGGGCGTCCTGGGGCGCCACTCTTTGTTGCGCTCCTCGCCAAGGCCGCTACTCGTGGCTTCCTCATTTGCCAACTGAGCTGCCGCGATTGGCGCCCCATGCCACCCGTTCGCGTTTGCGCCCATAGCGTTAACAGGCCCTTGTCCATAGCGTGCGCTAGGCGGTCGCGCACGGCCAGCCAAGCATCTTCGTCGGCCACTGCTGTCGCGGTGTCGTCAGTCGCCTGCCGCATCCGGTGGCGCCAGATCGGGCATCTCGAAAGGCTTCAGACCTCCCGACGGAGTCTTCGGGGCCGTTCCCGGCAGGATCTCGAAATTGGGCGCGAAAGACACGAGGATGCCCCGCAACTGATCGAAGCCCTTGCGGTCGCCGTCGAACTTCGCTTTGCCGGCCTTGAGCAAGTCGTCGAACGTGCTCGCGCCCATCATAACGGTGTTGAGGTCGGCGCGATTGATCGTGATCGTCAGGTCCGGGCTCTTGGCCTGCTCGCCCTTGATGTTGGTCAGCGTCGCGTTGCTCATCTCGACCAGGTACTTCTCGCCGTTGTCCGGCGTAACCAGGTTGATCGTGAAGCGCATGCCATCGGCCTTGCGCGGGTCCATGCTGATGGCGATGAAATCGAGCCAGTTCTCGGTCGACATCGCGCGGATCATGTCCGGGCCGGATGACCTGGCGGGCGTCCCGCCAGGCAAGCCGTTCCGAAGTTCATAGGCGCCCTGTAGAAAAATATTGCGCAGGGTTGGGCTTTCCTTCTGGTAACCGAGTTGCTCGTAAGCGTCCGCCAGCAGGTCCTTCGCCGGCTGGTTCCTGGGCTGCGCGAAGACCAGCTTGTTCAGGATCTCCGACGCCTCGAGATATTTACCCTGGCCGATCAGTTCGCGGCCCTTGGCGATGATCCTGTCCGAGCCGCCCATCATCTCGACGTAGAGCGGCGCCGAGTCCTTGGGCGAGAGTGGCGTGATGTTCACCGGATTGCCGTCCCAGTAGCCCAGGAAGCGGTTGATGACGCCGCGGCTGTTGTGCTGTTCCGACCCGTGATAGCTGTGCGCGGGCCACTGCTGCCACAGGCTCGGCGGCAGCTGATACACGTTCTGGATCTCGTTGATCGTAACGCCGAGGTTGGCGTAGTGCAGCGACTGGTTGTTGAGGTTGGCGTAGGTGTCGCGCTGCACGCGCATCACTTCCTGGATTCGTGCGTTGCCCCAACGCGGCCAGCTGTGCGAAGCGAACATCACCTCGGCGTCCTGGCCGAACCGGTAGAGCGCCACGTTGATCTGCTTCGACCAGTTGAGCGCATTGCGCACCGGCGCGCCGCGCGGCGTGTAGATGTTGTGGATGGTGCCGGTGATGTTCTCCGCCGCCCAGAAGGCCTTGAACTGCGGAAACCAGGTGTTCATCTCGACCGGCGCCTCGGTGTCCGGCGTGTTCTGGAACACCATCTTCACGCCATCGATCGTCACCTCCTCGAAGTCCTTCCTGATGATGAGGTTCGGCGCGATCAGGCCGACGTTGCCGCTCGCCACGTTCTTGCCGATCGACTGGTCCGCGTGACCATACGGGTCGCGGGGAAGCAGCACGGCATAGGAGTACTGCGTGCGCCGCGACATCGCGTTGCCGGAGAACACGTTCTCCTCGATCGCGGCCTGCATGAAGCCCTCGGGCGCGATCACCTTGACCTTGCCGCTGATGACGTCGGCTTCGTCCACCACGCCGCGCACGCCGCCGAAGTGGTCGACGTGGGAGTGCGAGTACACGACACCCAGGACCGGACGCTTGCCAAGTTTTTCGTTGATGAGTGCAAGCGCTGCCCGGGCGGTTTCCTTGGCCGTCAGCGGATCGAACACGATCCAGCCGGTATCGCCCTTGATGAAGCTGATGTTGGCAAGGTCGAAGCCGCGCACCTGGTAGATCCTGCCCGCCACGACCTCATAGAGGCCGTAGGCCATGTTCAGCACGGCCTGGCGCTGCAGCGATGGGTGGATGCTCTGGAAGTCCTTGCCCTGCAGCAGCCACTGGTAGCTGCCCATGTCCCAGGCCACGTTGCCGGCGTCTGCCATGATCTTCATGAAGGGCGGCTCGGCGATGAAGCCCTTCTTGGCCTCGTCGAAGTCGCGCTTGTCCGCGAACGGCAGCGTCGCGGAGACGCCCTTGCGCAATTCCATCGTGTAGGTCGACGGCAGAGTGCCCTTGGGATCGAAATGCATTGGCGTGGCGGTTGCCGCTTGGGCATACGCTACGCCCGCACCCAAGGCCAGGGACCCGGTGAGGGCAATGGCTGCGCCCGTCGCGGCAATCAAGCCGGCAAGAATTCTTGTGGATTTCATCGCATGTTCCCGGTGTGAGAGATTGATTTGCGTACCATGACCTGCGGCCCGGTCGCAATGAATCTTGGTTCGACTTCGACGATCACATATTGACCGCGGTCAACGACACGCAATTGGCCCGACACCTGCGGTTTGACTGCATGGCCCCCATTGCTCGGGAGCGCCGTAGGGGCGGCTTGCCTACTCTTCCGAGAGTGCCTCGACCCGCCCGGATTGTATCGCCCTCACCAGCGCCGCATGGTCCCTCTGCGTCTGATCCGCGTAGGCGAGAGCGAATCTGCCCATCGCGCGGTCGAAGGCATCGCTCTTCCCCAGATAGCCGCTGATCGTGGCGGCGTCCCCCGACTTGGCGTGGGCGCGCGCCAGCGTCCAACCGCACATCCGCGCGTAGAGCTTGAGCTGCACGGGGCTGAATCCATCGACCGGCATGGACATCTTCATGTCGCGCAATTGGCGCACGTAGAAATCGTAACCGCGCCGCCCTCGCGCCCAGCCCAGGAAGATGTCGCTGGACGACTGCATCAGCCGCTGCCCCGCGACGATACGCTGCCCCTGGTTTTTATAGACGCTCTTCCCGGCATAGGGTTCGAGGACCGAGCGGACCGCTTCCTTGAATTGCAGTATCAGCGGGTGTCCGTCTTCGGAGAACAGCAGCCCGATGTAGCAGCGTGTCCCGACACTGCCGATGCCCACCACCTTGAGCGCGCAATCCTCCAGCCGGTAGCGGTCCAGCAGCACGCGGCGATCGTCGGAAAGCGTGTTGCGGTAATCCGCCAACCCCTCGTCGACACGCTCTGCAAAGTCCGGCTCGGCGACATGAAACAGGATCGGTGGCTGGTCGACGATGCGGTGGCGCCCGCCGACCAGCGTCGTGATCTTCGGAAAGAGATTTTCCAGGACGCGTTCGCGCGCGCGGTTGGCGATCTGTTGCCGGAATTTGCGCTCTCCGGCACTGGGCGCCGCATCGATCAGGGCACGCGCATCCATGCGCTTGTACCAGACTTCCAGCGGTCGCATTTTCGAGCACTCGCGCAAATGCTCGCGATAGGCGCGCACGCACTCCAGCACCGCGCGGCGCCCGACGGCGTCCGACTGGCGATTGTCTCGCGCAGCGATCTGGAAACTTACGACCAGGCGTTTCAAGTCCCACTCCCACGGCGCCGGGAGTGTCTCGTCGAAGTCGTTGAGGTCGAAGACCAGGTTGCGCTCGGGCGTTGCAAACGCGCCGAAGTTCAGCAGGTGGCAATCGCCGCACGCCTGCACGTCGATGCCGGTGGCCGGCGTGGCGGCGAGGTCGTGCGCCATCAGCGCCGCGGAGCCGCGCATGAAAGTGAACGGGGTGCGGACCATGCGTCCATAGCGGATTGGCACCAGTTCCCGGAGCCGCCCGCGATTGGACGCGTCCAGTATCTCGACCGGATCGCGGCCGTTGCCGGGTGCCTCCCAGGCCGCGTGGCTCTCCCGCGAAACACGCTCGCGAAGCGCTTTGCCAGCCGCGAGCCGCTCCGAACGGGCATGAAAACCGACAACGCTTTCCGCATTGCGCGGTGCTGTCTGTGCCTTCCTTGGTTGCTTCCGGGTCGTCATCGCAGGAGAACTTTCGAATTGGGTTGGCTAAGATACAGTCTTCTGATTGGTTGCACGATGGTTCCCGTTGGTCCAGCGCCTGCCGCGCCATTCACGCGAATGACCACGTCCACGAAGTTGAACGGGGACGCTAGTTCGTCGCGCGCGTCAGGCGGTCGCGCACGGCCAGCCAAGCATCTTCGTCGGGCACTGCCTCGATCAGGATCGCCTGGACGCCGGGCGTGTCGAGGGTGCGCAGACTTGCATACATATCGTGTGCGAAACCTGGCGCATCCACAGGCGCCGCGACCCACGCGCCGGTGAATCCCGCCGGCCGGACGGCAGTGCGCGCAAGGACCGCGACGCGTTCGCCGCGCGAAGTACGGCGCGCGACTTCCTGCAACACGTCGCCACTTGCCACCAGCTGCGTCGGCGCGTGCGGCGAGTAATGCGATGCAAGCGTCCCTGATGCCCGCGGCGAGTCCGTGCCCGGTGCGTTCGGCGCACGGCCGAGCACGCCGGTCAGCGCAACGACTCCGATGCCACCCGGTCGCAGCACCACCGGTTCGCGCCCCGTGAACGCGACGATCGTGCTTTCGATGCCAACAGCGCAAGCTCCACCATCGAGAATCATCGCGACGGTGTCGCCCAGGTCATCCTCGACATGCTGTGCTGTGGTGGGCGAAACATGGCCGAAACGGTTGGCCGACGGCGCCGCGATGCCGGTGCCGCCCAGGGCCGCGAACGCGGCGAGCAATTGCTGCGCGACCGGATGCGACGGCATGCGCAGGCCCACGCTGTCCTGGCCGCCGGTCACCGCGTCGTCGACGTGCGCCGCGCGCGGCAGGATCAACGTCAGCGGTCCCGGCCAGAATGCGGAGGCGAGGCGGCGCGCACCTTCCGGGAATTCGCGTGCCCAGCGGTTGACCTGCGCCCTATTGTCGATATGCACGATCACCGGATGATCGGAGGGACGCCCTTTTGCCGCGAAGATCCGGTGCACGGCATCGGGATTACCCGCGTCGGCACCAAGGCCGTAGACGGTTTCGGTCGGAAAGGCGACGAGTTCGCCGGCATGCAGACGTTGCGCCGCAAGCGCCACCGCCGCCGCCGCCGGCGCCACGATCAACCTGCTCATCACATGCCCCGGGGAGACACGCGCCGTCGCTCCTGCGGCAGGCGGTGCCTCTTGCGGAAACTGCTAGAATCCGAGCTTTTGCGAAACATTGCACGCGGTTCCGCGGTGCAATCTGCACAACGCCGCCGGACGCACTGATGGGCGCAACGAGGAGTGGTTATGAGTGAGTTTCTGTTCACGTCGGAATCGGTGTCGGAGGGCCATCCGGACAAGGTCGCGGATCAGATTTCCGATGCGGTGCTCGACGCAATTCTAGAGCAAGACCCGACGGGGCGCGTCGCGGCCGAAACGCTCGTGTCGACTGGACTTGTCGTGATGTCCGGTGAAATCACGACCACGGCCAATGTCGATTACGCGCGGGTCGCGCGCGAAACCGTGCGTGCCATTGGCTACAACGACCCGGAATTGCGCTTTGACGCCGACGGATGCGCCGTCATGGTCTGTTACGGACGCCAGTCGCCGGATATCGCGCAGGGCGTGGATCGCGCATCCGACGATTACCTCAACCAGGGCGCCGGCGACCAGGGTCTCATGTTCGGCTATGCGTGCGACGAAACGCCGTCACTGATGCCGTTCCCGATCTATTACGCACACCGGCTGGTGCAGCGACAGAGCGAAGTCCGGCGCGATGGCCGCCTGCCGTTCCTGCGTCCCGACGCGAAGTCGCAGGTCACGGTTCGTTACGCGAACGGCAAGCCCGTCGGTGTGGACACCGTCGTGCTGTCTACGCAGCATCATCCTTCGATGAACGAAAAGCAGGACAAGCTGGCGGAAGCGGTGATCGAGGAGATCATCAGGCCGGTGTTCCCCGCGGACATGCTGAAGGGCACGCGTTTCCTCGTGAACCCGACCGGCCGCTTCGAGATCGGCGGCCCGCACGGCGACGCCGGACTCACGGGGCGGAAGATCATCGTCGACACCTATGGCGGCGCCGCGCCGCATGGCGGTGGCGCGTTTTCCGGCAAGGACCCGTCGAAGGTCGACCGGTCCGCCGCCTACGCTGCGCGCTACGTGGCCAAGAACATCGTCGCCGCGGGGATCGCTTCGCAGTGCCAGGTGCAGGTGTCGTACGCGATCGGCGTCGCAAAGCCCATCAACGTCACCATCTACACCGAAGGCACGGGCAAGATCTCCGATGAAAGAATCGCCGAACTTGTCGCAGCGCACTTCGACTTGCGGCCCAAGGGAATCATCCGCATGCTCGATCTGCTGCGCCCCATCTATCGCAAGACCGCGGCCTACGGCCATTTCGGCCGCGATGAGCCCGAGTTCACATGGGAAAACACGGATCGCGCCGGGGCCCTGCGGGCCGCGGCCGGGCTGTAGTCCCGGGCAGTCCAGACAGAAAGGATCCAAACATGATCGATCGCCGCAATGAATCGCCGGTACGCATTGCCTGCATCGGCATGGCGACGCTCGCGCTCGCCTCGTGCGCCACGCTGAACCGAGAAGGCGTCGTCGCGCCGCTTGATGGCGGCAGCGTCGCGGTCAGACAGGGCGCGCCCCTGGTGATCAACCTTTCCGCCGATCCAGCGCCGGGCTTCGGCTGGGTGCTTACCAGCAAACCGGGCGACGCGGTTTGGCTGATCGGCGGACCGGATTACACGCCGGAGCCCATTCCCGCCGGCATGATGTCCGTCGCCGGCACGACCACCTATCGCTTCCGCGCCGAGGAGCCGGGCACCCAGACGCTCGAATTCGCCTACCTCCGGTCCTGGGACCAAGGTGCCGCGCCCATCAGGACGGTTCACTATGACGTGACGGTCACCTCCGCCGGTTGGCAGAACTGGTTCTAGCGCCTTCGGGATGATTCCGCCGGAGTCTGGCGGAGAAGTACAAGTTACTGTATAATATCAAATTTCATCGGGTCGAAGTGCAGCGCGGACGGCGCTGTGCCCCGCACCGAATCCCCAAGGAAGAACCATGGCCGAACGTTCCCGCACCCGCCGCAACACGCTCGAGCGTCGTTGCCTGCCCAAGACCTTCAAGCGCATGTTCGTCGGCGCGCCCAAGGGCATTTTCAAGATGCTGGAAAAGATCAAGAAGAACTGATCCCAAGGTTTTGTCGCATCCCGGGCCGCCCGCGCTTAGGCGGCCCTCGTATTTTCGCGGTTCTGCAACACTTGGCGGGCGGTTCGCGGCATGATGGCCGCCATGGCGTTCGCCTATTACAACCGTCTTTCGCTGGCGCATCAGCGCGTCTACCGCGAAAGCGACGAAATCCCGGCGCTTGAACTTCCGGCGGGCGCTGCGGTTACGGCACCCGTCGCCGCGATCCGCGCAGGGCTGCTGCGCGAAGACCGCATTGGCGTCCAGCGTGCCTGCCAGGCATTGGTCGATGCACTGGTTGCCGGGTACGGCGTCCCGCCGGTCCGCGTCCGCGTGCTGGCCAAACGCCCCTCCGACGACTACGGCGAGCTCCACGGCCTCTACGAACCCGACGAAGAGATCACGCCTGCGCGCATCACGGCCTGGATGCGGACGGCACAGCGCAAGCAAGTTGTGGCCTTCAAGTCTTTTTTGCGCACATTGGTTCACGAGTTCGCGCACCATCTCGACTACGAGCACTTCAAGCTGCCCGAGACTTTCCACACCGAAGGGTTCTACCGGCGGGAGTCGAGTCTCGCCAACGCCTTGCTGGCAACGCTCGAATCCACGGTCCCTGTCGAAGGCAACCTGCGCTGATTTTGGGTTAGAATGCCTGCCGCTCCCCGAGGAGCGTTGCAACAGCCGCCTGCGGACTCCTTGTGTCCGTCGTGTGCTGCCAGGCTCGGGGTCCACCATCCTTTGCAACTGCGCTCGTTGATCCGCGGCTTCCAGGCTCGCGGGATGACGAGTGCGATTCGTGCCTCCCTCCCGCGCAGCATTAGGCCGCCCGACAAGGAGTGATGCATGAACGCAGCCACCGATACCAAGAATTTCGCCGACTTCCGCGTCGCGGACCTTTCGCTCGCCGATTGGGGGCGCAAGGAAATCGCCATTGCCGAAACCGAGATGCCCGGCCTCATGGCGATCCGCGAGGAATTCGCGCCGGAACAACCGCTGCGCGGCGCGCGCATCGCCGGCTCTCTGCACATGACGATCCAGACCGCGGTCCTGATCGAAACGCTGCAGGCGCTGGGCGCCGACGTCCGCTGGGCGTCGTGCAACATCTACTCCACGCAGGACCATGCGGCCGCGGCAATCGCGGCGCGCGGCACACCGGTCTACGCGCACAAGGGCGAGACGCTCGACGAATACTGGGAATACACGCACCGGATCTTCGAGTGGCGGATGCCCGATGGCACGGTCAGCACGCCAAACATGATCCTGGACGATGGCGGCGACGCCACGTTGCTCGTCCATCTCGGCTCGCAGGCAGAGACGGACCGGTCGCTGATCTCGCATGCGGGCAACGAAGAGGAAACGGCGCTGTTCGCGGCGATCGCCAAGCGCTTGGGCCAGGATCCCACGTTCTATTCGCGAATCAAGGCGAATATCCGCGGGGTCACCGAGGAAACGACGACCGGTGTAAAGCGGCTTTATGGAATGCACAAAGAGGGCCGGCTGGCCTTCCCGGCGATCAACGTCAACGACTCGGTCACCAAGTCGAAATTCGACAACCTGTACGGCTGCCGCGAATCGCTGGTCGACGGCATCAAGCGCGCGACTGACGTGATGGTCGCCGGCAAGGTCGCCCTGGTCGCGGGCTACGGCGACGTCGGCAAGGGTTCCGCGCAGGCATTGCGCGCGCTTTCGGCCCAGGTATGGGTCGCGGAAATCGATCCGATCTGTGCGCTGCAGGCGGCGATGGAAGGTTACCGCGTCGTGACCCTGGACTACGCCGCCGACAAGGCCGACATCTTCGTCACGGCAACCGGCAACATCGATGTGATCACGCACGAGCACATGAAGCGCATGAAGAACCAGGCCATCGTGTGCAACATCGGCCATTTCGACAACGAAATCGAAGTCGCGTCGCTGAAACAGTACAAGTGGGAGAACATCAAGCCGCAGGTCGATCACATCATTTTCCCGGACGGCAAGAGGATCATCCTGTTGGCGGAAGGCCGCCTGGTGAACCTCGGCTGCGGGACCGGGCACCCGTCCTACGTAATGAGCTCGTCGTTCGCGAACCAGGTAATGGCGCAGATCGAGCTTTGGGTCGATGCCCAGACTGGCGGCGGCCTATACCCGGTTGGCGTCTATGTGCTGCCGAAGCATCTCGACGAGAAGGTGGCGCGCCTGCAATTGACCACGCTCAATGCGATGCTCACGTCGCTGACGGACAAGCAGGCGCGATATATCGGCGTGCATATCCGCGGCCCTTACAAGTCCGACACCTATCGCTACTGACTGTGCGTCACGCAGCGAAATCGAGCGTCGCTGGCGAACGCGGCGCTCATTTCGCGCGGCCACGAGCCGTGGTTTCGGTTCCCCGCGTATGCAATGATTCGATTCAGGCGACGAATCGCGTTCAAATCAGCCGTTTTAGGAATATTCCATGCGCATCTTGCTGACCTGGCTCATCAACGCGGTGGCGCTTATCGCGCTGCCTTATGTTTTCTCGTCCATCACTGTGGATTCGTTTTTTCCCACGGCGGTGGTCGTGGCGGTCGTGCTGGGGCTCATCAACACGCTGATCCGGCCACTGCTGGTGATTCTCACGCTGCCGGTGACCATTCTCACGCTGGGACTGTTCATATTCGTCATCAACGGCCTGCTGTTCTGGGCAGTGGGCTCGTTCATGCCTGGCTTTCATGTAGCGGGATTCTGGTCCGGCGTGTTCGGGGCGATCGTCTACAGCATCATCTCGTGGGCGCTGTCGTCGCTTCTGCTGTCGAAGAAGCACTGATCGCCGGTTAGCCGTGGCCGACCAGCGCAAGCTCTACAGTGCCGAGTTCTACCCACCGCGCACCCCGGAGGGCGCGGCCAAGCTGCGCGCGGTGCGCGCGGAACTCGCGCAGTTGAAGCCCGCATTTTTTTCCGTGACTTTCGGCGCCGGTGGTTCGACGCGCGAGGGCACGCTGGCGACCGTGCTGGAGATACGCGACGAAGGCATTCCGGCCGCGCCGCACATCAGTTGCATCGGCGGGTCGCGCGAGTCGCTGCGCGACGTGCTCGTGCATTACCGGAGCAATGGCATCCGGCATCTCGTGGCGCTGCGCGGCGACCTGCCGTCGGGCTCGGCGGACGCCGGCGATTTTCGCTACGCTAGCGAACTCGTCGCATTCATTCGCGAAGAGACGGGCGACTGGTTCCACATCGACGTCGCGGCTTACCCGGAATATCACCCGCAGGCGCGCAGTTGGGAGGACGACCTCGCCAATTTCGAACGCAAGGTCAAGGCGGGCGCCGACTCCGCGATCACGCAGTACTTCTATAATCCCGATGCCTACTGGCATTTCGTCGATGCTTGCGCGGCGCGCGGGATCACCGTGCCGATCGTGGCGGGCATCATGCCAATCATGAGCGCCAGCGGTCTCGCCCGATTCTCGGACAACTGCGGCGCGGAAATTCCGCGCTGGATAAGACGCAAGCTCGAAAGCTTCGGGGACGATTCCGCGTCGGTGCGCGCATTCGGGCTCGACGTCGTCACGGAACTCTGTGCGGGTCTGATCCAGGACGGCGTTCCGGGCCTGCACTTCTACACGCTCAATTCCGCCGCGCTCACCTCCACCATCTGGCATCGCCTGGGACTTTGACCTGCGGCGAGGGCGTAGAATCGGCCGCATGGCCAACACGCCCGATTTCATTGCGCACGTACTCGAGTTGATGCGCCCGTCCGGGCGCGCGAGCGCGCGCGCGATGTTCGGAGGCCACGGCCTGTATCTCGACGGGCTGATCGTGGCGATCGTCGTCGAAGATGTCCTCTACCTCAAGACGGATGACGAGACGCGGCCCGCGTATCTCAGGCGCGCGCTGGCTCCATTCTGCTACACGACCAAAGAGGGCAAGGCCCACGCAATGAGCTACCATCGCGCGCCGGACGAGGCCGTCGAAGGGCCGGATGCGATGCGCGAATGGCTGCGCCCGGCGCTGGGCGCGGCGCTGCGCAATGCACAGAAGAAACCGCGCACGGCGGCGCTGCGCCGCGCACGCGGACGTCCGACCTGAATCCTACGAACCGCGCCGGAACGATGCGAGTTCGAGCAACGCGTTCTGGCTGCGGTGCTGGACGGCGTTCAGCGAGTCGCCCTTTTCCAGATACGTCGCAATCTTCGATTCGCGAACGCTGGCGCCGGCAGCCGGCGACCACCAGATTTCGTAATTGCATTCGGTGGCCTGGCGCCAGAAGGTCTCGTCGTCGAGGCGCATGATCACGCGCAGGCGGATGGCGTCGAATTCCCCGGCGGGAACCTGCGCCTTCTCCCAGCCGCCGACCTGGACAAAGCGGGTAATCTGCCCGGCCTGCTGCGTGGCCTCGTTGAAATTGTCGAGGCGCTGGTTCCAGCGTTCGCCGCCCGTGAGCGGGAATTGGTAGCGGGTCAGCGGCGTCTTGAACCGCCGGGTTTCGCTGTCGAACAGCGCCCCCACGCTGATGATGCCCGGTGCGAGCCACTGTTCGGCCCGCACGTTGTCGACCGTGGGGCCCTTCTGCGTGATGCGCACGGTGATTCCCTGCGCATCGATCGCGGTCACTTCGTGCGTTTCATCCCAAGTCACCGGTGCGCGAAAGCCGTCGCGCGCGCTGTAGATCCAGCGGTCGCCGATCCGATACACGGGTGCCTGCGCCGGCGGTCCCGCGGTGCCGCCAACCACGACGCACCCCGGAAGCACGGCTGCTCCCGCGGCCAGCAAAAACGAACGGCGATCCATCGTCATCCTCCCTGCGGCAACTCGCTGGCAGACACTAGGACTCGCCACCATCGGTAATTGCACCTTTGCTCGCCGTCGAGACGAGTCGCATGTATTTCGCCATGAGCCCACGCGTGTAGCGGGGTTTCGGCGGCCGCCACAGCGCGCGGCGCCGCGCGATTTCCTCGTCGCTCACGTTCAGCTGGAGCAAAAGCCGGTGCGCGTCGATGGTGATCGAATCGCCTTCGTGCACCAGGGCGATCGTGCCGCCCATGTAGGCCTCGGGCGCGACGTGCCCGACCACCATGCCCCACGTGCCGCCGGAAAAACGCCCGTCGGTGATGAGCCCCACCGATTCGCCGAGTCCCTGCCCGATGAGCGCCGATGTCGGCGCCAGCATTTCCTGCATTCCGGGGCCGCCTTTGGGGCCTTCATAGCGGATGACAATGACGTCACCCGGCTTGATCTTCCGGGCCATGATGGCAGTCATCACTTCGGTCTCGGAATCGAATACGCGGGCGGGTCCGGTGATCGATGGATTCTTGAGGCCGGTGATCTTGGCCACGCAGCCTTCGGGTGACAGGTTGCCGCGCAATATCGCCAGGTGGCCTTGCGCGTAGATCGGCGCGCCGATGGGACGAATGACGTCCTGGTCTGCGCGCGGCACGTCCGGAACCAAGGCGAGTTCCTCGGCCATCGTGCGCCCGGTAATCGTCACGCAGTCGCCGTTCAGCAGACCCGCGTTGAGCAGGATCTTGAGCACCTGCGGGACGCCGCCGGCCCGGTGGAAGTCGACGGCCACATATTTTCCCGAAGGCTTCAGATCGCACAGCACCGGTACGCGCTGGCGAATGCGCTCGAAGTCGTCGATCGTCCATTCGACTTCCGCGGCGGAGGCGATGGCAAGGAAGTGCAGCACGGCGTTGGTGGAGCCCCCGGTGGCCATCACCAGCGAGATCGCGTTCTCTATCGACTTGCGCGTGATGATGTCGCGCGGTTTGAGGTCGTTCTTGACGGCCTCGACCAGCACGCGCGCGGATTGCGCGGCCGAGTCGGCCTTCTCCGGATCGGGCGAGGCCATTTGCGAGCTGCCCAGCAGGCTCACGCCGAGCGCCTCGAATGCCGAAGACATCGTGTTCGCGGTGTACATTCCGCCGCAGGCGCCCACGCTCGGACAAGCATTTCTTTCGATGCCGTCGTAGTCTTCCTGCGACATCGTCCCCGCGGTGAAGGCGCCGACGGCCTCGAACGGCGATACGATGGTCAGCGTCTGGCCCTTCCACTTTCCCGGCAGAATCGTACCGGCATACACGTAGATGCCGGGCACATTCATTCGCGCCATGGCGATCACGCCGCCGGGCATGTTCTTGTCGCAGCCGCCGACGACCAGTACGCCGTCCATGCACTGGCCATTGACCGACGTCTCGATGGCATCGGCGATCACTTCGCGCGAAACGAGCGAGTACTTCATGCCTTCGGTGCCCATGCCGATGCCGTCGGTCACCGTCGGTACGCCGAACACCTGTGGCATTGCGCCGACCTCCTTCAGCGCGGCCATCGCGCGGTCGACGAGCGGTTGGATGCCGGCATTGCACGGGTTCATCGTGCTGTGGCCGTTGGCCACGCCGATGATCGGCTTCTCGAAATCGCCGTCGCCGAACCCGACGGCGCGTAGCATGGCGCGATTGGGGGAACGGGCAATGCCCTGCGTGATGAGTCTGGAACGGCGATTGAACGACATTCGGGTATCCTCGGGCGGAACGCGGGCAAAGACGCGCTTTGTATAATCCCCTCGATTTTAGCAGCCCACTCGTGCCCCCCGCCCTACTTTCCCCCTGAGCCGCGACCCGCCACCCGATGCTGGTTCACCCGAACTTCGATCCTGTCGCATTCCATCTGGGCCCGGTCGCCGTGCGCTGGTACGGGCTCATGTACCTGCTCGCGTTCGTGCTTTTCGTCTGGCTCGGAAAGTTGCGGGCGCGCCGCAACCTGCTGACGGGGTGGCATCCGCGCGATGTCGATGACATGCTGTTCTACGGCGTGTTCGGGGTCATCCTGGGTGGACGGCTTGGCTATGTGCTGTTCTACAAGCCGATGTACTACCTGCAGCATCCGCTCGAGATCTTCCAGGTCTGGGCCGGCGGAATGAGCTTTCACGGCGGGTTCCTGGGCGTGCTGATTGCGCTGTGGTTCTTTGCCCGTTCGCGCGGCAAGCGCTGGCTGGATGTCACCGATTTCGTGGCGCCCTTGGTGCCGCTCGGTCTGGCCGCCGGGCGCCTCGGCAACTTCATCAATGGCGAACTGGTCGGTCGCTCTACCGACGTGCCATGGGCCATGGTGTTCCCGCAAGTCGATGCGATACCGCGCCACCCCTCACAGCTCTATCAATTCGGGCTCGAAGGATTGCTGCTCTTTGCACTGCTGTGGTGGTACGCAGGACGGCAGCGGCCGATGGGCGCGGTGTCCGGGTTGTTCCTGGTGGGTTACGGCGCGTTTCGCTTCGCCGCGGAGTACGCACGCGAACCGGATAACTTTCTCGGGTTCCTGGCAGGAGGGCTGACGATGGGGCAATGGCTGTCGCTGCCGATGTTCGTCGTCGGGTTGGTGATGATGCTGAAGGCCTACCGGCGGGCGGGCAAGGCGCAGCCGACGATCATGGACCGGATGAAATGAAATCCGCCACGCGGCACAACCGCCCGAGCGGTTTCACGTCTCATTCGATGCGGCGGTAATCTCCGTCGATTGCATCGAATTCGCGATGGCGCGGCGAGCGACCCGCGCCGGCCGCTAGCGGCCCGTATGACCGGCCCACGTTGAGCGGGAGCGCCAACAGCACCAGCGCCACGATGTCGCTGGCGATGCCGGGCAACATCAGCAGCAGACCCGCAAGTACTCGGCGGCCGCTGTCGAGAAGGCCGCGCAGCACCGGTTGTTCCCCATGCAGGGCCGCGACGGTCTTCATGCGGAATTCGGAGCGTTCGTTGTTCAGCAGCAGCGCGCCTGCGACAAAGGAACCGCCGAGCCAGACCCAGAGTGGAATGCCGCTCCAGCGCGCAACCCGCGTGGTGAGGTAAAGGTCGGCCAGCGGGAATGCCAGTACAATCGTGAGCACGATAAAACGCATGGAGTCTCCTTGGCCGCAGCCGCCATCCTGGTGCTGACCCATCTTCCCGATCGCGATGCCGCCCTGGGGCTGGCGCGTGCTCTCGTTACGATGCGGCTCGCCGCCTGCGTGAATGTTGGTGCGCCGGTGCAATCAATGTATCACTGGCAGGGGCAAATCGAAACTGCGACAGAGGTCCCGGTCACGATCAAGACCCGGGCAGCGTTGTATCCCCGGGTCGAGGCTGCCATCCGCGCCAACCATCCGTTCGAACTTCCGGAAATCGTCGCTGTCCCCTTGATCGATGGACTGCGCCCTTATTTCGAATGGCTCGCCGCCGAAACCGTTGCGCCCTGATTCTTCCTCGCAGGGCTGGCTGGCCGGAACCCTGGCCGTTCTGGTGTACCTGGGGCCGATTTCGGCGGCGGCGGCGGCAGATGGCGAACTCCTGCCCCCCGAGCAGGCATTCCGATTCTCCGCCCGCGCCCTGAACGACCGGACGCTCGAGGCGCGGTTCGCCATCGCCGACGGCTACTATCTCTATCGCGACAAGTTCAAGTTCGCGGTGACGCAGGATGGCGCCGTCCTGGGCGCGCCAGAATTGCCCGCCGGCAAGATCAAGACCGACGAATTCTTCGGCAGGGTGGAAACGTATCGTGGAACGGTGATCGTGAAATTGCCGTTGTCCGGCGCAGCGGCCGGGCAGACGGTGGTGTTGGCGGCCGATTCGCAAGGCTGCGCGGATATCGGGGTCTGCTATCCACCGATGCGACAGATGCTCACCCTGGCGCTCCCAGCGCTCGGAGCAGGTCCTGGAGCGCAGGTGGACGCGACCCCGCCGCGAAAGAATTGGTTCAAATAGCAACTTCTGCTGGCCACGCTGGACGTGACCTAAGACGAGTGTGAGTACACACATCGACAATTTCTGAGCATGCCAAGAACATTCGCCCGATGGGTTTCGGTTGCGGCCATCGCCTTCGTTGCGCTCGCCGCCGGGATGTACTTCAGCGCGGGCGTTCTGCGTGAATCACCTGCCGCCGGACTACTGGGATTGGCATTGCCGGACACCGATGGCCGCGAGCAGCGCCTGGATCAATGGAAGGGACAGGTGCTCGTAGTGAATTTCTGGGCCACCTGGTGCGAGCCGTGCCGGGAAGAGATGCCGGAATTCGTCAAGGCGCAGGCGGCACTTGGCGCCAAAGGGCTGCAGTTCGTTGGCATCGCCATCGATCAACCGGACAAGATACGTCGGTTTTCGCAGGACCTCAATCTCAATTACCCGTCGCTGGTCGGTGGGTATGGAGCGTTGGAGCTCTCCAAATCGTTCGGCAACACGATCATGGCGCTGCCGTTCACGGTGATCATCAACCGCAAGGGTCAGGTCGCGTACACCCAACTGGGGCCATTGAAGCCGGGCAAATTGGACGCCATCGTCGGCAAATTGCTTTGAAATCCCATTAACTGCAATCAAAATATGCCTGTTCGTTGCAAATAATTGCCAACATGGAGGTGATGACCGCGATGACGAGCACAGGATGATTGACGGTTTGGGGGCGCCGCTTCAATCGCCGCGGGACGATCGTTCGTCGCGCTTTCCCCTGTTATCGCTGGACAATTAACGGCTATCTCCGGCAAACTCCGGCTACTCGAAATCAAAAAGGTTGCGCGCGATGAAACCCATTCGACGCAAAGCAGCCGCCGCTGCCATCAAGACCGGCCGGGGTCCGGTCATCAATATGGTCCATGACGGACCGAACCGGAGCCTTCTGGGGACGCGGGAACCCGCGGTCCACGGGCACGACACACTCGCGGACTTCGAACGGCAGCTCCAGGCGCAGGCCGAGACGGCAGCAGTTGGCGTCCAGATGTTCCAGAGCAACCATGAGGGCGCCCTGATCGATCGCGTCCAGGCGGCGCGGACCGACGGCGTCCGGTTCATTGTGAGCCATTCCGCCGGGTTGACCCACGCCAGCGTTGCGTTGCGTGATGCGCTGGCGGGAGCGGATGTTCCGTTCATCGACGTGCACGCCACCAATGTGCACGCCCGCGAGGCGTTTCGCCACCATTCCTGTTTTTCGGACAAGGCGGTGGGAACGATCGCTGGTGTAGGCGCATGCCGTTACGGATGCGCTATCGCGTTCGCGGTCAATCGTTTGGGAGGATAGGCCTGCATGGACCTGCGCAAGCTGAAGACGTTGATCGAGTTGGTCGAGACCTCGGGGATTGCCGAACTCGAAATCCAGGAAGGCGAGGAGCGCGTTCGAATCACCCGCACCAATGCCGCGGCGGCCCCGCCAGTGACTCTGCAAACGTCACATACTGCGGCGCCGGCACCGACTACTGCATCGCCTGCCGCAGCCGGTGCAGCGGCAGAGATACCACCGGCGGTGCCCGAAGGGCACCAGGTGAAGAGCCCGATGGTCGGCACGTTTTACCGTTCCGCGACGCCTGGCTCGACGCCGTTCGTCGAGATCGGCGACACCGTGGAAGTAGGCGCCACGTTGTGCATCATCGAGGCAATGAAGCTCATGAACGAGATCGAGTCGGACAAGGCGGGCGTGGTCAAGGCCATCCTTACCGAGAACGGCCAGCCGGTCGAATTCGGCCAACCCCTGTTTCTCATCGAGTGAATAACCGCCGCCACGAGGAATCCCGATGGGCCATCCCGCCGCACGGGCGCCAAGTGCCGGCCGGCCAGCACATTGCCCCCGCGCCGAAGTCTTCGTGACGGATCGCTGAATGCCCCTCACCAAGAAAGTGGCGACCAAAGCCGCCGACAAGCTCTTCGACAAGATCCTGATCGCCAACCGCGGCGAGATCGCTCTGAGGATCCAGCGGGCATGCCGCGAGCTCGGGATCAAGACTGTCGTGGTCTACTCGGAAGCGGATCGCGATGCCAAGTACGTCAGGCTCTCCGACGAATCGGTCTGCATCGGGCCCGCGCCGTCTGCTCAGAGCTACCTGCACGTGCCCGCGATCATTGCCGCGGCGGAGGTGACCGACGCGCAGGCCATTCACCCTGGGTACGGCTTCCTGTCCGAGAACGCCGATTTCGCCGACAAGGTCGAGAAGTCCGGCTTTGTATTCATTGGTCCGCGCGCGGAAACGATACGCATGATGGGTGACAAGGTCAGCGCCAAGGCGGCGATGCTGAAGGCGGGCGTGCCTTGCGTGCCGGGATCGGAAGGAGCGTTGCCCGAAGAGACAAAGGAAGTGGTACGCATGGCGCGAGCCACCGGCTACCCCGTCATCATCAAGGCGGCCGGCGGCGGCGGCGGGCGCGGAATGCGTGTCGTCCATACGGAAGCCGCGCTGCTCCCGGCGGTTGCCCTGACGCGCGCGGAGGCGTTGTCGGCCTTCGGCAACGCGACCGTCTACATGGAAAAATTCCTCACCAAACCGCGTCACATCGAGATCCAGGTGCTGGCCGATGAACACAAGAATGCCGTGTATCTGTTTGAACGCGACTGTTCGATGCAACGCCGGCACCAGAAGATACTCGAGGAGGCGCCGGCGCCGGGGATCAACCAGCGCGCGCTCACTCGCATCGGCGAACGCTGCGCTGATGCCTGTCGCCGGATCGGCTATCGCGGCGCGGGGACCTTCGAATTCCTGTACGAAAACGACGAGTTCTTCTTCATCGAGATGAACACGCGCGTTCAGGTCGAGCATCCGGTGACCGAGCTCATCACCGGCATCGACATCGTGCAGCAGCAGATCTTCATCGCCGCGGGAAGGAAGCTCATGTTCCGGCAGCGCGATATCGTAAAGAAGGGACACGCGATCGAGTGCCGGATCAACGCCGAGGACCCGTATTCCTTCGTGCCCTCGCCGGGCCGCATAACGTCATATCACGCTCCCGGCGGTCCGGGGATTCGTGTCGATTCGCATGTCTATCAGAATTATTTCGTTCCGCCTCACTACGACTCGATGATTGGCAAGGTGATCGCGTATGGCGACACGCGCGAGCAGGCGATGGCGCGGATGCGCATCGCGCTATCCGAAATGGTGGTCGAGGGAATAAAGACGAACATTCCCTTGCACCAGGAACTGCTGCTCGACGACAAGTTCCTGCGTGGCGGAACGTCGATCCACTTTCTCGAAGAGCGGATGGCGAAGAGAAAGGTCGCGACGTGAGCGGCGAGAGGGGACCCGCGCGCGCAGCGCGTGGGGGTCGAGCAATCGCGAATCGGCGCGGGAGGCCGACACGAGACAACACGGCCTTGCGATTTCGGTCCAAGGAGGCCGAGGACGTGAGCGGGGCCGTGTGAGCAGCGAGGAGGGGCCCCGCGTGCGGGGATCCGAGCAATTGCGAATCACGGCCGGCGGCCGACGCGAAGGCCGCGACATGTGCGGCAAAGGTACAAGGAGGCCGCTGTGAGGGGACGAATACACCACGCGATCCTCCCATGAGTTACATCGGGGTGCGCTTCGATGCTCCCGCCAAGGACGCCTTAGCCTGGTCGGACGCGCTGCTTGCGGCAGGCGCGCTTTCGATCGACGTTTCGGATCCCGCCGCGGGCACACCGGACGAAACCCCCCAATACGGCGAACCGGGCGAGCCTGGTGAACAACTCTGGCCGATTTCGCGATTGTCCGCCCTGTTCGCCTCGGGCGCCGACTCGCTCGCTGCGTTGCATATCGCGTCCGGTATCGTCGCCTTGCCCGTGCCTGCATACGAAATCTACGTCGTCGCCGCGCAGGATTGGGTGCGCGCGACACAGGCGCAATTCGGGCCGATACGAATCGCGGAGGATTTCTGGATCGTTCCGTCCTGGGCGGAGGCCCCGCAACCCGACGCACTCAATCTGCGCCTCGACCCGGGCCTGGCCTTCGGCACGGGCTCGCATCCGACGACCGGGCTGTGCCTGGAATGGATGCGCACGCACATCCGGGGCGGCGAGTCGCTGCTCGACTATGGGTGTGGCTCGGGCATCCTGGCGATCGCTGGCGCGCGTCTGGGCGCGAGGCACGTTGTCGGCACCGACGTTGATCTTCAGGCCATGCGCGCGAGCAAGGACAATGCGCGCGCGAACGCCGTCACCGCAACCTTCGACCTTCCCGATGCGCTTGCGCCGGGGAGCTTCGACATGGTGGTGGCAAACATCCTGGCCAACCCGCTCACATTGCTCGCGCCTGCGCTCGCGCAGAGGGTCCGCCCGGGCGGGCGCATCGCGCTCTCCGGAATTCTAGAACCGCAGGCCGACGCCGTCGCCGCGGCCTACGCGCACTGGTTTAATATCGATATCTGGAAGGTTCGCGACGGTTGGGTGTTGCTCGCAGGGGAACGAGTTGCAGGCGACGGACCGCGGCTTGGTGCAGCGGCTACGGCGCGTTGCGTCGGTCAAATTCGAAAACACGCGAGGAATGCGGGTCCGGTTCGGGAAGCCACCGCGGTTCCTTTCCGGCGTAAATCATGAGCGAAGAACTCTACACACGCTGTCCGGGGTGCACGACCATATTTCGGGTGACGGAAGCCCAGCTCGCGTTGCGCGAAGGACAGGTTCGCTGCGGCCATTGCCGAACGGTATTCAATGGTCGCGAGCAGCTCATTTCGCTGGCTCCGCCGGCGGACGGGGAGCAGGAATTCGACGAGCTCGCACAAGGGCCGCCCACCGTGACCTTGCGCAGCGCGCGCGCGCTTGACCCGCCGCCCCCGGAAGCCCCGCTGCGCAGGACACACGAAGTTGATTATGAAAACCGGTTTGCATGGGAGAAGAAGAAGTTGCGCCGGTCGCGCACGGCGCTGTACGCCGCGTTGATTCCGGTGCTCATGCTTGCGCTCGTGCTGCAATCGGTGTTTCATTTTCGCGATGCGATCGCCGCAAACTGGCCGGGCGCCAAGCCGCTGTTGACCAAAGTCTGCTCGGTGGCCGGATGCGCGATCCGTCCCCTCAACGATGTCGATGCCCTCACGATCGACGGCTCGGAATTGCAGAGTGACCCGGCGCATCAAGGCCTGCTGATCCTGACCGCGACGTTGCGCAACCGGGCCCGGTATGCGATCGAGTATCCGTATCTGGCGCTGTCGCTTACGGGCGTGCAGGAAGGAAGCGGCAAGGTTCCGACTGTCGCCCGGCGCGTTCTGGCGCCCACCGATTATGCGGGCGGCACGATTGACCTGGCGGCAGGAATGCCCGCCAACCGGGAGATGCAGGTCAAGGTGTTCATCGACGCAAGTTCCACCACGCAGGAGGGATATCTGCTGTACGCGTTCTATCCTTGAATTGACCCGTATGCTTGGTCCCGCCACATGGAATGATGCTGCATTGCGGGGAACGTGCATGGCGGCCAACGACCTGCGCGCACCAAAAACGAACAAACAGGCTGGCAAACCGCCTCCCATTGGTGCAAAATGATCATTGCGGGTGCCTGACTCGGCAGGAAACTGCTTGAAAACCGCAGGTTGCGGTGCGGCGACGGATGGCATGGTTCTCGCTAAATATCCGGTGCTGGATTTCACAAGGCACCGCCCCCCTTTCGTCAATCGCATCAGGAGATTTGCATGGCAACCCCTGCCGACGTGCTGAAAATGATCAAGGACAAGGAGGTCAAGTTCGTCGATCTCCGCTTTACGGACACCCGCGGCAAGGAACAGCACGTAACGGTGCCGGCCAGGCAATTCACCAATGACAAGTTCGAATCAGGGCACGCGTTCGACGGCTCATCGATAGCGGGCTGGAAGGGCATCCAGGCCTCAGACATGCTGTTGATGCCGGACCCGGCGACCGCCAACATCGATCCGTTCATGGACGAAGCCACGCTGCTGATCACTTGCGATGTGGTCGAGCCGTCGGACGGCAAGGGCTACGAGCGCGATCCGCGCTCGCTGGCCAAACGCGCCGAAGCTTACCTCAAGTCGACCGGCCTGGGCGATACAGCCTATTTCGGTCCGGAGCCGGAATTCTTCATCTTCGATTCCGTCGAGTGGTCCGTCGACATGTCGGGCAGTTACTGCAAGGTGTTCTCGAGCGAAGCCGCGTGGTCGTCCGCCGACAAGTTCGACGGCGGCAACATGGGCCATCGCCCGACCGTCAAGGGCGGCTATTTCCCGGTTCCGCCGGTCGACCAGCTGCAGGACATCCGTTCCGCGATGTGCATGGCGATGGAACAGATGGGCGTCGAAGTCGAGGTGCATCACCACGAAGTGGCCAACGCGGGCCAATGCGAAATCGGCACCAAGTTCGAAACGCTGGTAAAGCGTGCCGACTGGCTCCAGATCCTCAAGTACTGCGTGCACAACACCGCGCACGCATACGGCAAGACGGCGACCTTCATGCCAAAGCCCATCGTCGGCGACAACGGCTCGGGCATGCACGTCCACCAGTCCATCTGGAAGGGTGGCAAGAACATGTTTGCCGGTGACGGCTATGCCGGCCTGTCGGAAATGGCGCTCTATTACATCGGTGGCGTCATCAAGCACGCGAAGGCGCTCAACGCGATCACCAATCCCGGCACCAACTCGTACAAGCGGCTGGTCCCGGGCTTCGAGGCGCCGATCAATCTTGCCTATTCCGCGCGCAATCGTTCGGCCGCAATCCGCATTCCGTATGTCTCGAATCCAAAGGGACGCCGCATCGAAGTTCGCTTTCCGGACCCGACTGCGAATCCGTACCTGGCCTTTTCCGCCATGATGATGGCCGGCCTGGACGGGATCCAGAACAAGATCCATCCCGGCGATCCCATGGACAAGAACCTCTACGACCTCGAGCCCGAGGAAGCGGCGAAGGTTCCCCATCCCTGCGCGTCGCTCGACGAAGCCCTCGACCACCTGGACCGCGACCGCGAATTCCTGATCCGCGGCGGAGTGTTCACCAACGACATGCTCGACGGCTACATCGCGCTGAAGATGGAGGAGGTGACGCGGTTCCGGATGACGACCCATCCGGTCGAGTACGAGATGTATTACAGCCTCTAGGCGCCGTCAGCGCCCGGTGCGGCGCGAGCGTTGTATGAAGCGCAAGGGGCGGGTCGCAATCCCGCCCCTTTTGCTTCCCGTTCGCGATAGGTACACTCGGGCGCTATGCGCAGAAATGACGACAATGCCGGAAAACGGTGCGTGCATGCGCCTGTCTGGTGCCGAATCGCGGTGCTCGCCCTGCTGTTGGGGACAGGGGATTGCGCGTTCGCGGTCACCCTTGCCGAGAAAGCCCGGGAGTCCGGATGCGCCAACAAGCCGACCGCGGTCGGGGGCTCGACTTATCGCTGTGTCACCGGCTCTGGTGCGTTTTCCTATTTCAATGTGCCCGGCGCCGCCGAACCGCGCGGCGCGGATGCCGGTGGCGCCAAGGCGGCAACCATGCCGACGCCGACGCCTTCCGGTTTTCAGCGTGTCGATCCGGCAACGCAGAAAGGGCGCGACGACGTGCGCCGCAAGGTGCTTGGCGAAGAGCTCGCCGCCGAGGAACAGCTTCTCGCCGAGTCGCGAATCGCGTATGCCAATGGCGCACCGGTTCCCTTGCCTGAGGAACAGGCCAACGCCGAAAAATACCGGGAGCGCATCGCGCGCTATCGACAGGCTGTGCAGTTGCACGAGCGCAACATCGAAGCACTCAGGAAGGAACTCGGCAACACCAAGTGATGGACCGATTCCGGCGCGCACGCCGGGATGCGCGCCGATGATTTCCCGCAACCGGCACGCCGCCGGCGCGGAATTTGCTATTGCACACGGACTCCGTCGTGAACGCGAAATGCGTCCGCGCGCTGCGTTGCCGTGATACTGCGCTTCTTCCCGCTGTCCGGCGCCGCTGCTGCGTCGACGCCGGCGCACGCCGGACTGGAGCTGCTGGCGACCGCAGTGCTGCTGCTGCGCAATGACGGACGCGTCAGCTACGCAAATCCGGCGGCCGAAAACCTGTTCGAGCTGTCGCGGCCGAAGATCGTTGGACATACGGCCCGCGAACTCTTCGGTGATTGTCCGGCGTTGCTGGCGGCGATCGGCCGAGCCGTGTTGCGCGGCGCCTCCTATACCGAGCAGGAGCTGGAGCTCGGCGTCAGCGGAAAGCCGAAACTGCATCTCACCTGCACCGTTTCGCCGGTGGACGCGAGCGACAGCGCGTTGCTGCTCGAATTCCGCCATATCGACCAGCAGCTGAAAGTTGCGCGCGAGGAGCGGCTGCAGGAGCAGCAGCAGGCCAATCGCGACCTCATCCGCAGCCTGGCGCACGAAATCAAGAATCCTCTGGGGGGCATCCGCGGCGCCGCGCAACTGCTCGAGGGCGAACTCGACCGCCCGCACCTGATCGAATACACGCAGGTGATCATCGGCGAGTCGGATCGGCTCCAGTCGCTGCTGAACCGGTTGCTGACGCCGCATCGGCTGCCTGCCTACCGGCGCACCAACATCCACGAGATCCTCGTGCGGGTGCGCGGCGTGGTGCAGGCGGAATTCCCCGCGATCAACGTGATCTCCGATTTCGACATCAGCCTGCCCGAATTCGACGCCGACCCGGAACAACTGACGCAGGTCGTGCTCAACATCGCGCGGAATGCTGCGCAGGCCTTGTCCGCGACAACGGCAAATCCCGAAATCCGCCTGACCACGCGCATTGCGCGCGGAGTGACGCTGGCGAAGAAGCGCTATCGCCTCGCGCTCGCGGTGTCGATTGAGGACAACGGCCCTGGAATTCCTCCGGAGATCCGGGACCGGATCTTCTATCCGCTGGTCTCCGGCCGTGAAGGAGGCACCGGACTGGGGCTCACGATCGCGCAGACCTTTGTGACGCAGCACAACGGCACGATCGAATGGGAAAGCACGCCGGGACGCACGGTCTTCACGATCCTGCTCCCGCTGGAAATGATACGGGACGCGACATGACGCGGCCCCACACTAGGGAATAGCCAAGCGATGTACGCCTACGATTACGATGCGCCGCGCGGCGTTGGGCTGAAGGAAGTCTGGATCGTCGACGACGACAGGTCGATTCGCTGGGTCCTCGAAAAGGCGCTCGCGCGTGAAGGAATTCCGTTCAAGACCTTTGCAACCGCCTTCGAGGTGCTGCAGGCGCTGGGCGTCAGCCAGCCGCAGGTGCTGGTGTCCGACATTCGCATGCCTGGCGAATCGGGACTGGCGCTGCTCAACAAGGTGAAAGAGCGCTTTCCGCACATTCCGATCATCATCATGACGGCATACTCGGACCTGGACAGCGCGGTTGCCGCATTCCAGGGTGGCGCCTTCGAATACCTGCCGAAGCCATTCGACATCGACCATGCGCTGGCGCTGATCCGGCGCGCGACAAACGAAACACCCGTGGTGGCGCAGGCTCCGGCCGCGATGTCGGAGGCACCGGAAATACTGGGACAGGCGCCCGCGATGCAGGAAGTGTTCCGGGCGATCGGACGGCTGTCGCAATCGAACGCGACGGTGCTGATCACGGGCGAGTCCGGCACCGGCAAGGAACTCGTCGCACGCGCACTGCATCGGCACAGTCCACGCGCAGCGGGGCAATTTGTCGCCATCAACACGGCCGCAATCCCCAAGGACCTTCTCGAATCCGAACTCTTCGGTCACGAACGCGGGTCATTCACCGGCGCGCAGGCGCTGCGCCGCGGACGATTCGAGCAGGCTGACGGCGGAACCTTGTTCCTGGATGAGATCGGCGACATGCCCCCCGACTTGCAGGTGCGCCTGCTGCGGGTGCTGGCCGATGGCGAGTATTATCGCGTGGGCGGGCATGCGCCATTGCGCTCGAATGTGCGCATCATCGCGGCGACGCACCAGAATCTGGAAGAGCGGGTGCGACTGGGTTTGTTCCGCGAGGACCTGATGCATCGCCTCAACGTCGTGCGCCTGCGGTTGCCGCCGCTGCGCGAGCGGCCTGACGATATCCCGCCGCTGGCGCGACATTTCCTGCAGAAGAGTGCGCGAGAGCTGGCGGTCGACCCGAAAGTGCTTACCGCCGAGGCGCTAAGGGTGCTTTCGGGGTTCGCTTTTCCCGGCAACGTCCGGCAGCTGGAAAACGTCTGCCACTGGCTCACGGTGATGGCGCCGGGACAGCGCGTCGACGTGGCCGACCTGCCGCCGGAAGTCCGCGAACAGCCGAAGGAAACCGGCGCCGCCAGCGACACCGGCTGGCAGCATTCGCTCGACCGCGAACTCATGCAGGCACTTGCGCGCGGGGAACGCAACGTCGGCGATCGGCTCGAGCAGGAGTTCGAGAAGACGCTCATCCGGCGGGCGCTGACGCACACCGGCGGCCACCGGATGGAAGCTGCCGCCTGGCTGGGCTGGGGTCGCAACACGCTGACGCGCAAGATCCAGGAGCTGGGCCTCGAACCGGAATTGCGGAAAGGCGAGCGCGACGCCGACGGCAGTGACTGACAGGCCGGGAGTCCGGCAGACTCCTATTGCCCGGGAGTCTTCATCGGCAACGCTCCGGGCGCATGCAATGTGCGCTCGACCATTTCCTCGATCACGATGTCCGGTTTCTCGCGTTCGATCAATTCCGTGTCGAAGCCGCGGCTCGATACGAAGACGATGCGCGAAAAATTTTCCGCCAGCATCGGAATCAGCGGTATGGCCATTGAATCGCGATAGACGACGGCACGCGGCAGGCCGGGTTGGTCGCAAACGTAGGATTCGATCTCGGGGACCGAAAGGGAGTCCGCACGCCGCGCGCAGCGGGTTGCCGCGTCGGCGAATATCTTGTGGATCGGGGCGATGTCATCCTCGCGAATGCGCCCCGGCAGGCCCAGCATGCCGACGAGATCGCCGCTGAAGAAATCGACGCCGGGAAGATAGCCGGGCCGTTGCGGGGCAACGGCCTTCGGCAAGCGGTTCGGCGGCAACGCGCGCTGCACCTCGCGCATGATCGCATCGTAACCTGCCATTGCGCCCAGATAGTTCCAGTGCGAGTCCGTCTTGTAGTAAACGCGGTCGAGCGCTTTCGCCGCGCGCAATGCCGTGCGAAGATCGAGCAGCGCAACCGCTGAATTCGCCAGCGCTGCGACCACGCGATCCTGCGGCGACGGTTGCGCTGACTGCGTCACCCACGTCGGCAGATATTCCGGGTAGATCGTGAATTTCTCCGGGACCACCGCGACGACATAGGCTATGCCGCGGGCGGCCAGCCAATCGTGCCGGCGAATGAGTTCGGCGACCGTCGCGTGGACGTAGGAATCGGGAAAGTCAGCGACGCCGCGATAATGGCGATCCAACGAGAGGCCGTCCTCGCCCAGCCAGTAGTACCAGCCGTCGCGACCGGGCATGACGGTCGCCAGCGCCGACACGCCGAATGATTCGAGCAGCAACGCGTGATGCCAGCGTATCAACGCGTCGCGTCCGCCAAAGCGGTCGGCAAACGCGCGCTCGAACGCTGGAGGAAAGGACATTGCCAGTTCGATCGCAGGCCACGGTGCCATCGGGCGCTTTTCGAACAGTGTCATCGTTCGCGACCACGTCAACGTCAGCGCCATGAGGGGCATGGCAAGCGCCAATGCAAACAGCGTTGCCACGATTCGATCGCGCTGCGGGTGCGTTGCCCGCGCGGGTCCGGGCACCGGCGGCAATGACAGGGGGTCTAGGGGCGTGGACATCAGAAGCGAAAGTAGATGAACGGATTGTAGGTTCCCGCGGCAAGGAACGCGCTTGCTGTGATGCCAACGACGCCCAGCCAGGCAATGTCCGCGCCAAGGATGGCGGTGGCGGCGGGGCCGGGCCTTGTTGCCACACGATCGCGCCACGCGCCGATGCGCTGCGCGAACGGCGTGCAGAACACGGCGGCGGTCACCAGCGTGAACGCCACGAGCGGATCAAGAAATTGCGCGACGGGATGCTGCGCGGGGCTGCCTTGCGAGAGGCCGGCCAATGCCTGGAAGTAATCGATGGCGTGCGCCAGTGTATCGCAGCGGAAGAGCACCCAGCCGCCCATGACGACACCCAGCGCGTAGAGATGCGAGATGACGTTTGAAACGAGGCGTGAAACCGGGCGCGCACTATTGCCGCTGTGGCGCAACGCGGAATCGCGTGCGGCGCGTTCGAGCACGAGGAACGCGCCGTGCCATGCGCCCCACAGCACGAACGGCCAGCTCGCGCCGTGCCACAGTCCGCACAGCAGGAACACGATAACCAGGTTGGCGTAGGCGCGACGCTCGCCGCGCCGGTTGCCGCCCAGCGGAACATACAGATAATCGCGGAACCAGTTCGACAGCGAGATGTGCCAGCGCCGCCAGAATTCGCGGACGCTGCGCGCGATGTAAGGGTAGTTGAAGTTCTCGAGGATGCGGAAGCCGAACATGCGCATTAGTCCGATGGCCATGTCGGAGTAACCGGAGAAGTCGAAATAGATCTGCAGCGTGTAGCACGCGAGGCCGAGCCAGGCGAGCGGGGTGGTCAGGTCACCCGCGGGGAATCCAAAGATCGCGTCGGCGGTTTGACCGAGCGTGTTGGCGACCAGTACTTTCTTGCCCAGGCCGAGCACGAAGCGCCGCGCGCCCCAGGCGAAATCCGCGACGCGCTGGTCGCGGGCGGGAAGCTGCGCCGCGATATCGCGCCAGCGAATGATCGGCCCGGCGATCAGTTGCGGGAAGAGCAGGATGTAGAGTGCGAAGCGCGGCATGTTGCGCTCCGCCTGCGCATTGCGCTTGTAGACGTCGACGATGTACGAAATGGCGTGAAAGGTGAAGAACGAGATGCCGAGCGGCAGCGGGATCGCGGCAACGGCGAGCGGTGTGATCGCCAGTACCGGCGCCAGTGCGTTGACGTTGGCCACCGCGAAATTCGCGTACTTGAACACCATCAGTGCGGCGAGGTTTCCGGCGATCGCAATGGCGAGCCAGCGCTTGCGCGACCGAGTGTCCGTCGCCCCGCCGATTGCGCGGCCCAAGACCCAGTTGAATGCCACCGAGCCCACGATCAGCGGCAGGTAACGCGCCTCTCCCCAAGCGTAGAACGCGAGGCTCGCGACGAGCAGCACGCCGTTGCGCCATGTTCGCGGAAAGGCGAAGTAGGCTGCCAGCGTCAGCGGCAGGAACAGAAACAGGAATATCGGTGACGCGAAGACCACGGGGGAAGACTTCTCCTGGACCCGGGGTCGAAAGGCCGCTGCAGGAACGCAACGGCCTTCGACCCCGACTTTTCGTCAATCCATCAATTCAACGAGGACCGGCGCGTGGTCCGACGGCTTTTCGCCCTTGCGCTCGTTGCGATCGATGCGGCTGGCCGCACACCGCGCCGCCAGAGGATCCGACAGCAGGATGTGATCGATTCGCATGCCGTGGTTCTTGGGAAAGGCAAGCTGGCGATAGTCCCACCAGCTGAACGTCCCGGGCGGCTGGGGGAATAGGCGAAAGCTGTCCTTCAGGCCCGCCGCGAGGAATTCGCGAAAAGCCGCGCGCTCAGGCGCAGTACAAAGCACCTGTCCTGCCCACAGTGCCGGATCGTGGACGTCGCGGTCATCCGGCGCGACGTTGAAATCGCCCATCACCGCGACGTTCGCGTGGCGGGACAGTTCATCCCGCAAATAGGCCGCGGCGGCCGCGCACCAGTCGAGCTTGTAGCGATATTTGTCGGAATCGACGGACTGTCCGTTAGGGACATAGAAATCGACGACGCGGATTCCTGCGATGGTTGCGGCGATGACGCGCTTCTGCTCGTCCGCTTGTCCGGGAATGCCCATGACAACGTCGGCCACCGCAAGCCCGTCGCGGGCGAGAATGGCCACGCCGTTGTAGGTCTTCTGCCCGGCGAAATGCGCGCCGTACCCCGCCGCCGCGATGTCCACCACCGGAAATTTGTGGTCCTCGAGTTTGGTCTCCTGCAGGCAGACGATGTCGGGCTTGTTCGTGGCAAGCCAGGCCATGAGGCGTGGCAACCGGACGTTTAGTGAATTGACGTTCCAGGCGGCGAGGATCATCGGGCATTCCGGATGGGCATATCGGATAGCATTATCGCCGAGCGGACGATAGGGAAGCGGGCCATGGTGCGGAGACCGGCCTGGACCGGCGCGGTACGACCGCCGTAGAAAGTGCAATGCGATCGACGGCGCCAGGGACGACGTGGCGGTAAATTCGATTGCCGCGGGTCTGCCGCCCGAAGAGACGGAAAGCCCGCCGCGAAGCGCGCTGCTGACTCCCGGATCGGGTTTGCTTTGCGCTTACTTCGGGTAGTCGCCGCCACGTGGGGGCGCGCTCGATGCACGCGTGCCGTCCGGCACCATCATTGGCGGCGGCGCGGCATCGCTGCCCCGGCCCACCGGCACAATACGGCGCAGGGCCGGCGTCTTCGGATACCCGGCCTCGTCGAGCATGGCCTGCCAGCGTGCTTCGTCGTATCCCTTGGCGACCAACTTGTCGCCGACCGTCAAGACGGGGGCGACGCCTTCGCTGGCCACGGCCTTCAGGCGCGTCTGTCCTTCCTGCTCGCTGACGTTGACGATCGCGAACGGCACGCCGCGCTTGTTGAGCAGCGCCTCCGCGTTCTGGCAGACATCCCCGCACGAATACGTGTAGAGCGTCACCGGGTAGCGTTCCGCCGCATGCGCGGACGCATATCCGGGCTCGCTGGTGGAGATGAAATTGGCGCCCAGTTGCTTGGTTTGCAGGTTCTTGACGTTGCCACTGGGGGCGCGGTCCGAGTAGACGACCCGGCCGTCGGTATCGGTATAGCGGTAAACCTGGGTCTGCGCGAATGCTGCGCCCGCGATGGTGACAGCTGCAATTCCCAGGGTGATCCGGTGCGTGAGCGTGGCCATGGCGACTTCCTTCACAATGACACTGTCATTCCATTATGCCGCAGAAAGGCGTCAAGTTGGGGTGGGCGACCCCGGAAGGCGACGAACGACTCCATGGCTGGCCGGGTGCCGCCCCGGGCCAGGACCTCGTCCCGGAACCGGGCTCCCGCGGCCGGGGACAGCACCCCTTGCTCCTCGAACAAGCTGTAGGCGTCAGCCGAGAGGACCTCGGCCCATTTGTAGCTGTAATAGCCCGCCGCATAGCCGCCGGCGAAGATGTGGTCGAAACTCTGCAGGGTACGGTCATAGGCGGCACGGGGCACCACGGCGACCTCGCGGCGCACGGCGTCGAGCAGTCCCTGCGGTGACGGCCAAGGGGAGCGCGAGACCGGATCGAAGTCGGCGTGCAGCAGCATGTCGAAGAGACCGGCTTCGAGCTGGCGAACCGTGGCCATTCCGCTCTGGAAATTCTTGGCGGCGAGCATTTTGTCGAAAAGGGTGCGGGGCAGCGGTTCGCCGGTAGCGACGTGTCGAGTCATGTGCGCCAGCACCGTCCACTCCCAACAGAAGTTTTCCATGAATTGGGACGGCAGTTCGACGGCGTCCCATTCCACGCCCTGGATGCCGGAGACGCCCGCGGTGTCGACGCGCGTGAGCAACTGGTGCAGGCCGTGCCCGAATTCGTGAAAAATGGTCAGAACCTCGTCGTGCGTGAACGTCGCGGGCTTGCCGCCGACCGGCGCCGACAGGTTGCATGTGAGATAGGCGACCGGATGCTGCACCGATGCGCCGACGCGGCGGCGGTTGATGGCGTCATCCATCCATGCGCCTCCCTGCTTGCCTTCGCGTGCGTAGAGATCGAAATAGAACTGGCCGACAGGTGCGCCGCTGCCATCGGTGATATCGAAGAACCGCACCGACGGGTGCCATGTCGCGGCGCTTGATTCATGGATGCGAATGCCGTAGATCGTTTCGGTGGCGCGAAACAGCCCCGCCAACACCCGATCTTCGGGAAAGTACTGACGAACTTCCTGTTCGGAAAATGCGTACCGGTCCGTCTTCAGTCGTTCCGATGCAAAGGCCAGATCCCAGGGAGCAACGTCTGCGAGTCCCAGCCGGTCGCGCGCAAAGTCCGTGAGATCGGCGTAGTCGCGTTGCGCGAAAGGCCTGGCCCGACTGCAGAGATCGCGCAGGAACGCTGCCACTTCGGTGGAGGTCTGCGCCATTTTCGGCACCAGCGAGACTTCGGCATAGTTGCGATATCCCAGCAGGCCCGCCATCTCGCGGCGCAGAACGAGGATCCGCTCGATTAGGGGGCCGTTGTCCCATTCGGGTTTCGCCCCGAGTTCGGATGCCAGCGTTGCATAGCCTTCATGCAATCGGCGACGCAGTCTGCGATTCTGCGCATATTGCATAACCGGCAGGTAGCAAGGCATGCGCAACGTGAGCTTCCAGCCCGGCTTGCCGTCCGCCTGCGCTGCACTGCGCGCTTCGGCGAGGACATCAGTCGGGACACCGACCAGCTCAGCTTCACTCTCTACGAAGAGCGCCCAGTCATTGATCGCGTCGAGCACGTGCTCGTCGAACTGCGTGGAGAGATCAGCCAGCTCTTCATGCACGGCCTTGAGCCGCGCCTTGCCCTCATCCGGCAATTCCGCGCCTCCCAATTTGAAATCGCGCAGTTCGTTTTCGATCAGTTTGCGTTGAGCATCCTCGAGCGAAGCGAACGACGGGGCCAGGCGCAACTCGCGATATTTCGCATAGAGCCGCAGGTCCTGTGCCATGTCGGTGAAAAGCGCAACGATCTTGGGCTGATTGGCGTTGTACGCTTCGCGCAGCTCCGGCGTATTCACCACGGCATTGAGGTGACGTACAGCGCCCCACGCGCGGTCGAGACGGTCGAGCGCCTCTGCGACTGGCTCCACCACCCGTTCCCATGTCGCCGATTGCGGGTCCGTCGCCACGCGTTCGACGGCGGCACGTGCCTCACCGAGCAGCGCATCGACGGCCGGCGTGACGTGTGCGGGGCGGATCGCGTCGAAGCGCGGCAGACCGTGCAGATCGAGAAGCGGGTTGGCCATGATGTTCATTCAGGAATCCTTGCCGGGCGCGAGGCTCCGGTCGAGAACCGCAAGATCGGAGGGTGTGCCAACGTTGGCCCAGGGGCCATCGAAGCGTTCACCGGAAACCCATCCTCGCGCGATCCAGTCGTGATAGAGGGGAAGCAGTTTGAGCTTGACGCCGCGGGGAAGTTCGCGGAAGAGCGCGGTGTCGTAGAGCCCTATGTTGCCGAACGTCAATTTGCCCGCTCCGTCCACTGCAATGCGACCGGCGTCGAGGACGAAATCGCCCTCCGGATGAAATGGCGGATTGGGCACCATGACGAGATGGACGCGCGGGGGCTCGGGATTTCGCGCCATCGCGTCGGCGCGCGCCGCGAGCGTACCGTAATCGAATTGGGTCCAGATGTCGCCGGAGACGATCAGCGCGGGACCGGCAGGAAGCAATGGCGACGCGGTCGCGATGCCGCCGGCCGTTTCCAGCGGCTCGGGTTCGATTGACCATCGGATGCGCACGCCGAATGCGTCGCCATCGCCCAACGCGGCAACCAGCCGCGGTGCGAGCCAGGCAGCGTTGATGACGATATCGCGATAACCGGCGCGAGCGAGCGCCTCGATCTGCCAGGCGATGAGCGGCTTGCCTCCCACCGTCAGCAGCGTCTTCGGCGTGGTGTCCGACAGGGGCTGCATGCGAAGGCCCCGGCCCGCGGCCATGATCATCGCGACGGGCATCAGAAGGTATGGCCGACGGAGGGCGGGCGCTGCGCGAGGCGATCGAGCAGGTGCGCGAGTGGCGCCAATTCGCGGTATCGTTCGGCCACGGGGCGGACGTAGGCCAGGAAGCGCGGCGTGTCCTCAACATATCCCTCCTTGCCGTCACGATGCCGGATGCGCGCGAAGATGCCAAGTACTTTCAGATGCCGCTGCAGGCCCATCCATTCGCAGTCGCGATGGAACAGCGCAAAGTCGGTCGTGACCGGCAAGCCTGCGCGTTTCGCCTTTTCCCAGTAGCGGATTGTCCAGTCCAGAACGCGTTCGTCCGGCCAGCTCACGAAGGCGTCCCGGAACAGCGATGCGATGTCATAGGTGATCGGCCCGAACACCGCATCCTGGAAGTCCAGCACGCCCGGGTTCGGCGTGGACACCATCAGATTTCGCGGCATATAGTCGCGGTGTACAAAAACCCTGGGCTGCGCGAGATTCGACGCAATGATGAGATCGAAGACCTGCGCAAGGGCATTCCGTTCATCCTGCTTGAGCGCTTGCCCCAGGTGGCGGCCGACATACCATTCCGGGAACAATTCCAGCTCGCGTCGCAGCAGGGCCGTATCGTAGGGCGGCAGCACGTCCGGGCGCGACGCGAGCTGCCAACGCAGCAGCGTGTCGATCGCGTCGCGAAACAGATCATTCGCATTGTCGGCGTCGAGCGCGCGCAGATAGGTTGTCGGGCCCAGGTCGGTCAACAGCAGGAAACCGCGCGCGATGTCCTGCGCGAGAACGCGCGGAACGTTTATCCCCGCTTCGCCCATCAGCGCAGCGACATGCACGAACGGCCGGCAGTCTTCCGCGGGGGGCGGCGCATCCATTGCGATCAGCGTCACGGCTCCTGGCGCAATGGCGTGCGGTGCCGGCAGCTTCACGCGGAAATAGCGGCGAAAGCTCGCATCCTCCGATGCCGGCGCCAGCGTGAATGCATCCGAATGCAGGGCGTTTGCCAGCCACTCGGCGAGAAGAGCTATGCGCGGGTCAGCGTTGGGGAGGTTCATCGAATGGAGTTCATCTGACCCGCGAACGGGTCGGCAAGCCGGAGCAGATATTCCGGCGAGAGCGTTCCGACGCGCAGCGCCGTGGCGGGTGCGGCGCGGCGGCGGGCTAGAATGCGTCATTTTAGCAAACTGGTTGTGTCTGCTTTCATGAAGCCCCGCTCCCTATCGCAGTCCCTGTTGGTCGCGTCGATCGGAGCGACGCTGGCGACCGCCGCCGGAGCCGCGGAATCCGACCTGCCGGACCCGCAATTGACGCTCGCTCGCGAAATCCAAAGCCCGGTGAAACGAGCACAGGCGGGCACGTCGGCAACGCCTGCTGCGCCCGGTCTGCCGGGCCCGCCGCTGTTGACGCCGCTGCCGGGTGTCAAGCGCGCCGCGACGCCGCAGCGGAACGGCAATGCGCCGCAAGCGAGTGATGAAGACTCCGATCGCGGTGCGATCTTCCTCCGCGCCGACCGGATCGACGGTGAAGCGGGCCAGCGGGTCGAAGCGTCCGGCAAAGTCGAGCTGCGCTCGCGCCGCGAGACCGTGCTCGCCGACTGGCTGCAATATGATTTTCTGGAGGACGAGATCTGGGGCAAAGGCGGCGTCACGTTGCGGCGCGGCATCGACACGATTTCGGGACCCGAGATGAAATTCCAGCGGGACACCGAGACGGGGTACTTCAAGTCGCCGCGCTTCTACCTGGGAGAAAGCGGCGCCCATGGCGACGCGACGGAGATCCGGTTTCTGGGCCCCGACAACTTCGAGGCGAGTTCCGCCAGTTATACGACGTGTGTCGCGCCCAATCGGGACTGGTACCTGATCGGCGACGAGATCGAGGTCGACAGGTTGCGCTCGGTCGGTACGGCGCACCACGCCAGGGTCTTCTTTCTCGAAACGCCGGTCCTCGCGGCGCCGTGGCTCGAGTTTCCATTGACGAACGAGCGCAAATCCGGATTTCTCACTCCCATTGCCGGATCCTCCCAGATTCGCGGCTTCGAACTCGCCACGCCCTATTACTTCAACCTCGCGCCCAATTACGACGCGACCGTCACGCCGCGATTGATGACCAAACGGGGCCTGATGCTGGGCGGCGAGGGCCGTTACCTGTTCGAGCCGTCTGTGGGCCAGATCATCGCGGAAGTCGTGCCCTACGACCGCGTTGCCGACACCTCACGCTGGGCATTTTCCTGGAAGCACAACCAGCAGTTCCAGCCGTGGCTGAACGGCTATTTCAACTACAACCGCGTTTCGGACTCGACCTACTTTGCCGATTTCTCCGACCGAATCGCGGTGACGTCGCAGAAAACACTGCCACAGGAAGCCGGACTCAACGCCAACTACGGGCCCTTCGCCGCATCGGTGTTGGTGCAATCGTTCCAGACGTTGCAGGACCCCGCTGCGCCCGTGACGCCACCGTACAACATGCTGCCGCAGTTCAAGGTCACGATGAGCGAGACCGACTGGGGTGGACTCACGTGGAGCGGAAACGCGCAGTACACGCATTTTGCGCAATCATCGCTGATACCCACCGGCGATCGCGCCGTACTATATCCGTCGGTGCGCTGGATACGGCAGGGAAGCTCGTGGTTCATCAACGCGCATGCCGCGGTCGAAGCCTGGCAATACGATCTCAACCAGGCCACGCCGAGCGTGCCATCGCAGCGCCCGAACGCGGTGGTTCCGATTGCCAGCGTCGACGCCGGGCTGATCTTCGAACGCGACTGGACATTGTTCGGAACAAAGTTCGTCCAGACGCTCGAACCGCGCGCCTTCTATACCTATATTCCGTTCCGGCAGCAGAACCAGCTGCCGGTGTTCGACACGGTGCAGGACGATTTCAATTTTGCGCAGCTCTTCATAGAGAACCGCTTCGTCGGCTACGACCGCGTGGGCGACGCGAATCAGCTCGCCTTGGCTGCAACGTCACGGCTGCTCGATCCCGAGACCGGCGCCGAGCGGCTGCGCGTCGGCATAGGCCAGCTCTTCTATTTCAGGGATCAGCAGGTTACGCTGGGCGAAACGCCGCAGAAGGCGGGGTCATCCGATTTCCTGCTGGGCGTCGAAGGACGGCTGTCCGATACCTGGGCGCTGAACGGACTCATGCAATACAACTTCGGCGCAAGCGAATTCGATCGCTTCAATGCCGGCATCCGGTACACGCCTGGGGGGGGCCGGGCGCTGTCGCTGATCTATCGCTATTCGAAGGAACTCGTCGACCAGACCGGAGGTCAATCCGAGTTGAACCAGACCTACCTGTCCGGACAGTGGCCGATTTCCGACAACTGGAGCGTCGTCGGTGCCTGGAACTACAATATTCCCGATCGCAAGACGCTGGAGGCGGTGCTTGGGCTGGAGTACAATGGCGGGTGTTGGGTCGTGAGGGTGGTGGGCCAGCAATTGACCACGACCTCCGAGCAGACGACCCGTTCGATCTTCGTCCAGCTCGAGCTGAACGGCTTGGCACGAGTCGGCACCAGTCCGCTGGATCTTCTGCGGAGAACGGTGCCCGGTTACCTGCGTACCAATGAGCCTTCAAACATGGTGCGCGACCCTTCGTTCAGTCCATTGCCTGATTTCTGAGCGCTCCGGGATTATTGAGGACGATTTTCGATGGCCCGCCACGCTTTCATCATTGCCCTGGCCGCACTGGCCTGTGCGCCATTCACGAACATCGCCTTCGCGCAGTTGACATCTCCCGGCATCGGTCCGCCATCGACCGATTCGCGCTCACCGGCGCTGCGCCCAGGACCCGCGCCTGCCCCGCGCCCGAGCACGGCGTCCGTGCCTCTCGATCGTGTGGTCGTGGTCGTCAACAATGAGGCCGTGACCCAGTTCGACGTCAACGAACAGAAACGTCTCGTGCTGGCGCAGATGCGCGACGCCAAAGTGCAGCCTCCCGCCGCCGATGCGCTCGACAGGCAGGTGCTGGACCGGCTGGTCACCGAGCGCGCGATGCTGCAATTCGCAAAAGAGTCCGGCATCAAGGTGGACGACCAGACCGTCGAGCGCACGATTCTGCGCATCGCGCAGGAAAACAAGCTGTCCCCGGAGGAATTCCGCAAGCTGCTGGAGAGGGAAAAGATCCCTTACGCGAAATACCGTGAGGACATCAGACGCGAAGTGACCATCCAGCGCATCCGCGAACGGGAGGTCGACAGCCGGGTGTCCGTGTCGGATGCCGAACTGGACGCTTATCTGGCCACGGTCGCGGCGCAGGCGGGCGGCGAGACTGAATTCCAGATCTCCCACATCCTGGTGTCGGTCCCGGAGCAGGCATCGCCCGACCAGATCAATGCGCGGAGGACGCGCGCGGAAGATGCCCTCGCGCAAATCAAGTCCGGCAAGGAATTCAAGGAAGTCGCAGCCGCATTTTCGGACGCGCCCGATGGCATCAAGGGAGGCGATCTCGGCTGGCGCACTCCGGCGCGGCTGCCTGTCGTGTTCGTGGAGGCCGCGAACGGCATGAAGAACGGGGACGTTTCTCCGGTCTTGCGCAGCCCGGGGGGCTTCCACGTCATCAAGCTGGTCGATTCGCGCAGCCGTGACGCGCCGACCATGGTCGAGCAGACCCACGCCAAGCACATCCTGATTCGCGTCAATGAAATCACGTCGGATTCGGAGGCCCGCATCAAGATCGAACGGATCCGCGACCGGATCGAAACCGGCGCCAAATTCGAGGATCAGGCCAAGCTCAACTCGGACGATGCGTCGTCCTCCAAAGGCGGCGACCTGGGCTGGGTCAGCCCCGGTGACACCGTGCCGGAATTCGAGCAGGCGATGAACAAACTCGCAATTGGCCAGGTCTCGGTCCCGGTTCGTTCGTCGTTTGGCTGGCACATCATTGTCGTCGATGGCCGCCGTACCCAGGACATCACGCAGAACCGCAGGCGCGACGTCGCCCGTAACGCGATCAGGCAACGCAAGTCCGACGAGGAATTCGCGGAATTCGTGCGCCAGACGCGCGACAGGGCCTACGTCGAATACAAGACCGACGACAAGTAGCCGCGCCGCGCAGAAGTTCACCAGCCGCATCCGCGCGATCCGGGCCCGCCTCCCTTGAAACTCGATCGCCCGACCGGCCGGACAACGCCGGTATTCGTCGCGATCGTCGCGCTTGCGGTGGCGGTCAGTGCCGGCGGGCTGTTTGCGCTCTACTGGAATGGCCAGGTTCGCGCGCCCGAGGTTGCCGCGCCGCCGCCCGCCGTCACGGCTGCTCCTTCGGTTGCGCCGGGCGTGCCGGCTGCACCGGCGACGATCGGCTTCATCGACAGCCCGGCGGCCGAGGCAGTGGAGGGCACGCGGATCGCGATCAGCGGCTGGGCGCTCGACCCGGTGGGCATACGCGGCGTCGACATACGCGTCGACGGCCTGCCCCACGCGGCGAGTTATGGCATTGCGCGACCGGATGTTGCGAAAGAAAAGCCCGGATTCCCGGATTCGGCGCGTGCGGGATTCTCGTTCGAAGGCGATTTTGCGGACCTTTCCCCGCAGCGGCATGAAGTCACCGTAGTCGCGACCAATCGCGCTGGCGTGGCCACAGTCCTGGCGCGCAAGAGCCTGCTGCCGCCGGCGGCCATGCGCATGTGGAGCGGACTGCTCGACGCCCATCCCGACCTTGCGCAGCAGCACTTCAATTTCCTGATGATGACCTCCGGCGCGACGATGGGCGGCGCTGACGAGACCGACACCGCCTATGCGCCTTACCTTTCGCGCACGCAGCGCGTTGGCGTCGCGGTGCCGCTGCTCTACATGCGCAACACCAAAGGTGCCGCAGGTGACTGGGTGTTCGATCCGGATTTCGACTTGAACCGCAAATGTCGTGACCGCCTGGTCGCCGAGGACAACCTTCGCGGCATCGTCCGGTTTGCGGTCGAGCACAGGATGCCCGTGGAATTCATCCTCAACGGCGGCATCTGGGGCGACGCGAGCTGCAACTCCCCCGAGTGGGACCTGAACGATCATCTGGAAGAAGATGATCGCAATGTGCAATGGAGCCAGGACGACCAGACGTTTCCGGACGATTACCTGAAGGGCCTGGCCGGCTCCACCGATTCGCCCGAACTGGCGCGCACGCTCACTTATAACGTTTACGCTACCAACGTGCGCAAATACAAGAAGCGCAACCTCCAGGCTGCAGCGCGGATCATCAACGAGTTTGCGCGCGAGCACCCGGAGTTGTTCGTCGGCGTCGTGCTGGACTCCGACACCTACATGAATCCGTTCTTCAAGCAGGTGGAATATTTCGATTTCAATCCCGGCATGATCCGGCAGTTCCGCGAATGGCTGCGGGGCAGCGGTCCCTATGCCGGCCACCCGGAACCGGGCGTGCCCGATCTGTCGTCTTACCGGCGTCCGCAGCCATTCACGCTCGAGGAGGTTCGGCGGCTCTCGCGCAAGGATTGGAAGACGTGGGACGAAGTCGAGCCGCCGCGCAAGTTCCCCGGGTCGCTGTATCGCCCTGCGGTTCCCGGCGAGCCCATCATCTGGGACGACCATTGGTACGAGGAGTGGCAGATCTTTCGCCAGCACGTCGTCGGATTGCACTACGACGAGTTGTCGAAATGGGTCCATGAAACGGGGATTCCCAAGGACCGCATCTTCTCGGCACAGGGATTCATCTCGCCGGATCCGGGCAACAAGCCGATCGCGATCAAGATCACGAGTCGTGGCAAGAACTTCGATACCTCCGGCGTGTCGTTCGAGGGATCGATCCCGCGCTATGGCCACCTGGGTGCGGTGATCTACGGCGATACAGCGGAGAACAAGACACCGATGGAAGGACCGCACAGCCTGTTCGCGCAGTTCGCGCGAATGGACCCGCAGTGGGGCGTGGTCGAGTTCAACAATACCAACTTGAAGCTGCCCAAGATCATTCCGAACTACGACCAGGCGTACCGATCGTTTCGCGACCTCTTCAACTACGACGCGCGGATGGTGTCGCCGATGGCGTGGAACGGCTCCAACGGACTGTACGCGGACCAGCCCGACTACGTGGCATATACGTCGTGGCGCAACACGCTGGCGGAGGACGCGATGAAGGATTTCGTCGTCTCCCATGCCGATCTGCCCCGCGGCGCGAGATTGTGGACGTTCGGCACGGCTCGGCATGCGGCCGACGATGGCTGGTCGCTGGAGAACGGAACACTGACGGCCGGAAAGGGGTATGTCGACCTGCGCTTCGCTGACGCGCTGGCGAAACTTACGTCTCCGCCGGACCAGGTGCTGCGTTCAGCCGCACTCGAGACGCTTTACCTGGGTTTGCGCGAGCCGGATACGCTTGCAACCGTGCAGGTGTTCGCGCGGAGCGATCCGACGTCGCCGTGGCAGGAAATCGGACCGGCAACGGCGGCCGAATCGCTGGTCCGCACGGCGCCCGGATTGGCCATGCCGCTCAAGTGGCCGGCGGATTGGCGCGAGCGCGGCGTCATCGCGGAATCGCTGCAGATCGTGCTTCGTTTTCGCGCTCGCACTGACCACGCGCGCATTGAACGCATCGCTCTGTATCCGCGCGTACGCGCCGTAGCCGACGCGCGGATGCGCCGCTGATGCCTCCGGCGCGACCGACGCTCGCGCATCTCGATGCATTGACCGGCGTCCGTGCGCTGGCCGCACTCTGGGTCTTTGCGCATCACGCGTGGCTCGCCAGCGGCGGAAAGCCCGTCCTGATCCCGCTCGCGGTTGTGCATGCGGATCTGACGCCGTGGTTCGCGTTCGGGTGGCTCGGACTGGACATCTTCTTCATCCTGTCCGGGTTCCTGCTGACCAGGCAGGAATGGATCAGGGTGGATCGGGCGGGTTCCGGCCACTCGCTCGCGGGCTCCCGCGCGTTCCTGGCGTTCTGTGCAACATTTCTGCGCAAGCGCATCCTGCGCGTCTACCCGGCGTACTACGGATGCCTGACGCTGCTGATGGCGCTGGCGGCGGCCCATCTATACCTGCGCCTGCCGGGTCGTCTGGAACTGCTGCTGCATCTCGGCATGATGCATAACCTGGTCGACGCTTACGTCTCGACGCTGAACGGCGTGTTCTGGACGCTGCCGTTCGAGTGGCAGTTCTACCTGTTCTTTCCGCTGTTGTTCGTCCTGCTCGTGCGTTCAGGGCCATGGACGCTGGCCGTCGCGGCGTCGGCGATCGTCCTTGCGGCAAAGGCCTACGTCATGCTGACATCGGATGGCACCATGCACGCGCAATTGCCCATCCGACTCGATGCCTTCGTCTTCGGGATGTGCGCGGGCCGGTTTGCCGCACGCACGCCGCTTGACCGGAGCCAGGCGCCGATCGCGTTCTACGCGGGGCTGCTGGCATTGTTCAGCACGCCGATCCTGTTCTTCGATCTTGCCACCGGCAACCATTACTACAGCTTCAAGGGGTTTGTCCGGCCATTGTGGATTCAGCTTGGGGTGATCCTGATGCTGCTCGGGATGACCGGCGAGCGACACCCGGGCGTGGCAATCTTCGGCAACAAGGTCACCGTCGGTCTGGGGCTCATCAGCTACAGCATCTATCTGCTGCATGTTCCGGTGTTGGAGTTGTTCATCATGTACCGGCCGAAGCTCGGCGCGCTGGGAGCGGTGCCCTTCGGACTTCCGCTGGTGCTCGCGGGCGCGTTTCCGCTCGTCATTGCCGCAAGCTTCATCTCGTACAAGTTGATCGAGCAGCCGTTCCAGCGCCGTCGGGCGTGGCGCCATCGCTGGTGGTCCGGTAGCGGCAAGGGCCTGCTGGATCGGGTGGATCCCCTGCTCGTGCTGCTGGCGTGGGCCATCCTGCTGACTCTGACGTTGGAGTTTCTGCGCCGAGGTGCCTGATCGGCGACTTGGAGGCGGTCGCGCTATTCGGTCTGGTAGACGTAAGGCGTCATCGGCACACGGCCCACTTCCATCTGCCGCGTTTGCCCAAGCGCATCAGGTGTCTTGTCCCACCAGAGGGCGCGGCCTTCGCGCTGCTTGGCAGGCAGGTCCGGCTTGCTCTCGATCAGTTCCCGGATGAACTGCGTGTGCTCGGAGACATAGTGACGGGAGGGAAGCATCGGCATGATCGGCTCGGTGGGTAAGGCAGTTGGAAACTCAGTTGGCAAATGAGTTGGAAACTGAGTTGAAAAATGAGTTGGAAGAATTCGATCACCGATTTTATCACTTTCAACGCGGTACATGCCGCCCCGCCACGAGTGGAAATTCGAACAGCCGGCACTCGATCGCGCCGTTGAACAGCGGCGTCTTCCTGGCCACCTTGAGGTGGATGAGCTTCGGCAGCCGGAGGTCCCCGGTGAAGAAAAACGCGGTCCAGCCGGTGAAGTGCTGTTTCAGCGCGTCGCCCAGCAACGGATAGAACGCCGCCATCCTCTCCTGGTCCGCGAGGCGCACACCGTACGGCGGATTGGCGAGCAGGATGCCCGAACTTGCAGGCGCGGCGCGGGTGAGCAGGTCCGCACATTCGACGGCGACGAAATCTCCGACCTGCGCGCCGTTGAGGTTGCTACTTGTCTTGCCGACGGCGCCGGGTGCCAAGTCACTGGCGAAAATCGATGGCGCAGGTGGCGCCGCGCGGATGCGGTCGCGCGCCGTCTGCTTGATGCGCTGCCAGGCCGGGCCGTCGAACCAGATGAGCTTCTGAAAACCGAACGTGCGGGAAAACCCCGGCGCCCGGTTCGCGGCGATCAACCCAGCCTCGGCGACGATCGTTCCGCTGCCACACATGGGATCGAACAGTGGCACTTCGGGCGTCCATGCGGCCAGCGCCAGCAGCCCGGCAGCGAGATTCTCGCGCAGCGGCGCTTCCTCGGTGTCGCGCCGGTAACCGCGTTTGAAGAGCGGCTCGCCTGACGTGTCGACATAGATCGTCGCGTCGCGGTCCGTCAGATAGGCGTGCACGCGCACGTCCGGCGCGCGCTTGTCGATGGAAGGACGCACGTTGAGGTCGGCGCGAAGCCGGTCGCAGACCGCGTCCTTGACACGAAGCGTGGCGAACTCGAGGCTTTGCAGCGGCGAGCGAGTCGCGGCGACGTCGACCCGCAACGTGCGGGTGGGGAGGAACAGGCGTTTCCAGTCTACCGCGTGGACCAACGCATAAATATCCGTTTCGTCGCGGTAACTTCCGGCGGCGACCCGCCAGAGGATGCGGCTTGCGATGCGCGATTCGAGGTTGGCGCGGTAGACAAGGGCGAGTTCGCCTGCGAAGGCGACGCCTCCGTCGGTCGGCGCCACGGACGCGCCGCCAAGGCCCGTGAGTTCGGCGGCGAGCACGCCCTCCAGGCCACGCGGGCAGGGCGCGAAGAAATGTTCCTTCATCGCTGCCCGCCGCGGACACAAACCTCAAGGGCAAGACCCTGAACCACGAAGGAAGTGAAGCCCACGAAGAAGAACATGGAACGTCGTTGCCTTTCTTCGTGTTCTTCGTGATCTTCGTGGTTCAAGATTTTCGGTCTTTCAAATTGGCCTGGCCGCGTCGAGACCCGCCTTGGCCGCCACGCCGGCGCTGCACCGATTTGATTGATCCAGCGATCTGGCCGGCAGCATGGCGGTCACTTAAGCAGTCGGCGTCGCGTGAGAGCGAGCGCGACGTAGTAGGCCAGCGCCGCGTAGAACAGCAGCACCGCGACGTGCAGCAGGATGTGGTCGGGGACGTGGCCCAGCATCAACGGTCGCGCGATGTCGATGGCATGTTTCAACGGCAGGAATCCCGCGATACCCGCCAGCCAGGCCGGCATTTGTTCGACCGGAAAATAGACGCCGGAGAAAAGCAGCATCGGCGTCAGCACAAGCGTGAAGAAATAGGTGAAGAAATCGTAGTTGGGTGCCAATGCATTCATCACCAGGCCGGCCGCGCCGAAAGTGAGTCCCACCAGGAAGCCCAGCGGCAGTATCCAGACCGAGAGCCAGGTGTGGCCGTAGCCCAACGCCATGATCACCGCCAGAATCGCCGCGGTGGACATCACCGACTTGGTCCCCGTCCACAACCATTCCGCCAGCATGACGTCGTCGAGCGAGACCGGCGCATTGATGATGCCGTCCCACGTGCGCTGCATGTGCATCCGCGAGAACGCCGAGTACATGCCTTCGAAACTGGCAGTGAACATCGCGCTCTGGCAAACCATGCCGGTCCCGATGAACGCGACGTAGCTCATTCCGCCGACCTCACCGACGAGCGATCCAATGCCGTAACCCAGCGCGAGCATGTAGAGGAGAGGATCGGCGATGTTGCCCAGGATGCTCGCGACCGCAAGCTTTCTCCAAACCAGCAGATTGCGCCGCCAGACCGGAAGGAAGCGCGCCGAAATTGTCGGGGGCGCCCAGATTTTTGCGGCGGCGATGTCCATCCTAGGCGCCTAGTGGCCTGAAGCAGTCGAAGCGGGGGTGAGCGGTAGCGGTATGACGTCGCGATTCGCGTCGAGACTCAGTTGGCAGATGAGGCGCCAACGCGCAGCAAGGGTAGGTCCCCTCGCAGGAGATGGCAACGCAGCTATCGGCGTGAAGCGCAAGTCAGACTCTCCCGATTTGGCTGTTACAGGTCACTAGTCCCGCAATTCCCGACCGGTGAGCTTGATGAACAGATCTTCCAGATTCGCGGGTCGATGCAGGTATCGCACGCCGGCGCGTGTCGCAAGGTCGTTCAGCAGCGGTTGCGGGTCGGCCGCGTAGCAGAACGCGGTCTCGCCGGCGACTTCGACGCGTTGCGCCAGCTTCCGGCCGTGCATGTCTGCCCAAGTGCGCACGTCATCACCGAAGACTTCGACTACTTCCGGTTCGACGTGCTGCAGCAGCAGGTCGCGCGGGGCCCCGGTGGCGATCAGGACGCCGTGATCAATGACCGCCAGCCGGGTGGCGAGGCGTTCGGCCTCATCCATGAAGTGAGTCGTGAGCAGAATGGTCTTGTCCGCGGCCAGAAGCTGGCGCAGGCCGTCCCAGATCAGGTGGCGTGCCTGCGGGTCCAGACCGGTGGTGGGCTCGTCCAGGATCAGCAGTTCGGGGTCGTTGACGAGGGCGCGGGCGAGTGTCAGGCGCCGCTTCATTCCGCCGGAAAGCGTGCGGATCCCGGCGTTGCGCTTGTTGCCGAGTCCGGCGAAGTCCAGAAGTCTGGGGATGCGCTTTTCCAGGATGGCGCGCGGGAGGCCGAAATAGCTGCCATAGATGAGCAAGTTCTCGCGGACCGTGAAATCCGGATCGAGATTGTCCATCTGCGGTACGACGCCGACGCGGACGCGCGCCTCGCGCGCTGCGCCGGGAACCGGTACGCCAACCATTTCGATCGTTCCGCCATCGGGGTCGATGAGCCCCAGGCAGCACCGCAATGTCGTGGTCTTGCCGGCCCCGTTGGGGCCCAGCAGTCCGAAGCATTCGCCGCGGCGAATATCAAAGCTCAATCCCCGCACGACTTCACTGGCGCCATATTTCTTGCGCAAGGCATCGACATGCAGGATGACTTCTGACGAAAGGCTGGCGGGCTGCGCGGGAATGCGCCCGGCTTTCTCGGCGGCAAGGAGAGCGGTCGTGGTCATGCACGTTGCCACATGCCGGTAATCACACGCTGCAGTTGCGGCAAGCGGCCATGGAAGAAATGACCACAACCGGGAAACACGACAATGGGCAGCTCAAGCGGCCGCGCCCATGCCAATACGTCGGCGAGAGGCACGACATCGTCTTCTTCGCCATGCACGACGATCGTGTCCGCGGGAACTTCCTCCACGGCAAAACGGCGCACGGCAGGTCCGATCAGCACGAGACGCTGTGCCTCGATGGCCTTGGCCACCCGCGTCTGGACGAACGATCCGAACGAGAATCCCGCCAGGACGACGGGGAGTGCATCACCTAACTTCGCCTTGGCGTGCGCGAGCACAATGAGCGCGTCGTCGGTCTCGCCGATGCCGTCGTCGAACACGCCGGCAGAGCCGCCCACGCCCCGAAAATTGAAGCGCACGGCGGCATAACCCAGCGCAAAGAAAGTCTTTGCCAGCGTCTGCACGACCTTGTTGTCGAGCGTGCCGCCCTGCAACGGATGCGGGTGGGCGACAAGCGCAATGCCGGCCAATGGCGCATCCGGAACGTTACAGACGACCTCCAGCACCCCGGCGGGACCGTCGACCGTCAATCGCTCGGCCGTCCGCGGGGTCAAATCTTCAGCCGTTCGACAATTTCGCCGCCCACCACGTGGCGGTCGATGATTTCGTCGATGTCGTCACGGTCCACATACGTGTACCAGACGGCGTCCGGATAGACGACCAGCACGGGCCCCTCCTCGCAGCGGTCGAGACACCCTGCCTTGTTGATGCGGACCTTGCCCGGGCCGTTCAGGCCGAGCGCCTTGATCCTTCCCTTTGCGTACTGCTGCATGTCCAGTGCGCCACTGTCGGCACAGCACTTTTCAGGAGCCTCGCGCTGGTTGCAGCAGAAGAACACGTGTTTGCGGTAATGACTCATGGCGGTGCGGACGATCCGCGTGACAATTGACAAGTCGCCGAGTATAGCGGAGCACGCGCGTCGATCCGCACCGATGGCGATCAGTCCGGCCTCCCCCAGCCCGGTTTCCCCGCGAGAGCAAACAGCCATGCGGCCGCCGCGATCGGCCACACCAGCAGCACCGAGTGCGTAAGACCGTTGAAGTTGAGCAGGTGGCCATACCGCCAATTGAATAGTGTCAACGGCGCAGGCATGGCCGTCGCGTCACTCGCCGCGAAGGGAAGCAACAACGACGACAACAGCGCGATTGCGCACGCTGCCACCTGCGCCGGGCGCGGCAGGAAAGCGGCGAGCAGTAGTCCAAGCGAGCCCGCGGCGATGCCGATGGCCACGCCCGGCTTGAGCCACGCTTCCCATGCGGCGGGCTTTAAGACCAGCCACGCGGCGACGCCCTTCAACACGAATGCCATGCCGATCAGCAGCAGCACGGCGCCTCCGACATGGCGCCGGTCGCGGAGCATCAGGGCGAGAAACAGCCCGACGCCCGCAAGCTGGAACGCGGACTGCGTCGCTTCGACCATTGTCGCGGCGAGGTCCGGCGCTGCGGCAACGGTGACCGTGGCAGGCGGCAGCCCCGGTTCGAAATTGACGGCGAAGAGCGGGATGCCCGGATTGACCTGCGCCGCCAGCCACAGGGCGAGCAGCGCGATGCCTACGTCGCCAAGGCGACCTTCGATGAACGCCTGCTCCCGCGCCGCGGACAACGCCCGGCGCACGCGCTCCGCGCGCATGAGGGTGCCGCCGAGCATCCCGCCCACGAACGCGCCGCCGGTATTTGCGAATAGGTCGACGAGGCTGGCGGCGCGAGTCGGCAGGAACATCTGCAGGGTTTCCATGCCGAACGACAGTGACACGCCTGCGGCAAGCGCGACGCCGGTTCGTGCAAGCGGCGTCGCGCGCCGCGGAACCAAGGCGACGAACAGGCCGAAGGGTACATAGGCCAACGCGTTGGCGATGAAATCGAACCGCGTCCACTTGAGCGGCCAGGGTGCGAACGGCCAGAACGGCGTTCCCGGAGGCGGGGGGATCCAGGGAGCAAAGGGCTGCAGGCTCGCAAAGGCAATCGCGACTCCATACAGGATGGCGAGTATGTGCGGTAGAAACGTGCGCTGACGCGATGCATTCATGTTTGCAACCGCAGCGCACGGCGCACCACGGTCAGCGTCTCGTGTCTGGCGATTTCGATGAAACCCGCCGCGGCGAACAACGCGGGCGAACCGTGGTAATGATCGGTCGCGGCGGTGTCGCCAGGGCCGACATTCCAGGGGAAGGCATCGACCACGCCGAAGCCTCGTGCGGCGAAATCTTCGAGCGCGCCATCGAGCAATGCGCGGGCGACCCCGCGGCGGCGCCAATCGGGGGCCGTGACGAAGCAGACGATCGCGGCGGCGTCGTGGGGCGAAACCGGGAGCGCTGGCGCGACAATGCGCAAACGTGCGCACGCGTGCTGCAGCTTGTGGTACGGCTGCGCGTTGACCCACCCGACGACCTCCTCGCCGGCGTAGGCGAGGAAGCCCTCCATTTCGCCTGATGCGATGCGCGCATCCATTGCGGCACGGTTGGCGTGGCCGTCTAGCGTGGGCCAGGATATCGCCACCGGAACCTCGTAGTAGTGGCAATAGCACGTAGCCCATTCCGGGTTGTCGGCAAACGCCGGCCCCCGTTCATGGTCGAAGAAGCGCAGGTAGTCTTCGCTGTGTCTCGGGGTCAGGCGCTCGATGCGATAGGTGACAGGCTCTGCCATGTCCACATGATAGAACGAGTCGGCGGGTTCGGCCTGAAGTCCGTCTCCGCCCGCAAGCGGAATGCTGCGCTCAGCGTGACGCCTTGATTTCGGTCCACATCTTGCCGCGCAGCCGACGCTGCGCGGTGGTCAGGTCCTGCAGTTGCTCAAGTTTGGCCTGCACCGCAGGATCCGGAAAGATCGCCGGATTCTTGAGGAGGGCGGGCTTGATGTACTTGACCGCGTCGATGTTCGGATTGCCGGAGCCGATGAGGTTGGTGAGCTCCGCAGAATTCTTTCCTTCGAGCATGAAATTCATGAACAGCAGTGCCAGGTCCGGCCGCGGCGCGTCCTTGTGGATCACCATGTTGTCGACGGCCAGTACCGCCCCTTCCTTCGGCATGCCCTGCAGGATCTGGAATTTTCGTCCCGCGGCCTGCGCGTCGAGGTTGGCCTGGTAGATATCGTTCGAATAGCCGTGGGCGAGCCAGATGTTGCCGACGGTCAGTTCCTTGATGTACGACGATGCGTTGAACGCCGCCCAGTAGGGCTTGGCGCGCTTGATGACGTCGGCGGCCTCCTTCCAGTGCTTCTCGTCCGTGTCATTGGCCGAGTAGCCCAGGTACTTGAGCGCGGCGGCGAAGAGTTCGCTCGAGCTGTCGAGCACCGTCACCCGGCCCTTGATCTTTTCCAGGTACCTGGGCTCGAAGATCACGGCCCACGTGTCTGTAGGCAGACCCAGCTCCTTCATTTTCTCGGCGTTGTAGCCCAGGATCGTCGTCGACATCGCATACGGGACCGAGAACCTGTTGTCCGGGTCGAACGGCGTGTTCATGTAGGCGGGGCCGATGTTCTTGAGGTTCGTCAGCTTCGATTTGTCGATGGCTTTCAACTGCCCGCCCTTGATCAGCGGCTGCACCGCGTTGGACGTGGGAACCAGGATGTCATAGCCCTTTGCGCCCGCCGCCAGCTTGGCCAGCAGCTCCTCGTTGTCGGAGTAGTAGGTCTGCTTGACCTCGCATTTGCACAGCTCCTCGAACCGTTTGATGGTTTCCGGCGCGATGTAGTTGTTCCAGTTGTAGAGGTTGAGCGTGTCCTTCGCCAGGGCCGGCAGGGCGGCCAGGCAGAGGAGGGCGGCGAGGATGCGTTTCATTGTCAAGGAGTCTCCTGGTTGGAGCGGAGCAGGCTCGGGGAAAGCTTGGTGGCGATGACGATCAGGAACAACGTCAGCAGCATGAGCAGCGTTGACACGGCGTTGACCTCGGGCGTAACCGCGATCTTGATCATCGAGTAGATCTGCAGCGGCAGTGTCACCGTTCCTGCGCCGGCAGTGAAGAACGTGATCACGAAATCGTCGATGGACAGCGTAAACGCCATCAGTGCGCCCGCAACGACGCCGGGCATGATCAGCGGCAGCGTCACATAGCGAAAGGACTGCCACGGCGATGCGCCGCAGTCGCGCGCCGCTTCGATGAGGCTTTCGTCGGTTCCCGCCAGCCTCGAACGGACGACGATTGCGACAAAGCCTATGCAGAACGCGATGTGCGCGAGGGCGACGGAAACGAGACCGAGCGAGAAATTGAGCAGCACGAAGAAGATGAGCAGCGAAACGCCCATCAGGATCTCGGGGATCGCGATCGGCGTCAGCACGAGGATGGGCAGCAGCCGCAGCTTGTACTGGTGCATCGCCACGCCCGCCATGGTGCCCAGCACCGTCGCCACGACGCTGGTCACGAAGCCGATGATGAGAGAGTTTGCTGCCGCCTGCTGCATTTCCTCGTTGTGCGCGAGCTTGCGGTACCAATCGAACGTGAAGCCCACCCATTCCGCGTTGAGCCGCGAGTCGTTGAACGAGTAGACGACGACAATGACCAGCGGCAGATAGAGAAAGGCATAGCCCGCGATCGCCGCCGTCCACAGCCATGCGGATCGCCTAGGCACCGCTCGCCTCCCTGCGCGTGCTGTGCGCGCCCACCCATGCCGCCAGCCCGGCAACGGCCAGCGCGGCCACGGTCAGGACGATGGAGAGCACGCTGCCGAAAGGCCAGTCGCGTGTCTCGAGGAACTGCTGCTTGATCACATTGCCGATGAGGCTGTCGTCGGGACCGCCCAGAATGTCCGGGATCGCGAAGATGCCAAGGGCCGGGATGAACACCAGCGCCGCGCCGGCATATACGCCGGGCAGCGACAGTGGAAACGTGATGCGCCAGAATCGCTGCCACGCGTTGGCGCCGAGGTCCTGCGCAGCGTCGAGCAGCGCCTGGTCGTGTTTTTCCAGGTTGGCGTACAGCGGCAGCACCATGAACGGCAGGTGTACATACACAAGGCACACCAGCACGGCGAACGAGCTGAACAGCAGCGATACCGGCCCGGCGCCGAACCAGCCCAACAGACCGTTGACCGCACGCGCAAGCGCGGCTTGCGGTCCGAGGACGATCATCCATGCGTAGACGCGAATCAGGAAATTGGACCAGAACGGAAGGATGACGAGCAGCAGCAGCAGGTCGCGGTGTTTTTTCGGGCTCCTGGCGATCAGCGTGGCGAGCGGATAGGCGATCGCGAGGCAGATCAGCGTGGTCGCAATTGCATAGACGAACGATTTGACGAAGATCTGTGCATAGACAGATTCCGTGAAGAAACGCACATAGCTGTCGACGTTGAGGTCGGGCTTGCCCGCTTCATCGATCAGCGGAGCCAGGCCGCCGAAGTCGCCCGGCGTGCGAAATGACGCCAGCACCATGATCAGCGCCGGGATAGCGAAGAACAGCAGCAGATAGAGTATCGGCGGTCCGCCGACCAGCCATTTCCCCAGGAGCCTGCCGGACCGGGTTTCACGCATGCGTTGCTCGGCCGAAAAGCGATGGATGCGAGGCGCGAGGCGCAGCGAATGTCGCAAACCTACGCAAAGCGAGCAACAAGGCAGACACGCTTTTTGGCAGCAAGACCCAATTGAGCGAAGGGACGGGGCCTTTGGGCGCCTTAGTTGGCAAATGTGTGCGTTGCTCAACCTCAACATATTTTCGATATGCTCCCGGGCTCGCGCCTTGAACTGTCCCCAAACCGCCTCCGTCGCATGCGCGAAACCCAATCCGACAGGCTCTTTCCCTTTCGCCGCGCCGGTTCATGTACATCACTCGGCGATGAAATGTCCGGCCGCCTTGGGCCAGCTCAATTCGACGGCGTCGCCAACCTCGTGGAACTTGGTGCGACCGGCCGCCGAATTGGCGGAGAGCGCTTCGAGCGTGGAGCCACTTTCGGTGGTCACCTTGTAGACCGTGACATCACCGTGATACAGAAAATCCGATACCGTTCCCCGGAAGTGATTGTCGAGAGGGACTTCCGTCGCCATCCCGAGCAGGACGATCTTTTCCGGGCGCAGGGCGATCGCGCCTTCCGCGCCGACTGTGATGTCGGACGATGCGGCAACCTTGACCATGCCCAGGCCGCGTACGTCGATGGCGATCGTACCTTCTGCATTTGCGGCCACCGGACCGACCAGCAGATTGCAGGTGCCGATGAAGTCGGCGACGAAGCGGGTCGTCGGGAAGCTGTAGATGCGCGATGGCGCATCGAGCTGTTCGACGTGGCCACCGTTCATGACGGCAATCCGGTGGGAAAGCGCGAGCGCCTCGGTCTGGTCGTGCGTGACATAGACGAACGTGATGCCGACCTCCTTCTGCAGATTGATGAGTTCGATCTGCATCTCTTCGCGCAGCTTCGCGTCCAGCGCGGCCAGCGGCTCGTCCAGCAACAGCACGGAGGGGTGAGTGACCAGTGCGCGTGCGATCGCTACGCGCTGCTTCTGGCCGCCCGACAATTCGTGCGGGAAACGCTTGCCGAATCCAGTCAGGCGGACGTCGTCCAGCGCCTCCGCGACCTTGCCGCCGATCTCCGCGGGCGCGGTCTTGGCCATCTTGAGCGGGAACGCGACGTTGCCCTCGACGGTCATGTGGGGGAACAGCGCATAGTTCTGGAACACCGTGCGCACCGGCCGCGCCTCGGGCGGTCGGTCGGCAAGGTCGCCGCCATCGAGAAGGATGCGGCCACCGTCGGGAAGGTCGAAGCCGGCGATCATCCGCAGCAGTGTGGTCTTGCCGCAGCCCGATGGCCCCAGCAGCGTGAAGAACTCACCGGCCTCGATGGCAATCGTGACGCCGTCGACTGCAGTGAAGTCGCCGAAGCGGCGCGTCACGTCCTGGATTTCGAGCAGCGCCATCGGGAAGCAGCGTTCGGATTTTCTGGGAGGGGCGGCGCCGGAATTGTATCAGCCGTCCAGAGGGGGCGCCCGGCGCAGGGCGGTCAGCCGTGCTGCCTCAGCAACAAGACGATCACGACGACGAGCAGCGCCGCTATCGCAGCAAGCCATCGGTTGCGCACCTTCTGCGCAGCCGCGAGTTCTGCGACGGCGGTATCCGATGCCGCGGGATGCGCCAGCAGCCGCTGGTGCAGCAGACGCGGCAATTCGGGCAACGCGGCGACGATGTAGGGGGCTTCGGCAATCAGCCGGCGTCGCAGCGCCGGCAGGCCGATCTGCTCCTGCATCCAGCGCTCCAGGAATGGCTTGGCGGTCACCCAGAGATCGAGTTCCGGGTCGAGCTGCCGTCCCAGTCCCTCGATGTTCAGGAGAGTCTTCTGCAGCAGCGTGAGCTGCGGCTGGATCTGGACGTTGAATCGGCGCGACGCGCGGAACAGCGATACGAGCACCTTGCCCAGGGAAATTTCCCCCAGCGGCCGGTCGAACATCGGTTCCAGAACGACGCGGATCTCCGCTTCGAGTTCGTCCACGCGCGTGTCCGGCGGCACCCAGCCGGATTCGATGTGAGCGGTCGCGACCCGATGGTAATCGCGGCGAAAGAACGCGAGGAAATTCTGCGCAAGATAGCTCTTGTCGGTCTCCGAGAGCGTGCCCATGATGCCGAAGTCCAGTGCTATGTACTTGCCGTGGTTCGACCCGTCCGTGGCGATGAATATGTTGCCGGGGTGCATGTCCGCGTGGAAGTAGCCGTCGCGGAACACTTGCGTGAAGAATATTTCCACGCCGGCCCGTGCCAGCCGCTTGAAATCGATGCCGGCGCTGCGCAATTCCTCCATGCGGCCGATCGGAATGCCTGACATGCGTTGCATCACCAGCACTTCCTCGGTGGTCCAGTCCCACACGATTTCCGGCACCAGCAGCAGAGGCGAATGCCGGAAATTCCGACGCAGCTGCGAGCAATTCGCGGCCTCGCGCGTCAGGTCGAGCTCATCGCGAATCGTTTTTTCGAATTCGGCGACGACGGCGCGCGGCCGCAACCGCTTGCCTTCGGACCACAGTCTTTCGACGAGCCCGGCGGCCGTATGCATCAGCGCGACGTCGTGCTCGATGACCCGGTGGACATCAGGCCGCAGAACCTTGACGGCGACCGGCGTGCCATTCGGGAGTTCCGCGAAATGTACCTGCGCCACCGAGGCGCTCGCCACCGGCGCCAAGTCGAACGACTTGAAAACCTGGTCGATCGGCTTGCCGTACGCACGCGCCAGGGTTGCCAGCACCTGTTCGGCGGGAAACGGCGGCACGCGATCCTGCAGCTTCGCCAGTTCGTCGGAAATGTCGGGGGGAAGCAGGTCGCGGCGGGTCGACAGCATCTGCCCGAACTTGACGAACAGCGGCCCCAGCGCCTGCAGCGCCTCGCGCAGGCGCACGCCGCGTGGTTGCGAAAGATCGCGCCAGAAGAGAACGCGGTTGACGAACGGCCGCAACCCGCGGACCCGCTGGTGGCCGAGCACGAATTCGTCCAGGCCGAAACGCATCGCGACCATATGGATGCGGATAAGGCGGGCAATGCGCATCATGGCGGCATTCTACGGGAGGCGCCCGGGCCGGCGGTTCGGCGTGGATTTCGGAAGGTCAAATTCTCGAACCACGGAGAGCACAAAAACCACGAAGAGGCTCACCTACCTTTCCGGCATTCCTTCGTGCTCTTCGTATCCTTGGTGGTTCAAGACCGTTTCGTGCAGCGGAAGCGCTAATTCTGCAGCGATTGCGGCTTGCCCGCCGCGACACGCGCGGACAATGCGTCGAATCGTCGCTCGAGCACATCGACGCGCTCCGCGACTTCGCTTGCGCCGTCGCGGAACTGCCGCATTTGCGCGCCGCGGGCGAGCAGACCGGCCTCGTCGCGCGCGTAACTCGCCACACCTTCCGTGACCCGTTGCGCGGCGTATTCCGGAAACGCGAGCAACCGGCGTCCCGCATCGGCCGCGCGCTGGCCGGCCAGCGGGCCCAACGCCTTGGCCAGAGCCGCCTCGACAAACCAGGGCAACGTTCGCGCAAGCTCCTTCAGTGCTCCCCCCAGCGCGACGTCGCCCTCCTCGCGCACGAACTCGTTCCACCGCGAGGGGTTGGCAAGGAAAGACGGGACCGAAAATGGCGACAGCACAAGGTCGAGATCTGCCGGCAGCGAGGGCGGCGCCGTTTCGAGCTTTCCGTCCTCTGTTATCCGGAATCGCGTGGAAACCGGTCCGATGGCCAGCGTGAACACCCGTCCTGCGAACGGCGCGAGTTTGTCGCGCGCCCAACTCTCCTGCTCGAGGATGCCGTTGGCAATTCGCGCCGGGGCTTCCGCTGGATTGGGGAATTTCATGCCGGTTGCCGGATTCCGGCAAGCAGCCAACCCGACTTGCCGTCAACGGGCTTGACCAGGTTCCAGATTTCATCGAACGGTTTCGGAAGCACCGTGCCGTCCTCCCGCAGCATGCCCGTGAAGTGGACGCTGGCCCAATGGCGATCGCCCTCGGTGGTCACCTCGAGGAGGGTCGCTTCGAGCGCCGCCACTTCGGTTGGCGTGTGGGTGCCCCGTTCCGCAATTTCCCTGTCGATTTCGGCATACATCTCCGGGGTCAGCACGTCGGCGAGCGCCTTGCGGTCGCCGGAATCATAAGCCGCCTGGAGTTTCCTGAATTGCAGCGTCGCCTGCTGCACGAAGGGTGCCGGGTCGAAACCCGGGGGAAACCTGCCTGCCATTGGCGGCTCAACCGCCGCCGCTGCGCCGCCGAAGACGGGCTCGAATCTGTTGACCCCGTCCCGCGCCGTCGGCGGCAATTGGGTCGCCAATCCGCCTGGCGCCGCGCCGGCACCGGCATATTGCATCGGTGTGCGCGCAGACTCACGACGTCCCAGGAACATCCGGATCAGGAAAATGCCGCCGAACACGAGCAACGCCAGCATGAGGATGCTCGCAAAACCTTCGGACAAACCGAAGTGCGACAGCAGCGCAGCCAGACCAATGCCCGCGGCAAGACCGGCAAGCGGCCCCAGCCAGCGTGACGCGCCCGAAGCGGTTGGCGCAGCCTTGGGCGGCATCGCCTGTGCGGGAGCGACCGGGCTTCCAGGCGCCACGTTGGGAGTGTTGGCCGGGGGCGGCGTGGCTTGGCGTTGGGCGCCGAGGCTGCGACCGCCGCCCAGACGCTTGGCTTCGACCGTATCGGTGGCCACCACGACCGTAGCCGCGAGCACGGCGAGCGCGAGAATAAGGAATCGTTTCATGCAATGCCTCCGTTGTTCATTCCGGACTCAGTAAACGCGGCCCACGTGAACGGCGACCACGCCCGCCGTCAGGTTGTGAAAGTCGACGTTGTCGAAACCGGCATCCTGCATCATCTGTTTCAGCGTTGCCTGGTCCGGGTGGACGCGAATGGATTCGGCCAGATAGCGATAGCTCGCCTCGTCCTTGGCGATCAACTTGCCCAGTTTGGGCAGCACATTGAAGCTGTACCAGTCATAGGCCGGCGCGAGCGACGCGGTCACCCGTGAGAATTCCAGCACTACGGCCATGCCACCCGGCGCAAGGACGCGGCGCATTTCGGCGAGTGCCAGGTCCTTGCGCGTGACATTGCGCAGGCCGAACGCAATGGAGACAACATCAAAACTGCGCGCCGCGAACGGCAACGCCTCCGCGTTGCATTGGATCGTCGGCAACACGAGACCGGCATCGAGCAGCTTGTCGCGGCCCGCGACCAGCATGGCGCCGTTGATGTCGGTATGCACGACGGTGCCGGTCGGGCCGACGCGGGCGGCGAACAGTTTCGCGAGATCGCCCGTGCCGCCCGCCAGGTCCAGAACGCGCTGGCCCGTGCGAGCGCCGGAGACGTTAATCGCAAACCGCTTCCACAACCGGTGCAGGCCCGCGGACATGACGTCGTTCATCATGTCGTACCTGCCTGCCACCGAGTCGAACACCCCGCGGACGCGGCGGGTCTTCTCCGCGGGGGAGACGTCGTCGAAGCCGAAATGCGTGCGCTTTTCGTTCATGGCCTCAGCGGTCGCTCGGACCTTTGGCGCGGGCATCGCGACTTTCGCCAGCAGTCTCGATCTTGGCCAGGTAGCGCTGCCAGAGTTCGTCCTGACGCACCCCGAGGTCGTACAGGTAATCCCAGGAGTAGATGCCGGTATCGTGACCGTCGGAGAACGACGGCCGGATCGCGTAATGGCCGACCGGCTCCAGGTCGGTGATCGTAACGTCACGCTTGCCGACCTGCAGCGTCTCCTGCCCCGGCCCGTGTCCGCGCACTTCCGCCGACGGCGAATGGACGCGCAGGAATTCGCACGGCAGGCGGAACACGATACCGTGCGGAAACACGAGTTCGAGCACGCGCGAAGCCTGGTGCAGCTTGATCTCGGTGGGCAGCGGGGTCTTGGCGTCTAAGCCGGCCATGGCGAAGTCTGGCGTCACATGCCGAATATGGGGGAGGTAAAGCGTAGCACAAGGCGACTTGCCCCGTGCCAGCAACCAGGCGGGGCGGATGAATCAGGCTGTCACTCCACCTGCGCGCTACCGAGCGGGGAGCGAAGCGACCTGTGATCGACGCGCTTCGTGCATTCTCAACGCGGAAAGTGAAGGGCCGCCCCGAACTTTCCGCGCTGACCTAGATCCGGCCAAAGTATCGTGCAAGCGCAGCGAGCGAAACTTTGATCGGCTAGTTAGATTTGGTTCCCCGTGGCTTCGGGTACCACGTCGAGGTTGCCGATGCCGGCGAACACGTTGCGATTCTTCGCCTCCTTGCCATGCAGTTTGATCTCGAGCCGCAAGTCGTTCAGCGAATCCGCATTGCGCAGCGCATCTTCGTATGTGATGAGGCCGGCCTCGTACAGTTCGAACAGCGACTGATCGAAGGTCTGCATGCCCAGTTCGCGCGACTTCTTCATGATCTCCTTGATGCCGGATACGTCACCCTTGAAGATGAGATCGGAGACAAGCGGCGAGTTCAGCATCACTTCCACCGCCGGCACGCGGCCGCGACCGTCGCGGCGCGGGATCAGCCGTTGCGCGACGAATGCACGAATGTTGAGCGAAAGGTCCATCAGCAGTTGCGCACGCCGCTCTTCAGGGAAGAAATTGATGATCCGGTCCAGGCCCTGGTTCGTGCTGTTGGCATGCAGCGTCGTCAGGCAAAGGTGGCCGGTTTCGGCAAAGGCGACCGCATAGTCCATCGTGTTGCGCTCGCGCACTTCGCCGATCAGGATGACATCGGGTGCCTGCCGCAGCGAATTCTTGAGCGCGATCTCCCAGCCATCGGTGTCGACGCCGACCTCGCGCTGGGTGAGGATGCAGTTGCGGTGTTCGTGGACAAATTCGATCGGGTCCTCGATCGTGATGATGTGGCCGTAGCTGTTTTCGTTGCGGTATCCGAGCAGTGATGCCATCGACGTCGACTTGCCGGCGCCGGTCGCGCCGATGAACATCATGATGCCTCGCTTGGACATGATGATGTCCTTGAGCACCGGCGGCAGACCCAGCTCCTCGAACTTCGGAATTTCGGTGGTGATCGTCCGCAGTACCATGCCGACCCGCGCCTGCTGCACGAAGGCGTTGACACGGAACCGGCCGATGCCCGGTGGACTGATCGCGAAATTGCATTCCTTCGAACTTTCGAATTCCGATGCCTGCTTGTCGTTCATCACGCTGCGCACCAGCTCGATCGTGTGCTGCGCCGAAAGCTGCGTCTTCGATACCGGCGTTATCTTCCCGTCAACCTTGATCGCCGGTGGGAAATTGGCCGTGATGAAGAGGTCGGACCCCTTCTGCTTGACCAGCAGGTCGAGCAGTTCGTGGATGAATTTGGTGGCGCGTTCGCGTTCCATAAGTGTTCCTTTAGCGGAAGGACAGTCCCGCAGGGCCGTCCCAAGGGACTGGTGCACCCCCTTGGGGGCAGCGAGCGAAGCGAGCGTGGGGGTCGTTCATCTCCGCAGGGCCGTCCCAAGGGACTGGTGCACCCCCTTGGGGGCAGCGAGCGAAGCGAGCGTGGGGGTCGTTCATCTCCGCAGGGCCGTCCCAAGGGACTGGTGCACCCCCTTGGGGGCAGCGAGCGAAGCGAGCGTGGGGGTCGTTCATCTAGCCGCCGGGGAAGAGTTCCTTGTTTACGGCCCGGTTGCGTGCCTCGGCGACATTCACCTGGTTCCGCTTCACGAGGTCCACCAGACATTGGTCGAGCGTCTGCATACCGATCGACTGCGAAGTCTGGATTGCCGAGTACATCTGCGCGACCTTGTTCTCGCGAATCAGGTTACGGATGGCTGCGGTGCCGATCATGATTTCGTGCGCGGCGACCCGGCCCTGGCCGTCCTTGGTCTTGAGCAGCGTCTGGGCAACGACCGACACGAGTGACTCGGACAGCATCGCGCGCACCATCTCCTTTTCCGCTGCGGGAAACACGTCGATTATCCGGTCGATCGTCTTTGCTGCCGAACTCGTGTGCAGCGTGCCGAACACGAGGTGGCCGGTTTCTGCGGCCGTGAGCGCCAGCCGAATGGTTTCCAGGTCGCGCATTTCGCCCACGAGGATGTAATCGGGGTCCTCACGCAATGCGCTGCGCAGGGCATTGGCGAAGGAAAGCGTGTGCGGGCCGACTTCGCGCTGGTTGATCAGGCATTTCTTCGATTCGTGCAGGAACTCGATGGGGTCCTCGATCGTCAGCACGTGGCCGTACTCGTTCTCATTGACGTGGTTGACCATTGCCGCAAGGGTGGTCGACTTGCCCGAACCGGTTGGACCCGTGCACAGGATGAGGCCGCGCGGCCGGTTGGTCAGTTCGGCGAAGACCTTAGGGGCGTTGAGCTCCTCGAGGGAAAGCACCTTGGCCGGAATCGTCCGGAATGCGGCTGCGGCGCCGCGTTGCTGCACGAACGCATTGACGCGGAACCGCGCGAGATTGGGCACCGCGAACGAAAAGTCGCACTCGAGATGCTCCTCGTACATCTTCCGCTGTGCGTCGCTCATGATGTCGTACACCATGGCGTGCACGTCCTCGTGTTCCATCGGAGGCAGATTGATGCGCCGGATGTCGCCGTGGACACGGATCATCGGCGGCAGGCCGGCCGACAGGTGGAGGTCCGAAGCCTTGTTCTTGACGGCAAAGGCCAGGAGTTCGGTAATGTCCATCTATAATCCCTTTATCCCGCGACTTGGACCCGATTAGGCATGCAAGGCGCGTGCCACGGCCATGTGGCGATGGGTCCAATCGATTATGAGCCACTATGAGAAGGCGTGGCAAGCCGTTGCCGAACGCATTGACCGGGCTGCACAGGACGCCGGCCGCGCTGCGGGTTCGGTGCGATTGCTGGCGGTCTCGAAGACCTTTTCCGCCGACGCGGTGCGCGCCGTGCATGCGGCAGGCCAGCGGGCCTTCGGCGAGAACCACGTGCAGGAAGGTGCGGCAAAACGGCAGGCATTGGCCGACCTGCCTGACGTGGAGTGGCACTTGATCGGTCCGCTCCAGGGCAACAAGACACGCTTGGCGGCGGTGACATTCGATTGGGTCGAAAGCGTGGATCGCCTGAGAATTGCGCAACGACTGTCCGCGCAGCGTCCGGCAAGGCTTGCGCCGCTGGACGTTTGTGTGCAGGTCAACGTCAGTGGCGAGACGACCAAGAGCGGGGTCGCCCCCGGCGAAGCCTTGGCACTTGCGCTGGCGGTGGCCGATCTGCCGAGGCTCAGGCTGCGCGGGATCATGGGCATCCCGGAGCCCACGGACGATCCTGCGCGACAGCGGTTGCAGTTCCGCCGCTTGCGTGAATGTCTCGACCAATGCGTCGCGGCGGGGTTGCCATTGGACACGCTCTCGATGGGGATGTCGGGGGATCTCGAAGCGGCGATCGCCGAAGGGGCGACGCAGGTGCGCGTGGGGACGGCCATTTTTGGTAACCGGTGACAAGGTGCGAAAGTGAATATCACGTTCATGGGCGGTGGCAACATGGCCACCGCGCTCATCGGTGGACTGGTGAGCGGCGGGGCCGATGCGCGCGAATTCCGGGTGGTCGAACCCATTCGTGCACAACAGGACAGACTGGCCGCGCTGTTTCCCGGGATCGGATTTTTCGGCGAAGTGTCCGCCGACGCCGTCGACAGAGCGGAAATCATCGTGCTGGCCGTCAAGCCGCAGCAATTGCGCATCGTTGCGCAGGCGGTTGCCCGTCACGTGGCCGAAGTGCCGGTCGTGATGACGATAGCTGCCGGCGTGCGACTGGCCGACGTTTCGCGATGGATGGGTGGATACCAGCGGCTCGTGCGCGCGATGCCCAATACGCCCGCATTGATTCGCGCAGGAATCAGCGGCGCATTCGCGCTGCCGGACGCGGGTGCGGGTGGACGCAAACTTGCGCAGCGCGTTCTCGAGGCCGTGGGCGCTGTACTCTGGGTGGTCCGGGAGGACATGCTCGACGCGGTAACCGGCGTGTCGGGCAGCGGACCGGCCTACGTGTTCTACTTTCTCGAAGGGCTCGAACAGGCGGCAGAGGAACTGGGCTTCAGCAAGGCCGATGCGCGCACGCTGGCGTACGCGACGTTTGCCGGAACGGTCAAGCTCGCATGTGGTTCAGAACTCGAACCGGCCATTCTGCGCGCACAGGTCACCTCCAAGGGTGGAACGACCGAGGCGGCGGTGGCTGTTCTGGAGGCCGACGCGGTCAAGGCCCGCTTCGTCGCGGCGGTGAAGGCCGCTGCCGTACGCGCGAAGGAGTTGGGCGATGCGTTGGGTGCTGAGGATTAGTGCGGGAGAGCGGCCGTCATGACCGAACAAGTCATTCGTTACCTGCTCGATGTCGTTTTCGGGCTGTTCACCTACGCATTGCTGCTGCGTTTCGCGATGCAGCTGCTGCGCGCGCCCTTTCGCAATCCGCTCGGGCAGGCGGTCATCGCGCTGACCGACTGGATCGTGAAGCCATTGCGGCGCATCGTGCCGGGCTGGAAAGGCGTCGACTGGGCGTCGCTGCTCGCGTTGCTGGTGTTCCAGTTTCTCTGGCTGTTGTCGTACAACCTCGTATTCGGCGGGTTCAGCCTGCTCGGCGCGGGCTTGCCGTTTCTGCTCGCCGCGACGCTGATTGCCGTACTGAAGGCGGCGATCTGGCTGTTTATCGTGGTCGTGTTCGCACAGGCGATCCTGTCCTGGGTTGCGCCGGACGGGCCGCTGTCGGGAACGCTCAACGCGCTCACCTTTCCGTTCCTGCGTCCGGTCCGCCGGATACTGCCACCGGTCGGAGGGACGCTTGACCTCTCTCCGCTGATCGTCATCGTCGTCGCCCAGCTCGCCCTCATGACCGTGGTGCCGTGGCTGGAAAGCGCGCTCACCCGATTGTTCCTCTGACATGAGGGTGGCGTGGCGGCGCGAGGAAATCGCGGACGGCCATGAGGCAATCGTGTTGACGCTGCACGTGCAACCGGGAGCCAAACGTACGGAAGTTGCAGGAATACATGGCGATGCGCTCAGGATTCGTTTGGCAGCCCCGCCCGTCGACGGCAAGGCGAACGCGGAATTGCTGCGCTTTCTCACCCATGCCTTTGGCGTGCCGCAGCGCAACGTGACGCTGGTGCGCGGCGATGCATCGCGGCAGAAGGTCGTGCGCATCGTGAGCCCGTCTTTGCGGCCGGACACCGGCTGGGAATAGCCACGCATCTCACCGTGCCGTAGCGAGGGCGTTGGCCATGCGGACAAGTTCGCCAATCGGCAATGTTTCGCCACGCAAGCCGGGATCGATGCCCATGCGCCGCAATTCTGCTTCGTCGCAAATGGCGGACAGCGCATTGCGCACGGTCTTTCGGCGCTGGCCGAACGCGGCTGCGACGACGCGCGCGAACAGCGCCGGGTCAGCGATGGACGGCTTCGCGAACCCAAGCGGCACCAGTCGCGCAATGGCGGAATCGACGTTGGGCGCCGGCCGGAATGCACCGGGCGGCACGACGAACAGGCGCCTGATCGCGAATTTCACCTGCAACATCACAGTCAGCCTGCCGTAATCGGAGGTGCCGGGCGCAGCAGTCATTCGCGCCACGACCTCCCGCTGCAACATGACATGCAGGTCGCGCAGCCGGTCGTCATAGAGGGCGAGATGAAAGAGCAACGGGGAACTGATGTTGTACGGCAGATTGCCCACGACGCGAAGGGCGGTCGGGAGCGACGCGAAATCGAATTCGAGCGCGTCGGCTACGTGGAGAGTGAGTTGCGCCGGCGAAAATCTATCGCGCAGCCGCGCGGCGAGATCGCGATCGATTTCGATGGCCGTGATGTGGCCCGCGCGCTCGATCAGGCCTGCAGTCAGCGCGCCCAGACCCGGTCCGATCTCGACGATGTTGTCGCCCGGATGCGGATCGACCGCGTCGACAATGCGCGCGGTGTAATGCGGATCGGCAAGAAAATTCTGACCGAACCTCTTGCGGGCGACGTGGCCGTGCATTTGGCGGTTACAGGCGACTAGGCTTCCGTTGCGCGATGCGCGAGCTCGATCGCAAGCTCCACGGCCGCGATCAGGCTGCCCGGATCCGCCGTCCCGGCAAGCGCCGGATCGCGCGCAAGGTCGAGCGCCGTGCCATGGTCCACCGACGTCCGCGGAAACGGGAGACCGAGCGTCACGTTGACCGAGTGTCCGAAGCTCGCGGCTTTCAGCACGGGCAAGCCCTGATCGTGATACATGGCGACCACGACATCGTAATGGCGAATGTGGTCGGGGACGAACAGCGTATCGGCGGACAGCGGACCATCGATTCCGCTGAATCCGTTGGCTCGCGCATCGGCGATGGCAGGAGCGATCACATCGATTTCCTCGCGACCGAGGTGGCCGCTCTCGCCTGCGTGGGGGTTGAGTCCGCACACCGCGATGCGCGGCGAGGCGATTCCGAATTTGGACTGCAGTTCGCGGCCCAGGATGAGCAGCGTTTCGGCCAGCGCGATTCGCGTCAGCGCGTCCGGCACCTCCCGCAACGGAAGATGCGTCGTTGCCAGGGCAACGCGCAAGGGCGCCGCCCGCGTGCCGCCGACCAGAAGCATCACGACACGCGGCGTATGCGTACGTGCGGCGAAGAACTCCGTGTGGCCGGAAAAGGCAATGCCCGCATCCATGATGACGCTCTTCTGTACCGGTGCCGTAACGAGCGCTGCGAACGCCCCGGTCGCGCAGGCGTCGGCGGCGTGTTCCAGCATCGCGATTACGGCGTGCGCATTGGTCGGGTCGGGATGTCCTGCGATGACCGGAGCCGCAACAGGTTGATGCCATATCTCAACGACGCCGCCTGCAGGTGCGAATGCCATCGGATCGAATTCGGCATAGCGCGGCCTGGCACCGATGCGCATGCCGCGCGCGGCCATCAGCGCATGGTCGCCGAGGATCACGAGACGCGCCGCGAACGGCGCTTCGGCGTGGCGCTGCGCAAGCATCGCGACCAGCTCGGGGCCAATGCCGGCAGGCTCCCCGGAAGTGATCGCCAGCGTGGGCCGTTGCACGGGACTCATCGCCTCACAGCGGTTGTGCTTCCTGTCCCGTATCGCCAAAGAATTCGACCTTGACGCCCGATGTCGCGTGCACGACGCCGTCCGCGATCTTCACCTGGGAAAACTCCGTCATGCCCTGAGTGGGCTTGCCGAACACCCACAGCAACTCCAGCGGATTGGCGATATCGATTTCGCCCGTATGCTGCACCGCGCGGCCGAGTGGAAGTGCGTGGCCTTCGCGCCCGAAGACCGGAAACTGATCGAGCTTTGCGCGGTATCGGATCACCTGCCGGCCGGTGAAGCGCTGACGGGTATTGAGGTCGTACCAATTGCCCGGCGGCAGGGCAATTTCGACGTCGCCTCCGTCGCGCAGGATGGGCGCTACGAGCAGCGAGTCGCCACACATGAACTGGGTCTCGAAGTCCCGCACGAGTGCATTGCCGGGAAACGCGAGCGGCATCGCGCGCATGATCGGCAAGCCATTCCGGGTTGCCTGCGCCATTGCGGTTTCGAGATAGGGAATGAGCCGGTACCTGAAGGCAAGCCATTTGCGGCAGATGGCTTCCGTTTCGGGGCCGTAGATCCAGGGCTCGCGCTCGCCCATGCCGTGCATGCGGATGTGCGAGCAGAAAACGGTCGCCTGCAGCCATCGCACATAGAGCTCGGCGCCAGGCTGCGTTGATCCGTAGAACCCGCCGATGTCGGAACTATGGTACGGATTGCCGCTCATCCCCCACGACAGGCCGCCGCGAAGCGATGCAGCGAGTCCTTCCCAGTCGCTTTGTGGCAGTCCACCCCAACCCACGGGATAGCGTTGGCTGCCGGTCCACCCGGCGCGGCCCCAGACCATCGGGATCGATGCAGGCGGCAGAAATTGCTTCGTCGCTTCGAATACGCACTTGTTGTAGAGCAGCGGGTAGACATTGTGCAGGCGCCGGCCCCGATCGCCGTTGAATGCGACCGCATCGTCGGGAACCTGCTCGCCGTAATCACAGAGCATGATGTCCACGCCATCCGTGAACAGTTGCCGATGCGCGTCGCGCCACCATGCATACGCTTCTGGGTGCGTGAAGTCGACAATCCCGCTTTCAGGCAGCGGAATCGGCGCATTGCCGGTCGTGCTCAACTGCGGCGCCGCGTCCCAGAAGAACACGTAGGGATCGCCGTCGGCTGTCTTCAGCAGATAGCCGCGCTGCGCGAGCTGCTGGAACAGCTTGTCGTGGATCGAAACATAGGGGTATTCCCACACGCAGATTTTAAGGTTATGCGCGCGAATTTCCGCGAGTGTGGCGGCCGGGTCGGGGAAGCGCTCGGGATCCCAATGGAAATTGAAACGCGTCTGCACGTCCCATGCGGTACGACCATCCAGCGTCAGCACGTCGCAGGGAATGCGCCGCTCCCGCAACTTGGCCGCAACCGCGATGGCCTCGCCCGGTGTCTTGTAGAAGTGGCGTGAGACCCACAGCCCCAGACTCCAGCGCGGGACGGCCGGAGCACGCCCGGTGATGTTCGTGTACGCGTCGAGCACGCCCGCGGGAGTATCTGCAGCGAACAGGAAGAGGTCCAGCGCTTCGTCATCGACGACCATGGCATAGCTGCGATGCGACCAGTCCGGATGCCCTACGCCGTGCGTCACCATTCCGGGCGTGTGAACCCAGGTTCCCCAGGCCCCGTTGCCCGTCCCGGAGCCCCACGCGAACGGTGTGTTCTTGTGGGAGAGGCCGGTGTTCACGCCAAGCGCATCCTCCACCTGCGAATGGATGAGCTGGCCACGCTTGTTGAGCGGACCGAATTTTTCGCCGAGTCCATAGACCGGTTCCCCGGAGGCGAGTGCCACCGCCGCGGTCCACAGGCCACCCCGCTTCACACGGCCGACGGACGGCAAACGTGTCCAACCGCGAAAGTGCTCATCGGTGATCGACGTGAGCACCGGCGCGCCCTTCCACAACAGCCGGAAACGCAACGGCGCGTTGCTGATCTCGAGCACCGCGTCGCCGGAAGCGATTGCCCACAGGCCCGCGGCAGGCTGGGTGATCGTGCAGGGTTTGGCGCGGCCGACAACGAGACCGTAATCGGGTCGCGCGTTGGGGCCAACCCGCACCCGGAACGTGCCGCTGCCATACGTCGAGATTTCGAGCAGGTCCCCGGTGGACGTCGCGAACGAAATACCGGTCGAAGTTGAACCGAGACTCTTGAGTGCTTCAAGGCGCAGATAGGCGGTCGGGTCGAGGAGCATCTTGCGTCAGCCCGCGAATTGAGGTTCGGGGAGGCCCGGAGTGTCAACCGCGAGCGCGAAAATGCCCCCGGATTGCGGCAGCCGCGCGAGCTCGTCGGCTTCGCGCAATTGCCTCGCGCTGGTGACGTAGAGCGTGCGCAAGTCCGCGCCGCCAAATGCGCACATCGTAGGACACAGCGCCGGCGTCGCGTATTCGGCGAGGACGCGGCCGCCGGGCGACACCTTGACCACCTTGCCGCCTCGATAGAACGCGCTCCAGTAGTTTCCCGCGCTGTCCACGGCGGCGCCGTCCGGACGGTCGGTCTCGCCGCTCCATTGTGCAAACACCCGGGGGCGGGAAGGTACGCCGCTGGCGACGTCGTAGTCGAACGCGCGGATCGCATGCGTTGGCGTATCGGCGTGATACATGGTGCGACCATCGGGGCTCCACGCAAGACCATTGCTGATCATGACGTTGCCCAAGACCGGGGTGACACGGAACTCCGCATCGAGGCGGACGAGCGAAGCGGAATTCGCATCGCGCTTCTCGTTCATGGAGCCTGCAAAAAAACGGCCGTGAGAATCGCAGCGGCCGTCGTTGAACCTGTGGTGCGCCTGATCGTAGGGTGCGTCGGCAACTTTGCGACCGAGCGTTCCGTCGGCATCGGCAAGCCACAGTCCGCTTCGCAACGCGACGACGAAACCGCCTGACCGGCGCAGCGCGAAACAGCCGATCGCCTCCGGCATCGGCATTGCCGTATTGCGACCGGTCGCGGGATCGAAGCGGTTGAGCGAGGGTGCATTGATGTCGACCCAATACAGCGCCTGTTCAGCCGTCGACCAGACCGGGCATTCGCCGAGACTGGCCTTGATATCCAGCACACAGGTGAATGGCGACGCCAGCGCGCTCAAGCGGCGCCGCGGGCGGTCGCCGCCGCAGGTGCTGCTGCCCGGGCCATGGCCAAACACTCCTGCGCGCGGCCGACCATGAAGCCCATGTCGGAGCCGATCGCAATCCACGTGTACCCGTAACCGATGAACTTCGCGACCATTTCCGGATTCAAGCCAAGGATGCCGCAGGGCTTCCCCAATTTCCTGCACTGCAGCGCCGCGTCCTTCAGTTTTTCCTGCACGGCCGGATTGGCGATGTCACCCAGCAGACCCATCGACGCCGACAGGTCGTTGGGGCCGATGAAGATCGAATCGACGCCGGGCACTGCAGCAATGGCAGGAAGCTGCTCCAGTCCCGCCATCGTTTCGATCTGCACCATCACGCACAGTTCCTGCGCGGCGGTTTTGAGATAGTTCGCCACTGTACCGAAGCGGCTGCCACGGTGGCCGCCGGCGACGCCGCGGATGCCGTCCGGCGGATAGCGCGTGCAGGCCACGGCGTGTCTCGCTTCCTCCGCGTTCTGCACGAAGGGCAGCAGCACCGTCTGTGCACCGCCATCCAGAACGCGCTTCAGCCACACCATGTCATTCCAGACGAGGCGAACCACGGCCTGCGCCGGTGTGCCGGCAAGCGTGCGCAGGATTTCGACCATTTCCGGCGTGTCGACCGGCGTGTGCTCCATATCCACGACCAGGAAGTCGAAGCCGGCGCATCCCAATGCTTCCGCCGCCGACGGAGCGCCGCTCACCAGCCACGCGCCCAGCTGCGTCCGGCCTTCGTTGATCGCGCGCTTGAACGTGTTTACGGGCATGTCCATGAGATTCCTGCCTTTTTGTTTGCAACGTTGAGCGGATTCTGCCAGACGGGACAGGCAGTGTGGCATGGCGTGGAAGTGGTTTACCATGGCGCCGTCACCATTTTCCCACTTACCAGCCTGGTCTGGCGCTTTTGCCCGGATGCCGGGTCGTTCATGCGTCGACTGCTCGTTTCCTCCGATTTCCGCGCCGGTTTTGTCGAAATGCTTCCGGCCTGCGTTGCACTCGTTCCGTTCGGTCTGGTCTGCGGAGTCGGCGCGGCGGCGGCGGGCGCATCGTGGCTTGCCGCGCTCGGCATGAGCGCCATCATCTTCTCCGGCGCCGCGCAGGTGCTGGCCGGGCAGATGCTCGCCGGCGGCGCGCCTCTCGCCGTCATCGTGCTGACGTGTTTCGTCCTGGGGCTGCGCTTTCTCATGTACAGCGCGGCGATGGCGCCCTATCTGAAAGCGCTGCCGGGCCGCTGGCAACAGGCGCTCGCCTTCCTGCTGACCGACCAGGCGTTCGCTGCGGCGATCCGGCGCTTCAATGCGAAAGACGATCCCCATGGCGGTGCCCAGCACTTCCTGGGTTGCGGCATGGCGTTGTACATCTGCTGGCAGGTCACCAACATGATCGGCTTCTTCGCCGGCAACCTGATCCCGGCGTCCTGGTCGCTGGAATTTGCCGTGCCGCTGTGCTTTCTGGCGCTGGTTGCCCCGTTGCTTCGCGATGCGCCGACGATCGTCGCGGCCATCGTTGCCGGCATTGCCGTCGTCGCGCTGGGCGGCCTGCCGATGAAGCTCAACTTGATCGCTGCCGGCGTGATTGGAATCACTGCCGGCACGATGGCGGACCTCGCGAGGGAACGTTGGACGCGGCGCTGAAGCTCTGGGCGGTGATCTTCGCGGTCGGGCTGCTCAACTACCTGTCACGGCTGTCGTTCATCGCGGTGTTCGCCCGGCGCAGCATGCCGCCCTTGCTCGGGCGCGCGCTGAAATACGTCCCGGCGGCAATGCTCACGGCGTTGATCCTGCCGATGGTGCTCGCGGACCCGGCGGCTGGCAACGCGATGAACGCAAATCCCAAGGTGGCCGCCGCAGTCATCGCCGGCGTCGTGGCCTTTTTTTCCCGCAGCATGCTGTTGACGATGGGTACGGGTATGGCGGCGCTTTGGCTGTTGCAGGCGTTGGGCTAACATCGGACTCATTGGGCACTGAGTTCGTCGGCAGATTCACGGGAGACCGCATGCGTTTCGAAGGCACCGACAGCTATATCGCCACCCCCGACCTGATGCTCGCCGTCAACGCGGCTCTGGCGCTGGAACGACCGCTGCTGATCAAAGGCGAGCCGGGTACCGGCAAGACGCTGCTCGCCTTCGAGGTGGCGCGTTCGCTGGCGCGGCCTCTCTTCCAGTGGCACATCAAGTCCACCACCAAGGCGCAGCAGGGCCTGTACGAATACGACGCGGTGTCGCGCTTGCGCGATTCCCAGTTGGGTGAGGCCAAGGTCGCCGACATCGCCAATTACATCAAGCCGGGCGTGCTGTGGGAAGCCTTCGAAAGCCCCGAGCCGGCCATTGTGCTGATCGACGAAATCGACAAGGCCGACATCGAATTCCCGAACGACCTGCTGCACGAACTCGACCGGATGGAGTTCCACGTCTACGAAACGCACCGCACGATCCGGGCCCGGCATCGACCGCTGGTCGTCATAACGTCCAACAACGAGAAGGAGCTGCCGGACGCCTTCCTGCGGCGCTGCTTCTTCCACTACATTCGTTTTCCGGACCGCGACACGATGGAACAGATCGTGGACGTGCACTACCCGGGACTCAAGAAGGCATTGTTACAGGAGGCGCTGGAAGTGTTCTTCAACCTGCGCGAAGTGCCGGGCCTCAAGAAGAAGCCGTCGACATCGGAATTGCTCGATTGGCTCAAGATCCTGCTGGCCGAAGATATTTCGCCGGAGGCGTTGCGCAGTCCGGACAAGAAGGCGTTCATTCCACCGCTGCACGGGGCGCTCCTCAAGAACGAGCAGGATGTCCATCTGTTCGAACGCGTCGTGTTCATGGCCCGCGCAGGTCGCTGAGATGGCGTTCATCGATCCGGTCACGCTGAAGGGCGGCATCGCCACGCTGGAGCCGTTGGCGATCGGCCACGAAGCGACGCTGGCCAAAGCGGCCGCCGATGGCGAACTGTGGCGGCTCTGGTACACGAGCATTGCGCCGCCTGACCGGATGCACGAATACGTCGCGACCGCGCTCGACATGCGCGAGCGGCTGGGCGCGATGCCTTTTGTCGTGCGCGAGAACGCGACGAGCGATATCGTCGGCTGCACGCGTTATTTCAACGTGGACGCGACCAACCGGCGGCTCGAGATCGGTCATACGTGGTACGCGAAGCGCGTGCAGCGAACCGGTCTCAATACCGAGTGCAAGCTCATGCTGCTCGGCCACGCTTTCGAAACGCTGCACTGCATCGCCGTCGAATTCCGCACGCACTGGTTCAATCAGGCATCGCGCACGGCCATCGCGCGGCTGGGCGCAAAACAGGATGGCGTGCTGCGCAACCACCAGCTCATGCCGGATGGCGCGCGGCGTGACACTGTGGTGTTCAGCATCATCGACGGCGAATGGCCGGCGGTGAAGCAGCATCTGCAATTCCAGCTGAAGCGCCACGGCGCGAATGCGGCAGCGACATGAGCGTAGAGATGGCCCGTTTCACCTAGGGGAGAAGAAGATGTCAACTCTTCGCTTTGCGCAGGTTTTCGTTCTTTGGCTGGCTGCACTGGTCCCGCCGATGGCGGCGCAGGCCCAATCCACGGCACGACCCGATTTGAAAGTTGGCGACTCCTGGACGGTAGGAATCTCCGTCAACTCCGGCTTCGGCGCATCTACCCGGCGCGAGGAAGTCCGTGTGGTGAGGGAGGCTGGCGAGAGCGGCTATCAGATCGAAGCCACGCCCAAGGGCGACGGCCAGGCCCAGACATTCAGTCTTTCGCGCGACCTCAATTTCATCAGTCCTACGGGCGCCGGCGGAGCGCCGCAGGAGTTCAAGTGGCTGCAGTGGCCGCTCGAGCCGGGCCGCAGCCATCAGTTCGAAACCATGGCCGGAAACTCGGTTGCGACCTGGAAGGGGAAAGTGTCAGGGTGGGAGGAAATCGAGGTTCCCGCTGGAAAATTCAAGGCGCTGCACGTGGAATTCGATCGAAGCGGACCCTTCCGTTACGGTGCGACGGAATCGGTATGGTTCGCGCCGGACGCGAAGGCCGTCGTCAAGCGCATTCAGACGCGGCCCGGCGCCGAACGGTCGAGGGACATCACGACCACGGAATTGCTCTCCTACAAGCTCAACTGACCTGCGGCAATTCCGTCGCACGCGCTACATGGCTTCGCCAACATGCTCACCGGCTTCTTCCTCCACCTGAAGGCGCACAAGCTGCCGGTTTCGACGCGGGAGCTGCTGACGCTGCTGGAGGCGCTGGACAAGCGCGTCGTTTCCAATTCAATCGACGACTTCTACATGCTGTCCCGTGCCTGCTTCGTGAAGGACGAGCAGCACTTCGACCGCTTCGATCTCGCGTTCGCCACATATTTCAGGAATGTGAATGCGATCTTCGACATCCGCGCTGACATTCCCGAGGAGTGGCTGCGCAAGGAATTCCAGCGCCATCTTTCCGACGAGGACAAGAAGCTGGTGGAATCCTTGGGCGGCTGGGACAAGCTGATGGAAACGCTGAAAAAGCGACTCGAAGAACAGCGCGCGCGGCACCAGGGCGGGTCGAAATGGATCGGCACCGGCGGCACCAGCCCGTTCGGCGCCTATGGCTACAACCCGGAAGGCATCCGCATCGGACAGGACGGCGGCGGATCGCGCAGCGCGGTCAAGGTCTGGGACGAGCGGACGTTTCGCAACCTGGATGGCGACGTCGAACTCAATACGCGCAATATCAAGGTCGCGTTGCGCCGGCTGCGGCGCTTTGCGCGCGAAGGCGTGGCGGAGGAACTGGACCTGGACGGCACCATCGACGGCACCGCGAGAAATGCCGGCTGGCTCGACTTGAGGATGCAACCGGAGCGGCGCAACCGGGTGAAGGTCCTGCTGTTCCTCGATGTCGGCGGCTCGATGGACCCGCACGTGCAGGTTTGCGAGGAACTGTTCTCGGCCGCCAGGAGCGAATTCCGGCACCTCGAACATTTCTATTTTCACAATTGCGTCTACGACCATGTCTGGCACGACAATGCGCGCCGGCGCAACGAACGCATGGGCACGCTGGAACTGCTCCGAACCTACGGCCCCGACTGGAAAGTGATCTTCGTCGGCGATGCGGCGATGAGTCCCTACGAACTCGTGCAGCAGGGCGGCAGCGTCGAATACATGAACGACGAAGCCGGCATCGTGTGGCTGTCACGGATATTCGAGCATTTCCGCAAGGTCATCTGGTGGAATCCCGAGCCCGAGCGCGGCTGGGAATACACGCGTTCGACGCAGATTGTGCTGCAGAAGCTGGGCGCCAGGATGTTTCCGCTGACGCTTTCCGGCGTGGCGAAGGGCATCGACGCATTACGGCATTGATGTCCGATACGCATCAATTCCTGGAAACAATGCAATTCACAAGTGTCTTCATGTTCTCCGGAATGGGCTCGACGTTGCTGCCGGAGCCCGTTCCGGAGAATCGATGCCGACCGTCATTTGATGCGTGCCGATGCGAGGAGGCGCCCCCGAGGGGCCGTGCCTTCCCGCATCCGACCAGCCTCAGGATGTGCCGGTGCGACGGCTACGCTTCGCGCGACGCGACGCCTAGATGGCGCTCCGTTTCGCCTGACGCTTGGGCCAGGGCCGGCCAAGCCCGGTCTCATCGTCTGTGACATCTCGGGCTACGGCGCCGATGGCCCGTATCGCGACAAGAAGGCCTATGACCTGCTGATACAGAGCGAAGCCGGCTTCCTGTCAATCACCGGAACCCCGGAGAAGCCGTCGAAGGCGGGGCTCTCCATCGCCGACATCGCCGCCGGCATGTATGCGTACAGCAGCATCCTGGCGGCGCTCCTGCAACGCCAGAAGACCGGACTGGGGCAGCATCTGGACATCTCGATGCTGGAGTCACTGGTCGAGTGGATGAGTTATCCGCTCTATTACGCGTTCGAAGGCGCGGCGCCGCCACCGCGCACCGGCGCCAGCCACGCGACGATCTATCCCTACGGCCCGTTCCCCGCCGGCGATGGCAAGACGGTGATGCTTGGACTGCAGAACGAACGTGAGTGGGGCGCGTTCTGCGCCAAGGTGATGCTGCAGCCCGAACTCGCGACCGAGCCGCGCTTTCAGAACAATTCGAAGCGCAGCGCCGCACGCGACGAACTGCGCGCCCTGATCGTCGCCGCGTTCGCGTCGCTGACCGCCGACGAGGTGCTGCGACGGCTCGGCGACGCGCAGATCGCCAATGCCCAGGTCAACGACATGCACGATGTCTGGCAGCACCCGCAACTGCGCGCGCGCAAGCGCTGGCGCGAGATCGATTCGCCTTCGGGCAGGATTCCCGCGCTGCTGCCGCCGGGGGCCCGGGATGACCAGGAGCCGAGAATGGACGGCGTGCCGGCGCTTGGCCAGCACACGGATTCCATTCTCGCGAGTCTCGGTTATTCCGCGGACGCGATCGCAGAACTGAGGCGGGCACATGCCATCTGATCCGAAACCTTTCGCCGCAGAGACAGCCATGAGCAGCCAAGCGACAACCTATCTGTTCGTGCCGGGCAATCGGCCGGAGCGATTCGACAAGGCGTTTGCGTCGGGTGCCGATGTCGTCATCCTGGATCTTGAAGACGCAGTGGCGCCGGACGAAAAATCCGACGCGCGGCGCGCGATCGCGCAATGGTGTGCCGCCGGAACTGCGCACCGCGCACGGCTCGCGATCCGGATCAACGATCCTACGACGTCATGGTTCGCGGACGATCTCCAGCTTCTGCGCACGACCGGAATTCCAGTAGCGATGATGCCGAAAGCCGAGAGCTCCGAGTTCGTTGCGCAGGCCCTGCTTGCCATGGCCGCCGGCGGGTTGGTGATTCCGATCATCGAATCGGCGCGGGGAGTTGCGAATGTCGAATCCATCGCATCGGCGGAGGGTGTGCTGCGCCTCGCGTTCGGTACGCTCGATTACGCGGTGGATCTCGACCTGTCCGGCGACGACCGCGGGCTCGCCTACGCGGCAAGCCGCATGGCGATTGCGTCGAAATGCGCGGGGTTGGCGTCACCCATCGCTGGCGTCACTGCCGCGCTGGATGATGAAGGTCGGTTGGAGGCGGACGTCGCGTTTGCGCGCGCCTGCGGCTTCGGCGCCAAGCTCTGCATCCACCCGCGGCAGGTCGACGCCGTGCATCGCCTGTTCGCGCCATCGGCTATCGAAATCGAATGGGCCGCGCGGATCGTCGTGGCTGCCGAAGACCATCCGGGCGCGTTTGCGCTGGACGGGAAGATGGTCGATCGCCCGGTTCTGTTGAAGGCGCGATCCATCCTCGAACGGCGGTCGAAATGATGCGCAACACCGCGGCTTCTTCCGCGGCGCCGGCATTGCCCGATGCGATGATCGTCAACCATGTCCACGGAACAGCCACCGCCGGGATCTCATTGCCCAATCGCCTGCGCGCCAAGCTCCGCCAACAGGTGGCGGCGCACGAAGACGCGCAGCAAGCGCAGGCACCCATGCCCGTGCCCGGGCAACGGCGTTGGCATCAAGCCCGCTTGCGGCGTGGAAAGTGACCTCGCGTGTGGAGTCCCAGACTGCGTCCGCTCAGCCTCGAGTCGCGTGATTCGTGCGCCGGCTCGCTACTGCTCAATGCATCGGCTGGAATGCGTGGTCGAACACATGGTCGGCGACACGGCGACCTTGCATGATGCCTTCGCGCTTGTCGAATGACCAGTGAATGCCGAGATAGATCCGGCTCTGACCGTTCTCTTCCTCCGCTTCGGACAATGATCTGAACCACCGGGGCAGCAACGGCCGCACATTGCCGTCGTGGTCGAGCGTGACACCGTTCCATTCGTCGGACACAAACCTGAAAGCAATGTTGTCGCGTTCGTAGAACCGCCGCAGAGTCTGGAACAACGCACCGCCGAATCCCGCGTGTCCGGAAGGGTAGGCAGGGAACGGTGGCGTGAAGTTGGGGCCAGTCAGATTGCTGGCCGGCGCGCCGAGCGGCGTGAAGGTCAGGTCGGCGACCGTCATCGGGTTGCCATCCGCCTCACGGATTCCGCCCACCGGTCGCCAGAACTCGTAGAAATATTTGGACTCCCAGATCGCAATGGCGGCGTCGGCCATCACTGTATTGATGAGCGCGGCCAAGCGGGTGAACTCGACGACGTCCGAGCCCATTGTTTCGGCAATTTGCGCTGCAATCTGGTTGTAGAGGCGCGGCGGCGCGCACAGGCTCGGCGTGCCGTCGTAGGCCCAGAAGATGCCGGTCTCGGTCTGGTCGGATGTGCGCCGGGTCGGCGTCACGACGCCGTCGCCGCCCAGTGCCTTCACCTCCGCATATGCCTGTGCGTACTCGCGCGACTTGAGAGCAGGAGGTGGCGGCGCACGAAACTGCGCGCTGCCGCGCATCACGAACGGCGTCACCTCGTTCCAGTACGCCCCGAGCGCAAGCGGCCCCTGGCTGACCGGGTCCTGACGCCAGTCGCCGGGGGCGGTGCCCGTGATGAACTCGATCCCCACGCGAGGTTCAGCACGGGCCGAGCCGTCGTCGGCCCGCAGGCGCAGTATCGCCGCAGCCGCGTGCTGTCCGAGTTCGATGCCGAGTTGCTTGGGCCGCGAGTCGTCGATATCGCCGAGATCGAGCGCGAGTTGCACATCGAACGCATCCGTCTGCGATGGAAACATCGCCACCAACGTGTCATGCGCGGCCTGGGCGATCGCGGCTTCCATGGACGCATTGTTCGCGGCGCCGCGAAGTCCCGTATAGCTTCTATACCGGCCCGTGATTGCGTTGACCGCGTCGAAGATCGCGATGTGCACAATCGCCATGGCGCGGCTCGCGCGGGCAGGCCCAAGCTGTTCGCCGAACCTTCGAATTTCTCCATTCATCACCGGCGTGTGATCGAGACCGCTCGCGTCGATCGCCACTTCGTTCCAGTGGCGTGCCACTCCGAGCGCCGACCTATCGTGGTGCGAAGGGCGCCTCCCTTGGCGTTGCGCGTAGGGATTGTCGCGGTAATACGGTCCAAGTGCATCCTGCACGCCGTTGTGAAATCCTTGCGCCTGAACACCGGGCGAAGGACAGGCGAATGCGAATACCAGTGCTGTGGCGCTAAAGCCGGCAAGGCACGAACCCAGCCAATGATTGCGTGCAGTAGAGCGATCCATGGCGAGTATCTCTGGCGAAGGCTACCGAAGAATAACCCGCGGGTACCCTACAAGCGAAACCGCTGGTCAGATCGGGAAATCCACTCGGCATTTCGGGATATCGACGAACGACATGTGTCTCCTAGATGCGACAACGCAACCATAGGCGCGCGGCTGCGACGGCTCAATCGGGCTGCCGAATCTGCACACGGATCTCAAGATCCTTCACTTTCACGAGGTCACGCCGATGGCAGTTCATCGCTTAATTCGGTGTGGTCTGGATCGCGAAGACGCTTTGCTTATGGAACCATGCGCTCGCGTCGCGTGTGGACGTTATGGCGTACAGCACGTTGTCGAGCGTCTTCATGATTATCGGTGCTGTGCCTGCGCGCACTTTCCGCGCCGAAAGTACTCGAATTGTGGTGTTGGCGGCATGCCCCGTTCCTGTCGTCGTCGGCACATCCGGCATTTTCGCTAGGGACAAAAGATTCAACCGTACGAGGCCGCGCATAGGAGTTCAGGGCGGGGCGTCTTGAACGGCAATTGCGCGCGGCCAACGCCCACAGAGAGTGCTGGGCAGCCGGTATGGAGGACGCGGCGCTACGACCGTTTCGGGCCGATCGCGGCTGGTGGGGAACAACTGCCGTGTATGCCGCAAGCAGGCAAATCCACCAGAACATCTACGCTATACGGGTGCGCTCGCTGGGAAGCGTAGGGATCCTTGTGAACGTGGGTCAGGTCATGCGGCGGATTGGGCCGGCGAGCGCTGGACGAGAGCATTCTGGTAGGCCGCTTCCTTCGCGGCTTGCGCTTCTGGCCCTTGCCAGCAGAGTTTGCAAGCCCTGCAACTCCACACCTGCAAGTGCAGCGCCAGCTCGAACGATCGGCCAAGGGAGTCCGCTGCGCGGAGGCGGTCGTTGACCGTCCGCGGGACCACGTCGCTACTGCCACATTTTGGACATTGACAGTCATGCATCACGCGCTCCTTCGTATCGCGCCGAACGTACGTCTCCTCCAGGCCGCGCGTTCACCCGCATTGACGATGCGACCCTCACAGGTCACGCTTCGCATCATTCATGCCAATTGGCGTGCGCGGCATCAAGCCTTTGATTCCGCGCTACCTCGACGCGGCAGACTTGAAGTGAGAAGCGATCACCTGCAGTTTCCGGCACCTGTTCGGTGCGCATGCGCACCAGAAGTGCGCGCCTTGCCGAGCACGATCTCATGCTGATGAACATGCATGCTCCTCCGTAACAGATTGGCGGCACAAATTGTCCACGTCATGGCATGCTTGTCGACTGCATCGATCAATGTTTGTCTTGCGTCATGACAGAATGGCAACGACGGCACTAGGCTTTCGGGAGTCCTTGGCCCGTAGTCAGCCGCGCATGTCAGGGTGCCAATTGGCGCAGTCAAAGAAATGTACAAACACTACCTCACTTCCCTCCTGGCGCCCGAGTCGATCGCGGTCTTCGCCGGGCAATCCGATGACGACGCAAGCCAGACAGTGCACGCCAGCGTGTTGCACGCGGCGCTGCGCGCACAGCGCTATGCCGGCAAGCTCTACTTTCTGGACATCCATACCAGCGGCACGCTGGCCGACCTGGCGCAGTCACGCGCTGATCTGGCCATCATCGCGCTGCCGACCCAGGATGTGGCGGCAGCGCTCGAGCTTGCCGGTCGTATGGCTTGTCGCTCGGCGCTGGTGATCTCCAGCGGGATCGGTCCGGAGAAGGCAGCCGACCTGAAGCAGATCGCGCGTCGCGAGGGCATTCACCTGCTCGGCCCGAACAGCCTCGGCTTCCAGCGTCCTGCATTGCAGCTCAATGCCAGCGTGACCGGGCCGCTGGCCAAGGCGGGTCCGCTCGCGCTGGTCTCGCAATCCGGCGCGCTGACTTCGTCGATGCTCGACTGGGCTGCCGCCAACTCGGTGGGCTTTTCCTGTGTCGCATCCGTCGGGCGCAGCACGGCGGTGGACATCCCGCAGGTTCTCGACTTCCTCGCCCACGATGCGCAGACCCAGAGCATCATCGTCTATCTCGAGGGAATTTCCAGTGCGCGCCGGTTCATGAGTGCGCTGCGTTCGGCTGCCATTGCCAAGCCTGTAGTCGTGCTCAAGTCGGGTCGCAAGCCGGCCGGCAACGAGGCCGCGCAGACGCACAGCGGCGCCATTGTCGGCAGCGACGACGTGTTCGATGCCGCCCTGCGCCGCGCGGGCGCGGTGCGCGTGCGTTCGTTCGTCGAGCTGTTCTCGGCCGCCAAGTGCCTTGCCTCCCGCTACCGTCCGGTCGGCCGGCGGCTGGCGATCGTCACCAATGGTGGCGGGCCCGGCGTGCTCGCGGCCGACTGGGTCAGCGAGATCGACCTGCAGCTTGGCAAGCTGTCGCCCGAGTCCATCCGCGCGCTGCGGCCTCAGTTACCCGAGTACGCCTCGCTGTCGAATCTGATCGACCTGTCGGAGTCCGCCGGCCCGGAGCACTACAAGGCTGCCATCGAGGCGGCCGGCAACGACAGCGCGATCGACGGCGTACTTGCCATCTACTCGCCGAAGGTGCGCGGCGACGCCGAGTCGGTGGCGCGCGCGCTGGTCGAGGTCAAGCATGCAATGGGCAAGCCCTTGCTGACATGCATGATGGGTGACGCTTCGGTTGGCGCGTCTCGCAGCATCCTCAACGAAGCGGCGATCCCCAGCTTTCGCACGCCGGAGGCCGCCGTCGGCGCGTTCGGCAACATCGCATCCTACTATCGGAACCAGCTGCTGCTGCAGCAGACCCCGGCACCGCTGTCCACGCTGGCCAAGCCCGACATCGAGGCGGCGCGTCTCGTCATCGAAAGCGTGCTCGCAGAACGCCGCAAGGTATTGACGGAAATGGAGTCCAAGGCGCTGCTGTCGTCGTTCCACATTCCGGTGACCAACACCATCCTCGCGCGCAACGCCAACGAGGCGATGATGATTGCCACACAGCTGGGTTTTCCGGTGGCGCTCAAGATCGATTCGCCCGATATCAGCCACAAATCGGACGCGCAAGGCGTCGCGCTCAATATCATCAACGGCACCGGCGCGCGCGACACCTACAGCGACATGGTGGAACGCATAAAGCGCCTTCATCCGAATGCGCGCATCAACGGCGTGACCGTGCAGAAGATGGCAGGCGCGCGGCGCGGGCGCGAGATCTACATCGGTCTCGTGACCGACGATCCGTTCGGTCCGGTGATCGTCTTCGGCGCCGGCGGCACGATGATCGAGCTGCTAGATGACCGCGCGATGGAGTTACCGCCGCTCAACCAGTTTCTGGCGCGCCGCCTCATCGAGCGCTCTCGCGTCGCCGAGACGCTGGGCGAGTGGCGCGGCGCCAGCGCGGTGGACATGGATGCACTCGAGCAGGTGCTGCTGCGAGTCTCGGAAATGGTTTGTGAACTGCCCCAGTTGCGCGAGATGGACATCAACCCGATCATCGTGGATGAGCGCGGCGCAGTGGCCGTCGACGCACGCATCGTGATCGATAACGCACCGCAGGCCGTCAGCGGACAGTCGAACAACTACCACCACCTGGCCATCCTGCCCTACCCGGCGCGCCACGAACAGGAGTGGCCGCTGCGCGGCGGCGGCCAGTACACCATACGGCCCATCCATCCAAACGATGCACAGATGTTGCAGGATCTGGTGCAACACCTTTCGCCCGAGAGTCGCTACTCCCGGTTCGTGTCGTCGATGCGTGAGCTGCCGCCATCGATGCTTGCGCGCTTTACGCTGATCGACTATGACCGAGAGATGGCGCTGGTGGCAGTGTTGAAGGAACGAAGCGCGGCAACCGATGGCGAGATCGTGGAGACCGAGCGCATTGTCGGCGTTTCGCAGTATGTAACCAATCTCGACCAATCCAGCTGCGAATTCTCGCTGGTGGTCGCCGACGACTTTGCCGGCAAAGGCCTGGGCTCGCGCCTGATGGAGAGCATCATGTACGTGGCAAGGGAAAAGGGACTCACCGAGATCGAGGGTTTGGTCCTGGCGAAGAACCCAGGAATGTTGAAGCTCATGAAGAGTCTGGGCTTTTCAGTCAAGCCCTTTGCGGACGATCCCGACTTCATGCTCGTGACCCACACCTTGTGACGTCGCCACGGTAGCGGCAGGGTTGAACTGGTCGATAGCGCTGGTGGGTCACCACGTCGATGAGCGCGCCTTTATCTGACAGCCACGTTCACGAGGAAACGCCATCGACCCTCTCCGGCCATTCGCCGCACTCGAATGTAGACGATCAGCGAACGACGCGGGTCGGCACCGAATCGAGCAGGCACGTCCCTGCATGCACGGTGATCCGGATGCCATGCGCAATCACTGAATCACCTCGTCCGCGCGCAATAGCACGGACTGCGGAATCGCAAGGCCGAGCGCCTTCGCCGTCTTGAGGTTGATCACGAGATCGAACTTCGTGGGCTGTTCCACGGGGAGATCGCCGGGCTTGGCGCCCCTCAGGAGCTTGTCGACATGGGTAGTAGCGCGGCGGAACATTTCCGAGAGACTCGGCCCATAGGAGACGAGCCCACCGTCGTCGGCAAACTCCCTCTGGCTATAAAGCGCCGGAAGCCTGCTCCTCGCCGCGAGGTCTACGATCCGGCGTCGCTCGCCTACGAATACCGAGTCTGTCAAGACGAGGAGCGCTCCGGCACGCTCTCTCGACATCGCGGTGAAGGCACTAACGATCTGGTCAGGAACTTGCGCTTCCAAGACCTGAAGCTGCACTCCGAGCGATTGGGCCGCGACCTTCAGTTCCGTTGCAAAACCTGCGTGAGATCTGTTGGTCGGATTCGCGAGCACCGCTACCCGAGAAGCGGCGGGGGCCACCTCCTTCAGCAGTTGCAGTTGTTTGCCTGCTATCTCGGGTCCGGCCAGGAAGGTCATCCCGGTGATATTCCCGCCCGGGTGCGCCAGGTTGGTGACGAGCCCCTCTCCAAGAGCATTTGCACTGGCCGCCATGACGATGGGGATCGACTGGGTGGCGTTCTTGGCCGCCCAGGTCGCTCCGGACGACCCGGTGACGATGACATCGACGTTGAGGCGGATCAACTCGGCGACGAGCGCGGGCAGCCGGTCGACCTTGCCATCTGCGTAGCGAACCTCGATGAGAATGTTCTGACCTTCGACCCAGCCGCGCTCGCCTAATGCTTGTCGAAACGCGACGAGCAGGTGCGGCGATATCCCGGCACTATTCTGCGCGAGGTACCCAATCCGAGGCACTCTCCCCGCCTGCTGTGCCGCGACGGCGAGCGGCGAGGTGAGAAGCGCGCCCGCCACTGCGCCGACAAACGTGCGCCGGTCCATCACTGGGTCACCTCGTCCACAAATGAAGGTTCGGCAATACTACGCCTGCAGGAGCAGCTTCAGTTCGATGGGCGCTTTACCGCTTCAGGGCAGATCAAGCGGCTATGCTGAACGTCTGGACAGGGCCGATAGCATTCGACCGCTTACGACCCGCAGCAGATATCCATCAAATACGAAATCGGCCACTTGCGGCTCCGTTGCTGTCAATCCAGCTTCCAAATCCAACGACCTGCGGTCTTCATCCCGGAACACAATTGTGGCGCGTGTGCGTGGCACAACATAGCGATGGGGTCACGTCGTCCGCCGTGACGCCCGGCAGCTCAGTTACGCCAAGCCTCGATGACCTGGTCCAGTCCGCCCCGGTAATCCGGGAACCTGGGCTTCCATCCCGGCACTCGCGGAGTAGGCGCCCGATGGGGCATTGGGAGTGCCGCTTGCTGCATGTGTTCCTCACGAACAATGACCTTGGCCAACGCCTTCGAGAACAACGGAAGATGCAGCGGGGTTCGCCGGCCGACCCGATGCGCGAACGCATCCATCAGCTTCATGAACGAGACCGCATGACCGTCCGTGGCATAGAGAATCTTGCCCTCGTTTCGTGGTCTGGCAGCGGCGAGCAATGCCGCGGCGGCATCGAACTGATGGAGGTGGTATTGCAGCGCCTTGCGCGGACCGGACCAGTATGGCCGGCCGAGACCAAAGGCGGTGCGATAAGCGCGCAGATCATCGCTCTCCGGGCCGTACAAATAGCCGAGGCGCACGACGCACGCGGGTACCGGACCCGACAGGGCCAGCGCTTCGCATTCAAGGATGGCCTCGACCGACGAGCGCAGCGGCTCCGTCAGGCTGGCTCCACGCTCCACGGCAACCACGAAGGCGAAGCTCGCATGGATGAGTATCGGCGCGCCCCCCGCTTGGGCCGAGCGCATCGCGCGGCGCGTTCCGGCGAGCGCGGTTCGGGAGTAGTCTTTCCAGGCGTGTCCGTCGTGCAGCAGCGTGTTTGCCCGCTGCCCGGCAACGTTGATGTGGAAGTTCCCGGCGCCGCTCGCCACTCGCCGCGCAAGGATGCCACCCAGTTCGGAGCGCGCTCCGGTGATCGACATCTTCATGGCGTCGCAGCGACGTCAGGATATTCGTCGCAGCAGTGTCCAACTGCTGGATCCAACAGCGTGAAGCGGCAAACCGATAACGGCGAATTTTGGGGTCCCTTGGAGGCGGCCCTTTGGTTCCCTTGCACGGTTACCAGACGCAATTTGCCGGCCTCATGTCTTGCCGTCGCGTGGCCCGAGGAAATACCACAGGATCAAGCCCAGCACCGGCAGGAGCACCACGGCAAGGGTCCAAATCAACTTCTTCTCATTGGAAGCGGAGCTTTGGAAGATATTGATAATTGCCCAGATGTCGCCAGCGAGGATCAGCACGCCCCAGAGGCTGTGGTATCCGAAGTTCATCATTCTTGATTCCTTCCGCTCTATGCCACCGTCACCAACCGGCGATCTGTCCCCCTGGCGCCGGCTTGGCATCAGGGTGCGACGGATCTGCTCCCATTATCGAAGTACCGCCCTTGCTTCTCCACAATCACTTGCCCCCTGCGTCGAGGAGAACGTGATGGCGATTGCCAATCATAGGTCCGGACGGCTCACGAAACCAGGGGAAGTCCAGGCAGTCGCCACAATTGACGGAGCGCGTGAGTACAATGCAGTCGAATTTCCCGCCGTTCGACGCTGCACGCAGGGGCCGCAAGCTCATGAAAGTACGTTTCTGGGGAACCAGGGGGTCGATCGCCACCCCCGGACCGGGCACGAACCACTTCGGTGGCAACACCTCGTGCGTCGAACTGACCACTGACAGCGGTGACGTCCTGATTTTTGATTGCGGCACCGGCGCACGCCAACTGGCCGCCGAGTTGATGGCCCAAGGCAGGACCGCCTTGAACTCGAACATTCTCCTCGGGCATACGCACTGGGATCACATCCAAGGCTTTCCGTTCTTCACTCCTGCCTTTGTCAAAGGCAACGCCGTTGCAATATACGGACCCGCAGGCAGCCGCGGTCCGCTGCATGAAGTGCTGGCCGGCCAGATGGAGTTCACCTACTTCCCCGTCGACCTGAACCAGCTGCCGGCGACGATCACCTATTACGACTTGAACGAGGGCATTCACACGATCGGCGGAGCTCGGGTCGCGACGCAATTTCTCAATCACCCGGCGATGACGGTGGGTTACCGAGTTGAAGTCGACGGCGCGGCGATGGTGTACCTGGTGGACCACGAGCCATTCTCGGATGAGCTGTGGCGCGCCGGCACCGAACCGGGCCGCATCGAGTCTATCCTGCACAAGGGGGATCGCCGGCACGCCAAATTCATGGCCGACGCCGATCTCGTGATCCACGACGCCCAGTACACGCCCGAGGAGTATCCGTCAAAGAAGACCTGGGGACACAGCACGTACGACTACGTGGTGCAAATCGCCGCGGCGGCCGGCGTGCGGCGGGTTGCACTGACGCACCACGATCCGAGCCACGATGACCACTTCGTAGCGGACATTGAGCGCAGGGCCCGCAGCCTGGCCTTGCAGTGCGGGACCGGACTGGATGTCTTCTGCGCGTATGAAGGCTGCGAAATCGTCCTGGAGCCGCGCTCCACCTTGAAACCATTTATCACGGCGGCCCCTAACCAGGCATCTGTCGCGCAGCGCCAGTTTCGCATCCTGGTGGTCGATGACCAGCCGGACATGCTCACGATGATCGTTCGCGCGCTTGAGGAGGAGCAGTACATCGTCAGAACAGCGACTGGCGGGCCTGAGGCACTCCGGATGATCGACGAGCATATGCCGGATCTCCTGGTGCTTGATTACAAGATGATTGGCATGGACGGCATGGCGGTCATGAAAGCGCTCCGCGCCAAAACCCAGACGCGACCCCTTCCGGTGCTGATGCTTACCGCCATGACGGATGAGTCCAGCACCCGCAAAGCCTTCGAAGCGGGGGTGACGGACTATGTGACGAAGCCGTTTTCGATCCCGCAGCTCACTGCACGCGTCCGCGCCTGCCTCACCAGAGCCCAGCCCGTGTAATCGTGTGATTGGCTAGTGTCCTGTCCCATTAATTCTCTCGATAGTTCGCGGCGCTCATTTAACAACATGCGCGGGCGCCATGCTGCGTTATGGGGGCCTCAACGTAGCACGGGCTACGCAATCGGCCTCGCGCCTTGCCTGACTCCCGATTTCATCCGCTCCTTTATCTTCGGAACTAATGGGACAGGACACTAGTCGTAGACGATCTCGACACGGTCCAGGTACCTGGACAATTCGCCCACCCACTTACGTGATGCGTCAGTGTCGGCGATCTCGGCCGCCTGCTCGAGGGCGGCGCCGATATCGGTGATTCCCTGGAATCCCCAGCTGCCGCCGGCGCCCTTCATTCCGTGCCCCAGATTCTCCACGGTCTCAAAGTCACCTCGATCCAGGGCTGCAAGCATCGCAATGACATCATGCCTGCGATTCTGCAAGAACCCGGGAATCAGGTCTGTGAGTTTGGGATTGGCGCGCACAAGTATCATGTCCTTCTGGCTGCTCTCATCATTGGATGATGGAGGCGCGACCGTGGAATGCTCCTTGATCGCTTGCAACAGCACTTCCTGTTTGATTGGCTTCGTCAGGAACGCCGTGCAGCCTGCCGCCAAACACTTTTCCCGATCCCCCTTCAAGGCAGCGGCGGTCAGTGCAATGATCGGCGTCGGTGGCCGTTGGTTTGCCCGTTCCCATGCTCTGATCGCCCGCGTCGCGGTCAAGCCATCCATTACAGGCATTTGCCGGTCCATCAGCACAAGGTCATAGTGCGCGGTAGTAAATTTTTGAAATGCGATGGCCCCGTTTTCGGCGATTTCGACCCGGTATGGCGTGTCCTGCAGAAATGCGATCGTGATCGTGCGGTTGTCAGCGGAGTCCTCCACCAGAAGAACATGCAGTGCCGGCAGGGGTGGTTCGGGGCCTGTGCCTACCGACAGGATCGCCTGCCGCGTAGCTCCAGCCCAGATCTCGAGCGGCACCGCAAACGAAAATACGCTGCCCTTTCCGACTCCGCTCTCGACCGAGATCCGTCCGCCCATCAGTTCCACCAAACGCTTCGAAATTGTGAGCCCCAGGCCCGAGCCCCCGTACCTGCGAGTGGTGGACGAGTCGGCTTGCGTGAATCGCTCAAATACCGCGCCCAATTTGTCGCCCGAAATGCCGATGCCGGTGTCGGAGATCGTGAACCGCAACGTGCCTGGAACCGAGGAGTCCCCGTCCAGCGTGACCCGCAAGGCTACTTCGCCGGATTCCGTGAACTTGATCGCATTGCCAATCAAATTCAGCAGCACCTGGCGCAGCCGCGTCGGGTCGCCGACCAGGTCGCAGGGCACTTCCGGCGCGATCGAGCACACCAAGGCAAGCCCTTTTTCATGGGCCCGGACCGTCACCATCTCGGTTACTTTCCCCAGCAGATCGTTCAACGAGAATCTGGTCCGTTCCAGCTCGAGCTGCGAGGCTTCAACTTTGGACAGATCGAGGATGTCGTTGATGAGATGCAGCAGGTTGTCGCCGGCACGGCGAAAGATCTGCACATAGTTGTTTTGCTCAGGGGAGAGAGGAGTCTTTGCGAGCAGGTCCGCGATGCCGATGATCGCGTTCATGGGCGTTCGGATCTCATGACTCATGCTCGCCAGAAAATCTGACTTGGTCTGGCTTGCGCTCTCGGCTACGGCCCTGGCCTGCTGCAGCTCCGCCTCAACCCGCTTACGCTCGGTGACGTCACGCGCCGCGGCGAACACGCCCTGCAGCGTGCGGTCCCGGTCGTAAAACGTAGTCGCGTTGTAGGACACGACCGTTTGCTTCCCGTCGCGGGCGCGCGCTGTCAGCTCGTAGTCGGTGACTTTCTTTTCGCTCAGCACCCGCTTGATCCCTGCCTCGGCGCGCTCCGGATCGGTGAAGTAGTTCTTGAACGGCGCACCGATCAACTCGTCGCGTGTGCAGCCGGTGAGCGCCTCCATCTGCTTGTTGACATCCGTGATGATGCCTGACGGATCGGTGGTCATCAGTGCATCGATGTTGGATTCGATCAGCGAGCGCGTATAGAACTGTTGGTCCCGCAAGCGCTGATCGAGCTTTCTTTGCTCGGCTTCAACCAGCTTGCGCGCAGTATTGTCGGTGCCAATCAACAGATAGCCGATGATGGCGTTTTGGGCGTCGCGGAGCGCCGTGACGGATACCACCGCCGGAAACCGAGTCCCGTCTTTCCGGATATACGTCAGTTCATAGATGTCCTCGATCCCGCGCGAAGCCTTGAACACCAACGCCTCGAAGCCCGGCGTAATCGTGGTCGCGAGTTCGAAGCTCAACGCCGTGGCGCGGGCGATCAACTCCTGCGGATCGGAAATGTCGGCGGGGGTGATGGTGTTCATCACTTCGGCGGCCGTATAGCCCAGCATTCGCTCGGCGCCGACATTGAAGATCTGAATGACGCCTTTTGCGTCTGTGGCAATACTTGAGAAGTTGGCGCTGTTGAAAATCGCCCGCTGCAGGGCGCCCGCTTTGAGTAGCGCCTGTTCTGCCTCCTTGCGCGAGGCCATGCCGCTGGTGCCTTTGGACGCCCCAGTTCCCGCAGCCGTCGAGTCCCTTGCCTTGGCCATCGTGTTGCCTCCAGAATTTGATGCTCGCGGCCGAACCGCATTGAATTGGCGATACTGGATTCCGGTGATGACCTGCCCCTGCGCCGAGTGACCGGCGGATACGGAATCCAGACTATTGGCCGTCAATTTCCTCGCACCGAATTGCCGCTCATGAGATTTACCGGAAGCCGAGGCGCCCGCGGCGCAAACACGATGCGCATCGTATCGGCGAAGTTGCGAACCTCTGCACCATCAAGCGCGCCCTTGCTTTGCAGCAGGCGATGCAGCGCAGGCAGGTTGTAGTGCGGGACTGCCGGGTAGAGATGATGCTCGAGGTGATAGTTGACGTGGTGCGGAAAGAGCAGCGCGCGACCCATGACGTTGCTGATCGAGCCGCCGGTGCGGTTGCAGCGCGCCGCAGTCAGCGGAGACGACAGGTCGGTCACGGCACCATGCTCGGCGATTGCGCGCAGCCGCAGGATCGGTTGCAACACTGTCAGCATCGGCAGCACCCACAGCACGAGATACTGCGTCAGTGCCGGCCATCCGCCGAGGATAAGTGCGACCAGCGGCGCCCCGAGCTGGAACGTGAGCACGGCCCAGCGGTCGCCACGCGCGCTGGCGCGCAGTGCGGGCGACGTGTCATCCAGCGGCCGCGCTGCGCGATTTGTCTCGGCGTTGATCGCCGGCGCGCCAAAGAAATAGGCAAATGTCTTCCAGGAGTTGAGCCCCACCAGATCCTGCGCGAGTTTCTTCCACAGGTAGGCCACTCCACGCGGATAGCCGCCGTGGATCGCGGTGTCCGGGTCTTCGGCAGTGTATAGATTGTTATGGTGCAGTCGATGTATGACGCGATATGTGCACATCGATATGCCGCCGGCCATGCCGATCGCGCGGCCCACGACATCGTTCACCGCACGTGACCCAAACAGTCGATAATGCGCGGATTCATGCGCAAGTATGAACATCGCGTGTTGCTGCACGCCGATGACAAGCACCGACAGAACCAGCCACGGGCTTGGCCAGACAATGACGCCAAACGAGATCGCCAATACGATGATGCTGGCCGTCGATGCGACAGCCAGCAGGGAACGCGCATCGTGCAACTCAGTCAGCGACGCGAGTTCTTCCGGCGAAAGCACGCGCCTGGCTGCGGCATTTCCCATCCCCGTCCGCGGCGCTGACGCTGGTGCATATGCCAGCGGCCGCAAGTCATCGCGGAATTCCTCGCCGTGCGTACGGATATTGATGTCGTTCACTACAGCAATCTAACCCTGTACGCTCGCGACGGTCAATCGTCGGCGGGCGTGCGCTCGCGGTGATGGGGGACACGCACATTCATGGCGAATTATCGCCGCTGGCCGAAAGCCGACGTCCCCTTGACGACCGCTCACGACCCGAAACGGCCGTTCACCAGTGACTTCTTCCGGGCAGACCACGGCCTCGCTGAACGCGGCACAGGCGGGATTCCTATCGCGTCATGTAATGACCCAGCGGATTCTGCTCAGGTCAGGCTGCTAATGCGTAGGTTGCCGCCGGCGTTTTCATGCCCAAAGCTTGGTGCGGGCGGCGGTGGTTGTAGAAACTGATCCAGTCGCCGATTACGCGGCTGGCGTGTTGCAGGGTTTCGAAACGATGTCGATGCGCGCATTGTTCCTTCAAGGTCCGGATGACCCGTTCCACCATGCCGTTCTGCTCGGGCGTATGCGGCGTGATGAACTCCTGACGTAGGCCGTAACTGCGCACCAGCGCGGTGTAGCTGCGACTGGTGAAGACCAGGCCATTGTCACTGCGCAGCAAGAATGGATTCGCCACTCGACCTAAAGTGCCGTACCGCGCAATCAACGCCTGCTCCAAGGCCGATTCGGCAGTCTTGGCCTTACCCGAGCGCGACAGATGCCAGCCCAACAGTTCCCGGGTATGGCAATCGATCACCAAGGCCAAAGTGGTCCAGTGGTCGCGCCCAGCCCAGATTCGGCACAGGTCGGTTGCCCAGCGCTCATTCGGGGCCCGCGCCACCGAGGGTAGCGCCTGGACCCGCGGCCGGAAGCCAACGGGGCGCTTCTTCACCTGCCAGCCCTTGAGTTGGAAGATCCGCTGCACCGTGTTCTTGTTGAAGTCGAGCAGGTGCGCCACGGTGCGATACCCGAACGCCGGATTCTCCTCGATCATCACCTTGATCGGCTCGGCAAACTTGGCATCGACCTTCGGCGCCGCCTTGGTCGGTCGGTAATACACCGTTCGCCGCGGCACCGCGAACCACTGGCACAGCTTGTTGATCGAGACGTGGATTCCATCGGCTTTGAGTCCCTGGCGGATCGTCTCGATCATTTCTCGTCCTCGCCCAGCAGGGACTGCAATTTTTTTCGGGCACGCAGCTCCAGCATCGCCTCACCGTAGGCTTCCTGGAGTTCCTTGAGCTGCCGCTCGTATTCCTCGCGGATCTCCAGGGGCTTCGTGCGCAGCGCGTTCTCCATCCCGCGCTTGCCTTCCTCCACCCATTCCTCGATCTCCGAAGGCGTTATGTCGAAGGATCGACTCGCCTCCGCCACCGTCGTCTTGCCCTGGATTATTTCCAGTACCAGCGCGGCCTTGCGCCGCGCCGTCCACCGCTTGATGTCTTCTTCCATCACTGCGCTCATGTCATGTCCTCTTCGGAATTATGACTTGAGCAGGAAATCAGTAGGTCATTACAGTCAGTCTGAAACAAAAACCCCGGCCACGGGGCCGGGGGTAAGGATCGAACTGACTGAAAGGTTCGGGGCGAGCCTACTTGGTCCGAAGGAATACGAGCGGCAGCTCAAGGAACTCCAGGAAGCCTACGGTGAGGCGATGCTGGAGCTGCGTGCCCGAAAAAAATTGCAGTCCCTGCTGGGCGAGGACGAGAAATGATCGAGACGATCCGCCAGGGACTTAAAGCCGATGGGATCCACGTCTCGATCAACAAGCTGTGCCAGTGGTTCGCGGTGCCGCGGCGAACGGTGTATTACCGGCCGACCAAGTCGGCGCCAAAGGTCGATGCCCGGTTTGCCGAGGCGATCAAGGCGATGATCGAAGAGAGCCCGGCCTTCGGAACCGTGGCGCACCTGCTCGACTTCAACAAGAACACAGTGCAACGGATCTTCCAGCTCAAGGGTTGGCAGGTGAAGAAGCGCCCCGTTGGCTTCCGGCCGCGGGTCCAGGCGCTACCCTCGGTGGCGCGGGCCCCGAATGAGCGCTGGGCAACCGACCTGTGCCGAATCTGGGCTGGGCGCGACCACTGGACCACTTTGGCCTTGGTGATCGATTGCCATACCCGGGAACTGTTGGGCTGGCATCTGTCGCGCTCGGGTAAGGCCAAGACTGCCGAATCGGCCTTGGAGCAGGCGTTGATTGCGCGGTACGGCACTTTAGGTCGAGTGGCGAATCCATTCTTGCTGCGCAGTGACAATGGCCTGGTCTTCACCAGTCGCAGCTACACCGCGCTGGTGCGCAGTTACGGCCTACGTCAGGAGTTCATCACGCCGCATACGCCCGAGCAGAACGGCATGGTGGAACGGGTCATCCGGACCTTGAAGGAACAATGCGCGCATCGACATCGTTTCGAAACCCTGCAACACGCCAGCCGCGTAATCGGCGACTGGATCAGTTTCTACAACCACCGCCGCCCGCACCAAGCTTTGGGCATGAAAACGCCGGCGGCAACCTACGACTACGTTGCGGGAACCGAGAAGCGCAGCGAATCGAGGTGCCAACTTACGTGAATTGTTTGTAATGTCAACAAGAAAAACTATTTTCAGAAGTTGCGTTTTCTGCTGCCGTGGCCTTAGTAATAATTTTGCGCGCAACAACGTATCCTCGGAAATATGATGCAAACAGCCGCCGACCGCGCCGAGTCATGGGATTACGGCGTCACAAAGAAAACCATGCCCAACATCCCCAACGGTACTTGGAATGCCAAGCGCTGCGACGCGCGCAAGTAGACTCCAATCGCCGACGAACGACTGCTTCCGGCAAATTTGGGCGCCGGTCATGGTTGACCGCGTTTGGCCGGTAGTGTGAATTCGGAACGGCGCCCGTTACCTGCCGTTCGCGTCAGGGGCTGACAACTCCAAGGCCAGCTATCGGCAACTTGGGGGAATCTCAGCTCCCGGCCAATAGCAGCCTGTGGCGAATGGCCGCTGGGTAAGTATTGAGAGTTCTAGCGCAGGTAATTTCTGCGACTACTGTAAAAGGCGCAACTTCTGACGGCAGCACGTCCAAAACACCACGGAAGTCAACCTGCGGGGCAGGAGGAAGGAGTTCCTTCTTGCGAACGGGCTGGTGCGAGTGACCCCCGCGCGAGGCGCGCTAGGCGTGACATTGACGGGGCTGTTCGACGGTGGGACGACCTACAAGCTGCATGTACCGGCTGACGTTCCGGCGACGCAATTCTGGTCGCGCACCAGAACCGACCCAATGACCAAACTGTCGGCTGACGCCTAGGCGAGATGCGAACTAGGGGATGAGGTAGGGAGCGCGTGTCCAAGCGGAGCCGTTGGACCATCTTATGGTGTTCGGCGGCTGAAGGGTGCCGGTGAAGGTCGAGGCGTCCGGGAAGGTGACCGAGATGGTGGTGGGGTTCACGATGTTGCCGTGGGCGGCAGGGCGATCGTAGTCCGACATATCCACAGTGAGAGACGTGGGGCCTTCGGATATGACCGCTCTTCGGATGTTGTCGGTCCAGGTGCCATTCAGATCCATCACGGTGTTGACGACTTTTGTCCAAGATGAGCCGTTCGACCATCGGATGGTATGTGGTGTCTGCAGCGTGCCGGTATACGTTTGGTCGTCGGGGAAGGTAACGGTGATGGTTGAGCTATTCGTCACGGTTCCGTGGGCGGCGGGCCGATTGAACGCTGACATATTGACATTGAGTGATTTGAACTTCACGGCGATGATCGCGCTCTTGTTGCTCCCGTCGGTCCAATTGCCGTTCAGATCGACGACCGTTTGAATCATGTCCCATTCGGGCGGGAAGCCCAAAAGCCAGTCTTCGGTTTGGTATCTGAAGCAGCCTTCACCCGCGGTTAGCACTTCGCGGAAGCGCGCGTGATGCCATTGGGCGCGGCAGAGGACTGCCTCACGCTCGGGTTGTTGGGAGTGCCAGCCCCAGTCGTAATTGTCGAGGTAGTTGTCATCCAAGTTGGACGAGTGTGGGCTGGGGCTGTGGTTCTCGCACGGCGGTTTACCGGGGACCGTCATATAGCTGAACGCCCAAATGTCGGCGGCTTCGAAATGGGTGCCGGTGTTGGTGACACTAATTTCGCCGCCCATGGACCAGTAGAGATAGATGGTGTCCTTTTTCCAGGCATGGAAGGTGAGGCGGCCGTTGCCGACGCGGTACTCGTCCATGGAGAGATCGTCGGCGGCCCAGCGTTCGGCTCCTTGGAAGATGCCGGTGAATTTCAGGCTGGAAGCGCTGAGTGCCACGACGCCGCCGCCGGATGGTCCGGTGGTGGTAGACGTTAGGTTCTGGCCTTGCCGGAGATCGATGGTCTGGTTCCCGACGACGACTGTTCCGGCAGGCGAAGCGATGGCGTCGAGAACTGGTTCGCCGAACGTGACGGCTTGGCTGCCATCGGCGGCGCGCCGCGAGTAGCGCCCTTTGCGGGACATGGATCCGCGGATGCCTACGCCATCGGCCTTGCCGCCGACAACTTGAGCAAGGTACGCGTTGAGCTCTGCTTGGCTACCGAACTGGGACCGATCGGACTTGAGGAAAGCGTCGTGCGTAACGAGTTCCACTGCGCCATCCTGACGGATGGTTCTGGCCTGACTGACGGTGAGAAGCTGAGTGGGCATTCGGGTTACCTCCTAGCGTCGATACCGATGTTGCCGTTGACGCGGGGACCTCTACGCAACCTGCGTCTAAGCCACGGTTTTGAAGCCACACTTCCAATGTTGAATCAACGTTTCTGCTACGGCGACCGTGACCACGGTGCTATCAGCGATTTGAGAAACGATCCTCTCCAACCTATCATGCGCTGACGGGCAGTTTTGTCAAGACGAAGCTGCAATGTCGGGCGCGGCTACGCGCAACCTGCGCTCATTTCTGGGCGACTCTCCCATCAACTGATTCGGCGCGTCGGCAAGGATCGCGTATTCCGGGACATCGACGCAATCGACCCCGGCACAAGGTTCGCCGAGGTTATCCGCGAGCGCATCGGCGGCTGTGACGTGCTCGTCGCGCTAATCGGCAAGGATCTCGAGGCGAAGGACGCCGAAGGACGGCGCAGTAGACCAGCACACGACCCAAAAGATCGTACGGCAACGATTCTGCGGCTCCCCAAGTTAAGTCAGCGGCTACATTGCCAGGGCATGAGCCGAGGTGGCGTCCGCTTTCGGGAAGTTCAGTCGGTCCCCTGAAGTTCCGCAACGGGTCGAGAGCACCAATTCGATCCGCCACCGGCAGCGGCTGCAATCCTTCTCAAGCGGTTTTCCGCGGGTCGCGTCGATGAGATTCGAAATCGCGGTCAGGACGGGAGCCGCGTCCGCGCGAACGGTGCCTTATGAGGTCAGGTCACCGACGCCTGGTGGATGCTGGCGATCGACGCGTCCAGCGCCCTGTTGAATTCCTGGGCGCTCTGCTGCGCGGTGAGGCCTTCGGTCAACGCCCGCGAAAAGCTCGCGATCATGCCATGGTTGCGCGCAAGCAGCGTGTTCGCCTCGTCGCGCGAGTAGCCTCCCGAGAGCGCAACCACGCGCACCAACTTCGGATGCTTGACCAGATCCGCGTAGAAGTCGTCGACGGACGGAATTGTGAGCTTTAGCATTACCTGTTGCTGCGGTCCCAGGGTGTCCAGGTGATCGAGGATGGCAGCCTTCAGGAGCTGCTCAGCGGCTTGCTTGTCCGTGGCGTGGATGTCGACCTCGGGCTCGAGGATGGGCATGAGGTCCGTCGCCAGGATCTGTTTGCCGATCGTGAACTGCTGGGCGACGACGCCCTCGATGCCTTTAGCGTCGGCGTGCTTCACGACCGAGCGCATCTTGGTCCCGAATATGCCCTTGCCCTTGGCACGCGCAAGCAAAGCGTCTAGATTGGGTATCGCCTTCATCATCTGTGCGCTGTTCGCCTCGTCGGCCAAGCCTTTGTCGACCTTCAGGAAAGGAACCACCTGCTTCACCGACCAGAGGTAGTCCGCGCTGCCGCGTCCCTCGATTTCGCGGTCCATCGTGTGTTCGAACAGGATCGCGCCCAGGATTCGATCGCCGTTGAACGCCGGGCAGGTGATGATCCGCGTGCGCATCGCGTGGATCAGGTCGAACATCTGCTGATCGCCCAAATAGGCGTCCTGCTTGATGCCGTACAGGCTCAGCGCCTTCGGCGTGCTGCCGCCGCTCTGGTCAAGCGCAGCGATGAAGCCCTTGGCGGATTTGACCTTTTCATACTGCTGTGGATTCATAGCGGTCCCCGTGGTGTAGTGCGAAACCTTAGGCTGTATTTTACGCACACGGCGATGCTGTTGACGTGCTTCCGCGACCGGTCGGGCGGCGGTGGGCCGACCCTCGTTCACGCCAGTGATCGGCGCGTCTGTGGGTGTCGATGCAGGCTGCAGCGCTGATCGACAAGTCGGACGCCGGATCGTAGAGTTCGGCGTTGCACGGCGATGAGGGTGGCGCATTTAACGAGTGTACGCACTGGAGGAAGAGAGTCCGTGATCAGAAGAGACGTACTGCTCGGCGTTGGTGTGCTGGCCGTTTGGCCACGGCACACCATGGCGCAGGCAACGAGGCTGCCCCGCGTAGCGCTCGTGTTCAACGACACCCCCCTCGCCGACATGGCCGGGCCCGATCCGGCAAGTCCTTTCGCACGTGCCTTCGTCCACGCGATGCGCGATCGAGGCTACGTTGAGGGCCGCGACATTGTGATCGAGCGCCGTTCCGCCGAGGGTGGGCCCGAGCGCATGGCGTCGGTGATGCAGGAAGTCGTCGCGTTGAAGGTCGATGTGATCGTCACCAGCGGGCGCGGCTCGCTTGCTGCGGCACGGGCGACCACGTCGATACCCATCGTCGCACAGACGGACGACCCGGTCTTGGTCGGGCTCGTCGAAAGCCTCTCGCGGCCGAATCGCAACCTGACTGGCGTCGCCTCGACCGCGGGCCCCGAGATCGAGGGCAAACGCTTGTAGCTGCTGAAGGAGATGCTGCCGAGCCTGAGTCGGGTTGCGGTGATCGATTTCAAGTACGTCGACAGCGCGTCAACACCGGGCACTCATGCCCGGCGGTTGGCCATCGAGGCCTCGGCCCGGGCCTTGGGCGTTGTGGCCTCGTTCGACGGTGTAGATAGGGCGCAGGACTTCGAGTCCGCATTCGCCGCCATAGTCACCGGTCGTGCGCAAGCGGTTCTCGTCTGCGGCAACACCGTCAACCTTATTAATCGGGCGCGAATCATCGGCTTCGCCGAGCGGCAGCGGTTACCGGCGGTTGCCGATGAACGCGAATTCGTCGCAGCCGGCGGCCTGATGTCCTATGGAACTGAAACCATCGACACCTGGGCCCGCGTGGCCCAGTACGTCGACAGGATACTGAAAGGCGCCAAGCCCAGCGAGCTGCCATTCCAGCTGCCGATGCGATACGAACTCGCCAACAACCTGAAGACCGCGCGCGCGCTCGGCCTTGCCATTCCGCGCGCCGTACTGCTGCGCGCCGATGCATTGATCGAGTGATCGTCGCCGTCAGGCCGTTGGTGCGCCGAAAGGCGATACTTGCGAACGTCTGCTTCTCCGCTGCACGAAAGACTGCAACGGGTCGAGAGCGCTGATTCGATTCGTTGGACGGTGGCCGTTCGCTCAGGCTTTCGTGCCTCTTGGCGGCCTTGATTTTTGCGCGTCTGCTTTCGGGAATTCCTCGCGGCGATTGCGGCGCCCAGCTACGTCCGTTGCACATTCGAGACCGGCCATTCTCGACGTTTGAATTTCTGCCGACGAACTTCCGGACCTGGCCGATTGCCGACAAGTGTCCGGTGGCGGAGAATAGCCCGTCCGGTGACCGTCGAAACTCGACGATCGTCGTCTTGGAGATCGCGATGCTCTCACGCATGAGCCTTTGCCTTTGCATGGTGCTCGTACCAATATTCGCTCATGCGGACTGGCAATACGCGACATGGGGCATGTCTCCGGAGCACGTTATTGCCGCGTCGAAGGGCGTTGCCGTGCGTGCGGAGAATCCCGCGGTTGCACGGAACGGCGAGCGGGGATTGCTCACTGCCCCCTACGCGACGAATGACATCCTGTTCGACGTTCATTTCTGGTTCGCCGTGGGCGAGCCGAAGTTGGCCCGGGTCAGCCTTGGCACACAGTACGCCGCAGACTGTCCGAATGTGCGTTCCCTCTTGTTCAGTATCTACGGCGCGCCGCAGGTCTCCGATCTCGGGCCGCCCTCGTCCTTGCGGTGGCGCAGCGACGCGACGGTCAATTTCATCGCGTTTTCGCAGTACAGCGACACGCGTTGCGTCCTCGACTACTACCCGATACCCATTCCCGGGCCGCCCGGCCTTTAGGAACGCTGAAGGCAGATAGCGTCCCAGGTTTGCCAAGGCCGGCAACGCGCGTGCGCATGTTCCTGCGCCGGTACGTCACTTGGTGTGCACGGCGCGGGAAACACGGGCGTGCGAAGGCGCACGCCGGTTAGCTCAAGGGTTATACGACCAAAGGAGCAGCCATGGTGGAACGTCAGCGTCCGGGCAACTTGGGCGGCGGCGCCGACCGTCTGCAGATGGCCGCGAGTTGTCCGTCCGCGAACGGCAACTCGCGACCCGTTACTGTCCTTCGCCTTGCCGGAAAGCTGCCATTGATATCCGCAAGAACGGACACACGGCGAGTGCACCTAGCGCGCCTCGACGAGCGCCGCGGGTTTCGCGAGTGACGACTGCCGCGCGGCCTCGTTGCCGGCGGCCGCGCGGCAGCTCGTCGCGCATCGTGAGAGCATCTGTGTCGCCGTCGCGCAGCGCGGGACTAAGCTTATTCACGGTGGGGAGGGGGTTCCGGGGCGGTGGGTTCGCAAGTGACCGGCAAACGAAGCGCCATCTCGCCGGTGCTTCGCTCAGTGCTGCGCGCCGGCCTGACCGGTATTCCTTGTTCTTGGTTCGCGAGCCGTCCGGGGCGCACATCTGTTGTACGGCGGCCGCTGCTGAGCACGCCGATCTTCCTCGAATCGGCTTTGCGGCGTAGGCTAGGGTCGATCGCTGCGCTATCGTAGCACCTGATAGTCGCAAGGAGGGTTGATGGAACGGGGCGCGAAATCTGCAAAGGCCAAGGTAGTAGCACGGCCAACTGTCGCCAGAAAACCGCGGACTGTTGAGGCCTCTACCGGCCCGCAGTTCAAGCAGCGCCTCGCAGAGGCATTGGAACAGCACGCCGCGATCAGCGAGATCCTCCGGGTGATCTCGAGCTCGCCCGGCGACGTGACGCCGGTGCTGGCCACCGTCGCCAAGTGGGCCGCCCACCTGTGCGATGCGTCGTTTGCGCAAGTGTTGCTCGTCGAAGGTAATGTGCTTCGCCCGACCGTCGCCTTTTGGGCCGACGCTGGCTCAGACGAGGAGCGCGATGATTCGCGCGGGGTGAAGCGAACCTGGCCGCTGACGAGAAGCATGGTCATCGGCCGTGCCGTACTCGACTGCAAGACCATCCACCACGCCGACGTCGTACCTCTGCTGGACTCTGAATATCCGGATTCGCCGCGCGCGAAGCAGCAGGAGCTGGGGTTCCGGGCCGTGCTCGCGGTTCCACTGATGCGCGAAGGCGGGGCGTCCGGGGTGCTTTTCATCTACCGCCGCGAGCCTCGTCCATTCTCGCCTGAGCAGGTCGCGCTGGTTGAGACTTTCGCCCGCCAAGCCGCGATTGCCATCGAGAACGTTCGCCTCTTCAAGGGAACGAAGGAGGCTCTGGAGCAGCAGACAGCGACGAGCGAAATCCTGCGCGTGATTAGCCAGTCGCCGATGGACGTGCAGCCGGTATTCGAGGCCATCGCATTGGCTGCACTAAAGCTGTGCCGCGCCGGCTTGGCGAACGTCTTCAGGTTCGATGGCGACTTGATCCACCTTGCGGTGGTCGAAAACGCGAATGTGAATCCGGAATATTCTGCAGCCATACGCTCGGTCTTTCCCAGACCTCCCGGCCGCGATACCGCAGCGGGCCGGACGGTCCTGGAACGGAACATTGTCGCAATCCCGGATGTGCTGGAGGATCGTGACTACGAGATTGGCGCACAAACCCTCATTGGAGGTTTCCGCAGCGTACTCGGCGTTCCGTTAATGCACGAAGAGAACGTGATCGGTGCCATTGTTGTTTGCCTCTTGCAACCGGGGCAGTTCCCCGAGTCGCAGGTCGCCCTTCTCAAAACGTTTGCCGATCAGGCGGTAATCGCGATCGAGAACGTGCGCCTGTTCAATGAGACGAAGGAGGCGCTCGAGCGGCAGACGGCGACGAGCGAGATCCTGCGGGTGATCAGCAGCTCGCCTACCGACATCCAACCAGTGCTGGACGCGGTGGGAGAGAATGCGGCTCGGCTGTGTGACGCAAATAACGCCGTGATCTTTCTGCTTGAGGGCGAAATTCTTCGGCAGGCGGCGTCTTACGGCCACATTCCGACGACCAGCCACCCCAGCGCCGGACTGCCGGTCGATCGAGGCTCGGTGACCGGCCGGGCAGTCTGTGACCGCCAGACGATCCACGTTCATGACCTCGCGGCAGAAGAAATCGAGTTCCCGACGGGGAGTACGTACGCGAAAATGGACGGTCATCGGACGACGCTTGCGACGCCGTTGCTGCGCGAAGGAACGCCCATGGGAGCGATTCTCATTCGCCGCCTAGAAGTTCGCCCCTTCTCGGACAGGCAACGTGATCTTCTTCAGACGTTCGCCGATCAGGCCGTAATCGCGATGGAGAACGTGCGGCTGTTCAAGGAACTGGAAGCGCGCACGGGGGCGCTGACGCGCTCGGTAGGGCAACTCACAGCGCTCGGCGAGGTCGGACAGGCGGTCAGTTCGACGCTCGAACTGGAGACCGTGCTCAAGACGATCGTCTCTCGGGCCGTGCAGCTCACGGGGCTCGACGGCGGGTCGATCTACGAGTACGACGAGCGCGCCGAAGAGTTCCGGCTGCAGGCGGCCGAGAACATGCCGTTGGATGTCATGGAGGACATCCGGAAGGCGCCTACCCGCAAGGGAGATGGGGCGCTCGGGCGCTCGGCCATTACGCTCGAGCCGACCCAAGTCCCCGATACGCTCGATGACAGCTACCAGAGTGCGCGCAAGGAGCTCCTCATCCGCGCCGGGAATCGTGCACTCCTCGCGGTGCCCCTGCTCCGTGTGGACCACCTGCTCGGCGGATTGCTTGTAAATCGCAAGACGCCGGGCCCGTTCGCGCCGGAGATCGTCGATCTCCTCAAGACCTTCGCCACGCAGTCGGCGCTCGCGATCCAGAACGCGCGGCTGTTCCGCGAGATCGCGGAAAAGGGCCGCCAACTGGAAACGGCGAGCCGGCACAAGTCGCAATTCCTCGCCAGCATGAGTCACGAACTGCGGACGCCACTCAACGCCATCCTCGGCTTCAATGAGATGATCCTCGGTGAAATCTACGGCGACGTGCCCGCCAGCATGAAGGAGCCGCTCGAGGACATCCAGTCGAGCGGCAAGCACCTCTTGCGTCTCATCAACAACGTGCTCGACCTCGCCAAGATCGAGGCGGGACGCATGGAACTGGCGCTGGCGGACTACTCGGTCCAGGACATGGTGGAGAGCGTGCGCGCCACGCTGCGTCCCCTGGCGGCGGACAAAGGGCTGGAGTTCGTCGTCACAGTGCCCGCCGACATTCCACTTGCTTACGGCGACTCGGGTCGCATCACCCAGTGCCTCGTGAATCTCGCCGGCAACTCGCTGAAATTCACCAAGACCGGAAAGGTCGAGGTCGCGGTCGAGCACAAGGACGGATTGCTCACCTATCGAATCACGGACACCGGAATCGGCATCCCGCCGGACAAGATCGCGAGCCTCTTCACCGAGTTCAAGCAGACCGACGCCACGATTGCGTCCGAGTACGGCGGCTCGGGCCTCGGCCTCTCGATCACGAAGAAATTCGTCGAATTGCATGGAGGCCGGATCTGGGTGGAGAGCGAGCCCGGCAAGGGCTCGACGTTCATCTTCGAACTCCCGCTGCGCGTACACGAAAAGGCGGCAGCATGAGTGCCAGGACAATCCTGTACGTCGAGGACAACGAGTTCAATCGCAAGATGGTGCGTGATCTCTTGAAACGCACCGCCTATCTCCTGATCGAAGCGCACGACGGCGAAGCGGGCGTGGCGATGGCGCTGGAGAAGCGTCCGGACCTCATCCTCATGGACATCCAGCTCCCCAAGATGTCCGGGCTCGACGCGACGCGAAAATTGCGCCTGGAGCCCGCTACCGCGGCCACGCCGATAATCGCCATCACCTCGTTCGCGCTGAGTGGCGACGACCAGAAAGCGAAAGAAGCCGGGGCGACCGCCTACATGACGAAGCCGTATAGCCCCTTTGAACTCCTGGGACTGATCCGCAAACTGCTGCCCGAAGCGTGAGTGGAAGGTGTCCTGGCTGCTGTCGGCAGGCGAAAAATTCGCCGCAACTACTGCGATCCGCGAACACTGCGGTACAAGACGAGTACTGGCTTGTGGCCAGCCCTTTCCGGTGAGCGGCCGCTTTCGAGAATGGGGCGCTATGGCCGGTCCTGGTCGGGTCGAGTCCGGCGACTTCGACCTTCCAAGGTCAGATACCTGGCATGGAGCCGCTGGTGGACTCGTGTAGTTCTACACCCGGATCCGACCCGTTCCGGCCACTCGTCTTTCTCGACAGCAGCCGTTCAACGTACGAGGCAGGTCGGCGTTAAGTGGGGGCAGCACATCCCCGCTTACGCGGTGATTGCATTGAACGCCGATCACTGAATCACCTCGTCCGCGCGCACCAACAGCGACGGCGGGATCGACAATCCTAAAGCCTTCGCAGTCCCAAGGTTGATCAGCAAACTTAGCTTGGTGGGCTGTTCAATAGGCAACTCGGCCGGGTTGGCGCCCTTGAGAATCTTGTCTATGTAGGTCACCGCGCGCCGGTAACTCTCGGTCGTGTCTTGCCCGTAGCTCATCAAGCCACCGACCTTGGCGTAAAGCGCGGTCTGGGTTATCGACGGTAGGCGGAAATTGAGCGCGAGATCGGCGATCTTTCGCGCGTGCATGGTGAAAACCGCGTCACCCGCAATGACAACGGCGTCGACACGTTCCCGCTTCATGCGTGCGAAGCCGGCCTCGATTTCCTCTGGAGTACCTGCCTCGATGGCTATAGTCTGTACGCCAACTTTGGGAGCGGCGGCCTCGATACTCTTCAGAATCGCCGACTCGGTTGAGCTGCCGGGATTCGCCAGGATGGCAACGCGCGACATCTTAGGCACCATCATGGTCGGCAGCTCTAAAGTTTTTGCGCTGATGTCCAAGTTGGTGTTCGATAACCCCGTGAGGTTGCGTCCCGGATGGGCCAAGCTGGCGGCAAAGCCGCTGCCGACGGGGTCCCCCGTGCTCGGAAAGACGATCGGAATGTTGGCGGTCGCATCCTGCGCAGCTCGGATCGCTGGCGATGGGGATGCAACGATGACATCTACGTTGAGCCGCACCAATTCCGCCGCAAGGCCCGGTAGGCGCTCGTAGCGTCCGTCGGCATAGCGTCCCTCGATGATGAGATTCTTTCCCTCGACATAACCGAGCTCGCGCATGCCCTGCAGGAACGCCTCGTACCTGCCGAGGTCGAGTAAAGACTGGCGCGATATTGCTGAGAGGAAACCGATACGCCAGACTTTCGCCGGCTGCTGCGCAGAGGCAATGCTCGATGCTGCGAAGAGCGCGCCAGCCACCGTGCCAACAAATGTCCGCCGATCCATTATCGACCCACCTCGGTTGACGAACGGAAGTTTGGCAATATTACGCGGTACCTGCCCGCTGCGGTCGGCTGACCAGGCGCGATCTATGACCGCTACGAAGCGCGATGCGCTACGTCTGCAGTTGGCCGATAGCACTATTTGGCCGGCGCCGCCTCAATGTCCGCAATACGGTAAGCAGCCGTTCGTGACCGTGGAACGAACCTGAGCTATCGACCCGTTCCGGTCAGTCGCCGTTCTCGATAGCGGACATTTGCAGGGTCACTCGATCACTTCGTCTGCGCGTACCAGCAGCGACTGCGGGATCGTAAGCCCGAGCGTCTTGGCGGTCTTCACGTTGATTACCAATTCGAACTTGGTCGGCTGCTCGATAGGCAAATCTGCAGGCTTTGCGCCTTTCAGAATCCTGTCGACAAAGCTCGCAGCGTTTCGATATACGTCCACGATGTTGGGCCCGTAGGACATCAGGCCGCCGTCGTCGACGCTGTTCCTTTGGCCGTACACCGCCGGCAAGCGTGTCTTCGCGGCGAGCGCCGCGATGCGCGCTCGTTCGGTCGCGAACATCGCATCCTCGAGCAAGACCAACGCATCCACACGGCCCTTGACCATGCCGGCAAACGCCTCGTCGAGCATCGCCGCACCCTGCACTTCAAAGGGCTGGACATCGATTCCAAGGGTCTTTGCCCCGTCGAGCGTTTCCTTCCATGCGACCGCATGAGCGGGGTTGTCCTTGTTAAGAAGGACCGCCACACGCGACACCTTCGGAAGCATTTGCTTCAACAGCTCCAGCCGCTTGCCCGCGAGCGTGCTGCTCAAGAGCGTGGTACCGGTAATATTGCCACCAGGCCGCGCCAAACTGGTGACGAAGCCGCTGGCCACCGGATCGTTCACGACGGCCATTACTATCGGAATCGTCCGCGTCGCCTTTCTTGCAGCACGGGTTGCCTGATTGCCGGCTACCAGGATGATAGCGACCTTGCGCTCAACCAGTTCCTTGGCGAGTTCATCGAGTTGTCCCTCCCGGTCGTCCGCGAAGCGGTACTGGATCACGACATCGCGCCCTGGGATATATCCACGATCACGCAATCCCTGCTCGAGCGCGTCGATGTAGATCTTGGGTGGCGCGACAATGCGCAGGAATCCGAGTTGAACGGGTGGATGGCCCTGTTGCGCTCTGAGCACCGGCGTCGCCAGCGCGCCAAGGAGCGCAGCTACGAATGCACGCCGGTCCATCGCTGGATCGTCCTCCGACCAATGGAAATCCAGCTATCCTACGCTACGCTAGGACGCGCTGGTGAGCGACCGGCTGTGGCCGATAGCCGACGATGGTCGATGGCCGGCGATGACTTCTTTGAAGAGTGGCGCGACTATCGAATTGCCGACCTGTCGCCGGCGACGCACGCGCGCTTCGCCGACACGACGGGACCGGATCTGGCGACTGCATCTTCGGGTTCGGCCCGGAGTACGGCACCCTGTACTATGCGAGGGCGAGGACACGCAAGGCGGTGGCGCGCGAGGCGCCCCTGGCGACCGATACAACTCGATGCCAATCCTGGAGGACTCTCCAATGGACCCCATCCTGATGCTGTTCGGACAACAGCCGCGCAAGCTGTGGCAGTGGACGCTCAAGCCCGAGCAAAGAGCCTGGAGCCGCGACAATGCCCTGGCGCTCGCGAACTGCGCGTTGCTGGCCTATAGCGACACCGGCAAAATAATCACGGATCTGAGCCGGCAGCAATTCGACCCTGTGACGCCCTGCAACTCGGACCAACATGTGACCGACACGCAGGCCTACGTCGCGGTTCGCCGGGACGCGACGATCGTTGCCTTTCGCGGCACCGAGCCCACCAACCTGCGGGACTTCGGCACCGACTTCGAAGCTCGGCAGGTCCCGTTCGAGTCCAAGTTTCAAATCCCGGGTTGGGGTCGGATCCACGAAGGGTGGGCGGACGGGGTCGCCGTCGTGCTTGCCCAGGTGCTGGCAGCGCTTCAGGCGCACGACGACGGCGTGCGGCCGCTGTGGATCACCGGCCACAGCTTGGGGGGCGCCCTCGCGATGGTTGCCGCGGCGCTCCTCGCCAACACGGGGAACCATCGGCTTGCCGGGGTCTACACGTTCGGTCAACCGCGCGTGGGTGACATCGACTTCCGAACCCGCTATGACCAGGCGTTGCGCGCCATCACCTTTCGGTGCGTCAACGATCGCGACCTCGTTCCTCACGTGCCGCCACGGGAGTTGAGCCGATTCGAGGTCGCGCTGGCGAACCCGAACGCAAGCACCATCGGACAGTTCGCCGTGTCGCTGATCCAGCAGGAGATCACGCCGGATCGCTACGAGCACGCAGGTCAGTTGCGCCTGTTGCTTGGCGGAGGCGCGATCAGCGACAGGCCGGAGGACGAGGCGGCGCGCGAACCGGCGTTCCTGGCGCGCCCCCGAACGGCGCGCAGCTTTTTTTTCGAGTTGCCTGCGTTGTTTGTCGAGTCGCCGGCATTGATCAAGGATCATGCGCCGATCAATTTCGTCACGCACGATGGCTATGTCGAAAGGATCGAGGCACTCCCTTGAGATGCCCGCTTGGCTTGCCGGCGCCGGGCGTGACTTTCGCGGATTGAGTCGCTAAGCTACCCCTTCACTGCTCCATCGCCGCGGGGTGCCGGACAGCCAAGGGGGAGAGTCGATGGCACTCGAGGTCGGAAAGCTCTCGCTCTGGGACACGCTGCGCTTCCAATGCCGCGTGAGCGTGCCTGCATTCCTGTGGGGTCTGGCCGCGCCCAACCGAATGCTCGTCGGCTTGCTGGTCCGGTGGAACGCGGGGGAAGCCACCAATCGTTTTCTTTCGGGGCTCCGGCAAAAGTATCGCTCCAGCTACCTTCGCCTGTGGTTTCCCTTCAGCGCGACACTCCTGGTCATGGACCCGCAGGGCATGGACGCGGTAATGGCCTCCGCCGACAATGCTGCGGACCCCGACCTAAAAAAGCGCACGCTGTCGCAGTTCGTCCCGGACTCCTTGGTCATTTCGTGCGACCCGGAATGGCCGGTGCGCCGCGCGTTCAACGTGAGCGTTCTGCAATTCGGCGAACGGTTGCATCCTCATGCGGACGCCTTCACGCAGGTGATCACGGCCGAAGTCGCGCGATTCGCGAAAGAGCGGGGCCCCGAATTGCGATGGGAAGATTTCGAGGCTCTCGCCGAGCGGATCTCTCACCAGGTCCTGCTCGGGGAGGGTTGCGTGGACCCCGAGATGACTGCGCAACTCGCGCAAGTGGTAAAGCGGAGCAACTGGTATTTGCTGCCGCGGGCAAGCGCTGCGTTTGCCGCGTTTTATGCACGTCTCGAAGGCTACCTCGCCCGGCACGGCGCCGAGGCGAAAGGCGATGCGGCCTCCACTCGCTGCTTGATGGCCGACAGCGCGGCGTTGCTTGCGAGCCATCCCCCGACGCCGGTGACCAGCGCGTCGACGCAGATCGCCTTCTGGTTCTTCGTGATCAAGGACGCGCTGGAGATCAACATGGCCAAGACCCTCGCCCTGCTCGCCTCGCATCCGGACGTGTACGACCGGGTGCAACGCGAGATCGACGCCATGCAAGCACCCGCCGCGCGGGCGATCGACGGACTGGATTACCTCGAAGGCTGCATCGCCGAAGGGCTGCGCCTCTGGACGCCCGTGCCGATCCTCCTGCGCCGTGTCCGCAGGTCGTTCCCGGTGGTTGACGGGGTCACCGTCAACGAAGGAGAGAAGGTCCTGATTCATGCCGGGTTCTATCATCGCGACGTCGAGTACTTCGGCAACGACGCCAACCGGTTTGCGCCCAGGCAGGGCTCCGCGGATCCCTCGCCGCGCCTTTACTTCTTCAGCGCCGGGCGCCAATCGTGCGCCGGCCAGTTCGTGGCGCGATTTCTCCTGAAGGCGACGCTGGCCTCGTTGCTGAAAGCTGCCCGTTTCGAGCTGGTGGGGCCGCGGACTGGCACGGATCCTGTGCCGTACCTCTATGACCACTTCAAGATCCGGCTGCGCATACATCCTCAGCCGTAAGGCGTTGCACGCCGCGGCGACCGGAAGCGCATCGTCGCTGGCGGTCATTGCCGGCGACGGCCTTCCCTCGTGGATCGCATGAGCGACAAGCTCACGCTGGAGCGGCGGCAGCTCACCGTGATGATGTGCGACATGGTAGGCTCGACCGCGCTCTCCGTGCAGCTCGATGCGGAACAGTTGACCGAGCTGGTCCAGGCATATCGCAAGCGATGCGGGGCCATCATCAAGCGCCATGGCGGAACCGTCGCGCACTACGTGGGCGACGGCATCCTAGCGTACTTCGGCTACCCGCGCGCGCACGAAGACGACGCCGAGCGGGCCTTGCGGGCGGCGCTCGACATCGTCGCGGCGTCGGCGCAGCCGTCAGCGGAGGGGCTGGATTCCCAGGTCCACATCGGCATTGCCACCGGCGTGGTCGTGGTGGGCGACATGTCGGGCAGCGCGCGGCTGCCCACGGGGGATCCGAGCTATGGGGGAAGTGTCGAAGAAGTTTCGGCGATGGGTGCCGCGCCGAATCTGGCGGCTCGCCTGCAAGGACTTGGCGAACCGGGAATGGTGGTGGTCTCGGACCAGACCCGCCGCTTGACCGGCGGCATTTTCGAATACGCCGACATGGGCCGCCACAACCTGAGGGGCTTTGGCGAACCCGTCCAGGCGTGGCGCGTCGTGGGCGAGAGCAACGTGCAGAGCCGCTTCCAGGCGCTGCGCGCGTCGGTCCTGACGCCGCTCGTGGACCGGGTGACCGAGTTGCGGCACCTCAGCGAGATCTGGGAGGACGTGCGGAAAGGCCAAGGCCGGGCCGTGCTTTTGTCGAGCGAACCCGGGGTCGGCAAGTCCCGCCTCACCGAGGAGGTCGCCACGCACGTCGTCGGCAGCCAGTGCCTGCGCCTCTGGTACTACTGCTCGTCCCATCTGCAGAGCACTCCCCTCGCACCGGTCATTCGCCAGGTCTCGCTTGCCGCGGGCTTTGCGGACGGCGACGACGCCGATCGCAAGTTGCGCAAACTCGGGGTTCTCGTTCGCCGGACGGCGGATGATCCGGCGGAAACCGTGCCGTTGCTGGCAAGCCTGCTGTCAATCCGCTACGAAGGACGATACCCCGCGCTGCAGATGTCGGTGCAGCGGCAGAAGCATCGGTTGTTCCAGGTGCTCATGCATCTGCTGGAAGTCTTCGCTGCGCGGCGCCCCGTGCTGGTGGTGGTGGAAGACCTGCATTGGATCGATCCCTCGACGGACGAACTGATCGGTGCGCTCATTGATCGCCTGAAGAAGTTGCCCGTCTTCGCGCTGTTGACCGCCCGGCCCGAATTCCAATCGCATTGGGATGACAAGACTCAGCTCGTGCACCTGCCGCTCGTTCCGCTGGAGCGAAACGACTCGATCGCCATGATCGAAGTCTTGTGCGCCAACCGGGACATCCCGGAACCCACGATCCGTCAGATCGCGGACAAGACCGACGGCCTGCCGCTGTTCATCGAGGATCTCACGCGGGACATGCTCGATCTTGCCGAGTTGCAGCGTGTCGACGGTGCGGTTTCCCGGCAGAAGCGGCGCCAGGAGTTTGTCATCCCCGCGACGCTGACCGACGCGCTCATGGCGCGCCTTGACCGATTGGGGGACGCGCGGCGAGTGGCGCAAATCGGAGCGGTCATCGGTAGGGAGTTCGCGTATGAACTTCTCTCCAAGGTGACCGACATTCCCGGCGAGGTCCTGAAGGAGGAGCTCTACCGGCTCGTCGAGTCGGGGTTGTTGCTGCGCAGCCGCTCGGCGGACGTGTTGGTCTACGGATTCAAGCACGCGCTAGTTCGCGATGCGGCGTATTCCAGCTTGTTGAAGAAGGAACAGTCGGCGCTGCACGGGCGCATTGCGGGAATCCTGGTCGACGAGTTTCCCGAGACGGCAAACGAGCAGCCCGAGCTCCTGGCCAACCATTTTGAGGCGGCCGGCGACACCGAGCACGCGGTGCGGTATCTCGTCAAGGCGGCGGAACTTTCGGCGAAACGCTCCGGATTCGTCGAAGCGATCACGCACCTGGAAAGAGGGCTCTACCTCCTCGAAGCGCAGCCAGGGTCCGCGTCGAGAATGCGGCAGGAGCTGCTGCTGTACATCGCCCTCGGGGACATCAACGCCGAATTCCGCGGGTTCTCCGCCGCCGAATGCGGCGATGCGTACATGAAGGCGCATGGGCTGTGCCGGGCGCTCGGCGACGCGCCTGAGATCTTCGCCGTGCTGTCGCGCCTGGGTTCATTTCACATCACCCGCGCCGAGTTCAAGGAATGCCGCGAAGCCGGCGAAGAATGTCTAGCGCGGGCGGCGGGACAGGCATCGAGTTCGCCGTTCGTGATGGGGCATCGAATGATTGGAGCGATGTCGTTTCTCACCGGCGATTTCACGACGGCCCGGCGACACCTCGAGCAGGCGCGCGTCCTCTACGAGCAGGATGAAGCGTCGGACCGGAGCAAGCAGCTCGCCGATGTCCAGGATCAGAAGTCGTCGGTGCTGTGTTACCTGTCCCTGACGCTCTCCATGATGGGTCACCTGGAGAGCGGATTGCGGGCCGCGGAAGAGGGTTTTCGTCATTCGCAGGCGCTGGGCGATCCGCACACGGTGAATATGTCCTTGTGCTTCCTGGCGAGCGCTCTCCACGTCCAAGCGGATTCGCAACAGGCGCTGAAACGGGCCACCGAATCCCTCGACATGGCACGGGAACAACGATTCGCTACCTGGATTGGCATCTCGCAGATGATCCGCGGTGCATCGCTGGTCCGCGGCGGCAGCTGTGCGGAGGGACTTCACGAGATACAGGCGGGCATGAACGCGCACCGGGAAATGGCGGCGCGTGCCTATCAGACCTTCGGCATATCGCTGCTGGTCAACGGACTGATCGTCGACGGCCGCCTGGATGAAGCGCTGGGCGCGCTCGCCCAGGCGCTCGCGATCAGCGAGATGACGGGCGAGCGCTTCTACCTTGCCGAGTTGCTGCGCCTCAAGGGCATGATCTTCGCGAAGAAAGGCGACCTTGCCGCGGCCGAGGATTGGTTAAGCCAGTCCATCGACCTGGCGCGGCAGCAGCAGGCGAAGCTCTGGGAACTGCGAAGTGCGACGGATCTTTGCGAGCTCCTCGACCCGCTCGCGAGGGACGCGACGCTACGTGGCACGCTCGCGTCGGCGTACCAGTGGTTCGAAGAGGGGGTCGGCGCCTACGATGTGCGGCGTGCACGATCCCTGCTCACCGGCACGGTCAAACATGGCGCTGCATCGTAAAGGACAGCAAATCCAACGCCGCAAGGCGCGATCGAGCGCAGCGTAGCACGGCTTGACTCGACGATGTCGGCGCAAAGACGGGGGCCGGCTGCGTGCTTGCCAAGGTGACGATGCCAGCGGGACCGGTGCCGGCCGTTGCACGAGCGGTCGAGTACTTCAATTCCGGACTCGGCCACTACTTCATGACTGCGAATGCGGCAGAGATTGACGCACTGGATAGTGGTAAGTTTGTTGGCTGGCAACGGACCGGAATGAGCTTCAATGTCGTTGATCCAGCCGCCAATACGGCGGGGATGGCTTCATCCGTTTGTCGCTACTACGGCAGCCCCGCGTACGGTCTGGACACGCACTTCTATTCGGCGTCGCCGGACGAATGTGCATTGGTGCATTCAAAGTGGCCGGATCAGTGGATTCTGGAATCAAGCAACGTATTCCAGATCTACATGCCCAACACATCTACCGGCGCCTGCCCTGCCGGAATGCTGTCGGTCTATCGCACATGGAACCAACGCGCCGACACGAACCATCGCTATACGATGGACGCTCGAGTGCAGACCATGATGATGGGCAGTGGCTTCGTTGCGGAAGGATATGGCAATCCGCCAGTCGCGATGTGCTCGCCGCAATAAGCTCGGCTGCGTTTGGATGGATGCTCCCCAACGAGAGTGGCGAGTAGGACAATTTTCGTGAACGCTCGGCGCTGCGAGGTGTAAGAGGACTACCTCGGCACGGTCCGGTATAACTGTGCCAAAGAGTCCGCGCCAAGCGGGCTGCGCACCGCAGCCCCCTAAGCTCACACGACTTGGTACTGGATTGATGGCCCGCCCCGATCCGGTCAGCCAGCCCGTGCGCCGAAGCCGTGACGCATCCCGCCATGACCCATCATCCCGACGTTCTGGTCAGCGATGGCCTTCTGTTCCGGAGTCAGCACGGCATAGAGCGCCCCGAACGCATTGGTCATCGTCGCCATCCCGGCGGCACGCTGCTGCATCGCCGTCGTGCGCTGCGCCATGCGTTCCGGCGCCGTGCCCGTGTCCTGCTGCATCTGGGCGCGCATCGCCTGCATGCTTGCCGCCTGCGCTTTTGCTTGGGTTGCGAAGGCTTGCCACGCGGCTTCCTGCGAGTTGTTGATGTTCAACTGCGCCTTCAGGTCGCTCAAGCGAGAGTCAGCCATTGCCGCAGGATCGAACCCGGCCATCGGGCCGTGGCCGGGTCCCATGCCCATGCCCGGGCCAAAACCTTGGCCCGTTCCGCCGTACGGTTGGGCATAAGTAGCGGCCGCGACTGCCAGCGCGACACCGGCGACGAGGCCGGCGATAAGGGTGTGAGTTCTTGTCATGATGCGTCTCCAATGTGCGGTGAGAGGTCTGTTCCAAGGACATCCAGCACCTTTGCTGGATTGGCCTTTGCTACGGTTATGATTTCAGCACCTCCGTGTAAGCGCAGCATGTCGAGGCGGGACCTTTTGGTAGCGCACTGCAACCAACCCGCCGGATGACACACTGCGTTACTTTTCTCTTGCCTGATTTGCCCGCAACCATCCGAGAATTGCGCCATGGACGCGCCCGACCACATTCTGATCGTCGATGACGACGCCGAAATCCGCAGCCTGCTGAGCCAGTATCTGGTGAAGAACGGCCTGCGCGTCACGGCCGTCGCTGACGGCCGTGGCATGTGGCAGGCCCTCGATGCCGGACGGATCGACCTGATCGTGCTCGACCTGATGCTCCCCGGCGACGATGGCCTGACCCTGTGCCGCAATCTGCGCGCAAAATCCGACACGCCGGTCATCATGCTCACGGCACGAGGTGAGGAAACTGACCGCATTGTCGGGTTGGAGATGGGCGCCGACGACTATCTGGCCAAGCCATTCAGTGCCCGCGAGTTGCTGGCGCGCATCAAGGCGATCCTGCGCCGGGCGCGAAGCCTGCCGGAGAACCTTCAACCGGACAGCGTCAGGCACATCCGCTTCGCCGACTGGGTGCTCGATACCGCGCAGCGGCAACTCATTTCCGCGACGAATGTCGTGACGCCGTTGAGCGGTGCTGAGTATCGATTGCTGCGCATCTTCCTGAGTCATCCGAATCGCGTGCTCAATCGCGACCAATTGGTGGACCTCACGCAGGGCAAGGAGGCGGACCCACTCGACCGCAGCATCGACGTGCAGGTGAGCCGCCTGAGACATCGACTCGGCGACGATCCGCGCGAACCGCGGCTGATCAAAACGGTGCGCGGCGAAGGCTACGTGCTCGCCGTGACCGTGACGGAAGCGACGTGATGCGTCTGCTCCCACGGTCGCTGTTTGGCCGGCTGATGCTCGTGCTGGCGAGCGGGCTGATCGTCGCGCAACTGTTGAGCGCGGCGATCAACCTGGTCGAGCGCGACTCCGTGCTCGTCCGCGCGAGCGGGATGCAGCCGGCGCAACGGATCGCCGACATCGTCACGCTGCTGGATTCGCTGAGCCCGGTCGAGCGAGAACGGATCGTCGGCATTCTGAACGTGCCGCCGCTGGTAGTCTCGCTGGATCGCACGCCATCCTCCGAGGACTCGATGGCGACGGGTGGGGCTCGCGCTGCGATGTTTTCCTCGGTATTGCACACCGCGCTGGGTGACGATCGGCCGATTCGGGTGGCCATGAGCGGTACACCCCCGGAATGGGCGCCCGGCGCCGGACGAGGGCGCGGCCCCATGGGTGCCGGACCGATGGGCGGACCCGGCATGCACCGCTTCCCCGCGGACGGGATTTCGTTCCTGATCCAGGTCCGCCTGCAGGACGGAACCTGGGCGACCTTCGACACCCAGGTCACTCAAGAATCGGCGACTCTGCCCTGGCGGGTGTTGCTGACCCTCGCGACCTTGCTTGCTGCGGTGCTGCTCCTGTCCTACATCGCGGTACGTTGGGTCACGCGTCCGCTGCAATTGCTCGCCACCGCCGCGGACGAACTCGGGCGCGACATTAACCGTCCACCGTTGCAGGAAGGCGGCCCGGCCGAGGTCCGTCGCGCCGCCCGCGCCTTCAACACGATGCAGACTCGCCTGGTCCACTTCATCGACGAGCGAACGCGCCTTCTCACAGCCATGTCCCACGACCTCAAGACGCCGCTGACGCGCATGCGACTGCGCGCCGAATTGCTGGAGGACGTGAGCCTGCGCCAGAAATTCGAGTCCGATCTGCTGGAAATGGAAGCGATGGTGACGCAGACGCTGGAATTCATGCGCGGCCTCTCCAACCGTGAGCCAACGCAACTCATCGACATCATGGGACTGCTTGAAGGTCTGCAGGCCGATAACGAGGCCATGGGGCGGTCCGTCACCATCGAGGGCCGCGTTACCAAACCCCTGAAGGGGGAACCCCAACTGCTCAAGCGCTGCCTATCGAATCTGGTCGACAACGCCATCCTCTACGGCCAACGAGCGGCGGTTACGGTCGAGGAAGGGGCCGACGCTTTGACCATTCGAGTACGCGACTACGGTCCGGGAATACCGGAGAGTGAGATCAGCAAGGTCTTCGAACCGTTCTACCGCCTCGAAGGCTCACGCAGCCGGGACACAGGCGGAACGGGACTCGGCCTCAGCATTGCGCGAAACATCGCGCAGGCGCACGGAGGGGACGTTCGCCTCCGCAATCATGACGGCGGTGGTTTGGAGGCGATCCTGACCCTGCCGTGGAATCGCGAGCCAGGTGCGCCCGACGAGTTGGCGGCAGCGGGTCCGTAGCTCCGCATAAATTCGCATGAAGTTCATCAAGGACAGGGTATGCGCATGAACAAGTTCAGCTTCTTCGCAGTGGCGGGATTGGCGGCTTATGCCTTCACGCTTTCGGCCGGCGCCCAGGATCATCAGCACATAATGACCGAGTCGGCTCCCGCCCAAGCCGATGCCCGACAATTGGTCACGTTTCCGGAACCGATGCGCATCCACACGATCACCAGTATGCGCGACCATCTGCTGGCGTTGCAGGAAATCGATGTTGCCCTTTCCCAAAATGCGTTCGACAAGGCGGCGACCATCGCCGAGCAACGTCTTGGCATGAGTTCGCTTGAACTCCACGGCGCCGCGCACATCGCCCCCTTTATGCCACAAGGGATGCAAGACATCGGAACGCAAATGCATCGAGCGGCCAGCCGCTTCGCCATCGACGCCCAGACGGCCAGCGTGAGCAACAATGTCCGGCCAGCGCTGGCGTCGCTTGGCACCGTCATGCAGCAATGCGTGGCGTGCCACGCCGCTTACCGACTACATTGATAGGCCGCTGAGACCTGTGTTGCCGGCGATCATCTCTTCGAACATCCGCTTCCCGGCAATCTAGGTGGTGACGCCGACCGGCCGGAGTTGGCCAGTTGTTGACCGACAAGAACGTATCTCGGCTCTCGACCCGTTGCGGCCTGCCGCAGTATGGAGAGCGGCCATTCGCAGACTACGCGGAGGTGGCCTCGGAAGTCTTGCAGTAGCAGTACGTGAATTGTTGCGATGCGCCCGCCGGGGTTTGGTGTATCTCGGTCAGGTGCCGCAGCAACCGAAAATTGGCACCGAACTGGTCATGTAGTGCATCTGGGTCATATCGCACCACGTCTAGCCCGCTGCACTTCGTCGGTCCCTCTGGCCCGAACGTACCAACGATAACGTGCCCTCCGGGCTTGACGGCGTGCGTCACCTGACGGACATACGCGGCGCGGTCCTTCGGGTCGGTGAGGAAATGGAATACGGCGCGGTCGTGCCACACGTCGTACTGATGGGACGTAAACAGATACGTAGTCACATCGCCGCATAGCCAATCGACCACGGCCGCTCGTTCACCAAGACGGGCCTTCGCCACTTCTAATGCGGTTGCGGAAACATCCATTACCGATAGATAGCGATAACCCCGGTCAAGCAAGTCATCGACCAACGTAGCTTCACCGCCGCCCACATCAATGATTCGCGAGCCTCGCTCCGGGGCCGCTTCCTCTATGATCCGGAGCGACACGTCCAAATGCGGCGTATACCAACTGACCTCGGTCGGCTGCTTGGTACGATAGACCCGTTCCCAATGCTGTCGCGCGTCCACACGCTGAGTTTAGCACCCGGCATCAGAGCGGACCCGAATCGCCGACTTCAAAGCAGCCTAATACCCAGCCTGACCGGCACCGGGCGACGAGCACCGAGCAAGGACTGCTATCGCGCAATTTGGGTTAGGACCGCTCTTGGCCGGTCGCCGCGGTTCAGGCAATTCGACCGAGCGGCCACTCAACTGCACACAGCGGCCAACGAAACGTGACGGGCCACTGCAGATCGTAGAACAGCCGTCCCACGCGGCAGTCCGTCGACCGCCGCCGTGGGAGGGCCGCCTCCAGGAACTTTCCCCGATAAGCGCGCCCAGATTTGCGCAATGCCCCTAATGGCCTGCATCATTCCCCACAGCGCATTCACAACGGATCTCAAAATGACCGCACGACTGTTCGGATTTGCATGGTGTTCGCTTTTTCTCGCCGCCAGCGCTGCCGGCGCCGCACCAGCGCAGTTGCTCGGCATCAAGCTGCAGGACTCGTCCGAGGAGCCCTCGATCACGCACATGCGAATCGTCATCGATCACGACACCGTCAAGCCGGGTCGAATCACATTGCTGGCCGAGAACCAGTCGAAGATGCTCGTGCACGAGGTCCTCGTTGCGCGCGTAGCCGGTGTGGGTGAACTCCCCATCGACGCGAAAACCAACCGCGTCATTGAGACGCGTGTTCATTCATTGGGCGAGATCTCCGACCTCGCGCCCGGCAAGACTGGCAAGCTGACGATCAATCTCAAGGCTGGCACTTACGTGCTGTTCTGCAATCAACCCGGGCACTACAAGGATGGAATGTTCGCCAAGCTCATCGTTGCGCCTTGACAGGGCTGGGTCCGCGCCGAGCTGCAAACAATGGGGACATGCGCTATCCCAGTGAATAGTAGGCTGTGCAATGCCGCGTGAATCGCGACACATGCACTCTTCGTGCAAGTCTCCTGAACGAAGGGCGCCGAAAGGAACCCTTGAAGTTCACCTGGCTAAACCGCGCTCAACACCCGCTCCAACCGCTGTCGAACTTCATTAGCAACCAAGTTGATCTCGGGTTTGTCGACCAGCTCGAGCACGGCATTGGGGTCCATGAACTCGACGTGGACGCGGCCCGCAACATCCTGGCGCACCACCACATTGCACGGCAACAGGAGGCCGATTGCAGGTTCCGCCTGTATAGCGCGGTGTGCCAATGGAGGATTGCAGGCCCCCAGGATTCGGTAAGGCGGCATGTCCTGATTGAGTTTCTTCTTCATCGTAGCCGCGACATTGATGTCAGTGAGAACGCCAAAGCCTTCAGCCTGTAGCGCTTGCGTCACGCGCGCTACCGCGTCGTCGAAACCCATCGTGACGATCTTCCCGAATCCATACTTGGTGTTCATGCCAACCTCCATGTCTGTGTTGCTACCGGATTCAGCCCGAGGCGGTTGGAGAGTCTTACTACATGGCCTCGATTCAGTACCGCGCATCGGTGGGCTTGTCGCCCTTTGGCCAGTCCATGCCCTTTGCCGCAAAATCCGGCCGGGGCTGCCGCGTGAAATAGGCCGCGATGTCTATTGCATCCTTATCGCTCAGCGAATTGCCGGAACCTAGCGGCATATTTGCCTTGGTGAAGGCTGCCGCGTTTGCGAGGCGGGCCATACCCGCCCCAATATTGAACGACTTCGGACCCCATAGAGCCGGAAAAAGATACGCGCCGTCGGCGCCATTCAGTCCCTGCCCGTCGACCCCGTGGCAAGCGGTGCATTTCTCGGCGTAGAGCTGCGCTCCGCGGACGGGGTCGATGACTGCGGGATCGGGGAGCTTGATCCGCTTGAACCCGCGCCCCTCCACGTCCATGCCGGTGGGCACGTCCTTCGATAGCCACCACATGTAGCTCAGAATCGCATGCATCTCGTCCCCGTCCACCGGCAGCGACTTGCCATTCATCGAGCGCTGGAAGCAATCGTTGATACGGTCCTGCAACGCATTGACCTTGGCATTGCGGCTGCGATACTCGGGAAAGACGCCCCAGATGCCGACCCAGGGTGATGCGTACGCCGTCGTACCGCCATTCAAATGGCAGCTCGTGCAGTTGAGACCATTGCCGACGTAGTCTTTCGCGTAAATCTGAGTCTGCTTCAGGAGCTTTGCGCCGTACCGAATGGAGTCACCCATCGGGCCCTGCGGAATGTCCGCTTCGTTTGGTGGCAGGAAGGCCGCAGACCTCGCTGCCGGCGCTTGAGCGTACGACGGGACGATGGCGCCAATAGCTAGGGCCAGTCCCCAAACGAACACCAACGGCGAAATTCGCATACATCCCCCTTTTCGGCCGGCTTGGACGATTTCAACCTACGCGTATTCCGCGGTCCATGGCTTGACGTGGCACAAATGCGCATCGCTCGCGTTGTCTCGGCGAGGAGTTGCGCTTGGCATTTCCCAAGTCTTGCCGACGCAGGTGGCGCTGTCGGGCACCGGATTCTCGCGCCGAGAACCCGATGCGGCGGTTTCCGTTACGGTTTAGGCCGGCGGGGGCTTCAACGGATGCCTGAATCAAGCCAAAGGCTGACGCAGATCAACCCGCCTTGCGTCCCTATATATAACGCTTGCGCTATATTTGAATTGTGAATCCGAATATCGACCTCCTGGGCGATCCGACGCGGCGCTGCATGCTGGCCCTGCTCGCGTTAGAAGGGGAGGTTTGTGTATGCGAGTTCGTCGCAGCGCTCGAAGACCTCCAGCCTAGCGTCTCCCGTCACCTCGCCTTGCTGCGTGATGGCGGTTGGATCACGTCCCGCCGCGAGGGCACATGGATGCACTATCGACTGGCGCGTCTGCCGAAGTGGGCACGGACGCTTCTCGACGCGCTGCTCGAGGGAGGCGTGCCGCCCGAGACTCTGCGCAGAGTGAAAGCTCGCCTAAATTCGTTTTCCGGTAGCCCACCGCGTGCCATGGGACGGGTCGCGTGAACGCCGTCCTGACGCTTCCCAACCAGCGGCCGAAGCTGTTTCTGATCGTCGCCGCGGCCGTTTGGTTCATCGCGTACCAGACGCTCATACCGGTTTCCGAGTCGCTGACGGCGCTGTTGCCAGTGGATCGGACCAGTCCATTGGGCGGCGCGCTCCAGTTCTTCCTCTACGACACGCCGAAGGTACTACTGCTGCTTGCCGGTGTCGTGTTCGTCATGGGTATGGTGAACTCCTATTTCACGCCGGAGCGCACGCGCGCCCTGCTCGCCGGCCGCGCTGAGGGAGTGGGCAATTTCCTTGCGGCGTCGCTCGGCGTCGTCACCCCGTTCTGCTCCTGCTCGGCGGTACCTCTGTTCATCGGTTTCGTGCAGGCGGGCGTACCGCTCGGCATCACCTTCTCATTCCTGATCGCAGCGCCGATGGTCAACGAAGTCGCGCTCGCGCTCTTGCTCGGACTCTTCGGCTGGAAGATCGCGGGCCTCTATTTGATTCTCGGTCTGGCGGTCGCAATCCTGTCTGGATGGGTAATTGGGCGGTTGCACATGGAGGCGTACCTGGAAGACTGGGTGAAGAACATGCCGCGTACCCGCGCCGTGGTGGGCGTCGATACGGTGACGCTGGCGGAGCGTGTGCAGGCAGGGTTCGCCGCCGTGCGCGAAATCGTGGGGCGGGTTTGGCCCTACGTCATCGCGGGCATTGCCATTGGAGCGGCCATCCACGGCTACGTGCCGCAGGATTTCATGGCCAGCTTGATGGGCAAGGATGTCTGGTGGTCCGTGCCGGTCGCCGTCCTGATCGGCGTGCCCATGTATTCGAACGCTGCGGGCATCATTCCCATCGTCGAGGCGCTGCTGGCCAAGGGCGCTGCGCTCGGCACCGTGCTGGCGTTCATGATGAGCGTCATTGCCCTCTCGCTGCCCGAGATGGTCATTCTGCGTAAGGTGTTGAAGATTCGACTCATAGCCACTTTTGCCGCAGTCGTCGCCGGCGGCATCCTGCTCGTCGGCTACGTGTTCAATGCGGTGTTGTAGATCTAAAGGAGAACAGCATGAAAGCGGTCAAGGTATTGGGAACGGGTTGCGCCAACTGCCGTGCTACGGTCCAGCGTGTCGCAGACGTGGCCAAGCAACTCGGCGTGCCGATCACTATGGAGAAGGTCGAGGCGATCCAGGACATCATGGCCTTCGGCATTCTCGCCACGCCGGGAGTGGTAATCGACGGCAAGGTCGTGCACTCCGGCAGCGTGCCCAGTCGAGAGAAGATCGCCGGATGGCTGGGGTCCGGTGCCGAATTGGCTGGCGCAGACGCGCCGGTCAGCTCAGGCTGCGGGTGCGGCAGTCGCGGGTAACGAGGGGATGGATCGAATCCATTTCGTGCCAGTTGCCTCTGGCGAATTGGCTATCCTGTGAGGGCAAAATGAAGATCACCGCCGCACTCCGTACGGCATAACCGTCGCCTTGTCCGGCGCATTCGCGCTCGCAGCCGCTGCGCAGGAGCACCAGCATTCGATGTCGGGAGCCGCTGCCGCCCAAGCTGATTCCCGGCAACTGGTCCAATTTCCCGAGCCGATGCGCCTGCACACGATCACCAGCATGCGCGATCATCTGCTGGCATTACAAGAGATTGATGTTGCCCTTTCCCAAGGCGCGTTCGACAAGGCCGCGGCCATCGCCGAGCAACGCCTTGGCATGAGTTCGCTCGAACTCCATGGCGCCGCGCACATTGCTCCCTTTATGCCGCAAGCGATGCAGGACCTCGGGACGCAAATGCATCGGGCGGCTAGTCGCTTCGCCATCGACGCCCAGACGGCCAGCGTGAGCAACGATCCCCGGCCCGCCCTAGCGTCGCTTGGCACTGTCATGCAGCAATGCGTGGCCTGCCACGCCGCCTATCGGCTACATTGATACGGCGTCGATAATTTTTGCGGGCGATTACCCCTTGGAACGTCCGCTTCCTGGCAATTTGGATTGTGCCCCCGACTGACCACTGTTGGCCGGACAGCGCCGGCCGGTCCATCGCGCCGAACGACAGCTATGTGGCGTCCAAACGTTGTTCGATAGGAGCGGCTGACATTCGGCAGTCGACCCAAGCGATGACTGGCGTCGGCCTGTGGTAGAGGGGAAAATGCAGCTCGGTTTCTTCAATAGCGGCTCGCGATGCAACATCAGCACAATCATCTCCTTGCGTCGCCCCGAGCCTTTACACAGGTCGCGAAGCATCAAACGAGGTCGAAGCGCTACCTTCTACCGCCATGCGCTGGATCAAGAGCCCGGCGTGGGACCTCGTTTGGGTCCTGAATGCGCTGTGGTTGGCACCGCTCGTCCTCCTACTGGCGCGGGGTCATGACCACGTGCGCACCAGCCCAGTGGACGGGCTATTCTTCGTCCTCGCGGTGCCTCTGTGGTTCGGCCACCGCGTTTCGTCGGCCTGGCTGGCCTACGCGACCCCGGCCTACCGCCCCCTGCTCGCGACACAGCGGCTGCGTTTCGTAGTGGCCCCGTTGGCCATTGCCGTGGCCTGCTTCGCCCTGCTGCTGGCTCCCGAGAGCGTGCTACCGATACCGCTGACCGAGCGCGTGGTCTGGCTCGCCGTCCTGGACTACCTGCTGGTGAGTTACCACTTCGCCGCGCAGCACTTCGGACTGCTCAGCCTCTACCGAGCGCGCGCGGGCAGAGCGTCGGACGCGATCACGCGACGGCTCGACCGGTGGTTTGCGCTCATCGTAGGCGGTGGCTTCGTCGTGCTGGCTGAGGCCCTGGCCGGATCGATCGCCTACCATGACCGCTGGATCGCGCCGCTGCTGGGAGCGGGCGGGGCGGACGCGCTCGCGCACACGCTGCACGATGGCGGCATCGTCGTCGTTGTGATCCTGACCGCCCTGATGCTGCACGTCGAACTGCGCTGGCAGCGCCCATCGCTGCCGCGTGTGGCCTACGTACTCGGCGTCTCGGCCATGGTGCTCTTCGCCTTCCTCGCGCGCGAGCCCTTCCTGTTCATCGTGCTTTGGAGCGTGCAGCATTGGAGCGCCGCGATGGGACTCGCCTCGCTCGCGGCTTCCGGTGGGGGCCAGGCACCTGGCGCGCACTGGCAGCGCCTGCTGGCGCCCATCAACCGGCGCGGCTGGGCAGTACTGCTTGTTCTCGCCGTCGTTTCCACCCTGCTGCTGCCGGTGCTGGAGGTGCAGGCCGTGTCCACCGAATACGTCTACGCCGACCGGATCTTCGGCAACGCCGCGTGGTGGTTGCGCTCCTCGCCGTACGTGCCGGCGCTGCTGGCACTGGGCTTCGCGAGTGGCTTCATCCACTACTTGCTGGATCGCGCTGCCTTCCGCTTCTCCTCGCCCGAAGTGAGGCGGGCCGCCCGCGGCCTGCTGCAGTCAAGATAATTTCACCAATAGCGGCCCTCGACGCGACAAGAGTACGAATTCTGCGCCGTCGCGCCTTGGCTAATCGTGCTGGCGCTACTGCTTTGCAGTGACCGATTGATCGAATAGCGGTTCCGCGAATGACCGGTTCCGGGCAACTGGGCGGTGGCGCCAACCGTCTGCAACTGGCCGATGTCGGCCTGGTCGTCGAGGGTGCCAGAGCCGTCCGCGGATCGCGCGCAACGGGTCCATACTCGCCAACAAGTACGCTGACCTGCGCGGTTACGCCGGCCACACCTACACAGATGATTGAATGCTCATTCGTTTATCCTATCGATCGGCGCCGCATGGTCACATTGCAGACACTATGGCGTAGCGGCCATCAGTAGCATCATGCACCTCAGTCACCTCCGTCCACCGAAACGCAGCATGGCATCGCGACTGCGCAACTGCGGGCTTGCCGCCGCAACTGCCGTTGCTTGTGTGGGGGGCAATACCGTTGCGTGGGCACAGGACGACGGTCCCCCGGTTGTGCCCTATCGCCCGTCGGTCGCCACGCCGGCCCAGCTCCCCGCACCCGGTTGGCCCGAACTCGAGGCCGGCGTGGCCTGGGCCAAGGGAGGCGACAGCGCGCGCAGCTTTTCGTCGCCGGTGACGTTCAAGCTGGCGTGGAACGAAAGCTGGGCCTTTCTGATCGTAACGGATGCCTACGACTGGCAGCGCGGGTTTGACGGCAGCACCGCGCACAGCGGTGGCGACACGACGCTGAGCCTCAAGTACAAATTGCCCGTTAACGAAAACCTCGCGCTCGGTACGGAATTTGGCGTGGCACTGCCTACCGCGCGCCCGCCGATCGGCACCGGCAGGACCGATTGGGGAATCAACACCATCGCGAGCTTCGATTACCCGGGTGTCCAGGTAGACGTAAATGTCGCAGGCGCGCATGTCGGCGCAGTCGGTGCGGGCCAGGGACCGTGGCAGGGCGGATGGGCGATCGCTGCATCACATCCACTCGACGAGCGCTTCGGCATCACCGGCGAGGTGTCGGGCATCGTGCAGCGGGGAACGGCAGCACAGACGCAGGGTCTCGTTGCATTGAACTACAACGTCAGCAACGCGTTGGTCCTGGATGTCGCCGTGGCAGCCGGTTTGTCGCGCGCCGCGCCCGACTGGCAGTTAATAGCCGGCATGACCGTGCGCCTCGGTCACTGGTTCTGATTCACGGCGACCTTCGCACCCGCCGCGCTGATCGACGCGACCAGCGCAAGGGGGCCGGCACGACGTGTGCCCGCATAGGCTGGCACACACTTCCAACGAAATGGAATCAAGCTGTATGACCGCTACCGGGCAATATGGGCGGCGACGCTGACCGGCTGGTTGTGGCCGACTGCAGTCCAAGATAGCGTTGGAACCCAATGTCCGATGACCGGCACGCAGTGGGCGGTCGCATGGCATGGGAAGGCAAAGAAAATCCTGATGCGTGCCTCCAGAACTGCGCGTCTACCAGCGTTGCCCATGACCGCGGATCCGGGCGGTCCAATAAAAAAGGCCGCGAGGTTTCCCTCGCGGCCTCCGATCGACAACCTTGCTATCGGCTTGCGCGTCGCGTCAGGAAACCTTCACCGGAACGTAAATCTGACGTCCGTCGCGCTCGATCAGCAGAGCGGCAGTCTTGCCCGCCTTGTCGACTTGCGCCCGCAATTCTTCCACGGTCGTCACTTTGGAAGAGCCAACGCCGACAATCAGATCGCCCGGCTGCACGCCGGCTTTTGCTGCTGCGCCACCGGACTTCTCGACGACGAGGCCGGCCTTCCCGGACGCTTTTTGTTCCTCGGGCGATAACGGTCGCACGGCCACGCCGAGTTTTCCTTTCGGCTCGCCCGCGTCGGCGTCGGCCTTGGCGATCTTGCCGTCGTCAAGCGCGCCCACGGTCGCCGACAACGTCATCGGCTTGCCGTCGCGCCACACTTCGATCGCCAGTTTGGAGCCCGGCGCGGCATTGCCGATCCGGCTGGTGACGTCGGTGCTGTCGACCATCGCCATACCGTCGATCGAACGGATCACGTCACCCGGCTTGAACCCGGCCTTTTCGGCGGGGCTGTTCTTCTCGACGTTGCCGATCAGCGCCCCGCTGGAATCCTTGAGGCCGAAGCTCTGCGCGAGCGTCTGATCAATGCCCTGGATTCCCACGCCGAGACGGCCGTGCGCGACCTTGCCCGAGGTCTTCAACTGGTCGGCCACTTTGGCAGCGATGTCTGCGGGAATCGCAAACGACAGTCCCATGTATCCGCCCGAGCGGCTGTAGATCTGCGCGTTCACGCCGACGACCTGCCCTGCCGCGTTCAGAAGCGGACCACCGGAGTTGCCCGGGTTGACCGCGACGTCGGTCTGGATGAACGGCACCATTTGTCCGTTCGGCAGCGCGCGATGAACACCGCTGATCACGCCGGCGGACACGCTGGACTCGAAGCCGAAGGGCGAACCGATCGCGATGACCCACTCACCCTTGCGGATGGCGGGGTTGGCGTTGATGTCGAGCGCGGGCAGGTCCCTCGCCTCGATCTTGATCAGTGCGATGTCGGTGCGTTTGTCGCTGCCGATGACCTTCGCCGTGAATTCGCGGCGATCGGTGAGCTTGACCGTGACTTCGCTGGCGCCGTCGACCACATGCGCGTTGGTCACGATGTAACCATCGGGGCTTACGATGAAGCCGGAGCCCAGGCCACGCCTTTGCGGCTGCGGGCGGCCGCCCGGGCCGTTGGGAGCGCCGAAACGCTTGAAGAGGTCCGGCGGGCCATCCTCGTCGTCTTCGTCATCGGCTTCGGGCGCGCCCTGCGTGCCCTTGTTGGCACTCGCAACCACGCTGATGTTTACTACCGACGGGCCGGCGCGTTCGACCAGCGCCGTGAAGTCGGGCAGATTCGCGGCGGCGGTGACGGACACCGCCGGCGCAGACAATGCCGCAGGAGCGGTCGCCGCTTGCGCGCTGGCAAAGGCCCGCGGGTCGAAATGCGAGTAGCCCGTCGCGAGACCGGCGCCGACACCCGCAGCGATCAAAGCGTAGGTGACTTTGCTTAATTGCATCGTGCTCTCCTTGGTTGGATGGGGCCGCATCAACTGCTGGCCCGCAAGATGCAATTTAGGTGTGCTGCCTTAACCGCTCCTTAACAGCGTGTCGCAAAGCTACTGCGGGGCCGACCTGCTTTCTTGCTTGGCCGCTCGCAGTCCTCGCGTACGTTCCCGTTGCGTGCGACCTCGCGCCTCACATTTCGACCTCCTCGCGACGCTTTTCAACTCACTGTTGGGTCAGTCGTCGCCGGAAAGCGGACGCGCACGACAAGTCCCCGCCCGTCACTTTCAGCGTCAAGGGTTACCAATGCGCCATGCGCGTCGGCGATACGCTTGACGATGGAAAGGCCAAGGCCGCTGCCGGTTTGCTCCGGTCCGGCATTCGCGCCACGATAGAAGCGGTCGAATACCCGTTCCCGATCAATGGCCGGAATGCCGGGGCCTGTGTCGGCTACCGTCAGTACGGCGTGCCCCGCGTCGTCATCGACTGCGACGTCGATGCGGCCGCCTGCAGGCGTGTACCGCAATGCATTGTCGAGCAGGTTGGCGAGCAGCATCGACAGACTCGCCATGTCGCCGCGCACGCGCACCACGGCCTCGCGCGCCATCCCCATGTCAATTTTTCTGTCGGCTGCAAGCGCGGCGCGCGCGACGATGACATCCTTCGCCAGCGCGACGAGATCGCAGTCTCCGAAGTTTTTCGCCAATGCCTCGGGTTCGAGCCGCGCCATGGCCAGCAACTGTTCGACCAGGTGCGAAGCCCGATCGACGCCGTCTTCCAGTTCGGCGAGCGCCGCTGCGCGCGTGGCGGCATCCGGTGCTCGCTCCACGAGCTCGACCTGCAGCTTCAGCGCGGCGAGCGGCGTGCGCAGTTCGTGCGCCGCGTCGGCAGTGAAGCGGCGCTGGGCATTGAGCGCGTCCGAGAGGCGCGTGAGCAGTGCGTTGAGGCTGCCGGCAAGCGGCCGCAGCTCTTCCGGCAATCCGGTTTCCGCCAACGGTGCCATGGCGTCGGGCTGACGCCTGGCCACCGCGTGTGACATGGTTTCGAGCGGACGCAAGCCCCGTCCCACCGCATACCAGATAAGAACGCCGAGGAACGGGATCAGCGCGGCTAACGGCAGCAGCGTGCGCAAGGCGGATTGCGCGGCGATCTCGCGGCGTTCGGCCAGCGCGTGCGCGACCTGCAGCGCGTGCCGGCCCTCGACGTGCGTGTACACGCGCCACGCACGGCCGTCCTGGATGACGTTGCTGTACCCCTCGGTCGCCGGCACCGGCAAGCCCGTTCCAGGGCGCGAGTAGTAGACGAGCACGCCATCGCGGTCCCAGATCTGCGTGACGATTTCGGACACGCCCGCGGTGCGGTCCGCGTCGCGTCCGGAAACGCTCGGCTGCCGGCCGCGGAGCAAGTCGTCGATGCGCGTCGAATAGGCGAGCTGCTTCAACTGCAGGTCGAAGAGTTCACCGATTTCGCGCTTGGTATCGAAGTAGGTCGCCACCGACGCCAGCACAGCGACCGCGGCCAAGCCCAGCAGCAGCCACACCAGCAGCGTCCTGCGGATCGACGTCATCCTTTGGCGACCAGGTAGCCCACGCCGCGGATCGTCCGGATCGTATCGGCGCCGAGCTTCTTGCGCAGGTTGTGGACGTGCACTTCGACCGTGTTGCTTTCCACTTCCTCGCCCCAGCCGTAGAGACGCTCCTCCAGTTGGGTCTTCGACAACGCGGTTCCCGGGCGTTCCAGCAGCGCGGCGAGCAACGCGAATTCGCGCGCCGACACATCGACCGCGACACCGCGGTGCGTCACGGTGCGCGAACCCGGATCGAGTGCCAGCTCCGCGTTGCGCAGCACGTTATCCTCGCGCGCGATGTCGCGGCGCAGGAGCGCGCGCATTCGCGCCGCGAGTTCGTCCAGGGAAAACGGCTTGACGAGATAGTCGTCTGCCCCCGCATCCAGGCCTGCGACGCGGTCGGCGACGGCGTCGCGCGCGGTCACGATCAGCACTCGCACGCGGTTTCCCGCGCGGCGAATCTCGCGCAGCAACTCGAGCCCGGACTTCTTCGGCAACCCCAGATCGAGCAATACCAGCGAGTAGGCGCCGTCCGTCGTGTCCAGAGCCACCTTGGCTGCCTGGCCGTCCTGCACCCAATCGACGGTGTAACTCTCCTGTTGCAGTGCAGTCTGGAGAGTCTTGCCGATCATGGGGTCGTCTTCGACCAGAAGGATGCGCATGGGGCCGTGAGCCTAAGCGTGGCGACGGCGTCGATTCTACCGGTCGGCGCTTAACAGGATCTTAACGGGGCCACATCGCGCTCGCCGATTGCTTGCATGTGCGTACCGTGTATCGTTGCGAATGGACCGCGCGTGCGGCCTCCTGGCGAAGAACGAGGAACGACATGGAACGCATCACGATGTCGATCGACGAGGCACTGGCGAAGGCATTCGACCAGCTGATCAGCGACCGCGGCTATACCAGCCGCTCCGAGGCGATGCGCGACCTGCTGCGACGGGAAGTCGAAGGCCATTGGCAGGGCCGCGACCCCAAGACCTTTTGCGTCGCTTGCCTTTCCTACGTGTACGACCACCACGCCCGCAACCTGGCCGAGCGGCTCACCGAGACGCAGCACGCGCACCACGACCTGGTGACCGCGACGATGCACGTGCATCTCGATCACGACCATTGCATGGAAAACGTGATGCTCAAGGGGCCGACCGCCGGCGTGCGAGCGTTCGCCGACCACATCCTGGCCGAACGCGGCGTGCGCCACGGGCAGCTCAACATCATCACGGTCGAAGCGGGAGATACGCACGACCACGCGGGCGCCGGCAAATACCACCACCATCACGGGCGCCTGCACTTGATACCGCGTTCCTGATCCAGATCAAACTGCTGGGGGTCCTGCGCCCTTGCAAACGCGTAGGAGGTTATGGCACATTGTTCCCACTGCCCGCCTGGCGGGTGACGACGATGCCATGGACCAACTGCCTGCCACGTGGACTGCGCTTTGCCTGCTCGCCTTTGTACTGGGGACGCGGCATGGCTTCGACGCCGATCACCTGGCGACCATCGACGGGCTGACCCGCTGCAATGCCCGCACCAATCCGCGGCTCGCGCGCTTGGCCGGCAGTCTCTTTTCTCTCGGACACGGCATGGTGGTGATGCTGGTCGCGCTCGCCGCAGGCACGCTGTCCGCCGGCTGGCAGACGCCGGCATGGCTGGAAGTCACTGGCGCCACGGTGTCGATCGTGTTCCTGTTCGGGCTCGCGTTCGTGAACCTGCGCGCAGTGCTGGTCGCGGGCCCGGATGCCATCGTCGCGCCGACCGGTTTCAAGGCGAAGCTGCTCGGTCGGTTCCTCACCGTGCGGCGTCCCTGGGCAGTGGCGGCGGTCGGCGCGCTGTTCGCACTGTCGTTCGACACCATTTCGCAGGCGGCGCTGTTCGCGCTCGCCGCCACCCGTTTCGGCGGCGTGGCCGACGCATTGCTGGTCGCCGGACTGTTCGTGCTCGGCATGCTGGTTGTCGACGGCATCAACGGCGTATGGATCAGCCAGATGATTCGTCGGGCCGACCGGACCGCGGTGATTGCCTCGCGCTTGATGGCGCTCACCGTCGCCGGCATCAGCATGGCTGTCGGATTGATCGCGGTGGCCAAGCTGACGCTACCGCCGGTCGACGTCTGGTTCGAGGGCCGGGAAGTTCTCGTCAGCGGCGCGGTCGTCACGGCGGTGCTTACCGCTTTCACCGTTGGCATGCTTGCCGCACGCCGAAATCCCGCGCGTGTAGGTGCGACCGCGGGACCGCACGCACCGCTGCTTGCGCCCGAATCACTCGAGCCTAACTGAATTAATCGCAAGCGCCTAACCAGCGCGCGCTTACCCGGGCAGCCGGGAATCTCAATGCCGGTGATGGATGTCCGGATAGTGCGGATGTCCGTGGATCATCGCGTCGTGCTGGTGAGCATGGGTGTGCGGTTCGCTCCCGTACCACGGAAAATCGTGGCGATGCCGGTGATGCTCGTCATGCCGGTGCGAGTGCTCGTGCGCCATCGCCTCGTGCGCATGCACGTGTTCGTGGCGTTCGGTGAGATGCAGATAGACGCCCAACGCCATCAGTGCTCCCGCCACGGCGAGTTGCGGCGTAACCACTTCGCGCGCAATGAAGACCGCAAGCACGGCGCCGAAGAATGGCGCGACGGCGAAATAGGCGCCCGTGCGCGCGGCGCCCAGATGTCGTAACGCGAGCACGAACATCACAAGGCTTAACCCGTAGCTCAAGAACCCGAGCAGCGCGGCGGCGAGTGTCGTGGAGACTGGTGGCAGTGCCTGTCCCAGCTGCAGCGCGAATGCGAGAGAAACGCCGCCCGCGATGAGACCCTTCAACCCGGCGACAACCATGGCGTCGCTCGCGGAGACCTTGCGGGTAAGATTGTTGTCGACGGCCCAGCACGCGCAAGCGGCCACGACCAGCAGCGACCCGCGCGCGACCTCGCCGGCGTTTGGTGCCCACGACAACACGAATGCGCCGGCAACAATCAGCAACATGCCCAAAGCGATGCGCCGGTCGAAGTTCTCACGGAACACGAACCACGCGATCAACGCGGTCAGTACGCTCTCGAAATTGAGCAGCAGCGACGCCGCGGTCGCGCTGCTCGTCGCAAGACCGTACAGCAGCAGCGCCGGGCCCAGGACGCCGCCGAAAAGTATCGCGCCGGCAAGCCAACCCCAATCCGATTTGGTGGGCCACGCGATGTCGAGTCCGCCTTGCGCGAAGAACTTGCGCGCGCCGAGCATCAAGGACAGTCCGACGCCCGAGCCCAAGTAAAGCAGTCCGGCGAGCATCAGCGGAGGCATATCGCCCAATAGGCGCTTGGCGAAAGGCGTGCTGGCACCGAACAGCGCCGCCGCCACGATAGCGTAGGCAATTCCCTGTTTCATCGACTCGCTGGCCCCTGCAGCACTCGTTCCGATCCGGTCCGGTTCGAGGCAAGCGGCAAGTATCGCACTACGCTTCAGGGGCGCATATGCACGGCTACCGCAGTCTTGCGCTTACGGGAGAACACCTCGACGACCATTGCCATCGCCGCCAGCACCCACACGATCATCGGTCCGCTCGGCAGGTCGGCGGTCGTCGACAGCAGCAATCCGCCCGCGTAACCGAGCGCGCCGAGCGCCCACGCGGCGGGCAGCCTGTTCCTTGTCATTCGCCGTGTCGCGAGCGGCGGCACGATCAACGTCGCAAACACCAGATAGAGTCCCACCAGTTGCACCGAGAGCGTGACGGCGACGGCAAACAGCGCGTAGAAGCCCGCGCGGCCGAGCCGATCATTGAAACCGAACCAGAGCGCGAGGATTGCCGCGTAAACCGCGCCGATCCACATCAGGCGGCTCGGCTGCGCCCACAGGATCTGACCGACGAGCAGGTCGCGCAGGTGCTCGCCGCCATGCACGTTGCTCGCCAGCAGCAGCACGCTTCCGGTCGCCGCGAGGACGAACACGACGCCGATCACCGCTTCCTGCACGTCGGCGAACACGCGCTCGGTCCAGGTCAGCAGCAGCGCACCGCCCAGCGCCGCGGCGAGTGCGGCGATCTGCACCGCTACGCCTTCCGCCTCGAAGCCCAGCTGGTCGGCGAACAGCACGCCGCAGCCGGCGATCTGCGCGATAGCCAGGTCGATGAACACGATGCCGCGCGCGAGCACCTGCATGCCGAGCGGCACGTGCGTTGCGGTGACCAGCAGCCCGGCGGCGAACGCGGGCAACAGGATGGACAGGTCGATGGCGTTGAAATTCACTTGGCGCCTTTCAACAGTCGTGCGATCGTGTCGTCGTAGAGGCCGTACAGGTCCTTGGCCTCCGCGTCGCCGCCGACGGTGAACGGCAATGCGACGGCGTTGATCTTCGCGCGTTCGGCGATCCACTGTGACGCGCGATCGCTTTGGTAGGCGCCGCGGATCACCATCTTCGCCGGTTGCCGCGAAAGCAGCGCCAGCACTTCCGACAGCCATGCGGTGGTGGGTTCAACACCGGGCCTGGGCTCGAGCGCCGCGACCTCGTTCATGCCCAGCCACGCGATCAGGTAGGTGAAGGCCTTGTGCTGGACGACGATCGGCACGCCCTTGAGCGGCGCGGCCCGCTTCTCCCAGTCGCCGATGGCGGCGCCAAAGCGTTCGGCGAAGGCCTTGCCGCGCTCCTGGTAGAACGCGGCGTTCGCGGGGTCGAGTTCAACAAGGCGCGCGATGAGCGGAGCAGCCACGCGCAGGATGTTCCGCGGATCGGTCTGGATGTGGGGATTGCCTCCGGGATGCACGTCGCCGTCGGCGCGATCGAGGCGCGTTGGCTTCTCCAGCATCGAGACGAACGCTGCGGCCTCGAAGTAGCCGGGCTTGCCCGGCTGGATCTTCGGATTGCCGGCGCGCTGCGTGACCAGCGGCAGCCAGCCGATTTCGAGCTCGGCGCCCGTCGCGACGACCAAGTCCGCGTTGCGCGCGCCTGCGATGAGGCTGGGCTTGGCCTCGATGTGATGTGGGTCCTGCAGCGCATTGGTTGCGACGTAGACCTTGACCTTGTCGCCACCCAGTTCCTCCGCCAGCGCGCCCCACTCGGGCACGGTGGCGAAGACGTTGAGTGCGGCCAGCGCCGGAGCGGCCAGTGCCAGCAGCGCCGCCATAAGACAACCTTGCAATATCGCTTTCATCGCCGGGTTCCTCTAGAAATTGTGCGCGCCGTGCGCGCCGAGCGTCAGGATGTACTGGACGAAAATCTCGTTGTCGGTGAAGTCGGGCCGCAACCTTGCCTGCTGGTACTGGATGCGGAAGCGGCTGAATTCCGACGGCGTCCAGTCCAGCATCACGGCCGTGCGCTGCGGATTGAACGAAGTGCTGGCGAGGTACGCGCCATTCGCCCCGTAGTCGACGCTGCCGGGATTCAGCCAGTCGTAGCGCACGCCGACACGCCACGCCGGCATGAACTGGTAGACGCCCTGCACGTAGAAGCCGTTCTGGTCGGATCGGTACCCGCCCGTGCTCGTCAGTCCGAGTGCGCCGTCGGCGTCATAGGTGAGGTCGCCGTTCTCGCGGCGCCAGAAGTATTCGCCCTGCAGCTTGAAGTTGCGCTCCTGCGCGTTGCCATTGGGCGACCACTTCCAGACGAAGTCGGCGATTGCGACCTTGCTCTTGCCGGTGAAGTCGAGCTGCGCGTTGTTGCCGGCGGCGTCGAGTTGCGAATATTCGCGGTCCTTCGCTGCCGTCTGCAGGTAGGAGAGGCCCGCGCGCCAGCTGTTGCTTGCGTCGACGTCGCCGCCCACGTGCACGTAGGCATTGCCGTTTCCCGTGCCGTTCTTGTTGCGCGAATTTCCGGGGTAGCTCTCGCCGCTGCCGATCTCCGCACCCAGTTCGACGAAGAGGTCGGTCGGCGCCACCCATTTCACCTGGAGCCCGTTGTTCTGGTACTGGCCACCCAGGAACGCCTGGTAGACGAGCGGCGCGTCGTAGAAGTCCCACGCGTGCTGGTGCTGGTCGTTGAGGTAGCCGATCGAGGACAGGAAGCGCCCGAACTTGGGCGCGATGCCCCAGGGCGCGGCGGTGTAGACGCCGTAGGCCTCCTCGACGCTCACCGTGTTCTCCGGCGTCAGCGAGAAGATCAGGTTGCCGTAGAACTTGTCGTCGACGCTGGCGGAAAGTGCCAACTCCGACTCGGCGATGCTGAAGCTGCGCGGGGCAGGGACGATGTCGCCGCTGGGCGCGAAGCCCGCGAGCGCGTACTTGTTCGGGTTCTGCGACAGGTTGGCGTAGGCGCCCTGCAGCACGGCGGAAATGGCCGGGTTGAACGCGCTGATGCCGGACCCCGGCGCCGACGGTGCACTCGCCACGACGGGTGCCGGTGGCACCGCCTGCGGCGCCGCGGCCGCGGGAATTTGCCCGGCAACCGACGCCTTCGTTTCAGCGTCCTTCAGCCGTTGCTCCAGCGCCTGAATGCGCGCTTCGTAACTTTCCTTCAGTTGCCGTATCTGGTCGCGGATTTCCGCGAGATCGGCATCGGTGGCCGCATGGACGTCGGCGGCAATGAGCAGCGCAAGCGCGAATGCGCTTCGCACCAATATTGGAATGGACACGAATGACCTCCTCGGGTCGCTGCAATGAATCCGGAACGCCGCAACGTGACGCGGCGGGGCTTCAAGACGACGTCAGAGGAGAGCGGGTGGAGCGCGGCTTGAGAAGTAGGCAGGCGCGTCAGCGGCGCGCGAACGGAATGCCAGCCAGGCACGTTCCGTTGCCGGCGCCGCGGATTGCAATGCCGGAGGATCGCCAACGACGGTGCTCGATCCTGCAGCCAGCAATGCGCACTCGGCGCAGGCGGCGACGGCATGTGGAAGCGCCACTTCCGTCCTGTCCGGGCGCGGCATCCGTGAATCGAGATGCCCGATCGGATGCACCAGGCCCTCGTTCTGCATGGCCAGCAGCAGAAAGGTCAGGACGGCGAAGCATATGGAACGGCGCATGGGAGAGGAGTGTACCCGACCGACGACGGCGTGCAACTCGGCAGTTCGGCCTAGGGACTGGAAGCGCAATGGACACGGACACGTAGCACGGCCCTAGTCGATGCTCCGCAGTGTGCGCAGGCGCTCCGCTGCCGCAAGTATCGTCTCGTCGCGCTTGGCGAAGCAGAAGCGGATCACGCGGTGATCGGTGCCATCCTGGTAGAAGGCCGAGAGCGGAATGGTCGCCACGCCATATTCGCGCACCAGCCGCTGCGCGAACTCTGCCGCGGGTTCCGCGCTGACGCGCGCATAGGTCGCGAGCTGGAAGTAACTTCCGCGGCACGGCAGCAGGTCCAGCGGTGCGTCGCCGAGCGCCGTGCGCAGGAGATCGCGCTTGGCCGTGAAGAATGCCGACAGGCCTTCATAGCGCGCGGGCTCGCTGAGAAATCCGGCCAGCCCGTGCTGTACCGCGCTGTTGACGGTGAACACCGTGAACTGATGCACGCGCCGGATCTCCGCGGTGATTTCCGGAGGTGCCAGCGTGTAGCCGACTTTCCAGCCGGTGGCGTGAAAGGTCTTGCCGAACGAGCCGATCACGACGCTGCGCGCGGCGAGCTCGCCATGGCGGGCGAGGCTCTCGTGCCGCGCACCGTCGTAGACCATGTGCTCGTACACTTCATCGCTGACGATCACGATGTCCGTGCCGCGCGTGATCTCGGCAAACTGTGCCAGGTCATCCGCGGACAGGATGCCGGTGCCAGGATTGTTGGGTGTGTTGACCAGGATCATCCGCGTGTGCGGGGTCACGGCGCGGCGCACGGCGGCCCAATCGATGTCGTAGCCGGGGACGGTGAGTGGCAGCGGTACCGGAGTCGCTCCCGCGAGCACGATCGCCGGAATGTAACTATCGTAGGCGGGCTCGAAGACAATGACCTCGTCGCCCGCATGCGCCAGCGCCTGGATCGTCGTGAAGATCCCCTGCGTCGCGCCGGTGGTCACCGTGACTTCATTGCCGGGGTCATAGGGGCGGCCATAGAGGCGCAGCACCTTGACGGCGATGGCCTCGCGCAATGCCATGACGCCGGGCGACAGCGGATACTGGTTGTGGCCGGCGCGCATCGCATCGGTGACAAGGTCGATCAGCAAGGGATCGATGTCGTAATCCGGAAAGCCCTGTCCCAGATTGACGGCGCCGTGCGCCTGCGCGAGCGCCGACATCACGCTGAAGATCGACGTGCCGGTGGCGGGAAGCTTGGAGCGGATCGGAAACGGCGCGCGCAGGACGGACATCGTGGCCGGCAGCAATGGAAAGCGGCCATTGTAGTGCGAACGCCAGCCGGCGGAGGAGGGCTGCGACGCGGTCAGCGCGGGCTGCCTTTCGCCATGAACAGCGCACGCAGCTCGACGAGAGTGGTCGGGTCTGCATCGGAGACGGCCCAGAAGTCCATGCCATCCTTCGACCAGCGTTCAACCGCAAACCCATGCCGGCTGAACCCGCGTGCGCTGCCGACGGCCGTGCCGTCCTTGGCCGGCAGCGCGAATACATTGATCGTGTGCAGGCGATGTCCATAGACCAGCGCCGCAACGGGCCGGTCGTCGAAGTAGTCGAGCCTTCCCCCCACGAGTGGAAAGCCCTCGGCGGTCAGGTCGAGAACCGGGGCAGCGTAGTCGACCTTGCCGTTGAACCATGGTTTGACTGCGTGCTGGTCGGACGAGGCGACTTCGACGACGTGCCCCCCCTGCAGCGAGCGGACATGGTTGGCGACCGCTTCGTCCGCGAGCAGATCGTCATGCGAAGGCCGCGTAAGCGCCACGCCGATCCCCACGACCATCGCCAGCGCGGCGGTCGCTGCCGCACCAACACCCGCGCCCTGCCAGAACCGCGAGTTCGTCCGGCCGGAGCGGGGGGCCGATTGCCGCATGGTGTCGCCGATGCGATCGGCAAGCTCCAACGGCGCGCGAAATCGCGTGGCGTGCAAAGACACCGCTTCCCGGATGGACTGCAGCGTCGCCTGTTGCGCGCGACAATCGGCGCAATCGCGCAGATGAAGGTCGAGTGCCTCGGCCCCGCGCGCGTCCGCCTCGCCGTCGAGGCGGGCCGAAAGCAACGCCAACGCTTCCTTACACTCCATGGCTTCCTCCATCTCGCAACGTCTCCAGGTGCATTGCCATGAGCTTGCGTCCCCGAGCGAGGCGCGACATGACGGTCCCTATCGGCAAATGTGCGACTGTCGCGATTTCCTTGTACGAAAGGTCTTCGATATCGCGCAATACGATGACTTCGCGATAGCCGACGGGAAGCCGTTGCAGTGCCTCATCGACCAGGCGAACGTCATCCAGACGTGCCAGGATCGCTTCCGGATTGGTGTCCGGCGCGAAGGCCCCCATGTTGTCAACGTGACCTTCGCCACCGTGGATGTCATCGTCGTAGGGAACCTCGAGCTCCGCCTGCCGGTGTTGCTTCAACCACGTGTAGCAGGTGTTGCGGACGATTGCGAGCAGCCACGGGCGCGCGTTTTCGCCACGGAAGCTGCCAAACGACCGGAACGCACGCAGGAATGCCTCCTGCGTGACGTCCTGCGCATCGTGATCGTCGCGCGTCAGCCAGCGCGCCAGGTTGTAGGCGGAATCGAGGTGCGGCAACGCCATCTCGCCAAAGCGCCGGGCATTTGTCTGTTCGCTCAAGAAACGTCTCCGGCTCCATTCCCCATATACCGCGTGCCGTCGCAATTTATTCCCGAAACTTGAATTTCCCGTGACGCGGGAATTTTCGGGTAACGGAAACAGTCATGCACGGTATAGACCCTTTGCGGTCGGCACAAGGAGAAGACGATGAATGTACCGGTCGATCGGCGACATTTCCTCAAACTGGCGGGCTTGGGCGGCGTCGTCCTGGTCTCCGGGTGCGCGTCCTCGCCGGGTCCGGGCATGGCCGGTGCTGACAGCGATTTCTACTTCGTACAGCTTTCGGATTCGCACTGGGGATTCGAGGGGCCCGCCGTAAACCCGGATGCCCAGGGGACGTTGAAAAGGGCTGTCGCGGCAGTCAACGGCCTGGCCCGCCAGCCCGACTTCGTCATGTTCACCGGGGACCTGACGCACACCACCGACGATCCGAAGGAGCGCCGGCGGCGCCTGGCGGAGTTCAGCGAAATCGTCAGCGCACTCAAGGTCAAGGACGTGCGTTTCATGCCCGGAGAGCATGACGCGTCGCTGGATAATGGCAAGGCATTCAAGGAGTTCTTCGGCCCCACCCACTACACGTTTGACCACAAGGGCGTGCACTTCATCGTGGTCGACAACGTTTCCGATCCCATGGCTGCGATCGGCGACGAGCAGTTGCAATGGCTGCAGGCCGACCTGGACAGGCAGCCGAGGGACGCGCGCATTGTCGTATTCACGCATCGACCGCTGTTCGATCTCTATCCGCAATGGGACTGGGCAACGCGCGACGGCGCGCGGGCGATCGCGCTGCTGCAGTCGCACGACAACGTGACCGTGTTTTACGGGCACATCCACCAGGAAAATCACTTCATGACCGGAAACATCGCGCACCACTCCGCAAAGGGGTTGATGTTTGCCCTGCCGGTTGCCGGATCGCAGCCCAAGCGCCTGCCTATTCCGTGGGATGCCGGCGCCCCCTATCGCGGCCTGGGATTTCGTGAAGTCGATGCGGAACGGACACCGGTCAGATACGCGGTCACCGAAATGCCGGTCTCCTAGGACGCATCCATGCTGCCGAATCGTCGCATGCTGCTGCGCGCGTCCCTCGCGCTTGGTGTCGCCACCGCGGCCGGTCCAATCACCCTTCTGGCCCAGGCCAAGCCGCGGGTCATCCCGATACGCGCACTCAAATTCACGTACGAACCGGCGGAGCTCACGTTGAAGCTGAACGAGCCGGTTGTTTTTCAGTTGACGAGTGCGGATGTGGTGATGGGCTTCAGCGTGCCGGACTTCAAGACGCGAGCAACGATCATTCCGGGTCAGATGATCGAGGTTCCAATGACGCCGGACAAGGTAGGCGAATTCATTTTCCTGTGCGACGTGTTCTGTGGCTCCGGGCACGAAAACATGGAGGGCACGATGCGCGTCGTCGCGTGAAAATCATCGCGGTAGCGCACAATTTTCATTAATGGCCGAACAGTCCGCAGCCCTGGTCAAGTCGCCTGGCCCGCGAAAGTCTGCGCCAGCACCTGGGGCGCCATGCCGACAGGTGCGGGTTCCAGCAGCGTGATCCGCCATAGCGTGCGGGCGTCGTCCGGATCGATCAAAGTTGCAGAGTGAAGCAGCGAGGCATTGTCCCACACGACGACGTCGCCAACGCCGTACTTGAAGCGAAGCTGGTATTTGGCCTGCGTCGAATGCTCGGCCAGCTCGTCCAGCAGGTCGAGCGCCTCGTCATCCGGCATGCCGACGATCCCGAACGAACTTCCAGAGACGGCGTAGAGCGCCTTGCGGCCCGTGACCGGATGCGGGCGCGCAATCCTGTGCGTGATCACCGGCATCTTCGCCTTCTGTTCGGACGTGAGTACCGAGGCCACCGTGCGGCTCGACTCGTCCTGGTCGTTGCGATTGCCGTAGTGGTGAATGCCGTAAAGTGTCTCGATTCGCCTTTTCATCGCGTCCGCAAGATCGTCGTAGGCCGCCTGCTGGTTGGCGAAGAGCGTGTCACCGCCGACCTTGGGCGCGACGCGCGAGTAGAGCGTCGTCGCGCGGGCGGGCACCTGCAGGTAGGAATAGTCGGTGTGGAAATACGACCCCGCGTCCTGCAATCCCGTCGGCTGACCGTTCACCTTCACGTTCGACAGGATGAGGATGTTCGGATCCTCGGGATGGTGAAACTGGTCGATCACATGCGGTTGCGGCGGTCCGAACCTGCGGGCAAAGGCAACGAATTGCGCCGGAGAGAGTCTTTGCGCCCGCAGCGCCAGCACCTGTCCCGCATAGAACGCGCGCTCGATATCCGCGAATTGCGCGTCTGACAATGATTGCGAAACGTCCGTGTCGAAAGTTTCGACGCCGAATCCGGCGCAAAGCGGTTTGAACGTCGGCATGGGAGCCTCCGCGACTTACTTGACGAATGCCGGCATCAGCTTGCGCGGCAGCCAGAGGATCAGATCCGGAAAGAGGATCACGATCAGCAGCACCAGCAGCATCGGAATGAACAGGATCGCAGTGTCCTTCACCGCGTCCTTGATCTTGATGCCGCCGATCGAACAGGCAATCATCAGGCACAGGCCATACGGCGGCGTCACCAGTCCGTAGGCGATCGAGATCACGCCGATGATCGCGAAATGGATCGGGTGCATGCCGACCTTTGCCGTGAGCGGCGCCAGGATCGTGCCAACGATGATGATCGCCGGAATCGCGTCGATGAAGCAGCCGATGAACAGGAACGCGGCGGCAGTGATGAATCCTACGCTGGTGATTCCGCCGCCCCACGACGCGACGGAATCGACGACGAGCTGCGGAATGTGGAAGTACGCGAGGATCCAGCCGAACGCAGACGCGGTTCCGATGCAGAAGAGCGCGATCCCCGCGAAACGGGCGGAGTCGTACAGCGCGACACGCAGTTCCTTGGCGCCAAGCGTGCGGTAGACGACCACGCCCAGGAACATCGCATATAGGACCGCAATCACGGACGCTTCGGTTGGCGTGAAGAAGCCCCCGACGATGCCGCCGACGATGATGCCGGGAGTGAGAATCGGTAGCACCGCCGCCCCGCAGACGCTCAGGAATTCACGGAACTTCGTCCGCGGATATACCGGGTAGTTGCGCCGCTTGGCATAGATGTAGACGGCGCCCATCAGGGACAGCCCCATCAAGAAGCCGGGCACGACGCCGGCAACGAAGAGCCCGCCGATCGAAACTGAAATCACGCCGCCCCAGACCACCATCAGGATCGACGGCGGAATGATGACGCCCATCACGGCGGCGCAGGCGACCAGCGCGACGGCGAACGACGTGTCGTAGCCCTGCTTCTTCATCGCCGGGATCAGCACGCCGCCTACGCCCGCTGCTTCTGCTGTCGACGACCCGGAGATGCCGGCGAACAGCATGGAGACCAGCACACTGACGTGTCCCAGCCCGCCAGGGAAATGGCCGACCAATGCCCGCGACAGGTTGATGAGTTTCTCCGTGATCCCGGCCGAATTCATCAGGTTGGCCGCCAGGATGAAGAACGGAATCGCCAGCAGCAGGAACGAGTTATACGACTTGAGCATCTCGTTCAGCAGCAGGAATGGCGTCAGGCGATCGTCGATGAAGAACACCGGCACGCAGGCCAGGCCCAGCGCAAACGCAACCGGGACGCGCAGGACCAGCAGGACGATGAATACGCCGAACAGGATCAGCGCAACTTCAAGCGGTCCCATCAAGCCCGTCCTGATAGAGTTTGATGTCGACGCCGATCTTTTCCAGCAGGAACAGGAACCAGATCACGCCCGCGAGAGGCCACGCGGCGTGGATCGACAGCATGTTGATGCCGGTCATTTCGGAACTCTGCTCCCAACCGAACAGCGCGAAGCGCCAGCCGAATGCGATGAAGATCAGCGCTACCAGCATCATCGCGACATGGATGATGATCTGCGACACCGCTTTGCCCTTGGCCGTTGTCGGCGAGGGCAGCACGTCGACGTCGAAGTGCGTGCCGTCGCGCACGGCGATCGTTGCGCCAAGCATGATGAGCCAGATGAGGCAGAACCGCGCGGCTTCCTCGGTCCAGATGTAGCGCGGAATGAAATCGACGAAGCGGGAAAAGATCTGCAGCGTCACCGGGATCAGCATCAGCGCGAGCAGAGCCGTGAGCAGAAACTGCAGGACCCGGTAGATAAGTGCATTCAGAGTCTGCATCGGGAGGTCGGGTAGTTGGGCGAAAATACCAAGGCCGCAGGCAAAAAAATGCCGGCGTCGCGGCTTGCTGCTCCGCGCGGCGCCGGCAATTCCGTCACTTGATGGCGTTGACCTTGTCCAGGATCGCCGTGGCGTCGATTTCCTTCGCGTAGGCCTGCTTGACCGGCTCCGCCAGTTCGAGGAGCTTTCCCCGTTCAGTGAACACAAAGGTCTTGAGCTTGCCTTCCTTTTCCAGCTTGGCAAGCAGCGCGGCGTCGCCGGAGGACTCGGTGTCGCGCCCGTACTTGCCGGCTTCCTTGCCCGCCTTGAGGATCGCGGCCTGCAGGTCGGGAGGCAGCTTCCGGAACGTTTTGCCGGAGAAACAGATCGGCCGCACGGTGATCGCATGCTGGGTTAGCGAAATATTCGGACCGACCTCGTAGAATTTCATCGCGTCCATGCCCGCCGCTTCGTTCTCGGCGCCCTGGATCACGCCGGTCTGGATTGCGTTGTAGACCTCGTTGTACGCGATTACCGACGGCTTGGCGCCGATGGCGCCGAACATCTGGGTCTGGATCGGCGCGCCCATCACGCGCATCGACAAGCCCTTCAACTCCGCCATGTTGCGCACCGGTTTGTTGGCAATGATGTTGCGCGTGCCGCCGCCGGCGTAGCCGATGATCATCACGTCCGCTTTCTTGCTGACGTCGTCGACGATCGGCTGGAACGCGTCGGAGTCGAGCACCTTGTTCCATTGGTCGAGGTCGCGGAACAGGAACGGCATGTCGAGCAGCGGCGCGGCTTTGGCGAATGTGGACATGTGCGCCGGCGACACGATGCCGTAATCCACCGATATGCCTTGGTTCATGTAGGCGAAATAGTCCTTTTCCAGGCCGAGTTCGCTGTTCCGGTGGAGCACGAACACGATCGGCTTGCCGTAATACTTGGCGGTGAGTTCCTGGAAGCGCAGCAGTGCCTTGTTGAACGGGTGGTCGTCGGCGAACTGCACTGCACCATGCAGCGTGATTGGTTGCTGGGCAAACGCACTGCACGTCGCGAAGAGGCCAAGAACCACTAGACAACGCAGCACAAGGCGAATGGAATTTCGCATCATTTCCTCCTAAGGTTCGGGTGCGCCACGCTGTTGACGCCGCTTTGCCGTGACCTGGCAGGCGGCGCTCTGGTCAAGTGGCCAGACCAATTGAACCGCGTTGCCCACGGCCTGTCAACGCGAATCCTGTTGTGCCATGCAGCAATCCGCGGACTTCGATCCATGCGATGGTTTTGGTCGTGCGACGCAGGGCGAGCCCGGAACCTGCCTGCTAGAATGTCGCGCGATGAAACGGAAACTGTGCGTCAAGTTGGTGCTGCTGGCTGCCCTGATGCATCTCGGCGCGCCGATTTCGGCCTACGCCAAGGCAACACCCGCCGTCATGCCCGGCGATTTCTGTTCGGCCGCACGCGGAGTCTCACCTGTTCCTTCCGATCAGGGGTCCCCACGGCCTTCGAGTGAACACCATTGCGCGAATGCGCCGTGTTGCGCGGGCGGTGCGCTGGATTCCGCTGTGCTGCCGCTGCAGGTTCACGTCGTATTCTCCATGTCGCTTCCGCCCGTTCGCGCGCCCTCCTCGCGTTTGGAAGCGCTGCCACCCGCGCCGATCGAAGCTGCGCAGCCGCGCGGCCCGCCAGTTCTCTCCTGATCTTTGCCAGGTCATACCGCCGCACACAATTTGTGTGGCGATGATTCCCATGCGCGCGCACACGCGCCGCGCCACGACGCCATTGAAAAGGATCACTCCCATGCCACGTTCCACTGCCATTGCCCTGCTTGCCGCCGCGCTGCTTTGCGGCGCCGCGCTCGCCCACGACTACCAGGTCAAGATCGCTGCGCGTCAGCAATCCGTTCGCGCGCGCGACGCCGCCCGGCGCCAAGGTCGCCGGCGCATTCATGTCGATCGAGAATCAGGGCAAGGAGGCCGACCGGCTGGTCTCAGCCAGTTCGCCGGTCGCCGGCGTCGTGGAGATTCACGAAATGGCCATGGACGGCGGGATGATGAAGATGCGCGCGGTCAAAGGCATCGATCTCACGCCAGGCGCAACGGTGGAATTCAGGCCCGGCGGCTATCACGTCATGCTGGAAGAATTGAAACAGCCATTGAAGCAGGGCGACCAGATTCCGGTGCTGCTGACTTTTGAGAAAGCCGGAACCGTGGAAATCAAGGTCAAGGTCGAGCCGATGGGCGCTGCGGCGCACGCGCATTGAGAGACGCGGCAATTGCCGCTGCGCCAAGGAGTCGGACATGACACCACGCAACGCATTGCTGATTGCTTCAGTGCTCGCGGCAATCGGCGCCACGCCCGCCGCACTTGCCTGCTCGAGCTGCGGCTGCACATTGAGTTCGGACTGGTCGAGTCAGGGAATTTCGCCGTCGGGGGAAGGGTTCCGGTTCGACTTCCGCTTCGACTATTTCAACCAGGACCAGCTCCGCTCCGGGACGCACAAGGTCGATCGCGGCAGCCTCGAAATTCCGAACGACCAGGAAATCCAGCAAACCACCATCAACCGCAACTACGCGCTGGGTTTCGATTACAGCCCAAACGTCGACTGGGGCGTCAACGTACAGGTGCCGTACTTCAATCGCTATCACACGACGATCGCGCCCGGTGATACTGAAATATCCACGTCGCACACGCAAAGCATCGGGGACGTTCGGGTCGTCGGTCGCTATCTCGGATTGACGGACGACCACAGCGTCGGCGTGCAGCTCGGGTTCAAGTTGGCGACGGGAAGCTTCGACAACAATTTCATTGCCGGACCGCAGGAGGGCGAGCCACTCGACCGTGGTCTCCAGCCGGGCACGGGCACGACGGACCTGCTGGTTGGCGCATTCAACTTCGGTGCGCTGTCCCGCAACTGGGATTACTTTGCGCAGGGGATGCTGCAGCAGCCGCTCAACTCCAGAGATGGCTTTCGTCCCGGCACCGGCTTCAACCTCAATGCCGGCTTCCGTTACGTCGGCATCGAGCACGTCGTGCCGTCGATTCAGGTCAACGCGCGCATCGAGGGCAGGGAATCCGGACCCAATGCGGACGTCGAGAACAGCGGCGCGACTCTCGTGTATTTGAGCCCGGGCGTGAATTTCCAGATCGTGGACAGGTTGCACGCCTACCTCTATGCACAGGTGCCCGTGTATCAACGTGTCAATGGCCTGCAGATCGAACCGCGCTATACGGTGACGCTAGGGGTCTACTACTCGATGTGAGGCGGATGGAAAGTATGCTGCGGGCAGCGCGTGGGGCGGGCCGAATCTGGCTGCATTCATTCGCTCGCGCAACAGCGGCGTGACCGACTGCTCGAGGATGGCCATGTCTAGCAACGGGTCCCCGTACCAGCCGTCCTTGCGCAGGATCCCCTGCCGGTCGATGACGAACGTCAATGGCAGACGCCAGATGCGGCCATAGCTCTTGATGTTCATTTCCCGCCCGAACGCCGCGGGAAAGGAGAACGCCCGCATCAGGTCGCGGGCCTTCGCTTCATCCCTGGGGCTATCCATGCTGATGGCGAACATTTCCAGTCCTTCGCTGCGGTGCCGGCGGTAGTAGGCGTCGAGTGCCGGCATCTCCTCCCGGCACGGTGCGCACCACGACGCCCAGAAATTGATTACGACGACCTTGCCTGTGTGGTCCGCGAGCGAGAAATGGGACCCGTCGAACAACTTGCCTTCTAGGGCCGGCGCGAGCGCGCCTTCGGAAATCGCGCGGGCATGGCCATGGATGACCAGAAGACAGGCAATCGCCAGAATTTTACTGAGGCGCATCGGTCGCTGGAATTCGTGGTGGTTGCGGGGGTCGGCCGCAAACGTGTGATAGTCGCGTATTGTAGGCCTGTCCAATGCGGTCGCTGCAGGCGCGCATGCGATAATTCCGCCCATGGCAATGGTGGCGGATCACCCTGTTTCCCTGTCGTCCGGCGCGCGCAGAGGCGTCGCGACGCGCGCGGATCGGCATATCGCCGCGTGGCTGCTCATCTGCTGCACGCTGGTGTTCGCGATCGTCGTTGTCGGCGGCGTCACTCGACTCACGCATTCCGGCCTTTCGATCACCGAGTGGCAGCCGATCGTGGGCACGCTGCCTCCGCTTTCAGGTGCCGACTGGGACAACGCGTTTTCGAAATACCGGCTCACGCCCGAATACGCGCAGGTGAACAAGGGCATGACGCTTCCCGAGTTCCAGCGCATTTTCTGGTGGGAATATTTCCACCGCCTGCTGGGACGCCTGGTTGGCTTCGTTTTCCTCGTGCCGTTCCTCTGGTTTCTGGTACGGCGGAAAATTCCGCCTGGCTATGGCGCAGGTTTTGCCGTCATCTTCGCACTTGGCGCGGCGCAGGGCGCGCTGGGCTGGTACATGGTGAAGAGCGGACTGGTCGACGATCCGCGGGTGTCGCAATTTCGCCTCACGGCCCATCTGGGACTCGCATTCCTGATCTTCGCGGCCATGTTCTGGGCTGCATTGTCGCTGCTCTCGCCCAAGCCCGCGGATCGAGGCAGCGCCGGAACGGGTGTTGGCCCGGGGCATTTCTGGACGGCGGGCGCCACGGTCCTGATCTTTCTTCAGGTTCTTTCCGGCGGAATGGTTGCGGGTATCCGCGCCGGGCTCGCCTACAACACGTTTCCGCTGATGAACGGAGCGCTTGTTCCTCCGGAAATCCTTGCGCTCGATCCCGCCTGGAAGAATTTCTTCTACAACATGGCGACGGTGCAGTTCGACCATCGGCTGCTGGCATGGATCCTTGCTTTGGCCGTGCCACTGTTGTGGTGGAAAATCGCACGCAACGCGCGCGCGCCGCGTGCCGCGCGCGTCGGTGCGAACCTGCTTCTGGCGATGCTCGCGGTACAGGTGACGCTCGGCATCCTGACCCTCGTTCACGTCGTGCCGGTATCGCTCGCCGCCCTCCATCAGGCCGGCGCGTTGCTGCTGTTCGCGTCGGCGCTCTACCTTGCCCACAGGACTCGCTGATAGCTGACCGCGCGTTCCAGGTTGCGTCGGCGAGCGATAACGACGATCATGTACGGTTCTGATTTGTCTGCTGTCCTGAGAAAGCTGCCATGGCTGCCGAAACCCGCACCCTCGACGAACCTTTGAGCGATGCCGAACTCGATGAACTCGAGAGTTTTCTCGCGTCCGATTCGGTCCCCGAGGATTGCATGGATCTGGAGATGCTCGACGGTTTCCTCGCGGCCATCGTCAGCGGACCGGAATCGATCCAGCCCTCCGAGTGGTTGCCGCAGGTCTGGAGCGACGGCGGCCGCAGCGCAACGCCGGCCTACGGGAACAGCGAGCAGGCGCAGCAGATCATGACGCTGATCCTGCGCCACATGGTCGGCATTCAGCGCACGCTGGCCGAATCTCCGACACGTTTCCGGCCGCTTCTCTATCTGCCGGAAGAGAAGAAACCCGGCCAGAAGCCCGCAGATCGCCAGCCGCCGGAGGGTACCGCGTGGTGCGAAGGCTTCATGGCCGGCGTGAAATTGCGCGACGACGAATGGCAGCCTTTGTACGACGCCGAGGACGCGCGCGACTGGGTCTTCCCGATCGAAGCGCTTGCCTTCGGCGAGCAGGACCCCGAATTCGCCGAGTGGATCGACGATCGCGAGAAGCGCGCGAGCCTGGTCGAGGAACTCGCTGTCGCATCGGTGCTGATCTACCGCTTCTGGCAGGATCGGCGCAAGTCGACATCGACGCGCGGCGGCGGGGCGCGCCGCACGCTGACGGAAACGGCGCGCAAGTCGCGCGAACGACTGCATTAGGGAGCCTCTGCACAAGTATTCACGATTGCGCTGCTTGGGCCCAATGCGGATGGATGCGAGACGGGTGACGCAGGTCGTAGTTGATCCTACGAGGCCAAGGAGCACGGCGAAGCAGACGCCGCAGTGGGCCTCAGTTTGCAAAATGAGCGGAGGGACGGGGCTTTTCGGGCGGTCTGCTTTGTCGCGAACCGCGCGAATGGGGCGTACCATTCGCTTTGGCCCGCCTCATCTTTGTAAACTGAGGCATCCCAGAGAAAAGCTCCCGTCGCAGCCGCGAATACTTGTGCAGAGGCTCCCTAGAACTCCGGGGCAGCGAATACCCCGACCTTGAGCTTCAATCTGGATCTTCGCTCCATCGACTGGGGCTACCTCTACGTGGCCAGCGAGTGGGTCATCCGCGTGGCCGCGCTGATCGTCGTACCGCAACGTCGCCCCCCCAGCGCAGCGCGCGCGTGGCTGCTGTTCATCTTCTTCCTGCCCTGGCCTGGCCTGCTGTTCTATGCGCTGATCGGTCGCGCGTACATGCCGCGGCGACGGCTCAACGTGCAGCGGCAGATCTACGAAACCATCCGGCGCATCGAGCCGCGCGCGTTATCGGGTGAAGCGGTCGCCTCGCCCACGGTGTCGCCGGAATTGCTCCCCGCACTGCGCTTGGCCGAGCAGCTCTCCGAATTTCCCGTCGTGGGAGGCAACCGGTTCGAACTGCTGCCGGTGTACGACGCGGCGATTGACCGCATCATCGCGGACGTGGACGTGGCGCAGCGCCATGTGCACATGCTGTTCTACATCTTCGAGGACGATGACGCCGGTGCCAGGGTGGCCGCCGCGCTCCGGCGTGCGCTGCAACGCGGGGTCATTGTGCGTGTATTGATGGATGCCATTGGCTCTCGGGGCGGGCTCAACGGACTGGCTCCGGGATTGCGCACCGCCGGCGCGGAAGTTCTCTCCGTGATGCCGCTGCGGCTGTGGGGACCGAACGCTGCGCGCCTGGACTTGCGCAATCACCGCAAGATCGTCGTCGTCGATGGCCGCTTCGGGTTCTTCGGTTCGCAGAACATCGTGAGCGCGCATGCCAATCGCGGGCTGATCAACGAGGAAATGCTCGTGCGCGCAACCGGCCCGATCGTCCGCCACCTGCATGCGGTGCTGCTTGGGGACCGCTATCTCGAAACCGGAAACCTGCCGCCGGAGTCTGACAGTCTTGCTCCTGCCGATCGTACCGAGACCGGGGGCGCGCTTGCGCAGGTCGTCCCCAGCGGGCCGGGATACAACGAAGGCACGGCCGAAGCGGTGATGATCGCGTTGATGTACGGTGCCCGCTCGCGAGTCGTGCTGACCGCGCCTTATGTCATCCCGAGCGAGGCATTCCTGGCCGCGATGTGCCACACGGCGCGGCGAGGTGTCGCCGTCGACCTCATCGTCGACCAGGAATCGAACAAGCCGTTGGTGCAACTTGCGCAGCAGTCCTACTATGACGTGATGCTCAAGGCCGGCGTGCGCATTCACCGCCATACCGGCAGCTTCCTGCATGCCAAACACCTGAGCGTGGACGACGAAGTCGCTCTGATCGGCTCGTCGAACCTCGACATCCGTTCGTTTGCCCTCAATGCCGAAGTGAGCGTGTTGATCTACGATCGCGCGGTTGTGGCGGATCTGAAAGTGGTACAGGACAGGTATCTGCAGCATGCGCGGCTGGTCACGCGCGAAGAACGCCGCCAATTGCGTGTCGGCCGCCGTGCGCTGGAGAATCTCGCGCGCCTGACCGACTCGCTGCTCTGAAATCCCGCCATGTCGGCCGACTCCGATACCTGCGGCTCCGCACTCGTTCTGTTCTCCGGTGGCCAGGATTCCGCGACGTGCCTTGCGTTGGCGCTCGACCGCTTCCCGCACGTCGAGACTGTTGGTTTCGACTACGGGCAGCGGCACATCGTCGAACTCGCATGCCGTGGCACGTTCCTGAATGCGCTGCGCGAGCGTTATCCGAAATGGTCGCGGCGGTTGGGCGACGATCACGTACTGGATCTTGGCCTGATCAGAACCCTCGGAGATTCTGCGCTCACCGGCGACAGCGAAATCGCGATGGGCGCCAACGGCCTGCCGACGACGTTCGTGCCGGGCCGCAACATCCTGTTCCTGACGGTCGCTGCAGCGCTGGCGTATCGCCGCGGCCTTCGCGTACTGGTCGGTGGCATGTGCGAGACCGATTACTCCGGATATCCCGACTGCCGCGACGACACGCTGAAGGCGCTGCAGGTCGCGCTCAACCTGGGCATGGACAAGAGCTTCGTCATCGAGACGCCGCTGATGTGGCTCGACAAGGCGGCGACGTGGAAGCTCGCCGCCGCGCTTGCCGGACCGGACTTTGTCGAACTGATCGTCGAGCACACGCACTCGTGTTACATCGGCAACCGTGCCAACCGGCATCCATGGGGCTACGGCTGTGGAAATTGCCCTGCGTGCCAACTGCGAGCGAAGGGCCATGCCGCGTACCGCGCCGAGGCCGATGGCTAGAGTGGACTGTCGGCGGCCAGTGCCTGCTTCAATCGATCGAGGTCGTAGCCATCGCGGCGCACCTCGTACTCCTCGATCAGCCGGACCAACTCGTCGAAGCGCTGCCCTGCCGGCGTTCCCGGGTCCGCAAGCATCAGGTCCTCGAGTTCATTGAGCGCTGCGCAATATTGGGACTCATCGCGAATCTGCGACGGGTCGAGCAGGTGGGTCATGGCTCCTCCGCGGTTGGAATGCGATACGGGAGGATGATCGACGCGCGGCGGGCGCATCCGCTATCGGCCGAATTGCCTAATAGAGTGAGTAACGATTACCTAATGGGGGCCCGATGGGGGCCGAGGCACCGCTAGGGCATCTGGATTTTTCCGCCACCGGGAAAGCCGCCACCCGTCAATGCGCTTGCGGCGCCCGCCGGCGGCACGATCAGGCCGGACGACTGCTGCCGTCGCAATTCCTGCAATTCGCGCATCGTGCGTTCGATGCCGACCTTGGCGGCTTCGCCGTAATTGGCGACGGCTTCCGCGAGATCCTTGGCCTCGATGTCGAAACTCACGGGCAACGCGCCCATGTTGGTCATGATCTGCGCATCGCCCGTGTAGATGGTCGGACGGGCCGGGTCGAGCGAGCCGTCGCTTTTCACGGGCACCATCAGGCGAATCGTGCCGACTTTGCGATCGGTGACGATTTCCTCACGATAGAGCGACGTGGCGTCCATCGTCGCGTCGGGGGAACGGGGGTCGGCGGGCATGTCTGATCCTTCGCGGGTCCTTGGAAACCGTCGATTTTAGAGGACTCCGATGATTCTTGCCTGCCCGCGTTACACGAGAGCCATCGCCTCATCGGAATGGAACAGATAAGAGTCCATGGCCAGCGCGCCGTTCAGGAAGCCGTCGACGACACGTTCCGGCCGCGGATTTTCTCCTGCCGCGCCGTATGCGACGAACAGCGGAAGGAAATGTTCGTCAGTCGGATGCGCGCGCACGGCGTCCGGTGCGCGTTCGCGATACGCGACCAGCGCGTCGGTGTCATGCGCCGCGAGCTTTGCGGCCAGCCATGTCGAAAATGCCTGGGCGTACTTGAGCGGTTCGGGCCGCCGCGCGTTGGCCATCCAGTCGCGCAGGTTGTGCGTCGCGTGGCCGGAACCGACGATCAAAATGCCATCCTCCGTCAATGGTGCGAGCGCGCGGCCCAGAAGCACGTGATGCATCGGGCCCAGATCCGGTTGCACCGACAACTGCACGACCGGAATGTCCGCGTCCGGGTACATCCAGCGCAACGGTACCCAAGCGCCATGGTCGAGCCCGCGACAGCCGTCCACGCCGGCGGCAATTTCACTGACTTTGAGCAGCGCCACGCATTGCGCCGCGAGTTCAGGCGCGCCAGGGGCCGGATAGGCAAGGCGATAAAGCTCCGGCGGAAAACCGCCGAAGTCGTGAATGGTTTCGGGCTGCGAATTGCCGGAGAGCATGGGCACCGCCGTTTCCCAATGCGCCGACACCATCAGCACTGCACGCGGGCGTGGCAGCGTGCGTCCGAGGTCCGCCCATGCGCGCCCGGCGGCGCCCGGTTCCACCGCGTACATCGGCGATCCGTGCGAAAGGAATACTGTCGGCATGCGCGTCTTCACGAGTTGTTCTCCACGAGATTTCACGGCGCACACGCGCCGGCGGATGCCGTCGGCGCGCGTACTTCGACGAAGGGTCGGTCAGGCGGCGACTGGCTCCTCCTTGGCCAGCCCTTCGGCCACCAGCGTCGCACGGACCTTCGGCCGCTCGGCGACACGGGCCAGGAATTGCTGCAATGAAGGCCATGGCGAAAGATCGATCTTGAGCATACCCGCCCAATTCACGACCGTGAACAGGTAAGCGTCGGCGATGGAGAACCGGTCACCGGTGAGATACGGCTGCACCGAAAGCGCTTTGGACACGTAGTCGAAGCGCTTGGCCAGCGTGGCGCGTTGCCGTTCCTTCGTCGCGTCAGGAGTGCTGGGGTCCCAGAGCGGCCCGAACTGCTTGTGGATCTCTGTGGCAATGAAATTGAGCCACTCCATCAGGCGATAGCGCTCCATGGATCCGAATGCGGGTGCGAGCGTACCCGGCTTGCGGTCGGCGATGTACTGCAGGATCACGGCGACTTCCGCCAGGCGCGTGCCGTCGTCCGTTTCGAGCAGCGGAACGTAACCTTTCGGATTGATAGTGTAGTAATCGGTGCCGTCGGCGAGCTGATGCTTGCCGAGGTCGACCTTGACGGCTGCGTAGTCGAGACCGGATTCGCTGAGCGCGATGTGCGGTGCGAGCGAGCAGGCACCGGGTGAGTAGTAGAGTTTCATGCAAATTCTCCTGTTGGGTCGATCGGGAATGGGCAGCTATACGGGCCACACCGTGCTTGCGCCCTGTCGCGATGCCACTGAGGCAATGTTGGGCCTTGTGGATGACGGGATAAAGTAGTCTAGAAGTGATAGACTGTTGCATGATTCGCAACAATAAATGGCCATGGATCGCTTTCTGGCGCTCACCGCCTTTGTCAAAGTAGTCGAGACCGGCAGCTTCGCGCGCGCGGCGCAGCGGCTGAATACTTCGGTGTCGTCCGTCTCGCGGCATGTTTCCGAACTCGAAGCGCACCTCGATGCGCGCCTGTTGAACCGAACGACACGCCGGCTGTCGCTGACCGAAAGCGGCCGCGCGTTCCACGAGCGCTGCGTGCAGCTGCTGGCCGACCTCGAGGAAGCCGAGGAGTCGGCCAGCGCAGCCACGATCAAGCCGCGGGGCACACTGCGCCTAACGTCCTCCATCACATTCGGCGCGCGGCATCTGGCGCCCGCGATCGCCGAATTCATCATGCGTTTTCCGGCGATGCAATTCGACGTCGAATTATCCGACCGCGCGGTCGACCTCGTGGACGAGGGCTTCGACGTCGCATTGCGCATAGGTGCCATCGGCAGCCAGAACGTCGTGGGCCGCAAGATCGGCGCGACACGCCTCGTGTGTTGCGCGGCGCCGTCCTACCTTGCGCGGCATGGCGAGCCGGACACGCCGGAGAAGCTCGCGGCGCACGCGTGCCTAACCTACGAGTATTCGGCGCTCGGAAACATGTGGCCGTTTCGCGATCGCAATGGCCGCGAGCGCAATGTGCGAGTCGCTGGCCCGGTACACGCCAACAACGGGCGCTTCCTCGAGGCGCTTGCCGTGGAAGGCACAGGCGTCGCGTACGAGCCGGACTTCATCGTCGGGCCGGACGTGCTGGCGGGAAAGCTGACGCCGATATTGCGCGATTTCCAGCCGCCACCGGCGTCGATCTACGTCGTCTATCCAAGCCGGCGGCACCTGTCTGCGAAGGTCCGGGCATTCACCGATTTTCTGGCCGCGCGTTTCACGGACGCGGACTGGACGTTGTCCATGCCGGCTGCGTCCGCGCGTGGCCGGAAGAGATAGGCGTTCGGACGGTCAGAACCAGCGGCGCCAGGTCGGCCCGCCGCCCTTCCAGAAGCGAAGCATGAGGTAACCTCCGACCATGCCGCCCAGATGTGCGAAATGCGCGACGCTCGATTGCACGCCGGATACGCCCATGACCAGTTCCAGCACCGCATACAGGGTGACGAACACGCGCGCCGGCATCGGAATGGGTGGAAACAGCAGCATCACGCGGTTGTTCGGAAAGTAGAGCCCGTACGCAAGGAGCAGTCCGAACACGCCGCCGGACGCGCCGACGGTCGGATAGAACCCGCCCGTCATCATGGCGACCAGCAGTTGTGTAAGCGCCGCCGAAATGACGCAAACGAGGTAATAGGCTAGATAGCGGCGCGACCCGAACACCTGTTCGATGGCGCCGCCGAACATGTACAGCGCAAACATGTTGAAGAGAAGGTGCAGCATGCTGCCGTGCAGGAACGCGTAGGTGACGAGTTGCCACGGCGCGAAGCCCACGCCGGTGAATCGCGCCGCACCGAATGGCCAAAGGGCCAGCGGCGCCAGCACGTCGCCGATGCTGGTGTAGAGCAGGAACATCGCGACGTTCGCGACGATCAGCGAAGTGGTGACGGGGGGCATGATGTGGCATTTGCAGGGCAGATCACGCCCTATTACAGCACACGCCCGGTTTGGAGTAGATTGCACCGGCGATCCCCGTCGATGTCACCAGAGGAAATTGCCATGCCGCGTTCCCCGTTGAGGACCCTCGCCTCCATCGTCCTGGCACCGGTCGTCATGTTCGTCCTCATGTTGGGCCTCATTTTGGTCAACGGGCCCGCGGGTGCACAGGACTATCCGACGCGTCCGGTCAGGATCGTCGTGCCGTTCGCGGCGGGTGGACCGGCCGACGTCTACGCCCGTTTCCTTGCGCAGCGACTGCAGGAGGCGATGGGGCAGCCGTTCGTCGTGGAAAACCGCCCGGGCGCGGGGTCGGTCACCGGCACCGATGCAGTCGCCAAGAGCGCTCCCGATGGTTACACGCTGTTGTTGATGTCGAATGCGCAGACGGTCAACGAGTCGCTGATCCCGAACAAGCCGTATGCGTTGTTGCGCGATTTTGTCCCGGTCTCTCCCATCAACTATTCCGACCTGGTGCTGGTCGTTCATCCGTCGGTCGAGGCCAATTCGCTGGCCGACCTGATCCGCATCGCCAAGGCGAGTCCGGGCAAGCTCAACTATGCATCGTCGGGACCGGGCACGCCGTATCACATGGCCGGAGAGCTGTTCAAAGCGATGGCGGGCGTGGACATCGTGCACGTTCCGTACAAGGGCAGCTCGGGTGCGCGCACCGACGTGCTGGGCGGGCAGGTCGAGATGATGTTCGATGCCGTGACGACGATGAACGAATATGCCAGGGCCGGCAAGGTGAAACCGCTGGCCACGACGGGCAAGACGCGCTCGGCGGTGCTCCCGAACGTGCCGACGATGGCGGCGGCCGGCGTGCCGGGCTACGAGGCTGTGATCTGGCTGGGCGTCATGGCGCCCAAGGCTACGCCACCGGGTATCGTCAATCGGCTGAATTCGGAAATTCAGAAAATCGTTTTGCGGCACGATGTTCGCGACGAGTGGGCGAAGCAGGGGGCGGTCGGGATGTTCATGACACCGGAGGAATTCAGTCGCTACGTCGCCGACGACATCGTCAAGTGGGAACGCATCGTGAAGCTCTCCGGTGCGAAGCCGGATCAATGACGCGCGCCGCGCGCGATCGCCGATGAGGATCACAGGTCGAGCGGAAGCGTGATGGATTTGCACGTATTGAGCGCCGGTGCCGCGAAGGGCCTGGTCGAAGCGCTGGCGCCCGCCCTGCACACGGCGACCGGCGCGACAATGCGCGGCGAGTTCGGTGCGGTCGGCGCGATCAGGGAAAGGTGGTTGGCCGGCGCGCCCTGCGACATGATCATCCTCACCAATGCGATGCTCGAAGCGCTGGCGCGCGACGGCCATGTGGTGCCGGAAACCATCTCGCCGCTTGGCCTCGTGAGAACCGGCATTGCCATGCGCGTCGGGGACGCGCTGCCGGCGATTGCCGACCGCCAAGCACTGCGACGGAGCCTGCTGGCGGCGAAGGGCCTTTATCTGCCTGACCCGGAGCGCTCGACGGCGGGTATGCACTTCGTCAAGGTGTTGCGCGAGTTGGGCATCCACGACGCAATCGTTTCGCGCTTGCATGCATTTCCGAACGGCGCCACCGCCATGCGCGAACTCGCGCAATCCCGCGAACCGGCACAGATCGGCTGCACGCAGATCACGGAGATCAACTACACGCCGGGCGTGGTATTAGTCGGCTCCCTGCCAGCGGAATTCGAGCTGGCCACGATGTATTCGGTGGCCGTTGCAACGACCGCGTTGCAGCCGGTCGCCGCGACGCGCTTTGCCCGGATGCTCGCGGGGCCGGAGGCGCGCGAATTGCGCGGCGCGGGCGGCTTCGAGGCCTGACCTCGCGCGCAAGTCTTCGCCGGTGCCGGCGTGTAATCCGCCAAGGTGTCTCATGCGTTAATAGAGACTGGTGAGATGCGGGAAAATGCGTTCTGTTCCGATCCAAAGGTCTTGAACTCGGGCCTCGAATCCGAATCAAACAGAAACTGGCTGCAGGAGCGGAGTCCATGAAGAAATATCTGGTTACATTTGCGGCACTGGCTTTGGCCGTGGCCGTCAACGGTGCTGCCTTGGCGCAGGGTCGTGGTGGTGGCGGCGGCGGAGGTGGCGGCTCGCATGGTGGCGGGTCTGGCGGCGGCGGTTGGAGCGGCGGGTCCGGCGGCGGTTGGAGCGGCGGGTCTGGCGGAAGCTGGAGCGGCGGATCCGGAGGCGGCTGGCACGGCGGTCAAGGCGGAGCCTGGAACGGCGGCTGGAACGGCGGCTGGCATGGCGGCAGCTGGAATGGTGGCAGCTGGAATGGTGGCTGGAACAATGGCTGGCGCGGTGGCTGGTATGGCGCCGGTTGGCGCGGGCCAGGCTGGGGCTGGGGCTGGGGCAACGGCTGGTGCGGAACCGGCTGGTGCGGCGCCGGTTGGGGCGGATTCTGGTGGCCCGGCGTTGGCCTTACCGTGGGCTGGCCCGGATTCTGGGGTTGGCCGAATACCGTCGTGACCTCCGGTCCGGCTGGTTTCGTTTCATCCTCCGATTTTGTGACCAACGATACCGGGGTCTGGCTCCCGCAGGAGTCGGCGCCGTCCTTTGTTCCACAGGCGCAAGCTGCGCCCGCGGCAAGCAACTACTGGTATTACTGCGTCGAACCGGCTGGCTACTATCCGTACGTGAAGAATTGCAACAAGGCGTGGATGCAGGTTGTCCCGCAAACCAATCCCGGCGCGCCGGTTGTACCGCGTCTGGCGCAATAGCCACCCTTCGGAAATCGCCATGAACAAACGCTTGCTGTTGGGGCCGTTGGCCGCCGCCGTTGTGTTGGGCGGATGCGTGACCGTTCCCACCGGTCCAACGGTCATGGTCCTCCCGGGCCCGCAGAAGTCCATCGAACAGTTTCAGGGCGACGGCACGTCGTGCCAGCAATTTGCGCAGAACGTCGTTGCGCCGGCTGGCGTGGAGGCCACGAACTATGCAGCGGCAAATGCCGTGGTGGGCACAGCGTTGGGCGCGGCCGCTGGCGCGATCATCGGGTCGGCCACGGGCCAGTCGGGAGCAGGCGCCGCGATAGGGGCGGGCACCGGTTTGCTGTTCAGCGCACCGGCAAGCGGCAACATGGCGTATGCGTCGTCGTGGCAGATCCAACGAAGCTACGACATGGCCTATGTGCAATGCATGTACGCGCGCGGCAATCAGGTTCCAGGGCAGGCGGTGGCGCGCCGTCAGCCGGTCTACAGCTATCCGCCGCCAAACTACCCCGCGCCCGCAGCAATCCCGCAGGGCTATCCTCCGGCCAACTATCCGCCGCCCAATACGCCGCCGCCGGCAGGCGTCGGGCCACAAGGATAACGCCACAGGATTGCTGCTTCGGTTCCTGCGATCCGCAAATCCGGATCGGCCCGCTAACCGCCGAGAAATTGCTCGGCGACCGTTGCGAGCGCGACCGGCGATTCGCGCATCGGAAAGTGTCCCGAGTTCTCGACCGCTTCCGCGCGGAATCGTCGAACGGCGAGCCGGAGGCCGGCACCGACATGAATGCCGCCCGCCGAGTGACCTGGAATCGGTTTCAGTTCTGCAATACCCACTTGCCGTCCTTGATCTGCACCATGACGCGCGCACGCGAATCGAGGCCCAGGTGGTCGGTCTTGCTCATGTTCACCACGCCATTGGTGACGGGTAGGTCCTTCGTCGCTTCCAGCGCATCGCGGAGCGCGCGACGGAATTCCCTTGTACCGGGTTGCGCCACTCTCAGCGCCTGCGGAATCGCGTTGGCAAGTTCGAGGCAAGCGTCCCAGGTATACGAACCGAATGCCGAGACGCTGCCTGGTCCGTATGCCGCTTCGTAGACCTTGATGTAATCGAGGGCCTGCTTCTTGGTGGGACTCGTGTCCGGCAATTGCGCAGCGACGATAACCGGGCTGGTGGGTACGAAGCCGCTTTCGACGTCCTTGCCGCCGACGCGCAGGAAATCGTTGTTGGCAACGCCGTGATTGAAATAGAGCTTGCCCTTGTAGCCCTGCTCCACCAGTGTCCGCGCCGGCAGTGCCGCCGGCGTGCCGGATGCGCCGATCACGATGGCGTCCGGCTTGGCGGCGAGAAGCTTCAGCGCCTGCCCGACCACGCTCGTATCCTTGGGCGCGAAGCGCTCGTTCGCGGCCAGCGTGATATTGCGCGCCTTCGCCGCCTTGTCGATTTCCGCAAAGAAGGCCTCGCCCAGCGCGTCGTTGAAGCCGACGTACCCGATCGTCTTCACGCCATTGTTCGCCATGTGCTCCAGTATGGCGCCCGCCATCATCACGTCGGTTTGCGGTGTCTTGAACATCCATGCGCGCTTGACGTCCATCGGATCGATGATGCGGATGGAGGACGCCAGCGAAATCGTCGGCGTCTCGCCGTCGGCGATGACATCGAGGATCGCCAGCGTGGTCGGTGTCGTCGTCGTGCCGATGATCGCGTCGACCTTGTCTTCGCCGATCACCTTCTTCGCATTCTGGACCGCGGTGGTCGTGTCCGACGCCTCGTCCAGCAGGATGAATTCGACCGTCTTTCCACCCATGGTTTTCGAGCACAGACCCACCGTGTTCTTTTCGGGAATGCCGAGCGACGCCGCGGGACCGGTCGCCGACACGATGACGCCCACCTTGACCTGGGCGCCGGCGATACCGGCGAGTGCAAACGTGGCGCACAGCATTGCGCCGCCGACAAAGGCTTGTTTCATGATTCCTCCGGAATATTTGGCGGGCGTGCCAGTCTGTTGCCGGCGCCAGGCCGCAATCATAGCGGAATCGTTCCGGATCGGGTGCAGGCACAGGGGCCGACGCGCGGCTTCGCTGATGCATAATCGATGGCGCCGCCTCTGCGGCCGGCGCCCATGCCAACGGAGATGTCCCGTGCACAAGTTGAAAGCAGGAACTACTGCACGCATCTTCGCGCTCATTGTCCTTGCGATCGGCTGCGCGGCCAACGCGGCGGATCCGGCCAAGGTGCTGCGCGTTGCGTCGTTCGACATCGAGACCTTCGATCCGCAGCAGTTCAACGACAATCCCTCGTTCGACGTCTTCACTGCGATCTTCGAAGGCCTCTACGAATACGATTACCTGGCATCGCCGCCCAGATTGGCACCGGTCACGGCCAGCGGGCCACCAGTGATCAGCGACGATGGCAAGACGTGGACGATTCGCATCACGCCAGGCATCTACTTCACCGACGATCCGGCGTTTGGCGGCAAGCGGCGCGAGCTGGTCGCGGAAGACTATGTCTATTCGCTGAAACGATGGATCGACCCGAATCTGCGCCGCGGCGGCGCTGCAGCGGTCTCCGATCTGCTCGTTGGCGCGCGCGCTGTGGTCGATGCCGCCGGCCACGCGAACGCGAAATTCGACTACGACCAGCCGATCGAGGGGCTGCGTGCGCTCGATCGTTACACGCTGCAGCTTCGCCTGACCGAGCCCAACTATCCGATCATCCACGACAACCTGGTTCGGGGCGCCGTCGCGCGCGAAGTCGTCGAAGCCGCCGGCGGAGACATTCGGACGCGCCCCGTTGGGACGGGTCCCTATCGGTTGCGCGAATGGAAACAGGGTTCGCGGATCGTTCTGGAAGCCAATCCGGGCTATCGGCCGATTTATTTTCCCGAGAGCATTGACCCGTCCCGGGCGGCACTCGTGCGCAGCATGAAAGGAAAGGTGCTGCCACAGGTCGGCGTCATCGAAATCAGCCTGATCGAGGAAGACGCGGTCCGGCTCCTGGAGTTCGAAAGTGGCGGCCTCGACTACATCATCGTTCGCGGCGAACCCGCGACGCGTTTGCTGGTCAACGGGAAGCTCAAGCCAGAATTCGTGGCCAAAGGAGTGACGCGCCACAATTTCGTCGAACCGGTCCTCTTTTCGATCTATTTCAACATGGAGGATCGGACGATCGGCGGCATGGACCGCGAGCACATCGCGCTGCGACGGGCCATCGCGCTCGCGATCGACATGGAAACGATGGCCCGGGTCGTGTACGCCGGCCAGGCGCAGGCGGCCAACCAGATCGTGCCTCCGGGCGTGACCGGCCATGACCCGTCCATTCCGCAGAAGCCCTTGTTCGACAGGGCAGCCGCGAAGCGACTGCTCGACCGGGTGGGATTCGGCAAGCTCGATGCCGAAGGTTTTCGCAGGACACCCGACGGTAAGCCGCTCACCGTGACGTTCACGATCCGCTCGGGCGCCATCTCGCGCGAGACCCAGACGCTGATCAAGCGCGACATGGATGCGGTAGGGCTGCGCATGGAGTTTCACGTCACGCCATTCCAGGATGCGGTCAAGGAGCTGGTCTCCGGCCAGTACCAGCTCGCGTTCGTCGGACAGGGCGGAATCCCGTCGGGCTACGGCGTGCTGATCCCGCTTTGGGGGAAGGCGCAGTCCAGCATCAACCTGAGCCGATTCAAGCTTGGCGAATATGACGCCGCGTTCGGCATGTTCATAAGCAGTTCGGAGCCGGCCGCGCAGATCGCCGCGGCGCGCAGGATGACGGAGCTGGCGCAGGCTTACATGCCGATGCTCCCTGCGATCTTTCGCGTCGAAACAAACTATGTGCAGCCCTGGGTCCTGGGGTTCAGCCCGCCGATCTTCAAGCCCTACTGGAAATTCCTCGACATCGATCTCGTCAAGCGGCAGAAGATGGCGCGCACGCGGTAGCGACGCGCGCCGCAGCAATGCCCGCGTGTTCAGCGAGACTGAACGCGAGCCGGCAGATGCAGGAAGCCGCGAAAGCGTGCACGTCCACCCCGCACAGGCTCGCCCGCCAGCGCGTAATCGGGAAAGCGCGCCAGAAATTTCGAGAGCGCCACCCGTGCTTCGAGCCGCGCGAGATTCATGCCGGCGCACGTGTGGATGCCGAACCCGAAAGCGATGTGCTTGTTCGGTTCGCGCGTGAGGTCGAGCCGGTCCGGGTCCGGGAACTGTGCCGGGTCGCGGTTGGCGGCGCCGATGCACAACGTGATCCGGGAATCGGGCGGCAGCGTGACGCCGCCGACCACGGTCTCCTCCGTTGTGATCCGGTTGCCGAGCTGATTGGAACTCTCGAAGCGCAGAAATTCCTCGACCGCGGACTTGATCATGGTCGGTTCGGACACATGCGCGATCAACCGCACCTTTTCGCCTTCCCATGCAGTCAGCGCGTGCAGCGCATTGCCGATGAGATTGGTCGTCGTTTCGTGGCCGGCGTTGAGCAGGAAAATGCACTGGTGCAGCAGTTCGGTCTCGGTGAGCCGTTCACCCTCGGCTGCATTCCCCGTCTCGCCCTGGATCAGCCGTGTGAGCACATCGGTGTCGGGATCCCGCGGATGGGCGCGGCGATCGTCGACCAATGCGGAGAGATACGCGAGCATCTCCCGCACACCAGTGTTGCCGGACGCTGCCCGTTCCGGCGTCAGCACAGGCTCCAGCGCGCCAAGAATCGCGAGCGACCATCCGCGCAGCGGCCCGCGTTCAGGCTTGGGCACACCGAGAAGGTTGCCGATGATCTCGATCGGAATCGACGCCGCGAAGTCTTCGATGAGATCGACCTGGCCCTTGCGCGCCATTGCGTCGAGAAGGCCGTCGACCAGCGTCCCCAGTCCCGGCTCCATCGCTGCGATGTGCCGCTGCGAAAGCGCGCCCAGGATGAGGCGCCGCACGCGCGTGTGCAGCGGCGGGTCGTTGAACACCAGGCTGGTGGTGTGGTGCTCGAGCAAGGGCGACGGGCCGTACTTCGGGCCGAATTCCTTCTTCTTGTCCGAGCTGTAGACCTTCGGGTCGCGATAGACGGGCAGGATGTCGTCATAGCGCGTGAGGAACCACGAGCCATCCGGCATCTGCTTGATTGGTGCATGCTCGCGCAATGCGCGGTAGAACGGGTAGGGATGCGCGAAGAATTCCGGCGGGAGCGTCGCCAGATCGAAACGGGCGGCGACTTCGGCGCTGTCCGGGGTCACGGCCGGTGTTCGCTTGTGTCTTACGCGTGCGCGAGCCGCTGCCCGTGTTCGCGCGTGGTGTGGAAGCCCACCTTCGGCCAGCGTTCCATGGCCGCCTGCAGATTGAACTTGTTGGTGGCCAGGTACACGGGATTGTCGTCGACGTCGGTTGCCAGCGATGCTGCGCGGTCGCGCTCGAAATTGCGCCGCGTCAACTCGTCCGGATAGGTGAGCCAGCGCGCGGTCGCAATGCCGGCGTCGTCGTAGATGGCATCCACCTTGTATTCGCTTGCCAGGCGCGCGGCGACTACCTCGAATTGCAGCTGCCCGACCGCGCCCAGCAGCAAGGTCTTGCTCGACACCGTCTCGAACACCTGGATCGCGCCCTCTTCGCCCAGCTGCTGCAGGCCCTTTTGCAGTTGTTTCGCCTTGAACGGATCCCGCGGGCGCGCGACGCGGAACATTTCCGGCGCGAAATAGGGAATGCCCTTGAAGGCGAGCGACTCGCCTTCGGTCAGGGTGTCGCCGATCTGCAATTGCCCGTGATTGTGGATGCCGATGATGTCGCCTGCCACCGCGTCCTGGCTTGCCACGCGCTCGTTGGCCATGAACGTCATGACATTGCCGAGCTTCATTTCGCGCCCGATCCGCTGGTGCTGCACTTTCATGGCCGGCGTGTAGCGGCCGGAACATACGCGGAAGAACGCGATGCGGTCGCGGTGTTTCGGATCCATGTTCGCCTGGATCTTGAACACGAAGCCGGTGAACTTGCTTTCAGCTGGGTGCACGATGCGCTCGCCACCGTCCCGCGGTTGCGGCGGCGGCGCCCAGTCCACCAGCGCCTGCAGAATTTCCTGCACGCCGAAATTGTTGATGCCGGAGCCGAAGAACACCGGCGTTTGCCGGCCGGCCAGAAACAGGTCGAGGTCGAATGGCGAGCTCGCGCCGCGAATGAGGTCGATGTCGTGGCGCAGCGCTGCCGCTTCGTGCGGAAACAGCGCGTCCAGCCGCGGGTTGGCGATTCCTTCGATCAGTTCGCTGTCTTCACTGCTGCCGCGTCGCTCTTCACCCGGCGTGAAGCGCACCAGTCGATCCCGCAGCAGGTCGAACACGCCGCGGAAGGCCTTGCCCATGCCGATGGGCCAGCTGACCGGTGCGCAATCGATCTTCAGCACCGATTCGATTTCCTCGAGCAGGGCGACCGGCTCGCGCACTTCGCGGTCCATCTTGTTCACGAATGTGATGATCGGCGTGTTCCGCATGCGGCACACGTTGAGCAGCTTGATCGTCTGCTCTTCCACTCCCTTCGCGGCATCGATCACCATCACGGCCGCGTCGACCGCGGTCAGCACGCGGTAGGTATCCTCGGAGAAGTCCTGGTGGCCGGGCGTATCGAGGAGGTTGATCGTGTGGCCGGCATAGTCGAACTGCATCACCGAGCTCGTCACCGAAATGCCGCGCTGCTTTTCGACCTCCATCCAGTCCGACGTGGCGTGGCGCGAACTCTTGCGCGCCTTGACCGTTCCCGCCATCAGGATCGCGCCGCCGAACAGCAGCAGCTTTTCGGTGAGCGTGGTCTTGCCCGCGTCCGGGTGCGAGATGATCGCGAACGTGCGGCGACGGGCGACGTCGCGGAGGAGATCGGCGGGGAAAGAGGATTCGTTCATCGCAAAACCGGGTGACGCAAAGCAAAAGCCGCCGGCCGGACTAGGGCGGGCGGCTAGAACGATGTGCATTATACCAAGTTGCGCGCGGTTGCCTGGAGTCGATGCATTCAGTCGACGCAGGAAAACCCGAGAAACTCCGTAGGGTCGTCCATGTACGGGTGGCCGAAGGTCACGTGGCCGCGTCCCCGCAGCGTCAGCTCTTCGCGCCGCAGCATGATTTCGGGCTCGCCATCGACGGTGACGTATGTGCCGTTCGAACTCTGGTCGATGACGACGAACTTGTCTCTCCGACGCTCGATGCGGGCATGCAGTCTCGACGCCTTGCGGTCGGCGATAACGATGTCGCTGCCGGCGTCGCGGCCGACGGTGACCGTAGTGGCGGACTCGTCCAGAACGAGTACTTTCGTGCCATGGCGCAGCACGATGCGCGCTGGCAATGGCTTCCAGCGCGTCGCGACCGCGGTCAGGTCCTCGTCGGAGTCCTGCCAGATCAGCTCGAAGATGCCGATATCCTGGGACTTGCCCTTGACGGACAGCGTATCCATTTCGCGGACGCGCGCGCGCAGCCACGGCGCCAGTGCGTCGGCGGTGTGCGACGACAGGATGACCTGCTCGCGCTTGGCCAACGCCGCCATCCGCGCCGCGACGTTGACCGAGTCCCCGAAGACGTCGCCGTTCGTTTCGATCGCGGGTCCCAGATGAAAGCCGACGCGAATGGCGAGACGCGATCCCCCTACGGGAGGGTGTTCGGAAATTCTCGCCTGCATTTCGACGGCGGCCTGTGCTGCCGCGTCGGCCGACGGGAACACAGCCATGACCTCGTCGCCGATGGTCTTGACGACGCGGCCACCATGCCCTACACATACGGTGCTCATGAGGGCGACACAGCGGCCGATGGTCGCGAGCGCTTCGGCGTCGCCCAATGACTCGTACAGCCGCGTGCTGCCGGAAACGTCCGCGAACAACACGGCCATGCTGGACGGTTCTTCAGTCATGCGCAGTGCGGTTGCCGTTCATCGGAGCAATCATAGGGGTCCGAACGTAGCGCTCGTGAGGAATCACTTGGCAGGCGCGTCGGGGCGCGCCAGCTTGGGTTTGCGCGGATTGATGTTGTCGCTGAAATCCGCCTTTCTGAATCCCGGGATCCCCAGGCGCAGTGCCCACCATTTCCATTTGTTGACGGCGTGAAAGGGCAGGTCGATTCCTGCCGCGTGTGGTACCGGCCTGCCATCGGAAAATTCGTGGGCGATGGTCGGCAACTCGCCGGCCTGCGCCTTGCAGGACCAGTAGTCGCGGTCGGTGACGTCGCAGTCGGAGTATTTTCCGGAGGGCGCGGCCGAACCGGCGATCCAGTACACGACTTCGCTCCGGCTGCGACTGGAACGGAACCGGTGCCGGTCACCGGCCACAATGCGCCCGGTACACCGTAGCCCGTCCCACGCGCCCTGTTCGCAGGTTACCGTGTAGACCGTGCGCTCGCCTTCGAGCGTGATGCGATCGCTGGACCAGATGAAGACGCCCATGGCGCCGGCGATCACCAGGATGTAGAGTAGGACTCGATACATTGCGCCAGATTACAACAGCCCTCGTGCAGATGGCCAATTTCGAAGGCTTCCCTTGCCTGATATTCAGGCTTATGCTCAGGCGGGTGCCCTCCCGTCCATTGCCAATGCGCTCAATGCGGACGACGAAGGTTGGATGGTGGCAAGTCGCTGGACCGGACGCCTGTACTCCTCGCGATGCGGCACTTTTTCGGTTCAAGGTGCGCCAACGGAACATTGCGGTGTTGCGACCCTTTGATGCGAGGCGCGTGACATGATCGAGTACGTAGCCGGATTGTGGAGTCATGCCCCGAAGCTGGGCCTGGCCATCGTCGTGATTGCATTGGTCTGGGGTGTCGTGCGCATTTTTCGATCACGGCCGCCGACCACGCCCGCACGCACTCTCATGCGGCCCATGTCGCCGGACGATCCGGCCAACCTCGATTCCTCGCACATCGGCGGACCGCTGCTCGAGAGCACCATCGACCCGCACGCTCGCCATTAGGGAACCTCTGATCAGGTCCCACACGGTTGCGACGGGGAGCTGTTCGGGATGGGATGCGCGAAGCACGCCGAAGCGAATGGTCGACCCCCTTCGCGAGGCTTGTGACAAAGCAGACCGCCCGAGAAGCCCCGTCCCTCCGCTCATTTTGCACACTGAGGCCCAATGCGGCGCCTGCTTCGCCGTGCTCCTTGGCGTCGTAGGATCAACTACGACCTGCGTCGCCCCTAACTTGCCAACTGAAGCATTCATCCGCATTGGGCCGTGCAGCGCAACCGCCTGGGACCTGATCAGAGGTTCCTTAGAGCCTGATCACCCAATCCGGCGGTCGTCGACGCGCCACGCCGGCAGCTCGCCCAAACTGTCGATCGGCCAATGAACAGCGGGCCGGAAATCCTGCCCGCTGTTCATCACTGCAGCGATCGAATCTGCCGTGTCAGGCGCCGATATGGACCTGGTACAAGGCACCGGTGGAGATTTGGCAGGTGCCCGTTCCCTGGTAGGGCGTCGTCATCCTGTACTCGCAGTTCATGTAGGTTCCCCGCGATCCGTACGCGGACGCTACGCCCGCGCGGTCGTTGCCAGGCACGCGCGTCGCTTCGCCCGACAGCAACTCACCGGCCAAGTCGAGCTGGAACTGCCCCTTGCCCGTCATCATGTTGGTGACGGTGCCCGACAACATGCCCGTCCGGGATGCGATTTCGTTGGACGGGTACAAGCGCGCCTGCAGCACGCTGGGAATCGGCGCGCCAGACGCAGTAGCGATGGATGGCGCGGGGGCGTAGTACGGGGCGCGGTACGGAACGGTAGTGACCGCAGGATAGGGATAGGCGGCGACCGTGGGATAGATCGGCGTGCCGTCAGAGGCCAACGGAATCACCATGCAACTCGAAAGCGCGAGCGCAGCGATGGAGCTCGCGACGAACACACGCTTGGAAATGCCCATGGAGAATTTCTCCTCAATGCGGGCAAGCTGCCCGCCAGTGAACGATCCACGGCGCGAACATGCGCGTCCAGCGCCATCGGAAAAGTGGCGGCGGACGCTACTTCCGGTGCCTGCGGGCGCTACGTTTTCCGGTTCCGACGCCGGCGGCGCCGAGTTGCGGGTAAATCAGCGGCCCTGCCGGCGCCACATCGGCTTCACCGCGGCGCAGCGCGCGGAATGCCCGCGGCTCCCACGGCCGAACGGCCATCAGCAGGCTCGTGCCATGCCGCCTGGAGATCGGACGCGCAAGATCGTCCTGGTGCAGCTCCGCGAATTCACGCGCGATCTGGCGGAGCCGGACGATGAGCTCAGCCGTGGACTGCCGTGACAGCATACCGCTCACGAACAGGAACAGTTCGTCTCGGTGGTCGAATTTTCCGCCGAGGAATTCAGCTTCGACGCGGGACCGAAAGTAACGCTGGATGGGACCGTCGGGCAGCCAGGAAGACGTGCGGCTGACCAATGGGCGTATCCGATTGCCCGGTTGGAGCTCGATGATGCGGCGCCGGTCGAGCCGGGTCAGACATCCGATGCATTCGGCCAGCGTCAGGTTGTAGGTCTTGATGATCTGTTCGACCGTCCAATTACCGACGGCACAAAGCGTTACCAGCAGCAGCTTCGGATCGGAGACGATTTCCTCTTCCTGTTCCACGGTGAGATGGGCGATGCCGGTGTTTTCCGCGCCGGCCGCGCGCGCCAGTTCCGCGAACTCGACGCCGGCAATCCGGCACACGTCCTCCAGCCGCTGCAGCGTGAAATCGCGGCGCGAGAACATCCTCTTGACGCTCGCCTCGGAGATGCCGAGTCCTTGCGCCAGCGTGGCGTAGGTGATTCCCTTGCCCTTGAGCAGGCGTTTGAGCGCATCGACAAGTGTTGTGGCGTGCATCGGTCTTCCGCGGGGTCAAGGATTCCGGAGCGTGCGTGCGTCAGGTCTGCGCTGATTCGGCCGGCGGCAGCGCACTTGCGCACGGCACGAACACGGCATCGCCCGTCTGCCGGGCGATGCCTTCCTCAGCGTGGGCCGGGCCGGGCTTCGGCGGCAGCAACGCAGTGACCGCCGGCGGCGGCATTGGCTCCGGCGCCCGGGAGCAGGCGGCCAGCGACGACGCAATAACCGCGCAGGAGGAAACGCGTTTCATGGCGGAACGCAAGGAAAATGCGCGCAGCGACGGAGAAACGATTATACGTCCAGGTGCCCGGCGTAACCCCTGATCCTCAGGCTGCAATTGAACGGAGCATGCAGCCGTGTAATCTGTGCCCATCATGTCCGACCAATCCCGCCTGATCGCGCATCTCGACATGGACGCCTTCTACGCATCGGTCGCGTTGCTGCGTTATCCGGAATTGCGCGGCCGTGCGGTGGTCATCGGTGGCGGAAGCCGGAACCAGCCCGTGGAACTGGCCGATCCTGTCACCGGCGCCGTGGTTCGCACGTTCGCCACGCTGCGCGATTACACGGGGCGCGGCGTGGTCATGACGGCCACCTACGAGGCGCGCGCGCTCGGACTCAATTCGGCGCAGGGACTGATGAAGGCCGCGCTGAGCGCGCCGGACGTGATCCTCCTCCCGACCGAGTTCGACGCATACCGGAAGTATTCGCGGTTGTTCAAGGCGGCGGTCCGAACGTTGGCGACGCAGATCGAGGACCGGGGAATCGATGAAATCTACATCGACCTGACCGGCGTGCATGCGCCGCATCACGGGCTGTCGGTGCGTGAGCCTTCTCTCGATGCTTGGCGGCGCGCCCGCGATTTAGCACAGTCGATCAAGGATGCAGTGCGCGCGGCGACGGGCCTGTCCTGCTCGATCGGTGTGGCGCCGAACAAGCTGCTCGCGAAGATCGCCTCGGACCTCAACAAGCCCGACGGGTTGACGATGCTCCGCTCAGCTGACATCCCGACCCGCATCTGGCCGCTGCCGGCGCGCAAGGTCAACGGCATCGGGCCGAAGTCCAGCGCCAAACTTGAGGGACTGGGAATCCGCACGATCGGCGAACTGGCGCAGGCCGAACCGGCGTGGCTGATCGAACACTTCGGCGGCAACTACGGCGCGTGGCTGCATGACGTCGCGCATGGCCGCGACGAGCGGCCGGTCGTCACGTTCAGCGAGCCGAAGTCGATCAGTCGCGAAACCACGTTCGAGCATGATCTTTCGGCCACGCGCGACCGGGAGCAATTGTCGCGGATATTCACCGACCTGTGCGTGGGTGTCTCCGCGGACCTGCAGCGCAAGGGCTATGTCGGCAAGACGATCGGGCTGAAGCTGCGCTTCGACAACTTCCGCACCGTCACGCGCGACCAAACGATCGACCTGGCGACGCAAGATGCGCCGACGATTCGGCGCGTGGCGGGCGAATGCCTCAAGCGGGTGCCGCTCGACCGGCGGATCCGTCTGCTCGGCGTCAGGGTGGGCGCGCTGACGCCGAAAGATGCAGCGGAAACACAGCAGGATCTCGGGTCAGCGGAGGCGACGCCCTCGCTGTTCGACTGACGGCGGAATGTGGCATAGCCAGGGATTATCATGTTCATTGAAATATACAAATAGATTTATGGCACTGCCTGCCGGATCATGCATTCCTGTTCTCGACCAACCGCAAGGAGTGCAAGTTATGTCCCAAGCCCGTCTGCCCAACCGTGAAGGCCAGCTCGTTCCCGACGTCACGTTCCGCCTGCGCCGCGACGGCGAATGGGCCACGGTGACCAGCGCCGACATCTTTGCCGGCAAGAACGTCGTGGTGTTTTCGCTGCCCGGCGCATTCACGCCGACCTGTTCATCCACGCATCTGCCGCGCTTCAACGAACTGGCGCCGGTGTTCAACGACCAGGGCATCGACTCGATCGTGTGCATTTCTGTCAACGACCCGTTCGTCATGGAGGAGTGGGGAAAGGACCAGGAGGCGGACAACATCTTCCTGCTGCCCGACGGGAATGGCGAATTCACCGAAAAGATGGGCCTGCTGGTCGACAAGTCCGACCTCAATTTCGGCAAGCGCTCCTGGCGCTATTCGATGCTGGTGCGCGACCGGAAGATCGAGAAGATTTTCCTCGAACCGCAGGAGCCGGGCGATCCGTTCAAGGTTTCGGACGCCGACACAATGCTGAAGTACCTGAACCCCGGTGCGAAGGAGCCCGACCAGGTGGCGATCCTCACGCGCGAGGGCTGCGCGTTCTGCGCCAAGGCCAAGCGCCAGTTGACCGACGCCGGGTACAAGTATGTGGAAGTGCCGCTCGCGCACTCGATCCGCACCAAGGCGCTGGGTGCGATTGCGGGCGCGGGCACCGTGCCGCAGGTCTTCATCAACGGCCGGCTGATCGGCGGTTCCGAAGACCTGGAAATGTATCTCAGGAAGGCGGCGTAAGCTTCGCCTGAAGCTTGGCGACTCAAGGGAACGGATGGCGCCTGATCAAGGGCGCCGCCGACCCAAGCACAAGGAAGGTTGACTGATGCCGAACCCCGATTCCGAGCCATCAAGCGAACTGCGCGCGGATGTGGCGATCATCGGCGCGGGCACGGCCGGCTTGGCGGCGTACCGCGCGGCGAAGGCCGCCGGCAAGAACGCGCTGCTCATCGAAAGCGGACCCTACGGCACGATGTGCGCCCGGGTCGGCTGCATGCCGAGCAAGCTGCTGATCGCGCCCGCCGAAGCGGCGCACGCGGTGGATCGTCTGCAAGGGTTTGGCATCGAACTGGAAGGCCGCCTCAGGGTCGACGGCAAGGCGGTGATGGCCCGGGTCCGCGCGGAACGCGACCGCTTTGTCGGCTTTGTCACGCGCGGCATGGACGAGATTCCCGATGGCGACAAGCTACGAGGCCGCGCCAGGTTCGTCGACGACCGCACGCTGATCGTGGGCGAACGCGTGACCGTGCAAGCAGGATCGATCGTCATCGCCACAGGCTCATCTGCCGTGTATCCCGCAGCATGGAAAGCGCTCGGCGGCCGGCTGATCACCAACGATGACGTCTTCGAACTCGCCCGGTTGCCGGAAAGCGTGGCTGTTTTCGGCCCGGGCGTGATCGGCCTTGAACTGGGTCAGGCGCTGCATCGTCTCGGTGTTCGCGTCAAGGTTTTCGGGCGTGGCGGCGGCGTGGGGCCGTTGTCCGATCCGGAGTTGTTGCGCCAAGCCCGGGAAATCTTCGGCGCGGAGTTCTATCTCGACACGGACGCGCGGGCTGAAGTGGCGCGCGAAGGTGACGAGGTCGTGGTCAGGTACCGCGCGCTGGATGGTTCGGCCCAGGTTGAGCGCTTTGAGTATCTGCTCGCGGCCACGGGCCGCACGGCCAATGTTTCGGGATTGGCGCTCGAGCGAACCACACTCGCGACCGATCAGCATGGCATTCCGCTGTTCGACAGGTTGACGCTGCGCTGTGGCGACTCCTCCATATTCATCGCCGGCGACGTCAACAACGATGTCCCATTGCTGCATGAAGCTGCCGACGAAGGCCGCATCGCCGGGAAAAACGCGGCGACCTTTCCGGAGGTGCGTGAAGGCCTGCGCCGCGCGTTGTTGAGCGTAGTATTCTCGGATCCGCAGATTGCAATCGTCGGTGGCGGCTGGGCGCGTCTGCGCGACACACCGCACGTCACCGGCGAAGTGTCGTTCGCCAACCAGGGACGCGCGCGGATCATGTTTCGCAACCAGGGCCTGCTCCACGTCTATGCGCAAGGCGACACCGGTCTCTTCCTCGGCGCGGAGATGTTGGGGCCGGAAGCCGAACACATCGGGCACCTGCTGGCGTGGGCGCTGCAGATGAAGCTCACCGTCGCGCAGATGCTCCAGATGCCCTTCTACCACCCGGTCATCGAGGAAGGTCTGCGCACGGCGCTGCGCGACGCGCAGGCGAAGCTGCACGTGGCGGCGCGGGCGAAACGCGCTGCCTGAGACTTGGTCGCGTTGCTCAAAGCATCGGGTGACGCAAATGCCATGACGTCGCGCGCTGCACGGCCCGACCGATCCGGACAAGCGTGACTTCCGCAAACGGGGCGCCGATGAACTGCATGCCGATCGGCAGGTTTTCCGCCGAATATCCGCCCGGCAGCGACAGCGCGCAGGCACCGAGATAATTGGCGACGCGCGTGTACGTGGCCAGCGGCGTGGCCGCTTCGTCCACGTCCGCGACGGGCGTCGCGACGATCGGTAGCGTAGGCGTGAGCAATGCGTCGCGACCGCGCATCCAGTCGGCGAATTGCGCGCTGGCGCGACGCTTGAACGCCAGGTCGTCGATGTAATCGGCCGCACTGACCGCCTTGCCGCCCAGCATGCGCTTGCGCACCCACGGATCGAACGGAAGACTCTCGTCCTCGATATGCCCACGGTGAAACGCATACGCCTCGGTCGCGATCAACCTGCCGTTGCGCACCATCAGGTCTTCGAAGTCGATCGGGACCCGGGCTTCTTCAACGGATGCCCCCAGGTCACGCAAGACGGTGATCATCGCTCCGTGCGCCATCCGCACGTCGGGAACGACATCGGCGGTGAACTGTTCGGCCGCCAGCGCGGTGATGCGCATGCCGCGAAGATCCAGGTTGCCACCCATCGCGGCGGCGAGGTCGAAGCGCGGCGCGCTCAACGTCGCCGGGTCGCGCGGATCGGGACCGGCCATCGCTGCCGTGAGCAGCGCGGCGTCGTCGACGGTGTGGGTGAGCGGCCCGAGCGAGTCGAGCGTCGTGGAAAGGGGTACGGCGCCGTGCAGGCTGATGAGACCGTAGGTGGTCTTGAGGCCGGTCAGGCCGCACAGCGAGGCGGGAATTCGTATCGATCCGCCGGTATCGGAGCCCAAGGCAGCGGGCGCGAGACCCGCCGCGACCGCGACCGCGGAGCCGCTGCTCGAGCCGCCGGCCACGCGATGCATCGCCAGGTCCCACGGATTCCATGGCGCGCCCATCGGCTGATTGCGGCCCCAGCCGCCGAACGCGAATTCGACCATGTGCGTCTTGCCTAGCGGGATCATGCCGGCGGCCAGCAGCCGCTCCACCGAGGTGGCGGTGTGGTCGGAAATGCGCCCCAGCCAACTCTTCGATCCGGCGGTCGTCTGCCGGCCTTCGAGGTGCAGCAGATCCTTGAGCGCAATCGGCAGTCCGTGCAGCGGTCCGCGGACCAGGCCGGCGTTGCGCTCCGCGTCGGCAGCCCGCGCCAGTGCCAGCGCTTTGTCGCGATAGACCTCGACAAACGCGTGCAGCTTGCCGTCCAGCGTGTCGACGCGCGCAATGCAGCCGGCAACGATTTCCTGCGCCGAAGTCTCGCCCGCAACGAGGCGACGGGCGAGTTCGGTCAATGAGCTGAATGCTGGGTTCGCGGACATGATGTCGATCGCATTGTTGGATTTCGGGCCGAATTGTTCCCTCGGGGGAAAGAAGGTCACCAAAGGCGGCATTCTGCCCTTTCGGCGTGCCGCCACCACGCCCCGTCGCTTAAACTAGCATCCAGGTCATCGTACAACTGATCGTCCTACCGTTTCCCATGCCCGCCTACCCCCACCTGCTCGCTCCGCTCGACCTGGGCTTCACCACGCTCAAGAATCGCGTGCTGATGGGCTCGATGCACACGGGACTGGAAGAGGAGTCCGATGGCTTTGCGAAGATGGCCGAGTTCTACGCGATGCGCGCGCGGGGAGGGGTGGCACTGATCGTGACCGGCGGGATCGCGCCGAATCTCTCGGGGCGCCTGGAACCCCGCGCGTCCCAGCTTTCGTTCTCGTGGCAAGTCGCCCGGCACCAGACCGTCACCGACGCCGTGCACGCCGCGGGCGGCCGGATCGCGCTGCAGATACTGCACGCCGGGCGCTACGCGTATCACCCGCTGGCGGTCGGGCCGTCGTCGTCGCGCTCGCCGATCAGTCCGTTTCGCGCGCGGGGCTTGACCGGCTGGGGCGTGCGCAAGACGATCGCCGACTATGTGCGATGCGCGCAGCTGGCGCAGCGCGCGGGCTATGACGGCGTGGAGATCATGGGGTCGGAGGGCTATCTGATCAACCAGTTCGTGGCGCCTCGGACCAACCACCGCGACGACGAATGGGGCGGACCATTCGAACATCGCATGCGCTTTCCGGTGGAGATCGTGCGGCGCACGCGCGACGCCGTCGGGCCCGATTTCATCATCATCTACCGGCTGTCCATGCTCGACCTGGTGGAAGGCGGCAGCACGTGGGACGAAGTGGTGCAACTGGCCCAGGTCGTCGAAGCCGCGGGCGCGACGATCATCAATACCGGCATCGGCTGGCACGAGGCCCGCATCCCGACGATCGGCACGATGGTGCCGCGCGCGGCTTTCGCCTGGGTGACCCGGCGGCTGAAGGGGGCTGTGAGTATCCCGCTGATCACGACCAACCGGATCAACGACCCGGCCACGGCGGAGGCAATTCTCGCACGCGGCGATGCCGACATGGTGTCGATGGCCCGGCCATTCCTGGCCGATCCGGATTTCGTTAACAAGGCCCTCGAAAATCGCGCGGACGAGATCAACACCTGCATCGGCTGCAACCAGGCGTGCCTCGATCAAATCTTCGCGCGAAAACTGGCGTCGTGCCTCGTCAACCCCTTCGCATGCCGGGAAACGGAACTGGAGATTCTGCCTGCCGCGGAGCGGCTCAAGATCGCCGTGGTGGGGGCAGGACCGGCGGGGCTCGCCTGCGCTACGACAGCCGCCGCGCGAGGGCACTACGTGACCGTGTTCGAGGCGAAGGGCGAAATCGGCGGGCAGTTCAACCTCGCGCGCCGGATTCCGGGCAAGGAAGAATTTGCGGAAACGCTCCGGTACTTTCGCACTCGAATGCGGCAACTGGGCGTGCGCGTCGAATTGAACCGGCATGTCACGGCAGAAAATCTGCACGGTTTCCACCATGTGATCCTCGCGACCGGCATCGTTCCGCGCGTACCCGGCATTCCCGGCATCGACCATCCCAAGGTCGCGAGCTATGTCGAGATCGTCGAGGGGCGCAAACACGCCGGCCGCCGCGTGGCGATCGTCGGCGCGGGCGGCATTGGCTTCGACGTGGGCGAACTTCTCACTGCCGGCGCCGCGCCGGACGGACACACGAGTGTCGGCCGCGAAGATGATCCTGCAATTGCCGCCTTCCGCGATGAGTGGGGCATTGACCTCAACTTCACGCAGCGCGGAGGACTGAAGGAAGTGTTCGAACACGACGCGCCGCGCCGGGTCTGGCTGCTGCAGCGGAAGGACGAAAAGGTCGGCGGGGGTCTCGCCAAGACGACCGGCTGGATTCGCCGTGCGCTGCTCAATAAACGTGGCGTTGTGATGTACGCGAATGTGCAATACGACCGGATCGACGATCTCGGACTTGCCTTTACCATGGATGGCAAGTCGGAGCTGCTCGAAGTGGACACGATCGTGATCTGCGCAGGTCAGGAGCCGCGCCGCGAGTTGGTCCCCGGCCTCGAGGCTGCCAGAATTCCGCATCAGTTGATCGGCGGCGCAGACGTCGCTCCGGAACTCGACGCGAAACGCGCCATCGAACAGGGAACGCTGGTGGCGATGGCGCTTTAGGATTCGCGCATCTTCGGAGGTCCGATGGAATCCAGTTCGATCAAACGCAGGCTGACGGCGATCCTCGCGGCGGACGCAGTCAATTACAGCCGGCACATGAGCGAGGACGAGGAGGGCACGCTGCGCCAGCTGGCCGCGCATCGGTCCGTGATCGATCGGATCATCGAGGCGCACGAGGGTCGCATTGTCGGGACACAGGGCGACAGCGTCCTTGCCGAATTCGCGAGCCCCGTCGAGGCGGTGCGTTGCGCGGTCGAGATCCAGGAAGGAGTGCACACCCGAAACGAAACGCTCCCGGATGCCGATCGTCTCCACTTTCGCATCGGCGTCAATCTTGGCGACGTGATGATCGATGGGTCGGACATCCTGGGCGACGGCGTCAACGTCGCGGCGCGCCTTGAAGGCATCGCCGATCCCGGTGGCATCTGCATTTCTTCCTCTGTCTACGATCAGATCGCCGGCAAACTCAGCCTGGGCTTCGTGGACCTGGGCGAGAAGTCGCTCAAGAACATTGCGCGCCCAATCCGCGTCTACCAGTTCGATCGCACGGGCGCAGTCGGCGGTTCGAGGCGGGCGCAAGCCGCGCGCAGGAAAACCGGTGTGCTCGCCGGCGGCGTTGCGGTGCTCTTGCTGATGGCGGGGGGCGCTTGGCAGGCCGGATTGTTCGATCGGCACGTCGAGCCGAAGGTTGAATTGGCGCCCGCAGCGGTGCCCACCATCGTTGCGCCGGTCGCCGGCTCCGAAGACATGAAGCTGAAGCTGCAGATCGCCGAAGCCGAACGGGCCAAGGCAGAGGCGGAACTCGCCAAGGCGCGCTCCGATAATGAGGCGGCCAGGCAGCGCGCTGATGCGGAACTGGCGCGGCAACGGGCGGCACCGCGCGTCGTGGCGGCGGAAAGGAAGGAAGCGCCATCGGCTCCCCTGGTTCCCGCGCCGATGGTTGCGCCAGCGCCCACTTCGACCGCGGCGCCTGCGCCGCTACCGCCGGCCGCGACGCTGCCCACCGCGGTCGCGAGCGGCGCACCGCCGGCGGCACCTGCCACTGCATTCGTACCTGTTGCGAACGGCAGCGGCACCGCGACGCGAGACTGTGAGGGGTTCGAGGAGATGCGCGCATTTTCGGAAACGCGGCTCGCGGTTCGCGTCGAAGACGGCGTGATCATCGTCGAGCGCGGCACCCGCGGACAAGTCGGTTACCTCTTCGCGAAGGGGCGGCCGACGGCGGATGGGCGCCTCACGCTCGCGGGCACCGCGGTCTCCCCGACCAAGCGCAATTTCGGCAAGGAGATCAACGTGTATTTTTCGGGTGCCTTCGTCGACGGTGGGTTTGCGCTCAGCGGACGCACGGGATCGCGAACCTGCAAGATGACAATTCGCCTGGACACGCGACCGTAACGCGCGTCGCCGGAACGTCAATGTGCTCGCGCGAAATCGTTCACCGATCGGCGACGCGCGCGGACCCGCCGTGCCCCGGGATGCGCCTCTCGAGCGCGCGGCTTGTCAGCGTGACTGGCGCATGACCTCGATGGTAAGCCGCAGCAACTTCGCCAGGGCTTCCGTGTCGGGCAGCGTTTCCTCGGTCACGCCGATCGCGCGCAGGTAGCTTGCCCCGGCGCGCAGCGCGCGCGCGCGGGTGTCGAGCGGCACGCTCGCGTAGCGGGCGCCGTAGGCCAGGCGCAACGCGTCGACGAGGGCAACGGTGAGCTTCTCCTGCAGCAGCGACGCGTCGGCCTGATCCATCCGCATTGCCCCGTGCCCGGTGAGCAGCCAGTGCAGGTTGATGTTGCGCACGTCGGCGATCCGCAGCAGATACTCCTGCGTGGCCGTATGGCGCCGCTCGGCGTTGGACACGGAGTTCTCATGGATCCCCAGTTCGGCGGCGAACGCCTTCTGGCTGGTCGTGCCCCGGACCAGCTTAAGGCGCTCACCGAGGGTCATGGTGTCTCCGATTGGGGTATCGATGGGACCCCACGCGCTCGCCAAATCCTATGTGTTGCATTCTTGCCAATGCCGGCCTCATATTTCGGTGACGAGCCTTGCCTTTGTGCAGTGCGAATAATACCATTGCCTCACCAGCCCTCATCAGGCACAACGTCGCACCCGAAGCCCATGACAAACGCACTGCGCAAATACCCAGCCTTCGCACCGGACCTTCGCGTCCGTGGCACAGACATGGGCTCATTGGCGTGGATTGACAGTGCCGGCATGCGGAATCGGGAACACAAGTCGCCGGCTCAATCCGGCGGTAATTCGACGCTGTAGCCTCACCTGACCGGAAGACATTCCGCCGGGTGGGTTGGCGGAACAGTCGGAAGGTCTTCTCACTCTCCTTCTTGCGGTTCCGCCTTCAGGCGAGGACATGCATTACGTCGCTCGTGCGCATGGTGCGCACATGCGACGCAGGAAAGGAGACCGGAACCGGATGATCAACTTCGACTGCATGACCGCAATGGCCCGAACCGGGCGATCGCCAGCCGCCATGCTCGTCCGCAAGGACGCGCGATGGAACGGCGTCGCGTTCCCGGACATCGAGCAGCACTGCGGCCGGAGCGCAGCACAGGGAGGCGCCGACTGAAGGCGTGCATTCTCCCCGACGCGAAGCCCGGTCCGGCGCAAGGACACCGGGCTTTTTTGTTGCCTGGTATCAACGAATGTGACGATAGCGAGGCACAAAAAATGACCAGACTCTGGGATGAATTCGAACTCCCTTTCAAGTTGGGTGAAGGCGTGCGCCTCCGGGCGCCGCGCGAAGGCACGTTCTGGCAGTTGAAGGATGGACTGATCATCCGCGTGGCGGCGGAGGAGCCGGTGCAGGATGCCGAAGCCCATCAGCGCGCGCTGCTGGCGCTGGCGATCAACGATGCTGTCCAGCAGCAGGAAACACCGGGCCGGTGACGACCCCGGTGGAAGTAACGGCGATTCCGAGCGCTGTGCGCGGCGCTCCTAACCGACATTGCGGGATCGCCGCCGCGCCGGTCCTCCTCGAGGCGCGGTTGGCAGTCGCGGCACCCCGGCGGGGCAACCCGCCGGGGCCGTGGCGAAATAGGTTGGCCACACCGACTTCGGCCGCTGAAATTCCCGCGTAAAGACAAATTCATGCCAGGTCGTGCATACTTACGGGCACGTACTTTGCTAAGGAAGCGTCGGCAAGTTGGCTGGCCGAACTCCGCAATCGCGCATGGAACCTCTGGTACTTACCGTAGACATGGCGGGACTTCCCCAAGCGTGGGTGGCGCTGGAGGAAGCGATCACTTACCACGCGAAGCAGATGGTGGCGTGGTCGCTTGGGCACGAGGTTCGCGAGTTTCGCGGCGGCTGGCAGCGCAACGGCGAACGTTCGCGCATTGCGACCAAGTCGATCCTGGCGATCAAGGGCACTGGGGCGGGCGCGCACCTGCACGCCCCGGGGCTCACCAATCCGATGCTATTTGCGCGCGACCGGCAGCTGTGCGCCTACTGCGGCAAGCGCTACCTGGCGCGCGATCTCTCGCGGGACCACGTGGTGCCGGTGTCGCGGGGGGGGCGCGATACCTGGACCAATACGGTCACGGCTTGCCGCAACTGCAATATCCGCAAGGGCGGCCAGACTCCCGAGCAGGCCAGCATGCCGCTCCTCTATGTTCCGTACGTTCCCAATCGCCACGAACATTTCATCCTGCGAAATCGGCGCATCCTGTCCGACCAGATGGAATATCTGCTGGCGGGGGTTCCGCGCAGCAGCCGGTTGCATGCGCCGCCAGCGCTCGCCAGGGAAGCACGCGCTACCTGACTTCCAAGTTGCGGAGTGCAATTCCGCAGTCACGACTGCAATCGCGTTCGACCGGCGCCTTCGCTGCTGGTAACGCACGACGAAGCCGACGTGCCCGCTGGCCATTGCGCAATATGCCTGACCGACCAACGCGTTCCGAATCGTCGCTACTTCGACTGCACGTAGACTGCGACCGCCTGAATCTCGGCAGGTGTCAGGTCCTTGATGATGCCGTGCATCACCGGCGCCGCGCGGACCAGGGTCTGGATATAGTTCAACTGCTTGACGACGTAACTGGCGTGCTGCCCGGCAAGCCGCGGAAAGATGGATTGCCCCTTCGCATCCTGTCCGTGGCACGTGGCGCAGGCCGGTATGCCGCGTTCGGGCACGCCCTTGTCGTAGACTTCCTTGCCCTTGGCGATGGCCGCAGGATCCTGCACGCGACCGGGTGCCGGCGGCTGCGCCGAGTAATACTGCGCGATGCCCTTGATGATCGCAGGATCGAGATTGCCGGCGATGCCCCACATGATGTCGTGGGCGTCCTTCTCCGCGCGCGCGTGCGAGCGAAAAGCATCGATCTGGGCTTCTAGGTAGCCCTCGCGCTGCGCCGCGAGAATCGGAAAGTCCGGCGACGTGCTAATCCCGTAGGGGCCATGGCAGGTAGAGCATAACTCCACCGCCTTTTTCGCCGCTGCGGGGTCGATCGATGCAGCGTCCTGCGCGCAGGCGACGCCTGCAAACGCCACCCACGCCAAAGCCAGCATCGCGCAACCTGTCCGTTTCATCGCTCGTTCTCCGAATTCGATCCGCCATGCGAGATGCCCGGTCAGCAATCCCCGGTGCAGACTTCCGGTGGCGCTCAAAATGCCACCCAGACGTTTGCGAAGAGCGTGTTGTTGTCGCCGGCATTTCGGCCGGTGCCGTCGTAATTAGAGCGGCCTCCGTCGAATTTTGTATACCCGGTGTATTGCAGCACCAGGCGGACGTTCTGGATGGGCAGGTAATCAAGTTCGACGATGTAGCCGCTGCTGTTAGGTGTGAGCGCATTGCCGTCGGGACTGATGCCGTAGAGTCCGCTGTCTGCGCTTCCCGTCGTCTGGAACAGGGCCACCGTGCCGCCGTACTTGCGCTGGTAGTAGTACGAGCCCTTGAGCTTGAACGTGCGCAGCGTGTCCGAGGCATTGTCCGGCGCCGGTCCTGCGCCAAGGCCGGCGCCGGTGTCCTGGACCGCGGCATAGCTGGCGTTGTACTTCTGCTTCTCCCAGATGTAGGTCGTCTGGGCGGTAAACGTGTGCTCATCGGAGATGTACTGATACTGCGCGTCCAGCGCGACGTCCTGGTATTTGTCGGTCGGCCCGGACGCGTTGAGGTTGTCGGGATAGACGTTGGCCACCATGCCGTAGGTTCCGACCATGATGGAGTTCGGCCCCCATTCCTGCGTATAGGCCAGCCGCCAGTAGGGATTGAAGTTGCTGATCGCGTAGACGCCGCCTGCCGTGTTGATCGGCAGTCCCAGGCGGAACAGGTTGCCCATGACGTTTGCCGTGCGGTAGCTGGAAAATTCGACGTAGACTGTCTTCTGCCACCACGCATAGGCGCCCAGCCCGACCACCTGTTGCGCCAATCCGCCGTCGATGATCGTCGCCGCGGCCGGCGTATTCGCAAGGGGTGGCGTCGTGTACGGATAGCCCCAGGCGGGAGTGCTGTTCCACGGGTCCTGTACCGTCGGATTGTTGTTGAGCGTCATGCCGAAGACCCATTCCGGCTCGCCGGCTCCAAAGGGCGAATACTTGTAGGCGCCGCGCAGATCGATGTTGTCGACGCTGCTATGCCCCCCAAGCGTCCCATTCGTCACCGTCGCCAGGTTGTCGTAGGTCCATTGCACGAAGCCGCCGACATAGTCATTGATCTTGCCGGCGAGAAACAGGCTTCCTCCGGAAAACACGAAACTGTTGTTGCGCTGGGTCACCGTCGTCGTGTTGCCCGTATCCGGATCCGTCGTCTTGTTGTTCCTGGTATTGGTGACGGAACCCTGCGCCATGATCGCCATCGGCACATATTGGGGCCCCTCGGCGGTGATGGCCGCCTTGCCGATGGTATAGCCGGTCAATTTGAAATAACGGCCATAGGGCGTGAGTTCGGGCCAGCTTACGTGGCAGGCTACGCAATCCTGACCGGTCTGTCGGGCAAACGACGGGACCGCGTCTGCGGCGCCTGCGAAGACGCCAAGGAACAGCGCCAACGTGGTTGTACCAATACCCTTTATCGCCCTGTATTCGAACATCGTCCCGCTCCCATGTTAGGCCACGTGCGGCTGATATAGCCTCGGCGGCACAGTGTTGCTGCCGAACGACGCCCAGACTGAGGGCAGCGCTGAAAACAGAGCGCCAGTGAACCCCACGCGCCATCGGCATTTCTTCGATGTGGCGGGCGCTGCCAATTGCGGTCAATGGACATCGCTTTCGCCATTCGGGTTGCGCGGAAACAGGACGCGCACGCAGGTGCCGCGAAGTTCGCCGCGATCGGTGATTTCCAGAGTGCCTCCGTGCCGATCCACGACTTCCTGCACGATGGCGAGACCCAGGCCGGAACCCTCCCCGGGCGTACCGGCAATCCGATAGAACCGCTCAAGAACCTTGCTTCTTTCGGAAGGAGGAATCCCCGGGCCGTTGTCCTCGACAGACAAGTAGGGGACGTCCTGTTGGCATCCGGTGCTCACCGTCACGCTTCCGCCGGCGCTGGTGTAGCGAAGCGCGTTATCGATGAGGTTGTCGATCAACTCCGGCAGCAACAGCGGATCGCCCAGTATGACTGCGCGCTCCAGAGAAAAGCCGAGATCGATATTCCGTGCAATGGCCTTGGATGCCCAGTCGCGCGCTGCCGCGTCGGCGATCGTTCGCAAGTCGAGGATCTCGAATTCCCTGCCGTGATCTGGTGCAATCTCGGCCTTGGCCAGCGCAAGCAACTGGTTCGCGAGCCGACTCGCACGAACTGTCGCGTTATGCATTCGTTCCAGTTCGGGCCGCACGTCGGCGGGCAGGTCCCGCCGCAACAGGAGTTCGAGATGCATCTGCAATCCCGCCAGCGGAGTGCGTAACTGATGTGCCGCATTGGCGAGAAATCGCTGCTGCATCGTGTTGGCGTCGCGCAGATGGTCCAGCAATTGATTGAAGGCATTGACCATGGGCGCAATTTCGATCGGGACGGCTGCGTTCTCCAGCGGTCGCAAGTCGCGGGGGGCGCGGTTCAGCAATTCCGAACGCAATTGCTCCAGCGGAATCAGACCGCGAGCAACTCCGAGCCAGGCCAGAGCTATCGAACCCAGGGCGATCAGCAGCGTGGGCACCAATTCGGCGACGAGGATCTCCCCGATCAGGCGATTGCGCTTGTGCAGCGTCTCGCCGACCTGCACCACGTATCCGTTGGACGTCCGCAGCGCCGCGATGCGGATCTTTTCGTCCTGGTAGACGCCGTCGAAAAAGATGTGCGGCTCCGAGCCAAAGCCCGAGGGTGGCGGCAAGTCGGAGACGCCGTCGATGATTGCATTCGTGGGTGAGCGCACCTGATAAATCACCTTGTCGACCTGGTCGTATACGAGTGCCTCCAGCGCCTTCTGGGGAAGATCGACGTGCGCGCCAGTTGCGTCCACACTGACGTTATCGGCGATGTCCAATGCCGGATCGAGCAGCGATCGGTCATATGCGTCGTTGGCGGACCGTAGAGCGACCCAATAGGTCACGATGGCCGCGCCGGAGACCATCAAGAGAAGTGAACTGATCAGAAACACCAGCAACCGACGTCGAATGCTCGTGGGCCCCGGCTTCCCGTCACTCATCGCTGCCTTCCCACAGGTAGCCGAACCCGCGAACCGTCCGGATGTGCACGCCTGCCGGGTCGATCTTGGTCCGCAGCCGGGACACGTGGACTTCGATGGCGTTCGACGATAGCTGTTCTTCAAAACTGAACAGGCTGTCTGCTATCTGGTCCTTGCTCAGCACGCGGCCGGGGTGCGTCAGGAAGAGTTCAAGGAGCGCCCACTCTCGCGGCGTCAGGTCGATCTGACGGTCGCCTATGCGGATGCGTTTGGCCGCCACGTCCACCGTCATTCCCGCGACCGACCACACCGCAGCCGGTGCCGTTGCTCGTCGGAGCAACGCCCGAACGCGCGCCTCGAACTCGGTAACTGAAAACGGCTTGGTCAGATAGTCGTCGGCACCAAGGTCGAGTCCGTGCACGCGATCCTCGACCGCATCGCGCGCGGTCAGGACCAGCACGTTGGTCGATGAATGGCGGAGCCGGAGCCGACGCAGGACCTCGAACCCGTCGATGTCGGGTAGCCCGACGTCGAGAACCACCAGATCGAAGACTTCATCGACGAGCAGGAGATCGGCGTGCCGACCCGTGGCGGCGTGTTCGACGACATGGCCGGCGCGCGTGAGGACGCTGATAAGTCCTTCCGCGAGCAGCGCGTCGTCCTCGACGACAAGTATGCGCACGATGGAATTATCCGCTCGGGCGGAGTGAAAGTGAAAAAGAGCGTTGCATCAGAATTGCGTTTTATAGCCAATCTCGAAGCCATGCGGCAATAGCTGGATCATGATCGGAACGTCCCGGCTGTGCGCGAACCAGCCGGACAGGCCGCCCACCGCCCACCCAGCCAGCACATCGGTCTGCCAGTGCGCCTGATTCTTGATGCGTCCTGCGCCGACGTAGAGAGGAAGGAGAAGCAGGGCGTACGTCGCCGGGTACTCGCTTCCATACTCGAGTACATAGGGCGTGACGAGTGCGGCGGCGACCGAAGCCTCCCCGCTCGGGAAGCTGTAATTGCTGCCCCCCTGAAACCAGAGGCAGGGATTGTTCGCGTCGCTGGGGCGCGTTCGCGTGAAAATGTACTTGCCAGCCGTTGCCGATACTCCGGCAATGATCTCGGAGTCGATGCCTTGCCACATCGTCTTGCCAAAGCGTGTATCGGAGCCCTCCCAGACGGCTCCGCCTATTTGAGCGGCCGTCAGTGCGCCGACGAGGCCGCGATAGACATTCGGATTCCAGACACCGGAAGCGTCATAGCTGACCATGTGGTCGATCCGGGACCACCCGCAATTCTGGCCGACCGCGGGCAGCGCCGTCAGCGATAAGGCAAAAAGCATTGCCATACGACTATTTGGGCGCATTTTTCATATCCCCAAGCCGACCCCATCGCCGATCCATTCTGGAGCGTATGCCCGATCCCTTGCGAAGAGCTGACGGCGAGCTGTCGATCAGCTTGCGATGCCCGGCTCGCGACATGCCGGACGCGACTGGCAATCGCGCCGGCACCCCGCGTCTGCACGCCATGCCGGTGGACCGCAGGAGGATATTTCTCGCGTTGCTGCGGTCAGCACAATGTCAGGAACCCGACAGCCGCGCGTCAGCGGAGTCTGAGAAGCTTGCCTGTGGAGGCTTCTCCGAAGCCCACTTGGATTGAAATCCTGATTAAACGCCTGCTCGCGCTGTTCCTGCTCGTTCTTCTTGTTCTCGTCGCAAGGCTCATCGACGTTGTGGCCGCAATGTTCGGGAAACGGTGGGAGGCCGTGGATTCCGTTGACGCGTGGTTCCGCAATTCGAGCAGCAGGCTGCTTCGCTGAATGAGCGCAATGCCTGGTGACTAGAGCACGACCTGCGACCCCAGCTCGACGACGCGGTTGGGCGGCAGCATGAACCAGTTCGCGGCATCCCCGGCGTTGCGGAACATTGACACGAACAGCTTTTCGCGCCAGAAGGCCATGTCCGAGCGCAGCTTGGGGATTAGCGTTTCGCGGCCAAGGAAGAACGACGTGTCCATTGCGTCGAAGTTCAAACCCTGTTCGCCGCACCACTCGAGCGCGCGGGGCAGGTCCGGCGTGTCCATGAAGCCGAAGAATACCTTGACCTTCCAGAACTGCGAATTGATCGACTCGACAACCACGCGCTGCGCTTCCGGCATATGGGGCACGTCCAGCGTGGTGGCATTGAGCAGGATCACCTGGCTGTGCAGGCTCTTGTAGTGTTTGAGGCTGTGCAGCAGCGCATGCGGCACCGAGTCGAGCTTGGTGGTCATGAACACGGCGGTTCCGGGAACGGTCGTGCAGCCCAGCGACGCGCTTGCGATGAAGGCATCCAGAGGAATCGAATCAGCCTCCAGCCGCGACTGCAGCAATTGGCGACCGCGCTTCCACGTCGCCATCAGCGTGAACACGCCCAGGCCGAACACCAGCGGGAACCAGCCGCCTTCGCTGACTTTCAGGACATTGGCGCTGAAGAACGCGAGGTCGATCAAAAGGAAGGCGCCGAACAACGCCACGCTCGCCGCGACGCCCCACTTCCACATCGACCGCGCCACCACGTAGGCGAGGATGGTCGTGATCGCCATGGTCCCCGTTACGGCAATGCCATAGGCGGCAGCCAGGTTCGTCGAAGACTGAAAGCCGACGACGAGCACGACGACCCCCAGGAACAGCGTCCAGTTGATTCCCGGCAGGTAGATCTGTCCGATTTGTCGGCTTGATGTGTGCTGGATCGCCATCCGCGGGCTGTAACCTAATTGCATCGCTTGCTGCGTCATCGAATAAGCGCCGGAAATCACCGCCTGCGATGCGATGACCGTCGCAACGGTCGACAGGACCACCAATGGATAGAGGGCCCAGGCCGGAGCCATCAGGTAGAACGGATTTTCGACGGCCTTGGCATCCACGATCAGCAGGGCGCCTTGTCCGAAGTAATTGAGTGTCAGCGATGGCAGCACCAGAAGCGTCCACGCGAGTCGTACCGGCACGCGCCCGAAGTGGCCCATGTCGGCGTAAAGGGCTTCGGCCCCGGTCACGGCCAGCACGACCGCACCAAGCGAGAAGAATCCCAGCAATCCGTGGCGGAACATGAATTCCAGGGCGTAGCCGGGGTCGAGCGCTGCCAGCACACGTGGCACGTGGGCAATGTTGATGATGCCGAGCAGGGCGATGACGGCGAACCAGATGGCCATCACGGGACCAAACAGCGAGCCCATGCGACCCGTTCCCCATTTTTGCGCCGTAAACAACCCTGTGAGCACGAGCAACGTTATGGGAATGACGTAGGGCTTGAATGCGGGCGTCGCAACTTCTAGGCCCTCGATCGCCGACAGCACGGAAACCGCGGGCGTGATCGTTCCGTCGCCATAGAACAGCGCGGTGCCGGCCAAGCCCAGTAGTGTCAGGATTCGCGCTCGCCTGGCATCCTGTTGGGAATGCACGACCAGCGCCATCAGCGCCATGATCCCGCCTTCGCCTTTGTTGTCGGCACGCATGATGAAGATGACGTACTTGATCGTCACCACGAGCATCAACGCCCAGAATACGAGCGAAAGGATGCCCAGAACGTTGTTTTCGGTGATCGGCACGGGGTGATGCGTCCCGCCGAAGACCTCCTTCAGCGCGTACAGCGGACTCGTGCCGATATCTCCGTACACCACGCCCAGTGCGCCAAGCGAGAGAATCGCCAGGCGCTTGGGGTCCTTGGTGGCACGTCGAGTCATGGCGGATGTCGTTCAGGAAGACCTGCGGCTACGCGGAGCGCTACCGCGGGGGGTGCGCAACGCAGGTCCAATTTGCATTTTACCTGCGTTGACCGCCGTGCAGAGGCCACCTGAGGGAAGTCGCGCGCGAAATGCGATCCACAGCCTCGACCACGGAATACCTGCCGCGCGGACGAACTTGCAGAAGGATCGGGCAGCCCCCAATTGATCGGCACGCATATCGGACTGCTATTCTGTTCCCAATGGAAATACACCTTCCCGACCCGGATTACACCGGTTCCGCCCGCGCCCGCGCCAACTTCAGGTTGGCGGCATTGACCTCCTTGGGCTTTGTCGCCCTGCTCTGGCTCATTCCGCTGCTGGGTTGGGGGTTGGGGCTCGAGAATTTCGGCATTCGTCCCCGCCAATTGATCGGGCTGCCGGGAATTCTGGTCGCACCGTTGCTGCACGTCGATTTCTCGCACCTGATCGCCAACTCGCTGCCATTGGTGGTCCTCGGCACGGCCATGTTTCACGTCTATCCGAGCGCGGCGTTTCGCGTTTTGCCTGCGGTCTACCTGGTGCCTGGAATCGCGGTATGGTTGTTGGCCAGAGACGGCGTCCACGTCGGCGCTAGCGGTCTGGTGTTTGGCCTGGTCGGCTACATATTCGTCGCCGGCCTCATCCGAAGCGACCGCCGCGCCATGGCCACGTCGATGCTCGTTGCATTCATGTACGGCTCAGTGGCCTGGGGCATGCTGCCGATCAATCCGCGGGTCTCCTGGGAAACCCATCTTGCGGCTGCACTGACCGGCGTCATCATGGCGATCCTGATGCGGCATCGGGACAATCCGCCGCGCGTTCGCTATTCGTGGGAAGACGAGGCAGGGGAGAATGCGGGAGAACCGTTCGAAGATGGCGATCACCAGGCAGTTGAACCTCAGAGTGGGGACCCGGTTGCCAGATAGATGCTGCTTGCCGTGAAGCGGATCACACCGGGCACGCGTCACCGATTCAACAATGCGACCGACAGTGGAGAAGCGAATTGGCCCAGGGCATGCGCAAAGGTCTTACCAGCTATGGTGATCCGGAGTTTTCACTTTTCCTGCGCAAAGCCTTCATCAAGGCGATGGGCTATTCGGACGAGGCGCTGTCGCGTCCAATCGTAGGCATCGCCGATACGTCGAGCGACTACAACGCGTGTCACGGCAATGTTGCGGCGCTGGTGGCAGCGGCCAAGCGCGGCGTGCTGATGGCCGGCGGATTGCCGATGGCATTTCCGACGATATCCATTCACGAATCGTTCGCGCACCCGACCAGCATGTTCCTGCGCAACCTGATGGCAATGGACACCGAGGAAATGATCCGTGCGCAACCGATGGACGCGGTTGTTCTGATCGGCGGGTGCGACAAGACGATTCCAGCGCAATTGATGGCGGCCGCAAGCGTCGCCGTGCCGGCAATCGTCCTGCCCGTCGGCCCGATGCTCGTGGGCCACTACAAGGGCGAAGTCCTCGGCGCATGCACCGATTGCCGACGCTTCTGGGGGATGCACCGCGCAGGAAAACTCGATGTCGCTGAAATGGATCGCCTCACCGCAAGGCTGGCGCCCACGACCGGCACCTGCATGGTGATGGGCACCGCCAGCACCATGGCGTGCATCGCAGAAGCGCTGGGAATGGCGCTTCCCGGCAGCGCGTCCATTCCCGCTACGCACGCCGACCGGATTCGCTGCGCGGAGGCGACGGGTCGTGCGGCGGCGGAAATGGCGCAACGCAAAACAGGTGTCCGATCCGCGGTCGACATCCTCACGCCGGCCGCGTTCAACAATGCGTTGACCGTGTTGCAGGCCATCGGCGGCTCGACCAACGCATTGGTGCACCTGTCCGCCATCGCCGGGCGACGCGGCATTGCGATCGACCTGGACGCATTCGATCAGCTGGGACGCGACGTGCCGGTGCTGGTGGACCTGAAGCCCGCGGGCCAGCATTACATGGAGGATTTTCACCACGCGGGAGGCATGCCACGCCTGATGCGGGAAATCGCACGGTTCCTGGACCTGTCCGCACCGACCGTCGGCGGCGGGACGCTGGCCGACTACGCCGCCGGCGCCGAGGATGTACCCGGGCAGGATGTGATCTGTTCACTCGCGAAGCCATTGAGCGCCTGCGGCAGCATGGCGGTGTTGCGCGGCAACCTTGCGCCTCGCGGCGCGGTGATCAAGCATTCCGCGGCCACGCCGGCGTTGCTGCAACATGAAGGCCGCGCGCTGGTCTTCGAGGACGTCGAGGATCTGACGGCGCGCATCGACGACCCGGGACTCGACGTGCGCGCCGACGATGTTCTGGTCTTGCGCAATGCGGGACCGAAAGGCGCACCCGGCATGCCGGAGGCCGGCTATCTGCCGATTCCGAAGAAGCTGGCCCGTGATGGCGTCAAGGACATGGTGCGCATCTCCGACGCGCGCATGAGCGGCACGGCGTTCGGCACCATCGTTCTGCATATCACGCCGGAATCCGCCGTCGGCGGTCCGCTTGCCTGCGTGCGCACGGGCGATCGGATTCGACTGGACGTGGCGGGCCGCCGGATCGATCTGCTGATCAGCGATAACGAGCTGGCGGCACGCATGCGCGATATCCCGGCACCGACTTACTCGGCGCCCGAGCGTGGCTATGCCGCGCTGTTTCACCGCGAGGTACTGCAGGCCGACGAAGGTTGCGATTTCGAATTCCTGCGTCCCGGACTACGCTCGATTGGAACGACAAGGTAGCATTGCGAACCGCGTAACCTGGTCCGGAAAGTCGTCACGCTCGCGCTCCCCGTGTCGAATACGCCTAGCACACACTCGCCGCCAACCGGCACGCTGACCTTTCTGTTCACGGACATCGAAGGCAGCACGCGCCTGTGGCAAGCCGCGCCGGACGCGATGCAGGCGGCACTCGCCCGGCACGACGCCATCCTGCGCCACGGCATCGAGACGTGCGGCGGCTACGTATTCAAGACAGCCGGCGACGCCTTCTGCGCGGCGTTCGCCACGCCGTGGCGGGCACTTGAGGCAGCGCTCGACGTGCAGCAGGCGCTGCTGGCCGAGACGTGGCCGGCGCAGGCGACGATCCGGGTCCGGATGGCAATGCACACCGGCGCCGCGGAGCTGCGCGACGGCGACTACTTCGGTCCGCCGCTCAACCACGTAGCGCGTCTGCTGTCCGCAGGCCACGGGGGGCAGACGCTCGTCTCGTCGGTCACCTGCGAGCTCTGCCACGATCGTCTGCCGACGGGCGCCGCGATCAAATCGCTGGGCGAGCACAGCCTGAAGGATCTCGCGCGAAGACAGACGATCTACCAGTTGGGCCACCCGGCGCTGCCGCAGGCGTTCCCGCCGCTACGCACGCTGGTGGCGCCGCTCGACTCCAACGCGCCGTCGATTGCCGTGCTGCCGTTCGTCAACATGAGCCGCGACGAGGAGAACGAATACTTCGCGGACGGGCTGGCGGAAGAACTGCTCAACGTTCTCGCGAAGATCAAGGGCCTCAGGGTCGCCTCGCGCACGTCCGCGTTCAGCTTCAAGGGCACGCGCAGCGACACGCCGACGATCGCGCAAAAGCTGGGCGTTGCGCACCTGCTCGAGGGCAGCGTGCGCAAGGCGGGCAATCGCGTGCGCATCACCGCGCAGCTGATCGAGGTGGCGACGGACTCGCACCTGTGGTCGGAGACCTACGACCGCGAGCTGACCGACATCTTCGCCGTCCAGGACGACATCGCGCAGGCGGTGGTCACGGAACTGCGCCGTGCGCTCTTCGGCGCGACGGACGCGGACATTCACCAGGGGATTGCGGCCAGGGAAGTCGCGAGCGAGGTCGCGCAGGCGGCGCAGGGGCGCGGCGACGATGCCGAGGCCTACCAGCTCTACATGCAGGGACGCGCCCACGTGATTCGCTTCACGCGTGAGGACAACGCGCGGGCCATCGAATTGTTCCGGCAGGCCGTGGCAGTGCAGCCGGGCCTGGCACTTGCTTGGGCCGGCATTTCCATGGCGAACAACCAGGCCGTCGCAACCGGCTGGGTCGTGCCGGCGGAAGGCTACAGGCAGGCGCGCGCCGCCGCGGAGCGCGCGCTCGCGCTGGCCCCGGACTTGGTCGAAGGCCACGTTGCGCTGGGGCATGTGCGCGCCTCCGGCGATCTCGACTGGAAGGGTGCCGACGCGTCGTTCCGCAGGGCCATCGAACTGGCGCCCGGCAGCACGGCCGGACTGTTCTCCGCGAGCTGGCTCGCCAGGATCTTCGGGCGGATCGACGAGGCTATCGTGCTTGGCCGTCGCGTCGTCGAACTGGACCCGCTGTCCGCGCGAAGCCACTACACGCTGGCCCAGATCCTCTCGGAATCGGGCGCGCTGGACGAAGCCGAAGCCGCCCTCGCTACGGCCCAGCGGCTGCGGCCGGACGGTCCACGCCATCACGCGGTCCTGGGCCGCATCCGCCTCTATCAGGGGCGCCACGCCGAGGCGCTGACCGAATTCGAGCAGGACCGGGTCGACTGGGAACGCAAGACCGGCGTCGCGCTCGCCCTCTTCGCTCTCGGTAGAACCGCCGAGGCGGACGCCGCGCTGCAGGCCATCATCGACCAGGACGCGGAAACTGCGGCGATCCAGATTGCCGAGATCCACGCGTTTCGCAACGAAACGGACGCCGCGTTCCACTGGCTCGAGCGGGCCTTCGTCCAGCACGACCACGGCGTCAGCCTGCTGCGCGGCAACGCGATCTTCCGCAGGCTGCACGACGATCCGCGCTGGCAGCCGTATCTCGCGAAGATCGGCATCGCAGACTAGCCTCCCGCGGCCTAACGCTTCACGAAACGCAGCACGAACTTGTCGGTCGGAATTTTCGAGTCGCCCGACGACACCTCCATCGTGTCCGCGGGGTCGCGCAGGAAGTCACCCTCGGCATCCAACACGAAGCCCGCCTTGGTCACTTCCGCGACGACGATGGCCCGGTCGATGCGGTGAAGCGTCTTGCCCGAGGAAATGTCCGAACCGGGCTTGGCCGAGTGATCGACGACGACATATCTGCCACCGGGCTTCAGCGCCGCGTAGATATTCGCGTTCATCTTCGCGCGGTCGACCGGAAGGTACGTGATGTCGTGATAGTTGTTGACGAGTGTGACGAGGTCGAGCTTGCCCGCCTGCTCGGGCGCCGGGTCATCGAACGGTCGCAGTACCACGATGAGATTGGCCTGCGGCTGTTCGGCGAGGCGCTTGGTCAATGCCTCGCCCGGCTGCGTGCGCTGCGCCCACACCTTGCCCGTCGGCCCGACGGCCAGCGCCATCAGCTGCGACGTGTACCCGCCGCCCGCGGCGACGTCCAGCACCTGCATGCCGGGCTGGACCTGCGTGAACGGGATGAAGGCCGCTGGATTGCGTGATGCGTCCATGCGCCGATCCTGGTCAGTGCGGACCGGACTCGCGATGACCTTCTGACTACGTTCGGCGGTGATGCGCGGATCTTCGACCGGCGTCGTCGAGCAGCCGCCGAGTGCAAACAGAAGGCCCGTGACGATGGAAAACAGACTTCCAGCAGTGGCGATGCGGTGCAGGCGGACGGACATCTTCGGCTCCGGAGGTGAAAGCGCAGGTGGGGGGCAGATGGTACTCCCCTTGGTCCGCACCGGCGTCATCGGCTGACCCTGTAGAAGCGGATTATCGCGCCGTCGTTCCTGTTGCCGTGGAGGGGTCGCTCGTCGGGCGATGCAACTTGTCCATCAGGTGGCGAGGCATGCCCTACCTATGGCAAGGCCGCTCCACGCTAGAGCGGCCTTGTATAAGTACCATGCTGGTCGCGCACGGCATCGGACACCGGCCGCCGCGAAGTATGCAATATCACGTCAGGGATTCGGTCCGTTATGGCAATCGTAGCAATTCATCTGGTGCCCGGCCGGGAAACTCTTCTTGTTGATGACCTTGGCGACCTTGATCGCACTGAGCGGAGTCCCGCGATAGTCCTTGCCATGGCAGTCCGTGCACCCGGTCTTGTTCGCGTCTTCGTGCTGTTTGACCCACGCATCACCGATGGTATGCATGCCATGCGGGCCGCCGTTTACCGTCGTCGGAACCGTGTTGTGGCACGCCGGACACTCTGCCACCGTCCCGGCATGGCCCTGCAGCCCGATCGACAGCGCGTTGTCCTGAGAATGCGAACTGGGGTACTCGGCATGGGTGGCGCCGTGACAAGACTCGCATTGCAGGCCGCCATGTCCCTTGCTGAACCGATACAGGCTGTAGCCGACCGCGGGGACATTGGCATTGGTGGCAAACCGCGTGTCGGCCCACGTCTTGGGCAATCCGACGGCAGTTACTCCCACCAGTTCGCGCGTCCCGTCGTGGTGGCATGCCTGGCAGTTGGGTTGGCTCAACCACCCGGTGCGCGAGGTGCTTCCCACGTGCACCATGTTGCCGTGACAGCTTTGGCAGCTCATTTCCTGGTTGCCGACAGCGTCTACCGCGGTGCCCATGGCGCCGCGAAGGCATTGCGTCACGGAACCCGGATGGCAGGCATAGCACGCACTGCGATTGCTGGTGTTGCTGAGAGTGAGCTGCGTGGCCGGATCCACGACATTGGCGTGCTTGGTGTGCAGAGCGTGTGTCAACGCACGCACGTTCGGGAACCCGCTCGTGCCCAAGGCATTCGACGAGTGACAGGCTGCACATAGCACCGGTTGCCCTGCCGCCCGCGTCGTCGTGGTCAAAAGACCGTCGGGGTCGTACTGCATCGTTGCCAGGGCGTTCTTGTACAACGTGCTCTTGGCCGGGTCGGCAAACATCCTCTCGTCGTGCAAACGCAGGATATTCTTCTTCCAATCTTTTTCCGGGTTCGCCGTGTCATTAACCCACCCTGCTGCCGGCCGCGCAGCATTAGCCGCCGCGTTGGACGAGGATGTCGACGCATGGCAGGCCACGCAGGTCATTTCATCGCTGACCGGCAGCACTGTCTTGGCGGTCGCCAGCACGTTGCCTGACGCATCCTTCGCCACCACCTTCACCATCGGATAGAAATTCTTCCTTCCCTGGTCATCGACCGGCGTGATCGGGATGCCCTCCGCAACGAACCACCCATTGGCTGGCGCGAACGACATCGGTTGAGGTATCAGCGACGCTGTCCCGTTGCCGGGCAACCCACTGAGATTCAGGCCCACGTCCGGCTTGGGATTCGCACCGAACAGCGACTGGACGTACGTCCAAAAGTTGGTCTTGGTCGAACTGATCGTGTTGATCGAGTTGAACGCCGGATCGGTGCTGGGCACCGTATCGTCGGCGATCGCTTCGTAAGTAAGCGTCACCCCGCTGGTTACCTGCTTGCCTGTGCTCTTGTTCACAAGCTGGGCATGGAGGTTGTTGTACGGCGGAAGGATGGAGAATATGGAATAGTCCTTGCCGTCGACGCAGTGCATGCCCAGATCATTCCAGGCGAGCAGCGCGTAGCCACCAGAACCAATGACGGGTCCGCTCACCACCAGGATCTGCGCAATAGCAGTCGCCTTGCTGTCCCTGACGGTGATGACAGCCGACCCGGCCTTCGCGCCGCGGACAGTGGCCGTCGTGCCGGCAGAAGTAACAGTCGCTACGGCAACGTCCGATGAGGCGACCGTCACGGTCCCTACGGCATTGGCAATCGCAAGGTCCGCCGTACTGCCGACACTCAGCGACACAAATGCCGGAGATACCCCCAGCGCGGCCGACGGTGGGCCACTCACGGTCACGGGCACGCTTCTGCTGGTCCTGCTATCCCTGATGGTGACAACTGCGGATCCAGCCTTCACGCCTTGTACGCTGACCCTCCTATTGGCAAAGCTCGCGGTTGCCACAGTCGGCACCGACGAACTCACCTGTAACGACCCAGACGCATTGGTTATCGTCAAGTAAGCGGTTTCTCCAACCGCCACCGTCACCGATGCCGGCGAGACCTGCAATGATGCGCTGCGTTCGCCGTCGGCAAGTGCCTGGGTGGCCATAAACGTTGAAACCAGCAACGCCAATGCGGAAAACCGGGTGGCGGAAATGTTCATGGGTGACTCCGTTGGACCGTTGACCTTGGGCGATTGTCAGCGCGGATCCTGAACGGAAGCTGAATGCGGCCACAGCGACTGCGTGTCGCTTCGCAAGTGATTTGATACAGGCCAGCCGGCTGGCGCCAGTGGCCAGGCGCGAACGGACGTGGGACGGGGACCTACCGCAACTTGGGAGCGTCGCCACTGGGCCGGGCCCAGAGAATGCACGCTTCGAATCCGGTTGCAACGGCAGCGGGCGGACTATGCAGCGTAAGTCGTGCCCGCATCCGACGTGCCAGCATGGCGACGATGGCCAGCCCAAGCCCTGCGCCGGCCGCGGTGTCCGCGACATTGCCGGCACGCGTGAAACGCTCGGTCAAGGGAGGGCAGATCGGCGGCGCTCACTCCGGGACCGTCGTCGATGACGCGCAGCGCGATGCCACGAACCTCATTGCGGCAATCAATCCAGATGCAGGTGCCCCCAGCGCCATGCACCAGCGCGTTCTCTACCAAGTTTCTGAGGGCAAGGCCAACTGCATCCAGATCGCCGCGGACGCGAACCGCTTCGGTTTCGGCGACGAGTTCTCGACCCTGCAAACGCGCATCGTATTGAAACTCGTCAACGGTCAGTCGCGCTACTTGAGCGAGGTCAACCCATTGACTTACAAGCGGCTCCGTACCTTCGGCGCGCGCCAATGCCAGCAGGCGTTCCGAGAGCCTCGACAGCCTCACCATTGATTCAATCAATCGTGCAGCCTGGACCTTGAGCTCCGGTGGTCCTTCGCACAGTGTTGCCATCAGTTGCACCTGTGCCAATGCCGCAGCGATCGGAGTGCGCAATTCGTGCGCGCTGTTGTAGGTGAAACTGCGCTCGACTTCCAGTGCATGCGAAACCCTGGCCAGCAGTCGGTTGGCCGCTTCGACGGCGGGCCGCATCTCCGTGACCACACCAGAAAGCGGAAGGACGCCCAGCGCCTGGGGATCCCGCTCGGCGACCGCTGTCGCAGTACGCTGCACATGGTCCATCAGTGAGCGAGAAGCACGCAATACCATGAAGCCCGCAAAGGCCAGCAGGATCGCCAGCGGCGCGGTTAGCCAAAGTACGGCGCTGACCAGGGTTTCGCGGCGCTCCGAGAGCGGGTCCGCCACCTGCAGATAGCGCGCATTGGAGCGGTCCGCGAGCGTGACTACGCGCCAACCATCCAGGTTGGCGAAGCCTTCCCGCAGGGGGGGCAGGACATCGGCGACGGGAGCATTGCTGGAACGCAAAAGGATCCGCCCGGTGCCGTCGACGACCCGGTATGCGAAGCGATCGTGGCCCGGGGCGCTGGCCGCTCTGGCCTGTGCATCGGCAAGCGCGGTTGCCGCCGTGGTGAGGTCTGGCGACCGGCTGATGAATGAGGCCAGGATGTTTCCCGTCTCCAGCAACTCGTCGTCGGACTTGCCATCAATCATTCGCTGCAGCACATAACCACTTCCAACCACGCCGATCAGCCATAGCAGCGCCAGTCCGAGCAGCAGGCTGCGCGCAAGCGTCGTCATCAGCGATCCCGCTCCCCAGAGCCGGAAGCGTTGCCCGAGTTCAGGAGGGTAGTCGCCGCTCATGCGTCGCCTGCGTGGTCCTGCACTTCACCCGCGCAGCCCCACTGATATCCGTATCCCCGAGCAGTGCGAATGGCATCCTTTCCGAGCTTGCGTCGCAACCGCGATATGTAGACTTCGATCACATTGCTTGTGGCACCTTCATCCATTGTATAAATCGCATCCTCGAGCTGCCTTCGGCTCAGGATGTTGCCCGGGTGCTCCACGAGCGCCATCAACAAAGAGTATTCGTGCGCGCTCATCTCGACTTTCGTTCCGTCGAGCATCACGACGCGCTTGGCCGGATCAATTCGGAGTCTGCCGATTTCGATGTTCGGTGTCCGCCGGCCCGCTCGACGTCTTGCCAACGCCCGCAATCGCGCAGAAACCTCGGGCAGATCGAATGGTTTGACGAGATAGTCGTCGGCGCCTGCATCCAGTCCCCGGATCCGGTCGGAGAGTCGGTCGCGGGCCGTGAGAATCAATACGGCAGGCGGTTCAGGCAGCGCGCGCAAGGCCGGAAGCAGCGAGAGCCCGTCGCCATCGGGCAACCCGAGATCGAGAACAATGCACACATAGTCGCCAGGCAGGCAAGCACGCGCCGCTCCAAGGCGCATGACCCAATCGACCGCATAGGACTCCCGCACAAGGTAGTCCCGCACGGCCAATCCGAGCGCCGCATCATCTTCGACCAGCAGAATTCGCATCTGTCTAGCCTACGTACATTGCTGCAATGCCGCAATGTCCGCGCCCAGCCGATCCACTGCGTTGGCGACCGACCGCCGAAACTGGAGTAGTCGAATTTCGCGAACGCCGAGAGAGGTTCGCACCTACGCACAAGTACGCGCGGGGCATTTGCTTCAACTGCTTTGGGCTGCACTTCCGTCGGGAGTGCTGATGACGAAATGGTCCGGCGAGTCGGCGCATCCGTTGAGGACGGAATGTCCGTGAAGGTCTATCGGCAACCTTAATCTGCGGGCGATTCGGGCTTGTGCGGAGCGCTTTGGACGGGCAATGGATGAAGGTTGCCCGTCTCATTGGTCCCTATCGAATGGAAACGAACATCGCGACAACGATGATCAGCGCAGGCCCGGCGACCAGCGCCCAGACGATCGTCAGCGCTACGAGCGCCAGCAACACTGCCGCGCTGCCCAGATCCTTGGCCCGCTTTGACAGCCGATGGGTATCGAGTCCGATGCGGTCGATCGCGGCTTCCACACTTGAATTGAGTAATTCCACAATGAGTACCAGAAGCACGGAAGTGATCAGCAGCACGCGCTCGACGGGTGCGACCGGGAGCATGCATGCCAGCGGAACGAGTACCGCCGCCAGTGCCATTTCCTGGCGGAATGCGCTTTCGTGCCGGAACGCGAGCCGCAACCCGGACAGGGAAAACAGAAACGCATTGAACAGCCGGCGCAGCCCCCGTTGCCCCTTGTGCGGACTTTCGCTGAGTTCAACCTCGGACATACAGCGGCTGCAGGTTGTCGATGAATTGTGCGGTGGCGCCTTTCCAGGAGGAATTGAGGGCATGTGCTGCAACCACCTCACGCGGCAGTTGGAGCGCAGCGAGCGCGGCCGCGCGCAGGTCGGTGTCGAGCACGCCGGTCACCCCGGGCTTCACCACGTCGATGGGTCCGGTCACCGGATACGCGGCCACAGGCGTACCGGAGGCAATCGCCTCCAGCATGACGAGGCCGAACGTGTCGGTACGGCTGGGAAAAACGAACACGTCCGCCTGCCGGTAGTACCACGCGAGGTCGTCTCCCGTCTTCATGCCGAAGAAGCGCGCACCGGGAAAGCGGCGTTCGAGGGCGGCTCGCGCAGGACCGTCGCCGACGACCCATTTCGTTCCGGGCAGGTCGAGCGCCAGGAAGGCTTCGATGTTCTTTTCCACAGCGACCCGACCAGCGTAGAGAAAGATCGGACGAGGGTCGTCCAGCGCCGTGTGCGCGCCGGCATTGAAGAGCCCCATGTCTACCCCCCGCGACCACATCACGAGATTGGTGAAGCCGCGGGCCTCGAGCCGCCGCCTTATGTCGGGTGTGGCTACCATCAACGCGCTGGCCGGCGCGTGGAACCAGCGCATCCAGCGATAAGTGATGCCCAAGGGAAGGCGAATGCGCGCGTGGACATATTCGGGAAACTGCGTGTGGTAGGCCGTAGAGAACGGTCGCTTCGTGCGCAGGCAATGGCGGCGGGCGGTGAGTCCCAGCGGGCCCTCGGTTGCAATGTGGATCGCGTCGGGCAGGAACTCCTCGATGCGGCGCGCGACGCGGCGAGCGGGAAACAGCGCGAGGCGAATTTCGGGATAGGTTGGGCAGGGAATGGAATTGAACCTGTCCGGCGTGATCATTGCGACGGAGTAGCCCTGCAATTCGAGCTCGCGGACGGTGTTGCGCAAAGTGATGACGACGCCATTGATTTGCGGCGACCAGGCGTCGCTGATGATGAGAATGCGCATCGCGCGCGTGTTTCCGGTCTCGCGGGCGAGGGTCGTTTTGATGCACGGCGGCAACAATTTCAGACCTTGGTTCATATGGGCTGGCACTCGGCAGTTGCGGCCGCCTCGTTCGGCGAGACCGTGGTTGAGACAAAGGCGGCGGCGGCCAGCATTTCCTGCCAGTGGAGAATGGACAGCGTTCCATCGTGGGCCTCGACGAGCGCAGTCAGGCTCTCCACCCAGTCGCCGCAATTACAGTAGAGGATTTCGTCGATCCGGCGAATTTCGGCATGATGGATATGGCCGCACACCACGCCATCGAAACCGCGCGTGCGGGCCTCCTTCGCCAGGGCTTCCTCGAAGGCGGTAATGAAGCTCACCGCATTCTTGACCTTGAGCTTCAGGAATTGCGAAAGCGACCAATACGGCATTCCCAGGCGGGCACGCGCCGCGTTGAAATGCTGGTTGAGCTTGAGGATTAGCGCATAGAGGCGGTCGCCCACCAGTGCGAGCCACTTGGCGCAGGTCACCACGGCGTCGAAACGGTCGCCGTGGGTCACGAGCAGGCGCAGGCCGGCACACGTGACATGGGTGGCCTCCTCGCGAATGGCGACGCCGCCGAAGTCGACGCCGACGTAGTGGCGGGCGGCTTCGTCATGATTCCCCGGAACGTAGACGACTTGCGTTCCTTTGCGCACCTTTCGCAGCACCTTCTGGATCACGTCGTTGTGCAACTGGTGCCAATACCAGCGGCGCCGCAATTGCCAGCCGTCGATGATGTCGCCGACAAGGTATAGATAGTCGGATTCGGCACAGCGCAGGAACTCGAGTAGTGCCGCGGCCTGGCAGCCTGGTGTGCCGAGGTGGCAGTCGGAGATGAAGATGGCGCGATAACGCCGGGGTGGCGTCGGCAGCGGCCCATCCAGGTCATCGGCGCTCGCCGCCATTTGTCGCCACGACGAGGAAATGTCGCGTGGCGGGGTCATCGGTCAGGCGTCCGCGTACGTCACGCGACCCGAGGCGGACCGGACATCAGCGCAATTCTCAAGCTCGTTGGTAGAAGGCAATGACATCTCGTTGATCGAAAGGAACATGCGCGACAGTACCGACGCGACAAGACGCGGCAATGAAACTTTCGTGACAGCGGGGTGACCATTGCCGCGCGGCGCGGCGGGCGGCAATGCTAGGGCAAGAAGTGCTTTGCCTCGAGCAGCGCGCGCAACGTCGCCGAGTCCCGCCGAAAAACGTCGGGATCGTACTTGGCCTTGCTCGTGTAGAACTGCGCGAGCGAAGTGATGCCCATTTCCTCGACGCGGGCCTTGTATTCCGGGATCGCCATGTAGCGCGCCCAGCCGCGCACTTCGCGCTGCTCATAGATGTCTTCGAGTTGCGCCTCGTTCGGCCTTTGATATGTCTCGTCATGCATAAACGCGGAGAGCGGCAGCCGGTCGCGCTTGGCTGGGTCCTCGTCAGGCCATCCCGCGACGATGGTGGTGACCGGCACGCAGGTGTCTGGAAGATCGAGGAAGTCGGCGATCTCTGCCATCGAGTGCAGCGTGGTGCCCATGTAGCAGATGCCGATCCCGTGCGCCTGGAAGCCAAGACAAACGTTCTGCGCGACGATCATCGCATCGAACGCCGCGACGTGATAGCCGAGCAGGTTGTTGAAATTGTCGCGCGCGCCGCGACGGCGCAGCCATTCGCGCGTGCGGAACCAGTCCGCGCAGAACGTCACGACCAGTGGTGCCTGCAGCACCATCGGCTGCCCGAAATGCAGCTCGCACAGTTTGCGCTTGCGCTCGACATCGCGCGTCAGCACGATCGACACGCTGTTGAGATTCCCCGACGACGAGCCGCCGGCGATTGCGTCGCCGCACACCTGTTCCACCAGCGCGGGGTCGATCGGGTCGGGCTTGTAGCTGCGGATTGAGCGGTGACGGTTGAGAAGCTGCGAGGTTTCGGTCATTGAGGTGGGGAAAATCAGATGACGAACGGGATGAAGCGCTTCGTCCGCGCCATGTATTCGCGGTAGGGCTCCCCGAGAGTGGCGAGCATTGCGCTCTCCTCGACGGAAACCCGCCTGCCATAGAGGTAACAATGAGCCAGAAAGAGGATCGCCAGGCTGATCCAGTTGCCCAGCGCAAGCCCGACGCCGATGAACATCAGGAAAGCGGCCGTGTACGAGGGATGCCGGACCCGGCGGTAGGGACCGTCCTGCACGATGGCCTGATCCTTTGCGACGACGACGGTGCCCGTGAACGACTTGCCGAGGGCATTGAAACAGTAGCGGCGGAGCACCGCGCCGGCAACGAGCATGGCCATGCCCAGCACCACGTCGAACGATGGATCGGATATCGTCAGCCACGGTGAAAACGATGCGGCAACGGCAGCCAGCAACGCCAGCGGGGAGCCCACCACCAGCGCGCGAAACGTGCCCGCGTCCTGTTCCGAGGGCGTGCTTGCGAAGGACCCCTTGATGACCCGCCCTTCGCGCACGAACGCCACGAAGAACACGATCCAGAAGGGAATCGCGAACGGAAGTCTGAAAATTTCGGCGACGTGCATAAAAAACGCCGGCGCAATTGCCGGCGGTCCTGGAAATGTGGTGGAGACGAGGAGGATCGAACTCCCGACCTTCGCATTGCGAACGCGACGCTCTCCCAGCTGAGCTACGTCCCCACGAGGGCGGTAATTATAGCCAGGAAGGGGGTATCCCGTAAACTTCGGCTCAATTCCCGCGACTATCGTGGGGTTGGGATTGCGCCTGCCCGGCCCCATTCTTCCATTCCGTGCATCGCCGGTCCCTGGCCATGAACCACCTCCTCGATCTACTGCAGTACTACGGATTGGCCTTTGTCTTCATCAATGTACTGGCGCTCCAGGCCGGGCTGCCCGTCCCCGCCTATCCAACGTTGATCGTGACCGGCGCGCTCGCCTCGCGCGGCGGCTATTCGCTGCCCGCGCTGCTGGCCACCGCGGTCGCCGCATCGCTGATTGCGGACCTCGCGTGGTACTCGGTGGGGCGGCGCTTCGGCGGGCCGGTCTTGCGCACGCTCTGCCGGATCTCGCTGTCCCCGGATTCGTGCGTGCGGCAGACGGAGTCCATCTTCACGCGCTGGGGCGCGCAATCGCTGATGGTCGCGAAATTCATTCCGGGCTTCGCGTCGGTCGCCACCGCGATGGCGGGCGTCCTGCGGGTTCCGCTGTGGCGCTTCATTCCGGCCGATGCGATCGGCGCGACGTTGTGGTCGGGCGTCGCCATTGCATTGGGCTACATCTTTCGCAACGCGATCGACGACGTGCTCGATGTGCTGCAGCAGATGGGCAAGATCGGCCTCGGCGCTGATCGTCCTTGCGTTCGTCGCCTACGTGTTCTGGAAATGGCTGCAGCGAAAGCGCTTCATCCGGCAGCTCGTCATGGACCGCATTTCGGTGGACGAAGTGCGCAGGCTCATTGACGAAGGTCGGATCGGCATGGTGATCGACGTGCGCTCGCCGATGTCGCAGGAGATCACCGGGCGCATTCCGGGTGCCGTGACCGTGGATCCGCAGAACCTGAAGTTCGACCTGATCGCGGTGGACGCCGCAAAGCGAGGTCGTCGTGTATTGCGCGTGCCCCAACGAAGCGACGGCGGTCGCGGTAGCCAAGGCGCTGGTGCAGCACGGCTTCAAGCGCGTGCGACCGTTGCACGGCGGCATCGATGCGTGGATCGCCGCGGGTCACGACGTGGAGCGCTGAGGCGGGGCGCGGAAATCCGAGTGTGGACGCGCCCTGGATGTTAGAGTCTCGCCTGTTTGCGACCGACGAGACGAACGTGCTACATGACCAAGCAAGCCATCTCCTCGCCCGATGCGCCCGGCGGCGCTCGGGCCTTACTCTCAGGCCATCCGCGCTGGCAACACCGTCTATCTGTCGGGGCAACTGGGGCTCGATCCGAAGACCGGCAATCTTGTCGAGGGCATCGAGGCGCAGACGCACCAGGTATTCAAGAACCTGCGCGCAGTGGCTGCGGCGGCGGGCGGCAGTCTCGACGACATGGTCAAGCTGTCGATCCTGATGCAGAACCTGGGCGATTTCGCCAAGGTCAACGAAATCATGTGCAGCTACTTCACGCAGCCCTACCCGGCGCGCGCGACGTACCAGGTGGCGGCGCTGCCCAAGGCGGCACTGATCGAGATCGAAGGCATCCTGGTCCTGCCCGCCGCCGATTGAATTCCGCGCCCGTCCCCGTGAATGAGCAAAGCCGCGACTCCGGGTAAGGACGCTGCACCCAAGAAGCCCGCCGGCCGCGGACTCGCCGACCAGCTGGCAAGGCTCGGCATAGCGCGCGATGCGGACCTGGTCCTGCACCTGCCGCTGCGCTACGAGGACCACACGCGGCTCACGCCACTGCCGTCGCTGGCACCCGGCCTCTCGTTGCAGGTCGAAGGCGAAATCGTCAAGACCGACATCCAGTTTCGGCCGCGCCGGCAGCTCGTCTGCCTGATCGCGGATCCGTCGCGGCGCGAAGCGCAGCTCACCCTGCGTTTTTTCACGTTCTATCCCAGCCAGCAGAAGGTGCTGGCACCGGGCCACCGCGTGCGCGTTTTCGGCGACGTGCGCGATGGTCATCTCGGTTTGGAGATGGTCCATCCGCAATTCAAGGTCGTGACGGAAGACACGCCGCTTGTCGGACCGCCTGACCCCCGTGTATCCGACGACCGCGGGACTGGGGCAGGAGACGCTGCGCAAGGTCGTGGCGCGAACGCTGGCCTCCGATCCGGCGCTGACCGCGGAGTCGCTGCCGGAGTGGCTGACGTCGCGCCGCAAGTTCTGGAAATTCAATGATGCGGTTCGCTTCCTGCACACGCCGCCGCCTCGGCTGAACGCATTGACGCAGCACGCACTCGATGCGCGCACGCACCCGGCGTGGACGCGGCTCAAGTTCGACGAACTGCTGGCGCAGCAACTGTCGCTGAAGGCGCATCGGCAGGCGCGGTCTCTGCGTCGTGCTCCGGTGCTGACGGGCACCGGCGCGCTCACCAGGAAGCTGCTCGAGCGTGTGCCGTTCAAGCTGACGCGCGCGCAGGAGCGCGTGTGGCGCGAGATAGCGCACGATCTGAAACGCGCATCGCCGATGCAGCGCCTGCTGCAAGGCGACGTGGGGTCGGGCAAGACGATCGTGGCGGCGCTGGCCGCGCTGCAGGCCATCGAATCGGGCAAGCAGGTCGCGTTCATGGCGCCGACGGAAATCCTTGCGGAACAGCACTATCGCAAGCTGGCGTCGTGGCTCGAGGGCCTCGGCGTGCGGATCGCGTGGCTGTCGGGTTCGCTGCCGGCCAAGGAGCGCAAAAGCGCGATTGCGGCGCTGGCGAGCGGCGAGGCGCAGTTTGCGATCGGCACGCACGCGCTGTTCCAGGAGGGTGTGGACATTCCGAAACTCGGGCTCGCGATCATCGACGAGCAGCATCGCTTCGGCGTCGCGCAGCGGCTGGCGTTGCGCGGCAAGGGCCTGGCCGAAGCGCACCAGTTGATGATGAGCGCGACGCCGATACCGCGCACGCTGGCGATGACTTTCTACGCCGACCTGGACGTCAGCGTGCTCGATGAAATGCCGCCCGGGCGCAAGCCGGTCGCGACGCGGCTAGTCAGTCAGAAGCGGCGGCGGGAAATCGTCGCGTGGGTCGGCAAGGCGTGCGCGGAAGGGCGGCAGGTCTACTGGGTGTGCCCGTTGATCGAGGAGTCGGAAAAGCTCGAATTGCAGACCGCGGTCGCGCTCCACGAGGAGTTGACCGCGGCGCTGCCCGACCCCATCAAGGTCGGCCTGCTCCACGGCCGAATGAAGCCGAAGGACCAAGGCCGCGACGATGGATGCCTTCGTCACGGGCGACATCGACGTGCTCGTGGCGACCACCGTGATCGAAGTCGGCGTCGACGTTCCCAACGCGTCGATCATGGTCATCGAGCACGCCGAGCGCTTCGGACTTGTCGCAGCTGCACCAGTTGCGCGGCCGTGTCGGGCGCGGCGCGGCCGAGTCCACGTGCATCCTCCTGTTCGAGGAACCGGTCGGCGACGTGGCCAAGATGCGCCTCAAGGTGATCTTCGAGAACAACGACGGCTTCGAGATCGCGCGCCAGGACCTGCTGATCCGCGGGCCGGGCGAATTCCTGGGCGCCCGGCAGTCCGGCGTGCCGTTGCTGCGCTTTGCCGACCTTGAGCACGACGTAGCGCTGATCGAGCAGGCGCGCGAAGCGGCGGACGAACTGCTGGAGAAGGAGCCCGCGGCCGCGCAGGCTCATCTGGCCCGCTGGCTGGGCGGGAAGGCCGAATTCATCAAGGCGTGAAAGAACAATGAGGGATCAATGAGCTGCAACGGGGCAACTGCCGAGTAACACCCCCCGTCGCACCGTTTATTGTCGTAAATCAAAGTGTTGGGCTGGATTGGCCATTCCGATGGGGTAGAATGGCCGCCCAAGGATTGCCCTGAACCATGGCCCTATTCGCTCTTGGCTTGAACCACGCAACCGCACCCGTCGAGGTGCGGGAGCGTGTGGCGTTTTCGCCGGACGCGCTGGGCGATGCGCTGCGCGACTATCGTGGGCGCGCGGCATGTAAAGGAAGCCGCGATTCTGTCGACATGCAATCGGACCGAAGTCTATTTCCACGGCGATGACCCCGATCCGGTCGCGCACTGGCTCGCGGGCTTCCACAATCTGCCGCAGGGCTCGCTCCATCCGTACGTGTACACACTGCCGCAGAATCGCGCGGTGACCCACGCGTTCCGGGTCGCGAGCGGACTCGATTCGATGGTGTTGGGCGAGCCGCAGATCCTGGGCCAGATGAAACACGCGGTGCGCTCGGCCGAGGCCGCAGGGTCGCTCGGACTCGTGCTGAACCGATTGTTCCAGCGCACGTTTGCCGTCGCCAAGGACGTGCGCACGCAAACCGACATCGGCAGCGCGTCCATTTCGATGGCTGCCGCCGCGGTGAAACTCGCCGAACGCATCTTCCCGTCCATCGCGGACCAGCGGCTGTTGCTGATCGGCGCCGGAGAAATGATCGAGCTTGCCGCCACGCACTTCGCTCGCCAAGACGCCGAAGTCGATCACCGTGGCCAACCGGACATTCGAGCGCGGGAGCCAGCTTGCCTCCCGTCTCGGCGCGGAAGCCATCACGCTGAACGAACTCCCCGACCGGCTGGCGCAGTTCGACATCATCGTCACGTGCACGGCCAGCACGCTGCCGATCCTGGGCAAGGGCACGCTCGAGCGCGTGATCAAGCAGCGCAAGCATGCGCCGGTGTTCATCGTCGATCTCGCCGTGCCGCGCGACGTGGAGCCGGAAGCCGCGGAACTGGACGACGTCTTCCTCTACAGCGTCGACGACCTGTCGGAGATCGTGAAGGACAACCTGCAGATTCGGCGCGAGTCGGTCGTGCAGGCCGAACAGATGATCGCCGACCAGTCCGGACATTTTCTGCGGTGGCTCGAAGGCCGGACGATCGTGCCGACGATCGCCGCACTGCACGGCCACCATGATGGTCTGCGCTCGGTGGAACTCGAGCGCGCGCGCAGGATGCTCGCCGCCGGCGAATCGCCGGACAAGGTGGTTGAGGCGCTGGCGCGTGGCCTCACCAACAAGTTCCTCCACGCTCCGTTGTCGGCGCTTGAATGGGGCCGGTGAAGCCGAGCGTGCCGAGCTGATCGCGCTGTTTCAGCACGTCTACAAACTTCCCGACCCTCCCGCCGACGGGCATTAGCGCCGCCTTCCGGCCTCATTGCAAAGTGAGGCCGCAAGCCACGGCACCGCCCACGGGGCGGTCGTCGTCCCCGCCATTGTCGGCAAGGCCATCATGAAGTCGTCCCTGCGTTTGAAACTGGACCAGCTTGCAACACGGCTGGTCGAATTGAACGGCCTGCTCGGCGCCGAGGACGTCACGCGCGACCTCGATCGCTATCGCGCGCTGACCAAGGAACATTCGGATCTCACGCCCGTCGTTGCGAAGTTCCGCGAATATCAGGACGCGGAGGGCGACCTGACGGCCGCCGTCGACATGGCCAGCGACCCTGGCATGCGCGACTTCGCCGATGAGGAGCGCGCGGCGGCACAGTCGCGCATCGCGGCACTGGAAGCGGACCTGCAGGCGGCATTGCTGCCGCGCGATCCCAACGACGAGCGCAACGTGTTCCTGGAAATCCGCGCAGGCACCGGCGGCGACGAGTCGGCATTGTTTGCAGGCAACCTGTTCCGCATGTACGTGCGCTACGCCGAACGCCATCACTGGCAGACGGAAATCGTGTCCGAGTCGACGAGCGACCTGGGCGGCTACAAGGAAGTGATCGTCCGCATCGTGGGGCAGGGCGCGTACTCGAAGCTCAAGTTCGAATCCGGCGGGCACCGCGTGCAGCGCGTGCCCGACACGGAGGCGCAAGGGCGCATCCACACCTCGGCGTGCACGGTCGCGGTCATTGCCGAAGCCGATCCCATCGCCGACATCACGATCAACCCTGCGGACCTGCGCATCGATACGTTTCGCGCGTCCGGCGCAGGCGGCCAGCACGTCAACAAGACCGATTCCGCGGTGCGCATCACGCATTTGCCGACGGGCCTGGTGGTCGAATGCCAGGACGACCGCTCGCAGCACCGCAACCGCGCATCGGCAATGGCCGTGCTTGCCTCCCGCCTGCTGGATCGTCAGCAGCGCGAGCGGCAGCAGAAGGAAGCGGCGCACCGCAAATCGCTGATCGGCTCCGGCGATCGCAGCGAGCGCATCCGCACCTACAATTTTCCGCAGGGGCGCGTCACCGATCATCGCATCAACCTGACGCTGTACAAGATCGATTCGGTGATGGACGGCGAGCTCGACGAGCTGACCGGCGCGCTGGCGCAGGAGTTCCAGGCCGAGCAGCTCTCGGCGCTTGCCGGTGATGAAATCTAGAGGGGAAGCCATGATGAGCAACTCGCGGACGCCGGCACCCTGGCTCGAAACGCTGCGCCTGTCGATGCGCAATTTCACGCTCGACGATTTCGACGATCTCTATGCGCTCAATTCCGACTCGCGCGTGATGAAATACATTGCCGACGGCACGGTATCGACACGCGACGAGGTGGCGGGAGCGCTGCGGCGATTCGTCCGCTACCCGACGCTGTATCCGGACTTGGGCATCTGGCATACGTCGCGACGCGACACCGGCGCCTTCATCGGGTTCTTTGCGCTGAATTACATCGGCAAGAGCACCGACATCGAGATCGGCTACCGCCTGCTGCATCATGCATGGGGTCTGGGCTTTGCGACCGAAGGCGCCACGGCGCTGGCGCACTACGGGTTCGACGATCTTGGTCTCGACAGGATCATCGGCGTCACGCACCCGGGCAACAAGGCATCACAGAGCGTGCTGATGAAGGCCGGCCTGGCGGACCAAGGTTGGGGCCGCTACTACAATCGCCGCCTACGCCTGTTCGCCGCGGAACGTGACGGGTCATGACGCTGACGGTGCGGCAGGCGCTGGCGCACAGTGGACTCGGACCGGTCGACGCGAAAGTGCTGCTGGCGCATGTGCTGGGTTGCAATCGTGCCTGGCTCGCCGCGCACGAAGCAGACGCGCTGACGCGGGACCAGGCTGACGCGTTCGCGAAGCTCAGCCGCAGACGCCGCGACGGCGAACCCGTCGCATACTTGACGGGCAACCGTGAGTTCTGGGGACTTGACCTCACCGTCACTCCGGACGTGCTGATCCCGCGTCCGGAAACCGAGACGCTGGTCGAGTTCGCGTTGTCGATATTGCCGCGCGATCGCTCGTTGCGCGTGCTCGACCTGGGCACCGGGTCCGGCGCCATCGCGTTGGCCCTGGCGCATGACCGGCCCCGAGTCTCTGTGCTCGGCACCGACCGTTCCGTGCAAGCGCTCGAAGTCGCGAACGGCAATGCGCGTCGGTTGGAGATTTCCAATGTCGCGTTCGCCGCCGCCGATTGGTATGCGGGGATCCCGCCGGGATCGTGGGACCTGATCGCGAGCAACCCGCCCTACGTCGGCTCCGTCGACCCACATTTGCAGGAAGGCGACCTGCGCTTCGAGCCGGTCGCGGCACTGTCACCCGGCGTAGACGGGCACTCCGCGCTGAACATCATCGTCGGCGGCGCACGCGAACATCTCGTTCCCGGCGGCTGGCTAGTGGTCGAACACGGCCATGACCAGTCGGAAGCGATTCAGACGATGTTTCGCGCGGCAGGATTTTCCGGCGTGGTGGCCTTGCGCGACCTCGCGGGAATTCCGCGCGTCGTGGCCGGACACTGCGAGTTGCCACCCGCTTGAACGTGCATCGAAAGTGGGCCTGACCAGTGTTTCCGTAGTCGAACGCCTCGGAGTTGATCGCGGTCGCGGGTCCGATTCCTTGTATGGCGCAACGGCCGGTTGGGGTCTGCGTCTGATTTGACCGAAGCCAGTCGATGGCGTGGCGTCGATCAAGCCTCGATGGCGACGATGTGAGCCTGGATCTTGCCGTCGACGGCGCCGGTTCCGAATCGCCGTGCAAGCGCATCCGCGCACAGGTCCGTTGCTCTGGCAAGTGCGGCGGCGTCACGAGCCTCGATCTCATTGCGCAAAGGTGTTCCCTGACAGTATGCGATGGCCGGAATTCGCGAGGATGCTGCTCGGCTGCGGGCCGCAAGCGTCGCGATCAGGGGTAGCTCCGTGAAACCGGCCTTTCCAAGATCTTGCGTGATCACTTCCGTCGCGTAATAGCCATGCGGCGTTCGGGCCATGAAACGTGGCGGATCTTGCGGGAACAGATTCTCAAGGGTCTCGGTGACCGTGGCCGCGAACTGGTTCTCCTCGATGCGATCCCACACATTGAAAAGCAGGGCGCCGCCGGGAACGAGCACGCGCCGCGCCTGCGCAAACGCGTGTGACTTGTCGGGGAAGAACATGGCGCCGAACTGGCAGACCACGACATCGAAACTTGCGTCGCCGAAAGGCAGCGCCATCGCGTCCGCCTGGCGCCATTCGACGGGACGGCATGTTCCGACCGAAGATGCGCGGTCGAGCATGGGCTGGTTGAGATCGGTGGCGACGATGGCAACGCTTGACGGCAACGCTGTGGCCAATGCGCGCGTAAGAACGCCGGTGCCGGCAGCGATTTCGAGCACACGTCCGGGGCTTCGAGCCGCTAGTCGGCGCGCAAGATCTGTCGCATACGGCGCGAAGATCAAGGGCACCAAATAGGTATCGTAGAGCTCGGGAATGGAGCCGGCGAACACCTTGTCTGCGCTTTGACCGGACATGTGCATCTGACCTCAGAGAGGGCACGCCCATCCTATCGGGAACGCGCTACCGTGAACAGGCTGCCTGCGTGTTTGCCATAAGCCGATCCAATGACCGGCGGTGTTCGGCCACAACCGGGCATAGCGCCTCGTCGTCGACAGCGGCTTATCGTGCTCCGCTTGCGCGTGCCCCGATAGCGTGACCGACAAGTGGAGGTTCGTGAACCGTACAACCGCTCGGCTAGACCCTAGGTGCAAGTACCTACCTTGTCGCGCCCGCGCCGACGGTCGTCCGTAACCAGGCGTCGACTGCGAGGCGCGCCTGCGGCACGTTGAGCAACGTGTGCGGGGCGCCTGGAATGAGCACGATGGTCGTGTTCTTGTGCTCACGCAGCGCTGCGCCGCAATGTCCCTGCGCGTCAGCGTTACCGATGTATGCATTTGCGCGAGAGAAGAAAGGATCGGTGGCGCTCATCACATTCAGTACAGGCTCGCGCGGCACGACGGTGCGGTGGGCGTCGACAAAATAGTTGTCCTCGCAGCTCCAACTGAAAATCATCCGACCGGCGAAATTCGCTCCTGCGTAGCGGGCCACCGCGGGACCGCCTTCGCTGGCCCCACTCAAGACCAGGCGGCCCGGATCAACCCAGGGAAGATCACCAAGTGCCTTCAGCACCAGTGTGATTTCCGATGCTCGCAACGCGTGGATCTTCTCGTATACGTCCTTGCCGACTGGTGAGGTGTAGGTGATGCGATCGGGCAGGCCCATCGAATCGGGCGCGATGCTTGCGTAACCCAAGGTGGCAAGCCATCGCTGCCACTCTCCGATCGCTTTGAGCCCGAGACCACTTGATCCATGGAGGAACAGGACGACCGGCACCCTTGCCCTGGCGGTTTGCGGCGCTTGCGCCAATTTGCCGAAGAAAATGTCGCTCCCAGTGACCTGCGCAGGCAACGCCACATCGGCGTTGGCTACGACCGTTGCCGCCGACGACTCCGAATGCTTCCACACCGAACCCTTCACCTCTCCCTGAGGCACCTCCGCACTGGCCGCCTGCATGACAATGCCGACCAGCGCGACAATCAAAGTGCGCCACGACCGTTTCATCCCAATCCCTCCATAATCGTGTGCTACCCAAACCCTCGAACTACGTGACATCCCATCGACACGAACTTCAAGTTCGATATTCTCAGGCGAATGGATTCGGCTGCTTTGATCCATGTCTAATCTCATTGGCATGTCGGGAGAAAGGGTCACGTTCGCGGGCGATTGCCTTGTCTCCCATCGGCCATTTGCAGAAGTTCGTCGTCCCCATTCAAGTCGTCGGGAACCTGTCGTTCCGGATCGCGCCCGCGACCGGAAATTTCGCTTAGTGTCGATTGCCGGCCTCGGCGACAATTCATGGACCATGATCTCGCGCGTGACTTGAACGACAAGATCCGTTTGCCTGTGAGCGGTCCACGCGAGTGTAGACCAGAACAGGGCATCGCCAACGAGTGCACTTACCCGTGATGTGGCACGGAACCGGGAGTTGGTGTCGTGTCGTGTTGGGGAGCGAGCACACCCCGCAACTGCCGTCCGTTTCATTCGCGAGGTTCCTCCGCGCCGTGCTTTTCGCCAAGATCGCGAAAGGCGCGGCGATTTTTTTGCGGATTGGTCGGATCGCGCCGTGCGCGAGTGCGGGCGCCAATGCTGGACTCGAGGCTGGCTGCCCTCGGTGTAGATCAGCCATCCGCGAATGGCCGCTTGCGCGCGAATCGGATGGCGACCCTCGTACGCGGCCGCAGCGCGAACAGCTTGTCCCGGAACAGCGTGCGCAGGCGCGTTGCTGTACGACGGACGCCGTCTGGCTCATCGTCAGCCATTCGGCGGCCCGCGACAGGCTCTGTTCCTCGTATACCGCTTCGAATCCTGGCAGGGGGTTGAGATCGACGCGCCTGATGTTGAATACGGTGCATATCGCCTGAATTCAGTAGTGTGGATTTTGCCGTGCCGTCAGTATTCCAAGCGGCAAGATCAATAATTGAAACGCGGGCAGAAACCCAGACCGCTTAACGCAGCGAATGGTATCTTCGCGCGTTGCACCTACCGGTAGCATCCGACCCGGTTGTGCGTCTCAAGGGGCATGCGGGATGAAATGTGCGCGATGTGGGGCCGCCGTTTCCAGCAGCAGCCGCTTTTGCGACCAGTGCGGTGCGGCTCAGCATGTGGGACGGGGCAACGAAAACCACTCGGCCAGGGATCGCTCCCGATTCAGTACTGAAACCGACAGGATGCCAGACGCAGTTTCCACGGGCACCAAGCCTGCCGTCACCACCGTAGCACCGTCTGCAGAGCGTCGACCACTAACGGTGATGTTTTGCGACCTCGTCGGCTCGACCGCGCTTTCCTCGCGCCTTGATCCGGAGGATTTGAGCGAGGTCATCGGGATATACCACCGTTGTGTCGCAGACACCGTGGCCCGTTTTGGCGGCTTAGTCGCCCGCGTTGTCGGCGACGGCGCCCTTATCTATTTCGGCTACCCGGAAGCGCGTGAAGATGACGCCGAGAGCGCAGTTCGCGCCGGTCTTGCGACCGTCGCCGCCGTGTCCGGGCTCTCGCTCGTCCACGATTTCGTGCCGCAGGTTCGCGTCGGCATCGCAACCGGCCTGGTGGTGGTCGGCCACCTGGCGGGATCCGGGGATTCCCAGCCGTACGAGGCAGTAGGCGAGACGCCCAACTTGGCGGCACGTCTGCAGGCGCTCGCCGATCCGAATGAGGTGGCAATCGCTCACGACACCCGCAAGCTGGCAGGCGATCTTTTCGAGTACCGTGATCGGGGAACCATCGAGGCCAAGGGCTTTGGCACGCCCATTCAGGTCTGGCAGGTGTTGCGAGCGAGCGGCCTTACCAGTCGCTCGCAGGTACTTCACGCCTCGGCGCGCACTGCTTTCGTCGGGCGCAATGAGGAGCTGAAACTTCTGCGGGAGCGGTGGGGACAAGCCAAGCGCGGCCACGGCCAGGTCGTTCTGCTCCTGGGGGAGCCGGGTCTCGGCAAATCGCGACTCATCATGGCGCTGGAGGAGCATCTGGAATCCGAGGCTCACCTGCGCATGAGCTTTTTCTGTTCGCCGCAACACCAGGACAGCGCGCTCTATCCGTTCATCGGTCAGATCGAACGTGCCGCCGATTTCCATCGAGACGACACAGCAGAACTGCGAATGGCAAAGCTCGCCAGCGCCGTTCCGGTGTCGCCGCCCAGTGCCGAGGAGTTCGCACTGTTAGCCGAGCTCCTGTCGCTGCCGCATCCGGATGGCGCAACTACACAGCACCTTTCGTCGCAGGAGATGCGCAAGAACACGTTCGACCTTCTGATTCGCCAAGTCGAAAGCGCGACGCTGCAGATGCCCTTGCTGATGATCTTCGAGGATGCGCACTGGAGCGACGCAACCTCGCGCGAACTCCTCGACCTGCTCCTGGAACGGGTTCCCGGCTGGCCGTTGCTGCTCGTGATCACCTCGCGCTCGGAGTTCTCGCCGGCGTGGATAGGTCGGCGGCACGTTACCGTCGTCGGCCTCAACCGCCTCGATCAGCACGACGGCGCAGCACTCGTCCAGCAGGTGCTTGGCTACCACTCGTTGCCCACGGCGATCCTGGAGGAGATCGTCGAACGCACGGATGGCGTGCCGCTCTTTCTGGAAGAACTGACCAAGGCCGTGCTGGAAGCCGGCACGGCCGAAGCGACTTTGTCTCGGGCTTCTCTGCCTACGCTGGCCATTCCCACGACCTTGCACGCGTCACTCTTGGCACGTCTGGACCGGCTCGGGCCGGCGGCCAAGGAAGTTGCCCACGTTGGGGCCGCCATCGGCCGCGAATTCGCGTATGACCTGCTCGCCGCCGTGGTGCGATGGCCGGATCCGGATCTCGAAGCGGCGCTCGAGCGCCTAGTGGGCGCGGGTCTCGTGTTCCGCCGCGGTACGGCTGCGCAATTCACGTTCCTGTTCAAGCACGGGCTCGTACAGGACGCCGCCTACGGGACCCTGTTGCGCAGCAAGCGCCAGCAGCTTCATGCCCGAATCGCCGAGGCGCTCCAACATCTCCTTCCGCAACTAGTGGACCAGCACCCGGAGCTGCTGGCGCACCACCTCACCGAGGCCGTCAAGTTCGACGATGCGCTGCGGTTCTGGTGCAAGGCCGTCGACCGGGCAGTGCGCAGCAGCGCGTACCGCGAAGCGATCGGGCACTGCGCGCGTGGGCTGCGGATCGTCCAGGCGATCAGTAAAAGCGACTCCCATCTTCGCGACGAATTGCGGCTGCGGCTCCACCACGGCATTGCCCTGACCGCAAACCTGGGCCCTGCAGCGCCCGCGATGTTCACCGCTTTCGACCGCGCTCGCGTGATCGCGGAGGAGCTGCATGACCAGGACAGCCTCGCGTCTGCGCTCCTCGGGCTCTGGGCACACCATCAGGCGCAGGCACAATTCGAGCCGGCAATCGAGCTCGCCGAACGTCTAGTGGCCATCGGTGAAGCTGCCGGCGAAGATGCCCTACGCGTGCAAGGGCACGCCGCTTCGCTGACGGTCACATACAAGATGGGGATGTTCGAGGCGGCCTGGCGGCACTTCGAGGGCGGCATGGCGCTCCATCGCCCCGGCATGAAAGTGATCGAGGCGATCCCCAATTACGCCAACCCCGGTCCGGACATGCAGCTGCATGGAGCGTTCGTGGCCTGGGTCCTCGGGTATCCGCGGCGTGCGGAGAAGCTGGCCGAGGATACGATCGCCGCGGCTCGCGAGACCGGGCAGCCCTACACGATTACGCATTGCACCTACATGCTCGGCCATCTCGCGGAGTTGCAGGGCGACTGGACAGCGGTCCGGCAGGCCAATGCCCGGACTATCGAGTTGGCAACGGAGTGGGGATTCGGCGGGACGCTCCAACTCGTGCAGCGACGGGTGGCACTGGTCGCGGTCGTATTGGACCAGGACGTGGAGCAGTTCAAGCTCAAATGCGTGAATCGGCAGCCGGGATTCGCCCGCGCGCTGCATGACGTGGAGCTCGCCCGCATGTGCGGGTCGCTGGGCATCGCGCATCGCGGACTCGCGATGCTCGACGAGGCGCTAGCGTATTCCGCCGAGACGGGCAGCTGTTTCTACGATGCCGAGGTCTTCCGCGCCCAAGGACACCTGTTCGAATTGATGGGCAATCACCACGACGCAGAGGACCGCTACCTCCGGGCGATCGATATCGCGAAGAAGCAGAGCGCGCACATGTGGGAGCTGCGAGCGGCGACGGATCTCGCCCGCATGTGGGCTGGTCGCGGCGAGCACGGCCGCGCCCTCGCGCTCCTAATGCCTGTGCACGCCTGGTTCACCGAAGGATTCGAAGTGCCGGAGCTTCGAGCCGCTGGGAAAGTTCTCCAGGAGCTTCGGCAGGAGGCGGAGACGAGGTCCACGCCCGAAGCCTAATCGCCTGCGGCACACTACACGGGTGCCGACGCGGGCGCGCGATCGCTGTTGGGCTGAAACGGCCGTAACAACCGCTTGGCGCCGTTCTCCCGCAATGCAGCTTGACTCGCCGGGGAAGTCCTTGCAAACAGAATAGGTCGCAGTCGGTCCTTGCCTCCACGTTGCAGTGGCCCCGAACTATCGCTTGCTTCCAGCGAACGCGGCCCAGGCTCCGCGTTCTAGCTATGTGAATATTCACGTCCCAAATCGCTTGACCGCATCCTCCCCAGACGCCTAGTCTGGATCGTCAATCTACATCGTCAAGATGATGACTGACTCGGGGATCGCATCCCTAGAACAGATACCGAGGGAGGTTCGCATGAAGACTTCTTGGACGTTGTATCTAATCGCGGCCTTTGCCTTCGTGGGTCCGGTGTGCGCGCAAGAATGTTCGGGTGGCAACGGTGGTGGCACTGATGTCACCGGCAATCAATGCAGCAATACCGCGACCGCTGAGGCGTACACCACCGTGTCGTCGCCACAACAAACGGCGAAGATGGGCCGTATCAAGCAATCGAAGCCAACCGAAGCCCGGACAGGTCCAACGGCGAAGATGTCGGGTGCGCTCGCCAAACCGACCGCGGTGGCACAAGGGACGAGCCGGTTTCCCAAAGTTGTAGCGCTTCCTGTTCCGCCCGTAAAAACCTCCAAGATCGAGGTAGGGGATGCTTCACCTTGTTCTGGCGGTGCGGGCGGCGGTATGGACGCGACCGGCAACGAGTGCGGCGAGAACCTGGTGGCCGAAGAGAACGTGGCGATCATCCTCGCTAAGAAGCGTTAAGAAGACGGGCCTCGGATCACGGAGGCATGCAACAGAGCAGGGTGGGAATGGAGGTGCTTGGACGCCGTCCCGCCCTGTGAACGGCCTGAATCGAAGGTGCCGAAGTTGTGCGAACGCATGCACAACAGGGTTGCCCGCAACCGCGGCCAACCGGCGTCACTCGGCGTCGTTCCAACGCCCTAGATATGTCTGCAAAAGACGGACCCACGGCCTCGTAACGTAACGCACCGGACACGACTCGTTGGAGGGGCGGTGCTGCGACGGGCTTGGGCAAGAGGAGGACGCACGCCATGACATGTTCTCCATCTTTCAAGTGGTAGCGAAGCGCGACGCCCATGCGCCTTCTCGCCCACCCAATCTTCCCAAAAGGCTCGCGTGCGGTACGGCAAGATGCTCTTCCCCCGCGCGTTTCATCCCCACGTATCAGGGCCTTCAGCGTCCGCTCTTTCGTCGTTGAACGGCGGCTCTTTGGAAGATCGAACTACCGCTGTGGGTCGAAGTCGGACATCCATTGTGGCTGGCGAGGTCAGTCTTCTGGCGTCGGTGTGCAGTCATGGTGCCAACAGGTGTTCAACCGCTGCAGCTGGTGTCATCAAACCATTAGCGGTCGGTATGTTCACCGATGATTGCTAGATTTCCGCAGGCGCGGCGACCCCCAGCTTTTCCGCCCACGGTTGTAGCGACGGCATTATGGCCGGAAACAACGCGATGCCATTTGCCCGTTGTTCTCGGTGACGCTTCATTCCATTCTCGCCCGGCAGGCGCACGCGTTCCACGCCCGGCCGCGGTGTCGCGTCATGACACGCGCCGACCAGCCAATCCATTTGCCGCGTGTACCCTTCAATGCCGCCGAATGCCGCCGGGTCCATGACCTGCACGAAGACGGTCGCCCCCCAGCCAACGGCGGGATCGGCGCGGCCGAAACCGGCGAGCCCGCCGGTCATCGCTTCGACCAGCAGTGCCAACGCATAACCCTTGTGTCCGCCGTCGAGTCCACCGAGCGGCAGCAGCGTGCCTTTCGGCTCGCTGAACAGTACGGCAGGGTCGGTCGTCGCGTTGCCATGCGCATCCTGTACCCACGGATGGGCGAGCTTTTCTCCGGCCTTGTGCAGCCGCGCAGTCATGCCATTTGTCGTGTAGCTGGCGGAAATATCCAGCAGGATCGGATCGCCACTCGTAGGAATTCCCGCGGCGAAGGGATTGGGCGTGAACACGGACGACACGCCGCCGAAAGGTGCCACGCTGTGTGTCGACGGGTCCGAACAGTAGATGAGCGCCATCTTTCCGTTGTCGGTCGCGCGCCGAAGATAAGCGGCGAGGCAACCGATATGGTGTGAGCGGCGGATGACGACGGAACCGGTGCCGCAGGCATCGGCCATGGTCATCGCGGCATCGAGCGCACGGAGTGTGAGCCAGGGTCCGGGCAGGCGGTTGCCGTCCCAGGCCAGCGCGGCGGGCCGCGCGTTGACGACCGCGGGTTCGCCGGACTTGGCCATTGTGCCTTTGTCGACTTCCGCGAGATACGCCGGGAGCAACGCAAGCCCATGCGTGTTGTGGCCGAGGAGATCGCCTTCGACCAGGATTGTCGCGACGTCGCGCGCGATGTCTTCGCGCACGCCCGATTTGCGCAGCAGCGCATGGCCGAACGCGACCAGGGAGTCTGCGGAATAGCGCGGCGGATTGACAGGAGGCATGCTTCCTCACGGAATGGATCGGCAAGGGGATAACTGCGCCGGTTGACGCGAACACCTGATTGCCCGAGGATTCTAGCGCACTCGAATTAGTGGAGAATGGCGCCATTTCGAGCGCCTCCCGCTTACCCTGCACGCTTACTCCACCATCGCCTCCCGGTCCCTGTGCTTCCGTCATCGCTGCAGATTTCCATCGTCACGCACCGGCCAGACACGAAGATGCTCGAGCGTTGCCTGCGCAAGCTGGCGCTCGCGATAGGCGTCGCGCGCGAGGAGGGCGCCTTGCGCACCGTGCACCTGGCGCTGATCGACAACAGCGAGGACCGCGACGTGGCCGACGGGGTCATGAAACTGGGCAAGATGCGCTTCTCCGATTCGGGCGTGCACGTGACGTACCTGAACGGCCACGCGAACATTGGCTATGGCGCCGCGCACAACCTGGTGCTGCACGGCACGGGTTCGGATTACCACCTGGTGCTGAACCCGGACGTGGAGCTGGCCCCGGATGCGCTCGCCAATGCCGTCCGCTGGCTCGACAAACACGAGGACGTTGGCGCGCTAGCGCCGCGGGTGCTCGGCACGGAGGGCACGCGAGAATACCTGTGCAAACGCTATCCGGCGATTTTCGATCTCTTCCTGCGTGGGTTCGCGCCCGGCATCCTGCGCGCGCTCTTCCGCCGGCGGCTCGACCGGTATGAAATGCGCGACGTGATGGACGTGGAACCCCCGCGCGACGTCATCGGCATACCGGCGCTGTCCGGCGCGTTCATGCTGGCCAAGCGCGTGGCCATCGACAGCACCGGCGGCTTCGATCCGAGATATTTCCTGTACTTCGAGGATTTCGACTGGAGCGTGCGGCTGAACCGCGTCACCAAGACCGCCTACGTGCCGACCGTGCAGATCGGCCACCATGGCGGAGGCGCGGCGAACAAAGGACTGAAGCACATCTACTACTTTGTGAAGAGCGGCCTGCGCTTCTATCGCAGTCACGGCTGGAAATGGTTCTGAGTCCGGCCGGCCCTGCCGAGAACGCGCGCGGTGTCGTCGTGGTGACCGGTGCCGATGGTTTTGCCGGGCGCGCCGCATGCGCCCGCTTTCGCGCCGCGGGGGTTCCGTTCCGCGGCCTGGTGCGCGCACTTTCGGCCGCAACCGCTGCACGGCCGGACATGCTGCCGGTGGGCGATCTCACCGGAATCGCCGACGACGCACTTGCGAACGCGCTGCGTGGCGCGCACGCAGTCGTGCATCTTGCGGGCCGCGCTCACATCATGCGCGAAACCGCAGCGGATCCAATGGCGGCGTTCCGTGCCATCAATGTCGCGGCCACGGAACGCCTGGCACGTGCTGCTGCTGCTGCGGGTACCGCGCACTTCGTGTTCGCAAGCACGGTCAAGGTCAATGGCGAGGCGTCGCCGCCGGCACGGCCATTTCGCGAAAGCGATCCGCCGGACCCGCGCGACGATTACGCGGCCAGCAAGTGGATGGCGGAATGCGTGCTTGCCGATGTCGCGCGCGAAACCGGGATGCCCGTCACGGTACTGCGGCTGCCGTTGCTGTACGGGCCGGGGGTGAAGGGCAACGTGGCACGGCTGACCGAGACCATCGCGCGCGGCATGCCATTGCCGCTCGGGAGCATCAATAACCGCCGCAGCCTGCTCGGCGCCGGCAACTTCGCGAGCGCGCTGGATGCCGTGCATGGCCATTCGGCGCCGACGCCGCACACGCTTGCGATCTATTTCGTCGCCGATGAACGACCGGTCGCCACACCGGAACTGGTGCGTGCGATTGCCGAAGCGCTGGGCGTGGCAACCAGACTAGTGCCGATTCCGCCGCCGCTTCTTCGCTGGGCCTGTGCGTGCGTTGGCAAGGCGGCGGCCTTCGACCGGTTGGCTGGTTCGCTGGAGGTCGACACGACCGCATTCCGTACGAAGTTCGACTGGCGGCCGCCGCGCTCGATGGCGGAGGAACTCGCAGACATGGCGCGCGAGCGACGCGAGGTGCCGGCGCCACCTCTATAATCTGCGTTCATTCACGTTCAAGGCTGTCATGTCCACTCGTCCTTCCGGTCGCCGCGCCGACGAATTGCGCGCCGTGCAAATCACCCGCGGCTTCACCCGGCATGCGGAAGGCTCGGTGCTGGTCGCCATGGGCGATACGCAAGTGCTGTGTACGGTGAGCGTCGAGGAAGGCGTGCCGTCGTTCCTCAAGGGCAAGGGCCAGGGCTGGCTCACCGCCGAATACGGAATGCTGCCGCGGGCGACGAATACGCGCATGCGCCGCGAAGCGGCCGAAGGCAGGCAGTCCGGCCGCACACAGGAGATCCAGCGCCTGATCGGCCGCAGCCTTCGCGCTGTGGTCGACCTGTCGGCGCTGGGCGAACGCACGCTGAAGATCGATTGCGATGTGCTGCAGGCGGACGGCGGCACGCGCTGCGCGTCGATAACCGGCGCGTGCGTCGCGGTGGCCGACGCGATTGCCTGGTGCAGGGACAAGGGATTGGTCACCGGTGAACCGCTGCGCGACCATGTCGCCGCGGTGTCGGTGGGCGTCCTCGATGGCGCGGTCGTGCTCGACCTCGATTACGCCGAGGATTCGAACTGCGATACCGACATGAACGTGGTCATGACGGGCGCCGGCGGCTTTGTCGAAGTGCAGGGAACAGCCGAAGGTGCGCCATTCTCGCGCGCGGAAATGGATGCGCTGGTCGCGCTCGCGCACGACGGCATCGTGCGGCTCGTGGCGGCACAGAAAGCGGCATTGCGCAGTTGATCACCCGCCTGGTCCTGGCCTCCGGCAACGAGGGCAAGCTGCGCGAGTTCCGCCGCTTGCTGGCTCCGCGCGGACTTGACGTGATCCCGCAGGCGCAACTGGCCATTGCGGAAGCGGACGAGCCACACCCGACATTCATCGAAAACGCGCTGGCCAAGGCACGGCACGCGAGCGCGATCGGCGGGCTGCCCGCGCTCGCCGACGATTCCGGCATTTGCGTCGCGGCGCTCGACGGCGCGCCCGGCGTGCTTTCCGCGCGGTATGCAGGCCTGCCCCCGTCCGATGTCCGTAACAACGCCAAACTGGTGGCGGCGCTGCAGGGCGTGTTCGACCGGCGCGCGCACTATTATTGTGTCCTCGTGCTGGTTCGCCATGCCGCTGATCCGGAGCCGCTGATTGCCGAAGGCGTGTGGCATGGCACGATCATCGATCAACCGCGAGGCAGCGGAGGATTCGGATACGATCCGCATTTTCGGGACGATGTGACGGGCCTCACCGGCGCGGAACTTCCGCTCGAACAAAAAAACGAGCTGTCGCATCGCGGCCAGGCAATACGCGCGCTGCTCGCCAGTCTCGACCGGATACAGGGCTTACGATGACCACCGATGCGGTCCCGGCAAGGGTCACGGTGGATGCAGGTGCGCTGGCGCGGCCGTCGTTCGCAGCGTTGCCGCCATTGGCGCTTTACATCCACATTCCGTGGTGCCTGAAGAAGTGTCCGTACTGCGATTTCAATTCGCACGAGGTCCAAGGCGAAGCGCCGGAGGCGCACTATGTCGACGCGCTGCTAGCCGACCTCGAGTTCGCGCTGCCGTCGATCTGGGGACGCAAGGTCGTGTCGATATTCATGGGCGGCGGCACGCCGAGCCTCTTTTCTGCCGCCGCAATCGACCGGCTGTTGGGCGGAGTCCGTGCGCGCGTGCCGCTGCTGCCCGACGCCGAGGTCACGCTGGAAGCCAACCCCGGCACATTTGAGCGCCAGAAATTCGCGGGCTTTTACGCCGCCGGCGTGAATCGCCTGTCGCTCGGCGTGCAGAGTTTCGATCCCGCGCAATTGCAGGCACTCGGGCGCGTGCACGACGCCGACGAGGCGCGCCGTGCGGCGGAAGCTGCGCTGATGATTTTCGGCAACGTGAACTTCGACCTCATGTACGGATTGCCGCGGCAGACAGTCGGGGAGGCGCGCGCGGATCTTTCCGCCGCACTTTCCTTTGCGCCGCCGCACCTGTCGTTCTATCACCTGACGCTGGAGCCCAACACGCTGTTCCATCGCTATCCGCCGCCACTGCCCGACGCCGATACTGCCGCCGACATCGAGGAGGCCGTGCACGAAACGCTCGACAGCGCCGGTTACCAGCATTACGAGACGTCGGCCTACGCGAAGCCGGGCCGGCAGTGCGCGCACAATGCAAATTACTGGCGATTCGGCGACTATCTGGGCATCGGCGCAGGCGCCCACTCCAAGCTGTCGTTCGCGGATCGCATCGTGCGGCAGCTGCGCTGGAAACAGCCGAAGCAGTATCTCGAAAGCATCGCGCGGGGCCAACCGCTTCAGGAGGAGGTCGAGGTGACGCGTGGCGATGTCGGTTTCGAGTTCATGCTCAACGCGTTGCGGCTGACCGCCGGCGTGCCGACCGCGCTGTTCGCGGAACGTACCGGGTATCCGTTGTCGTTGGTCGCGAATGGATTGGAGGTCGCCGTGCGCCGCGGTCTGCTCGAACCGGACCCGGCCAGCCTCAAGCCCACCGAACTCGGCTGCCGTTTCCTGACCGATCTGCAGTCGCTGTTCCTGAGCACCCCACCGAGTGCGCCCGCGAAAGGCGGGAACAAGGCCCAGGCTGCGCCGCTGGTGCTTCGGCGCACTACGGGTATCGAACGATGACGCGGGACCATCGGGCCTACACACTGACGCTGACCGAAGCCGCGGAGGCGCTTGCGGAACGGCAGCTCACCTCGGTGGAGCTCGCCGCAGCGCAACTTGCGCGCGTGACGGATGACGGACGCCGCAGTCGAGGCGTGGGCGGCGCTCGATCCGGACCATGTGCAGCGCGAGGCGGCTCGTTGGGACGAAGCGCGGCGGCCGGGCACGCTCGGCGGGATCGGCATCGGCATCAAGGACATCGTCAATACCGCCGACCTGCCGACCACGATGGGCTCGCCGATTTTCGCGGACCATCGGCCGTTGCGCGATGCGGCATGCGTTACGCGTCTCAAGGCAGCTGGCGCGTTTGTCTTCGGCAAGACCGTCACCACGCCGTTCGCCTTCATGGACCCCGGCAAGACGCGCAATCCATGGGACCCGGCGCACACGCCCGGCGGTTCGTCGTCGGGATCTGCCGCTGCGGTTGCGGTCGGGCATGTCGCTGCCGCGATCGGCACGCAGACGAACGGCTCCATCATCCGGCCGGCCGCGTTTTGCGGCGTCGTGGGTTTCAAGCCCACGCGGCACGCCATTTCGTTCGATGGCGTACATCGATTCAGCGAGACGCTCGATACGCTTGGTACCTTCACGCGGACGGTCGAGGACGCGGCGCGACTCGCAAGTGCGATGGCTGATCCCGGCCGCATTGCCGGACAGCTGACGCCCCTCGCCAAGACGCCTCGCTTTGCCTATATCGGAGACTTTCCATGGACGGTGCAGGATTGCGATGCCGACGACGTCATCGAAGCGGCCGTGACGCAATTGCGGACCCGCGCCGAAGTGGTGCCTGTCGATATTCCGCTGGCCTGGCATGGGGCCAGGGACATGCATCGGACGATCATGCTCTACGAGGCGGCGCGCAACATGGGCGAGCTGCAGTCGCGCGAACGCGCCCGCCTGACTCCCGCAGTCAACGCCGCGCTGGACGAAGGCAGGAAGATCACCACCCGCGCGTATGAAACCGCGCGCTCGCAGCGCGAGCGGGCCATCGCGTTTTTCACGCAATGGCTGCAGGGCTTCGACGCGGTGCTGGCACCGTCCGCACCCGGACCGGCGCCGCGAGGGCTCGACACGACCGGGGATCCGTCGTGTTGCACGTTGTGGTCGCTGCTCGGCTTTCCGGCCATCAATCTGCCCGTGGGACAAGTGCAGCGGATGCCGATCGGCATGCAGCTGGCGGCGCCACGACATTGCGACAATCGGCTGCTGGCCGTGGCGGCGTGGTGTGGCGCGCGGCTGACGTTCCGAGGGCTGGTGTAGTCGCTTGGACCACGCGCACGTTGCTTCGGTGGCCGGGTGTGGGCGATCATCGTTGCCATGAAACGCGCCAAGCTGCATTCACCGCCACTGCCGCCCAAAGTGCGCAACCCGGTCGCGCGCGCTCCTCTGCTCGGCAAGGGCGGCCCGCACGGCAAGACCAACGCCGCGAAGCGACGGCAGGCCAAACTTGAACTCGTGAAGCTCCAACGTGCCCCGCATCCCGAAGAGTGACCCGACCACGCTCTGCCGCAGCGACCTCGAATCGGGGCGGATGCGCGCGCTTTACGTCGAAGCGGCTGGTCACACCCAAATGGGTACTCACCGACGAGCAGCTGTCCGAATCGCTGACGACGATCGTGAAGGCCAGGCCGAAGGGCGCCGGCTGGTGGGTGTTTGCGTATGGGTCGCTGCTGTGGAATCCGCTGTTCCCGTTCGCCGAGTCCCGTCCGGCTACGTTGCGCGGGCTGCATCGGCAGTTTTGCCTATATTCATTGGCGTCGCGGGGCACGCCCGAGCAGCCCGGACTGGTACTCGGCCTCGATCGCGGCGGCGTTTGCACGGGTGTCGTCTATCGTTTGCCCGCACCGGTCGCCCTGGACGAATTGCATCTTCTCTGGCGCCGCGAGATGGTGCTGGGGGCCTATCGGCCGCGCTGGGTTCGCACGCAATCCGGTGAACGCGAAATCAACGCACTGACGTTCGTCGTCCGGCGTGCGCATCCTCAATATGCCGGCAAACTCTCGCTCGACGACAAGGCCTGCGTGATTGCCCGGTCGAAAGGCGCATTCGGGTCGTCGCTGGACTACCTCGAACGCACCCGCGTCGCGCTGGTGACGCACGGAATCATTGATCCGTACCTTGAACGGCTCGCCGCGAAGGTGGCGGCGCTGCGGGGGGCGTAGCCGTCACATCGCCATGTTCCGGCCGCCGTCCACGTTGATGGTTTCGCCGGTGATGTAGTTGGCGTCGGCCAGCAGGAAATGCACGGCGCGGGCGATGTCGTCCGGCGTGCCTTCGCGTTTCAGCGGCGTGTGCGAGATGATCCGCTGCCGCGACAGTTCGTCGAACGATTCATCGTCGGGCCACAGGATCGGTCCGGGCGCAACGGCATTGACGCGTACTTCGGGTGCCAGTTCACGCGCCAGCGAACGGGTCAGGCCTTCCAGTCCCGCCTTCGCGATCGAATACACGACGTAATTCTTGAGCGGGCGCTCGGCGTGGATGTCGGAAAGGTTGACGATCGCGCCCTGCGCCTTCTTCAGCGCCGGCGCCGCGGCCTGCGCGAGGAACAGCGGCACCTGCAGATTGGTGCCGATGAGATCGTGCCATTGCGTTTCCGTGATTTCGCCGACCGTTGTCGGGAAAAACGACGATGCATTGTTGACCAGCGCGTCGAGCCGGCCGAAGGCCTGCAATGTCTGTTCGACCACCGAAGGCAATTTGTGCAGGTCGAGCAGATCCGCCTGGATCAGCGAGACGGAATCGGGCCGGGTATGGTTGAGTTCCGCCTGCAGCAGACGTGCCTCGCCGGCGGAGGTTCGGTAATGCAGCATCAGGTTCGCCCCCGCCGCGTGCAGACGGCGGCAGATTGCGGCGCCGACGCGCTTGGCGCCGCCGGTGATCAATACGGACTTACCTTCCACGCAGCACTCCGCTTCCCGGGCAGGACGCCGATTCCGTTAGACTTCGCGGCAATCTAGCACACGGAGCCCCGTCGCGCGACCGAGGTAGTACCGGGGCCTCAGAGAACCATGCCTGCTGCCACGATCCCGTCCCTGCCCGAACCGGATGCCGCCGGGCGCGATCACAGCGCGCGGGTCGTGGCGGCCGTACGTGAGGAAATCGCGCGTGCCGATGGCTGGATTCCATTCGCGCGTTACATGCAGACGGTTTTGTATGCCCCGCAGCTGGGCTATTACGCAGCCGGTGCGCGCAAGTTCGGCGCCGAAGGCGATTTCGTCACTGCCCCCGAGACCACGCCGTTATTCGCCCAGGCGCTGGCGGCGCAGGTCGCGCCCATACTTGCGGCCACGGCCTCGCGCGAGATCGTTGAACTCGGCGCGGGCAGCGGGGCTCTCGCAGCGGACTTGCTGAATGCGCTTGCGAAGCTCGATGCATTGCCGTCGCGCTATGCGATTCTCGACGTCAGTCCCGACCTGCGCGAACGCCAGCGCGCCGGAGTCGCTCGCCGCGCGTCGGACTACGCCGCGCGCGTCGAATGGCTGGACTCCCTGCCGGCGTCGATCGACGGTGCGGTCGTGATGAACGAAGTGCTCGACGCCATTCCGCCGCATCTGATTTCGCGCCGACAGGGCGAGTGGTACGAACGTGGCGTGGCGTGCGCGGACACGCTGCGTTGGGAGGAGCGGCCGCTGGCGGACGAAGCGTTGCGGGCGGTGGCAGCCGAGCGATTTCCCGCGATCGGCGATTACTCGAGTGAAGTCAATCCCGCTGCGGAAGCGCTGGTCGAGGACATTGGTCGGCGCATGGTCGCGGGCGCGTTGCTGGTGATCGACTACGGATTTCCACAGGCGGAGTTCTATCACGCGCAGCGCAGCGAGGGCACGCTGATGGGTCACTATCGCCATCATGCGCACGCAAATCCATTCTGTTGGCCGGGTCTTTCCGATCTGACCACGCATGTCGACTTCACTGCCATTGCGCTGGCGGGGGAACGGGCCGGATTGCAGGTGGCGGGCTACGCGCCACAAGCCGCGTTCCTGCTGGGTTGCGGCATTCTCGACCGATTGCGCGACTGCGGCGATCCGGCGTCGGTAGCATATCTGCGCGAAGCGGCCGCGGTGAAGAAACTGACGTCGCCGGCCGAAATGGGTGAATTGTTCAAGGTGCTCGCCCTGGCGAAGAGCGAAAATATTGCGTGGCCGGGATTCGCCGTGGCGGACAGGTCGCATCGATTGTGACATCCACGTGAATTATCGCGAGGGTTTTCGTTCACGCAATGTCCAGCGGCACTACGTGAAAATTTTGGGTATCATTGCCGGCTCGCCCGGTGGACACGTGACCATGTGCGCCCGCGGAAGAGTTGAATGCATGCCCTGAATCCCGAGACTGGAGCAACCATGAAATTGCTGCGAAATATCTTTGCCGCATTGGTCGGTGTTGCGGCGGTGTTGCTTCCGGCAGCGCCGGCGTTTGCGCAGACGCCGGCCAAGCAGCCCAACATCGTCGTCATTATGGGCGACGACATCGGCATGTGGAATATCGGCGCGTACCACCGCGGAATGATGGCCGGCAGGACGCCCAACCTCGACAAGATCGCGAAGGAGGGCATGCTGTTCACCGACTACTACGCCGAGGCAAGTTGCACGGCAGGTCGCGCGAACTTCATCACCGGGGAACTGCCAATTCGAACCGGCATGACGACGGTCGGACAAGCCGGTGCCAAGATCGGCCTGCCGGCGGAGGCAGTGACCATCGCCACGGTGCTCAAGTCGATGGGCTATGCCACGGGCCAGTTCGGCAAGAACCATCTGGGCGATCTCAACGAGTTCCTGCCCACCGTCCACGGTTTCGATGAATTCTTCGGCTATCTGTATCACCTCGATGCGATGGAGGACCCGGCGCATCCCAATTATCCGCAGAACCTGCTCAATGTCGTCGGCCCGCGCAACATGGTGCATAGCTGGGCCACGAACGTCAACGATCCGACCGAGATGCCGCGCTGGGGCAAGATCGGCAAGCAGAAGATCGAGGATGCCGGCACGCTGTATCCGAAGCGCATGGAAACGGTGGACGACGAGATCCGCGACCTCGCCATCAAATTCATGGACAAGGCGCAAAAGGATGGCAAGCCGTTCTTCGTCTGGCTCAACCCGACCCGCATGCACATCGTCACGCATCTCTCGCCGAAGTACGAAGCGATGCGCAACTCCGAAAACGGCTGGTCGGAAGAGGAAGCCGGCATGGCCCAGCTCGATGACGACGTGGGCATCGTGATGAAGAAGTTGAAGGACATGGGCGTGGACGACAACACGATCGTCCTGTTCACGACCGATAACGGCACCGAAGTCTTTACCTGGCCCGATGGCGGCCAGACGCCGTTCGCGCAGTCCAAGGGTACGGTGCTAGAAGGCGGCTTCCGCGTCCCCGCGATCCTTCGCTGGCCCGGTCATGTGCCGGCGGATTCGGTGCAGAACGGCATCTTCTCCGGACTTGACTGGCTGCCGACTTTCGTGGGCCTGGCGGGCAATCCGAACATCACCGAGGAATTGCTGAAGGGCAAGACGATCGGCGACCGGACCTACAAGAACCATCTGGACGGCTACAACCAGACGGCCGCCATCACCGGCAAAGGGCCATCGATTCGCCACGAAATCTTCTATCTCGGCGAAAGCACGGTGGGCGCGGTGCGTATCGACGACTACAAGTACCGCTTCATCGACCAGCCGCAGGGTTGGCTCGGCGAAAAGACACACGTTGACGTACCGTATTTGATCAACCTGCGCCTCGATCCGTTCGAGCGCACGGGCTGGCCGAACAACGGGACGAAGGACGGGGCGCAGCAATACTTCGATTGGTTCAAGTTCCAGTTCTGGCGCTTCGTGTTCGTCCAGCAGGTGATGGGCAAGGCAATCCAGACCTTCCTCGACTACCCGCCGATGCAACGTGGCGCGAGCTTCAACCTCGACGCGGTGAAGGCGGAGATGGCGAAGAGGATGGCCCAGGCAGAGGCGGCGGCAAAGGGTACCGGCCAGTAGGTCGCAACGATTACGCAGTCTATTTTCGCGCCGCGCCGTTCGCGACCATCGCGAACCGTGCGGCGCGTTTCTTTGCGGCAGCGTGTTCCTACCCCTGCCCCGCGATCCTCCGGGCAATCGTCCCGAGCTCTTTGCGCAGGAACGCATGTGCCGGATCGGCATCGCGATCCGCGTGCCAGATGAGCTTTATCGGCACGGTGGCCGACTTCGGACCAACGCCCAGCGGCCTTAGCCCTAACGCGTTGCGGGCGATCTTTTCCATGCTCCGCGGGATAAGACCGAACAGGTCCGATTGGCTGGCGACCATGAACACCTCCAATATCTCGGACACCTCCAGCTCCACGTTCAGCTCCAGGCCCTGCCACGCCCTCAGCCCTGCCACCGGATGCTCTCCCTCGACGCGGGGCCGCAACGCTACGAACTTGCCCTCGCGCAAGGTTTTCATCGACTTGGACCGCCGCAGTGCCGGGTGCCCATCGCGGGCGACCGCCACCATGACATCTTCGAACAGCAGCGTTGATTTGAAGTGATCGCCTCGAGGCTCGAGCCAGTCGATTGCCGCATCGATCCGGCCTTCGCGAAGTGCCCGCTCCTGATCGATGGGACGGGATCGTGTGCTGGCGGCAACGCTGATGTTTGGCGCCACCTCGGCCAGCCGCTCGATGAGGCGCAGCAAAATCATCGGTCCAAGGGGGTGCGCGATCGTCAGGAAGAACCTGCGCTCCGACGTCCTGGCATGGAAGCCCTGCCTCTCGGCAACCGCCTGACGCATCGTCCCCAGCGCGCTGCGCAGCTTCGCAAAAATTGCGTCGGCGGTCGGTGTTGGTTCCACTCCCCTTGAGTGACGCACAAACAACTCGTCACCAAACACGGTCCGCAGCCGCGTCACTGCGTGGCTGACGGCCGACTGCGTCATGGCCAGCCGCACGGCTGCGCGGGACAGGCTCTGTTCCTCGTAGACCGCCTCGAACACCGGCAGCAGGTTGAGATCGACGCTTCTGATATTGAACATGGTGCATATCACCTATGCAAAATATTCGCTGGTGCGGGCATTGCCGCGGCCCTAGAATTTTGCGCCTTGTTGGCAGCTGCCGACAGGAGCCGATTTGCCCGGTACGCCGCGCGCGTCAATGCGCAAACCAAGAAATGTGACTGGAAGCTGGAAGACCGAATCATGATGCATAACGTGCTCACTTGGCTATTCTGGTCCGGCGTCGCCGTGATCGGCTATAGCACTGTTTCGGCCTCCATCAAGTACATCCACCATTGGCGCCGTGGCGCCAGGCCCATGGCTGCGCAGGCCGCGCTCCAGACGGTGCTCAGCACGTTCGTGCTTGTCGCGCTGTTGTTGATCCGCCGGATCTACATGTAGTAACAGGCGATGCCTTTCAATCGCGGGCGAAGTGATCCGAGCTGAGCCCGGTCCCCAGTATGCTGGCTCTTTGCAATCGCTAGGGTAAACGGCTGTGGAATCGGCCGCGCATTCGCCCACGCCGCCGCCTCGACCCGAACGAGCGTGCGGAAAGCAAAGAATTCCCTTCCGATTCGTTTCGGCGCCGCGCCGGTCGCATTGAATGCGAACGGCGCGGCGCATTTTTTCCTGACCCGAAACGCAACGCCGGACCCCGGACCCCCTGCGCTTCGACACCTCGGCGGATCTGCACAACCCTTCGGCCGGTGGTGTATCGTTAACGGCTTTTTGAACGCAACCGCTTCCCTGGATGCGCACCGAGGCTGCCTGTGCGGGGTGTTTGGCGGTGGAGTTGCGCTACGTCGAGTCGGGCGCCGCTTGCGATTTCACCTTCAACGCAAATGCGAGGGAGTGCCGAGAATGAAACGGGAACCGAAGACGACAGCCATTGCCAAGAAAGTCACGACAGTCTTGCTCGCCGCCCTGCTGACCGCCGCGCCGGTCGCGGCGCAAGTGATCACCGGCACGCCGGGCTCGCCCTCCGCCACGGTCACGATCGACGGTAAGCAGATCCCGCCTCCGCCAATGAAGTTTGGCGGCGTGATCAAGGAAAGCGCGTTGGACTCCAAGCAGTACTGGCCGCCGCGCGTAGTGCCGCCCAAAGGCGCGCCCAATATCCTTCTGATCATGACCGATGATCAGGGCTATGGCGTTTCCGGCACTTTCGGCGGTGTCATCCCCACGCCGGCGCTGGACCGTGTGGCCAAAGCGGGATTGCGCTACACCCAGTTTCACTCGACCGCGCTGTGCTCGCCGACGCGGGCGGCGCTGATCACCGGGCGCAACCATCACTCGGTAGGCTCCGGCGTGATCGGCGAACTGTCGACGGGCTTTCCTGGCTATGACTCGATCATCGGCCCGGAGAATGCCAGCATCGGCACGATCCTCAAGGAAAACGGCTTTGCCACATCGTGGTTCGGCAAGAACCACAACACCCCGGCGTTTCAATACAGCGTCGCCGGTCCTTTCGACCAGTGGCCATCGGGCATGGGCTTCGACTATTTCTACGGCTTCATGGGCGGCGAGACCGATCAGTGGACGCCTTACCTGTTCCGCGATCACACGCAGATCTTTCCCTTCGTCGGCAAGAGCGATTACAACCTGATCACCGACATGGCCGACGAGGCGATCAAGCACGTGCGCGACCTGAACGCAGCCGCGCCCGACAAGCCGTTCTTCCTATACTACGTGCCCGGCGGGACCCATTCGCCGCATCAGCCGAAGAAGGAATGGATCGAGAAATACAAAGGCAAGTTCGACATGGGCTACGAAAAGCTGCGCGAGCAGATTTTCGCCAACCAGAAGCGGCTCGGCGTGATTCCGGCAAATACCGAACTCACACCTTGGCCAGCCGAGATTCCGAAGTGGGAGTCGCTCTCTCTCATCCAGAAAAAGCTCCACGCGCGCCAGGCGGAGGTCTTCGCGGGTTACGCAGCGTATACGGATTATGAAATCGGCCGCGTCATTCAGGCGGTCGAGGACATGGGCAAGCTCGACAACACGCTGATCATCTACATCGTCGGCGACAACGGCACCAGTCCTGAAGGCACGCTGACGGGAACGCCCAATCAGTTGACCGCCTATAACGGCATCCTGACCCTCCCCGAGGTCGAGCAGATGCTGTTCTACGAATCCTGGGGCTCAGACAAGACGTATCCGCACATGTCCGTGGGCTGGGCGTGGGCATTCGACACGCCGTTCAAATGGACCAAACAGGTGGCGTCGCACTTCGGCGGAACTCGGCAGGGCCTCGCCATTTCGTGGCCTGGTCACATCAAGGACGTGGGGGGCATTCGCTCCCAGTTCCACCATGTCATAGATATCGTGCCGACCATCCTGGAAGCTACGGGCATTCCGGCACCCACCACCGTCAACGGCATCACGCAACGGCCGATCGAAGGCGTGAGCATGGCCTACACATTCGACCAGGCCAATGCCAAGGCGGCCTCGAAGCGCACGACGCAGTATTTCGAGATGGCCGCAAACCGCGCGATTTACCACGACGGGTGGATTGCCAACACGACGCCCTTCGCGCCGCCGTGGGACCTGGCCACCGGCAAATTGCCCGATGTCGTCAATGGCTACAAGTGGGAGCTCTACAACATCACAGACGACTTCTCGCAGAACTACGACCTCGCTGCGAAGAACCCCGCGAAACTCAAGGAAATGCAGGCGCTGTTCCTGACCGAGGCGGCGAAGTACAACGTCCTGCCGCTGGATAACACCGCCTTCTCACGCCTTCTGAACCCGCGCCCGAGCGCAGTCGCCGGCAAGACCGAGTTCACCTACACGGGCATGAACGCGGGCATCCCGCTCGGCAACGCGCCGAGCATCTTGAACAAGGATTATACGATCACCGCCGACATCGTCGTCCCCAAAGGCGGTGCGGAAGGCATGATCGCGACACTGGGCGGCCACTTCGGCGGTTACGGTCTTTACCTGCTCAAGGGCAAACCGGTCTTCGTGTACAACCTCCTCAACCTGAAGCGGTACCGCTGGGAGGGCGGAGTAGGGGGCGGCGACGTGCTGGGTTCCGCGCTCGCTCCCGGCAAGCATACGATCGTGTTCGACTTCAAGTACGACGGCCCCGGACCTGGCAAGGGCGGAACCGGTGTGTTGTCGGTCGATGGCAAGGTGCTGGCCACGCAGAAGATCCCGCATTCGATTCCGCTGATGATGACCATCGACGAGACCTTCGACATCGGGATCGATACACGATCGCCGGTCGACGACAGTTACAAGCTGCCGTTCCGCTTCACCGGGACGATCGCCAAGCTGACCTACAAGCTCGGACACGACCAGATCACGGCCGCCGAACAAAGTTCGATGCAGGAGGCCGTCGCCAGAGCACGCGACTAGCGGTACGATGGCGGGCTCGATTTCCGAGGCGCGGAACTTGACCGGACGGCACCCATGAACGACCGAAGCCCCAATGTGCTGACCAAGACCCTGGCCTTCTCCGTGGTCGTGGAAGTCGCCACCGGACTCGCGCTGATTTTCAAACCGGCGCTCGTCATTAGGCTGCTGCTCGGCGTGGAAGCATCGGGCATGGAGCTGCTGCTTGGACGGTGTTTCGGCATCGCGCTTTTCGGCCTGTCCTTTGCATGCTGGCCGGACCGCCAGCGCTCGGCAAGCACGACGGCAGCATTTCGAGGGATGTTGATCTACAACGCGCTGATCGCGGCGTACCTCGCGTATATGGGCACGGTTGGACACCTTGGGGGATTGCTGTTGTGGCCTGGCGCAATACTGCACGCCGTGGTGACCGGGCTCCTGGTGCGCTTGATGCGCGTCGAGCCACCCACAGTCGAGATCGAGGAATGACAGCAATGGGATGCGCGACCCGCAAGTCGGTGGTCGGAGTGCTCCTCGGACTCGCATTGGCATTGTCTGTAGCCGGGACCGCGACGGCGCAGAATACGGCGCCCGCACCAACGCGCGCAGCGCCTCCTGCGATTGCGGGAACGACGAGTCATGATGTCCTGAAAGGAACCTGGGTCCGGCCCGACGGCGGCTACCGGATCGTGGTCAGGAGCGTTGGCGCCAACGGTCAACTCGAGGCAATGTACTTCAACCCGACAGAGCTTCCGTTTGCGAAGGCGCAGGCATCGCAGCAAGATGCGCAATTGCGCGTATTCCTCGAGTTGCGCGCGGGCGGCTATGCCGGCTCGACCTACGACCTCGTCTATGACCCCGCAAGCGATCGGCTCAAGGGCATCTATTATCAGGCTGTGGTGAAGCAGAAGTTCGACGTCTATTTTGTGCGCAAGTGAGCTTGGCTGGATCACGCGCCGTCGGCCGTGATGCCACGCTCTTTCGATTTCCCGTGAATGTTGTCCCTTCAAGGAGCAGAGCATGAACAAGCGAGGCTATCTGGCGGTGGGTGTGTCTGCGTTGTGCGCGGCAGGATTCGCGATTGGCCAGGGAAGGATCATGGACATGGTGGCCGACAAGGTCGTCGGCAAATACCAAAGCGCATCCTGCGAGCAGTTGTGGCAGCAGAAGGGCCAACCGAAGTCCGAAGAGGAGCAAAGAGCCGTTCAATTCCTGAAGAACGATCCGCAGGCGCGCGCTGCCTTCCTCAACAAGGTAGCCGGGCCTATTGCCAACAAGATGTTCGAATGCGGCATGATCCCGTGAATCTCTCATCCTGGACCGCCCACATGAAGGGCGTCTGACCATTCCGGAGGCCGAAGAACGATAGAATTGGGGTCTGCGTGATTCGCCCCGGTGACTCAATGACTCGACTGCCCCTGCCATCATTGCTGGTGTTGCTGCTCCTGCTCGGCGGCTGCGCCACCCGGCCGATCAATCCGCCGATCACCAGCACCGACCTCCATACGGGTTACCGTCTCGATACGCGCCAGACGCATTTCCAGGACAAGGAAAATTTCGTCATCCTCGCATTTTCGGGCGGCGGCACGCGCGCCGCCGCCTTTTCGTACGGTGTCCTGGAATTCCTGAGAAGAACCGAAGTTGTCGGGCCGAAGGGCAACAAGGTCCGCCTGCTTGACGCGGTCGACGTCATCACCGGCGTTTCCGGCGGTAGTTTCACCGCGCTGGCCTATGGCTTGTATGGCGATAAGCTGTTCGCCGATTACGAGCAGCGCTTTCTGAAGCGCAACGTGCAGGGCGAGATTATCGCCCGCACGTTCAGTCCGGCGAATTGGGGGAACCTCGCGTCGCCGAACTGGGGGCGTTCCGAACTCGCAGCCCAGCTCTACGACGAAATCCTGTTCAACGGCGCGACTTTCGGTGACCTGGATCGCGGCAAGGGACCGATGATTCTGGCATCGGCCACCGACATTTCGACCGGCTCCCGTTTCGTTTTCAACCAGGGAGTATTTGACGTGCTCTGTTCGGACCTCAATGCCGTGCCTCTGTCCCGCGCGGCGGCGGCGTCGTCGGCGGTGCCCGTCGTGCTCTCGTCAATCACGATCAACAATTATGGCGGCACCTGCAAGACGAAATTTCCCGAGTGGGTGAAGCTCTTCACCGATTCCGATAATCCACCGCGACCCGCGGCGCGGGCGATTCGCTCGCTCAAGGCCATAGAAGGCTTCGGCGACAGCATTCATCGGCCCTATATCCACCTGGTGGACGGAGGCGTCTCTGACAACGTCGGGATGCGCGGCGTGCTCGACGCGCTGGAAGTCCTCGAGGCGCTGCAGGAAGTGGGTATCCCGACGCGGCTCGACAGCGCGCGCAGGATCATCGTGTTTGTCGTCAATTCGCTGTCGTCGCCTCCCATCAACTGGGACGAGTCCGAGGCCCCTCCGGGGACCATTGACATCCTGCTGAAGGCGACCGGCACGCCGATCGACGCGTTTTCCTATGAGGCGATCGAACTGCTGAAGGACACGGCGGCGCGGTGGCGCATCTTGCGCAAGATCCGGGATTCGGCCGCGATGCAAACGAACAAGGATCCCGCCATTGCTGAGGCGTTGCGCATCCCCGACGCCGAGATCTACGCGATCAACGTATCGTTTCCCGAGCTCAAGGACAAGGCGGAACTGGACTATCTGAATCAGCAGCCCACGTCGTTCGTGCTGCCTCCCGAAGCCGTCGATCGCCTGCGCGCGGCGGCGGGAACGATCATCATGGCGTCGCCCGAATTCCAGCGCCTGCTGAAGGATGTCGAGGCAATGGTTGTGATGGACCCGTCGACGGCAGTGAAGCCAAACACCGGGCCTGCGTCGAAATAACCCGGGGAATTTTTCCCTTCGCTTGTTCTTGCGCCGTGCATCCGTTTGCCGGTTGAGGATGTTTCGAACCGGGTACGACCAGCGCAGCGCAGGATCGACCCGCGCCGGTCAGAAGCCGCGATGCTGGCGAGACTTGCTGCGCCCGGGTTCGCGGCAGAAATGCGCCGCGTCAATTCGTAACGACGATCCCGCACCACGCGCCTGCGCGCGTGGGCGACGCGTTTGCGCCCATAGCGTTAACGGGCGCTAGCGTAGCGCCGGACGAGCCTGTGTTTCCAAGGAGACCTGCGTCGCGAGTGACAGATTCGGCGACCGGGAGGCGGCATTGCCCTGGCACGGGACCTGGCGGGGGCATCCCGGCGTTGGACCGGACTCGATTGAGGTCATCCGTGTGCTGCCGCACCGACCGGGACGCAGGGGTCCGTTAACTTGTGATGCAGCCCGAGACTTCTTTCCGGCGCCAACATGGAAGGCGACCGGATGCGCGGATCACCAGGCAAGACGCGTGAACAAGTCGATTCACTTTGCTATCAGAAAGACACCCGATGAACCGCACCGTATCAACGTCCGTCATGACCAGAGCCACGATGATGGCGGCGCTTGCCGCTGTCCTGCTGTCGTTTTCACCCGCGGCACTCGCGACCGACGCACGCATCATCAGCTACGTCTCCTATACGTACATGGGTAATTCCGCCGAGCTTACGGCCGACGGTGTTCGCAATCTGGACTTGGTCAGCCCGACCCGTCCATTGCGTCTCGAACTGTGGGCATTTTCGTCGCCCTATGCGGGCGGGATGAACGGTGTGCGGATGGCGGTATTTCCACTGCCTTCGTTGGCAGCCGGGGCCGAGTCGGAGCCGATCGACTCGGGACCGGTGCCATTCACCCTGCCGCCCGATGGTGTCTGGTATTTCGCGATGCTGCTTACGGAGTTCACGGCGGAATTTCCGCGGAACGACAGCTATGAGGTGCGCCACTGGATCGACTTCCAGACGCCTGAATACATTGGCGTTCCCCCTCCGGGCAACAAGTTCAGGGCGATCGAGTTCTACCACCGGGGCCTTGACCACTATTTTGTCGCCAGCACCGCGCAGGAGGTCAGCGATCTCGATACCGGGGTGCACACTGGATGGACACAGACCGGCTATTACTTCGATGTCTGGGACGCCGCCGGCTTTGGCGCCAGTCCGGTCTGTCGCTTCTATATTCCGCCAGGTTACGGCGATTCGCACTTCTTTTCCGCGTCGCCACATGAATGTTCCGTAGCCGCCACCATGTTTCCATGGCTCGTCAAGGAAACGGACGCAGCTTTCTACATCGCGTTGCCGGATACCGTCACCGGTGCCTGTGCGAGTACCCAGACTCCCGTTTACCGGCTGTGGAATGGCCGCTACGATTCGAACCATCGGTACACCACTTCGGCGGTCGTCAAAGCGTTCATGATCGCCAAAGGCTACATCGCGGAAGGTTACGGCCCGGACCAGGTTGTGATGTGTGCACCCAAATGACCTCGCGTGAGCCGCGGTAGCGCACAAGCGAAACGTCAGGACGCCGAGAAGAAAGTCCGGATAGCTACGCAGCGACGTAGGGCAGAAGACGATCGAACTCCGTCTTGACCACCTGGTAGCACTCGCAGGCCTTGGCCTCCAGCCCCGCGCGATCGACCACGGTAATCGTGCCTCGGCGGTAATGTATGAGCCCGTCGTCCTGCAACTTTCCGGCGGCCTCGGTGACACCTTCACGGCGCACGCCCAGCATGTTGGCGATCAATTCCTGTGTCATCGAAAGCCTGTTCGACTGCAGTCTATCGAGACTGAGCAACAGCCATCGGCACAATTGCTGATCGACCGAATGATGCCGGTTGCATACCGCCGTCTGCGCCATTTGTGTGATCAGCGCCTGCGTGTAGCGGAGCAGCAGATGCATCGTCGGACCGAACCGCCCGAATTCATTCTTCAGCAACTCGGCCTTGAGGCGGAACGCGTGCCCTGCGCTTTGCACCACCGCGCGGCTGGGCGTGGTGTCTCCGCCCATGAACAGCGAGATGCCGAGGATTCCCTCATTGCCCACGATGGCAATTTCGGCCGACGCGCCGTCTTCCATGACGTACAGCAGCGAGACGATGCAGGTGGTCGGAAAATATACGTAGCGCAGCTTTGCCCCGGATTCATATAAGACGTCGCCGAGGTTCATCGGTATCAGTTCGAGATGGGGGGCGAGCCGATCGAAGTCGGCAGCCGGCAGGGCGTCGAGCAGATGATTCTGATGCGGGCTGTGGAGAGCAGGCGTACCCGTGCGCAACCCGTCCACAACGGGCCGGATTGGCGATTTATCACCGCTGCCGCCAGGTTTCTTGACGACCATTGGAATATTTTATACCGTCTCGCCGCCGCTGTGATACGCCCCGCACGCGGGCCCGGGGCGGCCAACTATGAGTGCCACCGCACCGACCGCCGCCGCGGCAGTCGCTACCATGATTTCGTCAGTGGGGAGTTTCATTCAAATGGAACACTTCACTGTTGTTGGCGATGTCGCCAACGGAATCATCAATGAAGGGAAACATCATGAACTGGGACGTTATCAAAGGCGATTGGAAGCAGTTCAAGGGTCACGTGAAGGAACAATGGGGCAAGCTCACCGATGACAATCTCGACCAGATCGCCGGCAAGCGCGACCAGCTGGCAGGCAAGGTCCAGGAGGCCTACGGCGTAACCAAGGATCAGGCCGAAGCGCAGGTCAAGGCGTTCGAGGAAACGCACAAGGACTATCAGCCGAAGATCATCGCGTAATTCCCGGTCGGTCGCGCCCGAGGTCATGGCAAATGGACCAGCGGGTGTGACGGCGGCGATTGTCATGTTCACGTAGAGGCAAGCAAAATGACCAAATCCAGATGGTTTGTCCTGTTCCTGGCGGGCGCCGCGATCCTGTCCTTCACGCAATACCCCTTTGGCTCGATCATGCAGGCCCGAACCGATTGCGCGGCCGCCACATACCGTGTCTGCGAAGTGAACCCACAATGAACATCGACAAGCGCTGGATTCTCCTCCTTGCCGTTACCGCAAGCGCTGCGGCAGGTGCGGCATTTGCCTCTCGAACCCGGCGCCGGGATGTTCACGCCGCAGGCGAAGTGCAACACAAGACTGATCTCAAGGCCTGGGAGAACGAAGGCGGCAACCTTGCGCCGACCGCGGCCACTGCGGTGCAGCCCACCGCACAGCCTTGAACGCGTGGGCCCGCGGGCACGCCCCATGTGAACCGGAAAGGAACGACAAATGTCCACCACTGAAATAGCCGAAAAGGCCGCACTGCACACTTTGCCGCCGCTTCCCTACGCGGACAATGCGCTGGATCCGGTGATTTCCGCCAACACGCTCGGGTTCCACTATGGCAAGCATCACAAGGGATACGTGGACACCTTGAACAAGTTGATCGCCGGCACGGAGCTCGCCGGCCTTTCGTTGGAACAGCTCATCAATGAGACTGCCGGCAAAGCCGACAAGGTCGCCATCTTCAATAATGCGGCGCAAACATGGAACCACACCTTCTATTGGCGCAGTCTGCGCGCGAAAGGTGGCGGCGAGCCGCCTGCGGCGCTGAAGCAGAAAATCGAGACTTCATTCGGCAACCTTGATGCGTGCAAGAAGGAGCTGGCGACGGCGGCAACGACCCAGTTCGGCAGCGGCTGGGCCTGGCTGGTGCTCGAAGGCGACAAGCTGAAGGTCCTAAAGACGGGCAATGCGGAAACTCCGCTGACCAAGGGCGCGAAGCCGCTGTTGACCCTCGACGTGTGGGAACACGCCTACTACCTTGATTATCAAAATCGCCGCGCGGACTACGTGAACGCTGTGCTCGACAAGCTGATCAATTGGGATTTTGCGGCCGAGAATCTCGGCTAGTCCTACGCAAAGTAAACATTGGTGGAGAGAAATATGATCAAGAAGGCATGGGCAGTCTGGAAGGGCAGCATCAAGGAAGGTGGCGGCACCATTTCCACCGAGACCGGCGTTCTCAAAGAGGCGCCCTACGGATTCAGGTCACGTTTCGAAAACGGCAAGGGCACCAATCCGGAGGAGTTGATCGGCGCTGCGCATGCCGGCTGTTTCTCGATGGCGCTGTCCCTGATGCTCGGTGAAGCCGGGCTGACACCGGAAAAAATAGAAACGCATGCCGAGGTGACGCTGGAGAAGATCGGTGCCGGCTTCGAGATTACCGCGAGCCATCTTACGGTCACCGCAAGAATTCCTGTGGTGGACGACGCGAAGTTCCAGGAGATCGCGAACAGGGCCAAGACCGGCTGTCCGGTGTCCAAGTTGCTGAAGGCCCGGATCACGATGGATGCGAAGCTCAGGCATGATTGGCGGCGTTGCCACCGCTTTCGGAGTGTGTGCGCCAGCGAACAGACGAGACCGGATGTCGAACGTATATTTCAAATTACATGAAGAAAGTTGCCCTTCACGGGGAGTCTCACATTCTGAGTTGTCGATGCCGTGAGGCTTGAAGCCGGGAGAATTTCAGCGTTGGCGTTTCGCGCCTGCGCCAGGGCTTTTGAAACCGTACCTGAACATTGAGGAAATAGCATGTCCAAACTGATGATTGCACTGTTTGTTTCAGCCGGGCTGGGTTTTGCCGGAACCGCCGCGGCGCAGATGTACGCGTCGAAGACCACCGTGACGCCGATGTCGAAAGACAGCTATACGATGGCGAAGACGAACGCCGACGCCCAGTACAAGGTTGACAAGGACGCGTGCTCGTCGCTGAGCGCAAATGCCAAGGACATCTGCATTGCGGAAGCCAAGGGCAAGGACAACATTGCGAAGGCCGAAGCAGAAGCCGCATACCAGAACACGGCAAAGCATCGTGAAAGCGCGCGCGTGGCGCACGCTCAAGCGGCGTACGACATCGCCACCGAGAAGTGCGACGACCTGGCGGGCAACACCAAGGACGTTTGCGTCAAGGAGGCCAAAGCCGCGTTGGTCAAGGGCAAGGCAGACGCCAAGGTCGACCGTGTCGTGGCCGATACGCGCCAGGACGCGGCGATGAAGCAGACTGACGCCCGCAAGGAAGCGTCCGCAGACAAGCGTGACGCGGACTACAAGGTTGCGATCGAAAAGTGCGACGCTCTCGCCGGTGCCGCGAAGGACGCATGCGTCAGCAATGCAAAGGCGCAGTTCGGCAAGTCCTGAAGCAACAAGTCTCTCCCTAGCCGATCCCTTTCGCGAGCAGCTTGAGGGGTCGGGTATTGCGGCCGGGGCGGTCAAACGCCCCGGCCGCGTTTCGACTGGCGGCGTTGGCGACTGTGACGCGGGAGTCGCCGGTCACTCAGCGGCAATGATTTCCTGGCGGTGCTGCACATCGGAAAGCAGGCGGCGCAATTCATTCCTGACCACGGCGTAGCATTCGCACGCGCGGGTCTCCAGTCCTGACCGATCGAGCACTGCGATATGGCCACGGCGATAGCGAATGAAACCGGCGTGCTGCAATTTTCCGGCGGCTTCCGTAATGCCTTCCCGACGCACGCCCAGCATGCTGGCGACCAATTCCTGCGTGATGATCAATTCATGCGACGGGACGCGATCGAGGGTGGACAACAGCCAGCGGCACAGTTGCTGCTCGACCGAGTGGTGCCGATTGCAGGCGGCGGTCTGCGTCATCTGCGTGATCAGCGCCTGGGTGTAGCGCAGCAACAAACGCTGCAGCAAGCCGGCGCGATCGAATTCCTGTTTCAGCAACTTGCGTTCCAGCCGGTAGGCGTGGCCGGCCGTCTTCACGACGGCCGAACTGGGCGTGGTGTCCCCGCCCATGAAGAGCGCAATGCCGACGACACCTTCATTGCCTACTCCTGCGGTTTCGGCGGATGCGCCGGACTCCATGACATAGTGCAGCGATACGATGGCGGTGGTCGGGAAATAGGCGTGCTGCAACTGCTCGCCGGGTTCGTAGAGGACTTCACCCAGTGGCATCGGGACCAGCTTCAGGTGCGCGGCCAGGCGCTCGAATTCCGCCGTGGGCAGAGCGCCGAGCAGATGATTTTGATTCGGACTGTGAAGTGTTGGCATCGCTGACCGTCAAGACCCGGTTTGCTATTTTGGTGCGGTGAGTTCGACGCCGATTCCGCGGTAGCCGATGAAGCGACAGGACTGGCTGAACATCGGTTCTCCGCTTACCCGGAATTGCTGGCGCGAGCCGTCGGCGTTGACGCGGCTGAAGAGGAAGTCCAGGAACGGCTGGCGGTTCGCGATCCTTGCCTGGAGGTCGGCGCGCTCCGCTTCGTCCCAGCCTGTCACCTTTGCGCCGCTTGCATCTCCTGTCAGGGCGTCGACGCGGATTCCGAGCATCTCCAGAACCGGACCGGAGACCTTGGTGAAGTTGCCGGACTCGTCCTGTTCCCAGTACCAGTCGGAAGCCAGTTCGGCCAGGCTGCGAAAGCGCGCTTCGCTTTCGCGCAGTTCGGCGGTCCGTTCCTGAACCGTCTCCTCCAGTTCCTTGCTGTAGTTTTCGAGCTTCTTGTACAGCAGCCGCACTTCCAGCATGTTGTGGATGCGCGTCTTGACTTCGACCAGATCAAACGGCTTGCTGATGAAATCCTTGGCGCCGGATTGCAACGCGCGCAGTTTATGACCCGGTTGGGCCGTGAGCACAATGACCGGCAGATACCCATCCGAAGCATTGGTCTTGAGGGCTTCCATCACCTGGAATCCATCCATACCGGGCATCTGCAGGTCGAGCAGAATCAGGTCGTAGCGGTTCCTGCGATGCAGCGCGCAAACCTCCTTGGGATTCATCGTCGAGGCAACGCGGGTGTAGCCGGCGTCGCCCAGCAATTGCAGGAGCAGACTGATATTGGGCTCCTGGTCGTCAACGATCAGGATGCTGGCGTTGAGAATATCCGCATCGATCCTCATGCGTTTTTCCCCTCATTCGCAACGACCGATCGCGCTTTGGCGGATTTCAGCGCCACGTCCAGCGTGTCCATGAACTCGTTGACCTTGATAGGCTTGGTGAGATAACGGAAAAACCCTGCCTCCAGACCTTTCTCGATATCGCGAGGCATGGCATTGGCGCTCAAGGCAACGACCGGGATGTGCGCCGTCGCCGGTTCGTCGGCCAGAATTCGGAGCGCCCGTAGCCCGCTGATCCCCGGCAGGTTGATATCCATCAGGATGACGTCAGGTCGGGATTCGCGCGCAATTTCGATGCCGCGGCTGCCGTCCCGCGCGCTCAGCAAGCGAATGTCGGGCCGGCGCGCGATGAGATCCTCGACCAGCATCAGATTGGCAGGGTTGTCTTCCACATAAAGCAGAGTGCGCAACTGTGCGTTGGCTTGAACTGACATCTGGGCCACAACCAAGGGTTCGTCCTCGCCGGCGGCAGTTTGAGGCTCAGCCGTCAGATTCATTTCGATCCAGAACACGCTGCCCTTCCCGACGGTGCTTTCCACCCCTATGGCGCCCCCCATCCACTCAATGAGCCGCTTGGCGACAACCAGGCCGATGCCTGTACCTTCTTCGACGTTCGCCTCTTGTCCGAGGCGATTGAACGGCTGAAACAGTTGGGCGAGCTTTTCCGCGGTCAATCCTTCGCCGGTGTCCTCCACACAGATGCGGATGCGTCCGGGAGTGCTGGTGATGCATTGCACGTCGACCATTCCGCTCGCCTTGTTGTATTTGATCGCATTGGAAAGCAGGTTGATGAGGACCTGCTTGACGCGTGTGCGGTCGGCTTTGACAAAGTACCGGGTTGCGAAAATGGGAAAGTGCACGCTGACGCCGCGCTTTTGCGCCTGCGGCTCGATCATGGCCTGGCATTCGTGCATCACCTCGGCCAGCGATATCGGTTCCAACGATAGCGACAGCTTTCCGGACTCGATCTGCGCGAGATCAAGAATTTCGTTGATCAGTTCCAGCAGGTACCATCCCGCCTTGAGGATTTGATCGATGCTTCGCTTCTGGGACGGCGTGGGCGCCGGCGAGCCGGATTCCATCAGCTGGGCAAAGCCCAGGATCGCACTGAGCGGCGTGCGCAGTTCATGGCTCATGCTGGAAAGGAAATCGGATTTGGCGAGATTGGCCTTCTCTGCGACGGCCATGGCGTTGTGCAGTTCCAGTTCGACCTGCTTGCGCACGGAATTGTCGGTGCCGATCAGCAGGTAGCCGATGATGCCGCCGTAGTCATCGCGCAGCGCCGTGATCGAAACAATGGCCGGAAAGCGGCTACCGTCCTTGCAGATATAGGTCAGCTCGTAGATGTCCTCGATCCCGCGCGAGGCCTTGAACGCCAGCGCTTCGAAGCCCGGCGTAATGGTGGTCGCGAGTTCGAGGCTCAGTGCCTGGGCGCGCGCCATCACCTCTTGCGGATCGTGGATGTCGCTGGGGTTGATCTTGTTGACGACTTCGGCGGCCAGGTAGCCCAGCATTCGCTCGGCGCCGACATTGAATAACTGAATGATGCCCTTTTCGTCGGTGGCGATGATCGAGAAGTTGGCGCTGGTGAGAATGGCGTTCTGCAATGCTCCCGTCTTGAGCAGCGTTTCCTGACGCAGCAACTCGTTGATGCCTTCGGCCTTGCCGACACCTTCGGCGCGCGTTGGAAAATTTTCGACGATGGACATGGACTTTTCGGTAGCAAGCGTGCACGGATCCGGAGAGGGAACAGCGTCTGCTCGGCTCGGCGACAGAAAGTCGCGATCACCGGAAGCGAAAAGCAGTCCACGCCCCTCCGGGGGAGGATTCGGATGCTGACCGTCATTCCAACCGGCGTCTGTGCGCTGGGACACATAGTCCGGCAGGGCGTACGCGGACAACGGGGATGGAACGCGTCGGAGGTGTCGGGAATAGTGCGCCATCGCACAGAGTGAAGGCGCCGCCGCGGTATATGTTCATGCCTAGCAGCGTCCACATGCGTCGCGCTCGCGTCCGGTGTCCCAACAGGTTGGCAAGGTATGGCGACCGGGCCGTCAAGTCTGGAGCCGATGTCTCGGCGGCTGATGCTGCGCCCATAACCTTGAATGGAATCGACGATGAACATGACCGTGAGTCTCGCCCCAATCGTATCGCTGATCGCCGGCATATTGATCCTGATCGTGCCACGGATGCTGAACTACATCGTCGCCATCTACCTGATCGTCATCGGACTGCTTGGACTGTTCGGCACCGGAAATTTCCGTCTCAGCTGACTGTGCGGGACGCCCCGCATGCGCGAGGACGGCCTGGCGGGATCAGGCGACGCTTCCCTATGCACAAAGTCCTCCGGGAAACATCGATGAATGCGATCTTCAAGAACGCGTTGGCCGTGGCCGGAATTGCCATTGCCACGCAGACCTCCCATTGGTCGCCGACGACCACGACCGACGAGGCTCGGTCATCAAGACCCACGGTCACCGTCAATGGATATGGCGAGCCGCGAGCTTGAAAGTTGTGGCCGCGAATCGACCCAACGCCGCCCTTCGAGGCGGTGTTGCCTAGGTGCTCAGCCGCGTGCCGTCAGCCATCCTTTGATCTGCGAGTAGACTTCCGGCCGGCTGAGCAGATCGAGGTGGTTGGTGCCATAGGCGACCCACATATTCGACTCGTCGAACGTCAAGGCCAGCCGCGAATTCGGGTGGCGACCCAGTGCGCTGTCCAGTGGCACGATCCCGTCGCCGATCAACCGACCGGAAAGATCACCCTCTGACTTGCCGGTGGATGCGGCGATCGCGTAGCACGCAACGCCGTCTGGCAGCGGCACGGCCACGCGACGGTCGCTGCTGCGCTCGAAGCGGTCGCGCTTGTGCCAGTCTTCATCCACCAGATTGCCGAAACGCAGATCCGTGATGCCCGCGCTGCGGATCTTGCCCAGGCGAGCCAATGGCGCGGAGTAACCGTTTGAACTCAGAAGAATGTCCACCCAGTTGCCGCCACGCTCGAGTGGTGCGCCATGATGCGGTGTGCCGAGAAAGATCACCTTACCGACGCGCCGCCGCCATTCGTGCTTTTCCAGTGCGCCGTAATGGCAGGCGCTGCGGGCGACCAACCCACCCATGCTATGCCCGAAAAGCACAAGTTCGGTCAACGGCACCGGCCAGCATTGCACCAGCGTTTCGAGCTGCTCAGCGAACGCCCGGCCATTGGTGGAAATATGGAGGCCGCTGTTGTAATGCAGATAGACCGGCGTATAGCAGAGATCATGCGCCAGCGCGGCGCCATGATCGTGTCCCTTGCGCTTCCACTGCAGATCGTTCATGCACAAACCATGCAGCAGCACCAGCAGCTTGTCGCCAGCTTGCGGGATCGCCGCGGCGAGCGGTTCACGTTCGCCCGGCAATGTGATGCCGCCTCGACGCAGGCGCATAGTGATCGCCAACGGATTGTTCGACGCTGCCAGGTAGTCGCCGAGCACGCCATTCAGCGCAGCGATCAGCGGTTCGCGCCCGGGCCACGTGCTGCGCTTGCCGAGCAAGGGCTCGAACTGCGCAAGCAGCCGGTCGAGCCCGTGCCCGACGAGGCCGATTACACCGTGGATGCTCTTGTAGACCAGTCGTGTGATGCCGGACGTCCGGACTCGTTTGGGCCTGGCGAGTATTCCCGGAACGCTGGCGATTTGTTGATGCATCGCCTCGACCAAGTCGACGACGCCGGCGATGCCGGCGATGGTCAGCCGGTTGACACCGCGAAGGTCGGCAGCGTGTACCTTGAGCTTCTTGTCCATGGCGTATTCGTCGTATGGGACGGGAAACTCAATCGGCGATGCAGGACATCGGGTGCGGGTCGAACGGACTTCGGCTTCGCCGTACGTCCTGCCGGATGGGCGCGAGTCCACGCGCGGTCGTGTTTGGCACTCCTATTTCTTGGCATCCTTTGCTGCATCCTGAATGCTCTGACCGGCCTTCTCGAGTTGCTGTCCGGCCTTTTCGACTGTCTTGTCGACTTCCTTGCCGGCGCGTTCCGCCGGACCTTCCTTCTTCTCGCAGGCCGACAGCCCCAGAATCATCATGCTCATCACCAACGCTGCGCTGACACAATTGCGGATCGCTTTCATGCGGTTCTCCTGAATGCTTTCATGACATATTGTCGCTGGTAGAACTCGTAAACAGGGTACCAAGCGAGACGCTACGGCACAGGTTGATCCGCACCGTAGCTTGCTTCGGGAGTCCCTCCAGCGCGCGGCCTAACTCGTGCGTTTCTTCGTTGCTGCCTTCCTGGCGGTTCGTTTCGCGGGCTTCTTCGCGACTCCCTTGGTGGCCCTGGTGACCGCGACGCCAGTCTTCCTGGCCGCTGTCTTGGCCTTGGCCACGCCTTTCTTCACCGTCGACTTGACCTTGGCCACCCCTTTTTTCACCGTGGACTTGGCAGTGGTCCTCCGCTTCGTCGCCCGCTTCTTCGGGCTCATCGCGCGCTCTACCTTGCCAGCGGCTCTTTTTGCACCTGTCGCTGCCGCTTTTACCTTGCTCTTCACAGCCCGCTTCGCCTTGCCCATGGCCCTCGTCGCATTCGCTTCGACAGTCCTGGCCTTGCTCTTCACCGTGCGTTTCGCCTGGCCGTAGGCTTTCATCGTGCCCGCTTCGACGGCCATCGCGTTGCGCTTTAAACTAGCCGTCGCGGCCCGCGCTTTCCGTTTCACCGCAGTCCGGGTCTTTCCCGCTTCCCTGCTTGCGCCCGCGGCTGCGACCTCGACCTTTTTCATGAGCGAGGTCCCGACTTCCTGTGTCCTCTCCTTCGCCGCATCAACGGCATCGCCGATCTTGGTCAGCAAACTCTTTTGCTTGCGCATCATCGATTCTCCTGTCCGTCAAGAAAACACACCGCGGCTGGCCGCGTCCATTTTGTTACGCTACGGTTCCGAATAATGCCCCGACGGCTGCCGTCATTCCCATGGCGAGCGCGCCCCAGAAGGTGACGCGCATCGCGCCTGTCGCCACACCTGCACCGCCCACGCGCGCGGCCACTCCCCCCAGGATCGCAAGGAACACGAGCGACGTTCCGGAGACGACGGAGATGATAATCGATGACGGAACCAAGGCGGCAGCCAATAGAGGCATGGCCGCGCCCACGGCGAAACTGGCGGCCGATGTAAACGCAGCCTGAATGGGTCGTGCACTGAGGGTTTCGGTGATCCCGAGTTCGTCGCGGGCATGCGCACCCAACGCATCATGGGCCATGAGTTGCAGGGCGACCTGTTTAGCCAGCGCCGGCTCGACGCCGCGGTCGACGTAGATCGCGGTCAGCTCTCTTTGCTCGCCAGCGTCGTCCGCGGCCAATTCCGTACGTTCCAGGGTGAGCGCCGCCCGTTCTGAATCGGCCTGCGAGCGCACGGACACGTACTCGCCGGCTGCCATCGACATGGCGCCTGCGACCAGGCCGGCAATTCCCGCGACCATCACGTTTCCGTGCGTCGCACCCGATGCCGCGACACCTAGCACCAGGCTCGCGGTCGAGACGATGCCGTCGTCGGCGCCCAATACTGCAGCGCGTAACCAGCCGATGCTTCCCGTGCGGTGTCGTTCCATGTGGCGCACGTTGACTACCGACCGTCGCTTCGCTGCGCCGAGGCGAGGGCCGTCGAACAGGTCGAGCGACGTTGCCTCCGGGCGCGAAATGCCTTGGCCAACGTTGGCCGATATCGGGTCGCCGGGTGATGTTGGCCAATATGTCCAAACGTGTCTTCCGGGAGTAGCAAACGGTCAAGCTTCTCTCTGACGGCCCGATAGCACTCGCATGCATGTGCTTCCAATTGGCGGCGATCGAGGACTGCAATGTGGCCGCGGCGGTAGAGGATCAGTCCCGCCTGTTGCAGCTTTCCTGCGGCCTCAGTGATGCTTTCGCGGCGAACGCCCAGCAACGCGGCAATCAGTTCCTGCGTCATCATCAGCTCATTCGACGACAATAGATCCAAGCAGGACAGGATAAGGCGGCACAATCGTTGTTCCACCGAATGGCGCCGGTTGCACACCACGCTTTGGCCGGTTTGCGCAATCAATGCCTGGGTGTAGCGCAGCAGTAACTGCGGTAGAGGACTGTCGTGTTCGAACTCGCTCTGCAACAGGCGCGCCTCCAGCCGAAACGCAAATCCGGGCAAGATCACAACCGCCTGGCTCGGTGTGCTTTCGCCACCCAGAAAGGACGCGACGCCGATCACGCCTTCATTTCCCGTGAATGAGAATGCTGCGGAATCTCCGGTCTCCGTCTCGTAGATCCGGGAAACGATGCCCTCGGTGGGAAAAAAGAGATGTCTTTGTCTTTGACCGGCACCGTAAACGACCCAACCCGGCAGCAAAGGAACGAACTCCAGATCGGGCAGCAGGCGCTTGAGATGGTCTGGGGGCAATGCCGCAAGGACTTGGTTCTGCACGGGGGTGTGCAGCGCGAACGAGGCTCGGATCCTATCCTCAGCGGCGATGTGCGCTTCCCGATGCAGCCGACGCGAAGGTTCCACCAACATCCAAGCCTCCCGTGATCAAGGAACACGCCGTCCTCACCGCCAGCGGTTTCAGTCTACAGATCGCATCGGCCACAGATTTTGATTTGGATTAATCCTGGTGTTCGCCAGCGCACAGACTTGATCGGCAGGCTGCTACACATTGACGGTACGGCGTGCCGGCCGTTTTCCGGCATACATTGAGGAATGAACCATGACCACGAACAAGGACCAAGTCGAAGGTCGAGTCAAGGAAGCGGAAGGAAAGATCAAGGAATTTGCCGGCAAGCTGGTGGGCAACACGTCGCTGGAAGCCAAGGGCAAGACGCAAAAAAAAGTGGGACACGCGCAGGCAAAATTCGGCGACGTCAAGCAGGACGTCAGGGACGCCAAGAAGGGTGCCTGATCGCAGTCCGTCGTTCCCCGCAGGAATGATGGCCCCTTCCCGGGGCGCCGATGCCATGGGCGTGGCCACCGGGGAGGTTGGCAGGCGCGTTGCAAGACTCGCCGTCGACCTAGTTGATGCCCGCGTTCAAATGTGAGGCCACATGAAATCGATTCTCGATCCTTCATTTCGATACACCGCGAGCTTCAACACCGACCTCTCTAAAACGTTCGCAAGACTCCGCTGCGACCATGGGAAGGACGCGGAAATTGCAAGACAGGCTGCGGCGAAAGCGCTCGTCGAGGTTGCTCCGATCGTCAGAAAGACCGTGGCAGGCCGGTGACTAAGCCTGCGTCGCGTTTCGGCGCCCTGGCGGATGGCTCCGCCCCCGATTTGTGAACTGACGGACAGAAAATGCGCACTTTATTCGTTGTAGTGTTGATGCTTCTTGGCACCGTCACTTCGGCTTCGGCTCAGGTGAGCGTCGGCATCGGTCTTCCTGGTGTCAGCATTGGAATCAACCTGCCCGTGTACCCGCAGCTGGTCCCGGTGCCCGGCTACCCCGTCTACTATGCTCCGCAGGTGAATTCGAACTACTTCTTCTATGACGGCCTGTATTGGGTCTACCAGCGCGACAACTGGTACGCGAGCTCCTGGTACAACGGTCCCTGGGGGCTTGTGAGCCCGAACGCAGTGCCGCTGTATGTTCTGCGCGTCCCTGTGCGTTACTACCGTCAGCCTCCCACGTACTTTCGCGGGTGGCGTTCGGATGCCCCGCCGCGCTGGGACGAGCACTGGGGGAACGCATGGACGCAGAATCACAGTGGATGGAACACGTGGAATCGCAGTTCGGTTCCCGCACCGGCACCGCTGCCGGCGTACCAGCGACAATATTCGGGATCCAGATACCCGCACGCAGAACAGCAGCAGGTGCTGCAAACGCAGAAATATCGCTACCAGCCGCAGGAAGCCGTGGTGCAGCAGCATTATCAGGCGCAGCGAATGCAGAGTCCGCCTGCACCCGCACCTCAGTCAGGGAAGGCAGCACCTCAGGAACAAGCTACTCCGCAGCATGGGGCGGCCCAGCACGAGCAGAAAGCACCAACGTCGCATGGCCAGAACCAGGGACAGCAGAGCAAGGGGTCTGCACAGGAATCAACGCAAGGTCATGGGAAGGGACAGGAAAGAGGAGAGCCGCAAGGCGGGGAACGCAACAGGTAAGGCAGGTCGTTGCGATGTACCCGATCTGCCTGATTATCGTCAACGATGCATCCTCGGGCTGTGTGCGCTAGCAGACAGACCATTTTCGGGGTCACCAATATTCTCATCACATACCTGCCTGGTGGATGCATCAGAGTCGATGCCCACGACGTGGTGGCGGTAAACAAGGGAGCAAGTCATGAGTATCGGCACAATTCTGTTGATCGTCCTGATCCTGATGTTGATCGGGGTGTTGCCTGTATGGCCGCACGCGTCAAGTTGGGGCTACGGTCCGAGCGGCATCGTCGGCGTGGTGCTCTTGGTCCTCATCGTCCTGTTCCTGATGGGACGTTTGTAACTTCGCGTCTGCAGCGCAAGGTATTTCAATCCAAAGGAAGCACCATGAAAACCAACACCCGCAGGTTTGCATATTTCATCGGCGCGATGGCTCTGTCCGTCACGTTGGGTTGCGCATCGACAGCGAAGCAGGAAGGCACCGGTGAGTACGTGGACGACACGGTCATCACGACCAAGGTGAAGGCAGCCATCCTGAATGAGCCGACGCTGAAATCGGCCGAGGTCAACGTCGAGACGTTCAAGGGCGTGGTCCAGCTGAGCGGCTTCGTGAGTTCGAAGGAAGCGGAAAACAAGGCAGTTGCCGTTGCACGCACCGTCCCCGGCGTGAAGTCGGTCAAGGACGACATGCGCCTCAAGTAAGCAGGGACGCAACCGGAAGGGGCAGGTCGGCAGTCCGACGACCTGCCCCTCCGACATCACCGGCCCTACCAGCTTCGTGCGAGTCCGATCAGCAACAATCGCGAATTGGAAACGATCCCATGTCCAAGAGTTTGGCACTTACCGATGTCCCGACGTTGCGCAAGCGCGCCCGTCAGCACATTCACGATGGTTCCGTTACCGCGGGCTACTCCGCTAATCGCGAAAAGGTGCTCGAGCTGTTGAACGCCTCACTGGCAACGGAACTTGTGTGTGTCTTGCGCTACCGGCGCCATCACTTCATGGCGAAGGGGATTCACTCGCAGAGCGTGGCGCAGGAGTTCCTCGATCACTCGAACGAAGAACTCGGACATGCCGACGAGCTTGCGGAACGCATCGTGCAGCTGGGAGGCGAGCCCGATTTCGCGCCTGCCGGGCTGGTCGGCCGCAGCCATGCGGAATATGTCGAGGGTGATACTCTCGCAAGCATGATCAAGGAAGATCTGGTGGCCGAAAGAATCGCCATCGACAGCTACCGGGACATCATCAAGTTCCTCGGTGACGATGACCCGACCACGCGGCGCATGATGGAGGGAATTCTGGCCATGGAAGAGGAACACGCTGACGATTTGGCAGATCTCTTGGAGGCCTTTCCCGATGCACCCGAGGGGAAGGCGCGATCCATCAAGTCGAAATAAGCGCAACCGCTTCAAGCACGCCGCAATGCGTCGATCGAGGCTGGGATTTGCTAGCGCGCCATGAATCTGGACGCCATTTCAACTCCTGGCATCGCAGCTGATTCGGCGCCGCCGGTCGGCCCGCTCGAAACCGTGGGCGATACGTCGTCCGTCACGCTGCCCGCGACGCGGACGCAAGTCGATGCGCGGGGCCTGGCGCTGGGAATTCTGGCGGCGCTTGCGGCCCTGTTTGCGCTGTCGTGGGCACAAGCGTTCGTGGTGCCGCTGTTGCTCGGCATCGTCATTTCCTACACGCTGAATCCGCTCGTCGCATGGCTTGAAGCGGTCAGACTCCCGCGAGTTGTCGCCACGATTGTCGTGATGGCCTGCGTGATCGGTGCGCTCGGCCTTGGCACCTATTCGTTGCGCGGCCAGGTGCAGACCATCGTCGAACAGCTGCCGGAAGCGGCGAGCAAGTTCACGTCGGGGCTGTCGCGCCTGCAATTGAGCAAGAGCAGCAGTATGCAAAAAGTGCAAAATGCGGCGACCGAGGTGGAAAAGGCGGCGACCCAGGTGGCGGGCGGCCCGGCAGTTCCACGTCAGCCGGCCACGCATGTCATTGTGGACCAGCCGACGTTCAAGTTGGGCAGCTTCCTTTGGCAGAGTTCGATGGGCGCCCTGGGAGCCTTGGGCGAAGCGGCGATGGTCGCGTTCCTGGTCTTCTTTCTGCTGCTCGGCGGAGACACATTCAAGCGGAAGCTCGTGCGGTTGACGGGACCGTCGCTGGCGAAGCGAAAAATCACTGTCAAGATTCTCGATGACATCAATGATTCGCTCCAGAAATATATGTTCATGCTGCTGACCACAAACGTATTGGTCGGCCTGCTGAGCTGGATCGCGTTCAGCTTGCTTGGCCTCGAGAACGCGGGCGCCTGGGCTGCCGTTGCGGGACTGCTGCACCTCGTGCCCTATCTGGGCCCGGGTGTCACGGCTGCGGCAACGGGTATGGCTGCCTTCATGCAGACCGAGTCCTTTGCTACGGCATTCCTGGTTGCCGGCACTTCACTGGCAATCGCCACCATCGTCGGCACCTTCGTGACCACCTGGATGGTGGGGCGAATCGCGCAAATGAACTCTGCCGCAGTGTTCATTTCGCTTCTGTTCTGGGGCTGGCTGTGGGGCATCTGGGGGATGCTGCTCGCCATCCCCATCATCGTCATCGTCAAAGTCGTGGCGCAACACGTGGAGCAGCTGCACCCGATCGCCGAGCTGCTGGGAGACTGATTCAACTGGCGGCATGCCTGCCGTTATGGCAAGGTCGCGAATGGACACGTTGGTCCAGCAACAGTCGTCCACGTCACCGGCCGCGCGAGACGTCAGGGTGACACTGCGGCGATCACAGCATGAAAATGGACTACGCCATTGGTCACGATCAAGAAGTCGCGCTTCCTCTTTCCGGACTGGCTCAAGTCGCGATTGCGCGCAAGCGGCCTGTTGCAGACGGCGCACGTCGAGGAACCGCCGCTCAGATCGGAATTGTTCAGCGCCGACCAGATGGAACGGTACGGCAAAACGCTGGCAACTGCGCATCGACTGACGCCACGCCGCACGCGGGATCTCTTGCTCACGCGGCTGGCCGCGAACGAAAGCGTATTGGTCGGTGTCTGCGATCGGCTGACCCAGGCGGTGTCGGCGAACCAGCGGATCAGTCCGGCCGGCGAATGGCTGCTGGACAACTTCCATCTGATCGAAGAGCAGATCGGCACGGCCAAACGGCACCTGCCGCGCGGCTACAGCCGGGAGCTGCCTCGGTTGGCGCTCGGCCCATCGACGAACATGCCGCGCGTGTACGACATTGCACTCCAAACAATCTCGCACGGCGACGGCCGGGTCGACGCTGACAGCCTGAACCGCTTTGTAGCCGCATACCAATCGGTTACTGCACTGAAGCTGGGCGAACTCTGGGCCATCCCGATCATGCTGCGGCTCGCCCTGATCGAAAATCTTCGTCGAGTTGGCGTGCGAGTGGCCGCCGGCATGGCCGAGCGCGATCTGGCCAATGCCTGGGCCGATCGGATGATGGAGACCGCAGAGAGGGAGCCGAAAGGCCTCATCCTCGTCATTGCCGACATGGCGCGATCGACACCGCCGATGGGAAGCGCGTTCGTGGCGGAGCTTGCGCGCCGATTGCAAGGACATAGTGCCGGCCTGGCCCTCGCGTTGACATGGATCGAGCAGCGGCTGGCGGAGTCGCATCTCACGATCGAGCAGCTGGTGCAGCTGGAAAACCAGCAACAAGCCTCGGATCAAGTTTCCATCAGCAACAGCATTGGCAGCCTCCGCTGCCTGGGCGCGATCGATTGGCGCGAGTTCGTCGAGACGAATGGCGTTGTCGAAAAGATACTGCGCAAGGATCCGCAGGACATCTATAGGTTCATGGATTTTGCAACCCGGGACGGCTATCGACACGCCGTCGAGCGCATCGCCAAGGAGGGTGGCCTTACGGAGGAGGAAGTGGCCGGTGAGGCGATCGAACTGGCTCGAACAAATGCTTCGCGCAAAGGTGGCGATGATCGGACGGCGCACGTCGGCTTCTACCTGGTCGACAAGGGGCTCCCCGAGCTGGAGCACGCCGCAAATGTCCAGGCTTCCATGGCAAGGGCTGTGCGAAGGGTGGCGGGCCAGTTTCCGCTGCCTTTTTACCTCGGTGCGATCGGTTTGATCGCATGCGGGATGGCCGTCGGCCTCGTGGCGAACGCGCACGCGTCCGGAGCGGAAAGGGAACTCCTGGTGCTGGTCGTCGTACTTTCGCTGCTGGCAGCCAGCCAGCTGGCGGTCACGATCGTGAACGGGCTGGCAACGCGGCTGGTGACGCCGCACCCGCTGCCGCGACTGGATTTCTCCACGGGCATTGCAGCGAAATCGCGCACGCTGGTGGTGGTTCCCACAATGATCGGCAGCGCGCGCAATGTCGAGGATCTGGTGGAGGCGCTCGAAGTTCGGTTCCTCGCCAATCGCGATGAGCACTTGCACTTTGGCTTGCTGACTGACTTTGCGGACGCGCGCGAGGAAACGCTTCCCGAGGACAATTCGCTGCTGCAGCTGGCTGAGACACGGATCAACGACCTGAATCGAAAATACGGGCTTGGCGAGACCGCGTCAGGAGCCGCATCTGGAAAGGGCAATGACGGCGATGCCGGGAATCCCTTGCGCGCCAGTGTGTTCTTTCTGTTTCACCGCCCTCGTCGCTGGAACGCGGACGAGCGCATATGGATGGGCTACGAACGCAAACGCGGCAAGCTGGCCGACCTGAACGCGCTTCTGCGTGGCGGTCATCGGGACGGCTTTTCTCTCATCGTCGGCGCGACTGCGATCCTCTCGGAAATAAAGTACGTCATCACCCTGGATACGGACACGCTACTGCCCCGCGACGCGGCACGGCAATTTGTGGGCGCCATGGCGCACCCGTTGAATACAGCCCACTTCGGTAAGCATAGGAGCGAAACGGGGGGGGAGGTGGTGACATCAGGTCACGGCATTCTCCAGCCGCGCGTGTCGGTAAGCCTGCCGTGCACGAACCGCTCGCGATATGCGCGGCTGTACGGAGGTGAGCCTGGCATGGACCCGTATACACGCACGGTGTCCGACGTGTATCAGGATCTCTTTGACGAGGGGTCCTTCATCGGCAAGGGCATTTACGACGTCGATGCATTCGAGCGCGCACTCGGAGGGCGCTTCCCCGCGAATCGCATTCTGAGTCACGACCTGCTGGAGGGATGCTACGCACGCGCCGGGCTGTTGAGCGATGCGGAATTGTATGAAGATTTTCCCGCGCGCTATAGCGCCGACGTGGCTCGCCGCCGGCGCTGGATCCGCGGCGACTGGCAACTGGCGGGATGGCTGCGGCGGAAGGTAAAGGGTCCGGACGGGCGCCGTGAACGCAATCCGCTTTCGATGCTTTCCCAGTGGAAGCTCTTTGACAACCTTCGGCGCAGCCTGGTCCCCGCTGCGCAGACATTCCTGCTGCTGCTGGGATGGACCGTGTTGACGCCGGCATGGCTGTGGACGGTGTTTGTGATTGGCATCCTGCTGACGCCATCCATCGTGGCGGCAATTTCCGATCTGATGGACAGGCCGGTCGACGTGGGGTTAAGGCAACATCTGGCCGCCGTCGAGAGTGCCGCACGGCGGCATGCATGGCAGGCGCTGCTCGCACTCGCCTTTCTACCCTATGAATCCTACTTTTGCCTTGACGCGATCATCCGCACGGTCGGACGGATGCTGTTTACGCACCGTCGGTTGCTGGAGTGGAACCCTTCCAGTGATGTCGACCGTGAGTTGGAGGAAAGCGGGCGCACCGACCTGCTCGCATCCTATCGCTCGATGGGGATCGCCCCCGTCCTCGCCGTCGCGGTGTGGGTTGTACTGATCTTCACTCATCCGTCGGTGCAGCCCGTCGCAGGGCCAATCTTGCTGTTGTGGGGCGTGTCGCCCGCCATCGCCTGGTGGATCAGTCGTCCGCTCGCGCGGCGAAGTGTCAGGCTCACCCTCAACCAGCGGCACTTCCTGCGCAAGCTGGCGCGAAAGACCTGGGCGTATTTCGAGACGCTGGTCGGTCCGGATGACCATTGGCTGCCGCCCGACAACCTGCAGGAGAGTCCTGCTGTCGGCATCGCGCATCGGACTTCGCCGACCAACATGGGGCTGGCGCTGCTTGCCAATCTTACTGCGCACGATTTTGGCTACCTATCGACCGGACAACTGGTCGAACGAACGACCAATGCACTGCGAACGATGGCGTCGCTGGAGAGACATCGGGGGCATTTCTTTAACTGGTACGACACCCAGACGCGGCTACCGCTCGCTCCTCTCTATGTGTCGACGGTGGACAGTGGCAATCTCGCGGGCCACTTGTTGACGCTGCGACCCGGGCTCACGGCGTTGTGCGACGCCCCCATCCTCAATCAACGATGGGTCGAGGGCTTGGGCGATACGTACTCGATTCTGGTCGACGCCGTCGGCAAACAGTCGCCGCCTGAGATTACGTTATTCGCGCAGCTCGAATCAGCGCTTGCATCGGCGTCGGCTACCGGACCCGAAACGCTGGCCTCCGCATGGATCCATGTCGACCGACTTGCTGCACATGCCGCCGACGTCGCCGCACATTTCACCCTCGGACAACCCGCCGATTCGCCGAGTGATGCCGGCTTCTGGGCCGGGGCGCTCGCGAGACAATGCGCGGATTTGCGCGATGAACTGATTTTTCTGACGCCGTGGCTCTCGCTTCAGGCGGCGTCAGGCACTGTTCCCGACCTTCCGCGTGCCGGCATGATCCCCACGCTCCGCGAACTTGCGACGCTCGACCTGCAGTCACCAATTGTCGCGCAAGGCGCTGCGCGTGCAGCCGCAAGAATTGCCGCAATCGACCAGTTGGCGATGCAGGCATCAGAATTTGCCGCCATGGACTTTGACTTCCTGTTCGACAGCGTGCGCCGGCAACTGGTGATCGGATACAACGTCACCGATCGCCGCAGCGATTCGAGCTACTACGATCTGCTGGCTTCGGAAGCGCGATTGTGCAATTTCGTCGCCATTGCCCAGGGCGCGTTGCCGCAGGAAAGCTGGTTTGCACTGGGGCGACTCCTCACTGCCGCGGGAGGTGAGCCGGTCCTGCTTTCGTGGAGCGGCTCGATGTTCGAGTACCTCATGCCGCTGCTGGTGATGCCGACCTTCGAAAATACCTTGCTTGATCAAACCTGCCGGGCGTCGGTCAAGCGACAGATCGAGTATGGCCGGCAACGTGGTGTGCCATGGGGAATGTCGGAGTGTGGATACAACACGGTCGACGTTCATCAGAATTACCAATATCGCGCGTTCGGGGTTCCCGGGCTGGGTCTGAAGCGCGGACTCGGCGAGGACCTGGTTGTGGCGCCGTACGCGTCGGCACTGGCCTTGATGATCGCTCCCGAGGAAGCGTGCCTCAACCTGCAACGTCTTGCCGGCGGCGGACTGGCCGGAAGGCTGGGTTTGTTCGAAGCCATCGACTACACGCCGTCGCGGCAACGCCGCGGAGAGTTGAGCGCGGTCGTGCGGTCATACATGGCGCACCATCAGGCGATGAGCCTCCTTTCCTGCGCCAATCTGCTCCTGGGACAACGGATGCAAAGGCGCTTCGAATCGGACCCGCTGTTTCAGGCGACATTGCTGCTTCTCCAGGAGCGCATTCCGAGGACCACGCTGTTTCACCCGAACACACCGGATCTTTCCAATCTTCGCGCGGCAGCGGGCAGCCCGGAGTTGCCGGTGCGCGTGCTCACCAGCCCCGACACAGCGATTCCCGAAGTCCAGTTGCTGTCGAATGGCCGCTACCATGTGATGGTCACGAATGCCGGAGGCGGAAGCAGTCGCTGGAAAGATCTGGCCGTGACCCGTTGGCGCGAAGACAGCACATCCGACAACTGGGGCAGCTTCTGCTATCTCCGCGACGGCGCGAGCGGAGAGTACTGGTCAACGGCGTATCAGCCCACATCCAGGCAGGCAGATCACTACGAAGCGATCTTTGTGGAGGGGCGGGCGGAGTTCCGACGCCGGGACTTCGATATCGAGACGCACACCGAGATAGTGGTGTCGCCCGAAGACGATATCGAAGTCCGGCGGCTCCACATCACCAACCGATCACGAACTTCCCGGACAATCGAGGTTACGAGCTATGCGGAAGTGGTGCTCGCGCCAGCGGCCGCGGACGCACTGCATCCGGCCTTCAGCAACCTCTTCGTGCAGACCGAGATCATCAAGAGCAGACACGCGATTCTTTGCTCGCGTCGCCCGCGGTCCGTGGAAGAGCAGATACCGTGGATGTTTCACCTGATGATCCTGCATGGAGCTTCGGACCCGGAAATCTCGTTCGAGACGGACCGCATGCGGTTCATCGGTCGCCGTGGCTCCGTTGCGGCGCCCCTCGCGATGACGGATCCCGGTGCACTGTCGGACACCGAGGGCTCCGTGCTGGATCCGATAACGGCAATCCGCCACCGGACGACCATCGAAGCTGGGACCACGACGACGATCGACATGATTACGGGAGTCGGCAAGAACCGCGATGCTGTTCTGCATCTCGTCGACAAATACCAGGATCGCAGCCTCGCGGATCGCGTGTTCGAATTGGCGTGGACGCATGGCCAGGTAGTGCTCCGGCAACTCAACGCCACCGAGGCCGACTCCCAGCTGTACGCCCGGCTCGCCAGCTCCGTGATCTACGCCAATGGATCTCTGCGTGCGCCGCCGAGCATTCTGGTCAGAAACCGGCGCAGGCAATCCGGCCTGTGGGGCTACGCAATCTCGGGTGACCTGCCGATCGTGTTGCTGCAGATTGCCGACATCTCCAATTTCGAACTGGTGCGCCAACTCGTTCAGGCGCATGCCTACTGGCGGCTCAAGGGGTTGGCCGTCGATCTGGTGATCTGGAACGAAGATCACGACGGCTACAGGCAGCGGCTGCAGGAGCAGATCATCGGATTGATCGCAGCTGGCGTCGAAGCCCATGTCGTCGATCGGCCCGGAGGGATTTTCGTTCGCCATGCCGAGCAGATTGCGCCCGAGGACCGGGTGCTATTCCAATCAGTCGCCCGCGCGATCATCACCGACAGCCGCGGGACGCTATCCGAACAGATCAATCGCCGCATGCCTGCGGAATTGCGAACGCCCCGACTCGTGCCGGCCCGTAACCATCGTCCTCAGCCTGCCCTGGCCACCGAATCCGCTGCCAATGGTCTGATCCTCTTCAACGGCACTGGAGGCTTCTCGCCCGATGGGCGCGAATATGTCATCGCGCCTGCAGCGGGCGATTCGACGCCGGCTCCGTGGGTGAATGTACTTGCGAATCCCCGCTTTGGTTCTGTCGTGTCGGAAAGTGGCCTCGGCTACACATGGAGTGAGAACGCTCAATTGTTTCGCCTCAGCCCATGGCACAACGATCCCGTAAGCGAGCCCAGCGGGGAAGCCCTGTATGTTCGCGATGAAGAGACCGGCCACTTCTGGTCCACCACGTCATCGCCATGCGGGGGTGCTTCGCCCTACGTCACCCGACACGGATTCGGCTACAGCGTTTTCGAGCACAGCGAGGAGGGCATACGCTCGGAGCTTACGGTCTTCGTTGCCCTCGATGAGCCGGTCAAGTTCTTCATCCTGAAGGTGAGCAACCAGTCCGGCCGTTCACGGCGGTTGTCCGCGACCGGATACGTCGAGTGGGTGCTGGGCGATCTGCGTGCAAAGTCGGCAATGCATGTGACGACCGAAATCGATGCGAGGAATGGCGCGTTGTATGCGCGAAATTCGTATGACAACGAGTTTGCGAACCGGGTTGCCTTCTTCGACGTCGATGATGCGACACGCAGCGCTACCTGCGACCGCACTGAATTCCTTGGTCGCAATGGCACGTTGCGCGATCCGGCCGCCATGCACCGGACGCGCCTTTCCGGCAAGGTTGGCGCTGCGCTCGATCCCTGCGCCGCGATGCAGGTGGCCTTCGACCTGGCCGATGCACAGGAGCGTGAAATTGTTTTCCGGCTTGGGGCAGGAAGCAACGCCGAAGCCACCGGGCTGCTGACACAGCGCCAACGGGGACCTGCTGCCGCCCATGACGCGCTCGACGCCGTGATCCGGCACTGGCAGCACGCGCTGACGGCCGTACAGGTGGAAACGCCCGACCCGGCACTCAACATCCTGGCGAATGGATGGCTCGTCTATCAAACGATCGCGTGCCGACTCTGGGCGCGCAGCGGCTATTACCAGTCGGGCGGCGCCTATGGTTTTCGTGACCAATTGCAGGACGTGATGGCCTTGGTTCACACCGAGCCGGACTTGCTGCGCGCTCAAATCGCACTTTGCGCAGGTCGTCAGTTCATCGAGGGCGACGTTCAGCATTGGTGGCATCCGCCATCGGGGCGCGGAGTCCGCACGCATTGTTCGGACGACTATCTTTGGCTGCCGTTGGCGACCTGTCGTTACGTTCTGGCCACTGGCGACACGTCGCTCCTCGACGAAACCGCCCACTTCCTCGAAGGCCGTCCGATCAAGGCGGGGGACGACTCCTACTACGACTTGCCGGCCCGGTCCGACGAAGCGGCCAATGTCTATCAGCACTGCGTGCGCGCAATCCAGCACGGTCTGCGCTTCGGCGCCCACGGCTTGCCGCTGATGGGCTCCGGCGACTGGAACGACGGCATGAATCTCGTCGGTAGTCGTGGCAAGGGAGAAAGCGTCTGGCTCGCGTTCTTCCTTTGCAAGGTCCTCAAGGAATTCGCCAAATTGGCGCGCTTGCGTGGCGACGTGCCGTTCGCAGACCGCTGCGAAAAAGAGTCGATGCTGCTGAGCCAGCGGATCGATTACAACGCGTGGGACGGCGAGTGGTATCGCCGCGCATACTTCGACGACGGCACGCCGTTGGGCTCTGCCAGGAATGTCGAATGTCAGATCGATTCGGTGGCGCAGAGCTGGTCGGTGCTGTCCGGGGCGGGTGACGACGAGCGCTCGCGCAAGGCCATGAACGCCGTCTATTCGCGCCTGGTACGTCGCGACAATGCTTTGATCCAGCTGCTCGATCCGCCGTTCGATACATCCGAACTCGATCCGGGGTACATCCGCGGATACGTCCCCGGAGTACGGGAGAATGGCGGTCAATACACGCACGCCGCGATCTGGGCAGCGATGGCGTTCGCGGCGTTGGGCGAACATGCACGCGCGTGGGAACTGACAGCGATGATCAACCCGTTGAACCACACGCGAACCGCGAAGGACGCAGAGACCTACGTGGTCGAGCCCTATGTCGTCGCCGCCGATGTCTATGCGCTCGCGCCGCATACGGGGCGCGGCGGCTGGACCTGGTATACGGGCTCCGCCGGCTGGATGTATCGCCTGGTCGTCGAGTCGCTGCTGGGGCTCACGCTGGAAGCGGATCGACTTCGTCTCGCGCCGTGCCTGCCTCCGGAGTGGAACGAGTTCACAATGCGCTACAGGTATCGCGAAACCAGTTACCACATTTCAGTACGGCGGACCGAGGTCGAGGGCGGCGAGGATATCGAAGGGGCAAACGTAACCGTCGACGGCGTCGCGCAAGAAGGATCCTTCGTGTCGCTTGCCGACGATAAACAGGACCATCGCGTCGAAGTACGCGTAGCGGCAACACATCCGGCGCCGCAATCGATCCTGGCTTGATCCCGCACCCAGGTAACGGCAGTGCGTGGTCCCGACTATTGCCGGCGGGATTCGCGCCACAGCATTGCGGCAAGCGCGCCCACGACGACAAAGGCGATGCCGCTGAACCAGACCGGAATTGCCACTCCGTGAACCACAATCTCCCACTCCAGGAGAAAGCGGCCCAGTTGCAGCAACGCCATCAGCGAAAGGAAGGCCACTGCGATTGTGGTGAAGGGCTTCATCATGTTTTCTCGGTTAGCTCTTCTTGTTTCCGGTGACCAGGAGCAGTCCGCCGATCACGATCGCGCCGACACCGGCCCATATCGGAACGTTGACCGTCTCCTTGTCCTTGACCGACAGCGTGATCGGTCCGATCTTGGCCTCATGGGTCTCCTTCGTGTAGGTGAATCCACCGTACACCAGCCCCAGGATGCCGCCAACCAGCAGTGCAATTCCCAGTATTTTCAGCGCGTTCATGGTTTCTCTTTCGATTGTCGACATAAGCAAGCCGAACAACAGGCGAGCGCGATTCGACACTATCTGCCCGCCGAGGAGCTGTCTGTCCGCTGACGCACAGAGCGGCACGCGAATATCCGCGACCTACCAAGCGACGACGTCGTGCCGGGACTTCGTTTTCGGCCTTGCGGGCCCGCACTAGCGCAGTGCCAGATCCACCCGTGTCGGCGAGGTGGTCGCCGACGTTCCGCCCGCATTGCCGCCGGAATTGCCGCCCAACCGCGGCGCGAGCAGGAATACGCGGTCGTCGGCAATGCCTTTCGCGACCAGCGCCTCCTTTACCGTGCGTGCGCGCTCGTTCGCCAAAGCTCGCAGCGCCTCGTCCTCGACCTTGGCATTCGCGACGAACATCGCTTCCATTTCGGCGGGCGGCAGTTCCTTCAACATGCCGATTGCGTTGCGCGGCCGATCCGGAAGCGACGATTCGCGATACGCTGCAGTCAGCCAGCGAACCCGCTCGTCGGGTTCGATCGCGACCAGGTCGACGGACGCAGGCGCCGTCCCATCCGCGACCAGAGTCTTCATCTTCTCGGTCCGCATTGCCTTCGTCAACACTCCTTGGCGCAGCGCTTCAGCGTCAGTCGTTGGGTCGGCATGCCCGGCGACGTCGAGCTTCAATGCCGGCCGATCGGCCAGCGCCTTGCCGAGCGTGTCGATGCGCTTCTGCGCTTCAAGGGGGAGGGCCGCGCTGCCCGGCGTGAAAATCAGCGTCGACAACTCTTCGCCACCGCCGAATGCGGCCGACAGCAGCGCGAACGGCGCGGTCACCGCTTTGGTGATCAGATTGACGATCACCTGGATGATGATGCCTCCGACGGAAAACTTCGGATCGTCGAGCGAGCCCGAGATCGGCAGCTTGATGTCGATGACGCCACGCGAATTCTTGAGCAGCGCGACGGCGAGCAATACCGGCAGCTTGGTCGCGGTTGGACTCTCAACCCGCGGACCGAACGTGAGTTGGTCGAGCACCAGCCGATTCTCCGCCGTCAGCTTGCGGTTCTCGACCTGATAATGGACGTCGAATGTGAGCTGGCCACGCTCGATGCCGTAGCCCGCGTACTTGGCCGAATAGCTGGTGAGCGGCGGCAGGTCGATGTCGCTGGCCTTCGCCGCGATGTCGAGCGACAACTCTTTCGCGAAGGGGTGCAGGCGTCCATGCACCTCGACCGGCGCCGTGCGCTCCACGTGCGCAGCAAGATTGAGTTCGCCCGCCTGCTCGGCCGACATTGCGCCGACGCTGCCGGCAACTTCGGTCAGGTTGGCCGAGTAGTTGGGTTTGATGTAAAAGTCCGAGAAGTTGACGCTGCCGCGCGAGAGCTCGATGTGCCCGATCGAAATCGGCAGCGCTTCACGCGCAGGCGCGGTCGCCGGCGCCGGCTTGGCGTCGGGTGCCGGTTCCGCACTCGCGCCGGGGGTGAGGAGCCGCGTGACATTGAGGGTCGCATCCGGGTAGACGATGATGCGCGAGTAGAAATCGTCGATGTCGATTCGGTCGACGGCTGCGCGAAATGGGTCGAGCGCGACGTCCACGCCCGCAAGCGAAACCGATTTCCACCGCGCCAGGTCGGAGGACGTTGGCTTGTCGAGCGCGGCGAAGTCGGCGATCGCCACATCGCCCTTCCATGACGCGCGCACGCCGGAGCCCTCGGGCACGTCGAGCGAAAGGCGGCCTTTCGCCTTCAGCGTCCCGTCGGTGACCACGACATTCACGTGCGGCTCGACATACGGTTTCAATGCCGTCAGCGTGAACCCGGATACGTCGAGCTCACCGCTCATGCGGAAGGGATTGCGCATGACCGGACCGGTGAACGCGATGTGCCCCTGCTTTCCGAGCCTCCCGCGCAGGGTGACGTTCGACGACTTGGCGCCGGGTGCATTGGTGACCTCGGTCGCCGTGAACGCGAGTTCGCGCAGCGCGAGCTTGAACGGCGGTTGCGGCACGCGATCCTCTACGTCGAGCGCAACGCGGTCGAACGAGAGTTTCCTGACCAGCAGAGCCCAGATGGCGTCGTCCGCCGGTTTCCCGGTATCGGCTGTCTTCGCAAGCTGCGTCATTTCGAACGTGCCGTCGGAGTTCCGCGCCATGCGCAGCGCGGCGCCGCTGCTTTGCAGCTCACCCACCGTCACTTTCCGGCCACTGACATCGACGTCGATCTGGCTCAGCACCATCTGTGGCACCTGCGACATCGGTTCGCGGTCGCCTTGCTTGGCGAAGCGCAGGTCGGTCAACGTCGCCTCGCCTTCGCTCAGCCGCAGGTTGCCCATGGCGTCGAGCACGAAGGCGGACGCGTAGTCGAGCGAACCCTTCTGCACGTCGACCGCCAATTCGGACTTGTAGAAGGGGAACAGAAGTCCCAGCGAGAACTTGGCGAGCTTGAACCGGCCGGTCGCCGCCGGCGCCGATGGCTCGATGTCGGCTTCGCCGGAAAACGACGCAATCCGGTCCGACGAGACGAGGTCCAGCTTGACGTGCGCCTTCTCTCCTGGCTTGGTGCTGACATTGGTCGCGTCGAGCGCGATGTCGACCAGCGTGGAACGAAACGTCGATGTCTCGTCCACGAGTGCGACGGCGCCGCGGGCAATCGTCAATTTTCCAGCCCGGACTTTCCAGGAGGCCTCGCGCGCGGCACCGTGTGCCGGCAGCGACGAGGAAGGCGCAGATTCAGAAAGAACTCGCGCCCATTCGAACGTGCCGTCGGCGAACCGCTTCACGTCGATGACGGGCGCGTCGAGCGCGATCGCTTCGATCTGCGCATCGCGGCCAAACACGTCGATCCGGTCCAGTCGCACGGCAATGCGCTCGGCCGCTACCAGAGGTGTGCCATCGCGGCGCTTCATCGCCAGCCCGTCGATCCGCGCATCGCCGCGCAATTCGAGCCGTCGCTCGCCGGACGCGGCTTCGACAAACACGACCTTGAGCTTCGTGGTCAGCGCGCCGCTCGCGAGATCGAAGCGCGGCTTGACCGGAAAATAGGCGACATACGGGGCCAGCGGCAGAGCGTCGAGGTCGATGTCGAGCGTTGCATCGCGGTGCTCGGCAAAGGGAACGGACGTACCGCTGAGTGCGACGTGCGTGCCGTTGAACGTACCGTTTAAACGTGGAGTGACGAGTATCGCAGTCTGGTCGGGCAGCGAGGAGAGGAACGGAATGCCGATGTTCAGTGCCGCGAGTTCGTGCCTGCGGCCGGTGATGCCATCGGCAAAGGCGATTTGGCCGTCGTCGATCTCGATGTTGTTCAGTGAGAAGCGCACCGGCTCGAAGGGCGGCGCGAGCGCCTTGTCGATCAGGTCCTGGATGCTGTAACGGCCGTCGCGATCGCGCGCGAGCGATACGCGCGGACGCACGAGGATGAGCGCGTCGAGCACGGGCGCGCGGTGCCAGATCGACGTTGCGGAAAAATCGGCGACGAGCGCGTCGACGGCAAGAAGTGGCTGCGGACCCACGCTGTCGGCGACCGCAAGCTTGAACACCGACAGGCGCAGCTGCAAAGGATTGAACTTGACGGATTCGACCGTCGTCGGGCGGCCGAGCGCGTCGGTGAGCCTCGACTCGAGTTGCGCGCGAACGATTGGCGGGACCGCCAGCCACGCGACCAGTATGAGGGCCGCCAGGACGCCCGCAACCAAGCCCAATCGCCGCAGCCAGCGGCGACCGAGCACTGGAACCGCGGTCGATTCGGACGTGGAAGCCATCGGCAGCCCTGGCATAGGACGCGCGGACCCTTTCGCCGCACGCGCTTGCCAATTCTAGCGCCATCCCGCGGCATTCACTCTACTCGCCGCGCAGGCAACGGCGGCAGGATAGAATTCGTCATGCGAAACACACACTTGAAGCGCATGCGGCCGGGTCGATCCCAGTGGCCTGCGCAAGATGGAAATCGATTAATGACAGGGCGCAGGGCATGACCTACTGTATTGGCGTAAGACTTGACGAGGGGATGATCTTTGCCTCGGACTCCCGCACGAATGCCGGCATGGACAACATCGCCAAATTCTGCAAGATGACGGTGTTCGAGCGCCGCGGTGAACGCGTGATCGTCTTGTTGAGTTCGGGAAACCTGGCCGGAACGCAGGCCGTGATCGGCGTGCTGAACCAGCGCTGCGCTGCCGGTGACTCTGCCGCCAACCTCTGGAACTCGCGGACGATGTTCGACGTCGCCATGCTGGTCGCAGACGCAATGCGCGATATCGAGCGCCGCGATGGCGAGTATATGCAGGAGAACGAAATCGGCTTCAATGCCTCGTTCATTGTCGGCGGGCAGATCAGCGGCGAGCCGTTGCGGCTGTTCCGGATTTATGCCGAAGGCAATTTCATCGAAGCGGGTGCCGACACGCCGTACTTCCAGACCGGCGAGACCAAGTACGGCAAGCCGATCATCGACCGCGTGATCACGCCGTTCACGCCCCTTGCCGACGCCGCGAAGTGCGTTCTGGTGTCCTTCGATTCGACGATGCGCAGCAATCTGTCCGTCGGCATGCCGATCGACCTGATCTGCTACGAGCGGGACAGCCTTGAAGTGCAGATGCGGCGCCGGTTCGACGATGGGGATCCCTATTTCACCGCGCTCGGAGTGGAATGGAGCGAAGGCACACGGCAGGTGTTTCGCCGGTTGCCCGAATTGCGCTGGTGAATAGACGCGTCGCCGTGACGGATTCCTTCCTGGTTACCTGTGAACACGGCGGTAACCGGATACCGGCTCCTTTTCGAGCGCTGTTTCACGGGCATGCCGCGCTGCTCGACACGCACCGCGGATACGACCCGGGCGCGCTGATCATGGCCACGCAACTATCCCGGGCGTTGCGCGCGCCGCTCGTGACGTCGACAGTAAGCCGGCTCCTCATCGACCTCAATCGCTCGATCGGCCACCCGCAACTCTTCTCGGCGGCGACGCGTGGCGCGCCGTCGCCACTGCGCGAGAAAATTGTCGAACAGCACTACCTGCCGTATCGCGCTCAGGTCGAGCGACTCGTCAGGCGATCGGTGTCGCGCGGCCGGCGCGTCGTCCACATTTCGTCGCACAGCTTCACACCGGTGTTGTACGGCAATGTGCGTCGCGCCGACGTGGGCTTGCTTTATCACCCCGGCCGGAGCGGGGAAGTAAAGTTGTGCGCCCGCTGGAAGGCGGCACTTGCGAACATGGCTCCGGAGCTTCGCGTTCGCCGCAATTACCCGTATGCCGGCAAGGGCGACGGACTGACCTCGTACCTGCGCCTGCGGTTTCCGCCGGCGGCCTATGTCGGCGTCGAACTGGAGGTCAACCAGAAAATTGTCTTCGCAGCGGGTCGCCGCTGGACGGCGCTGCGCGGCGTGCTGATCGATTCGTTGGTTGCTGCACATGCCGCCTGACCGTGCATAGATTGATACCGGAGATACAAGATGAAAATTCGCGTCGGTTTCGAGATGATCTACGACTGTCCGCAGCCGACCCCGATGATATTCAACCTCAACGTGCACTTCACGCGAGTGTCCGATCTCATCGGTCGCGACAATCTGACTTTCGAACCGTCGGTTCCGGTGTCGTCCTATCGCGACAGCTTCGGCAACTGGTGCACGCGAATCGTTGCGCCGAAAGGCCGCACGCGAGTCGGCGCCGATGCGCTGGTCAACGACTCAGGATTGCCCGATCTTGTCGCACCGCAGGCGCGCCAGCTTGTCGTGCAGGACCTGCCCGAGGAGACCCTGCTGTTCCTGATGGGAAGCCGGTACTGCGAAACCGATCGGCTGTCCGAAACGGCCTGGAGTCTCTTTGGCAACGGGCCGATGGGATGGGGGCGCGTTCAGGCGATCTGCGACTACGTTCATCGCCATATCACCTTCGGTTACGAGCATGCACGCATGACGCGTTCGGCACTGGAAGCCTTTCACGACAAGACCGGTGTGTGCCGCGACTATGCGCACCTCGCGGTTGCGTTCTGTCGTTGCATGAACATCCCGGCACGCTACTGCACGGGCTACCTGGGTGACATCGGCATTCCGCCACCCTATGGCCCGATGGATTTCGCTGCGTGGTTCGAGGCTTACCTCGACGGCCAGTGGTACACGTTCGACCCACGCAACAACATTCCGCGCATCGGAAGAGTGCTTATTGCGCGGGGCCGTGATGCTGCGGACGTCGCCCTGAGCGTCACGTTCGGACTCAATACACTGGCAAGCTTCCGGGTGTGGACAGACGAGGTGGTGCAGCAATGAAGCGGCGAATGTTCATCGGCGCGGTTGCGGGAGGCCTTCTCCTCGGGCCGCTTGGCGCCTTTGCGCAACCCGCGCGCAAAGTCTTGCGGATCGGCTGGCTGTCGCCGGAGGAGATCGAGGTCCATCTGCGTGCCTTCCGGGAGGCTATGCGCGCACTTGGCTATGTCGAGGGGCAGACGTACACGATTGAAGCGCGATCGGCCGCGAACAACTTCGATCGCCTCCCCAAACTCGCAGCCGAACTGGTGAACGCCAAGGCGGACATCATCGTCGCAGTGAGTCCGCCGGCCATTCTTGCGGCAAAGCGGGCGACCGACACCATTCCCATCGTCATGGCGTTCTGGGGTGGCGGTGGCCTGGTCGAATCCGGAGTCGTCGCCAATCTTGCGCGCCCTGGCGGCAACGTGACCGGCGTCTCGATGCTTGCGGCGGAACTGGAAGCGAAGCGGCTGGAGTTTCTGCTCCAGGCCTTACCCAAGGCGCGAAACGTCGGTGTGCTCGATCCGGGCAACGGGTACACGTATTCCGAGATCCGCGGGGTAGCCGAGCGCGCCGGCGTGCAGTTGCGCATGACGCTCGTTGGACAGGGCAGTGATGCCTATCCGCGCGCCTTCGATTCGCTGGTGCAGGCGCGAGTCGAAGCGCTCCTGGTTCCGTCCTCTCCGCGATTCTTCCAGGAATCACCCAAGATCATCGCGTTGGCGGCCGCGAGACGAATCCCGGCGATCTACGAATGGCCGTCGATGGCCGAAGACGGAGGCCTGATGGCCTATGGCCCGACGCTCGCCGAGCTGGAAGGGCGCGTCGCGTCGTTCGTGCAGCGGATTATCAAAGGCGCCAGACCGGGCGCTCTTCCCATCGAGCAGCCGAACAAGTTCGAACTGGTCATCAACCTGAAGACCGCCAAGGCGCTCGGCCAGACGATCCCGCCGTCATTGCTGCTGCGGGCGGATCGCGTGCTTCAGTAAGCGACAGGTACAGGCGAGGAGACCCCGCGGATGAGCGTCATCACCAACATCGAAGACCTGCGAATCCTGGCGCAGCAGCGCGTGCCGCGCATGTTCTACGACTATGCCGATTCCGGTTCCTGGACCGAGTCCACCTACCGCGCCAACGAAGGCGATTTCCGCAAGATCAAGCTGCGCCAGCGCGTGGCGGTCGACCTGGACAGCCGCAGCACCGCGACGACGATGGTGGGCGTCGACGTGCGCATGCCCGTGGCCATCGCGCCCACCGGCCTGACCGGAATGCAGCATGCCGACGGCGAGATTCTTGGGGCGAAGGCGGCGGAGAAATTCGGCATTCCGTTCACATTGTCGACGATGAGCATCTGCTCGATCGAGGACATTGCCGCCAACACCAAGGCGCCATTCTGGTTCCAGCTCTACGTGATGCGCGACCGCGATTTCATCGAGCGACTGATCGATCGCGCCAAGGCCGCGCACTGCGGCGCGCTGGTGTTGACGCTTGACCTGCAGATACTCGGCCAGCGCCACAAGGACCTGAAGAACGGGCTTTCCGCGCCGCCGAAACTGACCATCCCCAACATCGTCAACATGATGGGAAAGCCGCGGTGGTGCCTGGGCATGCTGGGCACTCGCCGGCGCCAGTTCGGCAACATCGTCGGCCACGTGAAGGGCGTGGGAGATATGGGCTCGCTCTCCGAATGGACCGCCGGTCAGTTCGACCCCAAGCTCAATTGGTCAGATGTCGAGTGGGTGAAGAAGCGCTGGGGCGGCAAGCTGATCCTGAAGGGCATCCAGGACGTCGAGGACGCAAAGATCGCCGTGGCGTCGGGCGCCGATGCGCTTATCGTCAGCAACCATGGTGGCCGCCAGCTGGACGGCGCGCAGTCAAGCATCGAGGCGCTGCCGGCGATCGTGGACGCGGTCGGTTCGCAGATCGAGGTCCACATGGACGGCGGCATCCGCTCCGGGCAGGACGTGCTGAAAGCACTGGCGCTCGGCGCCCGCGGCACTTACATCGGCCGCGCATTCCTGTACGGCCTGGGTGCGATGGGTGAGACTGGCGTGACCAAGGCGCTGGAGATCATCCACAAGGAACTCGACCTGACGATGGCCTTTTGCGGCCATACCAAGATCGGCACCGTCGATCGCGGCATACTGCTGCCCGGCACTTTTCCCACGTGAGACAGGCTGGACTGCACGCTGTAGAACGTATCGCGCAAGACGCAGATGCCTGACGTGTCGCGCGACACGCTTCGCTATCGCATGGTCAAGTTCGGAATACTACGACGCGACATTGACGACAAGGCATTGCTAGAGCCGGGCGTGTTTGACGGCGTCCAGAGAAATGCGGGCCCGGTCGCACCAAGGTTCGCCTTTGCCTATGCCATGCGAATAATCAACCGGGGAACTGGGGAATATTCGCACCGATGAATGGCGCCCGGCTAATATTGAAGCCTACAATCGGCTCGATTTCCCGCCAGCCGCGGGCGGCGGCGTAGATCGCGTCACTCTGCAATATAGGTTCTGGCGTGCAAGAATCGTATTGACTTTGCGGCCTACAACTCCAGAAGCGCATCCGCCCTGATTCGGCATCGGCCCGCCCCTCGTCCATTGACAATCTTCTGAACAATGATACAAACAAGCCTCGCTTCACCTTGACGAATCGTCTGCGGGCGCGCGCAACCATTCGCTGCAACGTTGGTTCGTGTGTCTGGAAATTTTCCTGGGGAGATACACAATGAACGGCATGCGTAAGGTAGTTGGCCTCTTGATGGTGATGATTTTCGCGACCTTCGCGTTGCCAAGCGTCGCGGGCAACGACAAGAAGATGTACAGCTTGCAGATGTCGGTGCCGCCAGGTCAGACGACGGCGCCGTTCACAGTCAAAGCCAAGATCACCAACGAGGGCAATTCCTCAATCCACTCGTTCAACCTCTTCGTTGCCGGGGTGACGGTCGTTGGCGTGGACAGGCTGGACGATGCAAGTGTGGCGTTCACCGGGACGTCGATCACGGTCACGAAGGCGGACGATCTGGAGTCGGGTGAGTCGCGCACCGTGACAATCCATGTGAACAGCTGCGGTGACGGCACGTGGAGCGCGGCAGTCTGGAACGGCGCGAAATTGAACGGCCAGCAGTTTAACCTGGTGTTGGCCGATTCCAACCTTTCGTCGCCGATTCCTTGCGGCCCTCCTCTTGCGGCTGGCGGTGCATTCACCGTGCCGAACAGCACCGATCTCTGCTTGGTTTTCGGACAGCGGGGCTACTATGACAAGGACGGCAGCATTCCTGGCACCGGCCTTCCGATCTTCGTGACGAATAACCAACCCACGCTGCATTTCCGGTGGAACGATTTTCAGCCTGGTGGTGATCCTCTCGCGACCTTCGAGTACACGGCCTGCGGTCCTGGTACTGCATCCCTGCCAAAGGTCGCGTGGCTGAACACGGACGCATCTCCCGCGAGCACGTCCGGGACGCCCGCGTACATCGCAGGCCAGTACTGCCTCGACCCCAAGATTTTGCCGGAAGCTTACGGAACGCTCGCGGCCGACATCCTCTCTACTGCCACGTCGATAAGTGTCGACACCGCGCACCCGATCGCTTCATTGGCGCACCAAGGCACGATCGGCATCCCGCCAGCAGTTCCGTTCGACCTCGTGATCGGTGCCGAGCGCATGACGGTGACGGCTTGCACAGACGTTGCAAACGACGATCCACCTGGGGCCTACCCCGGCGAATGCTACGAGAACGAGGGCGGTCCGGTAAAGATCTGGGTCGTGACCCGCGGCGTAGGGCATACCGCCCCTGCATCTCACTCGACGGGCGGGCTGGTTATGAGCACTCCGTTGCCGCTGTTGCCGGATTCTGGGCCTATCCAATGTTTCGCGAATGGGTTGCCGCTGCCTGCCGCGTCCTGTCCCTACGTGCCGGGCAGCCCGGCGCTGATGTGCATCGCAGAACGGATTCCTAATACAAGTGGCTTTTCCAACACGTTCATCGACATCGGCGGCGACGGCTGGTCGGAGCCGTAGCCAAGCAGTAGTTTGCTGTAAGCCGGAGCGGCCCCGCGGGGCCGCTTCTCATTTCCGGGGCTATTGAGCCGGAACGGGCACGGGCGGAACAGCGCGGACCCTGAGTTTCGCGAGGATCGAGCCGCTTTCGTCAACGATCTCCAACGGGGGTTCGACGCCCTCCAGGCGATCGAGCTCGATCAGCGAGAGCATGGTCAGTGCCGCCTCGAACGGGTCGCGCCGTTCCCGGGCTGCCAAGAGGCTCGCGTCCAGCGCTTCGCGCGCGGTCCACAGGTCGCCCTGCTGAAGCAATGCGTGCCCCTGGATGCGCTCAAGCAGCGGCACGACCCTGGCGACTCCGTTCGACTCGCTGGCGCGGCCGAGCATCCCGCGCACGAGCTCAAGAGCGGCATCGGGATTGCCCATCGCCAGCCGGCACTCCGCGATGCGTGCGTCGACGGCGGGGATTCCGTTCTCCGCTCCAACTTTCAGGTAATTCACCTTGGCCTCTTCGAGCCGGGCGAGTGCCTCGTCGAGGCGACCGAGGCGCAGCGAAATTCGCCCGAGCCACGATAGGCACTCGGCCAGGTAGGTCTGAAACTGGGACGCCTTCCACAGCGTCAGCGTTTCGAGCAGCATGGTTTCGCCTGCGGCCCACTCGCCGCGATCGGTAAGAACCTCTGCGGCGTTCATGCGCGCGTTGGCGGCGTTGACCGTACTGCCAATCTTCAGCGCCGCCTCGCGCGCCCTTTCGAAATAGGACAGCGCATCGTCCCAGCGACCTTCGAACCGGCAGATGAGGCCCAAGTCCGACAGAACCCCCGCCTGTCGCACGAGGTTGCCCGATTGCTCGAATGCTTCCAGCGAGCGCTGCATCTGCGACTGCGCTTCCGGCTTGCCGAGCTCACTGAAGGTGATGGCCATCACGTAGCAGGCTTCACCCATTGCCTCCGCGTCATGCGCCGCGTCGGCGGCAGCCACCGCCTTTTCGGCCCACTCGAGCGCCTCGTTGGTCTGGCCCTCGAATACCAGCAACGTGGCGTGATAAGCGGTCGAGAGTGCGGCCTGCCGGGCGGCCTCCGGTCCCGGTAACACGACGACAAGGTCGCTAGCCTGCGCGGTCCAGCGCAGGGCCTCGGCATATTTGCCCAGCTTCGCCTCTACACGCGAGAGCTTGATCAGCAGATCGGCATCTGCGAGGGGATCGTTTCTGACCAGTGGACGGGCAGCCACGAAGGCGTCGGCCGCTTTGCGAAATTCGCCGGCACGGTACCAGGAATCGCCTAGCGCCCGATGCGCACCGGCAAGTTCCGTTTCCCCGATATCCGCGAGCTGGCGCCCCGCCTCCAGCGCACGCGTGTACAGTCCGGCAGCTTCGACGTTGGCGTAAATCCCTGCGGCGCGTTCGGCGGCCGCCGTCGCATACCGCCACGCCTGGCGGTACTCGCCAGCTTCGAGATAATGCAATGACAGCGTGCCTCCGGCCTCTTCCGGGAAATCCATTTCCTCTTCGATATGCGCCGCGACCGCGCCATGGAGTTGTCGCCGGAGCTTGAACGGCAGCCCCTCATAGGCCGAATCGCGCAACAGCGTATGGCGAAAGCGCAGATATCCATCAGGTTCTTCGTCGAACAACTCCGCCAATTTGACCAGCGCTGCCGGATCGGGCGCCGGGCCGTCCTCGTCCGTATAGAGCCAGGACAACATCCGCGGGTGGAAGGTCAGGCCGAACACGGCGACGCGGCGAACAAGGGCGCGGTCGTCCGGCGGCAACGTATCGATCCGCGTCATCGTGGCCGCTTCCGCGGACTCCGGCAGGTCCGCGATGCCGCCGGTATTGATCGCCGAGCGCAACAGGTCGCGCAGGAATTGAGGGTTTCCGCCCGACCGCGTCGCGACGACCTCGAGGACGTGCGGCGGCAGCGGACTTTGTGTGGTCGCCAACTGGGCCAGGCGCAGCGCATCCTGCGGCGCGATCGGCTTCAAGTCGACGCGGACCACCTCGGGTGCTTCGGGCGCCTCGAATCCGGTGCCTGACGGACGGCGCCCAATGGCGAAAAGCCATGGCCGGGCGGCGAGCCCGCCCATCAGGTGCGCCAGCAGTTCGGCCGAGGCCTCGTCCATGTGATGTGCATCGTCGATCTCGAGCAACAGCTTGTCGGGAACCATCACCTCGAGGAACCGGGCCACGGTTTCGTGCAGTTTCGTACGGCGGTTCTTTTCCGCCAACATCTCGACCTCTGGCGTGGCCGCGATTTCGACGTCGAACACCGCGGCGAGCAACGGCAGCCACTGTGCGAGGTCGGGCGCCCGCGTCTCAATCTCATTGCGCAGCCGCGCCACGATATCCTCGTCAGGCGTGTCCCTGCCGAAGTCAAGCATCTCGCGCAGCAGCTCGCGCCACGTGACATAAGGGATGGACGCGGTGTAGGCCTCGCAGGTTGCGTGCTGCTTGTTGAACCCTGCGGCCGCGTCGCGCAGCGCTTCGAGCAGCCGGGTCTTGCCGATCCCGGAGTCGCCCACGATTTCGATCAACCGGCCCGCTCCCGAGCGCGCGCTCGTGAACGCCTTGCGAATCATGCCGAGTTCGACGTTGCGCCCAGTCAGCGGCAGACGCTGCAACGTCACCTGGCGTGCTCGCGAGCCTTGCGCGCGGCCGACCGACCAGGCCTGAACTGGTTCCGCCTTTCCCTTCACACTGAAAGGCTCGAGCGGTTTCGTTTCGAACAGCGTGTTGGAGCGGTCGAGTACGTCACCCGTCGCGTAGATTTGGCCCGGTTCGGCCTTGGCCATCACCCGCGCGGTCAGATTCACCGCGTCGCCCATGACCGTGTAGGTGCGGCGGTACGGCGGCCCGATATCGCCGGCGAAGACCGAGCCGCGATGGACGCCGATGCGGATCTGCAGCGAAGTCCCGCTTTCGGCGATCTTGCGCAGCGCGAGGAGCATGTGTTCCTCGTCCTCGCCGGTGACCGTCGGTGCACCCGCGGTGAGGATCAGTTTGCCGCCGTCGGCGTCGACGTCGGAACCCAGAAACGCGACACCCTGCTCTTCGGTAGCGGCCTCGACGACACTGACCAGTTGGTGCAGCGCATCTGCAGCCGCCATCGGCCCGTCTTTCGCGATCAGCGCGTCCGTCCCTTCGTAGCGAATAAAGGCGATCGTCACGGGACGATGCTCGGAGGTGCCACCACCGGCGAGCACGTGGGCGCGGATCGCGGGCGACAGGCAGCGCACCAATGGTTCGGGCGGCATCGTCGGACGTGGAATGTACGGACGCTTTTCGGCGTGGCCGGGCGGCTCGTGCAGAAGCAGGATGCCTGGCGCCTTGGAATCGCCCAGGCAATCGGGCGGGAGGAAGGCGGCCGTTTCCGCGCTGACGAGAATCTCGCCGGCCTCGGCCGCATGTTCCATCGCAACCGTGCGGCTCCACGCAGGGCCGGTGGGCAGCATCTCGAGGTGCGAGGTGCCCACAGCGAAAAAATGAAAGCTTCCGGTGTGAACACCCTGGGCCATCCGCAGAGTGACTTTCGCGTCCGGCAGTTCGATCCTGCCAACTTCGCCGAGCGTGCGACGCATCTCCACCGTGGCCGCGCAGGCACGCGACGCATGCCCATCGTCATGGAACCACAGCAGCAGCGCGTCGCCGCCGAATTTGAGCAGGCTGGCGCCATTCTCGTAGGCGACCTTCAGGATCGACGCGAAGCAGCCACCGATCGTGTCGGTGATGTGCTCCGCGCCCTCGCGGCCCTTGCGCGCGAGCTGCTCGGACAGTTGCGTGAAGCCCGAGACGTCGGCAAATACTGCGGTGCCCTCGGCGATCCAGAATGGCGCCTCCGGATCTTCGATCATGTGATGCTGGAGGACGCGTGCGAGATACGGAACCGCGCGTTCGGCGTTGGATTCAGACATGGTCAGGTTCGGTTCGCGATCCGGTTTCGCCGGACGCGCAGATACATGTTACCGCGCCGAACGGGGCGCCGATGTTACATGCCGCGAATTGCGCGGCCATTTGCAATCGCGATCGAATGCTTGCCGCTTCGCGTGCACGGCATGCGCATGCGGCAAACTCGATGCGCTGCTTGGCGGTGCGCCAATGCCCAGACTCTGGCCCGCGTGTTCATGGCGATCGTCGGCGCAAGAGTGCTGGAGGCCGATCGACCCGTCCAACAGATTGCGATTTGGAAGTAGGAAAGAAGGTTCCGAGCGGCGCGCCACTAGGAAGCCCGGTTTCGATCCCGGCGACGGCAGCAGGTTTGCCGCGGCGACAAGACACCTGCCGGCGACCATGGTTGATCGCTCCAAGGCCCGCTTCGCACCGCGGTTTCTGCCACGCTAGGTGGTGCCAGGATGGAACGGCTCGACACCGCCGTGGAGGCCTCTGCGCCTTGGGTGGAAGCGTCTCAGGTGTCGAGAAATTTTACACAACGCTTTGCCGGACTAGTTGGCATTGAAAGTTAAGTATCTGTATTCATGTAGATTTAATTCAGTTTCTCGTATTGGTACATGGATTGCGTGTACGCTACATCGAGTGGCCACACGGCTGCAGACACTGATGTGAAGGTTTCCTGGCCATGAATTTGCTGCGCAAAGTTGCTCTCGTCGGTACGATCGCCGGCTTCTTGGCGTTTGGATCGGGGGCGGGAGCCGGTCCGCTGGCCACCTTCAACACCGTTGCCGGCAACGGTTCGCTCGCGACCGCCTACTTCGTCGGTTTCAGCGCCGCCGACACCGACGAGCTCTCCGTGGTGGCCGGGCTGTCCGACTTCTTCATCAACCAGTCCACGGCGATCGGCGCAAGTGTGCCGCTGGGGACGTTTGGAAACGGCGTCGAGATCGAGTTCGCGATGACGGACGGTTCTGTCGCCAACACCTTTTACACCGGGTCGGGCTTACGCAATTTTGATTTCTATGTGCATGCGTTCGTCACGACGAACATCCACGACATCGTCGGCCTGTCGGGCCCCTCTTACACCTTCGCGACCAATCTGCAGGCTACGCACCCCGGCACGGTATTTGTAGGCTTCGAGGATCGCAGTGGCAGGCAGGCAGACTTCGACTACAATGACCTGGTATTTGCCGTGGTGAACGCCAGGGCTCTGCAACTCGTGCCGGAGCCGACGACGCTCGCACTGATCGGCGTGGCGCTCGTTGTGCTGTATCGGATCCGCCGCAAGCGCCGCTGATCCTTGCCCGTTCGGATTTCATGTGCATGCCAACGGCGCCCGCGGGCGCCGTTGGCGCGTTGGTTCTACCTCCTCGGTGCACCGATGGAGATCCCGCAGCGTCTCCTGCTCATCGATGCCGCGAGGCCAAGGCGTGAACGCTTGCTTAGTGGCCCGCCGGATCGTTCCAGCGCGGCAGCAGCACCATGCTGTTCGGGTTGTATCCGGTGTTCTTCAGCGTGTCGATGCTGCCGATCACCTTTTCGTCCTTCAGATCGATTACGGTGATCGACCCATCGCTCATGCCGGGCAGATTGAGCAGCGTGTTCTGCACGTACGCGTAACGGCCGTCCAGCGTGAACGCGACGTGGTGCGCGCCCTCGGCGGTGGCGATGGATTTCAGCAGCTTCGGTTTACCTGCCCCGGCACTCAGGTCGAAAATGTGCATGTGCCCGGGCTTGGCAGTGGTCACATACATGCGGTCGCTCTTCTTGTTGAAGTAGATCTCGAGCGGCACGCCGGCGCCCTGTGCCGAGAAATCGTGCACCTGCTGCACGTCGAAATCCTTCTTCGCCGCGTTCCATGTCGCGGTCCACAGCGTGCCTTCATACATGTTGGTGACATAGGCCACCGGCGGTTTGGCGCCCGGAACGAACAGGATCTCCACCGGCGCATTCCTGGCGGGAGACGGCTTGTTCGAGACCTTGTAGGTGCCCAGCACCTTGCCGCTGCTCGCTTCCACCGCGCTGATCGCTTCGCCGGCGTCGCCCAGGTCGGACGCACGCACGGTGCTGGAGAGCAGAATTCGATCGATGCCATTGTGGATGGCGATCCCGTGCGGATAGGGCGCGGCCACCTTGATGGTCTTGAGGGGCTCGTCCTTCTTTGCGTCGCCCACGACCATGGATTGCGTGCCCATGCAGCTCAGGTACCAATACTTGCCGTCGTCGGAGAAGACGACGTCCTCGCCGACGGTGCAGCCCGGCACCGCCACGACTTTGCTGATACTGTAGGGTTTCTTGGCCATGTCGATGACGCGCAGCTCCTCCTTGCCGAGCGCCGTGACGTAGGCCTTGGACTGGTCGCGGTTGTAGAAGATGTGGTGCGCGACGAGGTCGCCGGGCAGGGCAATATCCTGCACAATCGTGCCGAAGGCCTTGGAGTTCGGATCGACGTCGATGATCGCGATGCCCTCCTTGCGCGCAGGGGCCGCCACCGGGGATTTGAGGACCTTGAGAGAGTCTGGCGACTTGGTCTCGTAATTGGCCATCGCGAGGATCTCGGCAACCGCGATGGACGGCAGCAGCGCAAGTGCTGTTGCAAAACAGAATGGCACCGATAGTTTCAGCATGGCGGTCTCCCGTTCATATGACATTGCACGGCGACGTGCGGAGTCCAGTCGCGACAGGGAAGTCATCTCCCGCAAGCGCTCGTGGAATCAAGTCTTCGAACTTTTGAAGGTTTTGACTATCCGCTTGTATCCCGCGTCAGTAAAGGGCCGAAGTCATGAATGACCCGGTTCGCCATCGGGGCTTCCCGTGTGCGGCGCAGCAAGAGCTCCCGAACAGGCAAGTGTCGCATTGCTGGCTCGCGCTCTCGGCGTTCGGGCGGCGCGCCGCAACGGTGCTTCTGGGCGTCGCGCTTCTGGGCGCCGTGACGGTGGTGCGGGAGTTCGATCTGAGCATTGTTGAGCGCCGCGTCGAAGGTAGCGCCTCGACCATTCGCGTCATTCGTGGCGAGACGGTTTTGCTGCGCTGGCGTACCGACGAGGCCGTGTCGCTGCACGTGCATGGCTACGACCTGCAGGCCAACCTGTCTCCCGCATCGCCGACCAGCGTACGATTCGAGGCCGGCGTCGCGGGTCGCTTCGCGATAACCGCACATGAATTTGGCGCCATGGCGGACCAAAGTGTCCCGCCGAAAAAGCACCGCGACATAGTGCTGCTCTACCTCGAAGTGCTGCCGCAGTGACAGGGCGCACCGCAGCTTCCCCGGTGCACTTGCCCTGCCGCGCGAACGTCGTGTTCACGGTGGCGCTGTGCGCCCTCGTCGCGACCGGTCAAGCGCAGGCGCACGGCCTCGGCGCGCGCTATGACCTGCCGATCCCGCTGTCGCTGTATCTCGCCGGCGCCGGGCTTACCGTGGCGCTGTCGTTCGCCATGCTCGCACTCTTCATGCGCAGCGCGCCGGTGTCGGGCGAATACTGGCGCATCAATCTGACGCGCACGGCGTGCGGGCGCCTGCTCGGTGCGCCGGGTGTGCTTCTCGCTTGCCGCACAGTTGCCGTAGCGGTCTTCCTGCTGATTGTTGCCGCTGGTCTGTTCGGCACACAAAGCCCGCTGAAGAACATTGCCCCGGTCATGGTCTGGGCCATCTGGTGGGTGGGCATGACCTACATCTCGGCGTTGCTCGGCGACTTGTGGGCGCTGGTCAATCCGCTCGACACGCTGTTCGTCTGGGCAGAAAACGTTTACACGCGTATCAGGCCCGGTCGCAAGCTTGCACTCGGACTCCGTTATCCGGAAGGGTTTGGTGCCTGGCCCGCGGTAGTGCTGTTTCTGGCCTTCGTATGGATGGAGTTGGTGTGGGAACACAGCGACAGTCCTGCGCGCCTGGCGACGGCCATGCTTGGGTACTCCGCGCTCACGTGGCTTGGCATGCTGCTCTTCGGCAGGGCGCAATGGCTAACCCGTGGCGAGGTGTTTACGCTGGTGTTCGGACTGCTGGCACGCTTCGCCCCCACCGAGTTGCGCGACTCGAACGCCGGAGGTAGCGAGCTCAATCTGCGCCCTTACGGGGTCGGACTGCTATCGCGCGAACCCGTGTCCAGCTCGATCCTGGTACTGGTGTTGGCGATGCTCGCCGCGGTGTGTTTCGACGGTTTCATGGAAACGCCACTCTGGGCGGGCATCGTCGAGCATTACGCCGCGCCCGCGCGGGTAAGCGATAACGACGTGGCCCGCATGTGGGTGCAGACAGCAGGCGTGATTGGCGCTCCGCTGCTGTTTGTCGCCGTCTACCTGGTCGTATGCCGCCTGATCGCATGGTGCGGTGATGCACGCGTTCCGGTCGCGCGCGTTGCCGGTCTGTTCGTACTGACGCTGATACCGATCGCGATTGCCTACCACCTCGCGCACTACCTTTCCTTTCTCACCATGGCCTGGCAATACCTGATCTCTCTTGCCTCCGATCCTTTCGGCTTCGGTTGGGACCTGTTCGGCACGAAGAACCATTTCGTCAGGATCGGGCTGGTTGACGCGCGCGCCGTTTGGTACATATCGATCGGTGCCATCGTCATCGGTCACGTGGTTGCCGTTTATCTGGCGCACTGCGTCGCCCTGAAGTTGTATACAGACCGGCGGATTGCGCTGCGCAGCCAATGGCCGATGATCGCGCTGATGGTTTGCTACACGATGACCAGCCTGTGGATCATCGCGCAGCCGATTGTCACGACACGGTGAAATGATTGTCTGAAGAGTCGGGGCAAGTCCTGTCTCAGGTCGCGTTTTTGTCGTCGTCCCCAACACCGATGTCGGTGTCTCGGGCAACATGGGTTGGGAATCAGGTACCTATAAGGTGACCGTGAAGGGCGCCATGGTCGAGACCGGCAAGTTTCTCTCGGTCTCTCGCAAGAAGGATGGAAGGTGGCTGTATCTCCGCGATACATGGAATGCGGATGCGCTGCCTGCTCCTCCCGCTCCGCCGCCCGCGCCAGCTGCACCGCCAGCAGCGAAGAAATAGGCTGCGATTTTCAGCGAGCCGACTGCCCGCCTGACGCCTGTCGCAGTCTGATCTGCCTTCGAAGATCGAACCAGGGGCGAGTCTCACCAAAGTATTGATCAATTGCACCACTCCTCACATCGATTGTGTGTGGCACCGATGATGGATCGGTACGACGTGCCGGCACTGGCGCGCAGGGGAAGACCGGTGGTCATTGATCTGTGGGGCGCGCCGGTGGCCGCCACGGCGTGGGACGAGGCCGTGGTGCAGCGCTTGCGTTAGGGGCAGGCGGCGGGGCCGGTGCTACGAGGCGAACGGCACGACCGAGGGTTCGCGCAAGACGGCCGCGTGCTATGGTCTGAGCGTGAAAAATCGTCGAAAGCTGGTTGTCGCGCTGGGCGCAGGTTCGCTGCTGGCGTCGTTCGGGTCGCTGGCCCAAACCCCGAGAAAGGTCTGGCGCGTCGGCTTTCTCACGCTGCGCAAGCGTCCGGACAATTTCGACGCCAACGTCATCGGGGCCTTCCGGACAGGTATGCGCGACCTGGGCTACGTCGAGGGCAAGAACCTGCTTATCGAATGGCGCTTTGCCGACGGCAAACCCGAGCGGTTGGCGGGCATGGCTGCGGAGCTTGTGCAGCTGAACGTGGATGTCATTGTCACTGCGGCGTCACAACCCACAGGCGCGGCGCAAAAGGCGACCACAACCATACCCATCGTCATGGGATCAGCGGGTGACCCGGTGGCCAGCGGGTTCGTGCAAAGTCTGGCGCGACCGGGAGGCAATATCACTGGCGTGTCAGAAAACGCCGTCGACATCGTCCCTAAACTCCTGGAGGTATTGGTCACGATTCGCCCCAAGCTGTCCCTCGTTGCGGTCTTGACCAACCCCGACAACCCGGCGCTTGCAACACGATTGAAGGTGATCCAGGACGCCGCGAAATCGATTGGAGTCGCGATCTTGCCGACTGAAGCGCGCAACGCCAACGAAATCGGCGACGCGTTTGCGCTGATGGCGCTGAAGAAGGCTGAGGCCGTCATCGTGCCGACCGACCCGGTCTTCATCCAGCAATGGCGCCTGATCGCCGACCTCGCAGCGAAATATCGGCTGCCTTCAACCGGCGGGTCCGGAGAGTATGCGCAGGCGGGTGGTCTGCTCAGCTACGCGCCGAATTTCCTCGACAACTACCGGCGCTCCGCCACTTACGTGGACAAGATTCTCAAGGGTGCGAAGCCCGCCGACCTTCCGGTCGAGCAGCCCGCGAAGTTCGAGCTGGTCATCAATCTGAAAACAGCCAGGGCGCTTGGCCTCACGATCCCGCCGTCATTGCTGCTGCGCGCGGATGAGGTGATCCAGTGATCGAGCATTTCGGGTTCGTTCGCGGTAGATGCGGCACACACCGTAGTTGTTGGACAACTTGCTTTTTTGAACGTCCGTGTTGGAGAAGATCGAACGGCTGGTCCGGGTAAGCCGCCCATCCGAAGTCTCAAAGCATGCAAGGCGCGCGTGGACGACAACGAATTCAAATGAACTGCAGATGCACTGGTGATCATGTGGAAGATCTGTCGGTCCAATCGCTGAGGCTGTCGCAACTCAATTGGCCGCACATGGCAATTGCGCGCGCCGGATGCAATCTTCCCTCGTTCCGATCATTGCGGAATCGACTGAGCGCGCAATGTATCAACTGGATGAGTCACCCTTCGCATCGGTTTTGTACTGCGCCCATGATGGATCGGTACGACTTGCTGGCACTGGCGCAGCTTTCCAGCCGATCGTGTGCACTGCGTGTGCGGTGACTAATATCGTTTCGCTGGGTTTACTCGCTGCGTGAGGAATTCGTTCGGACATGTGAGAATCGACCCCCAAGTCTGACGGGTGTGGATATCAAAATGGACCGGATGCGGTTCACGAATGTCTCCGAGGTGCTTTGGCAAGGTCATGACCGCTGGGCCTGTCAGGTCGACATGCGCACAGGACTTGGTGCCATCCTGCCCCGCGCCAACAGCAGTTGCCCGAGCAGCGACAGCGGAGCACGCTTGAGTTCCGCAGGTTCCAGCGACGCGCCGACAGCCAACGCATGAGCCCTGAACGCAGGCGACTGACGTATGCGCTGCTGCTCTCGCTGCTGATCCACACGTTGCTGTTGAGCCTGACCTTCGGTGGCCAGGGACTTTGGCTTCCCGGCTTCGGCTTCCCTTGGCAGGATCGACGGATCGAGGTACCCGATCTGCGCGTCGTGGTCGTTCCGGAACAGGTCACAGCCGCGGTGCCGGCGGTCACTCCGGTTGCGGAGCCGTCGCAGCAGGCAGGGGTCGAGCAGCCTGTTGCCAGTGGGCCTGCGCCGACGCCATCCGTGTCCCGTGCGCCGACCCCGCGGCGCACTGCAGCAGCGATCGTGCCGGAGGCCAATTCGAGTGCAGAGTCCAATCCAGGGACAGATGCCGCGACCGGTGCGGCCACTGCGCAAATGCCTTTGAGTGCCGATCGGCCCGGTGACACGGCGCCCCCGCCGATCCCCGCGCCGGCCGTGATCGCCTTGGCGCGGACCGACGAGGACACGTGGGTCGTGCCCGCCGCTCCAGCGATGCCAACGCCCATCATTGCCGCAGCGCCAAGCGCCTCGAGTCCGGAGACCGCGATGCCGTCGCTTCGAGATGCTGGCGATGCAGCGCGGGCGCGAATCGACCAGGAGGCGCGGGAACGAGCCGTTGAGCTGGCCAAGCTCGATCCTTCCAAGCAGGAGGGGCAACGGCAGGCGGAGCAGCTGGAGGCGGCACGGCAGGAGGCCGCACGACTAGAGGCCGCGCGGGTCGAGGCCGCACGGATCGAAGCCGCACCGGTCGAGGCTGCACGGGTCGAGGCTGCACGGGTCGAGGCCGCACGGATCGAAGCCGCACGGGTCGAGGCCGCACCGATCGAGGCTGCACGGGTCGAGGCCGCACGGGTCGAGGCCGCACGGATCGAGGCCGCACGGGTCGAGGCCGCACGGGTCGAGGCCGCACGGGTCGAGGCCGCACGGGTCGAGGCCGCACGGGTCGAGGCCGCACGGGTCGAGGCCGCACGGGTCGAGGCCGCACGGGTCGAAGCCGCACGGGTCGAGGCCGCACGGGTCGAGGCCGCACGGGTCGAAGCCGCACGGGTCGAAGCCGCACGGGTCGAAGCCGCACGGGTCGAAGCCGCACGGGTCGAAGTTGCGCAAGAGGCGGCCGCAAGACGGGAAGCGGCGCTTCGGGCGATAGGACGACAGCTGGACGAGGAGGCCGCCCGGCGTGAAGCTGCAACGGCTGCAGCGCGCCTGTCACCCTCGTCGAGCAGCGCACGTCGATACAGGCTCTTCGGTCGCACTGACCCCAACGCGGAACTCATCCTGTACGCGGAAGCCTGGAGCCCGGAAGATCCAGCTGAACATGACGTTCGACATGGTCCGCGAAGCGGCGAAGCAGCCTCACACCGATCCCCTCGTGACGGTGGCCATTCGTAGCGACGGCTCGGTGGAGTCGGTGACCTTCGTTCAATCCAGCGGCGTGGCGGCCATCGACGAAGCGATACGACGCGTCGTGCACAGCCAGACGCCCTACCAGGTGTTCCCGCCGGGTCTGGCCCGCGAGTTCGACGTGATCGAGATCCGCCGAACCTGGTACTTCGACATGGCGATCCGGCTGTACTGATGGGACAGCGACAGGCATCAGGCGATTCTCAACGCGTCGGTCTGAGTGCCCAACCTGCCCCCCAAGGTTGGACCCGTCATGATCAATGACCGCTCCACGGCGGCCCAAACCTCACCGAGCCAGCGGCTTTGGGTCGAACGCGGTCAAGCGCTCCGGCGAGGGTAAAGACCGCCCCCGCGAGCGGTGTTGAATAGAGCGTGCATGTATCGTATGGGCTGTATGAATCCCCTGTCCCACCGCTTCTGCGTGGCACCCATGATGGACTGGACGGACCGGCACTGCCGGTACTTCCTGCGCCTCATCTCGCGCCACGCGCGCCTGTACACGGAAATGGTGACCGCGCCGGCACTGCTGCATGGTGATGTGCCGCGCCATCTCGATTTCGATCGCTCCGAGCATCCGGTGGCGTTGCAGTTGGGCGGCAGCGATCCTGCGTTGCTCGCGCACGGCGCGCGCCTCGGCGAGCAATGGGGTTACGACGAGATCAACCTGAATTGCGGCTGTCCGTCCGAGCGCGTGCAGACGGGTAGTTTCGGCGCGTGCCTGATGGGCGATCCGAGGCTCGTTGCCGATTGCGTGAAGGCGATGCGCGACGCGACCACGGTCCCGGTGACGGTCAAGCACCGGATAGGCCTCGACGACGGCGAGGACTACGGATTCGTCCGCGATTTCGTCGGCACGGTCGCGCGGGCGGGCTGCGACGTGTTCATCGTGCATGCGCGCAATGCGGTGCTCAAAGGGTTGTCGCCCAAGGAGAACCGCGAAGTGCCGAGGCTGCGTTACGACATCGTGCATCGGCTGAAGCGCGATTTCCCGCATCTGACCATCGTGCTGAACGGCGGGCTCGCCAACTGGCCAGCGATCGAGCGTGAACTCGACCGTGTCGACGGCGTGATGCTCGGTCGCGCCACGTACCACGATCCATACATTCTGGCGCCGGTGGATTGGCGGCTGTTCGGTGTTGAAACGGCTCCGCCGACGCGGGCGGACATCCTGCGCGCGCTGATGCCCTACGTTGCCGCGCAACGCGAACGCGGCATCCCGCTGCGTGGAATCGCGCGGCACTTCCTAGGTCTCTTTCATGGCCGTCCGGGCGGCCGGCGCTTTCGGCAGATCCTTTCGGATTCCGCCCGGTTGCGCGACGCGGGGCCGGAACTGCTGGAGGAAGCACTGGCCGCAGCAGAGCCCGCAGAAAGCGCGTTGTTCGTGGAGTGAATGGGGCCTCGCATGGGCAGGTCGCCTGCGACGATCAGACATGTGAGGCTCGCGAATTACCTTTGGGATGCCATGCCCGGCCCAGACCTGGATCCGGGGAGTGGTCGCGCACCAAACTCAAGGAGGGGGCGGATTGCCCTGATTCGACTCGCTGACCTTGATATTCTTGACCGAACTTCCCATGACTGCTTCATCGCCATTGTCGTCATAGCGAATCGCGCTCTTTTCGATCTTCGCCCTGTACGCGATCTCCTGATTGATTCCGACCAGTGTGATTCCATAATTCATGACGTCCGGCGAGAGGTTTCCGCCCTTGGCATTGAGGGACTTGATCGCATTCGACAAGTTGTCCTGCGTTATGCGAATCTTGAAATGGCGGTATGACGCCCACGGAACATTGCCAAACTCGGCCGAACTGCCGTCGACCGTCGTGTACTTCATGACCCGACGTTTCTTGAAGGACGACGTCAGGTAATAGCCATTATTGCCCGTGCCTATCGGCTCGAGCTGGGGATCGAGTTCATTGCCGTCGTTCGTATTGAGGTTGCTGTCGAACGCATAGATGACATATTGAATTCGATGGTGCTCCTTGTCTTCGAGAAAGATAACAAACACGAGCTGGCCTGCGACGATGCCGACCGGAGCGCCGGCCGTTCCCGAATTCCATTGAGCGAAATGCTTGACGTTGATGTCGGCTTCGATATCAAGGGAACTGGACGGGTTCCTCGACGTGAAAGCCCTTTCGAAAGTGGACCAGTTGCGCTCGTACACCGTGTGTTTGTGGAAGCCGTTGCACGCGGTGGGCGCTACCCCCGCGCAGGGATGGGGTCCATCCCAGGTTCGCATCAGGATGCCGACTTCGTTTCCCGAGATCTGATAGGTCGACTGACCAGCGTTTCCACCCAGGGGGCCGCGCTGCTTGTGAAGCGGCAAGGGGCCAACTCCCGTATATGCCGACGGATTGTATGAAGTCTGGTTCGCAAACGGCGCGCCGCCGGACCAGGAACGCTGAAAACGGGCCTTGAGATAGAACTGATCGGGAGGTGGATCGGCAAACTGGTCAACGTACAGTTTCGACGGGTTGCCGGGCGCGGTGTACGGCGAAAGAATGACACGCGTCCCAGCCCACCCCCTCGACGAAATCAACACTACGGCGATGACGGACGTGAGCTTCAGCAGCGCTACGCCATTGACCTTCCGGTTCATAGCTGTTCGTGCATCGGGACCGCTAACTCCGGGGCATGTCGTCCGCGATGTATGCGCGCACGATGCTCTCGAAGTCCGGATCGGCCTTCATGCCCAGCGCGTGCCCCAACTTCGGCGCGAAATTCGACGGCCACGTCGCGACGATCCTGTCGATGACCGGATCATGGATCCATTTCACGCGGTCGGCGACTTCGTTGCCGGCAACCTTACGCAGCGCCGCGACCATGTCCGAGACGGAGACGCAGATGCCCGGAACGTTGACCGATCGGGTGTACGCGAACGATGACGCCGGCACCTCGTGGCCGATGATCAGATTTTCGATCACCGCGCGCGGACTTTGCACCCACATCTTCGTCGTCGGCGCCACGGGACACGTCGCGTCCACACCGGACAGCGGCTCGCGGATGATGCCGCTCGCGAACGACGACGCAGCCTTGTTCGGTTTGCCCGGCCGCACCGTGACCGTCGGCAGGCGCAAGCTTCGACCGTCGATGAAGACCTTGCGCGTCATGTCGTATACGAGATATTCGCCGATCAGCTTTTGCGCAGCCATAGGATGCTTGCGGCGTGACCGGCGCGTCGTCGGTCACGGGGTCGGGCACCGGTCCGCCGAAAACGGCGAGCGAACTCGTGAACACGAATTTGGGTGGCGCGGCCAATTTGCGGCAACGCTCGAGCAGCAGTCGTGTCGCATCGAGATTGACCCGCATGCCGATGTCGAAATCTGCTTCCGCCTGGCCGCTGACGACCGCGGCCATATGAAACACGCTGTCGGTGTCGCGGGTCACGGCACGCTCGACGACGGTAGAATCTGCCAGGTCGCCGGCAACGATTGCCAGGCGCGGATCCTCGGGCAATTTGGCGGGAACGACGTCCAGAAGCACGATTTGCGCAATTTCGCGCAGCCGGCCGGTGGAGTCGGTAAGCGTGCCGCGCTCGAGTAGCCGGACAGCCAGACGGCGGCCCAGGAATCCGGCGCCGCCGGTGATCACGATGCGCATGGCAGATCCACAGGTTTGGGGAAGGCGCTATCATAGCCGCCCCAATGTCCCCGCGCAGGAGACCCTCTATGAATCGCCCGATCCACTTCGAAATTCACGCAGAAAACACCGAGCGCGCTATCGCTTTCTATACCAAGCTCTTCGGCTGGACGTTCTCGCAGTGGGCAGGTCAGCCGTATTGGCTGGTCAAGACTGGAGAAGAGGGGACGCCGGGCATCAATGGTGGCCTCATGCCGCGCCAGGGTCCCGGGCCGGTCAACATGGCCGCCGTCAATGCCTATGTGTGCACGAGCGGCGTGGATGATGTGGACGCGATGGTTGCGAAGGCGGTCGCCGCCGGCGGCACCGTTGCGGTGCCAAAGATGCCGATCCCGACGATGGGTTGGCTCGCCTACTGCAAGGACACCGAGGGCAATCTGTTCGGCATGATGCAGATGGACTCAAATGCCGCGTAATCGCGGGATGGAAAGGCCACTCGAGTGCGACAACAGCCGATGATCCCGGTGCCGGTGCCGCGCCGGCTGCGCATCGCTACCCGTGAATCCGCGCTGGCGCTGTGGCAGGCCGAGCACATTCGCGCGCGGTTGATCGGGCAATATCCCGGCATGGCGATCGACCTGCTGGGGCTGACGACGCAAGGCGACCGCATTCTCGACCAGCCGCTCTCGTCGATCGGCGGCAAGGGCCTGTTCATCAAGGAACTCGAAGTGGCGATGGACGAAGGCCGCGCCGATCTGGCCGTGCATTCGTTGAAGGATGTGCCGATGGAGATGCCGCACGGATTCGCACTGGCATCGATCACCGCCCGCGAGGACCCGCGCGACGCCTTCGTTTCCAATCGCCATTCGGCGCTCGCGGAACTGCCACCGGGCGCGGTGGTTGGAACGTCGAGCCTACGCCGCGAAGCGCAATTGCGCGAGCGTCATCCGCATCTGCAGATCGAACCGCTGCGCGGCAACGTCAATACTCGCCTGCGCAAGCTCGACGAAGGTCAGTACGCCGCCATTATCCTAGCCGCCGCGGGATTGAAGCGCCTCGGATTCGGCGCGCGGATCGCGGCGTTGCTGGAGCCGGAGGAAAGTCTGCCTGCACCTGGGCAGGGCGCGTTGGCACTCGAATGTCGCAGCGATCGCGCCAACATACTGGCCGCGCTGGCGCCGCTGGCCGACGTCGGCACTACGCTTGCCACCACGGCTGAACGGGCATTCTCCCGGGCACTGGGCGGCAGTTGCCGCACGCCACTCGCTGCCTACGCCGAATGGGAAGGCGGCACGCTCTGGCTCCGCGGTCTGCTCGCTGGCCGCGACGGTCGCGATATCCTGCGCGGCGAAGCCGAGGCGGACGTGGCGGACAGTGAAGCCGCAGCGGTTCTGGGACAGGAGCTGGCCGATGACTTCCTCGCGCGCGGCGCCGCACGCTTTATCGCAACCTGACGCAAAGTGGCCCCAACTTGAGCGCGTATCCGCTGGCTCACGCGCCCGCGCCCCGCGGTCCTCTGGCCGGTGTCGGCGTGATTGTCACGCGGCCAGCGCGCCAGTCCGCAGGACTCGCGCGGCAGCTCGAAGTGCTGGGTGCCACGCCGATTGTCGTTCCTGCCATCGTGATCCTGCCGCCAGCGGATCGCGCTTCGCTCGATTCGGTGCACGCGACGCTGGATCAGTACGACATCGCGATCTTTGTGTCGGCCAATGCCGTGGAATATGGCGTGCCTGCGCCGAACGACTGGCCGTCGAAGCTACTGGCGTTGGCGCCCGGGCCGGGGACGGCGGCCGCGTTGGCCGCGACAGGCATCGCCGAGGCAAGGATTCCCGCGTCGACATTCGACAGCGAAGGATTGCTCGCATTGCCGGAACTGCGTGATGTCGTCGGCAAGCGCATCGTGATCTTTCGTGGCGAGGGCGGGCGCGGCGATCTGGGTGAAGCGCTGCTTGCGCGGGGCGCCCGGGTGATCTACGCCGAATGTTATCGCCGTGCCGCACCGGCGACGGGCGCGGCGGGGTTGTGCGAGGTACTGCGCGAAGGCCGCGCCCACGCGCTGACGCTGACGTCGAGCGAAGGGCTCGACAATCTGTGCGCGCTGCTCGACGTCGGCGATCTGTACCGGCTCCGGCAGCTTCCTGCGTTCGTGCCGCATCCGCGCATCGCGGAGCATGCCCGCAGCCTGGGTTTCGTTCCCGTCGAAACCGGCGGCGCCGACGCCGGGCTCATTGCCGGGTTGCTAGAATGGTTCGCGCCCCATCCACCCACCTGATGTTCACCTGACCCTCCAATCTCCCATGGCCCAACCCGATATCATCGTCACCGCACCGCTGCCGCCGTTCCTCTACGATCCACTGAAGGCCGACTATCACTGCCACGATTACCATCAGGCGAGTCACAAGCCGGGATTGCTGGCGGCGGAAGGGCAACGCATCCGCGGACTGGTGCAGGGGGGCGGAACGGTGACGCCGACCTCACTGCTCGACGCATTGCCGAAGCTCGAGATCATTTCGGTGTTCGGCGTCGGCTATGACGGCGTGCCCGTCGACTATTGCCGATCACGCGGGATCAAGGTGACGAACACGCCCGATGTGCTCACCGAAGACGTGGCCGATGTGGCGCTGTGCCTCATCATGATGACCGGCCGCGGCTTCGTGCGCCTCAATCGTTTCGTGCATGCCGGTGAATGGGAGAAGCGCGGTCCGGAACTCACAACCAAGCTCGCCGGCAAGCGCGTCGGCATCCTGGGGTTGGGACGCATCGGCAAGGCGATCGCGGAGCGCGTCAGCGCGTTGGGGATGCACGTCTCCTATACCGGCCGCAAGCCGCAGGACGTGCGTTATCGCTTCGTGCCGGACTTGGTCGGGCTCGCGGCGGAATCGGACTTTCTCGTGGTGGCGTGCCCCGGAGGCGCCGCAACAAAGAATATCGTCAACGCCGGCGTGCTCAATGCGCTGGGCAAGAAAGGGACGATCGTCAACATCGCGCGCGGCTCGATCGTCGACGAACCGGCGCTGGTTGCCGCATTGCAGGCCCGGACGATCAAAGGCGCGGGCCTCGACGTCTTCGCCGACGAACCGCACATTCCCGCGCCGCTGCTGGCGATGGACAACGTCGTGCTTCTGCCGCACGTCGGCAGCGCGACCCACGAAACGCGCAAGGCCATGGGCGATCTGTGCAAGGCGAACCTCGACGCGTGGTTCGCCGGCAAGTCGGTGCTGACGCTGATTCCCGAATTGGCCTGATGGCCGGTCAGGGCGACGGCTCTGACGCCGTTGCTGGGGGCGGTGTTTTCTGCTTCGGCTGGAACAGCACGGCGAAGAGCGATGCCAGCACCAGCGCCAGCGCCGTGAATTCCGTGACGCCCGGCCGCTCGCCCAGAAACAACATGCCGGCGAATACGCCGACGACCGGCACGGGTAGCGAGGACAGCGACGACACCGCGACGGGCAGCGTGCGCGCGAGCGTGAACCAAGCCCAGTGCGCCAGCGTCCCGGCCAGGAAGATGTTGTAGGCGATGGCGAACCACGCCTGACCGGAGAGCGTGGTCAGGTATGACGCGGGGTGCGGATCGAAAAACGGTGCCAGGATCGCCAGCGGCAGCCAACCCAACAGCATCATCCAGCCGGACAGTGCGTTTTGCGCAAAGGGCGGCTTCCACTTGCGCAATAGCACCGTGCCGCAGGCCCACAGGATTGCCGCGGCAAGAATCAGCAGCGCGCCCGTAGGCGCTGTGCGGATGTGGCGTATGTCGTCGCCCAGCAGGATCGCCATGCCGAGCATGCCCAGAGCCAAGCCGACGGTCTTGCGGCGATTGAGCGGCTCGTGCAGCACGACCATCGCGATCAGCGTGGCCCAGATCGGCATCGTATAGGCAATGATTGCGCTGCGGCCCGCCGGAAGCTGTTGCACGCCGAAGAGCACGAAACCGTTCCAGCCGGCGATGTTCAGGAACGCGAGGATCCCGAGCCGGCCCCACCATTCCCGCGGAATGCGGATGGATTCGCCGCTCCAGTGCGTGATCAGGAACATCCCCATCGCTGCGAAAGGGAGTGTGAGCGAGCGGAAGGTCAGCGGCGCGATTTCGGTCACGCCGATCTTCAGCACCGGCCAGTTGCAACCCCATATGAACGTGAGCATGAGAATCGGCAGCAGCGCATTCGCCATCGGATTCGCGATGGCCGGCGGTGTCGTGTTGCCCATGACGTCCGCTTAACGTACCGGCAGCGTCTCGCCGTACTTGGACTGATGCAGCTCTCGCGCCTGCGTGACCCAGCCGTCGCGGCGGATGCGGCCGGGAAACTCCGGCAGCTTGGCGTCGATCTCGTCGATGTCGCGTTCGCTCCAGTGCGCGACCTGCCGATAGGTCGCCACGCCCAGCCGGTGCAGCATTCGCTCCAGCACCGGGCCGATGCCGACGATGAGCTTCAGGTCGTCGAATGCATTGGGGCCGGTCAATAGCGGCGGCAGCGCGTTGTTCTCGAGGTCGATGACGAGTTCGCGGTAGCGTGCCGTGTCGGCTCTTGCCTGCGCACCTTCGCGCAACAGGTGACGCCGGTCCGCCGCGAAATCGGCAAGCTGGATGCGCAGCGCTTCGCTTGTCGTCGCGGCGCGGCGCAGCGCGTCGTTTTCGGCGGCAAGGCTGCGCACCAGGCGCGCCTTCTCATCGACTGCGCCGCCGGCGTTTGCGGCCTTGGCTGTCACGTCGCTTGCCGCATCGCCTTCCACATCGGCATGCGCGTCGCCGAGCGCAGCGGCCACGGCTTGCGGCACGTCTGGCGCGGGCGCCGGCGGCGACATGTAGTTCACTGCCTCGCGCATCGGCAGCGTGGCCAAGGTTTCGCGGCGACCTCGCAGTCGGCCTATCCGATACGCGACGAAGACTGCGATCGCAAGCGCGATCACGACGAGCAGCGTGAGGCCGTTCACAAGGGGTCGTCCGTACGGGTTGGCTCAAGTCGCCCGCGGGCGACACAGGAAAGTGGATTGTAAGCGACCACTGGCACCCACGGCCAGTGTCGCGACATTCGCAGCACCACGCGCCCCGCATCCATCGCTTCCTGCCCCGGCAATACATACGCGAAGGCCAGTCCAACAGGCTGCTAGAATCGATGTTCGCAGGAAGTCATTCGATGGATCCCACGCCTCCCATTGCGGACAGTGTCGCGCCGGCAGCCGAGCCCGAGCAAGGCGCGGCGCGCATTCCGCGTCCCGCCACGCCGTTCGCGAAGCCGGTCTCGCGGGCTGTCCTGTCGCTTGTCGCCATCGCGCTCGCAGTCATCACGGGACTCGCCTGGCTCGACGCGCGCACCGGCGCGGATGCGCAACGCTCCGAGTTGATGAAACGTCTGGCGGACGAGGATGCGGCATTGGTACAGGCGAAGGCTCGCGACGCGGACCAGACGGGCGAATTGCGGGAGTCGCACGCCAGGCTTGCGTTGCTGGAAACGAGGCTGGCCGAGTTGCAGGCGCAGCAGGCGTCGCTCGAAACGCAGTACCACGACATTGCACCGTCGCGCGACGAAATTCTGCTTGCCGAAGTGGAACAGATCCTGTCGCTCGCGAGCCAGCAACTGACGCTGGCCGCCAACGTGCCCGCGGCGCTCGTCGCGCTGCAGCTGGCCGATGGCAGGCTGGCCGGGGCGAATCGCCCGCAGTTGACGCCACTGCGAGGCGCGCTCGCCCGGGACATGGACCGCCTCCGTGCAGTGCCGGCCGTCGATGTTCCCGGCATCGCGGTGAAGCTCGATCGCGCGCTCGCGGGAGTCGACTCACTTCCGCTCGCGCAGGACGAACGTCTGCCGGAACCGCCGCCCGCACCGATGCGGCGTGACGATCCCGCGTGGCTTGCCTTCCTGCGCAGTACCTGGGACGAACTGAAGTCAGTGGTGCGCATCGAAGTGTCCGACCGTGCGGCGGCGCCGCTCGTGGCTCCGGCGCAGCAGTATTTCCTGCGCGAGAACCTCCGTTTGCGGCTGCTGGCGGCGCGCGTGGCGCTCCTTTCCCGCGACGAATCGAGCTACAAGTCGGACATTGCCGCGGCCAATGACTGGGTCAAGAAATATTTCGATACGCGCACCAAGCCCGTGCAGGCGCTCATGGCGACGCTGACGCAAATCGGCGCGGTCGTGATGCCCGCCGAACTGCCGGACATCAACGCAAGCCTGACCGCGCTGCGCACGGTGAAGGCGTCACGCGAGCGCGTCGGCGTAAGGGCCGCGACTGCCGCGGCGCCGCCGGCGCGCGCGCCCTGACGGCAGGGCAAGCGATGCGCGCGCTGTTCGCGTTCCTGCTGCTGGCCGTGCTCGCGGTGCTCGCCGCGTTGCTGTTTAAGCACAACGCCGGCTATGCGCTGTTCGTTGCGCCGCCCTATCGCGTCGAGCTTTCGCTGAATGCATTCATCATCTTTGTGCTCGCCGCGTTCGCGTTGGTCTACCTGCTGCTGCGCCTTTCGGCAAGGATCACGCGGCTGCCGCATGAAGTGCGCGAAGCCCGACGCCGCCGCAATGTCGAACGTGCGCGCGCCAAACAGGATGCGGCGGTCGTCGCGCTGCTCGAAGGGCGATACGGCAAAGCGCGCCACTTCGCCGACGAAGCGCTCGCGATCCCGCATTCTTCAGGATTGGCGGCGCTGGTCGGCGCGCGCGCTTCCATCGATACGCGCGAATTCGATACCGCGTTGCATTATCTGGGCAGACCGGACGCGGGCGTCGGAAGCCTTGCGGTGCCGCGCCTGATGCTTACCGCGGAAACGGCGCTCGAGCGGGGACAGCCAGGCGACGCGCTGGCTCAGCTGGGTGAGCTGAAGCGCGAAGCGGGTCTGCATACCGCGGCGCTGCGGCTCGAGCTGCGGGCGCTTACCGCGGCCGGCCGCCAGGCGGAAATTCCTCCGCTCGTCGATCAACTGATCAAGCGCCGTGTCTACGACGCGGCACAGGGCGACCTGGTGCGCGCCGGTGCGCATGCCGAAGCGCTATCGGCGTTGCGCCAGGATGCCACCGGTCTGCGCGCCTACTGGAATCGCTTGCCCGATGTGGACAAGCAGAAGCCCAAAGTCGCGCGTGCGGGCGCGACCAGCTTTCTCATGCTGGGCGGTGACCGCGAAGCCGCGGAGATCATTGTCCGTTGTCTGGATCGGGAATGGGATTCGGAACTCGCCACGCTGTATGCCCAATGCCGAACGCCCGAACCAACGCGGCAGCTGGAGACGGCGGAACATTGGCTGCTTCAGCACAGCCAGGACGCCACGCTGCTCTATGCGCTGGGCAAGCTGTGCGAACGCGAAAAATTGTGGGGCAAGGCGCAGACGTACTTCGAGGCGAGCCTGGCGCTTGACAACCATTGGCGCGCGCACGTGGCGCTGGGCGAAATGCAGGCAAGGCTGGGGCGGGAGGAATCGGCCAACTCCCACCTCGCGATGGCGCTCAAGCTCGCGCTGGCCGAACTCAAGCGCCCGCGTTAGCGAGTATTGGAACAATGCGCAAAGACTTCCCCAATGCGCACGTCATTCCCGCTCAGATACCAAACTGCGCGGGAATCCAGCGACTATTGACGGAAACCTATGGACCCGCGCCTTCACGTGGATGACGATCTTCAACATCCTGGCGTCACGCACCTTTGTGGCGCTCAGAGGCTCCGCGCTTCCGCTTCCGCCGCGTAGGTGAAGCTGTCGGCGTAGAACTCCTCCACCGGCAGTCCGCGCTTCTGCGTGAATTCGCTGCGTGCCGCCTCGATCATCAGCGGACCGCCGCACGCATAGACCTGGTAGCCAGAGAGGTCCGGAAAATCCGTCGCGACCGCCGCGTGTACGAGACCGACTCGGCCCGGCCACGCGTCCTCGGGGCGCGGATCCGACAGCACGGGGATGAATGTGAAATTGCGGTGCTCCGACTGCCATCGGCCCGGCATGTCCGGCAGGTAGAGGTCGCGCAGCGAGCGCACGCCCCAGTACAGCACCATTTCGCGATCGAGCTTGTGGTGCAGCGCGTGTTCGATGATCGCCTTGATCGGTGCAAAGCCGGTCCCGCCGGCGACGAAGATCACCGGCTTGTCGGAATCCTCACGCAGATAGAACGCGCCCAATGGACCCTCGAGGCGCAGGATCTCGCGTCCCTTGTAATGCGCGAACAGCAGATCGGTGAAGAATCCGTTCGGCACGTGTCGGATGTGCAGTTCCAGCAGCTGGTCGTCGTGCGGCGCCGTGGCGAGCGAGAAACTCCGGCGCTTGCCATCCTTCAGCAGGAAATCGATGTATTGGCCAGCCAGATATTGCATCCGCTCGTTCGCCGGAAGCTTGAAGCGCACGATCGCGACGTCCGGTGCGGCCTTCGCGATCGACTCGATGCGGCACGGCAGCCGCTTGATCTGGATGTCGCCGGCACGCCGCACTTCGCGCACCTCGATGGCGAGATCGGTCAGCGGCCGCGCACAGCAGAACAACGCCAGCCCGGTCCGTTTTTCATCCTCGGTCAGCGTCGATGCCTGATGCGGCCCGTAATCGACGTTGCCCGAAAGGATTCGGCCCTTGCACGTTCCGCAGGCGCCGTTGCGGCAGCCATAGGGCAGCATCAGATCGTTGCGCATCGCCGCGGCAAGCACGGTTTCGCCGTCCTCGCACGCATACGAATGGTCGCTCGGCTTTATGATAATCTTGAAGGTCATGTTGAAACGTTCGCCGTTCGGACGCGGTTGCGGCAATCGCGTCGCCCGCGCGGCGCGCATGTTGCCGAGAGCCGGGACGTGATCAGGGTACTGTTGATAGGATGCGGGGACGTCGCGTTGCGCACGGCGCTTCTCTTGCGCGGCCGGGTTCGGCTCTATGGTCTCACCCGACGCGCCGCAGATGGCCCCAAACTGCGCGCCCACGGTATCGTACCGCTGGCCGGCGACCTCGACGACTATACAACGCTTCGGCGGCTGCGCACTGCGCCTTTTGCGGTCCTGCACTTTGCGCCGCCGCCATCTTCCGGCCGCGACGATCCGCGGACGCAAAAGCTCATCGCGGCGCTCGCAAGGGCGCGGATTATACCGCAGCGCTTTGTCTACATCTCGACGTCGGGAGTCTATGGCGATTGCGCGGGTGCGCGGGTGACCGAAACCCATGCCCGGCGCGCGCAGACGCCGCGCGCGCGCCGGAGAGTCGCCGCCGAGGACCGCCTGCGCGCGTGGGCGCGTGACTACGGCGTGCAGCTCGCGATTCTGCGTGCGCCGGGAATATATGCGCAAACGCGGCTGCCGCTCGACCGGATCAGGCAGGGGACGCCCGTACTGGCCGCGGACGACGACGTGTTCACCAACCATATCCATGCCGACGATCTCGCGCGTGCCACGGTAGCGGCGATGTTCCACGGCCGCCCGAATCGCGCGTACAACGTGACCGACGACGCAAACCTGAAGATGGGCAACTGGTTCGACGCGGTCGCCGATGCCTACCAGTTGCCCCGCCCTCCGCGCGTGACATGGGAGGAAGCCGAACAGCGCATCGCGCCCATGCTGCTGTCGTTCATGAGTGAGTCACGGCGACTCACCAACGATCGATTGAAACATGAGCTGCGCGTGCGCCTGCAATTCCCCACACCCGATACCCTGCTCTCCGGAGTCGCGCCGCGCGATTTGAGAAAACAACTCGCGTTGCCCATATGATGGACGCGCCGCCCGCTTCCATTGCGCCCTTCTGGAAGCAACGCATCAATGCCTATGAACGGCTGATGCGCCTCGACAAGCCGATTGGCACACTGCTGCTGTTGTGGCCGACACTCGCGGCGCTTTGGCTGGCGACCGATGGCATGCCGACGCCGGCGCTGGTCGTCGTGTTCACAATAGGCACGATCGTGATGCGTTGCGCTGGTTGCGCGCTGAACGACTGGGCTGACCGCGACTTCGACGCCCATGTGATGCGCACGGCCGACCGTCCGCTGGCGCGCGATGAGATCGAGCCGTGGGAGGCGCTGGTGGTCGCTGCGACCATGGCCGCGGTGGCCTTCGTGCTGGTCGCCTACGGAACCAATCTGCAAACGGTCCGGCTCTCCGTCGCCGCGCTGGCCATCGCCGTCGTCTATCCGTTCTGCAAGCGGTTCTTCGCACTGCCCCAGGCGTTTCTGGGGATAGCGTTTTCCTTCGGCATCCCGATGGCGTTCATGGCTGTGCATGGCACCGTCCCGTGGTGGGGATGGACGATGTTTACCGCCAACCTGTTCTGGGTGGTTGCCTACGATACCGAATATGCGATGGTCGACCGCGACGACGATCTGCGTCTTGGCCTGCGCACGTCCGCGTTGACTTTCGGGCGCTTCGACGTAGTGGCGGTCGCGTGCTGTTACGTAGTCTACTTCGCTGGATTGTCATGGGTCGCCCGGGTACGCGAATTGGGCGGCATCTTCTGGGCCGGGTATGCGGTGGCGGTCGCATTCGCCGCTTACCACCTGTGGCTGATCCGCACGCGCGAGCGCGAGCGTTGCTTTCGTGCCTTTCTTTCCAATCACTGGCTGGGCTTCGCGGTTTTTGCAGGTGTCGCGCTGGACTATGCGGTCCGCATGCATGCGTGGCCGCGTTTGCGATGAGCGCTGAGGAACTTCTGCTGCGCGGGCTCCCGCCGGTCGTCGCGACCAATGCGTGCGTGCTGATCCTCGGCAGTTTTCCGGGCGAAGCCTCGCTCGCGGCGCGGGCGTACTACGCGCATCCCCGCAATCAATTCTGGCCGCTGCTGTCTGCCGTGCTGGACGAACCGCTGACGACGCTGGCGTATCCGGCGCGCCTCACTCGCCTCAAAGCGCATGGCATCGCGGTATGGGACACGATCATCGCCTGCGCACGCACGGGGAGCCTCGATTCCGCGATACGCAATGCGCGGCGCGGCGAAGTGGACCGCATCAGGTCGCGTGCGCCCGGCCTTCGGCTGGTCGGATTCAATGGCGGAACCGCGGCGCGCTCCGAACGTGAATGGCGCGAGGCCGGATACGCTACACTCGTCCTGCCCTCGTCGAGCCCTGCCTATACGCGGCCGTTTGCGGAAAAACTTGCCGCATGGCGGGCGATCGAAGCGTTCCTGGTACCGACCTTCCGAGTGAAGGCTTCCGCATGACTTGCCGCAAGGGCGGCCCTCGCTACCGGAGTTTCCGATGATGCGTCTTTCCCTCCGCCATTTCCGACCGATGCTGATTGCTCTGGGCGCGGCACTTGCCGCAGCAGTCGCCGGCGCCCAATCGCTCGCGCCCGATATCGCCGTCACGAAAATCATCAACGCGCCGGTCGCGGATGTATGGAAGGTCTGGACGACGGCGGAGGGAATCGAGAGCTTCTGGGCACCGAAGGCGGCGAGGGTGGAACCGGTGCCGGGAGGTGCCTTCGAATTGTGGTTCGGCGTCAACAATCCGGAAGGGTTTCGCGGCAGCGAAGGCTGTCTCGTGCACAACGTCAAGCCCATGGAGCAGTTCGTGTTCGAGTGGAACGCGCCGCCAGAAATTCCGGCCATCCGCAAGCTGCGCACGCTGGTCTATCTGGACTTCAAGCCGCTGCCCGACAATCGCACTGAGCTCACGCTGCGCAACTTCGGCTACGGTACCGGCGAGGACTGGGCGAAGAACAAGGCGTATTTCGAAAAGGCGTGGCCTGCGGTAATGGGTTCGCTCGAAAAACGCTTTGCGGCGAAAGGCTGATTGCCCATGGATCTCAAACTCGCCGACAAGGTCGTCATCATCACAGGTGCCAGCAAGGGCATCGGCTTTGCATGCGCCGAGGGCTTCCTCCGCGAGGGCGCGAAGGTTGCGCTGGTCTCGCGCAGCCGCAAGAACCTCGACGCCGCGCTCGCGCAGTTGCCGCAATCGGCGCACAAGCCCCTGGGAATCGTCGCCGACCTGACGCGCGCCGACGATGCCGGCCAAATGGTGGCCGAAGTCGTGTCGCGGCTGGGGCCGGTCGATGTGCTGGTCAATTCGGCCGGTGCGGCCAGGCGCACCGCACCCGACGACCTGAACGCGCAGGCGTGGCACGATGCAATGGACGCAAAGTTCTTCAGTTATGTCTATCCGGTCGACATCGTCGTCAAACAGATGGCAGCGCGCGGCCGTGGCGTGATCGTCAACATCATCGGCATGGGCGGCAAGGTGGCCAATCCCATTCACCTGCCGGGCGGCGCGGCCAATGCGGCGCTGATGCTCGCGACGGCCGGACTCGCCGCGGCCTACGGACCCAAGGGTGTGCGCGTCAACGCGATCAGCCCCGGCACCACGTTGACGGGCCGCGTACAGGAAGGCCTGGCGGTCGAGGCAAAGATGACCGGCACGCCCGAGTCCGAACTACTGGCGCGGCAGCAGGCGAAAATTCCGCTGCGGCGCGCGGGAACGCCCGAGGAAGTGGCGCAGGTGGCGCTCTTCCTGGCATCGGACGCGGCAAGTTACGTCACGGGTGCGATCATTCCGATGGACGGGGGAATGGCCGCAGTCATCTGAGGGTCAATGGCGTTTGGCGGTCTCACGCACGAAGAGGGTCGCGAGCGCCCCCAATGCCGCGCTGCCGGCAAGCAGCAGCAGCGCGCTGTCCCATGCGTGCTGGAGGTCTCCCGCCGCGCGACCGCGATCCAGCACCCAGCCCACCAGCGGTTGCAGCGCGCCGGCGCCCAGGAAGATCCCGACGTTCACCACCGCAGTCGCCATTCCGGCGTGTTCGGGCCGATTCACTTCCTTGGCCACCGTCCACGTGAGCATGAAACCGGGGATCAGCAGTCCCATCAGAAAGCACCACGCGTAACTCGCTGCCAGTGACGGCTGCCAATGCAACAACCACGGCAGCCAGGTCAACGTGTAAAGTAACGTGTAGGCGCGCATCACGTCGCGCCGGTTGCGCAGGCGATCGGAAAGTGCGCCGATGACCAGCGCGCCGATCGCGACGCCCAGCAGCAGCAGGCTGCCGTGCTGGGCGGCGACGTTGCGCGGCATGCCGTACGCCTGTTGCAGGAACGGCACCGCCCACAGGCCGGCGAACGCCAGGAAACTGCCGCCAATACCCAGGTTGACGAAGAAGACAGGCCAGGTTCTCGGATTGGCCATCACCTGCGCCAGCGCACGCGTCCACGGCGTGCGCATTGCGGTGGCTGGCGGCGCGGCGTGGATTGGCGGGAAGCCGCGCTGTTCAGGCCGATCGCGTACCAGTATCCAGGATGCGGCGGCGAGTGCCATGGACAGGAAACCCAGCCCGACGAATACCACCCGCCATGACGTCACGGTGACGAGCCAGGCGAGCGGCGCGCCGGCCGTCACCGCGCCCAGATTGCCCGCGAACTGCGCTACCCCGTTCAAGGTCGCGAAGCGATTGGCCGGAAACCAGACCGCGATGGTCTTGAGCAGTGCGATGAACGCGACCGAGACACCGATGCCGACGAGCGTGCGGCCGATCGCCGCCACCTCCCAAGCGGGCGCCAGTCCGAACAGCATCGATCCCGCCCCTGCGAGCATCGCCCCGACGGTCACGATCACGCGCGGACCAAGGGTGTCGGCGAGCACGCCAACCGGGATCTGCAGCAGCGTGTAAACGAAGAAATACGTCGCCGCGAGCGTGCCGAGCACGGCGCTGTTGATCGCGAACGCCTGCGTGAGCTCGCCGGCGATGGCGGCCGGCGCGGTGCGATGGAAGAACGACAGCACGAAGCCTGCGAGCAGGATGCCGAGGATGGTGATGCGCGTGCGGTCGAACCGGGAATCGCGGGTGCGGGAAATTGCGCCGGGCATCCGGCATTGTAGTCGCCGCTCAACCAACGCAATTGGCCGGGTGTTGCGGCCAGGGCTATGATGCGCGGCTCACACCCGTTGCAAAGCCATGGCCTACCGCGACCTCCGAGACTTCATTTCCCAGCTGGAAGCGCGCGGCGAATTGAAGCGCGTCGGTGCGTCCGTCGATCCGAAACTCGAGATGACGGAAATGTGCGATCGCGTGCTGAAGGCCGGCGGCCCGGCGTTGCTGTTCGAACGGCCCGCGGGCAACTTTCGCGCGCCGAACGGAGGCACGATTCCGGTGCTCGGCAACCTCTTCGGCACACCGCAACGCGTGGCACGCGCGATGGGTGTCGACGGCGACGACTGGCGCACCGCGCTGCGCGAAATCGGAAAATTGCTCGCGTTCCTGAAGGAGCCCGATCCGCCGAAGAACCTGAAGGATGCGTGGCAGAACACTCGACCGGTGTTCATGAAGGTGCTCGACATGGCGCCAAAGGAACGTTCATCGGCACCCTGCCAGGAAGTCGTGTGGGAGGGCGCGGACGTCGATGTCGCGCGCCTGCCGGTGCAGACGTGCTGGCCGGGCGATGCCGGGCCGCTCATCACGTGGGGACTCACTGTCACGCGCGGCCCGCACAAGAAGCGCCAGAATCTCGGCATCTACCGGCAGCAGGTCATCGCCCGCAACAAGGTCATCATGCGCTGGTTGGCGCACCGGGGTGGCGCGCTGGACTTCCGCGACCACGCAATGCACACGAACGGCAAGCGCTTTCCCATTGCCGTCGCGCTCGGCGCCGATCCTGCGACCATCCTAGGCGCCGTGACACCCGTTCCCGATTCGTTGTCGGAGTACCAGTTTGCCGGATTGCTGCGCGGCGGCCGCACCGAAATCGTCAAGTGCCTGTCGCACGACCTGCAGGTGCCGGCATCGGCGGAGATCGTGCTCGAAGGTTTCATCGAACCGGATCCGCAGGATGCCACCGGCTACGAAACAGCGGCGGAAGGGCCGTTCGGCGATCACACCGGCTATTACAACGAGGTCGAGCGCTTTCCGGTGCTCACCGTCGAGCGCATCACGCTGCGGCGCGACCCGATCTATCACTCGACGTACACAGGCAAGCCGCCGGACGAACCGTCGATGCTGGGCGTTGCACTGAACGAAGTGTTCGTGCCACTGCTGCAGAAGCAGTTTCCGGAAATCGCCGACTTCTATCTGCCGCCCGAAGGCTGCTCGTATCGCCTGGCGGTCGTGTCGCTGAAGAAGCAGTACCCTGGGCATGCCAAGCGCGTGATGTTCGGCGTCTGGAGTTTCCTGCGTCAGTTCATGTACACGAAGTTCATCATCGTCACCGACGACGATGTGGACATCCACGAATGGCGCGAAGTGGTCTGGGCGCTGACCACGCGGGTGGATCCAAAGCGCGACACGCTCATTGTCGAGTCCACACCCATCGATTACCTGGATTTCGCCTCGCCGGCGGCCGGTCTGGGCAGCAAGATGGGCATCGATGCGACCCACAAGTGGCCGGGAGAAACGCAGCGCGAATGGGGACGGACGATCACGATGGACGCCACCGTAAAGGCGCGGGTCGACGTGCTGATGCGGGAACTTGGGCTATAGCAGACTGTCGGACTTGCATTCGTCGCATGCGTGAGAGCACGTCCGACGGGCCCTAGATCCGGCTACGCAAACTGCGCACGACGCGCATGATCATCAGGCCAATGGAGGCGGCCCGCATGATGCGCCCGAGGCGCGACATCCCGAATAGCGGCACGGCGATTGCGACCATCGTTGCGGCAATCGAACGGACATGGCCCCCATGCGCCGGCGCAAGATGCGTCGGCGCGACGACTTCCTTCACGTCGTACCACGCCATTCCTGCTTGAAGTCGATGCAGGTGGGACTGCGCCACGAGCAGCGACTTGCGCCGGGCCAACGCTTCGGTGTTCACGGTAGAGGCGGCGCGGAAGGTTCGCCGTCCGTCCCGCCAGCGAGCGCCACGCGGTCACGTTCGAACTCGGCGATCGTCGCGGAAAACGGTGTCGGCGCCGAGCGTGCAGCCTGCGAGCGCACCAACAGCAGTGCGGCGCCCGCAGCGGCGAAGACGAGCGCGACGATGGCGATGGCGGTCAGGCGGTTGGTGTCCCAGAAATAAACGACGACCCACATCGCGGCAAACAGCACGCCGAACATGAGCAATCCCGACGCCGCAACCAGCAACACCAGCTGCTGCTGGATCCGGTTGCGTTCCTCGGCGAACTCGATCGACGCGAGTTCCAGGCGCGTGCGCACCAGGCCCAGCAACGATGCGCCGAGGCGCGCCACACTGCCGCGCAGGCTGCGCGGTGCTGCCTGCTGCGCAGTTTGCCTATTCCCGCCGGAGTCCATTGCGAGTGGATTCCCGCCGTAACGTCTAGCGCCGATTCATCAGCAGGCCGGCGACCAGGCCGACAGCGGCGGCAATGCCGACGGCCTGCCACGGGTTCGCATGTACGTAGTCATCGGTCACCCGCGCCGCATCCTTGGCGCGGTCGACCGCCGCGCCTTGCAGCTCCTGCAATTTGAGCTTCGCGGACAGCAGGCGGGCCTCGGCCTGCGAGCGCAGGTCGCGGGCCTTCTCGCCGGTTTCGTGCGTGGCCTTGTTGAGCAGGTTTTCGGCTTCGGACAGTACGCTCGAAAACTGATCGACTATCTGATCGCGTGTTTGTTCGACGGACATGGCTGCCTCCAGTGGATTGCATTGGAAACGCGGGACAACGCATTTCCATTATAGCCGCTTGAAGCCTGGCGGGCTCGAGGGAAGTCCATCGCGATAATCCCGGCAGGCACCAAGCGAATCGAGGAGTCGCGGCAAGATACGCTACTGCGGCATAATTGGCGGGCCATGACCCGTCCCAAGACCCTATTACTGCCGGCGCTGGATCCCGGCAGCGTGCCCGAGCAGCGCGGATCCGGCTACCCCGAGCCGTATCGTTCGCGCATGGGCGATCGGGCCAAGCGCAAGCTGGGTGAGGCCTGCGGCCTTACCCGGTTCGGCGTCAATCTGGTCACGCTCGGTCCGGGCGGACAGTCTGCGCTGCGGCACTGGCACACGCTGGAGGACGAATTTGTGTACGTCCTGCATGGCGAAGTCGTGCTGGTGACCGATGCCGGCGAACAGGTGCTGACCGCGGGGATGTGCGCCGGCTATGCCGCGGGCGGGCGCGACGCGCATCATCTGGTCAATCGCGGCAAGCTGCCGGCGAGCTATCTCGAAATCGGCAACCGGGTCGACGGCGATAACGCGTTCTATCCGGACGACGACCTCATGTGGTGCGAAGACGAAAACGGAGTCTACGCCGCGCACAAGGACGGCCGGAGGTACGAGTGACCTGGGACGACATATTGTCTTCCGTCCATTGACGGGGCCGGCCGCCGGCCCCATCTTTCGCGGCACGGGCGCCGACGCACGGCGCATCATGCAATAGGGAGCTTCCCGCGATGCCCGATTTCCCCCCGCCACAGTCCAATTCCGAGATTCCCGCGGCACCGGTCAGCGCGGGCACGCTCGCCTACGCGCTGTTCGCCATCGCGGCCGTCCTGGAAATCGCCGGCCGGGGACTGGCATCGCCCTTTCCGCTGATGACGATCCTGGGTATCATCGGAGTCATCGTCTGCTACGTGAAGCGCGACGACACGCGCAACACCTGGGTCGCGTCGCATTTGACGTGGCTCATTCGCACGTTCTGGTGGTCGTTCCTGTGGGACATGGTCGGCCTCCTGATCCTGTTCACGCTCGGACTCATCCTGATCGGCATTCCGATTGCCTTTGGCATCTGGTTGGTGACGGCGCTCTGGGTGATCTACCGCGTCGTTCGCGGCTACCTGCTGTTCAAGGACAGCAAGCCGATCCCGGGAGTCTGAACTAAGGTACGGACCCCCACGCTCACTTGGTCCGCTGCCCCCAAAGGGGGCGCGATTCCGTGCGGCCTCCTTTCCGTCACGAGGACTCCGAAGCATTCCCATGTCGGCCGCCATCCGCACTCGCGGACGCGCGCTGCGCGCCTTGGCTTCGCCCCGCTCGTACTGACGTCCTCGGGGCGGCCCTTCGGCGCGAACGTACGACCCCCACGCTCAGTTCGTTCGCTGCCCTCTTCGGCGCTCAGCGTTGCGAACGCGGGTCCCACGTGCCCGCACTGCGATATACCCACTGCACAAGGCCGTCCAGCGCGGCCTGGCCGCGTACAGCGTTGGGGTGGTTGATGATGGCCACGACAATCCAGCGGCGGCTCTGCGCGTCAATGACATACCCGGCGAGTGCCTTGACGCCTTCCAGCGTGCCGGTCTTTAGAAGCGCCTGACCAGCTACCGTGCCGTTCTGGAAGCGTTTCTGGACCGTGCCATCGGTCGCGGCGACGGCGAGCGAGCTCGCGAACTCCTCGCGCGCGCCACTCCTGTCCGCTGCGGCGAGCAACTGCGCCAGGCCGCCGGCAGTCACGCGCTCGTTGCGCGACAGGCCCGAGCCGTTTTCGATGACCAGCCCCGGCATCGCGATCTTGCGCTCCTTCAGGAACCGCTGCACGACGTCGGCGGCGAGCGCGGGCGTGGCCGGCGGCGGATGGCGGGTCGTCGCAAGCGTCAGGAAAATCTGCCGCGCCATCACGTTGTTCGACAGCTTGTTGACGTCGCGCACGATGTCATAGAGCGGCGGTGATTCCAGCGTCGCGAATGGCGCCAGGCCGCGCGGCGCGCGCGCTTCCTTCAGCCCGCCGGCGAATTGGCCGCCGGCGTCCCGGAAATAGGTCGTGAACATGCCGTGGACAAAATGCGGGTGGTCGAGCAGTGCCACGTACCAGTCGCGCTCGCCGCAGGATGCAGCAAAGCTGCCCACGAACGCTGCCGAAGCGGTGGCGCCTTTGTTGACGAACCTGCTGCCCAGCGTACCGCGCCAGTCGGCGCAGTCGCCATTGCTGATTCCCGGTGGTGCGCCGAGGGCAATCTCCGCCAGCGAAGGCTCCGCGCGCATTTCCACGCCGTCGCCCGCCGCGTTGGGCGCGAACACGAATCGCACGGAATTGAAACTTACCAGCAGTGCGTCGGGCCCGACGTTGTAGGGCTTCAATGGCTCCTTGTCGAATTCCGCGGGGTCGTGCGCAGCAGGCTTGAACCAGGTCCGATCGAGGGCCAAGTCGCCTGCCACGCGATCAAGGCCCTTCGCTCGCAACGCCGCCATGAACGCCTGCCATTGTTCGATGGTGATCTTCGGGTCTCCATAGCCCTTGAGGATCAAGTCGCCGCGCAACACCCCGTCGTTGAGCGGGCCGCCCAGGTACGCCTCCGTCTTCCAGCGATAGTCGCGGCCGAGCAGTTCGAGCGCCGCGAAAGTCGTGACCAGTTTCATCACGGAGGCAGGATTCATCGGCCGGGTCGGGTCGTGCGCGAAGAGCGGGTGCGCGGAGCCGACCTCCTGCACCACCAGCGCCACGCTGTGCAGCGGCACGCCGGCATCCACGAACGCCTTGCCAACGGGCCGGGGCAGCTCGGCGCGGGCGGCGCACGCCAGCATCAAAACCGCGGCGGCGGCGATCTGGCGCATTACGCTTCGCCCAATATGTCGACGGTGCGCGCGCACAGCAGCGCAAATTCCTCGTCGGTCACGATGTAGGGCGGCATGAAGTAGACAGTGCGGCCGATCGGGCGCAGCAGCAACTCCCGCGTGAGTGCCTCGGCTGCAAACCACTGCGCAAAATCCGGCCGCGCGCTGTCGACTTCAAAGGCCCAGATCATGCCGCACCGGCGAAAATCGCGGACCTTCGGGTGCGCGGCGATTTTGGCGACTGCGGCGTCCCAGCGATCCGCCTTGGCGCGGTTCATGGCAAGCACGTTGTCGTGGTCGAAAATGTCGAGCACGGCAAGTGCGGCGCGGCACGCGAGCGCATTGCCTGTGTACGAATGCGAGTGGAGAAAGCCGCGCGCCGTGTCATCCGCATAGAACGCCCGAAACACGTCGTCGGTGGACAGAACGCAAGACAACGGCAGATAGCCGCCGGTCAGTCCCTTCGACAGGCACAGGAAATCCGGCGTGTCCGTCCCGGCCTGCTCCCACGCGAACAGGGTCCCCGTACGGCCGAACCCGGTCATGATCTCGTCGGCGATGACGTGCACGCCGTACCTCGTGCACAGTTCGCGGGTGCGGCGCAGATAGGAAGCGTCGTACATCACCATGCCGGACGCCCCTTGCACCAGCGGTTCGACGATCAACGCAGCCGTCGTGCCGTGGTGCTGCGCCAGATGCGCCTCCAGCGTCGCGGCGGCCGCGTCCGGCGTGATGTTGCGCCGCGCATCCGGACAGGGGACGACGGTATTGCGATTGAGCAGCGGCGCATAGGTATCGCGAAACAGGGCGACGTCGGTGACCGAAAGCGCACCCAGCGTCTCGCCGTGGTATCCGCCCGCGAGGCTCACGAATCCGCGCTTTTCCGGCCGGCCGCAGTTGTGCCAGTAGTGAAAGCTCATCTTGAGCGCGATCTCGGTTGCCGACGCACCGTCGGAACCGTAGAACGCATGGCCCAGCCCCGCCGGCGCCAGCTTGCTCAAGCGTTCCGACAGCTCGATCACCGGGCGGTGGGTGAAGCCGGCGAGCATCACGTGCTCCAGTTCGTACAGCTGCGCCACCAGCGCTCCGTTGATGCGTGGGTTGGCGTGCCCGAAGAGATTCACCCACCATGAGCTCACCGCGTCGAGATAACGTCTGCCGGCGAAATCGAACAGCCACGCGCCCTCGCCACGCGCGATGGGCACCAGCGGCAACGACTCGTGCACCTTCATCTGGGTGCACGGATGCCATACCGCGGCGCGGCTACGCGCGAGCCATTGCTCGTTCATCGCGGAAGTGAGTTCAGGGTCGGCCAAGATAGAGGTAAAAGCTCGACTGGCCGCCGCTGGCGCGGCCGTAGGCGAAGTAGAAGGGTCCGAGCCACGTGTCGGCGGCGAGGAACACGCTGCCGGCCGTCACGAGTCCGGATGCCGACACCTCATTGCGCTGCTGCCACACGTTTCCGGTCTCGAGCGAACCGCCCGCGAATATGCCGCGTCCTATGATCGGCAGTAGACCTATCTGGTGATAGTAGACGAGCCTTCCGAGCGCCATGTATTTGCCGTCGAGCTGGTCGGTCCGCAGGCCGGACAGGTTGAGAAAGCCACCCAGCGTCAGATTGTTGATGATATCCGTTCGTTCGCGGTGAATGGCGCCGCCACGCAGCGCCACATTCAGGAAATCGTCCGGCGTCAGGGAGATTCCGGCGTTCGCGTAAACGCTTCCGCGCTGCCCGTTGCTGGTGTAGTCGGCGATGCCCGGCGCGCTCTGGTGGTTGCTGCCCACGAAGACTTCGGCGATGACCTTGACTCCCTTTCGCGGAAAATACGGATTGTCGAGGCCGTCCCATCGAAACAGCGCGCGCGCGCCCGATTCCGTGGAAACCGCGGACGGAAAGCCGGGCACCGCGATGGTGGGATTGCCTCGCTGGTGCGTCCACAGGTACCCGAGCCGGATTTCGCCGACGGTCGACAGCGGGGTACCGATGTCGAGTCCCGCCGTTTCCGTCAACACGCTGTATTCCGCGAGGCGCTGATTCCCCTGAAAGACATACTCCGGACCGCGCTGGATCAGGCCGTGCGCGGACGCGAACATGAAATTGCCCAGCGTCAGTGGCTGGTAGAACTCGGTCGCGTACCGATTGACGGTGCCCAGCGCGATTTCATTGATCCATTCAGCGCCGAGGCTGTTGATCCACGTGCGCTTGTGCCCCACCAGCAGGTTGAACGCCGTGTCGCCCTGCAGGTCGGTGTTGAGCGCGAGCCCGAAGCGCAGGTAGTTGGGTCCCCACGACTTCTCGGTGACGTCGATGACCAACCCCTGCTGGTTCTGCTCCTGCATCAGACGGTAGTCAATTTGCTCGAAATCGCCGCGCCCGTACAGTCGGGACAGGTCCTTCTCCAGCACGGGGAGGCTGAAGGGCTTGCCGACCTGCGTCTGCAACTGGTCCTCGAGAACCTTCGGATTGGCGAAGTGCGTCCCGTCGATCTTGATGAAATCGAGGGTCTTGGGCGTCGTCTCGACCGGTGCCAGCAGGCTGGTCTGGAAGGCGACGTACGTCGTCGCGGATTCGGATAGCGCCGCCAGCTTTTCGCGAGCGCTTTCGGCGGCCTTCTCGCCCAGTGCGATGAACTGCGCCGATTTGGCGAAGTCGACAAAGGTCAGTTCGCCCAGGTCGGGCGAAATGAGGATGTCGTCCGGCCGCAGCAAAGCGAGCTGCCCGCGCACGTTCTGCTCGGTGAGGATATTGACCATCTGCGCCGTATAGCCCAATACGGACGACAGCTGGTCTCGGGACATCAGCGGCGTGCCGATGTTGACCGCGATGACGATCTCTGCGCCCATCGCGCGCACGACATCGACCGGCAGATTGTTCACCAGACCTCCGTCGCCCAGGATGCGGCCGTCGATTTCCGCCGGCGTGAACATGCCCGGAACCGACATGCTGGCGCGCATCGCCTGGTAGATCGGGCCGCGGTCGAACACGACTTCGCGGCCCGACACCATGTCGGTGGCGATCGCGCGGAAAGGGATGGGCAGCTGGTCGAACGTCGGCACGTTGTCGACGCTTCGCGTCAATTCGTGCAGGAACAGCTCGAGGTTGCTGCCGGACAGCGCGCCCTTGAAGGCCCGGAACTGCCCGTCGCGAAAGCCGATCTCGAAGGCGAGCGGGAACTTCGCGTCTTCCTCCTTGACCCGAAAGCCGACGTCGCGCCGCGGCGGCGAATCCGACAGAAGCGTGGGCCAACTCACCGCGTTGATCTGCTTCTCCATCTCTGCCGGCGACATGCCACTGGCGTAGAGGCCGCCGACAACCGCGCCCATCGACGTCGCCGCGATGTAGTCGACCGGGATGCGCAGCTGTTCCAGCACTTTCAGCACGCCGATATGGGTGATGCCGCGCGCGCCGCCACCGGAGAGCACGAGACCGATTTTCGGGCGCGGCTTGGGCGAAGTTTCCGATGCGGTGGGCGTAGAGGGTGTCTGCGCGCTTGCGACAAGCGCGAAACAGGTGAGAAGCCCAACGGCTGCCAGCAGGTGCGCGAAGGGAACAAACAAGCCCGGGGCGCTGTTTGCCTGCGGGACGGCCGGCACGCGCGCATCGCGCGGCGGACGCCGGCGGCCGGGAAGGTCAATGGGCAAGTGTATTCGGTGGAGAGTAGGACTTGCGGACCTGCCGATTATAGCGGCGCATCCCCGAGGATTCTTTTCGGATCGTGACTGCGCGCCACCCGAGGTCAACGTGCCACTGCCTGTCGTGCATCGCGCACGAAAGAGACGTGGCTAGAATATCGGATGACGCAATTCCGGTACACCGGCACGGCGCAGGCCTTGCATTGGCTCGCGGCGCTGCTGATATTCTGCGGCTTCGGGCTTGGCCTGTTCATGACCAGCCTCGAAATCACCCCCGACAAATTGCGGTACTACGGGTGGCACAAATGGCTGGGCATCACGGTTTTCCTGCTTGCCGCCATCCGCCTTGCGTGGCGGGCCGGGCACCCGGCACCTCCGCTTCCGGCGATAATGCCGGCCTGGCAAATCCGGGCGTCCCGCGCTGCCCACGCCATGCTCTACGTGCTGATGCTCGCCATCCCTTTGTCCGGCTGGATCTACAGTTCGGCAACAGGAGTGTCCGTGGTCTATCTGGGGCTCGTGCCGCTGCCCGACCTGGTGCCGAAGGACCGCGAAACCGCCAAATCGTTGCTCCTGGTGCACCAATCGCTGAACTCCCTGCTGGCCGCTGTGGTCACAATCCACATTGCGGCGGCGTTGAGGCACCATTTTGTCGATGGCGACGACGTCCTGGCCCGTATGCTCCCCGGCCGCTGACGTCCGGATCGACCGTCCAATTTTCGCGGAATTCCTGTCCATGCGCCTGTTTGGTCCGTTCATCCCGTCCCTGGCAATGCTTCTGCTGGCGTCCTCCGGCGTCGGCGCCCAGACCGTGCTCATCGACAAGAGCGAGATCCGCTTCATTTCCCGGCAGATGGGCGTCAATATCGAAGGCCGGTTCCGCAAATGGAAGGCCAACGTCGACTTCCGGCCGAAGGACCTCAGGAAATCCAGGGCCGAGTTCGAAATCGACCTTTCCAGCATCGATCTGGCGAGCGAGGAAACGGAGACCGAGGTCATGCGCCCGCGCTGGTTCGATACTGCCCGGTTCCCGGTCGCCACCTTCCATTCCACGGCGATGAAGGACCTGGGGGGCGACAGGTATGAGATCGCCGGAAGGCTTACGGTAAAGGGCAGGGTCCAGGACGAGAAGATCCCCATCGAGATCAAGCGTGACGCCGCCGGCAATTCGGTGGCCACCGGAGAATTCACGATCAAGCGCCTCGCGTTCGACGTGGGTAACGGTCAGTGGGCGGATCCGACCGTGGTCGCCGACGAAGTCGTCGTGCGCGTGCGCATGGTGCTGCCGCGCGCAGGTTGATGCCGCCCTCGGGTCGCAGGCCGTACCTCCGGCAATTGTTTCGACATGGAGAACACAATGCAGAGTTGCCCCACCCTTGCAGCGGTCGCACTTGGCGCGGCCATCGCGACGGCGCCCGCGGTTGCGCAGGATGTCTATGTGCTCGATCCGAACCACACGATCCCGATGTACGAAGTGACGCACATGGGTTTTTCGCAGCAACACGGCTCGTTCACGAACGCAACGGGCAAGGTGACCCTCGACAGGCCTGCCAGGAAGGGCGCGATCGAAGTGACCATCATGACGGCGTCGGTCACCACGGGCGCCACGCGCCTGGTCCCGCACCTGAAGGGAGAGGATTTCTTCAACGTCGAGAAGTACCCGACGATGACCTACAAATCCGTTGACCTGGTGTTCGACGGCGACAATGTCGTCGGCGCCAACGGAGAGCTCACGATGCTGGGCGTGACCCGACCAGTGCCCCTGACCGTGACCGGTTTCAAGTGCGGCCCGCATCCGTTCAACAAGAAGCCGATGTGCGGCGCAGAGGCGGTCGCGACGATCAAGCGTTCCGAGTTCGGCATGAAGTACGGGATCCCGACTGCGGCCGGCGACGATATCAAGATCACGATTCCGATCGAAGCCCTGAAGGAATAGGCGACCGTCCCCACGGCCGACCCGGCGCTATTTGGCCGTGACGCGCGCCTGCATCCGCCGCACCGCCGCCACCAGCTCCCGCGTAATCCCCGGCTCGCGTACCGAATGCCCGGCATCGGGCACCACCACGTACTCGGCTTCCGGCCATGCGCGCGCGAGCGCATCGGCCGTGACCGGCGGGCAGACGATGTCGTAGCGGCCCTGCACGATCGTGCACGGAAGGTGGCGGATCGCCGCGACGCCGTCCAGCAGCTGGTTCGGCGCCAGGAATCCCCGATTGACGAAGTAGTGCGCCTCGATTCGCGCAATCGCGAGCGCGGACGTGTCGCTGTCGAACCTGGACAGCGGGTCCGCAACAGGCAGCAGCGTCGTGCACGCGCCTTCATAGCGGTCCCACGCGCGTGCCGTGGGCAGGTGCACTGCCGGATCGCGGTCGGTGAGCCGCCGGTAGTAATTGTCCAGCAAATCTCCGCGTTCCGCCGGCGGCAGCGCTTCCACGAACGCGCGCCAGGCCTCGGGGAAGACGTTGCGCATGCCGTGCATGAACCAATCGATCTCGGCTGCGGTCGCCAGAAAAATGCCGCGCAGCACCAGCCCAAGCACGCGCTCCGGGTGCGCCTGCGTGTAAGCCAGCGCCAGCGTCGATCCCCATGATCCGCCGAAGACGAGCCAGTGCTCGATCCCTAGCTCCATGCGCAGGCGTTCGAGGTCGGCGACCAGATGTTGCGTGGTGTTGTCGGCGAGTTCGGCCGCCGGCGTCGAACGTCCCCCGCCGCGCTGGTCATACAGCACGATGTTCCAGAACGCCGGATCGTAGAACCGGCGGTGGTGCGGCAGGCAACCGCCGCCGGGGCCGCCGTGCAGGAATACCAGCGGAACGCCCTGCGGGCTGCCGCACGCTTCCCACTGCATGACGTGGACGGCATCGAGCGGAATCCGTCCCGATGCGTACGGTTCGATGTCGGGAAAGAGGGCAGCGTCCGACGAGGAGGACCGGGTTGCGTCGTTGACGGGCATCAGCCGGCGCTCCACGGCGTTTTCAACCGCGTGAATTCGAGGCGGTAGATCGCCGATTCGAATGCGCCCGCGTTGTGCGCTTGCAAACCCGGGGCGAGTGCTTCGTGCGCGCCACGCACGTCCGCTGCCGAGTTGCCTTCGATCACCACCACCCAGGCAGACATCTGCGCCGTGCCGGCATACATCTGCTTTTCGGCTGAGTCAGTCGTGCTGAGAGCCTCGTCGGCCAGGCACAGATGCACTCCGGCAATGCCAGTGCGGTGGCAGAGCGCGGGCAGAATCCTGCGCGTGAGCGCCTCGATCGATCCGGCGCGATGTGCGGCGTCGATTTCGAAACGCGACGTCAGCAACACGCCGCCGCTGCCCGCGCCGCCGGTGAACGCCACGCGGCAAAGCGAACGATTCACATTGCGAAACATCGGCAGCATGCGCCGGGTCCATTCCGTCGGCGCATTGAGCCGGTTGAGATAATCGAGCCCCCCAAGCACCTCGGGACTGTCGGCTTCATACAGCACGAAGAATTCGGGCGCGCCGTTCACCGCGATATAGCGGCGGCCGCGACGAAAGCCGGGGATGCCGACGCGCTCCGGCATGTGCTCGCGGTTATGCCACTCGTAGAATTCATCCTTCGCTTCCGGAGCCAGGTCGTGCCAGATGGCGACGACGCCCATTCCCGCGAGGCTCATCGGACCCCCACGCTTGCGGCCAATGCAACCGAGGCTGCTGCGCTACCCCCAAGGGCAGCCCGCGGTCCCGCAGTCTTGGACGGCCCGGCGATGCGAAGTTGAACCCCCACGCTTGCGGCCAATGCAACCGAGGCCGCTGCGCTGTCCCCAAGGGCGGCCCGCAGTCCCGCAGTCTTGGACGGCCCGGCGATGCGAAGTTGAACCCCCACGCTTGCGGCCAATGCAACCGAGGCCGCTGCGCTGCCCCCACTGGGGGCGCAATTCGCATCTTGGGACGGCCCGGCGATGCTCATGCGGAGCTCCGGAGTTCGATCTCGATCCTCCCAAGGTGGCCGAACGTGATCGTCAGCGGCGTGCCGACCGGGACTTCGATTGCGCCGGCATAGGAGCCGGTCGTGACGACCTGGCCCGCGCGCAGTCCCTCGTCGCGGCCGGCAAGAAAGTTCGCGAGCCAGTACAGCGGTCGCAATGGATGGCCGTCACCGTGGCGCCCGGCGTGCGTCGACAGCACTCCCGCCGGTGTCCGAACGGTGACGGGAAACGCTTCCAGCGCAGCGTCGAGCCCTCCCGGAAAGAGCGGACCAACGAAGAGTCCCTGGTTCTGGACGAAGTCGGCCATCATCTCTGGCCAGCTCGCGGCGGCAGGATCGGCATAGCGCGTGCCGAGCAATTCGAGGACGAGCCTCGGCTCGGCAATCGCTGAACGAATTTCCGCGTCCGTGTACGGTGTGTCCCGCCTGGGCAGGTCGCGCTCCATCACGAACGCGACCTCAGGCTCGATCCTGGCGATGGCGCCAGTCACCACGATGGCGCACGGCGACTTGCGGAAAATGGTCGACGCGAAGATCGGCGCGACGTTGAGCGCCCGTACCTCAGATGGCACCGCGCACTTCCAGCCGCCGATGGCCTGTGCCAGCAGTGCAACGACGCGGCGCTGGATGACGAGCGCGGACTCGAGGTCGGGGGGCCGGATGTTCTCCGGCAATCGCGCGCCCGGGTGCCCGTCCTTGCGCGCCGCAGCAAGGAACTGCGCCGCGGCTTCCTGTTGTGGCGTGATCATTCGTTCGCCTCCCCGGCCTTGGCCGTTGACCAACTTGAGATTATGCAGCGCCCCGGGATGCGTGGCGAACCTGACGCAGTGCGCCCCATGTCGGGTATTCTGTCGGGCCACGGTGGTTGCAAACAATCTTCCGCATGGTGATGAAAACCCGCCTTACCGTCCCTCTGTGCCTGCCCGAAGACCACGAACGTGCCGTTCTGGTCGGCCGCGTCTTCATGGCCCCGCTCGAAGGCCCGGTGCTCGTGCGCGTGCAGGCGGACGGCATCTACGACCTCTCGGCGGTCGCCGCAACGTCGAGCCAGTTGCTCAATCGCGACAACCCGGTGACCGCGATCCGTTCGGCAGGGACGCTGCCGCGCCTGGCTTCCACTGACGACGTCCTGGCCAATTCCGCAGCGGACGCGCGCCATCCCGCGCTGCCGTGGTTGCTTGCGCCCTGCGATCTCCAGGCGCTGAAGGCGAGCGGCGTCACGTTCGTCGCCAGCACGCTTGAACGCGTCATCGAGGAACAGGCGCGCGGCGATGCATCGAAGGCCGAAGCCGTGCGTCGCGAAATCGTCGCGGTGATCGGCGACAACCTGTCCAGAATTCGTCCCGGCTCGCCGGAGGCGGCGAAGGTCAAGGAAGCACTGATCCGGCAGGGAGCGTGGTCGCAGTATCTCGAAGTCGGCATCGGTCCCGATGCCGAGATCTTCACCAAGTCGCAGCCGATGTCGGCCGTGGGTTTGGGCGCCGAGGTCGGCATCCATCCCAAATCCGAGTGGAACAATCCGGAGCCTGAAATCGTTCTGGCGGTGAACAGCAAGGGCCGCACGCTGGGCGCCGCGCTTGGCAATGATGTCAACCTGCGCGATTTCGAAGGCCGCAGCGCGCTGCTGCTCGGCAAGGCCAAGGACAACAATGCGTCGTGCGCGATCGGCCCGTTCATTCGCCTGTTCGACGAGCGCTTTGGAATCGATGACATTCGCCGCTGCGAAATCGCAATGCGCGTCGATGGTCCCGAGGGCTTTGCGATGACCGGCGCCAGCTCGATGGCGATGATCAGCCGCGATCCCCTCGATTTGGTGACCCACGCAATCGGCGCCAATCACCAATATCCGGACGGACTGATGCTGTTCCTGGGCACGATGTTTGCGCCGACCAAGGATCGTCTCGGTCCCGGCAAGGGCTTCACGCACGTCGTCGGCGACATCGTCACGGTAACCACGCCGACGCTGGGCGCGCTCGTCAACCGCGTCAATCATTCCGACCAAGTCGCACCGTGGACTTTCGGCGCAACGGCGCTGATGCAAAACCTCGCGCGCCGCCGCCTACTCTAGAAAACCTGGAACAACACCATGGCTGAATTATTCAAGAATTACATCGCGGGCGAATGGGTCGCGGGAACGTCCATGACTCCTAACCGCAATCCGTCCGACTTGAGCGACGTGATCGGCGAGTACGCGCAGGCCGACGCGGAACAGTCGCGTGCGGCAATCGCCGCGGCAAAGAAGGCCTTTCCCGCGTGGTCGACCGGTTCGATCCAGGAGCGCGCCAACATCCTCGACCGCGCCGGCAGCGAAATCATCAGTCGCAAGGACGAACTCGGCGCGCTGCTGTCGCGCGAGGAAGGCAAGACGCTGCCCGAAGGCATCGGCGAGGCGATGCGCGCCGGGCAGATCTTCAAGTTCTTCGCCGGCGAGGTGGTGCGGATGAGCGGCGACAAGCTCGCCTCGGTGCGTCCGGGTGTGGACGTCGAAGTGACGCGCGAGCCGCTCGGCGTCATCGGCCTCATCACGCCATGGAATTTTCCGATCGCGATCCCGGCATGGAAGATCGCGCCGGCCTTGGCCTACGGCAACACGGTCATTTGCAAGCCGGCCGATCTGGTGCCCGGATGCGCGTGGGCGATCGCCGAAATTCTTGCCCGCGCGGGATTGCCCTCTGGCGTGCTCAACCTGGTCATGGGACGCGGTTCCGTCGTGGGCGAAGTCATCGTCAACCATCCCGATGTCACCGCGATCAGTTTCACCGGTTCCGTCGCCACCGGCCGCGCCATCGCGGCGAAGGGCATCGCGCGGATGGCCAAGCTGCAACTGGAAATGGGTGGCAAGAATCCCCTGATCGTCCTCGACGACGCCGATCTGCCGACCGCGGTCAATGTCGCCGTGCAGGGCTCCTATTTTTCGACGGGTCAGCGTTGCACGGCATCGTCGCGGTTGATCGTCACCGCGGGAATCCATGATCGCTTCGTCGCCGCCGTGACGGAAAAGCTGAACACGCTGCGCGTGGACAACGCGCTGCTGGCGGGAACGGACTTGGGTCCCGTGGTCGATCCGAGTCAGCTCGAGCAGGACCTCAAGTATCTGGACATAGGCAAGGGTGAAGGGGCCAAGCTCGTCACCGGAGGAGAGCGTCTCAAGCGCGCCACCGAGGGCTATTACCTTTCGCCCGCGCTGTTCACCGAAGCCACCAACGCGATGCGCATCGCGCGCGAGGAAATTTTCGGCCCCGTCGCCTGCGTGATTCGCGCGAAGGATTACGACGAGGCGCTGGCGGTGGCCAACGACACCGAGTTCGGACTGTCGTCGGGCATTGTCACCACGTCGCTCAAATACGCGTCGCATTTCAAGCGCCACGCACAGGCGGGCATGGTGATGGTCAATGTGCCGACCGCCGGCGTCGACTATCACGTGCCCTTCGGCGGCCGCAAAGGGTCGAGCTACGGCTCGCGCGAGCAGGGACGCTACGCGGCCGAGTTCTTCACCACCGTCAAGACGGCGTATACGGCGGCCTGAAGGATCCGGCCCGGCCGTTGTCCTGGCCAATGACCGCCACTGCCGGTCCCCTTCGATGAGCGGGTCGTCATGGCGGCAAATTCGCCGTGCCACCGCAACGGATGTCAGTGTCGCGCGCCTGAAGGACCGTCAGCGCTCAGACCCAGGGCACGGGCGAGCCGCCCGACACGCTTCCGGAACACCGTCGTCCGGCGCTGGAAACGGAACTCGCCTTGTTGGACTGGGCGATCCAGGCGCACTTCAGCCGGCCCGAGGAGCTCGCGCTGGCCGGGACTCCCGATACGCAGGTGTGGGCGGATCGTCGGGCGTGCGCTAGACGAATCCCGGCTAACCGGTCCGATTCTAAACGGCTGCTCCGTCGAGCAGGCGTGCGATCCGCTCGGTGCGAAGCACCGCATCTCCGAAGTCGTAGTACGCGGCGAAGTCAGCCGGTGGATAGGCGAGCCCCGCGCAATCCCTGCTTCCGGCGCGCGGTGCCCAGATCTGCATGGCCTCGAGCAGGTAGACGCCATAAGCGGCACGCAGGCCGTGGCTGCCTGCTGCGCCGAGCTCCTGCTGCAGCGTGTACGCGGCCAGCGCCGCGTTGGAGACGACTGCCGCCTCGATCAGTGCCGCGCGATAGCCTGGTCGGCGCACAACTTCCGGGCCGAAGGTCGCGGTCATCCGCATGGCCGCCCCATTGACCACAACGAGCAGGCGGTCGAGGATGCTGCGCAACGCATGCATGGCGGCGACCGCAAGGTAAGTCTGGGGGGCGAGATAGGCATCGACGGCCGCCGATACGGCACCACAGCCGCTGTGTCCGAGGACCACGATGATCTTCAGACTTCCGCCGAGATGGTCGACCGCGTATTTGAGGCTGCCGAGCACTTCGCTGCCGAGGCCATTCCCCGCGACGCGCACGACAAAGAGATCGTTCGGCCCTTCGTTGAAGATCAGCTCGATCGGCACGCGCGCATCGGAACAGCCGAGTATCGCAGCATAGGGGCGCTGCCTCGGTGCTCCCAGCGCGTTCGGCGCGATGCCGAGATCGCGCGCATCCACCGGGATGACGCGGTGCGCCGTGCCGGTGCCCTCGGTCAGGCTGTCGAGCAGCGCAGCGATTGACCGGCTGCCGTCCTCCAGACGCGCCCGCGCCGCTTCGGCATCGGTTGGCCGCGTGCGGGCGGTCGCATCGATGCCGCCATAGCGATATGTGATCTCGATGATTTTCATTGGAGAGATTGCCGACATGCAGCGGTGTGCCCCGGGGAATGTCAGGATCGCCGCTTGCTGTACTTAACCGACCGGTGCTGCCGTGAGGGGGCCTTGCCGGCGAGATTTCAACATTGCCGTCTGTCTTGGATATTGCCGGTAACACCGCGGTCCCGCAAGCCCGGGGTGAAGCCACAGGACACAGAACTCGAGTCGCCGTGACCGACCGCGGCCATTGGCGGCCATACGCCGAACCAGACGGAGACACTCCGCCGGCACATTGACGGTCGCTGACGTTCCAGCGGGCGCCAGCGCCAATTGCCCGTCCTGCCAGCCGCAAATTCAGCTAGCGACCACCCGCCTTCGCCAATACCATGCGGCGAACGAGACCTATGTGCTCGCGCAGCGTGTATGCCTCGCTGGCAAAACTGGCCGGAGTTCGGATGCGCGCGGCGGCCTGCTCAATGCGGTCGAGGTCGGCGAGCCACTGCTCAATTGGAAGGGTGCCGGTCCGCGCGCCAACATCGCGTTCGAGCAACGTCAACTCGCCATACCATCGGTAGATGCGCGAGCGGACACGCCAACGAAGGATCTGGGGCAAGAAATTGATCATTGGGACAAGCACGACGAGCAGCGGAACGAGCAGGATGATCAGGCGCTCGACGTAGGTTGCGACAAAGAACGGCAGATAGCGATGCAGGAGGCTGGGACCGAAGCGATGGTGACGGCTAGCGTCCGTCGAGACTAGGAGGTCGACGGATGCGGTATTGGGGAATTCGTCGTCAGCTTCGAAGAATCCCTGTTCGGAATGCAATTCGCGAGCTGCTTCGAGCAACAGGTTGATGATCGCCGGCGGCAGTTCGTCGCGTGCGACGAGCATTGCTCTGGTGCCGATCAGCTTGACTTCCTTTTCCGGAATGTGAAGGGTAAGGTCGATGGTTCCCGCGGGCAGGGTCAGCTTCGTGATATAGGGAAGCCTTCTCGGATAGGCATCAGCGCGCTCCAGGCTCATCAACTTGAGTGACGGATCGTGCAATGCCTGCCAGATCGCCGGCGACTGCACGGGGCCGATCAGGAATGCCGCGTCGACCTCTCCCTTCTGCAGCGCATGGAGTGCTTCGAGATTGACCAGTGGAACCAGTTTGGTGTTGAAGCCCGTGATGTTGTTGGCAGCGAGCAACGGCTCGGCAAAAGCGCGGGCCCCGCTTCCGGGCGAGCCAACGGCCACCCGCTTGTAGCGGAGCTCATCCAGCTGTGTCAGGGTTGCCGGATCGCGGTAGAAGATCCACAGCGGCTCGTAGTAAAGGGCCACGAGCATGACCAGGTTGCCGCGCTCAGCGGGTTGGACGACACCGCCATGCATGAAGGCGACATCCACGCCGGACTTGGGATCGTGCAAAAGTTGCTCGTTTTCATCTGCGCCACCGGTCAAACGCTCTTCGACGGTCACTCCATCGCGCGCCAGGATTTCCTTGTAGCGCTGCGCGTACTGGTGGTAGAGCCCGTCCTTGAGTCCGGAGGCAAGCACGATGTGCCGCGGGATCGTGCTCTGCAGGAACCAGGCGCCGAGGACGGCCACAAGCGTCAATGCAGCGACGGGCCAACCCCAGTGCAGGATTCGTCGCTGCAGCTTCCCGGGCCGTTTGTCGAGGCGCATATCGAATTTCCTTCCGTCGGCGTCATTCCGCGACGGGCGCGGACCGTCTCGAAAATGTGCACGACCGGGCAATCATGCGGGAATTCGAAAGCACAGATGCTAGCAGTAGTCTGGCGCCGCAGGGGCCCGCGCCAGCTTCCAGACCGGGCACGACCGCAACGCATGCTGTTTCCCAACGATGGAATGTCCGCTTGCGCGATTTCGCAGGGCTGGTTTCAGGAGACTCGAATGTCGGGAGCAGGTTGTGGAGCGGCCAGTTTGGGTGGATCGCAGCCAATGCAAAATGTCCCAATGGACGCGGCCGAGTTCTTCCCGACCGTCAAGACGGCGTATACGGCGCCCTGGCTTCGGCCTATGCAGCCGCGCCCATGCGCGCCGCGATCGCCAGCGCATTGATCAGCGCCTGCGGATTGGCGATGCCGCGCCCGGCAATATCGTAGGCGGTGCCGTGCGCCGGCGTGGTGATTGCGACCGGCAGACCGCCCTGCACGGTGACGCCACGCTCGAAACCCATGAGCTTCATCGCGATCTGACCCTGGTCGTGGTACATCGTGACGATGCCGTCGAAGATGCCACCTTTGGCGCGCACGAAAATGGTATCGGCCGGATAGGGGCCGTCCGCCGCATGGCCGTGCCGGGCGGCCAGTCGGATTCCGGGCGCGATGATGTCGATTTCCTCGCATCCGAAATTGCCGTTGTCGCCGTTGTGCGGGTTCAGGCCGCACACACCTATGCGCGGCGTGACAATTCCGGCACGGCGCAGCGCGTCGTCCAGCATGCCGATCGCCTCGGCGACCTTTTCCGCGCTGAGCAGGTCTGCGACGTCGCGCAGCGGAACATGCGACGTGACCCGCGATGTCCAGAGCGATTCCAGCACGTTGAATTCGCCACATGCGCCGCGATGGCCGAGCACCTGCGCAAACCAGCGCAGCTCGTCTTCTTCGGCCATGCCTCCGGCGCGCAGTGCCGCCTTGTTGAGCGGCGCAAAGCAGACGGCATCGACCTGACCGGCACAGGCCAGATCGAGCGCTTTGCGCAGCCCGGCGAGCATGAACCTGCCGTTGTCGGCATTTGCGACTCTGCGTGCAAACGTGGGAGCCGTCCATCCATCCCAATCCAGTCGCGCGACATCCGGTCCGCCATTGCGCGCGTTGCCGGCAGTGACCGTCGGCAGATCGAGCGAGGTCCCGGCAGCGTCTGCGGCTTCCGTGAGTCCCGTCTGCTGCCCAATGACGACGATGCGGGCGGCTGGCAGCGCAGCAGATGTTGCCAGCACCTTGGCCACGAGTTCCGGGCCGACACCGGCGGGGTCGCCGGTGAACAGCGCGATGGTTGGCTTTTTCATCAGGCCACCGAGCACTATTCGTCGAGCTTGATGTTCGCTTCGCGGACGAGTTTCCCGAAGCGCTCGTAATCGGCGCGATTCAGCGAGACAAATTGTTCGATGGTGAGCGTGCCGGGCTCTCCGGCGAGCCCGGCGATGCGCGTCTTCACTTCCGGCGTCTGCAGCGCCTTCATGATCTCCGCATGGAGTTTTGCAACGACGTCCTTCGGCGTGGCAGCCGGAGCGAATACGCCGTACCAGGTCGTCATTTCGAGTCCGGGAAAGCCGGCCTCGGCGAGTGTCGGGACATCCGGCAGTTCGGGCGAGCGTTTCGCGGTGGTGACAGCGAGGGCCCGCACCTTGCCGCCCTTGATCTGGCCGATCGCCGACGACGTGGTGTCGAACATCAATTGCGCGTTGCCGGAAATGAGATCGAGGTGCGCCTGGCTGCTCCCCTTGTACGGAATATGCGTCATCTGCACGCCCGCCAGTTTCTTGAACGCTTCGCCGGCCAGGTGCTGCGTGCTGCCCGAGCCGGACGACGCGTAGTTGAACGTTCCCTGGCTGGCCTTCATCTGCGCCACCAGTTCGCGGACGTCCTTTGCGGTCACGCTCGACCCAACGATGAGGACGTTGGGCACGACCATCACCAGCGCAACGGGCGTCAGGTCTTTCAGCGCATCAAAGCCGAGTTTCATCAGATGCGGCGCGATCGCCTGGCCGGTATTGGTTGCGACCAGCAGCGTGTAGCCGTCCGGCGGTGACTTGGCGGTGATGTCGGCGGCGATCGTGTTCGAGGCGCCCGGCTTGTTCTCGATGACAAATGGCTGTTTCAGTGTCTCCGCGAGTTCCTTGCCGAGCATCCGCGCGACAATGTCGGTGCCGCCGCCGGGCGACGCGCCCACCATCAATCGTACCGGTCTGCTGGGGTACGGCTGCGCGACCGCCGGCCACGCGACGGCGAGCGCCGTCGCAGCCAGGACCAGTAGCGCGACGCGCCTGGCGAGTCGCATGCCCATAAGCTTACCGCTTGCCCTTGAACGGCACGACTTTCTGTTTCTGCTCGCCTAAGCCCTGGATGCCGAGCGTGATCACGTCGCCAACCTTGAGCCAAACCGGGGGCTTCATGCCCAGCGCCACGCCGGGCGGTGTACCCGTCGTGACGACGTCGCCCGGCAGCAACGTCATGTACTTCGAAACATCGGCCACCAGTTCCGCGATCGTGAAGATCATCGTCCGGGTGTTGCCCGTCTGCCTGCGCACGCCATTCACGTCGAGCCACATGTCGAGGTTCTGCACGTCCTTGATCTCGTCGGTCGTGACCAGCCAGGGCCCGAGCGGCCCGAAGGTGTCGCAGCCCTTACCTTTGTTCCACTGCGACGCGCTCTTCTTCAACTGGAATTCGCGCTCCGACACGTCGTTGATGACGCAATAGCCGGCGACGTACTTCAGCGCATCCTTCTTTTCCACGTGGCGCGCAGTGCGGCCCATCACGAACCCGATCTCGACCTCCCAGTCCAGCTGCGTCGAGTCCTTCGGCACCATAACGTTGTCGTTCGGGCCGACGATGCACGTCTGCGACTTGAAGAAGACGATCGGATGCTCGGGGATGGGCGCACCGGTTTCCTTGGCATGGTCGATGTAGTTCAAGCCGATCGCGACGAATTTCGACGGCGACGCCACGCACGGGCCCAGGCGCGGCTTGCCTTTCACCAGCGGCAGTTTCTTCGGGTCGAGCTTCCGTAGCTTGGCCAGCTCAGCGGGGGCGAGTGTCGCGGCGTTGATGTCCTTTACCTTCCTCGACAGGTCGCGCAACTTGCCGTCGGCGTCGATGAGGCCGGGTTTTTCCTTGCCAGCGGGTCCGTAGCGTACGAGTTTCATGGTTTCTCCTTGATGAGCGTTTCTATATGGTCATGCCGCCGTCGACAGAATAAACCTGCCCGGTGGCGAAAGTGGATTCGTCGGACGCGAGGAACACGACGATCGGCGCGATTTCGTCGGCTTTGGCCAGCCGCCCCATCGGTTGCCGCGCGATGAACATCTTGCGCGCCTCGACCGGATCGTCGAACGCGTTGATCCGGTCGCCGAGCGACGGCGTGTCGACCGTCCCGGGTGCGATGGCGTTGCAGCGCACGCCCTTTTGCACGTAATCGGCGGCGACTGCCTTGGTGAGTCCGACCACCGCCGCCTTACTCGCGCCGTACGCGAAGCGATTCGGGATGCCCTTGATCGATCCTGCGACCGAGGCCATGTTGATGATCGACGCCCAGCTGCCGGTCTTCTGGTGCTTGTCGAGCATCCTGGGCAACGCCGCCTTGATCGCGATGTACATGGCGCGGACGTTGAGGCTGAAACTGAAATCCCAGTCCTTCGGCGTGCACTCAAGGACCGTTCCGTGATGGACGAAGCCGGCGCAATTGAACAGCACGTCGAGCGGGGGCAGCTCGTCGATCATCTTGGCGACGGCCGTATCGTCGAGCACGTCGAGAATGCGCGGGTGCACATTGGCCACGCCCGAATAATTCACGAGCAGCTTCGGGTTCACGTCGGTCGCATATACGATCGCGCCTTCGCGCGCCATCTGGATTGCGCTGGCGAAGCCGATGCCCTGGCCAGCGGCGGTGACCAGCGCTGTCTTGCCTGTGAGTCGCATAACACTTCTCCTGGAATACGAGGCTTGCGGCTCTGAAGGGCTGCGCCTCGACTTTGTTATCGTAGCGCAGGTCGCAGCGAGACATCCGGATCGGCCCAGACCGCATTCGGTACATGCGCGAACCAGCCTGGCCGTCCCGGATCGCGGTCGTACGGATAGCTGCCCAGCTCGTCGTAAAGTTCGTGATATTGCCGCAGCTTTTCGCGGTCGAGTTTTATACCCAGGCCGGGCGCATCGGGCACGCGAATTGCGCCGTTCTCGTAGCGCATCAGGCCTCCCGTTATGACGTCATCCGACAGGTGGTGATAGTGCGCGTCGGCGGCATAGCCCAGATTGGGAAGGACGGCGCCCAGGTGGAGCATGGTGGCGAGCTGGATGCCGAGTTCGCCGGAACTGTGCACGGCAACGCCAAGGCCCATGGTCTCGCACACGCCTGCGGCCTTGATGCATGGCCGGATGCCGCCCCAGAACGTGGTGTCCAACAGGATCACGTCCACAGCGCCCGATTGCACGTTGGAGGCCAGTTGCTCGAAGTTGACGACGACCGTGTTGGTGGCGATCGGCAGCGGCACGAATTCCTTCAACCGCTTCAATTGCGGCATGCCCCAGACGGGATCCTCGAAATAGTCGTTGCGGATGTCGAGGATGCCGCTTCCAAACATGATCGCATCGGCCAGCGACAATGCGGAGTTGGGGTCGTACCGGAACCGTTCGCCCGGCAACGACGCCGCGAGCGCGCGGTAACACGCGAGTTCGTGCGCGGGCGGATACACACCGCCCTTCAGCTTGTGCGACGTGAAACCGTGCGCGGCCTTGAGCGCTGCCGCATGGGCAACAAGCTGCTCCCGCGTCCGCACCTCGCCCTGGCCTGTTTCCGGATTGACATAGCGGAAGAAGAGATAGCTGGCAAAGTCCACGGCATCGCGCAGCTTGCCGCCCAGCAACGCATGCACCGGGACGCCGAGCTTCTGACCCATGATGTCAAGGCAGGCGAATTCGATCGCGGCGTGCAATTGGGTGCGATTGTTGTAAAGGCTGGCGGTCGGGTTGCAGACCTTTTGGCGCATCGCTTCGAGCGCAAAGACATCGTGTCCGCGCAGGTAGGTTTCGAGGCCCGCGAACGCGCGGGTTGCATCCTCGCCGCCGCCACCCATTTCACCTAATCCGAGGAAGCCGTCGGTGGTCTCGACCTCGACGATGGTGCGCACGAACCGTCCCCAATGCGCGCCGTTGCTGTGCAGCAGCGGAGCTTCGAGCGGCACCGTCACGGGTGTGGCGCGAATCGAGGCAATGGTCGTGGCGGACATCGTGCGATGGATGGCGAATGGGTGGGCCAGAAGGCGTTCGGCGCGCCCGGATTCCGGATTGGCGGACCCCGAGGATTCTACCCCGGCCGCCCGACAATTGGTAATACCACTTGACCAGTTTCCGGGTGGGGGTTAGCCTTCCGACCCAACCATAAAACAAATGGCGCAGTCGTATTTCCAGCGTCATACGCGCCATGCCGTTCCAGAGCATCGAACCGCGCCGTCTCTACCGCCAGATCGCCGACCAGATCCGCACGCTGATCCGGAGCGGTGAATTTCGGGCCGGCGCAAGATTGCCGCCCGAGCGCGACCTGGCCAAGCAACTCGGCGTTTCCCGGCCCTCGGTACGCGAGGCGCTGATTGCGCTCGAAGTCGAAGGATTGGTTGAGGTGCGGATAGGGTCCGGCATCTACGTGCAGGCAGGCAACGGCACGACGGGCGGAATTGGAGGCGGCAAGGGGGGCGCCAGGATGGCTCCCGAAAGCGACGGCGGCGCCATGGCGGGTCCCTTCGAACTGTTGCGCGCCCGATACTTGGTCGAGGGCGAGACCGCGGCACTCGCGGCCAAGTCTGCCAGGAAGGCGCAGGTGCAGGCGATCGAGGAAACCTTCCAGACCATGCAGCACGAACTCGACGAAGACAGGCAGCCACTGGACGGCGACCGGATGTTCCACATGCGCATCGCGGAGGCCACGGGTAACGGCGCGCTGGTGGCAGTGGTCGACATGCTGTGGCAGGACCGTACGGGCCCGCTCTACAAGCAACTCGAACATCACTACGATTCGCCGGCACTCTGGAAATCCGCGATGGCCGAACATCGTGCCGTGTTGAAGGCCATTGCAGCAAAGGACGCCGCGGGCGCGCGCGTCGCGATGCAGCGTCACCTGAACCAGGCGTACAAGCGCTTCAGCACCGGCTGGGACATGGTTGCCGGGCAAAAATGAAATCGTGACCGGAAGGAAATGAAAATGCTTGCTTGCAGAATTCACGCCAAGGAAGACCTGCGGATCGAACCCGCCGAGACACCGACCCCCGGCCCGGGTGAGGTATTGCTGCGCTTGGGCGCCGCCGGTATCTGCGGATCCGATCTCCACTACTATTTCGAAGGCCGCAACGGCAGCTTCATCGTGCGCGAGCCCTTGGTTCCTGGACACGAGGCCTCCGGCGTCGTCGCGGCCGTGGGCCCCGGGGTCACACGGGTGAAGGAAGGCGACAACGTCGCGATTTCGCCGTCCCATGCGTGCGGCCGCTGCGACTATTGCCGCGAAGGGCGCGAGCACCTTTGCACCAAGATGAAATTCCTGGGCAGCGCCAGCCTGTTTCCGCATGTGCAGGGCATGTTCCAGGAATATTTCGTGATGGGCGAGCGGCAGTGCTACCCCGTCGCAGGCGACATCACTCTGGGCGAACTCGCTTTCGCCGAGCCACTGGCGGTGGGATTGCACGCGGTCAATCGCGGCGGCGATCTGCTGGGCAAGTCAGTGCTCATCACCGGTGCAGGAACGATAGGCTGCGTCACGGTCCTCGCGGCGCGGTTGGCGGGAGCTTCGAGGATTACGGTGACCGACGTTCTCGACCGGCCCCTCGCTCAGGCGAAACTGGTTGGTGCGGACGTCACGCTGCGCGCCGATCGCGACGGGGACGCGCTGGTCACGCCGCAATTCGATGTGTCGTACGAGGTGTCCGGCAATTTCAATGCGCTGAAAAGCTGTGTCGCGGCGACGAAGCGCGGTGGCGTAGTGGTGCAGGTCGGCACGCTGCCGCACGAACCGCTGCCGTTTGTCGTCAACGAGATCATGGCCAAGGAACTTGACCTGCGCGGAGCGTTCCGCTGGGGAATCGAATTCGACTGGGCGGTGGAATATCTGTCGTCGCGTCGTGTCGACGTGCGCCCGTTGCTGTCCGGCCAGTATCCGTTGCAGGATGCAGTCGCCGCGTTTCATGCGGCAGCGGACAAGAACAAGACCACCAAGGTCCAGGTTGTGGTTGGCTGACGATCACTAATCGGGCCGGCTTCGTCCCGGCGCCACTAGATGTGATTTCTAGGAGGATTCATGCGTTTAATGTCGAAATTGATCTTTGCGACCGTTGTGTTCGCGGCACTGACCGCTGGCGGGCCCGCGCTGGCGCAGCAGAAGCTCAAGTGGGCGCACGTCTACGAGACCAGCGAGCCGTTCCACAAGTGGTCGGTATGGGCTGCGCAGGAAATCGAGAAGCGAACGAATGGCCGCTACCACATCGATGTCTTCCCGGCATCGAGCCTGGGCAAGGAGTCGGACATCAACCAGGGACTCGCACTGGGAACGGTCGACATGATCATCTCCGGCCTGTCGTTCGATGCGCGGGCGATGCCGCGCATGGGCGTCGGCTACTACCCGTACACCTTCCGCGACGGCGACCACCTGATCGCTTGGTCGAAGAGCCCGGCGTTCGCGGAGTTGACCGACGAATACCGCAACAAGACTGGCGTCCAGATCACGGCGGTTACGTACTACGGGATCCGTCAGTCGACGTCGAACAAGGACTTCAACGACTGCGCGGGGATGAAGGGGCTCAAGATGCGCGTGCCGGACGTGCCGGCCTACCTCGCGCTGCCGAAGAGTTGCGGTGCCAATCCGACGCCAATCGCGTTCGCGGAGGTTTACCTCGCGTTGCAGAACGGTACGGTCGACGCGCAGGAAAATCCGCTGACGACGATCGAGGCGAAGAAATTCTACGAGGTGCAGAAGTACATCATCCTTACGGGCCACATCGTCGACTCGGTTGCCACGAAGATCGCGCCGCACGTGTGGAGCAAGCTTTCCGAAGCGGACAAGAAGGTGTTCGTCGACGTCACACGCGAGGCGGCGGCCAATGCCACCGCGGACATCAAGAAGCGCGAGGGCGAGCTCGCGGACGAGTTTAGAAAGAAGGGCGTCAATGTCCACGCGGTCGACAAGAAATCGTTCCAGGACGCGATCCTGAAGGCCGTCTCGTTCGAGTCCATGGGACTCAACAAGGCCGATTGGGACAAGATCCAGTCAATCAAGTGACGCGCTTGTCCACGAGCGGACCATGCGAGCGGCCGGCGACGATCGGCAACCCCGTATGAACGCTGCCACGAACGCGCCTGCGGTCGTGCCGGAGGAGCACGTACTCGACGCTTCGGGGCATTTCAACGTCCACGACGAGCCCATCGACCTCTCGGTCTATTCTTTCGAAGCGTGGATCGCCTTCGGATTCTTCTGGCTGCTGGCCGTGACGATTTTCTATCAGTTCTTCACGCGCTATGCGCTGAACGACTCGGCGGCTTGGACCGAGGAAATTGCGCGATACCTGCTGATCTGCGTCGTCTTCATTGGCATTGCGGCGTCGGTGCGCACTAATCGGCATATTCACGTCGATTTCTTCTACCGATTGCTGCCTGCGCCGGTGTGCCGCGTGATGTCGACGTTCGTCGACGGAGTTCGCATCGTGTTTTTCGTGTACGCGGTCGTTTTGACGTGGCAGATGATGCAGAAGATGGGCAATTACCGGATGACGATCGTCGAGCTGCCGATGAACATCGTCTACGGCGTGTGCGGCATCGGGTTCGCGTTCGCGGCCATCCGCGCCGTGCAGGTTGCGATCGAGCACTGGCGCCGCGGCTACAGCGTGCTCGAGCGGCCCGAGGGTGTGGAAGAGGCCGTATGACACCGGCGCTTCTGGTGTCCTTCCTGGCCTTCATGGCGACGGGAGTGCCAGTCGCGATCGCCATGGCGGGGTCGGTTCTGATCTATATCCTGTTGACCGGCGATCTCCCCGCCTTCGTGGTCATTCACCGGATGGTCAGCGGCATCGACAGCTTCCCGCTGCTGGCCGTTCCGTTCTTCATCCTTGCCGGCAATCTGATGAACCACGCCGGAATAACCAACCGTATATACAACTTCGCGCTGTCGCTAGTTGGTTGGCTCAAGGGCGGGCTCGGCCACGTTAACATCATCGGCTCGGTAATCTTTGCGGGGATGTCCGGTACCGCGATCGCCGATGCGGCTGGCCTTGGCACGATCGAGATCAAGGCGATGAAGGACAAGGGCTACGACCTGGGGTTTTCGGTAGGCGTCACCGCGGCATCGGCGACCCTGGGGCCGATCATTCCCCCCTCGCTACCGTTCGTGATCTACGGAATGATGGCCAATGTTTCGGTGGGCCAGCTGTTCGTCGCCGGCATCGTGCCCGGACTGGTGATGGCCGTCCTCATGATGTTCACCGTCGCCTACTATGCGCATGTCAACAAATGGGGCGGCGACGTCGCGTTCGAATGGGCCAGGCTCGGCAAGGCGCTGCTGGAACTGGGCATAGTGATCGGCTTCCCGCTGGTCATGTGGGGTTTCATCGGAGCCGGCATGCCCTTCAACTACGCGCTGGGCTTGGGCCTGGTGGGGCTGTTCGTGGCTGACTACTTCTTCCGCTTCGAGGCCGTGATGCCGATCATGACGCCAATACTGCTGATCGGCGGCATGACGACGGGCGTCTTCACGCCGACGGAAGGCGCCATCGCCGCGTGCGTCTGGGCGCTGGTGCTGGGTCTCGTGTGGTACCGCACGCTGACCTGGAAAATGCTGGCCAAGGTCTCGATGGACACGATAGAGACTACGGCAACCGTGCTGTTCATCGTTGCCGCCGCGTCGATCTTCGGCTGGATGCTCACGGCCACCAAGGTCACCGACGCGGTGGCGCTGTGGGTGCTCGGATTCACCCACAGTCCGTGGGTCTTCCTGCTGCTTGCGAACCTGCTGATGCTTTTCGTCGGATGTTTTCTCGAGCCTACGGCCGCGATCACGATTCTCGTGCCTGTGCTGATGCCGGTCGTGCTGCAACTGGGGATCGACCCCGTCCACTTCGGCCTGGTGATGGTGCTGAATTTGATGATCGGCCTCCTGCACCCGCCGATGGGAATGGTCCTGTTCGTGCTCGCCCGCGTGGCGAATCTTTCCGTCGAGAAGACGACGATGGCGATCCTCCCGTGGCTGGTTCCCCTGCTGGGAAGTCTGATCCTGATCACCTACATTCCGTCGATCTCGCTCTGGCTGCCCAGGATGTTCTACCGCTGATGACCATGAGCGCCGCAGCCGCCTCAAGGCGCAAATTGGACCCCCCTTTGGGTGGCAGCGCAGCGACCGCATGTCTTTCGGTCGCAAGCGTGGGGGCCCAATGACGATAGCTCGCGTCGAGATCATGCAAGTAAACCTGCCGCCGAAGGTCGTGCGCACCGACGCCATCCAGTCGTTCGTCACGCAGGAGACGCCGCTGGTCCGGATCATCTGTGACGACGGGGCCGTGGGTGTGGGCTATTCGTACACGATCGGGACCGGAGGTTCATCGGTGGTCGCGTTGCTGCGCGACCATCTCGCACCGAAGCTCATCGGCCGCGATGCCGCGCAGATCGAGGCGATCTGGAAGGACCTCTTCTTTGCCACGCACGCGACCGCAGTCGGCGCGATCACCAGCCTCGCGCTCGCGGCGATCGACACGGCGTTGTGGGACATCCGGTGCAAGCGCGCGGGGGAGCCACTCTGGAAATTGGCGGGCGGGGCCCAGACGAAGGTGCCCGTGTACACCACGGAAGGCGGCTGGTTGCATCACTCGCAGCAGCAGCTGGTCGACGAGGCCGTTGCCGCGAAAGCGCAGGGGTTCCGGGGCTGCAAGGTCAAGGTCGGCAAGCCGTCGATCGCGGAAGACGTGGCGCGGCTGTCCGCCGTGCGCCAAGCAGTCGGCGACGACTTCGAGGTGATGGTGGACGCCAACCAGGCGTTCACGGTCGCCGAAGCCCGCCGCCGTGCGCATGCCTACGATCCCATGAATCTGGCCTGGTTCGAGGAGCCGTTGCCCGCGGAAGACCTGGGCGGCCACGTCGAACTTGCTGCATCGGCGACCATGCCCATCGCGATCGGCGAATCGCTGTACCACCCGGCCCACTTTCGCGAGTACCTCGAACGCCGCGCGTGTTCGGTGGTGCAGGTCGATTGCGCCCGGATTGGCGGCATCACGCCGTGGCTCAAGGTGGCGCACATGGCCGAGGCCTTCAATGCGCCGGTGTGCCCGCACTTTCTGATGGAGCTGCATGTGTCGCTGTCGGCGGCCGTGCCGAACGGAGCGTGGGTGGAATACATTCCGCAGCTTGACGCAGTCACGACGTCGCGCATGGCAATGCGTGACGGTTACGCCATTCCCCCCGATGCGCCGGGGCTCGGGATTGCCTGGGATTTTGCGGCCATCGACCGCCTTGCCGTCGCCCGCGCTACGTTGGCTTGAGGAGCAAACCATGTTGACCCGAAGCGCACTTACAATCCGCCTTCATCCCAGCGACGATGTCGTCATCGCGCGTTCGCAACTTGTCGGCGGCACGACGCTGCTCGACGAGAAGGTGACCGTCGTCGGCCTGGTCCCGCCCGCCCACAAGATCGCCACGCGAGCGATCAAGTCCGGCGAGCCGGTCCGGCGCTACAACCAGATCATCGGCTTTGCCAGCCGCGACATCGCACCGGGCGAGCACGTTCACCTCAATAACCTGGTGATGGGCTCGTTCGACCGCGACTACGCGTTCGGCGCCGACGCTAAGCCGACGCAATATGTGACGCCGGCCGCAACCTTCATGGGGATCGCGCGCGCGGATGGACGGGTCGCCACGCGCAACTACCTGGGCATATTGTCCACGGTGAACTGCTCGGCGACCGTGTCGCGTGGCATCGCGGAATACTTCACGCGGGAGCGGCTGGCGGACTTTCCCAATGTCGACGGCGTCGTCGCGCTGACGCACGGCTCCGGCTGCGGCATGGACAGCCACGGCGAAGGCATGCAGCTCCTCCGGCGCACGCTCGGCGGCTATGCGCGGCATGCGAACTTCGCCGGCGTGCTCATGATCGGGCTGGGATGCGAAGCGAACCAGATCAGTTCGCTGATGGGCGCGCAAAACCTGAAAGAGGGTCCGCTGTTGCGCACGTTCAGCATCCAGGATACGGGCGGCACCGCGAAGACCATTGCCCATGGCATCGGGCTCATCAAGGAAATGCTGCCGCTCGCGAATGCCGTCACCCGGCAACCGGTGCCGGCGTCGCACCTCGTCGTCGGATTGCAATGCGGAGGTTCCGACGGCTACTCGGGCATCACCGCGAATCCGTCGCTCGGTGCTGCGGTCGACCTTCTGGTTCGGCACGGCGGCACTGCGATCCTGTCCGAGACGCCGGAAATCTATGGCGCCGAACATCTGTTGACGCGCCGCGCGGTTTCCCGCGAGGTTGGCGAAAAACTCATCTCGCGCATCAAGTGGTGGGAGGAATACACGACGCGCGAGAAGGGCGAGATGAACAACAATCCGTCGCCCGGCAACAAGGCGGGCGGACTGACGACGATACTGGAGAAATCGCTGGGCGCGGTGGCGAAAGGCGGCACCACCAATCTTGTCGCCGTCTATGAATACGCCGAGCCGGTGACGGCCAGGGGCTTCGTCTACATGGACACGCCGGGATACGATCCGGTCTCGGCGACGGGGCAGGTGGCCGGCGGCGCCAACATGATCGTATTCACCACGGGCCGGGGCTCGGCGTATGGCTGCGCGCCCGCGCCGTCGCTCAAGCTTTCGACCAACACGCCGCTGTGGATCAAGCAGGAGGAGGACATCGACTTGAATTGCGGCGAGATCGCCGATGGCAATGCCACGGTCGACGGCACTGGGGAAAAGCTGTTTCAGTTGATGCTCGAAACGGCCTCCGGCGCCAAGTCCAAGAGCGAGCGTCACGGCTACGGCCAGAGCGAGTTCGTACCCTGGTATCTGGGCGCGGTGATGTAGGGCCCCGTTTGCCGCCCTCAATTGATGCCCTGAGTTGACACCAATACGCGCCGCCCGTAGGCTGCAAACGGGCTGCGGGACCGAGACGGGAAGAAACCCGCAACGCAGCATTATCTACAACGGAGGAGTCGCATGAAGCTGTTCACGAAATTCGCCGCCGCGCTGGTCGCGGCAGGCATGCTCGCCGCCGGTCCGGTGGCGGCCCAGGAAAAACTCGTGGTCTGGTGGGTCAAGGGCTTCTACAAGTCCGAGGACGACGCGCTCTTCGCCGCGATCAAGAAGTTCGAAGAAAAAACCGGCGTCAAGGTCGAGCTGTCCCAATATCCGGTGCAGGACATGATCCCGAAGACCGTCGCGGCACTCGACTCGGGCACGCCGCCGGACGTCGCATACGCGGACGTCTACGACTTCCAGGTCACCGGCAAGTGGGCGTACGACGGCAAGCTCGAGGACCTGACGTCGATCCTGCTGCCGTTGAAGGCGCAGTTCGCGCCCAACACGCTCGAGACGACGTACCTTTACAACGACAAGACGAAGAAGCGCGCCTACTACGCGTTCCCGCTGAAGCAGCAGACGATGCACATCCAGTACTGGATCGACATGCTGAACGATGCGGGCTTCAAGGAGACCGACATCCCGACCGACTGGAAGGGCTACTGGGCCTTCTGGTGCGACAAGGTGCAACCGGGCTCGCGCACGAAGACGGGGCAGCGCACCTACGGCATCGGCATGCCGATGGGTGTGGACTCCAGTGACTCGTTCTATTCGTTCCTGACGTTTGCCGACGCCTACAACGTGAAGATGGTTGACGACAACGGCAAGCTGCTCGTCGACGACCCCAAGGTCAAGCAGGGGTTGATCAACGCCCTCACCGACTACACCACGCCCTACACAAAGGGCTGCACACCGCCATCGTCGACGTCCTGGAAGGATCCCGACAACAACGTCGCCTTCCACAACAAGACGACCGTGATGACGCACAACGCGACAATCTCGATTGCCGCCAAGTGGCTCGACGACGCCAACAACGAGACGCTGACGCCCGAGCAGCGCGCGCAGGCCAAGAAGAACTACGCCGAGCTAATCGCCACGGCGGGCTTCCCGAACAAGCCCGACGGCACGAAGATGGTGTACCGCACGGCGGTGAAGACCGGCGTGATCTTCGAGGGCGCGAAGAACAAGAAGCGCGCCGGCGAATTCGTGACGTTCCTGCTGCAGGAAGCCAATCTCACGCCCTACGTCGAGGGTTCGCTGGGACGCTGGTTCCCGGTCACCATTGCGGGACAGAAGAGCCCGTTCTGGCAGGCGGACCGGCATCGCAAGTCGGTCTTCAACCAGTACGCCGCCGGCACCGTGACGTTCGAATTCACCAAGAACTACAAGTTCACGATCCTCAACAACGAGAACGTCTGGGCCAAGGCGATGAACAGGGTCGTCAACGAAAAGGTTCCCGTCGACAAGGCGGTCGACGAGATGATCGTGCGCATCAAGCAGGTTGCCGGCTGAGGTCCGCCGGCACCGATTTCGAGATGTGACCGCGGAGCGGGCGGGGGCAGATTCCCCGCCCGAGTCCATCGGATACGCCGGCAAGAGGAGTACGCGAAACAGTGTCCACGCTCGCTCTTCCCGACGCGCAGCGGCTGCCGTCCGGGTTGCCGAAGAAGGGAATGTCTCCATGGCAGAAATGGGGGCTGATCCTGCTTGCGCCGTACGTCGTGGTCTTCCTGGTGTTCGTGCTCTACCCGGTCGGGTACGGCCTTTGGCTCGCCCGCCATCCGGCGAGCTATCAGAAGCTGTTCGACGATCCGATCTTCCTGCGGTCGGTGCTGAACACGCTCGCCTTCGTGATCATCGGCATCAACTTCAAGATGGTCGTCGCGCTGATCCTGTCCGGCTTTTTCGTCACGGCACGAACGTGGATCAAGTGGCTTTCGCTGCTGTTCATCCTGCCCTGGGCGGTACCGTCTATTCCGACCATCTTGTCGATCCGCTTCATGCTCAATCCGGAATGGGGGCTGATCAACTCGGTGATCTTCCGGCTCACGCAGCAGGATGGTCCCAACTGGCTCAACGATCCGATACTGGCGCTCGGCATCGCCATGCTGGTGCACATCTGGAAGTCGCTGCCGTTCTGGACGCTCATCCTCGTCGCCGGGCGTCTTGCGATCCCTGCGGAGCACTACGAGGCCGCGTCCGTCGACGGCGCCACCCACTGGCAGAAATTCCGTTTCATCACCTGGCCGTCGATGCGCACGCTCTACCTGACGTGCACGATCCTGTCGATGATCTGGACGATGGGCGACTTCAACAGCGTTTATCTGCTTACCGGCGGCGGCCCCGCCGATCTCACTCACGTGCTGGCCACGCTGGGCATCCGTTACCTGCGACTCGACCAGGTCGACATGTCGATGGCGGCGATCATCGTTGCGTTGCCGGCCGTCCTGCCGCTCGTGTATTTCATGATGAAGCGGCTGTCGAAGTGATCCCCCACGCTCACTTCGTTCGCTGCCCTCGGAGGGGGAGCAAGGCCCCGCTTGGGGCGGCCCGGCGGGAGGCCTGATGAAGATGAACACCTGGCGACAGGCGGGGTCGGAGGCGAAGCTGCTGCTGATCGGCATCCCGGTTTTCATCTGGACGATGCTGCCGATCTACCACCTGGCACTCTTCGCGTTTTCATCCAAGGACGAGGCGATGGGCGGGAAGCTCTGGCCCTCCCACCCAACGCTGCACAATTTCGAGGTCGTGTTCCGCGAGCAGCACCATTATCTGAATCATTTCTGGCTGCAGATGTGGAATTCGCTGTTCATCGCCGTTACGGTGGGTCTGCTCACGCTGTTCGTTGCGACATGTGCCGCGTTCGCGATCAGCCGCCTCAAGGTGCGCGGCGGGCGCACGGTGATGAACCTCGCGCTGTTCACGTATTTCATCCCGGCCGCCTTCCTCGCGGTGCCGATGTACAAGACCATGGGCGTGTACGGTCTCCTGAACAATCAGTGGGCGCTGATCCTGGCCATGACGACGATCGCCGCGCCCTATTCGATCTGGGTGCTGAAGCAGGCGTCCGACAAGCTGCCGTACGAACTCGATGAGGCGGCGAAGATGGACGGCGCTTCGCCACTGCAGCTGTTTCGCCTGGTCTACCTGCCACTGATGCTGCCATCGCTGGTCGCGATCGGCACGTACGCGCTGCTGCTCGCCTGGAACGAGTATCTCTATGCGTTCCTGCTGCTGTCCAATGACAGGGACGTCACGCTCGGCGTGGCACTTGGCAGTTTCCTTGCGGCTGATGATTCGCCGTGGGAGCTGTTGATGACGACCGGGTTGATCTACGCTTTGCCGCCGGCGGCGATCTACTACACGTTCAAGCGGTACATGGTCGGCGGATTGACTGCCGGCGCGGTCAAGAGCTGAAAGTTCCCAATTCGATAATACGAAGAACACGAAGACGGCACGAAGGACACGAAGGACACGAAGAAGCCCATCGACCGCCGGCAGCTGCAATAGCCCGAACTGGAGTTGTCGTGCTTTTCTTCGTGTCCTTCGTGACCTTCGTGGTTCAAGATTTGTCTTACGAGGTAAACCATGGCAACGGTATCGTTCCAGAACATCGAAAAATCCTTCGGCCATACCAAGGTCATCCAGGGCATCACCTTCGATATCCGTGAAGGCGAGTTCATGGTGCTCGTCGGTCCTTCGGGCTGCGGCAAATCGACGTTGCTGCGCATGTTGGCGGGCCTGGAGGAGATCACCGGCGGCACCATCGCGATCGACGACAAGGTGGTCAACGACATCGAGTCCAAGGACCGTGACATCGCGATGGTGTTCCAGAGCTACGCGTTGTATCCGCACATGACGGTCGGCGAAAACATGGCGTTCAGCCTCAAGCTGCGCAAGGCTGATCCGAAGATGATGGCCGACCGCGTGGCGCACGCATCCAAGATCCTGAATCTGGACCCTTATCTCGAACGTTTTCCGCGCGAACTTTCCGGCGGGCAGCGGCAGCGGGTGGCGATGGGCCGCGCGATCGTCCGCGATCCGAAGGTGTTTCTCTTCGACGAGCCGCTGTCCAATCTGGACGCGAAGTTGCGGGTTGCGATGCGCGCGGAGATCAAGGCGCTGCACCAGCGGCTCAAGACGACGACTGTCTACGTGACGCACGACCAGGTCGAGGCGATGACGATGGCCGATCGCATCGTCGTCATGCACGATGGCCGCATCGAGCAGATTGGTGCTCCACTCGAACTCTACGATCACCCGGACAACCTGTTCGTCGCGCAATTCATCGGCTCGCCATCGATGAACGTCATGAACGGCAAGGTCAAGCGCGGAGGTGGACCCGCGCATGTCGAGGTTGCCGGCGGCGTGCGGTGGCCGCTTTCGCACGGACCCGGCGCGGAAGGTCAGGCGGTCGCGTACGGAATTCGTCCAGGCGATCTGCGGCTCGCCAGTCCCGACGCAGACGGCGTGGTGCCCGCGGAAATCGTCGTGGTCGAGCCGACGGGCGCCGAAACGGAACTGCTGATTCAGGCGGGCGACGACCAGTTGATCCTGGTCACCCACGGTCGCCCCAGGGTAAGTCCCGGAGAGCGGATCGGCTTGACGATCGATCCCGCCAAAGTGCATGTTTTCGATCAAGGAACCGGCGCACGGCTGGCCGGTTAAAGACATGAGCAAAAGAGCAACGAAGAAGTCACGCGTACTCCGCTCGCAGACCTGGTTTGCGAGCCAGGACCGCGACGCGATGGTTCACCGTTCGTGGATGAAGAACCAGGGCCTGCCGCATGATCAGTTCGACGGCCGGCCGGTCATCGGCATCTGCAATACGTGGTCGCAGGCAACACCTTGCAACGCGCATTTCCGCGAACTGGCCGAGCACGTGCGTTCGGGCATCCTGGATGCCGGTGGCTTCCCCATCGAGTTTCCGGTGATGAGCCTGGGCGAAACGCTGATGCGGCCCACGACGATGCTGTTCCGCAATCAGGCGGCGATGGACGTCGAGGAGTCGATCCGCGCCAATCCCTTCGACGGCGTCGTGCTGATGATGGGCTGCGACAAGACCACTCCGGCGCTGCTGATGGGCGCGGCGTCGTGCGACCTGCCCACGATCGGAATTTCCGGTGGACCGATGCTGAACGGGAAATTCCGCGGCGAGGACATCGGGTCCGGCACGCACGTATGGAAGTTCACCGAGATGCTGAAGACCGGCGAGATGAAGATGGCTGACCTGGTCGAGGCGGAGTCGTGCATGTCGCGCTCCGCCGGACATTGCATGACGATGGGCACGGCGTCGACGATGGCGTCGATGGTCGAGGCGCTCGGCATGGGCCTGCCCACCAACGCCGCGATTCCCGCCGTCGATTCGCGGCGCAAGCTGCTGGCGCGCATGTGCGGGCGGCGGATCGTCGACATGGTGCACGAGGACCTGAAGATGTCGCAGATCCTCACCAAAGAGGCCTTCGAGAACGCGATCATGGTCAATGGCGCGATCGGCGGCTCGACCAACGCGGTGGTGCATCTGCTCGCGATCGCGGGGCGCATCGGGGTCAAGCTGTCGCTGGACGACTGGGACCGTCTGGGCCGCGACATGCCGTGTCTGGTCGACCTGATGCCGTCGGGCAAGTACCTGATGGAGGATTTCTACTATGCTGGCGGCCTGCCGGTGGTGATCCGCGAAATCGGCAAGTTCCTGCACAAACAGGCGTTGACGGTCAATGGCAGGACGATCTGGGACAACTGCAAGGACGCCGTCAACTACAACCAGAAGGTCATCACGCCTTCGGCCAAGCCGTTCAAGCCTCAAGGCGGCATCGCCGTGCTGCGCGGCAACCTCGCGCCCAATGGCTGCGTGCTGAAACCGTCGGCCGCGACGCCGAAGCTCATGAAGCACAAGGGTCGCGCCGTCGTATTCGAGAGCATCGACGACCTGCACAAGCGCATCGATGACCCGAAGCTCGACGTCGATGCGTCGTGCGTGATGGTGCTCAAGAATTGCGGGCCCAAGGGTTATCCGGGGTTTCCCGAAGTCGGCAACTTCGCGCTACCGGCCAAGTTGCTCAAGAAGGGCATCACGGACATGATCCGGATATCGGATGCGCGCATGTCCGGCACCGCGTACGGCACGGTCGTATTGCACACGGCACCGGAAGCGGCAGCCGGTGGGCCGCTGGCGCTGGTGCGCAATGGCGACATCATCGAGCTGGATGTCGCGAAGCGAAGGATTCACCTGCATGTCACCGATGCCGAACTTGCTCGGCGCAAGACCAAGTGGAGGCCGCTGCCGCCGCACGCGGATCGCGGCTGGGTCAAGCTGTATTGCGATACCGTCCTGCAGGCTGACCGCGGCGTCGACCTCGATTTCCTGGTGGGCAAATCGGGCTCGAAGGTCGGCAAGGTGAGCCACTAGACCGACAACTCGTGCCCGATTATCTCAACCCGGACCTCCCGGCGGGCTTGAGGCGCGTCCGCATGCCCGTGATCGAGGCCACCAACGCCGCGTTCGAAGGCTACGGCTTTCTCGTCGACGATCCCAAGGCCTGCACGATAGAAATCGTGCGCTGGCGCGCGCAAGGGTGGCGACCCGTCGACGTCGATTCGGGCGACGAGGGCGGAACGACCGAGGGCGTGTTCGTCAGCGAATGGCGCGGCGACGTCCTGTACGGACGCAACGAGGCGGTCGGCGGGCACTATATCCTGGCTTATGCCGGCGAGCCTGCAAGCGCCGATGACACGCACCTGCGTGATCCCGACATCATGTTGCAGTGGCACGCCAACTACCATCCGGACGGCGGCCAGCTTTTCTTTCCGCTCGACGCGAAGCCGTTCCTCGTTCCGCTCGCGTTGCCGGGCGACGATGTTCGTCCGGAGAAGTTCGTGTGCTTCCGTTTCGACGGCACACGTGGCCTCTATATCCATCCCGACATCTGGCACGAGGGCGTTTTCACCTGCGCCGGAACCCAACGCTTCTTTGATCGGCAGGGCGCCGTGCATGCACGCGTTTCGGTGGACTTCGCGCGCGAATTCGGCTGTTTGCTGGAGGCGCCGCTCAGGTGACGGTCGTGCCGCGTTCTCGCGGGTGTGCATTCGCGTTGATCGACGTGTCAGTCCCCGAGTTCATGCAAATCGGATTGACACCACTTCTTCTCCTCGTCGGGCACTTGCTCGAATAATGCCAGCGCTTGCCCGCGTGACACCTTGAATGAATCGGAATCTCCGGCGGCGCGCTGCGCAAGCGCAAGCACCACGTAGCCGAAGAAACTCTCGATGGCTGGAGCGTTGTTCAATGCACAGACAGCAATGCAACGCCGGGCGCTCTGGATCGCGTCTTGCGGCCGGCCTGCCTGCAACAGACTGCGCGTAAGGCGATTTTCGGCTCGTTCCTCCTCCAGCCACGTGCCGGCGAGTTTCCAGTACTGCAAGCCGCCGTTCGCGGCAGCGACCATGCCGCTCGTCTCGGTATGATCGCGGTCTTTTTTCTCCTCGAGCGCCGCCGCGAGGTTATTTCCGCCGACCGCGAGCGCGCGAACGGCGGGTGACTGCGGCGGCAAGCCGGCATCCGCAAGCCGCAGTGCCTCGGCGTAGGCGCCGATGGCCTGCTTGAACTCGCCTTGCCCTGAGAACGCGGATGCAGCCATGGCCAACACACCAATGCGATCTTCAGCGGAGAGCGGCCCCAAGGCGGAACTCTCGCCACCCGCATAGCGCAGTGTCGCGACGCTTCGGGTCAGCGCACCGGCGACGGCAACGCTGCCATCGAATGCCGGCACGCGGCGCAGCGATTCCAGAAGCTCGACACCGCGGCCCCATTGGCCGAGATGCTCGCCGTATACGTGCGTCAGCAGGCGCGCAAACGGTGGAATATGCTCAGGGCCTTCCACGACAGCAAACGAGGCCGCCAACCGGTCCGCGACTTCCTGCGGATGATCGCCGTGGTCATTCCAGGCTCTTTCAATGAATTCGTCGTATGTCATTGCGGCTCCTTTGGCCCGTCGATTTCCACTTCCGCTTCTATCTCCACCGGGATGTTGAACGGAAGCTCCGCCATGCCGACGGCCGAGCGCGAATGCGCGCCCCGGTCGGGACCGTAGAGTTCCAGCAGGAGGTCGGAGCAGCCGTTGATTACCGACGGTTGCGCTGTGAACCCCGGAGCCGAATTCACCATGCCGAAGACGCGCAGCCACGCGGTGACGCGGTCGAGGTCGCCCAGCTCGCGGTGCAGGCTGGCGAGAATCGAAAGCGCTGTCATGCGCGCGGCGGCATAGCCCTGTTCCACCGTAAGGTCGCGGCCGACCTTGCCGAGCGGCCGCGCGACCGATCCATCGGCGTTCTGTGGGGCATGCCCCGACACCAACGCGCGATTGCCGCGCACGCGGACAAACGCAAATGGCAGGCGAGCTCCAGGCGGAATGACGATTGGCGCCGGCAACACCAGTCCCAAATCCAGAAGCCTCGTTTCAATTTGCATCGCTATCATTCCTAAGGAGACTCGCCTGTCGAGCCCTTCCGGGACTGGCGAGTCCACCGCTGTGGAAACGCGCGCGGCCGCCGCGAATAGTGTAGATCGTATCGGCAATTGTGCAATCAATTGAAGCGGGACACTTTCGGCCCGTCGCAAGTCCTCTCATCCGGGTGCCATGGCCGCACGAATCGCGGGGACCTCGACAATGCGCTTGCCATCGGCCGGCAGAGTGGCGACAGCTTCGAGCAGTGCCGCGACCATCGCCTCGCGTTTCACGAGACCCAACCTCAGTGCGTCGGCACGCGTCGCCGGCAGCAGGCGGAACAATGCATAGAACGGGACGAGCAGGTAGGGCCAGTAGTGTCCGGGACCCAGCACGTACCAAGGTCGCAGAATCGTGGCCGGGATGCCTGTGGCGATGACGAGTTCTTCGCCCTTTGTGCGCGCCGCGATATATGCATGCATGACAGGAGCCGGATGCGCCACGCTGACATACACAAGGTGCGCTGCTCGCGCCTTGACCGCGGCCACCGTTGTCGCGCGGATGGCGGCGAGATCCACGCTGATGAATTCCGAGGCCTTGGCGGGCCCCGGGTGTGGTGTGCCCACCAGGTGGACGATAATCGCGTTGCTCGGGATCGCGGATGCGAAGGTAGTCGCGTCAAGCGCGTCGCCGACGACGGGATGGGCCCACGGTGGAAGGCGGGCCTGCGACCCGGCCCGTACCAGTGCGCGGACAGAAAACCCGCGGGCGAGCAGCCCCTCGATCAGCGGGCGGCCTATGTAACCAGTGCCGCCGGTGACGAAGACGGATTCGACGGACATCGGATTGTCGCTGGTGCGTAACGTCTACCGGTCAGTCGACCTGGCCTGTTCGGCCAGGAGGCCGGACGTGACGCAGCATAAGGTGATGGTAGCGATCGATCAAGCCGCAGGCAGGCAGGCCGGTCCGAGCGGCTCGAAGCTCTTGTAGGTCAGGATGAATTCCTGGTGACCGAGTGCTTCCGACTTGGTCGGCTCGCCATTTCCAACGCGGCCGATCAGGTCGTAAATCTCGCGTCCGACTTGTCCAAGCGTTGCGCGCCCTTCGAGAATGCGGCCGGCGTCGACATCCATGTCGTCTTTCATGCGCTGCCAGGTCTCGGGATTGGCGCACACTTTGATCACGGGCGCGATGGCCGACCCGACGACGGAGCCGCGCCCGGTCGAGAACAGGATCACGTGCGATCCGCAGGCGATCAGCTCGGCGATCTCCGCGTTGTCGTTGATGTTGGGGAAGCCGAAGCGCACTTCGCCGTCAGGCACGACATCGAGCAGATAGAGGCCCTTGTGCGGCGGCGCGATGCCCGGCTTGATGATGCCGGCGATCTTCGCTTGCCCGGACTTGGCGTAAGCGCCGAGCGACTTCTCCTCGATGGTCGTGAGGCCGCCATCGGCATTGCCAGGCGCGAAACTCGCATAGCCCAGCGTCGCGTAGTACGTGGCGGCCTTGGCTACCGTGCGCTTCAATTCCACGCCCAGCGCAGCATTCGCCGCGCGCGCAGCCATCAGATGTTCCATGCCGATCAGCTCGCCCGTTTCCTCGAAGATGGCGGCGGCGCCGTCGGCGATCAGCAGATCGAATGCGACTCCCATAGCGGGATTGGCGGTCAATCCCGATGTCGCGTCGGAGCCGCCGCAGATCGTGCCGACCACCAGTTCGTCCGCGCGCATCGCAACCGGAGCATGCGCCGCAAGCGTCGTCAGCGTTCGCTCGACCCATTCGCGCCCGGCGGCGATGGTCTTGCGCGTGCCGCCGGCGTCCTGTATCCCCAGCGTGCCCACTGGGCGGTCCGACGCCTCGATTACCTTCGCCAACTGCCGCTTGTTGAACCCCTCGCATCCGAGCGACACCAGCAGCGCGCCGCCGACGTTGGGGTGCGTGCACAGCCGTTCCATCATGGCCAGCGCGTACGCATTGGGGTAACAGCCGGGAAAGCCGATGAGGTGCACTCCCCGCTCGCGGAAGGGCGCCGCGATCTCGCGCGCGACATGATGCGCGCACTCGACCAGGTAGGCGACGACCAGGACGTTGCGGATGCCCTTGCGTCCGTCGGCGCGGAGATAGCCTTGCAACATGGTCCTACCCGGGAAGCGTATACGTTGGGAGGTAACCGCTCGCGACGTTGTGCGTATGCACATAGGCGCCGGCCGCAATCGCCTGCGTGGCCACGCCGATCGGACAGTTGTACTTGAGAATGGTCTCGCCTGGCGCAATCGCGCGCACCGCCAGTTTGTGCCCGACTGCGATGTCGCGATCGACAGTGCATGGTATGCCGTCGAAAACGATCGTCTCGCCTGACCGCAGACCCCGCAACGCCACCGCGACGTTGTCCTGCGCGGCGAGCTTCATGATCCGGCTAGAATTTTCCATACTTGTGGTACGCGGCGACCGGATCCATGCCCCCGATCAACGCTCTGCGCATGTCCGTTTCGGTCGAAACCACGTCCTCGGTCTTGACGATGACCTCCTCGACCAGCGCGTGCGGAATGATGACCACGCCGTCGCGATCGCCGAGCAGCCAGTCGCCGGTGCCGATCGTCACGGTGCCGATCGTCACCGGCTCGCCGTACCGATCGGGAATCCAGCGCTCGACGATGTCCGACGGCGTCAGAAACGAACAGAACACAGGAAAACCCTGTGCGAGCACGAGATCCGTGTCGCGCGATCCGCCGTCCACGACGTAGCCCAGCACGCCGCGCGCCTGCAACGTCTGCGCGGACAGCTCTCCCATCAGCGCGACCTCGTGGTTGTGCGGCTGGCAGACGATCACATGGCCCGACGGCGCGCGAGCCAGCAACGTGCACCAGCCCAGCAGCGTTTCATCCCGCGTCCGGGTGCGGTCGATGTGCCCCGACACCGTCCATACCGGCCCGGCCAGGCGCGTGCCCGGCGCTATGGCCTTGATATCCGGCGGGAGCACGATGTTGTCGTGCCCCATCATCCGCAGGACGTCGTGCACCGCGCCGGTGTAGCACGCGGCCAGGCGGGCGGTAAGCGTCGCAGCGCTCATTCTGCCCTCGCGTCAGGCCTTCTTTCGCCAGCCGCCGATGATGGCGCCGGCGACCGTAAGCCCGACCAGGACATAGCCCGTGTTGATCGTCCACAGCGTGACGCCGCGCAATTCAAACGCATAGTTGAGCGCGATGTTCGCCGCGACGAATCCCAGCGCGATGAACGCGCCGACTTTCGCGCCGCTGCCGGCGGTCGTGTCGCCCAGCCGGTTCAACAGAGAGTTCAGCGTGTAGCACATCACCAGTATTGCGAGGAAGCCCATCACCATGGGCATCATTGAGCCGCCACTGTCCCGCTCGATCTGCTCCATGGTCTTGCCGATGCCCGCGGCCCAAGGTCTGGCCAGCACGGTGTACCAGCCGGCGCCGAGCATGAAGAACACGATTGCCGCGACGACCACGGCGAAATGATTGGTTGTCTTCATCGGTACCTCTCGGGCGATTGGCGCGCGGGCCGCGCTTCGTGTCGGCAGTCTGCCTCCAGCCTCGGGCGGGCGCAAGGCCCGGCGAGGCTCCTAGGGAGCCTCTGCATAAGTATTCACGATTGCGCTGCTTGGGCCCAATGCGGATGGACGCGAGACGGGCGACGCAGGTCGTAGTTGAACCTACGATGCCAAGGAGCACGGCGAAGCAGACGCCGCATTGGGCAGCAGCCCGGAGGGACGGGGCCTTTCGGGCGGTCTGCTTTGTCGCGAGCCTCGCGAAGGGGGCCTACCATTCGCTTCGGCCCGCTTCGCGCATCCCATCCCGAAAGGCTCCCGTCGCAACCGCGAATACTTATGCAGAGTCTCCCTAGAGCAGGTCGAGTTGGCGCTGACCAGAAGCCACCGGCGGGCGAAAGCGCGACGTATCCAGTGGCTCGCGGTCGCGGTTCAGCCCCAGGCGCTTGCATGCCAATGCGAAGCGCTTCTCGATCAGTTCCGCGAATGGACCTGTCCCCCGCATGCGGGCGCCGAAACGCGCGTCGTAATCGCGGCCGCCACGCAACTGCCGCAGGACGCTCATCACATGTTCCGCGCGCAGCGGGTAGTGCGCTTCCAGCCAGTCGCGGAAGAGCGGGGCGACTTCCAGAGGCAAACGCAGCATGATCCAGCCCGCATGGCGGGCGCCGTTGGCTGCGGCGGCGTCGAGGATGGCCTCGAGGTCGCGGTCATTGAGTTGCGGGATCACGGGTGCCGCCAGCACGCCCACCGGCACACCTGCAGAGCTCAGTGTCTTGATCGCCTGCAGGCGCCGGGGCGGCGCCGCCGCACGGGGTTCGAGCGAGCGCGCAAGTTCACGGTCCAGCGTCGTTATCGACATGTAGACGCGCGCCATGTTCTTCAAAGCCATCGGCGCGATCAGGTCGAGGTCGCGCTCGACCAGCGCCGACTTGGTCACGATGGTGAACGGGTGCTCGTGCTCGGCGAGCACTTCGAGAATCCCGCGCGTGACCTTCCATTCGCGTTCAATCGGCTGGTACGGATCGGTATTCGTGCCGAGAGCTATCGGGTCGCAGCGATAGCCTCGCTTCGCCAACTCCGCGCGCAACAGCGCCGGGGCATTGGGCTTGGCAAAGAGCTTCGTCTCGAAGTCCAGGCCCGGCGAGAGATCGTGATAGGCGTGCGTGGGTCGCGCATAGCAGTAGATGCAGCCGTGTTCGCACCCCTGGTAGGGATTGATCGACTGGTTGAACGGAATGTCGGGCGATGCATTGTGCGCGATGATGGTCCGCGCCAGTTGAATCGTGACGGTAGTCCTGAGAGGTATCGGTTCGGCATCGGGTGTTACGCCCTCGTCCGATGCCGGCCAGCCATCGTCATACGCCTGGCGTCCCTCGCGCCGATAGCGGTTCAACGGATTGAAGGTCGCGCCGCGGCCGCGTTCGGGCGCCTCACCCGGTGCGCGCCGCAAAGGGTCGGGTGCCGCGGGAAGCCGGTCTTCGCCCAGGGGTTCGCCGCGTTTCATGGCGACCATTTTACGCGCTTCACGCGTAGCCGCTTGCGCTGATTGCGTCTAGAATCGGCGACCGCGAGGATCGCCGATGAGCAAAGCCAAAACCCACCGCTTCGACACACTTTCGCTGCACGCGGGTTCCAGGCCGGATTCCGCGACCGGCGCGCGCGCGACGCCGATCTACCAGACGGCGTCTTTCGTCTTTCCCGACAGCGACCACGCGGCTGCGCTCTTCAACATGGAGCGCGCCGGTCACGTATATTCGCGCATTTCCAACCCGACGGTTGCGGTGCTCGAGGAACGCGTGGCGGCGCTGGAGGGCGGCGTGGGCGCCATCGGCACCGCGAGCGGACAGGCGGGACTGCATCTGGCGATCGCCACGCTGTTGGGTGCAGGAGCGCATATCGTCGCGTCCCGCTCGCTTTACGGTGGCTCGCACAACCTCCTCGACTTCACGCTGCCGCGGTTCGGCATCGAGACCACGTTTGTCGATCCGCGCAGCATCGATGCCTGGCGCGCGGCGGTCAGGCCGAACACGCGCCTCTTCTTCGGCGAAACGCTGGGCAATCCGGGTCTGGACGTACTCGACATTCCCCGGGTGGCGCAAGCGGCGCACGAGCTTGGCGTGCCGCTGCTGGTCGACTCGACGTTCACGACGCCCTGGCTCATGCGCCCGTTCGATCATGGTGCCGACCTGGTCATTCATTCGGCCACGAAGTTCCTGTCAGGGCATGGCGTGGTCATCGGCGGCGTATTGGTCGACTCGGGCCGCTTCGATTGGGACGGTGGCGCGGCGCGCGGCAAGTTTCCGACGCTGACGGAACCCTACCGCGGTTTCCACGACATGGTGTTCAGCGAGGAGTCGACAACCGCAGCTTTCCTGTTGCGGGCGCGGCGTGAAGGCATCCGCGATTTCGGCGCCTGCATGGCGCCCTTCACTGCATTCCAGATCCTGCAGGGCATCGAGACGCTGCCGCTGCGCATGCAAAGGCACGTGGAGAACACGCGCAAGGTGGTGGCCTTCCTCCACGCGCACGCGCTGGTTGCGGATGTCGGTTACCCGGAGTTGCCCGGCCATCCCGACCATGCGCTCGCGAAGATTCTGCTTCCGCGCGGTTGCGGTGCCGTGTTCTCGTTCAACCTTCGCGGCACGCGCGCGCAAGGACGCAAATTCATCGAGACGCTGAATCTCTTCTCCCACCTGGCCAATGTGGGGGACGCCAAATCACTGGTCATCCACCCGGCGTCGACCACTCACTTCCGGATGTCCGCCGAAGACCTCGACAAGGTGGGGATCACGGAAGGTACCATTCGCCTGTCGATCGGACTCGAAGATCCGGACGACCTGATCGAGGACCTGAGCCGCGCGCTGTATGCGGCAGGCAAGATCTAGGCTCGCTGCGACATGCGCATCGACATCGACGGCACCGAGTGCTACGCCTACACGGGCTCCCGCCCACTGGAAGCGAGCAAGCCGGCGATAGTCTTTGTCCATGGCGCTGCGAACGACCATACCGAGTGGGCGTTGCAATCGCGATATCTTGCGCATCACGGATATAACGTGCTCGCGGTGGATCTTCCGGGGCATGGCCGCTCCGCTGGCGCGGCGCTCACGTCGGTCGACGCGATCGCCGACTGGATTCCGAAGATGCTCGATGCGACCGGCATTGCGCAGGCCGCACTCGTCGGTCATTCGCTCGGCTCGCTTGCTGTACTGGCGTGCGCCGCGCGCCAACCATCTCGTGTGACCAGGATCGCGCTTCTCGGCCCCGCGGTTCCGATGCTCGTGAGCGACGAGCTGCTCTCGGCTGCGCATGCCGACGATCACGTCGCTTTTGAATTGATCAACGGATGGTCGTTTTCCGCCGGCAGGCAGTTGGGCGGCAACGCGGTACCGGGAATGTGGATGATCGGTAATGCAATGCGACTCATGGAACGCACACGCACCGGTGTTCTATTCGCGGATCTGCTCGCGTGCCAGTCCTACGCAGACGGGCTGGCCGCTGCCGCTGCCGTGCAGTGTCCCGTGCTGGCCATCATCGGCGCCCGCGACCTCATGACGCCGCCCAAGGGCGCGCAGGCATTGCTCGCCGCGCTGGCCGACAAGCGGACGGTGACGCTGCAGGGCGCCGGCCACGCGATGATGGCCGAGCAACCCGATGCGGTGCTCGATGCTTTGCGCGCGTTTCTGTAGGCGCCCATCTTGACCGGCGACGACGAAGCCGCATCAGCCGTGCCCTCGGTCCGGACCGTCGCCATCGGCGCGCCATTGCGCTGGCTTGCCGCCGGCTGGAGCGACTTCCGCGCGCATCCGTTGCCAAGTGCATTCTATGGCGCGTGCTTTGCGCTCATGGGTTTCCTGATCCAATTCGTGTTCGGGCACGCCTATCAATATGTGTCGGCGCTGGCCACTGGATTCTTCCTGGTCGGCCCGTTCCTTGCGATCGGCCTGTACGACCTTTCGCGCCGCCGGGAGTCGGGACTGCCCGCGTGGCTGGCGCCGACGCTGGACGCATGGCGGCCCAACGTGGGCTCCGTCGGGATGTTTGCGCTGGTGCTGTGCGTCATTCTTCTGGTCTGGGCACGCGCGTCGCTGGTGGTCTTTGCGCTGTTCTTCACCTACGACATGCCGGACTTGCACGGCTTCATCGCGCAGGTCCTGTCCTTCGCGCACGTGGAGTTCCTGCTCGCCTATTTCTGCGTGGGCGGATTCTTTGCAGTGCTGGTGTTTGCCATCAGCGTGGTGTCGGTGCCGATGATGCTGGATCGAAACACCGACGGCATCGTCGCCTCGCTGACCAGTCTTCGCGCGTTTGCGGCGAATGTGCCCGCGATGGTCGTGTGGGGGCTCCTCATCGTCCTGCTCACCGCGGCCGGGTTCGCGACCTGGTTCGTCGGTCTCATCGTCATCATTCCCGTCATCGGTCATGCGACGTGGCATGCCTACCGCGAGTTGGTGGACTGAGTGCAGCGTCGCCGGTGTGGCAGAATCGCCGGATGAGTGGAGACGCGCCCGGAAAATTCGTCACTAGGCATTCCGACCCGATGGCGTTCCTTGCCGCTGCTGCGCCGGTCCTGGCGCGCGACGAAGCGCTGGCGAGCAGTTACGTGGCATTTGCGACAGGACTCCTCCGCAATCCACCCAGCGAAACCGAAGCCGTTTACCTTGCGACCTTTGCTGAAGGCGAAGCGGTCGGCGCGGCCGTGTTGCGCGGATCGGGCGGCCTCTCGGTCGGAGCGAGCGACAGCGATGCCGCCACCGCGTTTGCCGAGGACGTCCATGTGCAACGCGGGGAAACCGTTTCGCCGCTGAGGGGAGTCGTCGGCACCCGATCTGCCTGCGATGCCTTTGCGCGCCGATGGTGCGAGTTGACGGGCCGGACGCACGAAATGCGCGTCCAACTGCGCAATCACAAGCTGACACGAGTAGAGAGGGTGCCGCGACCCTCCGGCGCCGCGCGCGTTGCCACGGCCGACGACATCGACTGGGTGGGCGCCGCGCAGCACGATTTCATCGCGGAAATTCAGCTGCCGGATGACGCCGCGCGCCTGAGCGCATTGATCCCCAGGCGAATTGAACAGGGCCAGATCTGGATCTGGGACGATGCCGGCCCGGTCGCGTTCGCAGGTTGGAGCGACGCGCCCCCCGAGGCCGCACGCATTGCACCCGTATATACACCGCCGCAGGCGCGGGGACACGGCTACGCCACGGCTCTCGTAGCCGAATTGTCGCAGTCGCTGCTGGACCAGGGCCGGCAGCGGCTGTTTCTCATCACCGACCTCGCGAATCCTGTGTCGAATTCGATCTACGCGAAGATCGGCTATCGGCCACAATCCGACCTCTTTCACTTCGACTTCGTCAATCCATCGCCGGAAACGGGGGCGGTAGCGTGAGCGCCGCCGGGCCGTCCCAAGGCGCGAATAGCTCCCCCTGGGGGGGCAGCGCCGCGGCCTCATTGTTTTTGGCCGCAAGCGTGGGGGTCCAATGAGTTTTCCGCGTTTCCATTGTCCCGGCGAGATCGTGGCCGACGATGTGGGCATCGAATACAGGCTGCCCGGCGCGGTCGCACACCATGCGCTGCGAGTGCTGCGGCTGGCCGTGGGTGATCGCGTGACGCTGTTCACCGGAGCCGGGGGCGAATTCGCGGCGACACTCGCGCGCGCGGACAGGCGCGAAGCCGTGGTGCATATCGACGCCTTCGATTCAGTGGAGCGCGAGAGTTCGCTCGTCGTGACGCTGGTCCAGGGAATCGCGGCCAATGATGCAATGGACCACGCGATGCGCCGGTCGGTGGAGCTTGGCGTGGCCGACATCCAACCCGTGCTGACCGCACGCAGCGCGCGCATGCCCGACGGCGAGCGCGGCACGAAGCGGCTTGCCCACTGGCGCCAGATTGTCGTTGCCGCATGCGAGCAGTGTGGGCGCAACCGCATTCCCGATGTGCGTGAAGTAATCGCGCTCGAGGATTGGCTCGCTGCCCGGAACAGTGCCACAGCGGGACTCGTGCTGTCGCCAACAGCGGACGCGTCGATCGCGGACGTGCCGCAGCCGCAGGATGCACTCGAACTGCTGATCGGTCCCGAGGGTGGATTCGCGCCGGATGAAATCGCGCGGGCTCAACGGGCGGGCATGACGTCGATGCGCCTCGGGCCGCGTGTGCTGCGAACGGAAACGGCCGCGCTGGCCGCATTGGCGGCGATCAATTCGCGGTGGGGTGATTTTCGCTGACCTGGACGGAATTGTGGTGCGCTGGTCTTGACGCTGACGCGCCATCGCAGAGATGATGCCTTCCTTCCGCCGGCCACGCCGCCGCCACCCGAAACGATGCCAATGTCCCGTAACCTGCTGGTCATGCCGGACGATACGTCGCAACCGCTGCTGGCGGCAATAGACGGCGCGCAGAAATCGGTACGCGTGAAGATGTTCATGTTTTCCGACCCCGGCCTCATCAACGCGGTTATTGCAGCGCGCAAGCGCGGCGTCGACGTTCGGGTGATGCTCAATGCGGCCCGGCGCAGCGGCGAGGCGGAAAACGAGGACACGCGCAGGATGCTGTCCGCTGCCGGCGTGACGGTGCAGGACAGCAATCCCGAATTCGACCTGACGCATGAAAAGTCCATGGTGGTCGACGACAGCGTTGCCTACGTCATGTCGCTCAACTGGGAGACGCGCAATGTGACGGAGACGCGCGACTACGCGATCGTCACCACGCACAGGCACGAAGTCGAGGAGGTCGTCGCCTGCTTCGAGGCGGACTGGCATCGCAAGCCGTTCGAGGCGGGCGCGTCCGCGCACCTCATCTGGTGCAACAGCAACGGGCGCGAGCGCTTCGCCCATTTTGTCGACCGCGCGAAGCACACGCTGTGGCTGCAGAACGAACGCTACCAGGATGCGGTGATCATCGAGCGCGTCGTGCGAGCGGCCACGCGCGGAGTGAAGGTGCATATTCTCGCCCGGCCGCCGCATACGCTGAAGAAGGACAAGCTGATCGAAGGCGTGGGCGGACTGCGCATCATGCAGGATGTCGGCGCCAAGGTGCATCGGCTGAAGGGATTGCGCCTTCACGGCAAGATGATGCTGGCCGACAGCTCCCGCTCGATCGTCGGCTCGGTCAATCTCGCGCCTGGAAGCTTCGACGGCCGGCGAGAACTGGCGATCGAGGCCGACGATGCGCAAGTCGTACGGCGCCTCGAAAAGATCGCGCACCACGACTGGGGTCACTCGGTGGCGCTCGATCTCTCTGACGCCGGACTGCTTGCGGACCTCGAGAAGCGCGGCAAGGGCGACGGCGCCGTCGACCTCGTCCTGGACGTTCACCGGCGCAAGCACGACAAGAAAGACCATGGCGGCCACTGAATCGCGGCCTTGAACGCCGCTGCTGGCAGCGCCTCACGGCGCCGGTGTTCTCAGTCGCGTCCCAAGCCGGCGGCCACCAGGATGCTGCAGCGGACGCGTTCCAGCAGCAGCGCATCGGTCGATCCGCGCCACCAGCGCAGCGCGAACGTCTTGCTGCGGGGATGGCCCAGGATCAGAAGGTCGATCCCGAGTTCCTCCACCAGCCGCGCAATCACCGACACCGGTTCCCCGATGACGACGTGCGGGGTGACCGCCAGTCCGTGCGCGACGAGTTGCGCCGCGGCGTCCTTGATATCGGCGTCGACCCGCGCTTCGTCATCACCCAACGCTATCTCGGGGACGTATTCCCCGGCCAGTACATAGAGCGAGGGATCGTGCACGACGCCGGCCAAGTGAACCGGGGTGGCAGGACCCGGCGCCAGGCGAATGCATTCATCGAGTGCCAGCCGCGATTCCGGCGAGCCATCGTAGGCGACGAGAATTTTCTGATACATGTTTTCCCTCGATTCCGCCGATCATCGGCGCTGCAAATTGGTCACGCCGGCGCGAACAACGGCTTGCCGCAAACCGTCAGCGCGACGTCCGTGAGCGCGTCCCATGCGTCGCCGCGGCCGAGTCCCTTGGATAGCGCGTCGAGTTTCGCGAGCGCCAGCAGCAACGAGGGCACGGTCGCCGGCGCGACCCGATTCACAGCGCGTTCCAGCGCGTTCTGCCGCTTGCCCCACACGCGCACATTGCGGATTGCCGACGGCAATGGCGACCCCTCGCGCACCATCGCGTGCACGGCGGCAATGGCGTGCACGTCCTCGCCGAGTTGCCAGATCGCGGCGATCGGCGCGTCGCCTTCGGCCCGCAGGACGCCCAGAATGCGCAGCACGCGCGTCGCATCGCCGGCCAGCCAGGACTCGGACAGCTGGAAGACGTCATAGCGCGCGACATTGGCGATGGCTGCCTCTATCGCGTCCTGCGCGAGTTCGCCTTCCGGCAGCAGCAGCGCCAGTTTTTCGATCTCCTGGCGCGCGGCGAGAAGGTTGCCCTCGCAGTGGTCCGCGAGGAACGCCAGCGTTTCGCGCGACGCACGCTGGCGATGGCGCTTCATGCGCGCCGCAATCCACGCGGGCAGCGCATCGCGTTCGACCGGATGGACGGCGACGGTGACGCCTGCGCCGGCCAGCGCCACGAACCACGCCGACGCCTGGGTCGCGCGGTCGAGGCGGGGCAGCGTAACCAGCGTCACGTTGTCCGGACTCGGGTTTGTTGCGTAGACTTCGAGCGCCTTGCCGCCTTCGACGCCGGGTTTGCCCGACGGGACGCGCAGATCCACGAGCTTGCGCTCGCCGAAGAGGCCGCGATTGACATTGGCGCCGAGGAACGCATCCCAGCGAAAGCCGGGTTCGACCACGAAGACTTCGCGCTCCGTGACGCCGGCTGCGCGTGCCGCCGCGCGGATCGCGTCGCCGGCTTCGAGCGCCAGCAGCGGCTCGTCCCCGTGGACCACGTACAACGGCGCGACGCCGCGCTGCAGTTGGGCGGGGAGATCGTCAGCGCGAACTTGCATGGTTCGAGGCCTGGACCGGGAGGTTCCTACGCCGGCTTCCTCGCCGCCTGCAGCCGCCGCACGATCTGTTGAATGGCGTCGGTCTGCATGTCCCTTTGCAAACGCTGCTCTTCCAGGTCGCGCGCCAGCGCCTGCGTTTCGTTGAACGTGTACGCGCGGCGGATCACGATTTCGCCCGCCGGCATCCAGTCCGCGCCGTCCTTGTCGTGGAGGCGAAACGACACCCGTTTGATGAGCTGGAATTCGCGTACGGCGCCGGCCGAGGACAGCGACAGCACTTCCTTGTCGTCCTGGACAACCGGAATTTCCAGCACGACCTGGGCGGCGGCCGCGGTGTCGCTGACCGACGCGCTGCTCGCGCCGGTAAGTGCGCGCCGCATCTCGTTATTGAATGAAGGCGACCCCACGGAATTGAGGTAGACCGATTCGAAGGCGAAGCTCGCAGCACCCCGCAGGTGAAACCCGCATCCGGCCAGCATGAGCGCGGCGGCGGCGACAAGCAACCGCAGCGAGCGACGCATCACAGGACCACGTTCACGAGCCTGCCGGGGACGATGATGATCTTCCTCACGGGCGCACCATTGGCGTATCTCGCCACTTCCGCGCTTTCCCGCGCGGCGGCTTCGATGGCCGCCTTGTCGGCCGCGGCCGGTACGCAGAGTTTTCCCCGCAGCTTGCCATTTACCTGCAGCATGAGCTCGATTTCCTCCTGCACCAGGGCCGCGACATCGACCTCGGGCCAGCGTGCGTCGAGCAAATCGCCGAATTCGGCGGCGAATCCCATGTCCTGCCAGGTTCCCCAGGTCACATGCGGGACGACCGGATAGAGCGTGCGAAGCAGTATCGACAGGCCTTCACGCAGGAGCGGAGCGCGGCCGCGGGCGCCGGTCGGCACGCCTTCTAACGTGTTCAGCATCTTCATGCCCGCGGACACCACGGTGTTGTATTGTATGCGCTCGTAGTCGTAATTCGCCTGCTTCAGCGTTACGTGCAGCTCGCGGCGCGCGGCCTTCACGCCGTCATCCGCATCGCGGAAGTCGAATCGGCCCGCCGCGCTTCTCACCACATCGGCGTGGGTCTGGCCGAATGTCCACAGCCGTTTCAGGAAGCGGTGCGCGCCTTCCACGCCAGCGTCCGACCAGATCGCGGAATCGTCGGGCGACCCGGCAAACATCACATACAGCCGCGCGGTATCCGCGCCGTATTTGTCGACCAGATCCTGCGGCTCGACGCCGTTCTGTTCCGTCTTGCCCATCTTGCCCACGCCGCCGTAATCGACGGTCGTGCCGTCAGCCAGGCGGCCGCCGGTGATGTGTCCCTGCGCGTCGGTCGTCGGCGTGACGATATCGGGCGAAAAATAGTGCTTGCCGCCATTCGCGTCGCGCCGGAAGAAGATGTGGTTCAGCAACATGCCCTGCGTGAACAGCCGGGTGAAGGGCTCGTCGATCTTCACCAGCCCCATGTCGCGCATCACCTTGGTCCAGAACCGCGCATACAGCAGATGAAGAATCGCATGCTCGATGCCGCCGATGTACTGGTCCATCGGCATCCAGTAGTCGTTGCGGGCGTCGACCATTGTCGCAGCGCCGGGACTGGTGTAGCGCATGTAATACCAGGACGAATCCACGAACGTATCCAAGGTGTCCGTTTCGCGCCGTGCCGGTTTGCCGCATTGCGGGCAAGCGACGTTCAGGAAATCCTCGCGCCTGTTGAGCGGATTGCCGGCGCCATCCGGGATGCAATCCTCGGGCAGCACCACCGGCAGATCGCGCTCGGGCACGGGGACGGCGCCGCACGCGCCGCAATGGATGATCGGGATCGGTGTGCCCCAGTAGCGCTGGCGCGAAATGCTCCAGTCGCGCAGGCGAAAGGTGATCTTCCTTTCGCCCAGGCCCCGCGCCGCCAGGTCGGCGGCGACGGCGTCGACTGCTTCGGCATAGGCGAGGTCGTCGTACTTGATCGAGTACACGCAGCGCCCCCGCTCCTTGTCCGCGTACCAGGGCCGCCAGACATCGGTCGAGAACTCCTCGCCGGGCACCGCGATGACCTGCTTGATCGGCAGCCCATATTTCCTGGCGAATTCGAAGTCGCGTTCGTCGTGCGCGGGGACGCCCATCACTGCGCCGTCGCCGTAGGCCATCAGCACATAGTTGCCGACCCAGACTTCGATCTCCTCGCCGGTGACCGGATGCGCGACGTATAGGCTGGTCGGCATCCCCTTCTTTTCCATCGTGGCCATGTCGGCCTCGATGACGCTGCCGTGCCGGCATTCATCGATGAACGCCGCCAGTTTCGGATTTGTCTTCGCCGCGTGGGTCGCCAGCGGATGCTCGGCGGCCACCGCGCAAAACGTCACGCCCATGATCGTGTCGGCGCGCGTGGTGAACACGTACATGCGGCCGTCGCCGATGAGCGCGCCGGTCGAGTCGCGATTGTCGTGCGGGAATGCAAAGCGGACGCCGACGCTCTTGCCGATCCAGTTGGCCTGCATCGTCTTCACGCGTTCGGGCCAGCCGGGCATCTGGTCGAGACTGCTCAGCAGTTCATCGGCGTAGTCGGTGATCTTGAGGTAATAGCCGGGTATTTCGCGTTTTTCTACCGGTGCTCCCGTGCGCCAGCCACGGCCGTCGACGACCTGCTCGTTGGCGAGTACGGTCTGGTCGACCGGATCCCAATTGACCACCTGCGTCTTGCGATAGGCGGTACCCCGTTCGAGCATTTTCAGGAAGAACCACTGGTTCCAGCGGTAATAGGACGGATCGCAGGTAGCGAACTCCCGCGACCAGTCGATCGCCCATCCCATCGGCTCGCATTGCTGCTTCATGCTGGCGATGTTTTCGTGCGTCCATTTCGCCGGCGCGACGCCATTCTTGGTCGCCGCGTTTTCCGCCGGCAGGCCGAATGCGTCCCAACCCATCGGCATCAGGCAGTTGTAGCCTTTCATCCGCAGGTGCCGGTACATGACGTCGTTGATCGTGTAATTGCGCACGTGGCCCATGTGCAGCCGCCCCGACGGATAGGGAAACATGGACACGCAATAGAATTTCTTCCGGTCCGTGCGTTCGACGGCGCGATAGGCGTCGGCCGCGGCCCATGCGGATTGTGCGGCGGCTTCGATGTTCCTGGGATTGAACGGCGTCATGGGGGTACTAAAATTCGGCGCGGCGCGCCATGGATGAATTCCGGGATGGACGATTATACCGGGCGCTCACGCGGCGAAACGGGGCGCCACAAGCACCCACACGCCCAGGCCCGCGAAGAGCGCGGCCGCGGCGATACGAACGGCGCGAAACGGAATCTGCTTCGCCGCCGCGTCGCCCAGGAAGGCCGTGGGCGCATCGACGAGCAGCATGCCGAGCGTCGTGCCCGCGACCACCGCGACCAGCGAATCGAATTTTGCGGCGAGCATTGCCGTGGCGATCTGCGTCTTGTCGCCGATCTCAGCCAAGAAGAACGCGACGGCCGTGACGGCAAACACATTGCGATCGGATACGGGTGGCGCGTCGGCTTCGTCGAATTGGTCGGGTTTCAGCGCCCATGCGGCGACGGCGAAGAACGACAGCGCCAACCCCCAGCGCAGGACACCGGGCGACACCGCGTCCCGGACCCATTGGCCGATCCATGCGGCCACGGTGTGGTTGGCAAGCGTGGCGACCAGAATGCCGGCAACGATCGGCCACGGCTTCCGGTATCGCGCGGCAAGAACGAGCGTCAGCAGTTGCGTCTTGTCGCCCAACTCGCCGACCGCGACGACCATGGTGGAAACGAGCAGGGCTTCCAGCATGGGTAGGCGTCGTTGGTCGCAAAACCGCCCTGGCGAAGCGGTTTTTATGCTATTGTCATAGTCCGTCCGACGGTAGTGCTGCGCGGGACGACGATGAAGAGCGATAATTATAGCTTCGCCGGGGAACCTCCCTGCGGGACGCGCGCCAAACACGGGACCACCGACCGGCCGGATTCACTCTTGGGCTCCTTGCAAACGATTGTTCGCAACTCCCGTGCGCTCGCGCTGGCGGGGGCATTCGCTTGCGGCCTGTCCGCCGTGACCCATGCCGCGCCGGTCAAGACCGAACACGTCCAGGCGGAACTGGTTTCCGAGCGCACCGCGCTGGTGCCGGGAAAGCCGGTAACGCTGGCGCTGCACCTCAGGATGGCGGATGGTTGGCACACGTATTGGCGCAATCCGGGCGATTCCGGACTTCCGACCACGATCACCTGGAAACTTCCTGATGGTGTGGGCGTGGGCGCGATCCAATGGCCCGCGCCGCGCATGTTGCCGACCGGCCCGCTCGTCAATTACGGCTACGAAGGCGAAGTCCTGCTGCTGACCGGATTGACAGTGCCGCGCGACGCGACCGTCGGGACCACCTACAAGCTGGCGGCGCGCGCGGATTGGCTCGTCTGCAAGGATGTCTGCATACCGGAAGGCGCGGATCTCGACATCGTGCTGCCCGTGGCGGACCGCTCGGATCCTTATCCGCAATGGGGTAGCGCCATCGCGGCGACCCGTGCGGCGCTGCCCACGCCATTGCAGGGTTGGCAGGTCAACGCGCGAGGCGATGGCACGCGAGTTGCGCTGACGCTAACCTCGCCGGAAGGCGCCCCGGATCCGGGCGCGCTCCAGTTCTTCCCGGATGACGAGGGTCGCATCGAACCTTCGGGCAAGCAGGTTCTGGTGCGCGATTCGAATGGCGTCTACACGTTGACATTGCCGGCTGCACTGCAGCTGGCGCCCGATTTCAAGCGGGTCGCCGGCGTCATTACGGCGGCCAAAGGTTTCGTCGAAGACGGCGGACGCGTCGCCGCGGTGACCATTGACGTACCGTTGGTCGGGATGGTCAGGGCGGGCGCCAAGCCTTCGCTCGCGCCAGTGCCGATAGGCGATCCTGCGGCGTTGGCCAACGCCGCTTCAGGTTCCGAAATTTCCCTGGCGGCTGCGGTGCTGCTGGCCTTTATCGGCGGGCTGATCCTCAACCTGATGCCGTGCGTGTTCCCGGTGCTGTCGCTGAAGGCGCTGCACCTGGCCCAGGGCCACGTCTTTGCCCGCGTGCAGCGGCTGCAGGGAATCGCCTTCGCAGGCGGAGTGATCGCGACGTTCGTCGCGCTGGCCGGCCTGCTGCTGATCCTGCGCGCCGCCGGCGAACAACTCGGCTGGGGTTTCCAATTGCAGTCGCCACCGGTTGTCATCGGACTCGCGGTACTGTTCTTCGTGCTGGCGCTCAATCTTTCCGGGGTGTTCGAGTTCACGTCGCTGGTTCCGTCGTCGGCTGCCGGCTGGACGGCGAAGAATCCCTATATCGATTCGGTGCTTTCGGGTGTTCTTGCCGTGGTCATCGCGTCGCCTTGCACGGCGCCTTTCATGGGTGCTGCGCTGGGCTTCGCGTTTGCACAATCGACGTTGATTACGCTCGGGGTGTTCGTCGCGCTGGGCTTGGGCATGGCGCTGCCGTACGCACTGCTCGCGTGGTTCCCGGGCTGGCGTCGACTGTTGCCGCGGCCGGGTGCGTGGATGGAGCGGCTGAAACAGGCGCTCGCGTTCCCGCTTTATGCAACCGTCGCATGGCTGGTCTGGGTGCTGGGCGCCCAGATCGACAACGATGCCGTCGTGCGGCTGCTGGTCGCCTTGGTGGCGGTCGCGCTGGCGCTGTGGGCATGGCGCGTGTTCAAGGTCGGTCATGGCCGCGCGTGGGGCGCCGTCGCTGCCGCAGCGCTGGTTTCGGCCGTACTGGTCGTCTGGCCGCTGTTGCGCGGCAGCGATCTCGATGCGCCGTCCGCCGTTACTTCGGCGACGACGGGTCCGTGGCATGCCTTTACGCCGACTGCCGTGTCCGACTTGGGCACCGGCGGCCACCCGGTATTCGTCGACTTCACGGCGGCGTGGTGCGTCACCTGTCAGGTCAACAAGCGTCTCGTGCTCAACGACCCGGCCGTTCGCGAGGCGTTCGACCGGCGTGGCGTGGAGCTGGTTCGCGCCGACTGGACCCGTCGCGATCCGGTGATCACGCAGGCGCTGGCAGCCCTTGGCCGGCAGGGCGTTCCCGTCTACGTCCTGTATCGTCCCGGGAAGACGCCGCTGTTGTTGCCGGAGATCCTGAAGAAGCAGATCGTTTTCGACGCGCTTGCCACGCTCGACACCGCGCAGACGGTCACACTGAAGTAACGTTGCCGCTCCGCAAGAGGGCCAGCCTTCGCGGGCTGGCCTTTTTGTTGTCAGGAGCGGTAAGCTTGCCGGATAACCACAAGGGGAGGTACAGGCATGAACAAGCGTTTGCAGGCCGGGATGTCCGTTGCCTTAGTGGCGATCGCGCTGGTCGGCTGCGCTAGCGCACCCGTGACCGGCAAGCGCGAGCTGATGCTCGTCGCCAGCGATCAAAAGGTCCTGTGGAGTGACGCGGGCAAACCGATCCTGTCGGCCCCGGGCAAGGACAACGTGCTGGTAGTCGACATCGGCACGAACCCGCTGGAACCGAAGATCGTCGCCAATCTTCCGCTGATGAACTCCGTCTTCGGGCCTCCCACCAACCTGCAGATCACGCCCGACGGCAAGCTCGGGCTGGTCGCCAATTCGATGGACTGGGTCGCCGACGGCGCAGCCTGGAAAGCCGTGCCTGACAACAAGCTGTACGTGATCGACCTGACACTCGATCCGCCCAGATTGATCGACACGGTGACGGTGGGTAAGCAGCCTTCGGGGATGGCGATCAACCGCGCAGGGGATCTTGCTTTGATCGCAAACCGCAACGACAACTCGATCAGCGTGGTCAAGATCACCGGTAAATCGGTCAAGCTCATCGACACCGTGTGGATGGGCGAGCAGGTGTCGCACGTTGCAATCGCCGGGGACGGCAAGCGCGCCGTGGCCGCGAAATTTCCCGGCCACAAGGCCGCGTTGCTCACCATCAATGGCGACAAGGTCACCTACGACAAGCAGGACATCCCGGTCGGCTGGTGGCCGTACAACCTGGACATCACGCCGGACGGCAAACTCCTGCTCACCGCGGACAACGGCCTGTCTGGGGCCTCAGATGGAAATGTCGACACCGTCACCGTCGTCGATCTCGATGCCGTGCCGCCGCGCGTGATCGACAAGGTCGTTGTCGGCGACGGCCCGGAGGGCTTTGCGATCAGCCCTGACGGCAGGATGGCGGTTGCCGTTATTCTGCGCGGCTCGGATGCGGACAAGAAGGCGTCCTTCTACAACCGCAACGGGGCGGTCGTGGCGTTGAAGATCGACGGCAAGAAGGTGACGCGGACCAACGAAGTCGAAGTTCGCGCACTCCCGGAGGGTCTCGCGTTCAGCGACGACGGGAAGTACCTGTATGTCGGGAATTTCATGGACAGCGACGTGACGATACTGCAGGTGGTCGGCGATCAGCTGGTCGACACCGGCAAGCGCATGTCGCTGCCGGGTCATCCGGCTGCCATGCGCGCCCGGGCGCGTTGACGCAATTCAAGTTCCCGTTGCGCGTGACGGGCGGCGCTCGGGGACGGCGTGCGATTGCGGCGCTGGCGCTCGTCGCCGCGGCGTGCACACCGTCGGGCGAGCGCCCGATTCAGGGCTACATCGAAGGCGAATATGTGCGCGTTGCGGCACCATTCGCGGGCGCGCTGACGCAACTTGCCGTCAAGCGCGGAGACCAGGTGACGGCGGGCGCGCCATTGTTCACGCTCGAACGCGAAAACGAAGTGGCGGCGCGTCGCCAGTCGGAACAGCAACTGCAGGCGGCGCAGGCGCGACTCCAGAATCTCCAGTCCGGCAAGCGGCCACCGGAAGTCGAGACCGTTGCCGAGCAGTTGCGCCAGGCAATGGCCACACGCGACCTGGCCGTGGCCAATCTCGGTCGCCAGCAAAAACTTTTCGCGAGCGGCTTCGTTAGCGGCGCAGTCATCGACGATGCGCGCATGCAAGTGAAGCGCGACGAAGCCGCTGTCGCCCAGTTGCAGGCATCGGTCGCCACTGCAAGACTGCCGGCGCGTACGGACGAAATTCGCGCGGCCGAAGCCGACGCGCGCGCGGCGCGCGAAGCACTTGCCCAGGCCGACTGGCGGCTGGGCCAGCGCGCGATCGCGTCGCCTGCGTCCGGACGCGTCAACGACACCTACTATGTCACCGGCGACTGGGTTCCCGCCGGTACTCCGGTTGCCAGCATTCTGCCGCCGTCGAACGTGAAGATCCGGTTCTTCGTGCCGGAGCCGATGGTTGGCCGGATCAAGCCGGGGCAGACGGTCAATTTTTCCTGCGATGGCTGCGCCGCGCCCATGAGCGCTACTATCGCCTTCATTTCCGACCGCGCGGAATTCACGCCACCCGTGCTCTATTCGCGGGAGAACCGCGCGAAGCTCGTCTTCCTGGTCGAGGCCAAGCCGTCGCCGGAGGTCGCTGCAAGCCTGAATCCCGGCCAGCCCGTCGACGTCGCATTGCCGCAATGAGCGCCGAAGGGCCGTCCCAAGGCGCGAATAGCACCCCCTCAGGGGGCAGCGCAGCGGCCTCAGCCGCAAGCGTGGGGGATTCATTTCGCGCTGGTATGGGCGCCGACGCCGATGTTGTGATCGATGCGCGCGGCATCAACAAGTTCTTCGGCAAGAATCACGTGGTCCAGGACCTGTCGCTGTCGGTGCGGCGCGGAGAGATCTTCGGCTTCCTGGGACCCAACGGCAGCGGCAAGACCACGTCGATCCGGATGCTGTGCGGCCTCCTCACGCCCGACAGCGGCGAGGGACGTTGCTTAGGGCTAGACATCGTCCGCGAGGCCAAGTCGATCAAGCGGGAAGTCGGCTACATGACCCAGCGCTTCTCGTTCTGGGAAGACCTGACGATTCGCGAGAACCTGAATTTCATCGCGCGCATGTATGGCATGAAGGACGCCCGCCCCAAGGTCGACGAGGCGCTTGCCCATCTCGGCCTCACGTCGCGTGCGAACCAGCTCGCCGGTTCGTTGTCGGGTGGCTGGAAACAGCGGCTGGCGCTGGCCGCCTGCCTGTTGCACGATCCGAAGTTGCTGCTGCTCGATGAACCGACTGCCGGCGTTGACCCAAAGGCGCGCCGCGATTTCTGGGAAGAGCTGCATGCGTTGGCGGCGCGCGGCATCACCGTGCTGGTCAGCACGCATTACATGGATGAAGCCGAACGCTGCCACAAGCTGGGCTACATTCTCAATGGCAAACTGCTGGTTCAGGGCACCGCGCGCGAAGTGATCGCAAGCCAGTCGTTGACGACGTGGTCGGTCACCGGCGCGGAACTCCCGGTACTGGCGGGTCGGCTGCGCGCGTTACCGGGGGTGGAGCAGGTGGCGGCGTTCGGGACCGCATTGCACGTCACCGGATCGAATCGCACGCGATTGCGCGACGAACTCGCGCCGCTGATGGCGGAAGCCGCGTGGACGTGGACCGAAGTCGAGCCGGGTTTAGAAGACGTGTTCATCCATCTGATGCGCGATGCGGTCGATGCGCCCGTCGCGAAGCCCACACCGTGAGTTCCTGGTTTTCCTGGTCGCGCTGGCTCGGCATCGTAGCCAAGGAATTCATTCAGCTGAAGCGTGACCGGCTGACGTTCGGCATGATCGTCGGCATCCCGGTGATTCAGCTCACGCTGTTCGGATACGCGATCAACTCGGACCCCAAGCACCTGCCCACGGCGCTGCTCGTCGCCGAGCACAGCGAATTTTCGCGCAGCATCGTGGCCAGCATGCGCAACAGCGAATATTTCGCGTTCGTCGGCGAGGCAGCGGACGAGGAAGACGCCCGGCGGATGCTGGCCACCGGCCGTGCGCAATTCGTGGTGACGATTCCCCAGGATTTCTCGCGCCGGCTCGTACGTGGCGAGCGCCCGGCGCTGCTGGTGGAAGCCGACGCCACGGATCCTCAGGCCACTGGCAATGCGATCGCCGCGCTCAGCCAGCTCGGGCAATCGGCGCTCGCGCACGATCTGACGGGACCGCTCGCACCACTGGCCGCGCAGCCGAACGCCTTCGAGGTGCGCATTCACCCGCTCTACAATCCCGAGGCCGTCACGCAGTACAACATCGTTCCCGGGCTGATGGGGGTGATCCTGACGATGACGATGGTGATGATGACCGGCCTCGCGATCACGCGCGAACGCGAACGCGGCACGATGGAGAATCTGCTCGCCACCCCCGCGACGGCACTGGAGGTGATGACTGGCAAAATCGTTCCCTACGTAGCCATCGGGCTGGTTCAGGTGTCGATCATCCTGTTCCTCGCGCGGGCTTTGTTCGGCGTGCCCATGGTGGGCAGCTTCGGGCTCCTTTACTCGGCGGTGCTGCTGTTCATTGCCGCCAACCTTACGCTGGGACTGACGTTTTCATCGCTCGCCCGCAACCAGCTGCAGGCCATGCAGATGACGTTCTTCTTCTTTCTGCCGTCGATGCTGCTGTCCGGATTCATGTTCCCATTTCGCGGCATGCCGGGATGGGCGCAGGCCATCGGCGAAGTGCTTCCGCTTACGCATTTCCTGCGCATCGTCCGCGGCATCCTGTTGAAGGGCAACGGATTCAGCGAGGTGCTGCCCGAGGCATGGCCGCTCCTCGTGTTCATGCTGGTCGTCATGGCGCTGGGATTGCGCGCATTCCGCAGCACGCTCGACTAGGAGTGACGGCAACGGCGGGATACGGCCACAAGCCACCGTAGCGCGCCGCCCTCAATTGCAGCCATTGACCTGGTGCCCGCCGGGCAACTGCGGCCGCCATGCGCGGCGTAGTATGGATGGACTTCCATTCGTTTTTGAGGCGATCAAGTGATCTCGCGCCGTGCCGTTTTGCTCGCTGGCAGCATTGGCTTGCTCTTCGCGCACCCGCTCGGTCGCGGACAGCCCGCTGCGACGATCCGTCGTATTGGGTGGCTGTCGTTCGCGTCAGAAACCACTGGCGCGCATCTGTTCGCGGCCTTCAAGCTGGGAATGCAGGATCTCGGCTGGCTGGAAGGAAAGAACGTCGAGTATCGATTCGTTTTCGCCAATGGCGCCGTGGCTCGCCTGGAGGCCCTGGCCGGCGAACTTGTCGGGCAGAAAGCCGAGGTGATCGTGGTGTCGAGCCACCAAACCGCTGCCGCCGCGCAGCGGGCAACGAACACGATACCCATCGTTATGGCGGGCGTCTCGAACGCCGTGGGCGCCGCGCTTGTCGCAAGTTTGGCCAAGCCGGGGGGCAACATCACCGGCTTCACCAGCCAGCAAGAAGAGGTGCTGGGCAAGCTGATCGGGGTCCTGCACGAGGTCACGCCCGGCGCCCGGCGCATCGCCATCCTGTTGAACGAAAGTAATCCGTCACATGCCGTGTTCTGGGCTGGCGCCCAAAGCGCTTGTGCCGCGTTGGACCTCGTTGCGCTGCGCGTTGTGGCCAGCGCGCCGGCTCAATTAGGTGCTGCTGTCGAGCAGATCGTCCGGCAGCGGTCGCAGGCAATCGTGGTGGTCTCGGATGGCATGTACTTTGCCGAGCGCACTAAGCTGCAAGAACTGCTGCAGACCACCCGGCTTCCGGTGGCGTACTTGTTGCGCGATCACGTGGTCACGGGTGGTTTGCTCAGCTACGGAGCTGATCTCGTAGCGAACTACCGCGACGCGGCGAAGTACGTGGACAAGATCTTGAAGGGCGCGAAGCCAGCAGATCTTCCGGTAGAGCAGACGACCAAGTTCGAGCTGGTGATCAACATGAAGACCGCAAAGGCACTCGGCATCACAATTCCGCAGTCGCTGCTGCTGCGCGCGGACGAGGTGATTCAGTGATGGACCGGCGCAGGTTCATTGGCACCATTGCGAGTGGCCTCCTCGCCACACCACTCGCCGCTGAGGCCCAGCAGGCGACCAAGGCCGCTCGAATTGGCTACCTGGCGAACGTCCCGGCCGCTAACCCCCACCTGCACGAGGCCTTCCGTCAAGGACTGCGTGACCTTGGCTACGTCGAGGGCCGAAACGTCGCGATTGAAGTCCGATCTGCCGAGGGAAAGCCCGAGCGGTTCCCCGCTCTTGCGGCCGAACTGGTTGCCCTCAAGGTTGATGTCATCGTGGCCGCCGGCGGCACGCTTGCCACCCTGGCCGCCAAGCAAGCGACCAGAACGCTCCCCATTGTCTTCACTGGTGATGCCGATCCGGTGGCGAACGGGTTCGTCACAAGCCTTTCGCGGCCGGGCGGCAATATCACAGGGCTGTCTGTCCTCCAACCGGAGCTGGTCGGCAAGGGACTGGAACAGATCGCGCAGGCCGTACCAGGGATCCGTCGGGTCGCTGTCCTCTGGCAGCCAGGCGGCTGGAGTGAAGGCACGGGAAAGGACATCCTGAAGGGAGCAGAAGTCGTGGCGCGGACGCTAGGGGTTCAGCTTCAATTCGTCGAGGTGCGAGGTCCCGCCGATTTCGACAAGGCATTCTTGGACATGACCCGGGCGCACGCAGGTGCGGTGACTGTGCTGGCAAACACCATGTTCTTCAATGAGCGACGACGCCTCGTGGACCTTGCGGCCAAGAATCGGCTGCCGGTAATGTACGGAGTGCGGGAGTATGTCGATGCCGGGGGCCTCATGGCCTATGGACCGAGCCTTACTGATTTGTTTCGGCGCGCCGCGACTTACGTGGACAAGATTCTCAAAGGCGCCAAGCCCGCCGACCTGCCCGTCGAGCAGCCCACCAAGTTCGAGCTGGTGATCAACCTGAAAACTGCCAAAGACCTCGGCCTCACCATTCCGCAATCGGTGCTGGCGCGCGCGGACGAGGTGATTCAGTAATGGATCGACGCAGATTCATTGGCACCGTTGCGAGCGGCCTCCTCGCTGCACCGCTCGCCGCCGAGGCCCAGCAGACAGCCAAGGTCCCTCGATTAGGCTACCTGTCACCCAACCTGGCCGCTAGCGCCCACCTGCGCGAGGCGTTCCGTCAAGGACTGCGTGACCTCGGTTACGTCGAAGGTCGCAACGTCGTACTCGAATACCGGGATGCCGAGGGGAAGCTCGAGCGGCTCCCCGGTCTCGCGGCCGAACTGGTTGCGCTCAAGGTTGATGTTATCGTAGCCCCAAACACAGTCGGCGTGCTGGCTGCCAAGCAAGCGACCGAGACTATTCCCATTGTCTTCGCCGTTGCTGCCGATCCGGTTGGGAGCGGGCTCGTTACCAGCCTGGCGCGGCCGGGCGACACTGTCACGGGGTTGTCCATCCTCGCCCCGGAGCTCGTCGGCAAGTGTCTGGAATTACTCACGCAGGTCGTCCTGGGGATCAGTCGGGTCGCTGTCCTCTGGCAGCCAGGTGGCCTCGGCGAACGCACGGAAAAGGACATGCTGAAGGGAGCAGAAGTCGCGGCGCGCGCGCTTGGGGTGCGGCTTCAATTCGTTGAGGCGCGAGGTCCCGCCGATTTCGAGAGGGCCTTCTCGGATATGACCAGCGTACGCGCGGGTGCTCTGACTGTGCTGCCAAACAACCTGTTCAACAACGAGCGAAGACATCTCGTGGACCTGGCGGCCAAGCACCGCCTGCCGACGGTGTTCCCCTACCGGGAGGGTGCCGATGCCGGGGGCCTTATGGCCTATGGAGCAAACCTTGCGGATTTGCTTCGGCGCGCCGCTACCTACGTGGACAAGATTCTCAAAGGCGCCAAGCCCGGCGACCTTCCCGTCGAACAGCCGACGAAGTTCGAACTGGTAATCAATCTGAAGACAGCGAATATCCTCGGCCTCACGATCCCGCAGTCAGTGCTGGCGCGGGCGGATGAGGTGATTCGGTAACGCGTGGTCACACGCTGTTCGCGGCGGTCGGGATACTCGACGAAGTAGGCCCAAGTTGTTCCGTTGAACGGCTGCTCCCGGGCCGTGCGTATGGCGGCAACGGGTCGCGTCCGGTCCGCCACCTCACCAAGCCGAACGGCGGTTCAACGAATCACACCGGACATTTGCGCTCGGATAACCGCTGTGTACCAGGGAGCGGTCGGCCGCGTCGGCAACGCGGGGGTCTCTGACCGGCCAACAGCGGCCGTTCATGCCGGTCCGCATTAGGCGTAGGTTGGCCGGACTTTCCCTCGTTAAACGGTAATTGGGCGTGATGGATAGGCGCAGGTTCGTCTGCAGCATTGCGGGTGGACTCATCGTAGTCGTGCCGCTTGGCGGGCATGCGCAGTCGGCAAAAATTCCGCGCATCGGTTATGTGTCAGGAACCGGTAGCACAGGCGATCAAGGACCTTATGTCGAAGCACTCCGACGAGGGTTGCGCGACCTGGGTCAGATAGAGGGGCGGGACTATGTTATCGAGTACCGCGGCGCTGAGGGAAAGCTAGACCATGTCCCGAGCCAAATTGACGAACTCGTGCGTCTCAAAGTCGATATCATCGTAGCCCCCATTGCACCAGCGATTCGCGCAGCCAAGCTGGCGACCAAAACTATTCCCATTGTCATGGTGACGGGTCTAGATCCGGTCGCGAGTGGAATGGTCGACAGTTTGGCTCGGCCAGGAGGAAATATTACTGGCGTCGTTACATTGGCCCAAGATCTAGATGCGAAGCGGATGGAATTGCTCAAGGAGTTCCTTCCGAGATTATCGCGCGTCGCAGTGCTATGGGCGCCGAATGATTCCGCCGCGACGACGCATTTCAAACAATACGAGACTGCGGCGCCTGCTCTCAAAATTCAACTCCAATCCTTGGAAGTACAGCTATACGATCCTGATATTGATGGGGCGTTCCAATCTGCCATCTACGCCCGCGCAGACGCGATGATCACTATTACGACTGCCTCGCTTTTCCTTCAACAAAAGCGAATCGCTGATCTAGCCATTGAAAACCGGCTGCCTACGATGTTCCAAGGAAGCCCTTGGGTGGAGTCTGGAGGCATGATGTCGTATTCAACCGACGATTTTTTGGCACTTCGGGTAGCGGCAGGCTACGTCAACAAAATCTTGAAAGGCGCCAAACCAGCCGACTTGCCTGTGGAACAGTTGGCGAAGTTTGAGCTTGCAATGAATCTCAAGACCGCGAAGGCGATCGGCGTCACGATTCTGCAGGGAGTTTTGCTGCGCGCAGATAAGGTGGTCCAGTAGTTCAGCGGAACAGATCGGTTGCGGCTTTCGCGGCCCCACCGACTGCTTGGGGTCGGGGCCCGTAGTTGGCGTACGGCGGCTTTTGAGCCGCGAATCCTGAGGGGCGACAGTCTCTGACCGGCCAATTGCAGACCGTCGTTCGCGGGCCGCCACGTAACCTTCCGGTAAGCCGCCATTGACGAGGCGACCGGCGCCTGGCAATCCCACGCCACCGCCGGGTATTCGGCCAACTCGCCTCAGCCGCGCGGTCTAGTCCCTGTGGTCAGTGGCGGCTGGCACCGCGCACTGCCCACCCTGATCCCCAACGCCGCAACGCGCGGCCGAGGGGGCGGGGATGGGGGTCGCGCGCACGGCCAGGGATAGCGCAGCTGCGCGGTATCGGCCGCGCCGTCCGAGCTAGAGCGTGCTCAATTCCAGCAACACTTCGAGACCAGCACCCGGGTGGAGCGCAACGGCAGTCCCATCGGGGGCTAATGATGGCGGCATTGCCGCGGCCGGCGGCGCCGATGTGACGGTCTCCAACAGCGTCGCGTCCAATAATTTCCGCGGCATCCAGGCATGAGGGTCCCCTTTCCTTGTTCCCAATTCGGCAATCGTCGTACAAAACACCGTCGTCGCTTCTAACGGCGTCGGCTTGTTGGTTTCAGCCAACGTCTCCAACGCGTGCGCGACACTCGCGTCCGACTCGAGCATCACGCGCAACTCCGTTTTCGGGATCGAAAAGCAAGGCAGCAACGCGGTGACATCGCTCGGCGTCAACACCATATTCAACAACGTGGGTAACACGTTCGCGTTGATGCAGGGCAAGCACTGACGGCAAAGGCGAGGATGGTCTCGCGTGTGGCCCACGCACGCGAGATCAGTCGAACGGCTTCGCCAGCGCGTACTCGATCGCCTGCTCCTGCGTCATCGCGCGACCCTCCTGCCAGGCGCGATCGAATGAGGTGTCATCGCCAAGAGCCGCGCGGGCGTCGCGAATGCATTGATCGGCGTGCTGCAATTCATCGGGCGGTTTTGGCAATCCTATCTCTTCTCGCAATCGCTCTTCCGCACCCCACATCCGGGCGGCGCGCACCGGACTGCCAAGAGCGGCAGTCACCGTCCCCAACTCTTCGAGCGAGTAGACAATCCGTCCCCTAAGTCCAAGATCACGCAAGATCATCAGACTGTCCACATAGAGCACCTTGGCGGCCGCATGGTCGCGTTCCCGGCTGTGGATCATCGCCAGTCGATGCAGTGTCATCGCGATCGCGTGTTGATCTCCCAATTCCCGCGAGATCGCCAGGCACTCGCCAAATCGTGCCCGGGCAGCAGCAGTGTCGCCCTGCTCGTCGCTCGCGATTCCCAGATTGGCAAGCGAGGCGGCCACGCCAACGCGGTTGCCGAGCTCCCGGGCAATCGCGAGACTCTCCTCGTGCAGCACTTCCGCGGAGGCAAAGTCGCCCTCGTCCGCTGCGATCATCCCCAGGTTGCCGACTGTGATGCCAATGCCCTTGCGGTCGCCCAAGCGCCGTCGGATCGCGAGGCTCTGTCCGAGCAACTCGCGTGCGAGCATGTAGTCGATCTGACGATAGGCGAGAACGCCGGCCGCACCGAGCGCATTCGCGTGCAACTGCGGTTGCTCCTCAACGGCGTCTTTTGCCAGCACCTGCGCGCACCATCTCCGGCCCTCTGCAAAATGACCTCGCATGATCCAGAAGAGTTGGAGCGCGCTGCACAGCCTCAGTCCTACACGCGGATCGGCATCCGCGAGGCTCCATTCCAGGCTTGCCCGCAGGTTCTCATGCTCCGTTTCGAGGCGACGCAAACACATCGCCTGCTCGCGGCCCCGCAGTTTCGGATGCGTCTCCTCCGCCAACGCCAGGAAGCAGTCACGATGCCGCGTGCGCACCGCCTCGCCGCCTCCGCTTTCCAGCAGTCGCTCACGGGCATATTGCCGAATCGTTTCCAGCAGGCGATAGCGGCTTTCGCCATTGCGCTCCTCGACCAGCACGAGATTCTTGTCGGTGAGTGCCGTGAGAAGGTCGAGCACGTCCACTTTCGCGATGGCTTCTTCGCTGCATACGTCCTCCGCCGCCTCCAGCGTCCAGCCGCCGGCGAAGACCGAAAGCCCGCGGAACAACGCCTGCTCGGCCGCGCTCAACAGGTCGTAGCTCCAATCGATCAGCGAGCGCAGCGTCTGCTGCCGCGGCAGCGCGGTGCGAGCGCCCCCCGTGAGAAGGCGGAAGCGCTGGTCCAGCTTATTGTTGATCTCTACCACCGACAGCGAGCGCACGCGCGCCGCCGCCAGCTCGATGGCGAGCGGAATACCGTCAAGCCGATAACAGATGGACGCGAGCGTGGAAGCGTTCTGGTCGGTGACCGCGAAATCCGCACGCGTGAGCACGGCGCGGTCCGTGAACATCTGGATCGCCTCGAACGGCACGACGGATGCCGACGTGTGCGCGCGCTTCGGATCTGGCAGCGATAGCGACGGCACGCGGTAGGTCTGCTCGCCGCCCACGCCGAGCGCTTCGCGACTGCTCGCGAGAATCGTCACCTGCGGGCATTGACGCAGGAGCGCGTTGGCCAGCTGCGCGCAGGCGTCGAGCAGGTGTTCGCAGTTGTCGAGCAGCAGCACGAGCCGCTTGTCCTTGAGATAGTCGGTGAGCGTCTGAACGACCGACTTACCGGGCGCTTCCTTAAGACCCAGGACAGTGGCCACCGTCTGCGCGACGAGACCAGGGTCCGCGATCGGCGCGAGTTCCACCAGCCACGCACCGTCCGGGAACCGATCGAGCGAGTCGGCGGCGACCTGCAGGCCAAGACGCGTCTTGCCGCAGCCGCCCGAGCCGGTCAGCGTCAGCAGTCGCGTATTCGAGAGTAGGCGCTGCACGTCCGCCAACGCCTGCTCACGTCCAATGAACCGCGTCGACTGTTGCGGCAAGTTGTTCGGCGTCGCCTCCAGCGAACGAAGCGCGGGAAACGCCTGCCGAAGCGTGGGACAGACGACTTGATACACCTGCTCGGGCGTCGACAGGTCCTTGAGCCGCACCCGACCGAGATCGCGCAGCGACACCTCTGGCGGCAAGCTGCTGCTCAGATCGTCGACCGCCGCCTGCGACAACAGCACCTGGCCGCCGTGCGCGGCGCTCATGATCCGCGCCGCGCGGTTGACCGGACTGCCGAAATAGTCATTGTCGCGGTACTCGACTTCGCCTACGTGCATACCGCAACGCACGCGAAGGGGAACGCCGTGGGTCGCGGCTGGATCGGCAAGCGCTTCCTGCAGGGTCAACGTAGCAACGAGCGCATCAAGCACATTGCCGAAGACGGCGTGCATGCCATCGCCGGTCGTCTTCACTACCGCGCCATGACAATCCTCGACCGCCTTGCGCGCCAGCGCGTCATGCGCGGCCAGTGCCTGCGACATCCGCGCGCCATCCTTCTCCCACAACAGCGTGCTGCCCTCGATGTCGGTGAACAGAATCGCGACCACACCTGATGGCAGGGCAGCTTTGGCGCGTAAAGGCTCCGACATGCGAAGGGGGCATGGGTATAGGGCTAGACCGGAGACTCATTCTGCGCATCGCGATGGAATTGCGCAAGAATGGCCTCGCTACTCAGCGCGACGGGTGTCCGGCGGGTGTTCGCACCTGACGGTGCAGATCTCAGCCCTTAGGCCACTCATCACGACGGCCTGCACCACCCAACGCTGCAGCGTAATGAAGCCGATTGTGGTGATCAGCAGTACCCAGATGAATGTGGTCACGAGGGAGCTGATGAGTTTCACCAACATGTACTTCATCGAATACAACCTCGTCACGGCCGCTGCGGTGATCAGCATCCTGCCCATCCTCATCATCTCAGAAGAAATCGTTCCAGCTCCAGAGGAACTTGATGATCAGTAAGAATACCCAACGGCCGGTCCATTTTTGATCAGCGAGCAACCGCGGGGCACTTCGGTCGCGGTGTTGAACGCCAGCTTCCATGGCTTCGTACGGCAGCTTTCCGGAAGATCCGACGGACCGCTCAGGGTCGACAAGCGCCCGTCGGGTGGGATCAGCATGAAGCTCCTTTCCCTCGACAGAGGAGCTGTTCATGGATACGACCACTCAGACCGCAGGACGGGCAATACCGTGGAACAAGGGCAAGTTGCTCGGGCAGAAGCCCCCGCTGAAGCTGAACGAGATCTGGGCCATCCGGATTCGACTGCAACTGGATCATCGAGCGCGGGAACTCGCTCTCTTCAACCTCGCCATCGATAGCAAGCTACGCGGGTGCGATCTGGTTGGGCTTCGTGTCCACGACGTGGTCCAGGGCAGTCATGTCGCCGCCCGCGCGATTGGGCTTGACCCGGCAGCCTACGGCACCCATTCAATGCGGCGCACCAAACCGACGCTGATCTACCGACGGACTAGGAATCTCCGGGCGGTACAACTTCTCCTCGGCCACAGCAAACTTGAGAGCACGGTCAGATACCTCGGGATCGAGGTCGACGACGCGCTGGAGATCGCCGAGCAAACTGAGGTGTAATCTCGCCGGGCTGGCCGCGGCCGCCGGACCCGACGGTCGCTGACCGGCCAAGAGCAGACCGTCAGCGCCTCCGCAGAGGCGTCCGGTAAGCGGTCATCCGCCTTGGTAGTGCTTCCATATGAAGCTCACGACTTGAGGGCTTGGGATCTGACAGCACTACGCACCGCGAAATGTGTAGGATTACTGATGGGTGTTCGGTCTCGTCAATACATTTCCTAGGCACGATATGGCGCCGTCGCGGCGGGAGAGTGTCGCCAACCCAAATTAGACTCCCGCATATGGTCAAGAATTCGGAGAAAGCAATGTTACTGCTAGCCCGTGCTGTGCTTGCGGTCCTATTGGCGATTGCATTCGTTCCGCAGACGCTGGCACGGGACGAAGCAACTCCATTCACCGTACAAACCCTCGTGGTGTTTAACTCGGACGAGGGGCTTGCACGCTTCGCCCGGTCTACGGCAAAGGTGGATTTTCCGGCCCTCGCGAATCAGTTTGAAGCACAATCCAATGGCGCCTTCTGCGGCCCCACCACGGCAGCCATCGTGCTCAATGCGGTGCGCAATGGAAGCCGCGACCTGCCCCGCGATCACAGCCGCCTGCGTCCCGAGGACCTACGGTATGTCCCGAGCGGATTCGACTTGACTGTACCGCGTTTCACGCAGGACAACGTAATCAGCAAGGGCGCGAAGACCCGCGCTCAAGTGCTTGGCGAGCCTGTGACCGTAGACGGGAAGCAGGTCGCGGACCCTGGCTATCAGTTGCGCCAATTCGATGAGTTACTTAGGGCGCATGATCTTGTCACTCGGCTTGTCGTGGTTGACGACAAGAGGTCGGAGGAGGAAATTCGTGCCGATTTCGTGGAGAACCTCAAACATGCCGGCGATTACGTGGTCGTCAACTACCGGCGGGAGAACGTGGGCCAGCGAGGCGGCCCCCATATCTCGCCGCTTGGCGCATATGACGTCGAGACAGACTCCGTGCTCGTCATGGACGTGAATCCCGCGAGTGCAGGTTGGGTCTGGATGCCAATCGAAACGCTTATCAAGGGCATGCGCACCTTCGACACGATAGAGAACCGTGGGTACGTCCTAGTTCAACCACGCTGAAACCGTCGGCGAACAGACAGCTCGCGGCCACGAGCGGGCATACAAGGACGGCGGCAATATTTCCGGTTAGCGGCCATTTAACCGTATACGTGCGCAGGTGTGAGGCGGATGACGACGACGAATGGCGCATTGATCCGCAACAAAACGAAGGCCCCGCCGGAGCGGGGCCCGTGCTGGTGCCGAAAGTCCGTTACTGCTTGCGGCGGCGCGAGAAACGGAGTCCTGCGACGCCGAGTCCGAGCAACGCGAGCGTAGCTGGCTCGGGAACCTGTCGATCCGATAGCGTCACGCGCACGTCGTCGAGGTACATAAAGGCGGGATCGTCGCGGAAGTTGAATGCCAGTAATGTGTTTGGAGCGGTGGCCAGTTTGTGGAAGCTAAAACCTTGAAATCCACTTGTCGGGGGGTTGGTCAGGCTCATCAATGTGTTAGCCCCCCACATAGCGGAAAAGTCGCTTGGTGACCCACCATCAGTCGCGAAGTCGAAGGATATATCGTAGAACTGACCGGCTTGGGTGGTAAGCGCTTGGGCAAGCGTTCCGTCCGCCCCAAAGGGCCCAAAGAAGCCAGCGCAATTTCCCTCCGGCACTATAGCGGTGCCCGGGCATGTTACGCCGCTGAAAACAAAATTGTTCAACTGTGACCAGCCGGAAAAGCCGCCAGTCTCGAAGCCCCCGTTAATCACAAGATTGGGTGCCGCGAGCGCTGACCCTGCGCCCATGACCGCCAGTCCCAGGGCGACCACAACGCACCTGGCAAATCGCGATACACATGTAAGTTGACGTCGCTCCAAGTCACGACCATATCGCTCAGTTGTCGCCTTCATCGTTCCCTCCACAGCGTCGTTGCCGAGTACGCCAACCGATGAAGCAACAAGCGTGCGCGGCAATTTCTTCGCAATTAAAACAACGGGGAAGACGGGACATCCAAAACGTTTGTGCGAGAAGCGTCAATATCGCCGACAGTGCCGATGACTCCGAGTCTCTCGCATACGGAGACGGCCAATGCGCGAATGGACGCCGACCTCCAATCCATTGTCGCCGCCCTCGCCGAACGCACCGACACCGAACTCCAGGCGCTGATCCTTACGGCTAACGATTTCGGCGGCAGTCGGCCAACAGCGGCCATCGGTTCAACGTCGTGTAAGCGGCCGTTCGAGCGCGGAATTGTTGCACAGCGCCAGTTCTCCGCGAGACTGCGCAGGCGTTGCAACAGCGAAGATTCGATCGTCTCGGGTGTGCCGATGAGAGCGCCACACTACGTCGGTTACTAAGACAAGAATTTCAACGAACGCGGTCCAAACCCATTTGTCGAAAGGGCACGTCGGAGACGACGAACGTCGGGCGGAAATCGGGCATGCGAATCCGACGGGCCACCTCCCTCGGTTAGAGTCGGCTGCCGATCAGCCGCGCCGATCGCACTCCATGAATCGACAGTGACGACCTTCACGCTATGTGTGTGGCAGTGGATTCGCAAAAGTACAACGGCGCGGCACGAAAACCGCGCGAGCCTATGGAGCAAATTCGTGCGCCATGGCAATATGAATTCGTTCCGCCTCGAAAGCGATACCGGGCAAGTCCATGCTCCGACTGTGGGTATTTGACCGGCAGAACGCATCTTCAGGTCCGGCCAACAGCTGCACAGGAGAATCCAATGCGAGTTGCCCATTCCCCGCGATCCGGGCTCACAGCCACGATGCAGTCTTTACTTTACGGTTGCGCCATTGCGCTCCTTACGCCGACGCTGGCATTCGCGCAGGCGCCCCGCGAACCCGTGATCTTCCTGGACCAGGCGTGGTCGCAAGGGGATCGGGAGTGGTATTACCAGTTCTCGCAGGGCTCGAGCGTCATTTCCTATGACATCTTCCTCAATCTTGAGGTCGCGGGGTCGCAGCAGCTATTTCGGGGAGAGGCGAATAGCGAGCGCTTCGGCCTGATTGCACAGGCCGCGAATGGCGCCACCAATCCCGACGGACTTCCAATAGGACTCTCGAAGACCAGCGTGGCGAAAGCGTTGGTGAAAGACGAGCATCCGGGCGATTACATCGGTCTCACCTGCGCGGCCTGTCACAACGCACAGCTCACCTATCAGGGCAAGCGTATCCGCATTGACGGTGGTGTTGCCAATACGTTTGACTTGATGGGCTTCGTCTATGCCCTCGATGACGCACTGCAGGCGACGGCGAAGGACACCGCCAAGTTCGACCGGCTGGCCACCAGGCTCGGCGCCAATTCCACTTCAACGAAGGAAGCGCTGCGCAAGCGGTTCGAAAGCGACGCCGACCGCGTCCACCAATATCGGACTCGGGTCCTGGTTTCACCCACGGTCTGGGGGCCGTCGCGAATGGACGCCATTTCCCTGATTGTGAATCGGGTCTCGAACGTGCTGCCTGGCATTCCGGAAAATTGGTCCACGCCTGTCGCGCCCACCAAACCGCCATTCCTCTGGAATGCCCCGCAAGGTCTGTGGACGCAATGGCGCGGCGTGCAACAAGTCCCCATCGAGCGGAACTTGATCGAAACCATGGGTGTGTTCATGTCGATCAACCTCCACGCCAAGACGCCGGCGGAAGGATTGTTCGAGTCGAACGCCGCCATTGGCAACCTGCAGGCGGTCGAGAATCTGCTGGCCCGCCTTGCTCCACCGGCTTGGCCGGAAGCCGTCTTTGGCAAGATCGATCGCGAAAAAGCGAAGGCCGGCAAGGACCTGTTCGTGACGCTCTGTTCGGGGTGCCACAATGCCTGGCCGTACACCTGGAGCGAGCCCAACAAGCACGGCAAGCGATACGTCTTGGTCGGACTCGTTGCGCAGTCCTACGTAGGAACGGATCCGAATCAATTCGAAACGGTTCGCGAGTACGGCATCACACGTCAGCTCGCACCGTATTTGCTTGGCGCAAGCAAGGACAAGGATCTCGTTCCGACCGGAGAAATCTACTACGGCGTCGCGAAAAACGTGCTGGAACGGGCCATTGCGCAAGCCAAGATACCCGCCGCCGATATGCCCAACCTACTCGGATACCGGGATCTACCCACGCCAAGGCCGCCCGAGCGCGTGTACAAGGCGGCGCCTCGTGACGGCGTGTGGGCGACACCTCCGTTCATGCACAACGGCTCAGTGCCCAACCTGTACGAAATGCTGGTGCCCGCCAAGGAGCGCACGAAAAAATTCTGCCTCGGACGTGAGTTCGATCCGGTGAAAGTCGGCCTTGATACTGCGTGCAAATCTGGATCGTTCGAGATCGACACGGCAACGCGGGGCAACTCCAACGCGGGCCATTCTTTCGAGGAGGCGCCACGGGGCAACGGCGTCATCGGACCGCTACTCACGGATGACCAACGCTGGGCACTGGTCGAGTATCTGAAATCAATTCCCGAGGTGCCGGGCCGGGTGACGCCCTTCGGCGGTCCGCCCGCGGGCCGCTAGCGATGTCGGACCATATTGACGGACCGCGATCCATCGGCGACCCCGCGGTCGACACGACGGACCTGTTCTGCTTCAGGAGTCCGGAGAATCCGGCCCGGACGGTCTTCGTCGCTAACGTATTTCCCTCTGCTGGAGCAAGCGCCGTGTTCACCGACGCCGCCAATCACGCCATCGTGACTCGACGCGTGACGGTCGCCGGTCTTGGGGACGCCGCAATGTTCCAGGCCGGCGACCGCGAAATCCGCTTCAACTTCCGCTTCGACCGCCTTGAGTCACGGCCCGGGGCGAAGCCGATCCAGCGGGGAACATGCACGTTGCCAGACGGACAGGCGTTGCGCTTCGTCGTCAACGATGAAAAGGGCGCGACGACGCCGGACGGGACGTTTCGCGTATTCGCGGGACTGCGTTCCGACCCGTTCATCCTGGCGTGGCTGATAGGTGAACTGAAGCCGTTCCGAAACCTGCTGGATCACGACAACGTACTGTGCTTCCTGGTCGACTTCGATACCGCGCGCGTTCTCACGCCGGACCAAGGCTCGCTCTTCGGGGTCGTTGCCGAGACTACGCCGGTCTCCCGGAACAGCGCCTTCGTGGGACACCAGGTGGCGCGATTCGACTGGGTCGGACGCCCTGAGCAAACCAACGTCCGGCTGAACAACGCCGGGTTGAAGGACGCGGACGATCTGCGGGATCTATGGAATCAGCAGACGCCGTTTTCGATTGCGCCGGAGTATGCGCCGATCTTCCGCAAGCGCCTGGTCGACAGTCTGCACGAATATGACATGCGCGACGGCAAGGAGGATTGGTCTCCGGCTCAGCTGGCTGCCAGCGCCAATGTGTTCCTCGATGACTTCATGCTGATTGATGTCGCCAAGCCCACCAGCGACACCAGCTACCTGGAAATCGAGAAGAGCACGCTCAACGGGCGACCCTATCAAACCGGCGGCGGTCGGACGCTCAATGCGCACGACATCGACATGCTGCTGACCTGGATCGTCAATCGCGACCGAGAGCCGATGGTCGGCGGCGCAACGACGGCAACGCAGCCCGGGCGCGACACGTTTCCATATCTCGCACCGCCGAACACCGAGTTGCAGACGGTCGCGGAATCGATGGTCGTCAACGCATCGGCGGAGAAGGTGTGGACGCTGATCGGGCCCTTTGGCGCCATGTGGCACCCCTTGATTGCAAGCATCCAAGTGACCGGCACTGGCGTCGGGCAGCTGCGCACAGTGGAGACCATCGACGGCAAGCGCATTATCGAGCGCCTCGATGCGACCGACAACGCGCGACGGCAGTACAGATATTCGGGCATCACCGGCATGGGAGCGTCGAACTACACGGGACTGCTGGAGGTGACGCCGAAGGGCAGCGAATGCACGGTGACGTGGCGCGTGCAGTTCCTGTCCGACGGGCAGCCGACGCTCATCATCAGGACCATCGTGGCCACCTTGCAGAAGGTTGGCCTCGAAAGCCTGAAGAAGCGCTTCGGTTGATCGCGATGATGCAGGCCATCGCCGACCTCGAGATGGAACTTCCATTCGCAACGGCGGGAGACATTGCGGCAATCAATCTCGAAAGCGCCCGGCGACGTTCATGGAGTCGCTTCTGGCGTTCGCCGGAGCAACCGCAAGTTGCCGAGTTCATCGTCGAGCAGGAGCAAATGACCGCCCAATTCATGGGCGACCTCGCCGCCTTTGATCGCCTCGAAATGCTCGTCGATGATCTGACTCGGGTCGACGCGGAATCCGCGCGCACCAAGCTGATCGCCGCGCAGGTCGCCTGTTCGCTGCACCGGTTCGCCGAAGCACGCACCGCAGTCGCATTGGCGGTGGCGGCAGGCGCACCGGCGGACGCGACCGACCGCCTGTTGCTGACGATCGATCAGGCCACGGGCACGGATTTATCGGCGGTACTGGCGGCGCGGCGCGAACGCATGGCGCGCCACGGAAACTGGGATGAAAGGATCCCGCTCGGCGCGCTGCTCGCGGATTTGGGCGCCGTCAACGAGGCCGATGGCACCTACGTCGAGGCGTTACGGGACTACCCCGACGTGTCGCCGTTTGCACCCGCATGGTTGTCGTTTCAGTTGGGCGTGTTGTGGGGGGAGTGCGCGCCGGTGCCGGACGCGGAACGGGCGGCAACGTGGTATCGCACCGCCATCGAGTATCTCCCGTGCTACGTCAAGGCGCGCGTGCATCTGGCGGAGATCTATCTCGACAATGGGCACTCCAGGGACGCCATCGACACGCTAATGCCGGTGCTGGAAAGCGGCGATCCGGAGGTTCCGTGGCGCATGGCAGACGCCAACACGGCGGCGGGAGACGCCACGACCGCGTCCGCCTATCTGGATTCGGCACGCGCGGGCTTCGAGGGGCTGGTGACCAGACACCCACTCGCCTTCGCGGATCACGCTGCCGAGTTCTATTTGGGTGGTGGCGGAGATGCCGGGCGAGCACTGGAACTCGCGCGCGTGAATTTCGCCAATCGTCCGACCGCGCGTGCCTTCGAGCTGCGCGCGAGTGCCAGCGAACACTATGGAGCAAGCCCATGCCGGACCGCAGAACATTCCTGATGACGTGCGGCGGGCTGGTCGCCGCGCCGGTGCTCGCTCAACTATCGCTGCCTGCGGCCGGAAGCAATTTTCCCGTCGTCCGACCCGCGGAGCCGGCGACGGTCGCCTTGAAGATAGACGGCTGGGAGCTTCCGTCCGATTCGGAACCTGCAGTTTGGGTGCAGATCGGGCCATCCTGGCGGGCGAACTGGCGCTGATCCACCGACGAATGGCCATCGCCATAAAGCTCAGGGTGAACGGCAAGGAGGAAACCCTCCACGCTGACGATCCCAGCATGCCGCTGCTGTACGCGTTGCGTAACGAACTCGGCTTGCACGGGCTTCACTTCGGGTGCGGGCTGGGACAATGCGGTGCCTGCACGGTGCATTTCTACGGTGAGGCGCTGCGCTGTTGCGTGATGCCGATTTCGGCTGTGGCGGGTGCCGAGGTTGTCACACTCGAAGGACTTGGGACCCCGCAGAAGCCCCATCCGCTGCAGCAGGCATTCATCGACGAGCAGGCCGTGCAGTGCGGCTACTGCATCAATGGCATGATCATGCAAGCCGCGGCGTTCCTGGCGACGACCAAGCGGCCCACGGAAGATCAGGTCCGCCAGGCGCTTTCGGCCAATCTGTGCAAGTGCGGCACCCATGTCCGTATCGTGCGCGCGGTCATGCGCGCAGCCGAAAAGATGGCTTGAGCGGGAAGCTCCGATGTTCGAACCGCAATGGTCTCGCCGCGCGTTCCTGAAGTCGGGCGGTGCGCTCGTGGTCACGTTCACGCTTGGCGAGCACTCCGCCGAGGCACAGCGGACGCTCGCCAAGAGCATCGACCCCGACGAAGTCGCCGCCTTCCTCGCTATCGACGCCAAGGGCATGGTAACGCTGTACTCCGGTAAAGTGGAACTCGGCACCGGCGTGCTGACCGCGGTCACTCAGATCGTTGCCGAAGAGTTGTCAGTTCCCTTCGAGCGTGTCACGACAATTCAGGGCGACACACGGCTGACGCCTAACCAGGGCCCAACCTTTGCCAGCCTTTCGATTCAAGAAGGCGGGATGCAGATTCGGCGCGCGGCGGCGACCGCGCGCGACGCTCTGCTCGACGAGGCTGCTCAAAAGCTCGGTACCGCGAAGTCCGATCTCGCTGTTCGAGACGGTGTGGTGAGCCTGCACGACGGCAGCAAGTCCGTGCCCTATGCCGAGCTCGTGGGCGAACGGAAGCTCGCCCTCAAGGTGAATCCGGCGGCGCGGCTCAAGGATTCGAAGGACTACACGATCGTCGGCATGCCGATCGCGCGCCTCGACATTCCGGCGAAGACCTTCGGGACCTTCGAGTTCGTGCAGGACGTGAAGGTGCCGGGCATGCTTCATGCGCGCGTCGTGCATCCCGCAGGTGCCCGCGCGACACTCCTGAGCTTCGACGATTCCCTTTGCCGCAAGATCAAGGGCTACCTGCGCGCTGTGCGCAAAGGCGATCTTCTCGTGGTGGTCGCGACCAATGAGTGGGCCGCCATCAGTGCCTCGACGGCTATCGTCGTCAAATGGTCGGACTGGGCGGGGCTGCCCGTGGAGTCGCAACTCTTCGAGTACGTGCGCAATTCGAAGATTGCCCGGAGCGAGGTGTTTCAAAGCGCCGGCGATACAGCCAAAGTGATGATGGCCGGAGGCCGGAAGCTGCAGGCGACCTACGAGCTTGCGATGAACACGCACGGCTCGATCGGGCCGTCGTGTTCCGTGGCCGATTTCAGGAGCGGACAGCTGACGGTCTGGACTCCGTCGCAGTCGACCCATCTGTTACGGCAACAGCTTGCGACCATGCTGCAGATGAACCCGGAAAACGTTCGGTGCATCTACGTTGAAGGCGCAGGTTGTTATGGCCGCAATGGCTCCGACGATTGCTCTTCGGAGGCAGCGCTCATTTCGAAAGAACTCGGCCACCCCGTCCGGCTGCAATGGATGCGCCAGGATGAGCACGGATGGGATCCGAAGGGGCCGCCAGTCCTGCTCGATTATCGCGCCAGTATCGACGATCAGGGGCGAATCGCTGCGTGGGAATCGGACGTATTCATGCCGGAGCGGCCGATGCGGCGCTCGGGCATCACGCTTCTGGCCGCCACTCTTGCGAATCTGCCAAAATTCGGACCTCCCGACGCGCCTTTGCACAACATCGGGCTTGGCATTCCCTATTCGCTCGCGAACAACAAGCTGACCGCGCACTGGCTGGTCGAAACGCCACTGCCCGCGGCGTGGATTCGTGCTCCGGGGCGCATGCATAACACCTTCGGCAACGAGAGCTTTCTCGACGAGATCGCCGCGGTCGCGAACCTCGAACCGTTCGAGATCCGAAAGCGATACCTTACCGATGCGCGGGGCCTCGAATTGCTGGAGCGCCTGCGGCAGTTCGCCCGATGGGAGCCGCGGGGCAGCACGCCACGCGACTCTGGCGCATTCGCGCACGGGCGGGGCATGTCTTATGCGAAGTACGAGCTCGTACGCACCTACGTGGGTGTGGTGGCCGATGTGACGGTAGAACGTAAGAGTGGTCGGATCAAGGTCGATCGCGTGTTCGTAGTGCACGATTGCGGACAGATAATCAATCCCGATGGTTTGCGCAATCAGATCGAAGGCAATGTCGTGCAAACGGTGAGTCGCAGCGTTGTCGAAAAGCTGACGTTCAGCCGTAGTGCGGTTACCAGCCTCAATTGGGGCAGCTACCCGATCCTGACCTTTCCCAACGTGCCCGAAGTCTTGATCGACCTGATCGACCGGCCCACGGAGGTCCCTTGGGGTGCGGGCGAGCCGACGACATCAGTGGTTCCGTCGGCAATCGCCAACGCCGTTTTCGACGCGACCGGTGCACGATTGCGATCGGTACCGTTTAGACCTCCAACCGTGCTGGCGGCGCTAAACGACGTAGCGTCTGGATAGGCATCCGAAAGGGTCGAACCGGCAGGGCCGCGCGCAAATTCAACTGATGGCCCCAAGTAGACGCCCGACGGCGTGTTGCCGCGAACGAACCCCCTTCCTCGGCGTGGCATTTTCGACGCCAATCGCCTGTCAGATGCTCAAGGTAGTGTCGGGGGGTTCGAGGTAGCGTGATGAGACGTTTCTATACGCAAGTGGCGCAAACCAACTGCAGGGAGAAACAATGAAATTCAAGACCATGCTCACAGGTTCTGCGATTGCACTCGGATTGGTTGCCGGGGCCGCCCATCCTCAGATCCTTCAGAACCTCGAGAACGCGATCACTGGAGAAAGGCCGAGTCAGGCGGACATCTCCGCGGCCCGGCAGGAAGTCCAGGGTGCTGCCCAGAGCGCGCTGTCGGCGCTCTATGCCATCCAACCAAGCGCACGCCGCGACATCGAGCGGGCGGTCGGCTACGCCGCGTTCAGCACCTTCGGGATGAAGCTCATGATCGCCGGCGGCACTTCGGGCAAGGGCATCGCGGTGAACAAGCGCACCGGCACCCAGACATACATGAAAATGCTGCAGGTCCAGGGTGGACTGGGATTCGGGGTGAGCAAGAACCAGCTCATCTTCGTCTTCACAAACGAGCAGGCGCTTTCCAACTTCATCAACACGGGTTGGGAGTTCGGCGGACAGGCCAATCTGTCGGCGATGGCGGGCGGCGAAGGCGGCATGTTCACCGGCGCCGCACAAGTCTCGCCAGGCGTCTACCTCTACCAAATCACGGAAACGGGCCTCAACGCCACCCTGACAGTTTCGGGAACCAAGTTCTTCGTGGACGCCGATCTGAATTAGCCGCCACCCACACCGCCGCGAACCAATCACTTCTACGAAACGGAACAAAACATGACGAACAATCCTGCAGCACGCTGGTCGGCTGTCGCGGCGATGGCGGCAACGATGGCGGCCACCGTGCCTGCGCACGCTGAACTGAGCGCCGAGGAACTCGCGAAGCTCGCGCAGAATCCCGTCGGCAACCTCATCAGCGTACCGTTTCAGAACAACACCAATCTTAATTTCGGGCCAGAGAAAGGGACGCAAAACGTCCTCAACATCCAGCCGGTGATCCCGGTCGAGATCAGCAAGGATTGGAACATCATCACGCGCACCATAATTCCGGTGGTCTGGATGCCTGCGCTTTCGCCCGAGATAGGGAGCAAGACGGGCCTCGGGAACATCGACTTTTCCGCGCTCCTTTCGCCAGCCGATCCTGGACACTTGATCTGGGGCGCCGGGGCGATCTTTCAGTTGCCTACGAACAGCAGCGGGGAACTCGGCAACAAGAACTGGGGAATGGGACCGGAGTTCGTCGTTCTGCACATCGAGCACGGGGACCCGTGGGTGTACGGCGTGCTGGTAAACAACATCTGGTCGCTCACCAGCGACAAGCAGGGCGGATCGTATAGCAACGGCATCGTTCAGCCGTTTCTCAACTATAACGTCCCGGATGGAGACGGGTTGTATTACACCGCTTCGCCGCTTCTAACTGTGGACTGGAAGGCCGATGGCACCAAGTGGACGGTGCCGCTGGGTGGCGGCGTCGGCAAGATCTTTCATTTCGGGAAGTTGCCTGTGAACACGCAACTCACCGCGTATTACAACGTCGTACGGCCCGACTATCAGGCCAACTGGCAGATCCGAGCGCAGGTGCAGCTCATGTTCCCGAAGTAGGCTCGATAACCAGCGGCGCGGCAAAGAGAATCGAGTTCGTTCGGTCTCCGCCGTCTGTTGCGCGTTGAGCGGCTGCTTCATTGGGATTGAACTTCAGCTTTCCGTGCCACGGACAGGCCGGTGTGGGTCGCGTCCCGTAGTTGGCGAACGGCAGCTTTGGGGCCGCGAAACCTGAAGGGCGACAGTCTCTGACCGGGCAATTGCGGAAGTTCCCTGTTACGTTTCATTATGACGAGGGATAATCACCCTGCAACGGCCTGCTCCTCAAGGCAAAAGCGGTTCTGCAACAGGGCTGACAGTTCCGCGCGGCCCGCGCTCGCGCGAAGCGATCAAAGTGCGTCGAAGTGAGGCGATTCGGGTCGATGTAGGGCTCAAATAGGCATCGCGAGCGGGGAATTTTCAGCAAACATTGCGCGATTGACCGCTTCCAGGGCCAGCGATATAGTCGCCGTTGGGAATACGTGTTTTGAATTTCCTATTCTCAAGGAGGACTTCGATGTCCGACCGTCCAGATCCTCACGCCCGCCCAACCCGCCGGCCGCTGGAGCGCTTTCGCGCGTCCGCCGACGAACTCCAGACGCTCGTGCCCAAGCGTCCGCGGGGGCAAGCTGACGTGCGTGGCCGGCCCCTCTCGATCCACTCGGGCGTCGCCGGGCGCAGCGGCTTTCTGCGAAGCAACACGGATGGACTCGCGGGGTTCCGGTTCGACGTGCCGGCGCCGGACCCCAGCCTCACATGTCTCTGGGCGACGATCTCGTTCGACTGGCAGTTCTACGACTGGTCGAGCAATCTGCTGACCAATCCGACCGATCACAATATTCATGTGAACGGATCGCTCGTCTGGATCTGGTTCCTGACCGGCCATCCGCAGATCTTTCCGAACGCGCCGGAGTTTCTCACCGCTGGCGCGCTGTTCTCGTTCGAGACCTTCGTCGTGCCGGGAACGAACGGCGGCTGGGACGCCGCCTGGCTGGCGCCGGCGAAGAGCGGGACGTTCTCGTCGGTGCCCGACAAGATCGACGACTCGGGCTCGAGTCCGCTCTCGCGGCTGCTGGCGATGGACCAGAACGGCGTGCTGCGCTTCTGGTTCGCGATGGACTTTCGCAACCCGCAGGTGAACGAGGCGGGCCTGTTCGGCAGCCACGGCTGGACCATCGACGGCGGCCCAGACACGCTGTACTACACGTATGCGTATTCAAGTCCGCGGCTGATCGACCTGAGCTACACGTATGCGTATTCAAGTCCGCGGCTGATCGACCTGAGTCCGCGAGAGCCGCTGCTCGTCGGCTGACGCGCCGCGCGGCAGCGCGGGCTGCAGCCTGCTGGCGGCCGGCGATTGGGGGCCGATTGCCCGTACAATCGACGTCGCCAGCCATGGCTGCCCCCAGCTTCTTCGAGCATCCGATTCTCAACTCGCCTTACGAGTATCCCGCCAGGCACTGGGAGCTCGACGACGAGCGTCAGCCGACGGACGTCATCATCGACCGCCGGAGACGCGCGGAATTCCTGACGCCGATTCCGCGGCCGAAGAAACACGGCGGCTGCGCACACTGGCCGCGCAATTGCAGCCGGTGATGTAAAAGATCGCTGTCGATAAGCGCGCATCATGGGCCGAGCGCTGCAGCCGGCGCCGGCTGGCCACCCTGTCGCTATTCACTACGAGCGGCGGCAGCCTGAGGAAACGACGCTCTATCAGGTGGTGCAGGAACAGTTGGAGACCTTCCTCGCCCAGGTCGAAGCGAAAACCGGTACGGTCTTCCCCTCGTGCGGCGCTCGGTGCATGGATGAGAGCGGCGCGCACCCATCCCACGCGTGCTGGTCAGCTTTGGTGTTGTATGTCGGCTTCGTAGAAAATCGGGTGTCTCCTCTGGGTTGCGGATTCAACCGATCGACGCAACAGTTTGGTGGAATCGTTCAGCTGGTGTATCGAAGTTTAATGTCTTTCTAGGGCGCTCGTTCAATCTTCTGGCCACGGCGTTGAGCTTTGCTTGCGAGTAGCCGGAGAGGTCGGTTCCCTTGGGGAAGTACTGCCTCAAAAGCCCGTTCGTGTTCTCATTGCTGCCACGCTGCCAGGGATTCTGGGGATCGCAGAAGTAGACTTGGATATCGGTCGCCAGCGTGAAGCGCTTGTGATCGGCCATCTCTTTGCCGCGGTCCCAAGTCAGCGACTGGTAGAGTTCGTCCGGTAACTTGCGCGCGTTCTTGATCAACGCGTTGATGACCGTCTCGGTATCTTTGCCGGCAACCTTCACCAGCATCACATACCGTGTCTGACGCTCGACTAGTGTCGCAATCTGGCTGTTCTTGCTGCCGAACAACAGGTCGCCTTCCCAGTGACCGGGCACCGCCCGGTCTTCCACGTTGGCCGGACGCTCGCGGATCGAGACGGTGTCAGTGATGCGGCCGTGATCGTCTGTCTTCTGGGTGTGATGGCGCGACCGGCGCATCACTCGGCGGCGCCGCAAATGCTCCACCAGCTCCTTCTTCAGGGCGCCGCGGGCCTGGATGAACAGGCTGCGATAGATGGTCTCCGGTGACACCTGACGGCTCGTATCGTCTGGATAGGTGCGCTTGAGCCAACCGGCAACCTGCTCCGGTGACCACTGCAGTCGGAGCTTGCCTGCCACGAGGCGCGCCAGAACTCGGTTCGCCGTCAGTTTACCGGTCTTGGGACGCCGGCCTCGATCCCAAGTGGCCTGGTCGGCTCGACTCGCTCGGTAACCTTCCTGGCCACCGTTGCGCTTGACCTCCCGACTAATAGTGGACGGCGCTCGGCCGAGTTGCGCGGCGATCGATCGCATGGAATAACCCGCAACCACCGCGCGCGAGACCTCTTCCCGTTCCGCCAATGACAGCGCCCGTCTGGAGCGCCTGCGGGGGGCCGGACGGATTCCGCCCGTCGCGGCCAGAATTCCCTGTATCGACGAGTGGTTCCGATCAAACAACTGGGCGATCTGCTGGAGTGACTCGCCCTTCTGCCAACGCTCCCACATCAGCGCCTTCTGGCTCTCCGTGTAATGGATCCGAGGTCTCATCTGCAACACTCCTCTGATGGCTCACGCCATAGTGTGTTGCATCCACCGGTTGAACCCGCAGTCGTGAGCGGTCGTCGACGACTTCGTCGCTCGGCCGAGTCCGGACCTTCGCCGAGGTGTGGGGCACTGCGTCACGGGGCGACGGTCAACCTGGTAAACATTCCGTCCTGGTAGTGCCCGGGCTCGTTGCAGAACAGCAGGTAAGTGCCAGGCTTGAGGGTCAGGGTCAGCTTGCCCGACTTGCCCGGCGCGAGATCGGCAATTTCTCCAAGACGCCGGACACGGCTTTCGATCACTCTTGCGTGCTTGGCGTCTATCGGAAGCTCTTTGGCGCCTTCGTCGCGCGCGACGATAACCTCGTGCACCAGATTCTTCGACTGGTTCTCGGCGTGGAAAGTGACACGCCCTGGCCCGATCGTATCCTGGTCAAGCACGATGCGCATGTGCGCAGTCGAAGGTTCGGTTGTGGGATCCTGAAGCTTGATCTCCAGCACTTGTGCCGGCGCGGCGGCAAACGCCTGGCTCACCGCGACCAAGAATAGTGCGCAAAGCGAGAAGATGGGTCTTGAGGACATTAGAACCTCCTAGAAATTAACAGCTCCATACCAGCCGAATCGCGGGCCGCGGGTGGCGGCACGCACGCTCCCTAACTTTCCACACGATCGCGTCCGAGGTGCTTTGCCTTGTATAACGCGCTGTCGGCACGCGCGAAGGTCTGTTCTATGGATTCGTTCGGCGCGTACTCCGCTACACCGATCGAAATGGTCAATCGTCCCCCCGAGGTTGTTGCCGGCTGGTCCATGGTCCTGATCCGGCTGCGCAATCGCTCGGCTTCCGCCATCGCACCGGCAAGGGGGGTTCGCGGCAATATTTGCACGAACTCCTCGCCGCCATAACGCCCGAAGAAATCGGCTGCGCGAAGGCCTTCCTGCACCGTTCGGGCAAACGTGCGCAAGACCTGATCTCCGGTCAAGTGATCGAACTCGTCGTTGTAGCGCTTGAATAGATCGAGGTCGATCACGCATATTGAGAAGGGTTCGCCGGTCGCATCGCTTTGCATTTTGGAATCGTGCATCGCAGCGAGCAGGGCGCGGCGGTTGTAGACGCCCGTAAGTTCATCGCGGCTTGCCTTCTCCTCGACGTCTTCGAGCTTTATCCGAACGTCCGCCAAACCTTGATGAAGTCGCTTCAGATGCCCTCCCAGAAACAGGATCCACGGAAGTGTCGCTACCATCACCAAGCATTGGAGAATGTCGAGGCTCAAGGTCTCCGCGTCGCGATTGTTCGCGTAGCGCAGTGCCGTCAATAGCGCAAACAGCACTATCGACACGAAACCGAGGACCGCGATCTTCCCGCTATCGCGACGAAGCATTCCGAACATGACGGCGACAAAGAAAAACGCTGTGAAAGCGAGGCGGGTGTCCGGCGCGTAGTACACCGCGTACAGCATCGTGACGATGGCCGCCAGAAACTGCCATCCGGTCAGGCTCGGATCGGAGAACCTTAGGTTGATCCCGGTCCGGAAAATGAAGAAGAAGGTACCGATGAAGGCGAACACAAAGAGGGAGGCGTGCACCAGAGTGTCCCCATCGACCTTGTTCTGGGCGTAGAAGGCCGTCAACACACCGACAAACGCAGTGGAAAACACGCTTGCGAATGCGAATCGCCGCATGCGGATATGTTGCCTCCGCCCACTGCGTGCAGTGTGCAGAGCGGCAAGGTCACGACTGGCGGTATCAGCGCTTTTCTGCGCGACGTCGCGGGGATTCATTGCCATCGCCGGCGGCCTGTTGCAGGCTGCGCATAACGGGGCTGAATCGCGATTTCGAGGGGCCAATTCATGGAGTGTGCATTGTAGAGGACAAAATCAATCGGCCCGAAAATCCCTCAATCTTGACCCCAGCAGGGCGCATCGAGGATCATCACGAGATCGATTCTCAACGCGTCCCCTGTGCAGATGCAGCACTTCATATTCAATCTGGCTGACGGCGACCGGGAGCGGGCCAAGTCGTTCTTGCACGCGAAGAGTTGGACGGTCGGCCGCGACGAGCGCCATCGCGATGCCCTCGCGCCCGGCGATCTCGCGCTGATCTTCGTCGCGCTCACACGCGAGTTCGTCGGTCGCGCCGAGATCAAGACTGCGTTTCTCGATCCAATGCCCTCGGATCCCGCCAACTCCGGTCCAGCGAGGAGCGGGGTGTTGCTCGGCGGCGTCGAGGATTGGACGCGCGGCGTGCCGTTGGACGTCGCTGTGCAGCGGATCGATCCGAACAAGACCAACCCATACGTCCAGGCGAACGCCGCCGGATTCCGCGCAGGCGTGGTGCAAATTACCCTCAAGGAATACGACATCGTGGTGTCGCTGCACGACGAGGCGTGATACGTCGCCGAGTTGCCGGCCGCGCAACCCCATCCGCCGGCCGAGCAATGACCGTCAGCGGACGCCATGAGCACCAATGAATGCCAGCGGGCCCAAGGGCATCGACATCGTGCCGGAACCGTCTGGCTTGCGGGATCCGTCTCCAACGAGCTAGTCAAACGTCCGGCGAAGATCGAACAGTCCTCTTTACGTATGCAGTGCCCAAGTGCCTGGCGCGGTCAAGTGAATCGCCCCGGATTTTGAGGAGGCTCCAACTTTTGAGAAGATGGAGCCATGAACAAGTCGAACAAGTTTTCACCTGAAGTCCGTGAGCGCGCGGTGCGCATGGTGCATGAGCAGCGCGGAGAGTACCCATCACTGTGGGCAGCCGTGGAGTCGATCGCGCCGAAGATAGGCTGCGTGCCGCAGACGCTGCTGGAATGGGTCAAGCGCCAGGAGGTTGATGCCGGGGTGCGCGCCGGCGTGACCACGAACGAGACGCAGCGCGTCAAAGATCTGGAGCGTGAGGTCAAGGAGTTGCGCCGGGCCAACGAGATTCTGAAGCTGGCGAGCGCTTTTTTCGCGCAGGCGGAGCTCGACCGCCGACTCAAGTAATGAGAGATTTCATCGACGCGCACCGGGGTAGCCACGGGATCGAGCCGATCTGCAAAGTGCTGCAGGTTGCCCCTTCGGGATACCGCCGATACGCAGCGCAGCGGCGAGACCCTGCGTTGCGACCGGCGCGGTCCAAGCGCGACGACGAGCTGGTGCCGCAGATCGAGCGCGTCTGGCAGGCCAATATGCAGGTCTACGGCGCGGACAAGGTTTGGCGTCAGCTGGCGCGCGAGGGCATGCCGGTGGCGCGGTGCACCGTCGAGCGGCTGATGCGGCGGCAAGGCCTGCGCGGCGTGATGCGCGGCAAGGTGGTGCGCACGACGATCAGTGACAACAAGGCGCCCTGTCCGTTGGATCACGTCCATCGACAATTCCGGGCCGAGCGACCGAACCAGCTGTGGGTTTCGGATTTCACCTATGTGTCGACTTGGCAGGGCTGGCTGTACGTGGCCTTCGTGATCGATGTGTTCGCCCGGCGCATCGTTGGCTGGCGGGTCAGCAGTTCGATGCGAACGGACTTCGTGCTCGACGCATTGGAACAGGCGCTCTGGGCGCGTCAGCCAGGGCGGGACAGCAGCTTGATTCATCATTCGGACAGGGGTTCGCAATACGTGTCGATCCGCTACAGCGAGCGCTTGGCCGAAGCTGGCATCGAGCCGTCGGTGGGCAGCAAGGGCGACAGCTACGACAACGCCTTGGCAGAGACCATCAATGGGCTCTACAAGGCCGAGTTGATTCATCGCCGTGCGCCTTGGAAGACCAAGGAGGCAGTCGAGTTTGCGACGCTGGAATGGGTAGCTTGGTTCAACAACCATCGGCTACTCGAACCCATCGGATACATTCCTCCTGCTGAAGCTGAGGCAAACTACTACCGCCAACTCGCTGGTCAACCCATTGCGATGGCGGCATAACTTAACCCCAACAGCCTCCACGGAAACCGGGGCGGTTCAGTGCGCAAAAACTCATTCCAACATCGGGTTTTTCAACAGAATCGGTCAACTGGAGATATTCGGCACCGACCCGAATGTGTCCCGAGTGCACACTCGACGCGCTCGCTTGGGGGGGGTGCTCCTCATGCCTCGGGGTCAGGTGAATCAACGTGCTTCGGTTCGACCAGGATCCCGGCGCCTCTCTGGGCGAATATTGAAAATTCCCACATGGGTATTGGCCAAGCGCCGTTCTCGTAGCATTATTACCCTCCGCTCGACCGCTACATCCTGAAGGCAGTGGCTTGGCGTGCCGTCGCATTGGAGGCGGTCCGAAGAACGGGTGATGATCGCCAGATTTATCGCCAACCATGTGGAATGCTGACCATGCCGAAGGCTAATTTGACGTCGAACTTTCCGCCACTGCGACTCGTACTATCGACCCCGGGCGAAGCCAGCAGTCACTATGATCTGGGCTTGATGTGTATCCGCGGTCAGGGCGCGCCCCAGGACGATGCCGCCGCAGTGCGTTGGTTTCGCAGTTCTGCAGAACTGGGTTATGCGCTGGCCCAGTACGCGTTGGGTTACATGTGCAGTTCCGGCCAGGGCGTGACGCAGGATTTTGCGGAAGCGGCTGACTGGTATCGCAGGGCCGCCGATCAGGGCTACGACCGCGCTCAGTACGCACTCGCAAGGATGTACCTCCGTGGCCATGGCGTGGTGCAGGACGACGCTGAGGCTGTCAGGTGGTATCGCATGGCCGCGCAACAAGGCTATCCCCACGCACAAAACAACCTTGGCGTCATGTATGAACATGGCCAAGCGGTCGCGCCGGACCCTGTCGAGGCGGTCGCGTGGTATCGAAAGGCTGCCGAACAGGGCCAAGCTACGGCGCAGAACAACCTTGGGTACATGTTCGAGCGTGGGCGTGGGGTGACGCAGGATCATGGCGAGGCCGCGAAGTGGTATCGCGCTGCGGCGGTCCAGGGCCTTCCTGAAGCGCAACTCAACCTTGGCGTGATGTACCAACGTGGCCGAGGCGTGGCGCAGGACTTTGCTGAAGCACTCAAGTGGTTTCGCATGGCTGCAGATCAAGGGTCCGCCATTGCCCAGAACAATCTGGGCTACCTGTATGAGCGTGGACACGGGGCGATACAGGACTGCACCGAAGCGGCGAAGTGGTACCAGCAGGCCGCAAAGCAAGGCTGCACCCAGGCACAGAACAATCTGGGCGTTCTTTACCAAAGCGGCCAAGGCGTAGCAACGGACTACGCCCAGGCGCGCGAGTGGTTCCGCAAGGCGGCGGACCAAGGATTTGCCGTTGCCCAATACAACCTCGGCGTCATGTGCGAAACCGGCCTGGGTGCGCCAACGGACCATGCCGAGGCCCATCGCTGGTTCCAGGCGGCCGCCGATCAAGACAATGCAAGCGCGCAGTTCAGTTTGGGCGTGCTGTACGAAAGGGGCTTCGGCGTGGCGCAGGACTATGCCGAGGCAGTTCGGTGGTATCGCAAGGCCGCGGAGAATGGAGACGCCGCTGCCCAACTCAATCTCGGAATAATGTGCTACTTCAACCGAGGGACGCCGCAGGATTATGTCGAAAGCCACAAGTGGCTCAATCTCGCCTCGTCGCGGTTTCTTCCTGACGAGAGCGAAAAACGGGGTCGCGCCATCAAGAATCGCGTCATCGTGGCGCAGAAGCTGACCCCCGTTCAGATCGCCGAGGCACAACGACTGGCCCGCGAATGGAGGCCGAGGCAATCGGCGTCCATTGCGGACACTCAAGCGGATTTGCAAAGCGCGGGACCCAGCACAGGCGGCGCGCCAGCAACGACAACGTCAGGTACCCTTGTGCCAAACGGCGTCGAGCCCCAACTCGGACCAGCCGGGCGATTTGCGCACTGACCGACCAATGCCGTTCGTGACGGTGTTTCATCTCGTAGCGGCGCATGCCATTTGGTGGGCGATCGACCACGGGCATGTCGGTCCCGCAAGCCTATAGGTCGCGCGGTCCGGGGCAGTTCGGTTGTCGAGTGGGAACAAGGGGCTGCGGTGATGGTCGGTGCGCCAAACCATGGTGACGGAAAATCCCTGCAACGCTCACGGAATTTCGAACACCGCCAACTTACCTTCGACGCCGCGAATCGGCAGCCGCAGCGCCACTGGCTTTATCCCGTCCATTTCAAGTATCGCGGACGCGTGTGGATGGTCGACAACCGAATGCGTTGCGAGGATCGAGCGCGACACTGCGAGGCCCTGCACGCGGGCGGCAATGTTGACGGTCTGACCGAAGTAGTCTTGCTGATCGTTAAGCGTGACCGCGAGGCACGGCCCTTCGTGGATGCCAATCTTTAGCAGCAGGTCTTCGTTCTGCCGTTCCTCGTTGAGCACACGCATTGCCTTGCGCATACGCAGCGCGGCCGCGAGGGCGCGGTCGGGGGTCGCAAATGTTGCCATCACGGCATCGCCAATTGTTTTTACCACGGCGCCCGATTCGGCGGCGATGATTTCCCGCAGGATTCGGAAGTGCTCTTTGACAATATCAAACGCCACCAGGTCGCCAACGCGTTCGTAGAGGTCGGTCGAGCCCTTTAGGTCGGTGAACAGAAACGTCAGACTGGTAATCTTCAGGCGCTGGTCCACGTCGAGCGTGCTGGTGCGGTAGATTTCACGGAAGGTTTGATTGGTCAACAGGCCTTTGGCGGTGAGAAACTTTCGGCGCTTGCCTAGCATCTCGTGCATCGCCTGCCCGGCAATGTACACGCCGGGTACGACCCGCGTGTTGGTGCGATTGTCCAATGTGAGGCGCAAGGGGCCCGGCCGCATCGAAAGAGTGGTCGTGTGAGCGTGCACTTTGTTGAACACGATGGAAAGAGACTGGCGGTCGCGTGTGGGCTCGCCTTTCACGTCGACGAACTGCGCCATGTGCGTGACCGGGTCGAAGACGATCACGAATTCCGCAGGCAGCGTAACGGACAGCACGGCCTTCTCGCCGGGCGGCAGCTCGACCAATTCGAGCGTGACCTCCCCAATCGCTTTCTTGAAGGCGTCGTCTGGCAGGTCGATGCCGGAGCTCCAAAAGATCTGCCGGCAATACTCAAGCGCCGGTAGGTCATGCGGTGAATGCGCCGCGATCCTGCGTATCCGAGGCGTCACCGTGAACGTGACTTCGACCATTTCGTCAAGCGTCGGCTCGTAACCAGCAGCACATAGCGCACAGGCGTATTCCGACTGATTCACGCTCTTGAGTGACTCGCCTGCGTCGAGCACGCCACCACAGCCGGGGCAAAGCACGTTCCAGGAAAGTTCGAAAAGGCCCAGTCGGGCCGAATGCAGAAACGCTGCAATCACCCGCTCCTCGTTGAGGCCAGTCTTATCGGCGAACGCGAGCACGTTGATGCGATTGAGCTGGCGGTCTGGCGCATCCTGAACCAGCGCCTCTATCGCGGATACAACGTCGGAATCGGCAAATTTCCGCAACGCGGCAAACAGGGTCTGAGCCTCAGTCATGAAAAAAGCTTACGCCTAAACGCCGTGTCGCGGTGCGGTTCGCCCATGTCTGCCAACTCAGTACTTGCCATGCCCCCGAGGGGAGGTCGGGGGCGCCGCGCCGGATACGCGAATCAACAAACCAAGAGCTTCGTGACCAGGAACGACTGCCATAGGTCGTTAGCGGCCGAGCGCTTTCGGGCACCAGCCGTCAAACGAGCCCGACGCGGAATTTCCTCCAAACCTGCCGTTGGGCAGGGCCGGCATTTCGTGATTCGGTTGGTTCAACTCCCACTGCACCGACCAGCACTGGCATGAACGATCACGGGGGCCGCTTGTCGGCGACTCCGCTCACCTGTGCAAGCGTTGCAGTGAACGCGTCGAGTTCCCGCAAGAATTCAGCCCGCATCTCGGCAGTGACCGTCGCGCCGCATTCATAGCAAGTGCCGCTCATTCGGTCGAACCAGCGGCAGCCGCACTCGTCGCAGGCTAGCTCAGGGGCGCCGGCCGGGTTCCGAAAGATCATCGGCACGCACCCATGAACGCGAAGCCCAGCGCATCGAGCAATTCGTCCAGGCCGCGCTCCTCGAGCACGCAGCGCCGCTTGAGCACGTAGCAGACGATGTGGCCCGAGCGGATGCCGGCACGAAGGACCTCGAACAAACGTCCCGTGACGGCTGAGCAAACCTCAAGCAGCGACTCCCGGTCGGCTGCCAGAACGATGTCCGCGCCGCTTGCGGTATAGCCGGCGAACGCCTCGAACTGGGCATCGATACCTGCGTTGCCAGCCTCCCAAACGAGCATTTGCGTTGGCGACGAGCGGGCCAACAAGCGCAATGCGCACACCGGGATCGAGCGGGGCGAACAGCTCGCCGTGGTGTGCGGCAGCGGCAAGCCAAGCTTCCGGCGATGGCAGCCGGTCGACACCGCAATTTGGTGTCGACGGTCGGTCCGACGTTGCGTCGACCGCCATCGACGTCACAGTCGCACACCCAGGCGATAGCCATCCTGGATCGCCTGCTCGAGTCCGCGCGGAATCAGCGCGTCGCCCGCGCCATGCAATTCGTCGATCATCCACTCGAATTCATGAAACAGCGAGTGAGCCGGCATGGCGGCGTTGGCCTGAACGACGGTGTCCGCCGTGACGAAGGTCTCCTCGCCCTTCGCGTTTCTCAGCCTGACGCCATCGGTGCCGATTTCGATTAGCGAGCTTGAGGTCAGGCATGTGATGCCCAGCTCCTCGACCCAGGACGCATGGCGCCACTTGAACGACGGCATGACGTCGCCGGCGATTCTCTTGCCGGACTCGACCACGGTCACCTCGGCCTCCTGGTGCTTGCGCAGCGACTCGGCGAGCGTTAGCCCGAGCTTGCCGCCGCCGAGGATGACGACGCGCCGGCCCGTCTTGCTGCGACCGTGCGCGACCTCCAGGCCATCGAGCATCCGCTCCGCGCCCTTGATGTGCGCATAGCGCTTGCGGTCGAGCGTCGCACCGGCCGCGATCACGCAGACGTCATACTGATGCAGCACGCTGCGCATGAATTTTGCGTGCACTTCGGTGTTCAGTCGCACCTCGATGCCGAGCTTCCTCGAGACCGCCTCGTAATGGGAGACCACCGAGAGCAGGTCGTCCGGGCGCGCAAGATCGTTCATCGCGTAGGCATAGAGGTTGCCGCCGATGCGGTCGGCCTTGTCGAACACGGTCACGTCGTGGCCACGCTTGGCCGCGGTGATCGCGCACTCCATGCCGGCGGGCCCGGCGCCGATCACCATCACCTTCTTCTTCACGGCAGCCGGCGTCACCTGATACTCCGGCTCGACCTCGTGACCGAGCGCCGGGTTCATCGTGCAGGTGTAGGGCAGGTCGCGGAACAGCCGCGACAGGCAGTTCAGCGAACCGATGCAGCGGCGCACCTCGTCGAGCCGGTCTTCGGCTGCCTTGTGGATCAAGTCGGGGTCGGCGAGCAGCGGCCGGCAGACCTCCCAATAGTCGAAAACGCCGTCGCGCAGGCAATCGTCCGCCATCCGCGGATCGGGAAGGCGGTTGCCGAACGTGACCAGCGTGCTCGGGAACATCTTCTTTGCGCGCGCCGACAGGTAATTCCAGTAGCCGGGCGGGATGTCGCGGCCGATCGACGACTCAGGCGCCTCCTGCCAGCCGACCGTCACGCTGATCATGTCCACGCCGACGTCGACTGCCTGCTGCATCAGTTCGAAGCACTCGTCCTCGGTGTTGCCGCCCCAATGATCCATCAGTTCCGCGCCGTTCAGGCGGACGACCAGCGGGTTGTCGGGAGTCGCCTGCTTGATGCCGTCGATCAGCTCGCGCATGAACCGGCCGCGGTTCTCGATCGAGCCGCCGTATTCGTCGGTGCGCTGGTTCGTGAAGCGCGAGTTGAAGTTGGCGAGCAGGTAACCCATGAAGCTCGTCACCTCGGTGCCGTCGAAGCCCGCTCGGATCGCTCGCTGCGCCGCCTCGGCGTGCTGGCGAACGCAGTCGCGGATCTCTTCCTTCGTCATCACCTTGGGCGGGCGAAAGTGCGGCAGCGTCTGCGGCACATCCGAGGGCTGGATGCAGTAGCCGAGATCGATCCCGCCGTAGCGACCGGCGTGCAGGATCTGCTGGATCGGCATGGCGCCCTGTTCCTTGATGTCCGCGGCGATGCGCTCGAACTGCGGCAGGAACTTGTCGTCGAAGATCGCGAGCTGCCGGAAGTAGGCCTTGCCCTCGCCGAGCGGATCGGGGTACGCGCCCTGGTTGGTGATGATGCCGCAACCGGTGCGGGCGATGACGCGCATGCGCGCGATCTCGCGCTCCGTGATGAATCCGTCGCGGGTATTGTAGTTCGAGACGCAGCAGGCGCCGTACTTGATGCGGTTCTTGATCTCGAAGCGGCCGAAGCGGCCGGGCTGGAACAGGTGCGGCAGTTTGGCCATTCCTGGTTGCATGCTATGCCTCCTTGAATCGGGGAAACTTCTGGATCAAGCCTCGGTATGCGCTGCGCGCTCCTGCGCCAGCCGCTCGGCAATGGTCTCGCGCAACTGGCGCTTGAGTATCTTGCCGACGGGGCTTACCGGCAGCTCGGTGAACAGCTCCAGCCGCTCGGGCAGCTTGAACGAAGCGATCTGCCTTTCGCGCAGAAAGGCGACCAACTCGGAAAAAGCCAGCGTTTCGCCGGGCAGCGTCACAACGCACGCACAGGCCTTCTCGCCGAAGACCGGGTCGGGCATGCCCACGAGCACTGCGGACTTGACCTTCGGGTGCCCGAGGATGAGGTTTTCGACCTCCTCGCAGCTGATCTTCTCGCCGCCGCGGTTGATCATGTCCTTGCGCCGGCCCTCGGTGTAGACGTAGCGGCCGCGCTTGCGGACGACGTCGCCCATGCGGTACCAGCCTCCGGGCAGGAAGGCCTCGGCGTTTTGCTCCGGCGCGTTGTAGTAGCCGCGGATCGTGTAGGGGCCGCGGGTCACGAGCTCGCCCGCTTCGCCGTCGGCGACCTCGCTTCCGGCGTTGTCGATGACCATGATCTCGTCCTCGTCGCACACCGGAGCGCCCGAGCTTTCAAGCAGCAGCTCGTCCGGGTCGTCGAGCCGCGTCATGTTGATCAGGCCCTCGGCCGTGCCGTAGATCTCCTGAGGTGTGCACCCGAGTTGCTGGCGGAGCCGGCGCCGCAACTCGGGCGCAAGGCGCGCGCCGCCGTTCTGCACAACCTCGAGCGACGAGAGATCATAGGCCGAGAGCGCATCGGAATTGAGCCACGTCGTGATCAGCGGCACGACGGCGGCGATCACCGTCATCCGCTCCCGCTGCACCAGCGAGAAGACTTCCTCGACTTTCGCTCCGGAGGCGAGCACCACGGTGCCGCCGTAATAGAACGCCCCCAGCATGCCCGGCGACGCCAGGTTGTAGTTGTGCCCCAGCGGCAGGATGGCCATGAACACCGTGCGATCGCTGAAGCCCGAGGCGGCGCCGCACAGCCGCGCATTGAGCACGTAATCATCGTGTGTGCGCGGGATCAGCTTCGACAGCGAAGTCGTTCCACCCGAAAGGAGCATCGTCGCCACGTCGGCCGGCTTTGGTCGCGCGACCGGAGGCGGCGCGTCCGGCAGGCTGCCCATCGCCAACTGGCCTGCTGCGGGTTCGCCGGCTACCAGTACGTGCTTCAGCGCGGGGAACTCCGCCTGCATCTGACTTGCCATGACGCGGAAGTCGAAGCCGCCGACGACGTCCGGGATCAGGTAGGCGGTCGCGCCGGAAGCGCGCAGGAAGTGGCGCACCTCGGCATGGCGGTGGGCACGCAGCGCCATCACCGGGATGACGCCGATCATGGTAAGCGCGAGGTAACTGACGACAAATTCGACGGTGTTCGGCAGCTGCATCAACACGAGTTCGCCAGGTCGCAGGCCGACAACGGCGAAGCCGGCAGCGCGGTCCTGGCAGCGCGCAAGCAGCGCCGCGTAGGTGAGTCGCTCGTCCCCGTGCACGAGGGCGAGCTTGTCCGGTGAGCGGCGGGCGCCGCGCGCAAACATCTCGCCAATGGTCACGCCTTCCCACAGGCCGCTTGCGCGGTAATGTGCCGCGACGTCCTCCGGCCAGCCAACGAAGCCTTCCATGGCGCCTGTCCCCCGTCATCTCATCGTGCAATGCAAGAATGGCTTTCGTAGATTCCCAGCTTGCGCTGCAGCGGCGCGTCGTCGACGACGAACAGATAGGCCGATGCCGTGTTCGAACCGTTGGCGAGACGCACGTCGGCATGCGTCGGCACGGCGAGGGTGTCGGCGGTTTCGAAGCGATGAGTAGCTTCGTCGATAAGTGCCGTGCCAGCGCCTTCGACGACGTGCAGGATGGCCGAGGCGGACCGCTGGGGCAGCCGCAGCTCCTCACCGGGCCGCAGCTGGAGCGCCGAGAAGCCCAGCGCCGCAAGGCATTCGCGCCCGGTCTCCGGGTTGACGTAAGCTAACTGCACGGCTTCATCGCGGGGCGTCACCGCCGCCAGTTCGCCCAACGCGCGGTGCACGTCCCGCCAGGCGAAGCGCAGCATCGGGTACGGCTCGCGCGTCGAGTCGAGCGAGCGGTACGGCACCACGCCGCCATTGCGGAAGCGCGCGCCGCCCCAGCCCATCGGCTTGTCGACCGCCTGCGGCCGCCCCTCGATCGCGTACGACGCCTCGATGCCGTAGACGAGCGGCAGGTCGAGGGCATCGAGCCAGACCACCGGCCCGTGGCCTTCGTGGCCGTGCTCGTGCCAGACCCCGGGCGGCGTGAGAATCAGGTCCCCCTTGCCCATTGGCAGCTTCTCGCCGTCGACCACGGTGAATCCGCCTTCGCCCTCGACGACGAACCGTATCGCCGACGGCGTGTGGCGGTGATTGGGTGCGGTCTCACCGGGCAGGATCAGCTGGAGGCCAACGTAGATGGTCGCGGTGGCCCTCATGGTCTCGAGCCCGAGCCCCGGGTTGCACAGGACCAGCACGCGACGCTCGGCCTTCTCGATCGGGGTCAGCTCGCCCGCGCGCAACAGTTGCGGCCGGATGTCCAGGTAGCGCCAGTGCGCCGGCTGGGTCGCCCGGCTCGGCCTGCCGTACGGCAGCACCGCACGCAGCGACGGCCACAGCGGCAGCGTGTTCTGCGCCCTCAGATCCTGCAGGTATTCGGCCGGCAGGTCCTCCAGGCGACCCAGGTGGTCGGTCACGTTCGTGTTTCCTCAGGCCAGGACTTCCGGGTGCAATGCCTCGTACGCCGCCGCGAGCCTCGGATCCCGGCGCCTGACTTCGGCGTGATCGACGCGACCCGTGCGCGTCATGTAGCTGTACGCGAACTCGACGGGTGCAAGCGTGCGCACGAGACGATCCATGTCCTCGTACCAGCGCAGGCTCGCGTTCGCCGCGTCCCAGATCTTCCTCATCGGCGGCAGCCGCGTTTGCTGGAACAGCGCAAGCGCGCCGGGGACGTTACTCGCGCCGGCCTCCTTGAACGCCTTGAACAGCGCGACCGAATCCTCCATGGCCAGGCGCGTGCCCGAGCCGATCGAGAAGTGTGCCGTGCGCAACGCGTCGCCCAGCAGCACGACGTTGTCGAAGCTCCATCGCTCGTTCCAGATAGCAGGAAAGTTGCGCCACTGCGAACTGTTCGAGATGATCCGATGCCTATCCAAGTCCCGCGCGAACACCCGCTCGCAGTGGCGGATCGTGTCATCCGGGCTCATGGACTCAAAGCCTGCGCGCTGCCAAGTGGCGGCTTCGACCTCGACCAGGAATGTGCTGCGGTCGGGATGGTAACGGTAATGATGGGCGCAGAACACGCCGACGTCCGTCTCGCGAAACGTCAGCGTCAGGCTGTCGAAGGCCTTGGTGCTGCCGTACCAGATGAACTTGTTCGGGCGCCAGTCGGTCGTGGTGCCGAACCTGTCCTCGTTCTCGCTACGAATCCACGAAAATGCGCCGTTCGCCCCGACGACGAGATCGGCTGCGCCCATCTGTCCCAGCGTGGTGATCTCGGTGCCGAAATGCAGCTTCACGCCGAGCCGCTCGACGTAGCCGTACAGCAGCGTCAGCAACTCGAGGCGGCCGATGGAAGCGAAGCCGTTTCCGGCAATCGGGATTGCCGTGTCGTTGTGGACGATGGTGATGTTGGGCCAGTTTTCGAAGTGCGGCGTCAGGTACTGGTACAACGCCTCGTCGTCGCCCCGCAGGAATTCGAGCGCGCGGTCGGAGAACACTACGCCGAAGCCCCAGGTCGCGTCGCGCGGGCTGCGATCGATGATCGCGATGTCGTGCGACGGGTCGAAACGCTTCATCAGCGCCGCGAAGTACAGGCCCGCGGGGCCTGCACCCAGGATACGGATCTTCATCGTTCAGTCCGCCGCGAGTCGTGCAGAGGTCGATCATGGCGCATGGCGCCATACTTGTCGATAAAGTGACCAGTATATTTCAAGTCACGATCGTGAACATTGCTCCGTGGACCTGCGCGACATCGCAGTAGCAGTACCGGTACCACACTCGCCATCGGACGAATGCTCTCGACCGTACCGCGGTACACGCGATCCAGTGCCCAGCTGAGCGCCTGCATGGGGTCATTGGGAACGGGGCTGGCGCGACAACATCGGCAGTCGATTGGACTGCTCGATGGCGGAAGGTCGTTGCTTGTTGCGCGGACCGCTGGCTTCCGCTCCGGGCTGCGAACCGCCTAGTTCTCTTGCATAGCGCCGCCGCGCACGACTACGCGCTGGCGTTCGCAGGCAGCAACGGCGTGCGCATCGAGGCGGTCTGCGCCGACATCGTCGACTTCCAGCTCGGGCAGCGTTTCGACCTTGCCATGCTGCTGATGGACTCGGCCAGCAACCTGCTGGACAACGACGCCGTGCTCCACCAACTGGACTGCGTGGCCGCCCATCTGGCCGACGGCGGGCTGTACGTGCTGGAAATGTCGCACCCGCGCAACAGCTTTGCCGTCGGCAAGTCGACGAGCACGCAGTGGACGTCCGAGGCCGACAGCTTGCAGGTGGACATGAGCTGGGGCGGTGATGGTGACGCCTTCGACCCGGTCACGCAGATCGACGAGGTCACGGTCACGATGAGCTGGTCGGGCGCGAACGGTGATGGGCAGTTGGTGGAGCGCGCGCGCCAGCGCCGGATTACGGCCAATGAATTCGATGCGCTGGTGCGCTGCAGCGGCCACTTCGACATCGTCGAGTGGCTGGGGTCGCTGGTGCCGCCGCTGCCGTTCAGCAACGAGCCTGCAGCCGGGCGGATGGTGCCGGTGCTGCGCAAGCGCGCCGCGAGAGCGATAACCACAGTGCGCGGCGGTGAGTTGGGCGCGAGCACGCCGGAATAGCGATCGCGAGCGTCAACTTCCCTCAGGTTGAAAGTCAGCTTTGAGGAATATCGACAGGCGGCTCGGGGTCGGGTCCGGGCGTAGAACTGCGCATGCCCGACGGCTGCTGCGGTGTCTTCACCCGACATCGAAAGGGCAAGGTCGACGGACTCGACCCGGCTAATTGCTGCCGGTCCCCGGATACATCTCAATGTTCTGACGAACGGTCATGGACCTCCCCGTTGTGCCGGATTCGCTTATCACCTAGCATTGATCGCTGGAAGACTGCGAGCGCACGTTAGGTGGGTTCCTCTCAGCCCCGGCCCTTCGGCGTAACCCGGTACGTCTTCCATGAAAGGCGGCGGATATGAGCGGTCTCCTGAGCCATTCTTCGTGGTTGTGCAGGATCGCGTTCGGTGTGTTGGTGTTTCCGATCGCGGCGAGTTCGGTCGCGCACGCGGCCGATGGCATGTTCATCCTCGCGCAAGCAGACAAATCAGAGGAGCCAAAGAAGGCGACACCCGCAGTCTATGTTGTCAAGCCGGTGGCCGAGAAGAAGGTCAAGCACCTACAGGAAGGTCCCCTGTATTGGCGGGTGGTGAGTTTCCCTACCCTTGCGCAGGCACAGGCCGCCATTGGACCGGATCGTTGGAATCCGAATACGGTAAGTTATGACTCCGAGACATCGCTGGTCGCTGAAGTCGCGGGCAAGGTCTGGTTTTTCGCCCTTGGCCCCAAGGGCGGCTCGACGCCCGGTGGAACCACAGTCGCCGAAATTGGGCCTGTGCCGACGATCGCCGCGCCCGAGTATCTGCTGCGCATCAATTACGGCTCCGGTCCGCCTGGAGCCACGACACCGCAGCATTCCCATCCAGGCTCCGAAGCGTTCTACGTGGTGGAAGGTCGGCTAGGCCAAAGGACTGTCCAGGGCGTGAGCTATGTCGAAGCCGGTCAAACAATGAATGGTAAGTCTGCCGACGTTCCGATGGAGGTCTTTAACGGCGGCACGTCCGAACTGACCGCTCTAATAATGTTCGTTGTGGACGCGACCAAACCATTTTCGTCCCCAGCCAAGATTCACTGAGCGATGCGTTGCCCCGGCCCGCGCAACTGCGGGCCAGCACACTGCGCGCCCATCCGCGCATCGAGCCGTCTTCGATTCGACGGCGAATTTATTTCCCCGCGGTCTTCCTGTGGGCGACAAGCGTTATCGACCTATGACTGATTTCGAGTGGCGCGCATGACCGGAATGGGTCGGCTCCCGGCTTAAAACTGCGCGCGCCCGACGGCTGCTGTACTTCCCTCACCGGACATGGCAACGTCGAAATCGGCGGGCTTGAACCGGCCACGAGCTGAAGATGCCCTCCGCTGCCCGGTCTACCCGAAACCGGACATCGATTGAAATGGGAAGCGGCTGTCGAACGGCGGCTTGGAGACTGCGCGCCGCGACCATGGGGGAACGACGAGCTGAGCTGGCCCGGTGTGAACTTTCTTAAGAGCTCTAACCTTCGGGCGATCGTGTGCTATGGTCGCTCATAGTGGAGTCGTCATGAATATCGTTGCCCTTTCCTTGGCCGCTGGATTGCTGGCGGCCAGCATTGCGCAGGCGCAGGAACCTCAGGCGCTGCTGAAGAGCCACAACTGCACGATCTGCCACGCCACCGAGGAAGCGGGGGCTGGTCCGGCCTTTGTCGACATCGCCGTAAAATACAAGGGCAACGCAAAGGCAGCTGCCATCCTTCGCTCTGTTGTCAAGAATGGGAAACACGGCAGCGGGCCGTGGCACATGCCGCCTTTCCAGGACGTGCCCGATGACGACGCGGAGAAAATGGTGCAGTACATCCTTTCGTTGAAGCCGTAGGCCCTTCAACGCAGCAGGCGGCATGCCGCTGGAAGGCCTCGGGACAATTGCGCGCGCGCCGTTCATCAATACGCCGAGATCAGCGCTTCGTACCCAGCGCTCATTCGTGCGTAACTGGTGTGGAATTTACGGAACTGACCTCCGCGACTCCGAGCGCAGAATGAATCCGCAGAGCGTCGAGCGCGGAACCCCGAACCTGAATCAACCGACGCCAGCAGAACAGACTATCGTTGGCGCTGATTGGAAGGCACATGACTGCCACAAGCGATGGGCGTGATTTTCCCGATAGCGATCATTCAACCCGCCTCAACGCATTGTCTTTATCCCGGACCAAAGGCAAAATCCCTGCGCACGTTCGCCCGGTCCGGTGCAAAACAACCCACGGAATGGCATGCCATGAAGGTGGCTGTGTTCAGCGCCAAACGCTACGACCGCGAGCTGCTGGCCGCGGCGAACGCCGATGCTGGCCACGAACTGGTCTTCTTCGATGATCTTCTCGAGACCTCGACGGTGGCTCTTACCGCCGACTGCGGCGCGGTGTGCGTGTTCGTCAATGACCGCGTCGATGCGCCGGTGCTCGCGGCATTGGCCGCCGGTGGCACCCGGCTGGTCGCGCTGCGCTGCACCGGCTTCAACAACGTCGATCTGAAGGCCGCCGCGGCGCACGGCATCAAGGTCGTCCGCGTGACCGAATACTCTCCATACTCGGTCGCCGAGCACGCCGTGGCGCTGATCCTGGCACTCAGTCGCAAGATTCATCGTGCCTACAACCGTACACGGGACGGCAATTTCGAACTGGACGGACTGCTTGGCTCCGAACTGCACGGGTGCACCGTGGGCGTCATCGGCACCGGCAAGATAGGACGCGTGTTCGCCCAAATCATGTCCGGGTTCGGCTGTGAACTCATCGGGTACGACAAGGTGCCAAGCCCCGATTTCGAACGGCTCGGCGGCCGTTATGTGCAGCTGCCGGAGCTCGCGGCGCGCTCGGACATCGTTTCGCTGCACTGCCCGCTCACGCGCGAGACTCATTATCTTGTCGATGCGCGCGCGCTCGCGCTGGCGAAGCCGGGAGCGATACTCATCAACACCAGCCGCGGCGGGCTCGTCGACACCGAGGCGGTGATCGCGGCGCTCAAATCCGGACGGCTGGGTGCGCTGGGCATCGACGTTTACGAGCAGGAGACCGACCTGTTCTTTCAGGACCTGTCGAGCGCGATCATTCCCGACGATGTGATCCAGCGGCTGGTGTCATTCCCGAATGTGATCGTCACCGGCCACCAGGCGTTTTTCACGCGCGAAGCGATCGGAACGATCTGCGCAACGACGATTGCCAGCATCTCTGCCTACGCGGAAAATCGGCCGCTCGAGCACGAGGTCCACGCCGGTATTTGAGTCTTGCCGTTGCGGACGGTCGCCGAACCGACTATCCGAATGTCAATTGAAGCTCTGCTTCCCCTTGGGCTTGTCGCAAGCCGCGGTACGTTCCCGGACACCCTTGGTCTCATTCCACACCAGCCGTTTGTCATTGTAGGGAAGCGGCGCATCGGCGACTTCACCCGGGCGGGCGCCGTGCGCCCAATCCGGCGGACAAATGGCGGTAAAGCTGGCGAAGCCCCCAGTGCCCCCTTTGAAACGCGGAAATCCGATGGCGATCAGGGCACCGGTCGCCGGCACCTGATCCAGATTGGCGACACCCTCGGCCTGCATGTAGCCGTTGTTCATCAGCCAGTCCTCGGCGACCAGCGTGGGGGTGGAATCGGCGTCCAGCGGTTCGTGGCCGTGCAGCAGGATGTGCCGTTCCAGATGCAGTAGCTTGAGCGCTTCGAGCGTCGCTCCGGGGAATTTGCCGTCGGCTGGCTGGATTCGCGCCGCGTCGGGCCAGCGCTTCGACCAATCGGAGCGCACCATGACCACGCTCCCCGCCGGAATCATCCCATTGGCCTTTTCCCATGCGCGCACGTCGGCGGCGGTGAGATGATAGCTCGCGTCCGCCGCTACCTTGTCGGCGATCGAGATCACCGCGAGCTTGCGCAGTGCGAGTGTCGCCGGCAATTCATCGATGGCGGGAAAGCATTGGTGCCAATGCGCGGGCGGGTCGAGTTGCGTGCCGAATTGGTCCGTGGCGAACGTGTAGGCCGTAGTCTCGAGGCCGGTTTTCTCGTAGGTAAGAGCGGCATAGGGCGATTTTTCGTCGAGCCGGCCGGCGCCCTGCTGGAACTTGGTCGTCGTCGGGAAACCCTTCCAGACCGGGGTATCCGGCGTCAGGACATGCGACAGCGAAACAAAGCGCGCGCGCGCGAAGGCGTTGTCCCACACACTCCAGAGGCCTGGGGCCGCGCCTGTCTTCTGCGGGCGGGCGACCGCCGGCAGCGCGACCGCGCCGGCAAAAGCGATACTTGTGAGCTTTAGCAGACGACGGCGATCCATTGCATCTCCTGAAAGGAAGGGGGGCGGTCAGCCGGCATGCATCGCCGCCGGGTGGCGGCATCTTGCCGCAAAAGACTCGGCAGTTGGAAAAAATGCTGCGGCAGACGGGAGCGGGAGCGCGCGATGGTGCCATGCAGCCTGCGCCGCTTTCGCGTCCGCTTCATGAAGCACAGGTTTGACCGCTCCTGACTGGCCCGTGATATTCAACGAACTTCCTGAAGTCACGGTGGACTTCTTTTTTCTTGTCCATCACGCTGGACGCGTGGCCACGCTTGCCGTCACTGGGGCGAATGATCACACCGATGGCTATACGGCGGCGCACTGGGAGAGAGTGGCCGCCAATGCAGAGGCTCCCTAGTGCAACGCTATCGCCAGCCCGAGCGGGATGAAGGCCGCGGACATCACATTGCCGATCAACACGATCGACGCGACCTTCGCGGGCTCCTGCCGGAACTGTTCTGCAACCATGAAATTCAGTACCGCGGGCGGCAGCGAGCCGAAGATGATCAGCAGGCCCTGTTGCATGCGGTCGAGTCCAAGCGCGGGCCCCAGCAGCGCGGCGATCGCGATTCCCGTGAGCGGGCACACGAGACCGCCGATCGCGCCCAGGTGCCAGTCGTTCCAGCGCACTTCGTAGAGCCGCACGCCCAGCGATAGCAGCATCATCGGGATAAGCGCATCGCCGACCATCTTGATCGCGATCGATCCCCATTCCGGCATCGGCGGATGAACGACGGCGAATGCGAAACCCAGGAAAGTCGACCACACCATCGGATTACGCAACAGGTTTCCAAAGCGCGCATGGTGGTCGATCATCCACGCGCCCAGCGTGAAGTGGAGCAGGTTCGATATGGTGAACAGCGCCACCATCGCCGAAAATCCAGGCTGTCCGTAGGCGAGCACGGCGAGCGGCAGGCCGATGTTGCCGCAGTTGTTGAACATCATCGGCGGCACGAACGTGCGGTGATCCACATGCAGCAATCGTGCGAAGGGCCATGCGAGCAGGCCGGAACCCAGCACGATGCCGATACTGCCGAGCATAAGGGGCGCGTTGGCCGCGACGCTGAAGTCCTTGCTCGCCAGGGCCGAGAAGATCAGCGCGGGGGCGAGAATAGTCATGCTGATCCGGTTGACCATCGCCATGTCGGGCTTCACGCGCCGCGCATAGAAATAGCCGACCAGGATGACCAGGAAGACCGGCAGGATGATGCCGAGGATCCGATCAAGCACTTGGTGTCACAGAATATACCGCGAGAGGTTGTCATCGCCGGCGATCCCGGCGAGTGTCGCGTCGACAAACGCGGCATCGATGATGATGGTGTCGCCGGTCCTGCGCGCGGCATGGAACGATACGTCGTCGAGCAGGCGCTCCATCACGGTGTACAGGCGGCGGGCGCCGATGTTCTCCTGTCTTTCGTTCACCGCAAAGGCGATCTCCGCCAACCGGCGCACCCCATCGGGTTGGAACTCGAGGTGAACCTGCTCCGTGCCCAGCAGCGCCGCGTACTGGCGGGTGAGGCAGGCGTCGGTCGCCGTCAGGATCTTTTCGAAATCCGCCACCGACAGTGAGGTGAGTTCGACCCGGATCGGAAAGCGTCCCTGCAGCTCGGGGATCAGATCGGAAGGCTTCGACAGATGGAACGCGCCTGATGCAATGAACAGGATGTGATCGGTCTTGACCATGCCATATTTCGTCGACACCGTAGTGCCCTCGACCAGAGGCAACAGGTCGCGCTGCACGCCCTGTCGGCTGACGTCGGCGCCGTGCATTTCCGACCGCGACGCGATCTTGTCGATTTCGTCCAGGAACACGATGCCGTTCTGTTCGGCGGCGGCGAGCGCCTTGCCCTTGACATCATCGTCGTTGAGTAGCCGCGTGGCCTCCTCGTCGGTCAGCTGTTTCATCGCGTCGGAGACCGTCGTCTTGATGTGCTTGCGCCGTCCGCTTCCCATCTGCTGGAACATGCCCTGGATCTGGCTGGTCAGATCCTCCATGCCGGGCGGTGCCATGATTTCCATCTGCGGCGGGAGCACGGAGACCTCGATTTCCACTTCGCGATCGTCGAGCAAGCCTTCGCGCAGCATCTTGCGGAATTTCTGGCGCGTGGCCGAGTCCGTGGGTTTCATGTCGGTGAAGTTGACGTCCCGGACCGGCGGCAGAAGCACGTCCAGCAGCCGTTCCTCGGCGGCGTCGGTGGCGTGGCCGCGGACCTTGCGCGTCTCGGCCTCCCGCGTTTCCTTGATCGCAACTTCCACGAGGTCGCGGATGATCGTGTCCACGTCGCGCCCGACATAGCCGACCTCGGTGAATTTGGTTGCCTCGACTTTGACGAAGGGCGCATCGGCGAGCCGCGCCAGCCGGCGCGCGATTTCGGTCTTGCCCACGCCCGTCGGCCCGATCATCAGGATGTTCTTCGGGGTGATCTCATGGCGCAGCGGCTCCGGCACCTGCTGTCGGCGCCAGCGATTGCGCAACGCGATCGCGACCGCGCGCTTTGCGGCCTCCTGTCCGACGATGTGCTTGTCGAGCTCGGAGACGATTTCCTCGGGAGTCATTTGCGACGACATGGGTGGTTGAATGGCTCGGGATGGGGGCCACTGCTCAATCAGGACCGGGGATTGTAGCGCGAACGTCGGGGCAGTTTGCTTGAGCGAGCCCGGTCGCTTTGTCGAAGCGAGCGGTTTGGCAGCGGGCACCCGATCGCCTATCATTGCCGATTCAAGCACGACGCGATCCAAATGCCTGCGCAGCGCGCAGGGACGGGTCTCTCGCCATCGGTAGCGTTCTGGAGCAAGACATGGTCAATCGCATGGTGTTGCTGGTGGCTGCCGTCAGCCTGGCGGCGTGTTCGCAGATGTCCACTATGTCGTACAAGGCGCCGGCCAAAGATGGCGAGGCAGTGATACCGGCTGATTACAAGAACTGGCCCAAGATGCTCTCGGCGGTGCAACGTCCCGACGCGAAGCAGGTGCGCGAGATGTACATCGACCCCAAGGGCAACCAGACCAAGGCCGGCGACGCATTTCCGTATGGGACCGTCATGGTGATGGAAAACTATGCTGCCGTGGCCAAGCCGGACGGCACGCTCGAAACGGGACCGGACGGCAAGCTGGTGAAAGGCAACATGGTGCGCATCTTCATCATGGAAAAGGCGAAGGGCGCGGGCCAGGATGTGCCGGAAGCGCTGCGCAATGGCGAGTGGGTGTATGCCGCCTACACGCCCGACGGCAAGAAGACCGAGGACCCCTTTGCGCCTTGCCGCGCCTGCCACGCGCCGCTGACCGATAAAAAGGATTTCGTGCAGCGCTACGACGAGTATTTCCAGAAACGCGCGGCAAACTGATGCCGGCTGTCGCAAAGGTGGCGACCGCCGCGCTGGCGGCGTTGTTGCTTGCGTCGTGTGCGGGTCCCGACCCGTCGAGTCCCGCCGCCGCTGACCAGGTCGGCAACCTCGAGGCGCGGCTGCGCGGCATCGGCAGCGCGGCAACCGGCAGTGTCATCGTCGTCGACAACGGCAAGGGCGTCACGCTCACTCTGGATGGCGCCAACCTGAGGCAGGGCACCTATCGTCTCGCGTTCCATGCCGATCCCAACTGCAATTCGCCCAAGGGTGAGTCAGCCGGACCCGTCTGGGGGCCGGAGGATTCGGCCAGCCCGCCCGGCGAACTCATCCCGGTGATCTACGTGGGACAGGGCGATACCGTTTCGTTTTCCGCGCGCATCCCGGGCGTCCATGTCGACCGCCAGCCGAGCTTGCGCGGCCGCAGCGTGGTGCTGCATGCGGGGCCGTTCGTCGACAGTCCGTTGCCGGGTTCGTCGAACAACTACATTGCCTGCGGCGTTTTCGGAGACCTGACGCCGGGCCTGTTGCAGCGATTGGGGAAGTAGCGCAGCCACATCCCGATTAGCGGCGCCCCTATCGTCGCCGGTCTTTGTGTCCCGCCATTTCGTTCGTTCGCGCGGGACAGGTATTCTTGACACTTCCGCACATTACCCAGGACGGGCTGCATGGGCTTCCTCGCCGACAAGAAGATCCTAATCACCGGCGTGCTGTCGAACCGCTCGATCGCGTACGGCGTCGCTCGAGCATGCCAGCGCGAAGGCGCGACGCTCGCGTTCACCTACGTCAACGACGACCTGAAGGACCGCGTCGTCAAGCTTGCCGCGGACTTCGGCCCTTGTCCCGTGCTTCCCTGTGATGTGTCGTCGGACGACCAGGTCGACGGACTTTTCGCCGCGCTCAAGGCCGAATGGGGGACGCTCGACGGCCTGCTGCATTCGATCGCCTACGCGCCGCGCGAGGCGCTGTCCGGCGATTTTCTCGAAGGCATGTCGCGCAGCGCCTTTGCGACGGCGCATGACATCTCCAGCTACAGCTTCGCAGCCCTGGCCAAGGGCGCGCGGCCGTTGCTGCAGGGGCGTGCGGGCGCGCTGCTGACGCTCACGTACCTGGGTTCCACGCGCGTGCTCGAAAACTACAACGTGATGGGGCTGGCGAAGGCAAGCCTCGAGGCCAATGTGAGGTATCTGGCTTCGTGCCTCGGCCCTGAGCAGATCCGCGTGAACGGCATCTCGGCGGGCCCGATCAAGACGCTGGCCGCTGCCGGTATCGGCGGCTTCTCGAAGATCCTGAATTTTGTCGAGCGCACGGCGCCGCTGCGCCGGAACGTGACCATTGACGAAGTGGGCAACGTCGCAGCTTTCCTGTTGTCCGATCTGGCCAGTGCCGTCACCGGCGAAATCACCTATGTCGACTGCGGTTTCTCGACCGTGGCGGCCGGCGTGAGCGCGGATTAGCGCGTCCCGGCTGTGCGCACGCCCGCATGACGGCAAACGCGCGCCGCTTCGACGCCGTCATCCTGGGGGGCGGCCACAACGGCCTCACCTGTGCCGCGTACCTCGCCGGCGCCGGGTTGTCGGTGTGCGTCGTCGAACGCCGCGGTGTGCTGGGGGGTGCCGCGGTCACTGAAGAATTCCACCCGGGATTCCGCAATTCGACGGCCAGCTACACCGTCAGCCTGCTCGACCCGCAGGTCATCCGCGATCTGCGTCTCGCGGAACATGGACTACTGATCAGCGAGAGGCCGTTCGCCAATTTTCTGCCGTTGCCCGATGGGCGGCATCTGAAAGTGGGCGGCGGACTGGCCGCGACGCAGACGGAAGTCGCAAGGTTCTCGCCAGCCGATGCGCAGGCGCTCCCGGCCTATTACGCGATGCTGGAACGGGTCGCCGATGTGCTGCGTGAAATGCTTCCCGTCACGCCGCCGAACATCCGTGCCGGCAATGCGGCGGATCTCGCCGCGATCGTCGCTATGTTCAAGCTGGGCAAGCGCTTTCGCGCATTGTCATTGCCCGAGCGCCGCGACCTGCTTGATCTCTTCACCAAGAGCGCGGGCGACTTGCTCGACCGCTGGTTCGAAAGTGCGCCGATCAAGGCGGCGTTCGGTTTCGATGCGGTGGTCGGCAACTTCGCCAGCCCGTATTCGCCCGGTTCCGCGTATGTCCTCCTGCATCACGTGTTCGGGGAAGTGAACGGCAAGCGGGGCCAATGGGGTCACGCCCGGGGCGGCATGGGCGCGATCACGCAGGCGATGGCCAGCGAGTGCGCCGCGCGCGGCGTCGTGCTGCGCACGCATGCCCCGGTGGCGAAGGTGACCGTCAAGGCGGGCCGTGCCGCGGGAGTCGAACTGGAAGATGGCACGGTGATCGAAGGCGCGCGTGTGGTCGCCAATGTGAATCCGAAGCTGCTGTTCGAACGGCTCGTCGATCCCCGGCATCTGGATGCGGATTTTCGCGCGCGCATCGCGGCGTATCGCTGCGGCTCGGGCACGTTTCGCATGAACGTCGCTTTGTCCGAGCTGCCGGACTTCACCGCACTGCCCGGAAAGAACGCGCAACCGCATCACGGCAGCGGCATTGTGATGGCGCCGTCACTTGCGTACATGGAACGCGCGTACTTCGATGCGCGTTCACATGGATGGTCGCGGCAACCGATCGTCGAGATCCTGATCCCATCCACCGTCGACGGCACGCTGGCCCCGCCTGGCATGCATGTCGCAAGCCTGTTCTGCCAGCACGCGAATCCGCGCCTCGACGACGCATTGCCGGGGCGCACCTGGGATGACGTCCGCGAGGAGGTCGCCGACGTGATTATCGACACGGTCAATGGTTTCGCCCCGAACTTCCGCGCGAGCGTCCTCGGGCGGCACATTCTTACGCCACTTGATCTCGAGCGCGAGTTCGGATTGACCGGCGGCGATATCTTCCACGGCACGTTGTCGCTCGACCAATTGTTTTCGGCGCGACCCGTGCTGGGTCATGGCAACTACCGGATGCCGGTAAAGGGACTCTATCTGTGCGGCGCCGGCGCACATCCGGGCGGCGGCGTGACCGGCATACCGGGGCGCAATGCCGCGCGAGAAATCCTGCGCGACGTGAAACGAAGGCGGTTCTGACCGGCGCGCGACCGGCACTATCGCGGCTGCGCCATGCCCAGTTGATTCGCCACAAACGCTAGGATGTCGGCACGTTCGGCAATCTGCCGGTCGGTCGGGCGATAGCCGTGGCTTCCGTTGTTCTCGATGCGGATCAGGACGGGCTTGGTGCCACCCTGTGCAGCCTGCAGGGCGGCCGCGAACTTGTACGAGTGGCTGGGCACCACGCGGTCGTCGTGGTCGGCCGTGACGACGAGCGTTGCCGGGTAAGCCGTGCCCGGCTTCAGGTTGTGGAGCGGCGAGTAGCGGACAAGGTATCCGAATTGATCTGGATCTTGCGACGAGCCGTATTCCATGGCCCACGCCGCGCCGCCGGTAAAGCGGTCGAAACGGAGCATGTCGAGGACGCCGACTGTCGGAATGGCGACTGCGAATAGCTCGGGCCGCTGCGTCATCACCGCGCCTACAAGAAGGCCGCCATTCGAGCGGCCTTCAATCACCAGCCTGTCCGACGACGTGTATTTCTCGTTGATCAGGTATTCGGCAGCAGCGATGAAGTCGTCGAACACGTTCTGTTTCTTCTCGAACATGCCGGCGCAATGCCAATCTTCGCCATACTCCGCGCCGCCGCGCAGCGCCGGCTGTGCAAAAATCCCGCCCATCTCGAGCCACGCCGGCAGGTCGGGCCGGTATTGGGGCGTCACGCTGATCGAGAAGCCACCGTAGGCATAGAGCCAGGCCGGGTGCGAGCCGTCCTGCACAAGACCCTTGCGGGCAGTGACGAACATCGGCACCCGGGTCCCGTCCCGCGACGCGTAGAAAACCTGGCGTGTTTCGTAGGCAGAGGGATCGAACGCGGGCTCGCCGCCATCGAAAATGCTGGAGATCTTCCCGGCGATGTCGTAGCGAACGACGGTGGACGCGACGAGCGGGGAGGACACGTCGTAGAACAATTCCTTGCCGTGCTCGCGGCCGGCCATCCCGGCAACGCTCGCAATGCCTGGCAGATCGAGCGCGCCCTGTTCCACTCCGGCGAGCGAGAAGATCCGTACCTCACTCTTCACATCGACGAGGTATTGACAAAACAATTTGCCGCCCGCGATTGTCGCGCTTTCCAGAGGATGCCTGCATTCAGGCACGACGGACTTCCATCCGGCATGGCCGATGCGCAATCGCGGGTCGAGCGCGATGACGCGGCGGTTGGGCGCATGGAGGTCCGTGCGCACGTAGAACAACGCACCTTCATTGCCGAGCACTGACAGCTCCGCAATGTCCTCGTCGACGATCGCCACGACCGGCGCGCCGACATCCGGCTGCGTTGGATCGCCCAGGTCCGCGTAGTAGAGCCGGTTCTTCGGGTCGGTGCCGTTGCTGAGCGTGACGATCAGGTAGCGGCCGTCCTCGGTGACGCTCGCGCCGACAAAGTAGCGCGGCAAGTCGGGGCGCCGGTAGATCAGGCGGTCCTGATCCTGCGATGTGCCGACGAGGTGGTAGTGGACCTGGTGGTCGCGGAGCTCGGCCTCCAGCATCTTGCCCTCAGGTGGCTCTGGGAAGCGCGCATAAAAGAACCCTTTGCCGTCCTTCGTCCACGAAATCGTGGAAAAGCGGTACCAGCGCACGACATCGGGGAGGTTCCTGCCCGTTGCGATCTCGCGCACGTGCACCTCTGCCCAGTCGGCGCCACCCTGCGACAGCGCATAGGCAAGATAGCGTCCATCCGGCGAAGGTCGCCAATCGGCAAGCGAGATGCTGCCGTCGTCCGACATCGAATTGGGGTCGAGCAGGAGTTCCGGTTGCGCTTTCCGCGACGCGCGCCGATAGAGTGGCGCCTGTTTCTGCAGTCCCGAGTTGTGGCGATAGAAGAGTTGCCCGGCCTCTTCGACGGGCATGCCGGTACGCGGGTAATTCCAGAGCTCCGTCAGCCGCCGCAGCAGCGCCGACCTCTGTGGCAGCGCTTCGAGGTACGGCAGCGTGACGGCGTTCTGCGTCGTGATCCAGGCTTCTGTTTCGGCCGAGCCCAGGTCCTCCAGCCATCGGTAGGGATCGGCAACGGCCCGCCCGTGATAGTCGTCGACGACACTGCGTTGGATCGTGGGCGGATACTTCATCGCATTCCTTCGCGGCTCCGGTGCCGCCCGTTGTCCGGCACACCACCGACCGGGTTCGCGAGCGCGAACCTCGAGCGGTGGGCCCTCATGCCTTTTTCGCGCAATCGGCGAAGGGTCGCCCCGAGCCGATTGCGGAAGAAGATTCGGGCCAAAGTATCGTGCGAGGCGCGAACCGCGACTCGCGAAACTTTGGCCCGCCGAATATATCCGAAGTCAGCCGATAAGCCGGGTTCTGTTACGGCGCACGCGAACGTGCGCTATGACCGTCATTCTTCTAGGCGCACCGTTGCCGATGCGCTCGAGCCACCTACCCGCGGACTTACGCGAGCAGCGTCAGTGTCCGCCTACTTGGTGTTGCTCCGGATGGAGGTTACCGCGTTTCACCCGCCTCCCTTTTACAGGAGGCGACTCGTCTCTGTGGCCCTGTTCCTCGCCTTCATCGACCGCGCTAACGGCGACTTATAGCGTCCGGGCGTTACCCGGCATCCTGCTCTGCGGAGCCCGGACTTTCCTCCCCCCGCGCCGCTTTCACGGTTAGGGCGGCGACGGTCTGGCTGGCTTCGGGCCGCTAGTGTACTGCGATTTGCGTGGCGCTTGGGCCTCCTATGGCCGCTCGCGCGCAGTACACTTGCCCCCCGGCACGGCGACCACCGTCGAGGAACGACAAAGATGCAGACCGATATCGATATCGCACAGCACGCGAAACTGTTGCCCATCGGCGAAATCGCGACGCGGCTCGGCATCCCGGATGCCGCGCTGGAACCCTACGGCCGGACCAAGGCCAAGATTTCGCTCGACTGGCTGAGAAGCCTCGCCAACCGTCCCAGCGGCAAGCTCATCCTCGTCTCGGCGATCAGCCCGACGCCCGCCGGCGAAGGCAAGACAACGACGACCGTCGGTCTGGGCGATGCGCTCAACCGCATCGGGAAGAAAGCCGCGATCTGCCTGCGCGAGCCATCGCTTGGCCCGGTGTTCGGGATGAAGGGCGGCGCCGCGGGCGGCGGTTACGCGCAGGTCGTGCCGATGGAGGACATCAATCTCCACTTCACCGGGGACTTCCATGCGATCGGCGTCGCCAACAATCTGCTCGCCGCGCTGATCGACAACCACATTCACCACGGCAACGCACTTGGGCTGGACGTCCGGCGAATCACGTGGAAGCGCGTCATGGACATGAACGACCGCGCGCTGCGCGAAATCACCGTCGCGCTAGGCGGCCCGGCGAACGGCTACCCGCGGCAGGACGGATTCGACATCGTCGTGGCGTCCGAGGTGATGGCGATCTTTTGCCTCGCCGAATCGATGGCCGACCTCAAGGCCCGGTTCGCGAAAATCGTCGTCGGCTACACGCGCGACCAGAAGCCCGTGCACGCCGGAGACCTCGACGCCCACGGCGCGATGACGGTGCTGCTCAAGGATGCGCTCAAGCCCAACCTCGTGCAGACGCTCGAGAACAATCCGGCGTTCATCCACGGCGGGCCGTTCGGCAACATCGCGCACGGCTGCAACTCGGTGATCGCGACCAAGGCCGCGCTGAAGCTCGCCGACTACGTCGTCACCGAGGCCGGGTTCGGCGCTGATCTCGGCGCCGAGAAGTTCATCAACATCAAGTGCCGCAAGTCCGGTCTCCGGCCGGACCTGACGGTGCTCGTCGCGACGATCCGCGCGCTCAAGTTCCACGGCGGAGCCGACGTCAAGGAACTGACGAAGGAGAACCTGCCGGCGCTCGAGAAGGGCGTCGCGAACATCGAGCGCCACATCAACAATGTGCGCAACCACTACGGGCTGCCCTGCGTCGTCGCGATCAATCATTTCACGTCCGACACCGACGCCGAAATCGCGCTGCTCAGGAAGAAGATCGCGCACCACGACGCGCCGGTCGTCGTCGCGACGCACTGGGCCGACGGCGGCGCCGGCGCGGAGGCGCTTGCGCAGGCCGTGGTCGACGTGATCGCGCGGGTGCCTGCGGATTTCCGGTTCGTCTACGACGACGCCGACACACTGTGGGGAAAGATGGAGAAGGTCGCGAAGACGATCTACGGCGCATCGGAGGTGACCGCCGACAGCAAGGTGCGCGCGCAGATCAGGGGGTTGCAGACCGACGGCTACGGTCACTATCCGGTATGCGTCGCCAAGACGCAGTACTCGTTTTCGACCGATCCGCTTCTGCGCGGCGCGCCATCAGGTCACGTCGTCAACATACGCGAAGTGCGGCTTGCGGCCGGCGCCGAGTTCGTGGTGATGGTCTGCGGCGACGTGATGACGATGCCGGGACTGCCATCGGTGCCGTCCGCAGCGAAGATCGACATCGACGTAGACGGCAAGGTCGTCGGGCTCTTCTAGCTCACGCGCCAGCGTAGAACCTCGCCCGCGCGCAGCGGCACGATCGTCGCGTCGCCGTAGGCATATTCGGCCGGGACCGTCCATGCTTCGCGCGTCAGCGTCACGGTGTCTTCGTGCGGCGGCAGACCATAGAAATCCGCGCCGTATCGGCTCGCGAAGTTCTCGAGGCGGTCGAGCGCACCGGCGTCGTCGAAGGCTTCGGCGTACATCGGGAGCGCTGCGGGTGCCGAATAGCAGCCGGCACATCCGCATGCATTCTCCTTGAGATGTTTGGCGTGGGGCGCCGAGTCGGTGCCCAGGAAGAAGCGCGAATCGCCGGAAGTGGCGACCTTGATCAGCGCTTGCCGGTGCGCTTCTCGTTTCAGGATCGGCAGGCAGAAATTGTGCGGCCGGAGAAAATTGCCGGCGAAGAGCGCGTTGCGGGAGTACAGCAGGTGCTGCGGCGTGATGGTCGCACCGACGTTCCTCGTCGCTCCAAGGACAAAGTCTGCCGCTTCGCGTGTGGTGATGTGCTCCAGTACGACCTTGAGACCCGGAAAATCGCGCACGACGCGCTGGAGCAGCGTGTCCACGAAAATCCGCTCGCGGTCGAACATGTCAACTTCGGGCGACGTGACTTCCCCATGCAGCGATAGGACGACGCCGCACTTTTCCATGGCCGCCAGGATTGGATAGACCCGGTCGAGCGAGGTGACGCCGGAATCCGAGTTCGTGGTAGCGCCAGCAGGGTAATACTTCACTGCGTGGACGATGTCGGAGGCCTTGGCTTCCGCTATTTGCGCGGGCGGCATGTTGTCGGTCAGATACAGCGTCATCAGTGGTTCGAACCGTACCCCCGCAGGCAGCGTGGCCAGGATCCGTTCACGATACGCGCGCGCCGCGGCGACCGTGGTGACCGGCGGTTTGAGGTTTGGCATGATGATTGCACGTCCGAATACGCGGGTCGTATGGCCGGCGACTGCGGCCAGTCCCGGCCCATCGCGCAGGTGCAGGTGCCAGTCGTCCGGCCTGCGCAGCTTAAGGGTGGCGAACGGGGTCGCGGAGTGGCGAACGGAGGTGTCTGGTGAGGTGTCCACGGAGGTGTCCACTGAGGTCGAAGTCATCGGAAAGCCTTGTTTTTCCGGGATTATACGGTGCTTGCGCACCGCAAACGGGGTCTCCCCGCCGGGATCGCCGGGTCAGGAAACGACGGTGGCGAGCCGGGACTCGCGCGGGCTATAATGTGCAATTTCGTGCGGCCCCTACAATAAGGGTCCAAGTCGTCTTAACTGAGGGTCTTAACTGAGCGGCCTTCAAGCTACAACGCCAATCGAGCATCCAGGGTGAATTGAGCATGGCAGTCAAAACCGCAACCGCTGTCAAGAAAGTCCGCGAGCTGACCGAAGAGGAAATCCTCAAGGCGCCCGAAAAAGACTACATGAATGAAGCGCAGCTTCTGTTCTTCAAGAAGCAGCTGCTCGAACTGCGCGGCCAGTTGCTGCAGAACGCCGACGACACCGGCGAGCATCTGCGCGAAAACGAAGTCACGACCGATCCCTCCGACCGCGCTACGCTCGAGGAGGAATACACGCTCGAACTGCGCACGCGTGACCGCGAGCGCAAGCTCCTGAAAAAGGTCGAAAAATCACTGCGCATGATCGAAGACGGCTCCTACGGATGGTGCGAGGAGACCGGCGAGCCGATCGGCGTGCCGCGACTCATCGCGCGACCCACGGCCACATTGTCCCTCGAAGCACAGGAACGCCGCGAGCGTGTGCAAAAGCTCTATGGTGACTGAGACCGTACTGGCGCCGATCCGGGCGCCTTGAACCGATTTCTGTGCCTTGAACCAGGACGGGCCCGCGTTTGCGGGCCCGTCTCCTTTGCGGCAGCGACTGCCGAATCCCGCAGCTACAGACCGAAGGTGCCCCGGTGCGACCAGCCGCCGGCCATGAAGAACAGCATCGGTATCGACAGCATCACGTTGCTTCGGGACGCGAGAAACGCGATCCTGCGCGCGCGGGTCTTTTCTTCGTCGGTGGCCGGCTTCATGCCGAGGATCTTTTGCTGGTTGGGCCAGATCAGCCCCCAGACGTTCAATAGCATGATCGTCCCGAGCCAGGCGCCGACGCCGATGCCCGCCATCCCCTTCGACAGCGTAAACGCGTTCACGAACTGGTTACCCAGCAAAGCAGCTCCGGCGAGCCACGTAACCAGGGAGGCCCAGCGGAAATAGAAGAGCGCGCGCGGCGCGACATGCTTGGTGATGCCCGCCGCGGTGTTGTCGGCAGCGGCGGCTTTCAGCGCCGGAACCTGCACGAAATTGAAGTAATACAGAAGGCCGATCCACATCACGCCGGCCAGGAAATGCAACCATCTTGCGAGTATCGGAACGAGATCCATTGTGCCGTCTCCGTCAGTTCAGAACGTTCTTGACTATGTAATACAGGATCGCGGTCAGAATGACCCCGGCGATGATCGTTCCCCAGAGGGAATCCAGCGGGTTCTTCATCGTTTGCCCTTCCTGCTTGGTTGATGCCCGGTTAAAGGAGTTTCGCTGGCACGGAATCGGTGGCGGCGGCGCCGTTCAGTGGCCGCAAGAGCGCCACACCGGCTGGCGATTTCCGCCGCATTCATTCTAGCAAGTCGCTGCCGATGGGGCCACGTTGATCGCGGTGCGCGCCGTCCTCGCTGGCAGGTGACCTGCACAGGAGCTCCAAGACCACACGGAAGCAGCGGATATGCCTGGCAAAGTATTGCGATCGCCCGGATGGACGCGGATCGAATTATCCGGGCCAGCGGCTTGTGGGAAGCCTATGACGGGAACATAATCAATCCCTTACGTCTGGCCGACCCGTGCGAGCGCTCCAATTTTCCGCCTGACCACGTGTCGGGGCGAGTGTCGGAGTCAAACCGATCGGAAACCGGCAATCCGAATCCTGCGTCAGGAAGCGAAAACATCGAATGGCGTTGTTCTCCAAATCTCCGCCCAAGAAGCCCGTGCAGCTGAAGCTCGAGCCGAAGTCCGGCGCCCCGGTGTCGGCGAGCGCGTCGCCCCGTCCCGCGGAGCGGACGCTCTCCGCTCGCGAACTCGCGCACGAAGCGCGGGGAAAGAAGGGTGTCGTTGAACGGCCGAGCGGCGAGCCGGCCGGCGATATCACGGTGACCGGCGCCAGCCTCGTGGAATGGTCACCGGCGAATTCTTCGATCGAGGTGTTGCAGGCGAACCCCGGCCTTTGTGGTGTGCTCGAGAATGCCGCGCTTCTCTATGCGGGTGGCCAGCTGGAATCGGCACGCGCGCTGCTGGAGCAAGGCGTGGGAACCGATCACGACGCCATGACATCGCCGCTCGCCTGGCTTGCGCTGTTCGATGTGCTGCAGCGGGCCAATGATCGCGCCGCGTTCGAACGGATGGCGTTGCAGTATGTCGTGCAATTCGAGAGTTCGGCGCCAGCATGGGAAGAGGGTTTGTCGACGACGGCTGGCCCGAAGGCCCTTGCCGGAGGCTTCATCCCGGTGACGGGCAAGCTTTCCGCAGCGAGTGTGTCGCAGGTGGAAGGATTGAAGCGGGCGATCCAGAAGAAGATTCCGCACGCGCGCCTCGACCTGGCCTCGGTAATCGGTTTTGACGACGCGGGTGCGCATCTGCTCGCCGACGCACTCGCGTTTGCACGCAAGCATCACTTTGCATTGACACTCCAGCGCCCGGAAAAACTGCAGGTCGCCGTGAACGCCCTGGTCAAGCGTGGCAAGGACGGCGGCGAAGGCGCGTGGCTGCTGTCGCTCGAGTTGCTTCAGTTCGAACACAAGCGCGAGGCCTTTGACGACCGTTCCATTGAGTATGCGATCGCGTTCGAGCAATCGCCGCCATCGTGGGAGCCACCGCCCGTGTCCGAACCCGTGGTCGTGGCTGGAGAGACGGCGCTGGCCGGCGCGAAGGATGACGGTGCGACGCACGAGCGGCCGGACCGCAATGCCGAAAGTCTCAAGTTGAGCGGCGTGCTCGTCGGCTCATCGAACATTCAGCTTGGAAACATCGCGGAATTCGCGCAACGGCGCCCGGTCGTGCCGATCGACATGACCGCGGTCGACCGAATCGACTTTGTCTGCGCCGGATCGCTGATGAACGCGATCTACCGAGTCGAATCCCAGCGCAAGGCGGTCCAGATCGTCGGGGCGTCGCCAATCATCCGTGCGTTGCTGCTGCTCATCGGAATTTCCCCCCGGCATTTTCTGAAGCGGGCAACATAATCCTTCGGCGCAAAGTGAAACCGTACTTTGCGCCGGAATAATGTCACCGAGGAAGTTCGGCTCACTTGGCAACTGAGGCCCGTAACTTCCTCGTAAAAATTCGATTGAACTTAAAACCGGGCGTTGTACTCGCGAAGCTTCTTCTGCCAAGCGCCTTTTGGTGTTGAGCAGTCTTACTGTCACGAATGTTCGTTTCATGGAACAGTTTCACGGAACAACCATATTGTCGGTGCGGCGCGACGGCGCGGTAGCCCTGGGCGGTGACGGGCAGGTCACGCTCGGCAACATCGTCATGAAAGCCACCGCGCGCAAGGTGCGCAGGCTGTACCACGAGCGGGTGCTGGCCGGATTCGCCGGCGCAACGGCGGATGCCTTCACGCTGTTCGAGCGCTTCGAGGCGAAGCTCGAAAAGCACCAGGGCCACTTGACGCGCTCGGCGGTCGAGCTGGCGAAAGACTGGCGATCGGACCGGGTACTGCGGCGACTGGAGGCGATGCTGGCCGTGTCGGACACGTCGACCTCACTGGTGATCACGGGGACCGGCGATGTGCTCGAGCCCGAGTACGGCATAGTCGCAATCGGCTCGGGTGGTCCCTACGCTCAGGCGGCTGCGCGTGCGCTGCTTGAACATTCGACGCTGTCCGCCGAGCAGATCGTCAAACAGTCGCTGACGATTGCCGGCGACCTGTGCATCTACACCAATCAGCAGCATGTGATCGAAGTGCTGCCCGGCACGGCCGCATGAGCCGCGACCACTTCGACGTGATCGTTGTGGGCGCCGGCCTGGTGGGCCTGGCAGTTGCGCCTGCGCTGTCGCGCGCCGGGCTCAGGGTTGCGCTGGTCGATCGAGTGCCGGTCGCAGCACCGGAGTTCGACTCCGATTCATGGGACACGCGGGTGTATGCGATCAGCCCCGGCAGCGCGACGTTTCTGCGCTCTCTCGGTGCGTGGCAGATGCTCCAGCCGGAACGCATCGAACCGGTCGAAGCCATGCAGGTTGCGGGCGACGCCGGTGCGACGATGGAATTCTCCGCCTATGAACTGGGCGAACGCGCGCTCGCATGGATCGTCGAGGAGCGCGCGTTGCGCATTGCCCAGCTGCCCCTGGTCTTCGAGGCCGGCGTGGAGGTCATCGGCAGCGCTGCATTGGTTTCGCTCGACTGGACTCCTGACGCGTGTGCGCTGACGTTTACCGAATCCGGCGGATCGGCACAGGTCCTGACTGCGAAGCTGATCGTCGGCGCCGACGGCGCGCGATCATGGGTACGGCAAGCGGCCGGTCTCGCGACCGAGCCCAGACCCTACGGCCAAACCGCGGTGGTCGCCAATTTCGCATGCGAACGCGCGCACCACGGGATTGCAAGGCAGTGGTTTCGCACCGACGGCAGCGTGCTGGCCTGGCTGCCGTTGCCGGGCCGTCGCATGTCGATGGTGTGGTCAGCCCCCGACGCACTGGCTACGCAACTCAGGACGCTTGATTCGGTCGCGCTTGCGGCGCGCGTTGCCGAAGCGGGCGGGCACGCATTGGGCGCGTTTGCGCCCATCACCGCTGCGGCATCCTTCCCGCTGGCCCTTCTCAAGCTTCCGGCAACCATCGCGCATCGCCTGGCCCTGGTGGGCGATGCGGCCCATGGTGTCCATCCCTTGGCCGGGCAGGGGGTAAATCTCGGATTCGGAGATGTCGAAGTGCTGGCGGCGGTCCTGGCCGAGCGCGGGCCGGCAGCCGACCCAGGCGTACGGGTGCTCCTCGAAAGGTTTGCCAGGCGCCGGGCCGAACCCGTGCTGGCCATGCAGACAGTCACCGACGGGTTGGTCCGGTTGTTCGGACCAACCCACCCTTTGCTCAAGACATTGCGCAACGCCGGGCTGACCGCCGTCGACCGGCTCCCGCTCCTTAAACGCGCGCTTGCGCAACCCGCGCTGAATTGAGTTGTCCAAGTTTGCCTTACGATTGGAGATTCCATGATGTACATGACTATCTTTCTGCTGCGAACACGATCCGCTGCTGCCGTCGCGGTAGCGGCCATGGCGTTTGCATGGGCGACGGTACCCGTCCTGGCGGCGACCTCCGCAGACCCCACTGCCGCAACCCCGCCCGAGGCCGCCGCGATCAAGAAGCAGCTCGAATTGAAATTCCCCGGCGCGACTGTCGGGGTCATTTCAAAGAGTCCCTATTTCGGCCTGTTCGAGGTGCAATTCGATCACCAGCTGGTCTATACCGATGCCAAGGCGAAGTACATCCTCGTCGGATCGGTCTACGATGCGGACGCCAAGGTCAACCTGACCGAGCAGCGGATGCGCAAGCTCAATCGCGTTGATGTCGCGAACCTGCCGCTCGACCTAGCCTTCAAACGGGTCAAGGGCAACGGCGAGCGCAAGCTGTTCGTGTTTTCCGACGCCGATTGTCCCTTCTGCGCCAAGCTCGAGAATGAGCTCAAGGTGGTCGACAACGTCACGATCTACACGTTCCTGTTCCCGATCGACCAGCTGCACCCTGATTCGGCGCGCAAGTCCAAGATAATCTGGTGCGCGGCCGACCGGGTGAAGGCATGGGACACGTTCTTTGCCAGCGGCGCGTTGCCTGACAACGGCGGCGATTGCGACAACCCGGTGGAAAAGACGCACGTGCTGGGCGAGAAGTTGCGGGTGCAGGCGACGCCGACGCTGATCTTCGCCGATGGCTCGGTGATTCCCGGCGCCATTCCTCCGGAGCAGATGGAAGTGGAATTCAAGAACGCCGCAGCCGAGACGAAGAAGCCTTCCGCCGCAAGCAAGTAACTGCTGCGCGGTTCATTGGCTCACGCCTTCCCGGCGCGTGACCGCAAGGTATGACCTCGAGGGGACGCACGATGGCTATCCTGGATTTCATCAAGAAACAATTCATCGACATCATCGAGTGGACCGATGATTCGCGCGACACGCTGTCGTACCGCTTTCCGGACGAAGACAAGGAGATCAAGAATGGCGCTCAGCTGATCGTGCGCGAATCGCAGGCGGCGCAATTCGTGTACCTGGGGCAGTTCGGTGATACGTTCGGGCCGGGCAAGTATTCTCTGACCACGGACAACATCCCGGTCCTGACCAATCTGAAGAGCTGGAAATACGCGCTCGAGAGCCCGTTCAAGGCCGATGTGTATTACGTCGTCACGCGTCTTCTCACCGGCAACAAGTGGGGCACGTCCAATCCGGTGATGATGCGCGACACCGACTTCGGCATTGTCCGGCTGCGCGCGTACGGCACGTACGATTTCCGCATTGTCGATGTCAAGAAATTCCTGAAGGAAGTAGCGGGCACGGACGATCATTTCCGCCTCGACGAATTCAACGACACGATGCGCTCGCGCATTGTCAGCGTGTTCACCGAGGCGCTTGCAAGTTCGAAGATTCCCGCGCTCGACGTGGCCTCGCGGTACGCGGAGTTGGGTGGGGCGCTGCTGCCGCTCATCAATCCGGCGATCGGTGAGAAATACGGCCTTGAAATGACGACTTTCGTCGTAGAGAACGTTTCCGTCCCGCCAGAGGTGGAACAGGCGATCGACAAGCGCTCGAGCATGGCGGCGGTTGGCAATCTCAACGATTACGTCAAGTTCCAGATGGCGCAGGGCATGGGGCAGGGAGGCGGTGGTGGCGGCATCGGTGGCGCCGGCGCAGAACTCGCGATGGGCATGGCCATGGCGCAGCAGATGATGAACCAGACCGGCGGATTGATGGCGCAGACCACACCCGGCATCCCGGCCCCGGCGGCGCCGAATGGTTCCCCTGCGCCCGAGCTCATGACGCCCGCGCAAGTGGCGCAGATGCTCGGGGTTGCCGAGTCCGACGTCATGTCGAGTCTGGATTCGGGAGATCTCAAGGGACGCAAGATCGGCACACAGTGGCGCGTGACCCGCGCCGCGGTCGACGCCTTCCTCAAGGGTTGACGGTGTCGCAGCAGAACGCTGGTCGGCGCGCCGCGCCGGTGGCGTTGTCATTTCCTTAGCAGCCTGCACGCAATGAACGAAACTGCGGCGATATCCAAATTCGCGTGCCCCGCCTGCGGTGGGCAGGCGGTGTGGAATCCTGCCAAGCAGAAGCTGATCTGCCCATTCTGCGGCACAGAGTCCCCCGCCCGACTGGACGTCACGACCGGCGGCATTGCCGAGCATGACCTTGCCACCGCGCTGCGTGGCTTGAGTGACGATGCCCTCGGCTGGAAGGCGGAAGTGCGGCAGGTCAAGTGCCAGAGCTGCAACGCGATTTCGGTCTTCGATGCCAGGCGCCAGGCCCAGAACTGCGAGTTCTGCGGCTCGGCGCAACTGGTGCCCTACGAAGAGGCCAAACCCGCTTTCCGCCCCGAGAGTGTGCTGCCCTTTGCCGTGAGCGACGGGACAGCGCGCGACCGCATAAGGCAATGGTATGGCAAGCTGTGGCTGGCTCCGGGCGCGCTCAAGCGCCGCGCGCTGACCGATACCGTGAAGGGCATGTACCTGCCGTACTGGACATTCGACGCGCAAGTGGACGCGCAATGGACGGCGGAGGCAGGCCACTACTACTACACGACGGAGACCTACACCGAAAACGGCCGCACGCAGACGCGGCAGGTGCAACAGGTGCGGTGGGAACCCGCCGCCGGTCAGCTGTCGCATTTCTTCGACGATGATCTGGTGTGCGCATCGGTGGGCGTACATCCCGCGTTGCTGCGTGGCATCGAGCCGTTTCCGACGGCCACGCTCAAACCGTATGACCCGGGCTTTGTGGCAGGCTGGATCGTCGAGCGCTACCAGATCGACTTGGTTGGAGCCGCGCGCGCCTCGCGCGCAGCCATGGAGACCAAGGTGCAGGCGATGTGTGCGCAGCAGGTACCGGGCAACACGTATCGCAACCTCAACGTGCGCATGGCGCATTCGCGGCAAACCTTCAAGCACATCCTCGCGCCGGTCTGGCTCATGACCTACACGTTCGGCGCGAAGAGCTACCAGTGCGTTCAAAACGGCGTGACCGGCGCGATCGAGGGCGAATATCCGAAGAGCCCGTGGAAGATCGCGCTCCTCGTTCTCGCGATATTCATCGGCATCGTGATCGTCCTGTCCATCGGCGGCCGACACTGATCGCGTCGTTAGCAGGCAACTCCCCACACCCCGGCCTCGCGCCTTATGCCCGCTGGCTGGCGGCGGGGCGCTGCCCGGATCTCCCCACGCTCAACGGCCTTGCGCGCGATCGTGGACTTGCACTGCCTGACGGCCGGCCGCTGGTCTTCGTCGCGCCTCGTTCACGGCAGTGCGCACTCGACTATGAACGCGCGATTGCCGGGCGCGGCGTGATCGCGACGCGCACCGGCAACCTGCACGATGCCTTCAATGCGCTGGCGTGGATCCGGTTTCCGCGGACCAAGGCAGCGCTCAACGCCGTGCATGTACAGGCTGCCGGCGCGGCGACGGACAACGCGCGCAATCGCGCCCGCGATGCCGCGACCCTGCTCGACGAATCCGGCTTGCTGCTCTGCTGCATTGACGCCGCGCTGGTCGCGCTGCTGCGTGCCCGCGCCTGGCGCGAATTGTTCTGGGAGCGCCGGGACGATGTCGTGCGCAGCATGCGGCCGCTGATACTGGGGCACGGTCTCGCGGAAAAGCTGTTGTCGCCGTATCGCGCACTCACTGCCAGCGTGATGATCATCGAGGCGACGCCCACGCTGGCAGTCGCGGCAAGCGGCGCGTACAAGGTCGGGAACTTCGCAGGTATGGACGCCGTCGATGCGGAAGTTGCGGACGCCGAAGCGGCGGCGATGATTGCGGCGTCCGGATTCGGCCCCGATCGGCTCACGCCATTGCCCATTGCTGCGTTGCCCGGCTGGGATACCGAGGGCAAGGGCGAGGACCTGTTCGACGACCTTTCTGTGTTCCGCCCTCCCGTGTTACGCTGAATTCCATGCGCGCCCGATCCTTGGCCATCGTCCTGGCCGTCATTGGCGTCGCCTTCGCTGCGTTCGTCGAATATGGCACCGTGCGCGCGGCCGACGTCGAGCGTTCCTTCGCCTTGTTCGTCTTCCAGGCAGGACCGTGGGTGCTGTTGCTCGTCCTCGCTCTCCTGTCCACGTTCGCGCGGACGTTGGCCACCATGGCCGTCATCCTGCTAGCGCTTGATCTCTATGCGTACTACGCCGTCTTTGTCGCGACGCACGGCGAGACCTCTGCGGTCATCTACCTGTACAAGCCCTTCTACGGTCTGGCGCTGGTGGCCGCGGGCGTGCTTGCGGGTTTCCTCGTCGCGCGCGCGAACGCGCCCGAGGCTTGAAGACGATGCGCGCGGCAATCGTCACCGGTGTGTCGCGGGGTCTGGGTGAGGCACTCGCGCATGCGCTGCTCGAGCGTGGCTACCATGTCGTCGGTGTCGGCCGCACCAGCGGCGCCCGGTTGACTGGACCGAACTACCGGTTCGTCGAATTGGACCTTGCTGAAGCGCAGCGTGTCGGCGATGTGCTGGGCGCGCCCTTCGCCCAACTGGCCGCACGCAGACCCGAATACGTGTGCCTCATCAACAACGCTGCGCTCGGAACGCCGGTCGGCTGCATCGGAACACTCGATGCGAATGAAATATCCCGATCACTTGCGGTGAACCTGGCGGCGCCGATCGCGCTGGCCAACCTTTTCTGCCACGTGTTTGCGGATGATGCGAGCGAGCGCCGAATCATCAACGTGTCCTCGGGCGCAGCCGGCAATACGATGCCCGGCGTGTCGAATTACTGCGTGGCCAAGGCGGGCCTGGAAATGCTGACGCGTTCTCTTGCGGCCGAACAGCCGGACGGGCGCTTCCGCGCAATCACCGTGCGCCCGGGCGTCATCGATACGGGCATGCAGGAATTCATGCGCTCGCAGCCAAAGGAAGTGCTGCCCGGTGTTGCGCTCTTCGAAGGGTTCTACAAGGGTGGGCAGCTCGTTCCACCGGACACGACCGCCAGGGTCATCGTCGAGAAGGTCGTGGTCGAACCGGTCGAGAACGGCCGGACCTATACCTATCAGGAGCTTGCCGCCTGAATCGCCGCAAGGCCGCGTGAGAATTCTGCCGGCGCCGCGATCAACGCCTCCGCGCCGGCTTCCGCAAGCTCGGCCCTCGAACCGTATCCCCACAATACGCCGAGCGAACGCACGCCGTTGATTTGCGCGGCGCGCATGTCGTGCTTGCGATCGCCGATCATCAGACAATGCTCGCCTTGCAGGCCTTCGCTCGCGAGCAAGTGCGCGAGAAGGTCGGCCTTGTCGTCAAGCCTGCCGTCCAGCGACGTACCGTACACGCCGGACAGGAATCCGGCGAGCCCGAAGTGCGCGACGATCTTCGCGGCGTAGGGTTGCGGCTTGGTCGTACACAGGAACACACGCGAACTGGCACGCCCCGCGGCAGCCAGCATCTCCGGCACGCCATCATAGACCGTGTTCTCCCGCCACCCCAGTTCCGAATACCGCTCGCGGTAGAGCGCAATCGCGCGCTCGGTGGTCGCCGCGTCGCCATTGCCGATGAACCGCGGAAGGGTCTCGCGCAACGGCGGCCCGACGCATGCCCGCAATGCCGCGAGGCCGGGATCGGGCACGTTCATGCACTCCAGCGCGTACCGGATGCAGTTGGCGATGCCTTCGAAATTGTCGGTGAGCGTGCCGTCGAGGTCGAAGAGCAGCGTGCGCAGGGCCGCATCCGCCATTTCAGCGCTGGCCCCGATTCAGCAGGATGCGGTACTCAAGGACCGCACCTTCGCGCCCGGCCTCCCACATCAGGCAATAATCCTGTGCAACCAGCGGCCGGAACGTGCCGTCGTCCGCCGTCACGTTGTCGCGCAGGACCGGCATGATCACCGTCTTTCCTTCGTGGTAGTGGATATTGAACGCAACGGGTCGTTGCGCGGCAAAGCGATACACGAGCCAGTCGCCGGGCACCATCCGTACGCACTCTTCGTGCAATTCGAAAGGATTGATGCGCTGGCCCGTGACCTCCCGCGGGGTCCCCGGCCGAATCGACTCGCTCGCGCACGCGGACACCGCCAGGGCGAGGGCGCAGAAGCAGCCGGCGGCTGCGGCGCATCGCGTCATCGTTCCGGCCCCTTGCGCACAAAGCGGTGGTTGTGGCGCAATGTGCGCCAATCATCGGCCAGCATCGCGAACCGGACGTGGTCGCGCCAGCGGCCGCTGATCTTCACATAGCGGCGGGAATAGCCTTCGCGCGTGAAGCCCAGGCGAATCGCGAGGGCGAGCGAGCGTGCATTGGTCGGCTGGATGTTCACCTCGACGCGGTGCAGCTTGAGTTTTCGAAAGGCAATGTCGAGCGCCGCAGCCAGCCCTTCGGACATGAGCCCGGTGCCGGCCAGCGGAGCGAACGCAAAATAGCCCAGAAAGGCGCTCTGGAAGGCGCCGCGAACGATTTCCGAAAAATTGTAGACGCCAACCAATGCGTCGTCATCCCGCCGGAACACGAGATATCCCGCGTGCGTCGGGTGCATGCCCCGGGCTGTGTAACGATGCACGAAACTCGCATAGCGCGCGGGAGACTCGGGAGCGCTGGTCCAGCCGCGGTGCAGGGCAGTGCTCGCCCGAACCGCTGCGCGGAACGCTTTGGCGTCGGACAGGCGGGGCGGCCGCAAATAGACATTGACGCCGGTAATTGTCGCAGCGGGCGCGCGCTTGGGCATAATCGACAGTTTACGTTACCAGTCAGGACAACTCTTCATGGCGGCATGGGTGGAAGGACGGGTCGCGGGCAAGCGGCACTGGACGCAGAGCCTATTTTCGCTGCAGGTGGACGCACCGGAAGTGACATTCAACGCCGGGCAGTTCGGGCGCCTGGCGTTGCCGGCGCCCGCAGGCGAGAAGGATCCCATGCTGGGGCGGCCGTATTCGTTCGTCAACCCGCCGCAACGGCAGCCGCACGAGTTCTATTTCATAGTCCTGCCCGGCGGTCCGTTGACGCCGAGACTTGCAGCGCTGAACGTCGGCGATCCGGTTTGGCTTGCCCCTCGGGCCAACGGCTTCTTCACCATCAGTGACGTGGCGGAGGCCGATGTGCTGTGGTGCCTGTCGACTGGTACCGGCATCGGCCCATTCCTGTCCATGCTGCGCACGGACGACCCCTGGGATAAATTCAGTCGCGTCGTGCTGGTGCACGCCGTGCGCAACGCGGAGGAACTGACCTATCGCGACGAGATCGCCGAAATCGGTGGCGCGCATCCGGGTGCGTTCTCGTTCGTTCCGTTCGTGAGCCGGGAAGCGCATCCAGACGCGCTCGCCGGGCGCATTCCTCTCGCCATCGCCGATGGGCGGCTGGAAGCGCGGACGGGCATGGCGCTGTCCCCCGCAAATTCCCACGCGATGCTGTGCGGCAATCCTGCCATGGTCGAAGACACGCAGAAACTGCTCGAGACGCGCGGCATGCGGCGGCACCGGCGGAAGGAACCGGGGCATGTGACGGTCGAGACCTATTGGTGATAGTACGTCACGGGGGCGCGTGGATGCTGCAGATTCCATCGCAGCACTCACTCGCCCCCCATGACGCACCATCTATCCTCGTTGAAGAGGTCGCGCGTGCCCGCGACCTCTTCAACGAGGATGACTGGAGGCAGCGCCCGCCAGGGGATCCGCAGCGGAACGCGCGATCGCGTAGACGTGCTCCGTGCACAATTCGCCTTTGCACAGCGTTTCCTGCGTGCGGTTGAGACGCATGCCGACGCGTTCCAGCAGCCGGATTGATGGAATATTGCGTGCGTCCGTGATGCCTTCGACGATTTCGACCATTGCCGAATCGAAGAGCAGCGCGAGTGCCGCCATCACGGCCTCCGAGCCAATCCCGCGCCGCTGGGCGGCTGGCGCCATCGAAAAGCCGATCTCAGCGACTCCGGCGCGATTCCGATCGAGGCCGATGCCGATGTCGCCGACGAGGACGCCGGTCGACTTCTCCGCCACCGCGATCTGGAACCATTCTCCAGGTACACCGATCCGCGCCACCGCCATCCCTGCGATGAACGCCTCGGCGCCGGCGTCATCCATCGTCGACCAGCCCTGGTAGCGGCCAACTTCCGGATCGCAGCGATAGGATTGAAACGGGGCGAGGTCTCCGGTGACAAATCGCCGCAGCACGAGTCGATCGGTCGTGCGCGGCAACGCATTGTCAAGAGATGCGCCTGGTTGCATGCAACTGTTCCGCCCGTTCAACGCGGTTCGGCCGACAGCGCAACCTGCGCCACCCCGCGCTCGATCACCGACCGGATGAACGGTGCCTTCGCATCCGTATATGCGCCGCGGTCGTCACGGTGACGCGACGCCAGCTCGTTTTTCAGAGCGCCGTACTCTGCCGCGAGGGCGGGCAGGGCGCGCAGTGCGTCGCGGAATAGCAGGTGTTCAATCCAGAATGCGCTTTCCGATTCGACCGCGTGCAGGTGAAAATGCCGGGGCGGGTCCGTCGGTTTCACGAAGTAGCGGCGTTGCGGAAGCACCGTTTCAAGTTCCGGCCTGTACCGATATCCAATCGCTTCGATGGCCGGGATGCGCGCTTCGATCTGCGCGAGAGCGGGTGCGCCTAGCAGAATGTCGACGATCGGTTTGGCGGCCAGTCCCGGAACTGATGTGCTGCCGATGTGCTCAATGCGAAACGCCGGCGCGGGAAAGATCGCGGCCAGCGCGGACTGTTCGGCGGCGAACCGCTGCGGCCACTCCGGTGAATACGCGGCGAGCTCGATGGCGGTGTGGAGGGTCATGGCTAGGGCCTGTTAACGCTATGGGCGCAAACGCGAACGGATGGCATGGGGCGCCAATCGCGGCAGCCGACGAAGCCAAGACTGGCGGTCTTGGCGAGGAGAGCAACAAAGAGTGGCGCCCCAGGGCGTCCGTTCCCTTCGGGTTGCTGCCAAAAACGTCCATCGCTGCGTTGCGAAGGCTCGCCGGGTACCCAACCCGCCTTCGCCTCCGCGCCTTGCGCTGAGCGTTTTCGGCCGTGCAACGCGTCTGTGTCCATAGCGTTAACAGGCCCTAGTACACGCGACGCCTGAATCGCCTCGGCAATCGTTAACGGGCCCTAGTCGGCCAGCGTGCGCGTCACGACTTCGGTCACATCCGGCGACAGGCCTGGCGCCGTGGCGACCCGTTGCAACGAAGCCTGCATCAATCCACGTCGGGGCTCCGGAAAACGTTTCCACAGATTGAACGCACTCGCGATGGCCGCCGCCAGCTGCGGATTGGTCGGATCGAGCGCAAGGACTTCGTCCGCGGCAAAGGCATATCCGGCGCCGTCGCGGTCGTGGAAGCGCGCAAAATTGCGCAATGTGAATGCGCCGACGAGAGAGCGCACGCGATTGGGGTTCTTCGCGTTGAAGCGGGGATGTGCGAGCAGGCGCCTGACCCGCGCCAATGTATCCCGCCGCGCGGAAGTGGCCTCGAGCGCGAACCACTTGTCGAGCACGAGGGGCTCATCGCGCCACCGTGCTTCGAATCGTTGGAACAGCGTGGAGCGTTCGGCGGAGTCTCCATCCCTCAAGGCGGCAAGGGCGGCCACGGCATCGGTCATATTGTCGGCTGTCTCGAAACGGGCGACCGCTTTTGCGCGCGCCTTGCCATCATCGGCGGCGCACAGGTATTGCAGGCAAGTGTTGGCCATCTTGCGCGCGCCCGCCTGTTCCGGCGTCGGCGCGTAGGGGGCGGTCACGCAGTGGCGAGCGTAGGCGTCTCCGAATTCCCTGCGCAGCACGCGGGCCAGGTCGCCGATGAGAAAACGGCGCGCAGCGTCGATGCCATCGACGTCGATCGTCTCCTCCAGCGCTGCAACATAGGCGGCATCCGGGAGCATCAGCGCGAGCCCGATGAGCGCCGGGTCACTGCCACGATCGACCAGCAGCGAACGGACGACCTCCACCAGCACTGGCGGCACCGCGAGCGCGCGACCGTCACGGTGATCGCCGGCCAATGCCAGCATCGCGCGGACGAAGCTGCGCTGCGCCGCGTCCCAGCGATTCACCGGGTCGCTGTCGTGGGCGGCGAGAAAGGCGAGTTCGGCATCGGTGAGGTCGATCTCGACGGCCACGGGCGCGGAAAAGCCGCGCAACAGCGACGGCACTGGCTTGGCCGGGACATCGACGAACCGGAACGATTGCGATTGCTGCTGCAAATGAAGCACGCGGGTCCCGCCGCAGGGCGCGGCGTCGCCTTCCTGCCGCAGCGGGATGTCGCATCCGTCGGGTCCGACGAGACCGATTGCAATCGGAATGTGCAACGGCAGTTTGGACGACTGTCCAGGCGTTGCCGGCGTGCGCTGCGTGAAATCGAGCGAATACGTCGAATGCGCCGCATCGAAGGTGGCTGTGGCGGTGACCACGGGCGTCCCCGCCTGGCTGTACCAGCGCTTGAACTGGGTGAGGTTGACGCCGGATGCGTCCTGCATTGCCTGGACGAAATCGTCGCAGGTCACGGCTTGCCCATCGTGGCGACTGAAGTAGAGGTCGATGCCACGCCGGAAGCGCTCGGGGCCGAGCAGCGTGTGCTGCATGCGGATGACTTCGGCGCCCTTTTCATACACTGTCGCCGAGTAGAAATTGTTGATTTCGAGGTATTCGTCCGGACGCACGTTGTGCGCCATCGGTCCCGCGTCCTCCGGGAATTGCTCCCGGCGCAGGTATTCGATGGCGCCGATGCGCTCGACCGCACGCGAGTTGAGGTCGCTCGAGAACTCCTGGTCGCGGAAGACGGTGAGCCCCTCCTTCAGCGACAGCTGGAACCAATCGCGGCAGGTCACGCGATTGCCGGTCCAGTTGTGGAAATATTCATGGCCGACCACACCTTCGATCGCCGCGAAGTCGTCGTCAGTCGCGGTGGACGGGTCGGCCAGCACCAGCCGGCTGTTGAAGATGTTGAGACCCTTGTTCTCCATGGCCCCCATGTTCAGATCGTCGGCACAGAAGATCATGAACGTGTCGAGATCGTATTCGAGCCCGAAGCGCTCCTCGTCCCACTGAAAGGCCCGCTTGAGCGATGCCATGGCGTGGTGACAGCGCGGCAGATTCTGCGGCGTGGAAAATATCCTGAGCGCGATGCGCCTGCCCGACATCGACGTGAACGTGTCCTCGAGCGCCGCCAGATCTCCCGCGACAAGCGCAAAAAGGTACGACGGCTTCGGGAACGGGTCGTGCCAGGTCGCGAAGTGACGCCCTTTGTCCAAGGCGCCTTTGGCCACCAGATTGCCATTCGAAAGCAGTACCGGATTTCTGGCGCGATCCGCGCGAATTGTCACGGTGAATCGTGCCAGGACGTCGGGACGGTCCGGAAAATAGGTGATCCGGCGGAAGCCCTCGGGTTCGCACTGCGTGCAGAACACGCCGGATGAAAGGTACAGGCCTTCCAGCGCGACATTTCTTTCCGGAGCGATCGTGGAATGCACCGTCAGCGTGCCGGACGCTGGCGCGCGGCGAATCGCGAGCGTGCGCTCGCCCAGGTCCAGACGGGCAGCCGAAAGCGGCTGGCCATCCAGTTCGACCCGGACATCCTGCTGCTGCTCGCCGTCAAGTACCAGCGGCGCGCCAGAATCCTCGGGCGCCGCTTCGGGGTTGCGTCTGAATGCGAGCTTTGCTGTCACCCTTGTTACGGTCGCGTCCAGATCGAACGTCAGGTCCAGCGTGTCCACCAGAAATGCCGGCGGGCGATAGTCGAGACGGCGCTTGATCATTGCGCCGCTGTCGCGTGGCAGCATGGACGGTGTTCCGTTGCGGTACTAGGGCCTGTTTGCGCGAATTGCGTTAACGGGCCCTAATCCCGAAGGCCTATTTCACTTCGAGCAATTCCACATCGAAAATCAGCGTCGCGTTGGGCGGGATGACGCCGCCCGCGCCGCGTGCGCCATAGCCCATATCGGGCGGAATGATCAGCGTGCGCTGGCCACCGACCTTCATGCCTACCACGCCCTGATCCCAGCCCTTGATGACCCGTCCACCGCCCAGCGGAAAGTCGAACGGCTTGCCGGAATCGCGCGAACTGTCGAACTTGGCTCCCTTGTTTTCCGGTTTCGCCGGGTCATATAACCACCCAGTGTAATGGACAACGACCATCTTCCCGGCTGTGGCTTCTGCTCCACCTCCTTGTTTTACATCAATTTTTTGCAAATCCTTGGGCGTGGCATCCAACTTGCTTGCTCCTTGGGAAGACGCGGATGGGACTGTGGTTTGGGCATGGACCGGAGCGATCGTTGACGCCCCCAGTGCACAGGCAGCAAACACCGCAACGACGCTGGCGTTCCGCACGAATGCGGGGAGTACGGAAATACCTGGTAGCGGGAAATGACTCGACATGAAAGGACCTTTGACGAATAAGTGGTTGAAATCCCGGCGCGGCAGCATGCAACCGCCTTGGTAACGTGACGAATAGTAGCGCGGGCCGTCTGCGTTTTTGCGCCGCCGGAAGATTTGGTCTATAAATGCCCGTTCAGCTGCTGGATCATACGCAAATTCCGGTGGCGGCTGTGACCGGGACCTGCTTGTAGTTTTTGCACCAAACACGCAAGGATGCATCGCTTCATACCATGTTCGGTTTTTTGACCTCTGGAACCAAGGAAGCCGTCGATCCGCTGGCCTCGCCCAAGTCGGTCGCGGCCTGGCTGCGGCAATTGCCCGCACTCGATGTCGTTGGCCGTCAGCAGCAGGTCATGCGGGCCTTCGAAGCGATGAGGGCGTCGCGGAAGCCGTGCGATATCGCACGCATTCAGGCAATCGAATACCTTGATGCCGCGCTGGGTGCGGATCGCCGCCAGCTCACCAAGCAATACGTCGAAAATTACGACAGCGCGCCCAAACTCGCCGAGCGCATCTGGCAATCGATCTACGATCTTTCGCAGGGCTTCATCTACGCATATCAGACAGTGCTCGAGGAAGCACTGCAACAGTCCGGCAACGCGCGCTGGAAGCCGCTGGCGCCATTGCTGTTTGCGCGCCTCACTCATTATTTCGGCACCGACGCCAAGCTGCGCGTGTTCCGCTATGAACGCTGGATTCCCGGCAAATGGGTGGAACTGCACCGCACATACCTGCGCGCGACCGAGCTCGGCCTCGATCGCGTGGCGACATCTCTCGGCAACGGTGGCCAGAACACGACGCCGTGGACTGCCGAACAGGAATACATCTATGTCCTTCTGATCCATCAGCTCAACACGGGCAACATGTCGCCGCCGCAGCTCGATTGGGCCACCTCCCAATTGCGGGCGTGGAGCCGGCGCTTGCAGATCGACGCCGTGCCGCGTTCGCTCGAAGGATTCTTTGTCGATGTCGCCGGCCGGACGGGCCTTGGCCGCCGAACGGGCAACGATTCGGGCTCGATGCTGCGCTACCTCGACACGACGCCGCTGGCGGAACAACTCGACCGGGCGATCGCCGCACTGCGGCAGGCCGAGGATACCGACCAGGGGCCCGCAGCGCAGATCAACCAGCAGCGCATTGGGATCCTGGAGAAGGTCGCCCCGTCGCTGGCGCCCAACCTGAACGCAGAAATGCGACGGGATCGCCGTGTTGAATGTGCGATCACGGCCAAGGTACGCATCGGATTGTCCCGGATTTGTCAGGAGCTCACGCACAAGGACAACGGGATCTCCCTCGGGGAGGCCGGCAGTTCGCATGAGCAGATCGAGGTCTATGCGGTCGCCGACGGTCCGCGCCCCAAGCGACATGTTCCCGACGAGCACGATTCGCTCGCCATGAGTCTGTCATCCTTCTCCGACCCGATGTGGCAGGTCAGGGATCGCAGCGTCGCTGGCCTGCGCATCGCGGCGTCCGGCGGAATCGGGCAGAGCCTCTCGCTGGGTGCGCTCGTCGCGGTCCGCCAATCCGACCTGAGTGACTGGGTCCTGGGTGTTGTGCGCCGCATGAACAAGGTCAGTACCGAAGAGGTCGAGGCGGGCATGTCGATCATTGCCGATCGTCTGGTCCCGGTGACGTTGCACGCGTTGCGCCAGCCCAAGGACGACATGGGTTTCATTGTCGACGGTATCGACATTTCAACGATGGGCGCGCGCTTCCACGGCCTATACCTTCCGCCGCCATCGCGGCCGGACAAGCCGCTTTCGGTGAAGACGCTGATCATCCCAACGCAGGAGTACAGCGAAGGTCGCAACATCATCCTGACCACCGGCCGCTCCGTCTATACGGTTGCGCTCCGGCATTTGGTCGAGCAGCGCGCCGAGTGGACCTGGGCCGCCATCCAGATCGTCGAGAAGAAATCCCGCGTCTGACGGTTGAATATTTCGCGAGTCACGTCCGTGGCGCGCACGATACTCTCCCCGGGATTCGTTTCCATCAAAGGCTCGGGAGCGGCCCTTCGCCATTCGCGTGGCAACGGCGGAAGCGCGCCGATCACGGGTTGCGAATCGTTGATGGGCCCTAATCCGTCGGCCGGAACTTGAGCGTCAGCGAGCGCTGGAACAGATCCGGGCGGTCGGGACGAGGCAGCGGCGACGATTTGACGATGGCCCGCTGCACTGCGTCGTCGTAGGCGCGCACGCCGCTCGACTTCTTGAGTTGTGCGTCAATGATTTCACCGGTCGGCAGCTGCACGACTTCGAAGATCGCCTCCGGGTTGCCGGGCATGTCGGGCGGCACGGTGACATTGCCCCTTACTTTGGCCTGGATGCTGCGGATCCAGTCGGCCTCCGCCTTCGCGCGTTGCGAGGCTTGCTGCGTCCGTGCCTGCGCATCGCGATCGGCCTTTGCGCGGGCTTCACCTTCGTTTTCCGCCTGAGCGCGCATCGCCTCCGTTTCGCGTTGCTGGCGCACGCGTGCCTCGGCCTGCTTCGCGTCGAGTTTTTTCTTCTCGTCCTGTTTCTGGCGCTCGGCAGCCTCCTGCTGCGCGCGGATTGTCTTCTCCTCCTCGCGGCGCAGCGCTTCCGCCTTCTTCCGGCGTTCCTCCTCCTGCCGCGCCTTAAGCGCAATGTCCGCGGAACGCGTATCGGGCTTCTCGACCTTGGGTTCGGGCGGCAAGACAGCCGACGGCTTGGGCGGCACGGGTTCGGGTGCGGGTTGAGGGGCGGGTTGCGGTGTCGGAATCGGCGGGGGCGCGAGTTGCTGTTCGGCCACCGGTGCCTTGCTCGGAGGCGGCGCGTAGAGCTCAGCGCTGATCGGTTCCGGTTTCCTGTTTTGCCAATGCACGGAAAATATCAGCACAGCGACAAAGACGGCTTGCACAAGGAGGGCCAGCGCCAGCGCGAGCCACTTGCCGGTGACCTGCCGGGGTGCACGCGGCCGCTCGGACTTGGGCACCGGAATCAGCTCCCCGGCGGGCGGGCAAGCAGGCCGACCTTCTTCACGCCGTTGCGCTGGAGCAGGTCGAGCACGCCCAACACGTCCTCGTAGCGCGCGCCTTTGTCCGCGGCGATGACCACCGGCTGCTCCCGTTTGGCCTGCCTGGCGACGATGCGCGCGACGAGTTCCTCGCGGGTGACGCGGACGGCGGGCGTGTTCGACGCCTGATCGCGCAGCATGAGTGTCATGTCGTTGCGCAGCGTCACCTCGAACGGCTGCGCGGGTGCGGTGAGCTTGCTCCCGACCGAAGGCAGCTCGATTTCACCCGGAGAAACAAGCGGCGCAGTGACCATGAAGATCACGAGCAGCACCAGCATCACGTCGATGTAGGGCACGACGTTGATCTGGTTGATCGTTTTGCGGGCGCGGCGCATCGGCTATTTCAATTCCAGTTCAATTTCAAATTCCCTGTCCACGAAGAGCACGAAGAACACGAAGGAGACCAAAGCAGAGCATGGTTTGCTTGGGCTTGCCTGTCTTCGTGTACTTCGTGGTTCAAGGTCTTTCGCCTTCCGTGCTAACTCTGCCGTTGGAGAATGTTGGAAAACTCCTCGATGAACGACTCGTAGCGCACCGCGAGCCGGTCGACGTCGTGCGTGTAACGGTTGTATGCGACGACTGCCGGAATGGCGGCGAATAGACCGATGGCCGTGGCGATCAGCGCCTCGGCGATGCCGGGCGCGACGTTGGCCAGCGTCGCCTGGCTGACGTTGGCGAGTCCGCGAAACGCGTTCATGATCCCCCACACCGTGCCGAAGAGACCAATGTAGGGGGACACCGAGCCCACCGTGGCCAGTCCCGCGAGATGGCCTTCGAGCGCGTCGATTTCACGCTGGTACGCGGCGCGCATCGCCCGGCGCGCACTGTCCAGCGTGATCAGCGACGAACTGCCCTGCTTGCGGTGCTTGGAGAATTCGCGGAATCCCGCGCTGAAGATATGTTCCATGCCACTGCCGGTGCGCGACTGCGCCATGCGCTGATAGAGGTCGGTCAGGTCGCCGCCTTTCCAGAACTCGTCCTCGAACATGTCCGTGTCGCGCGCCGCGCGCCGCAGCTGAAACAGCTTGAGAAATATCTGCCACCACGACCAGAGCGACAGGAAGACCAGCAATGCGAGCACCGCCTGCACGACGACGGACGCCTGGGTGACCAACGTTATGAACGAGAGGTCGGTGTGGAGGTTCAAGCCGGATTCTCCAATTTCGCCGCAAGATCGGTAGGCATGCGCACGGGCCGCCAGCGCGCCGCATCGAGGCACGCCAGCGTGACCAGTGCGGAAGTGAGCACATCGGCTCCGCGGCACACGTCCTGGCGCGCCTTGATGGTCGCTGCGCCCAACTTGACCGGTTCGACCGTCACGTCGAGCGCATCGTTCAATCGGCCGGGTTGCAGGAAATCGATCTCGCAGCGGTGCACGACGAAGACGACGCCATGTTCACGCTCGAACGCGGCCAGCGGAAAACCCAGGGACTCCAGCCATTCGGTCCGGGCGCGTTCCATGAACTTCAGGTAATTGGCATAGTAGACGACGCCGGCGGCATCGGTGTCCTCGTAGTAAACGCGGACGGGAATGCGAAAGGGTTGCGATCCCTTCATTCGTTGGAGAACATGTCGCTTGCAGCACCCGGTGTCGGTGGCGCCAGGCCGAAATGCCGGTACGACAAGGCGGTCGCGATGCGTCCGCGCGACGTGCGTTGCAGATAACCCTGCTGAATCAGGAAGGGTTCCAGCACGTCCTCGATGGTATCGCGCTCCTCGCCGATGGCCGCGGAAAGGTTGTCCACGCCCACCGGGCCGCCGTCGAATTTCTGCAGCACCGTCTGGATGAGTTTGCGATCCATGACGTCGAGCCCGGCAGCGTCGACATCCAGCATGGACAGCGCGGCGTCGGCAACGGCGCGCGTGATCTCGCCGTCCGCCTTCACCTCTGCATAATCACGTACGCGGCGCAGCAGGCGGTTGACGATGCGCGGCGTACCACGCGAACGGCGCGCGATTTCCAGTGCGCCCTCGGGGTCGAGCACGATATTGAGCAATGTCGCGGAACGCTTGACGATGCGCGTCAATTCTTCCGCCGAGTAGAACTCGAGGCGCGCCACAATGCCGAACCGGTCGCGCAGCGGATTGGTGAGCATGCCCGCACGCGTCGTGGCGCCCACCAGCGTGAACGGCGGCAGGTCGAGCTTGACACTGCGCGCCGCCGGACCTTCGCCGATCATGATGTCGATCTGGAAGTCCTCAAGCGCCGGATAAAGGATCTCTTCGACGATCGGGGATAACCGGTGGATCTCGTCGATGAACAGCACGTCGCGGGGTTCGAGGTTGGTCAGCAATGCTGCCAGATCTCCCGGCCGTTCCAATACGGGGCCCGAAGTCTGGCGCAGGTTCACGCCGAGTTCGTGCGCGATGATGTGCGACAACGTGGTCTTGCCCAGGCCCGGCGGGCCAAACAGCAACACGTGGTCCAGCGCCTCGTTGCGCTTTCTTGTCGCCTCGATGAAGATCGAGAGCTGCTCGCGAATTTTCTCCTGCCCGACATATTCGGCCAGGCCACGCGGGCGCAGCGCGCGCTCGATGACCTCTTCCTGCACGCCGGCGATCCGCGCGCCGACAACGCGATTGAGTTCGTCGTTCTCGATCATGGCCTTATTCTACTTTCATGCCTTCGCGAGGAGTTTCAACGCGTGCCTGATGCCGTCGCCGACGGCCAGCCCGTCCGGCAATTTCTTGACTGCGGCGACAGCCTCCCGGTCGCTGTATCCGAGCGCCAGCAGTGCATGCAGGATATCGCTCGACACAGGCGGAGCGCGATACGCGCCAACGGTGGAGGTGAGATCCGCCCCGAGCTTGTCCTTCAGTTCGAGGAGCAATCGCTCGGCGGTCTTCTTGCCGATGCCGGGAATCCTGGTCAGCCGTCCGGATTCCTGCATCGTCACGGCCTGCGCCAGTTCCGCCACCGACAATCCCGACAGCACCGAAAGCGCGGTGCGCGCACCGACCCCCGTGATCTTGAGCAATTGCCGGAAGGCGCGGCGCTCGCTGTCGCTGCCGAAGCCGAACAGCAGGTGGGCATCTTCGCGCACGACCAGGTGCGTCCATAGCGTCACACGCTCGCCGGTGGCCGGCAAATTGTAGAAAGTGCTCATCGGCACATCGACCTCGTACGCCACGCCCTGCACGTCCAGCAGCAGTTGTGGCGGATTCTTTTCGAGGAGGATGCCGGACAGACGACCGATCATGATCCGCGATTATGGCATGGCGCGCGGGCCATCCGACGTGCAGCAATCCGGGGCAGGAATCAGCAGGGAAGCAAAGCCAGGTGCGCGCGTACGTCGTGCAGCGACAAGAGCACCAGCGGTTCACGCGCGAGCAGGCTTTCCGATGGCCGGTGCAGATCGGGCACCATGATCGGCATCATCCCTGCGGCCAGGGCGGCGCACACACCCGGCTCCGAATCCTCGAGCACGACGCAGTCGGCCGCCGCGACGTCGAGGCGCGATGCCGCCAGGAGGAAGATGTCCGGCGCGGGCTTGCCGCGTTCGACCTCGTTGCCGCCGACGAGTGTCGCGAAGCGCGGGAGCAGTCCTTGTTGCGTGAGCTGCGCCTCTGCGCGGTCCCGGCGCGTGGAGGTCGCCACCGCGCGCGCCACGTTCTCCTGTTCGAGCCAGTCGAGCAATTCGCTGAGTCCGGGTTTTTGCGCGATGCCTACGCGGGCGACGATGGCGTCGAAGACCGCGAGACACGTTGCGGTGAGCTGCTCGACCGGATAGGACGGGCCGTAATGTTCGCGCAGCAATTCCCGGCAATCGCGGTAATTGCGCCCGGTCATCGAGGGCAGCAGGCCCAGATCGAAGTCGACACCGATGGTTGCCGCGGCATCACGCCACGTCTGCGGACCGAGCGACTCGGTATCCAGCATCAGCCCGTCCATGTCGAAGATCACGGCAACGGGGCGCCTTGCGGGGCGGCGCGCCTTCATCGGGCGAGCCGACCGCGTCGCATCGAGCCGCCGGTGCCGCGCAGTGAGCCGACACCGACGCTGCCATGCGCGTGGCAGATCGCGCAGGCCAGTGCATCGGCCGCGTCGGGCGAGGGCGTCCCGGAGAGTTGCAGCAATCGTCGTACCATTTCCTGTACTTGCGACTTGTCCGCACGACCCTTTCCGACCACCGCCTGCTTGACCTGACCCGCCGTGTATTCATGCACGGGCAGGCCGGCCAGGACGGCGGCGGCAATGGCGGCGCCACGCGCCTGACCCAGCAGCAACGTCGAATTGGGGTTGATGTTCACGAACACCTTTTCCACGGCAACTTCGCCGGGCGACTCATCTGCGATCACGTGCGCGAGGTCGCGGGCGATGATGCCCAGGCGCACCGGGAGGCTGTCACCGCTCGCGCGGATGCAGCCGCTGGTGACATAGGTGAGCGTATTGCCCTGTTGGATGATGATGCCGAAGCCCGTGACGCGCAAGCCTGGATCGATGCCGAGAATGCGCCGTGAGGGCGCGACGGTGGCCACGACGTGCGCTCTACGCCTCGACAATGACAGCCGACGTGTAGACCTCCTGCACGTCGTCAAGCGACTCGAGCGCGTCGAGCAGTTTCTGCATTTTCGCGGCGGCTTCGCCGGCCATCTCGACCTCCGTCGCGGGCTTCATGATGACTTCGGCGAATTCGACCTTGAATCCGGCCAAGGCGAGCGCATCCTTGACGGTGACGAAGTCATAAGGCCCGGTGAGCACCTCGATGCTGCCGTCGTCGTTGGTCACGATGTCTTCGGCACCGGCGTCCAGTGCGGCTTCCATCAGCTTGTCCTCGCTGGTGCCGGGAGCGAACAGAATCTGGCCGCAGTGCTTGAAGAGGAACGCGACGGACCCGTCGGTGCCGAGGTTGCCGCCGTACTTCGAGAACGCGTGCCGGACATCCGCGACGGTGCGCGTCTTGTTGTCGGTCATGCAGTCGACGATCACCGCAGCGCCGTTGATGCCGTAACCTTCGTAGCGGACTTCCTCGTAGTTGACGCCCTCGAGACCCCCGGATCCGCGCTTGGCCGCGCGTTCTATCGTGTCCTTCGGCATGTTCTGGCTGTACGCCTTGTCCACCGCGAGGCGCAGCCGCGGATTCATCGTCGCGTCACCCCCGCCCAAGCGCGCCGCGACCGTGATTTCCTTGATGAGGCGCGTGAAGATCTTGCCGCGTTTGGCGTCGGTCGCGGCCTTCTTGTGCTTGATGTTCGCCCATTTGCTGTGGCCGGCCATGATGTCCTGCAGTTGCGTGCGCAGTTAACTGAGTCGAATGGCAAATTATAGCTCGCCGCCCTGGATGAGTCCTTGCTGGACGAGAAACTGCTGCAGCACCTTCAGGCGCACGTCAGCGTCGTTGATCTCGAGCATGCTTTGCTTGATGTGCAATGGCAACGGCAGGACCTCCGCCAATCGGTAACCGACCCACGAGGCGTCGCCAAAATCGCGTTCGGCCGGGAAATTCTGCGGCCCGACCCGGCTCGCCACGAGCTCGAGCAGGTCGGCGAGTGGTGCAAAGGCCTCCGCCAGTGGCAACCGGGGCTCCGGAGCAATAGGCGCCACCTTTCCCGTAATGAGCCCGGATGACTCTACGGCGTGGTCATGCACCTGGAATCGCGCCTCGCCGCGCGTTGCGACATGCAGGATACCGAGCGGCATGTCGAAATCGACGATTCTCGCACTGGTGCCCACCTTCGCAAATTCGGGTGCACCTCCGCGCACCGATGCAACTTCGTCCCCTCGCGTGATCATGCACACTCCGAAAGGGCTGCCTTCCTTCAGGCAGGTCTTCGCCATGTCGATGTAGCGCTGTTCGAATATCTTGAGCGGCAGCAGTCCCCCCGGAAACAGCACGGTCGACAGGGGAAACAGCGGCAGCATGATGGGTTGCCGGTCCGCGACAACCTTGCGGAAAGGCCACATCAGGCGGATCGGGAAGCAGAAGCGGCGGACGCTGCGCGATCCTCTCCCCACCGCGGCAGGAGTTCATGCGGTACGCCCAGCTGGTCCAGAATCCGCGCAACGACGAAATCGACCATGTCTCCGACGGTCTGTGGCCGCGCGTAGAAACCGGGGGCCGGCGGAAGGATCACTGCGCCCGCGTGCGCCAGCTTGCTCAAGTTGTCGAGATGTATCGACGACAGCGGAGTTTCGCGCGGCACCAGGATGAGGGGCCGGCGCTCCTTCAGCATGACGTCGGCCGCCCGCTCGATCAGGTTGTCGGCCAGGCCGTGCGCGATCGCGGCCAGCGTGCCCATGCTGCATGGACATACCACCATTGCGTCGGCGGGATTGGAACCGGAGGCTACCGGAGCCAGCCAATCCTCGCGCGCAAACACCGCCAGTTGACCCGCGCGCGCCCCAAAGCGTTCGCTGAACATGTGTACTGCCTCGCGCGGTTGGGCGGGCAGCGTGAGGTCGCACTCCTGCTTCGCGACGACTTGCGCCGCCGGCGAATAAAGCAGGTAAATGCGGCACCCTGCCGCGAGCAGGCACTCGAGCAGGCGCAGCCCATAGGGCATTCCGGAGGCGCCGGTGAACGCCAGCGTGATGGTCTTTGGCGGATTCATGCAGTGATTGTAGCGCCGCGGCGGCCGCGGCCGCAGTGCCGCCTTGCGCGGTCGAACCTCTAGGAGCCTGCCGGCAATTCGCGGTGGCGGATCAGGACCTGGTAGCGCGGCGAGAATGCCTTTGCCAGACGTTCCGCCAGGAAGACGGAGCGATGGCGGCCACCGGTGCAGCCGATGGCGACCGTGAGGTAGTTGCGGTTGTCGCGCGCATAGTCGGGCAGCCAGCTGGCGACGAAATAGTAGATGTCGCCGTACATCCGCTCGACTTCGGGATATGCGTCCAGGAATTGCATGACGGGTTCGTCCCTGCCGGTCAACGGCGCCAACGCAGGTTCGTAATGTGGATTCGGCAGGCACCGCACGTCGAATACGAGGTCCGCATCCAATGGGGCGCCGTGCTTGAATCCGAATGATTCGAAGAGCAGCGTGAGCTTCGATGGATCCACGGATATGAAATCCTTGATCCAGCCCCGCAGCGCCGCTGCGGAAAGGTCGCTGGTATCGAAGGTGAATCCCTGTTCCCTCGCCGAGGCGAGCAGCGCCCGCTCGTATTCGATGGCCTCGGTCAGCGTGCGCTCGTTGCTCGAAAACGGATGCCGGCGGCGGGTCTCCGAAAAGCGCTTGACCAGTGTGTCCGTCTTGGCATCGAGGTAGAGGAAGCGCACGGTCCAGCCGGCGCGTTTGGCCGCGTTGATCGCATCCGAGAGTCCCGGGAACCCCGGCCCGGTCTTGACATCCAGCGCGACGGCAACGCGCTCCTGCCCGCTCCGTGCGAGATAGGCTGCGGTCTCCGCCAACAGGGACGGCGGCAGGTTGTTGACCGAGTAATAGCCCGAGTCCTCGAGTGCCGCGAGAGCCACGCTCTTGCCGGAACCCGAAACGCCGCCGATCAGGAGCAGGTCCATGGTCCTGTTGGACACCCGTTCAGTTGCCGTCTTCCATCAGCTTCTGCTGCCGCTCGATGAACTCCTTCGTGCTGTCGATGCCACGCTGATTCAGCACGAAATTGCGCACCGCGGCTTCGACCAGCACCGCGAGATTGCGGCCGGCCGCGACGGGAATCGTCACCTTGCGTATCGGGACTGACAGCACGTCCTGGTACGTCGCGTTGACCTGCAACCGGTCGAGTTCGGTGAACCCTTCGTGGCCGTGGTCTTCGAGGTGGACCAGCAGTTTCAGGAGCTTGCGCGGGCGCACGGCGGTCTCGCCGAAGATCGTGCGGATGTTGAGAACGCCGATCCCGCGCACCTCGAGGAAGTCGCGCAAGACTGCCGGACAACGGCCTTCGATGGTATCGGGCGAGATGCGAAACAGTTCCACGATGTCGTCGGCGACGAGTCCGTTGCCGCGCGAAATGAGTTCCAGCGCGAGCTCACTCTTGCCGATCGCGGATGCTCCCGTGATCAGCACCCCCATTTCCAGGACGTCGAGAAACACGCCATGCAGCGTCGTCGATTCGGCCAGCATCCGCGCGAGATACAGCCGGAACACGTCGACGATGTGCGGCGATGGCTGCGGCGACGTGAACACCGCGATGTGGTGCGCATTGCACTGGTCCAGCAGGTGCTGCGGCATGACCTCGTCATTGGCGACGACGACGGCCACCAGTTCGGTCGTGAACAGTCGGTCGAGCGACCGCTGCTGTTCGTCCACCGACAGGCTGCGCAGATAGGCCGCCTCCGCCGCGCCGAGAATCTGGATGCGGAACGGATGGATGAAATTCATATGGCCCACCTGACCGACGGTCGGCTTCAACGCCGAATCCCCGGTCAGCACCCGGCTGCCGCCCTGTTTGCCCCCGTGCCAGACGAGGCCCAATCGTTCGCGATTGTCGGCAAGCAGTCGTTCGACGCTGACCTGACGAATCACGGCCGCGTCGTTCATCATGCTGCGGGCCAGTCCTGGAACAATGCAGCGAGTTCGGCGGCACTGGTCGCGGCGGCAAGCCGGTCACGAAACGTGCGCTCGGAAAACATCTGCGCCAGTTCCGACAACAGTTGCAGGTGCAGGTCGGTTGCCTTCTCCGGTACCAGCAGCACGAATACCTGCGACACCGGCTTGCCGTCGGGAGCGTCGAAGGGGATTGCGGTCTTTAGCCGGGCGAATGCGCCGCGTGCCTCCTTGAGGCCGCGGATTCGCCCGTGCGGGATCGCAATGCCCTGACCCAGTCCGGTCGAGCCCAGCTTCTCGCGTGCGGCGAGGCTCCCGGCGACGGTCTGCGCGTCCAGTGCGGAGTCGGCCGCGAAGAGCCGGCCGGCCGCCTCGAACAGGCGCGGCTTGGTCGGCACGTCGAGATCCACGGCGATGTTGGCGACGGGCAGCAGTGCGGCGATCCGATTCATCGGACGGGCTTGCCTCAAATACGGTTCAGTCGGCGGCCAGGTTCAATCCGCGGGCCCCTGCTCCACGGCGCTGAGCGAACGTTCGATCGTCAGGCGATCCATGCGATGCGCGGACAACTTTTCCTTGTGTCTTACCACCTGCCGGTCGAGCTTGTCCGCGAGCGAATCGATGGCAGCATACATGTCCGGTTCGGTCGATTCCGCGTGGATCTCCTTGCCTCGCACATGCACGTTCGCCTCGACTTTCTGTCGCAGCTTGTCCACCGACAACACCACGTTCACGTCGATCAGGTGATCGAAGTGTCGCGTCACGCGGTCCATCTTCGCCACCACATAGGCGCGGATCGCGGGCGTGATTTCCAGGTGAATGCCGGTGAGGTTCAAATTCATCAAGCTCTCCTCTCGAGTTGCGCTCGGACTGCAGAGAATGCGCACGGTTCGCTAGAGTACCTTGCGCAGATTGATGGGAGGAATCGAGAGTGCCTCCCGGTACTTGGCAACGGTGCGTCGCGCGACAATGATGCCCTGTTCGCCCAGGACATCGGCAATCCGGCTGTCGGTCAGCGGCGATTTCGGGTCTTCGGCAGTGACCAGCTGCTTGATCAGCGCGCGGATGGCCGTGGCCGAGGCCGCGCCACCCGAGTCTGTTGCGACGTGGCTGCCGAAGAAATACTTGAGCTCGAATGTGCCGCGCGGGGTAAGCATGTACTTCTGCGTGGTGACACGCGAAATCGTCGACTCGTGCAGCGTAAGCATGTCGGCGATTTCGCGCAGCACCATCGGGCGCATGGCGACTTCCCCGTGATCGAAGAAACGGCGCTGGCGCTCGACGATGGCTTTCGCGACCCGCAGGATGGTGTCGAAGCGCTGTTGCACGTTGCGAATCAGCCACTTGGCCTCCTGCAGCTGTGCTGTCAGCTGCTGATTCGAGGATTCGCGGTTGCGCGTGAGGATATCGGCGTAGATCCGGTTCAGGCGGAGCTTGGGCATGGCCGCCTCGTTGAGCGACGCGACCCATTGCCCGCGTATCTTGCGCACGATCACATCCGGTATGACGTAGTTCGCCTCGTCCTTGGCGAAAGCCGCGCCCGGCCGCGGGCTCAGGCTTCGAATCAGTTCCCGAACGGACTTGACGCAAGCATCATCGCAATGTAGCACGCGTTTCAACTTGGTGAAGTCACGGCTGGCCAGCAATGGCAGGTGGTCCTCGACGACCGTCAATGCCTCGGCGCGCAACGGTGTCGCGGCCGGCAGCAGCTTCAACTGCAGCGCCAGGCATTCGGCCGGATTGCGGGCGCCGACGCCGGCGGGTTCGAAGCTTTGCAGATATTTGAGGCCGATCGTCAATTCTTCCGGTTCGAGCGCGTCGTGTTCGGAGAACATGTCGGCGATCTCCTCCAGCGTCGAGGCCAGATAGCCGTCGTCGTCCAGCGCATCGATCAGTGCGGCGACGACCTGCCGGTCGCGCAGCGGCAGATTGAGCAGCGCGAGCTGGTCCATCAGGTGGTCGCGCAGCGAGCTGGTCGCGATCTGCTGAGGGGAAAAGTCGTCCTCGTCATTGGAGCTGCCGCTGCCGCCGCCCCAATCGCCATCAGTACCGCCGCCGCCATAGTCCGAGAAATCGGTCACGTCGGGAAGGTCGTCACGCGTAGGTGCGGCATCGGCGCCCTGCATGCCGTCGCCATCGCCGTCGCTATCTCCTTCGTCGCGGGTGACGCGCTCGGTGGTGACCGGGCCCGGCGCGGTTGCGGACAGCGGGTATTCCGGTGGCGGGACATCTTCGTCCCCATCCTCGCGCTCGAGCAGCGGATTTTCCTGCAACATCCGGTCGACTTCGGCGTTGAGTTCGAGCGTCGACAGCTGGAGCAGCCGTATTGACTGCTGCAGCTGCGGGGTCAGCGTCAGATGCTGCGTGAGCTTGAGCTGGAGCGTTTGTTTCATTGCGCCTTGATCCGCCCCATTATCTTCGGAACATCCGACTTCGTGGACTACAGCCGGAAATGCTCGCCCAGATAGACCTTGCGGACATCCTCATTATAGACAATCTCGCCCGGCGCGCCCGAAGCGAGCACCCGGCCCTCGTTGATGATGTAGGCGCGGTCACAGATGCCGAGCGTCTCGCGGACGTTGTGGTCGGTGATGAGCACGCCTATTCCGCGTTCCTTGAGGAAGCCGATAATCTTCTGGATGTCGAGCACCGCGATCGGGTCCACCCCGGCGAACGGCTCATCGAGCAATATGAAGCGGGGCCGGGTGGCGAGCGCGCGCGCGATCTCGCAACGCCGCCTCTCCCCGCCCGACAGCGAGATGGCGGGCGCATCGGCCAGATGCGAGATCGACAGGTCCTCCAGCAGCGCGTCGAGCCGGTTGGAAAGCGTGTCCGCATCGAGGTCCTGCAGCTCGAGGATGGCGCGCACGTTTTCGGCGACCGTGAGCTTGCGGAAGATCGACGCTTCCTGCGGCAGGTAGGACAGGCCACGGCGCGCGCGGCGGTGAATGGGCAGGCGCGACAGGTTTTCGCCATCGAGTTCGATGCGTCCGCCGTCGGCTGCGATCAGTCCCACGATCATGTAGAAGCACGTGGTCTTGCCGGCACCGTTGGGTCCCAGCAATCCCACTACCTCGCCGCTGGCGACATCGAGCGAAACGTCGTGGACGACCGTGCGCGTCTTGTAGCGCTTACGAAGTTGCGCCGCCGACAGCTTGCTCATTTCGCGGGCGCCAGGTCTCCGGACGGCGTGAGCGTCAGTGGCGCGGCGGCCTTCGCGGCAGCACCCTTGTCCTTCGCCGCGGCGCCCTTGTCCTTGTCTTTCGCGGCAGGCTTGTCGTCCTTTTCCTCGCTCTTCGGCTGGAACGTGCCGCGGACCCGCGCACCCAGCGGCGCGTCGCCGGCCGCTGCCGGCTTGACGTCGGGGCGACCCTCCGCGGAGAAATTCTCCGTCGCGGCGCTGTAGGAAATGTAGTTGCTGCGGATTTCGTTGCCGGACTTTTTCAGCAGCGCGTTGTCGAAGAGTTCCACAAAGCGCTTCTCCCCGTCATAGACGATGCGCTGCGCATAGCCCTCGTAGTAATCGTCGGCGCCATCCCGCTTCTCGCGAAAGCGAACCGGATTGCCGTAGGCTGTAGCCGACAGCGAATTGTCGGCGTTCTGACGAAAGGTGATGCGGTCGGCCTGGATCGACATCGTGCCTTGCGTGATGATGACGTGGCCGACCAGTTCGCCTATCTTGGTCTCCGCATTGCCGCCACCCGTGTCACCCTGGAACTCGATGTTCTTTTCGCGATCTGCTTTCTCTGCGAACGCGGGCGGCACGCCATCAAGGACGAGGCACAGGACGATGAACGAAACGATGCACGAAATTGAGGCGGGCGATTCAGGCCGGAGGCGCAAACGGGCGCGGAAAGGAGTACTGCGCGGCATCGGCTATTTCCTGGGTTCCATGTGTCCGCGGACGCCGGACTTGAACTTGATCGTCTTGGCCTTGCTGTCGGCCTCCATCCCCGTCGCGTTGATTATCCCACGGGGGTCGGTGATCGTCACCGCCTTGTCCGTGCGCACGATTTCCTGATTGGGCAGCACATGCAGGAACTCGGTCGTCATCGTCAGCGGTCCGGACGCGGACTCCTTGGCTGTAGCCGGCGTCGCTTCGCGGACGGCGCGGACATGTCCCTTGAAGTAAACGTTTTCGCGATCGCCCGTGAGCGTGGCGAGGTTGGCCGTGATGGAGAAGGGCGGCTTGCCTTGCCGGGTCTCCGCGAGCGTGACGTCCTTGAAATCGGTGGTCTGGTCATCCGCGAAGTGTTCCGCACGACTTGCCGACAACGACTGCAACGGGCGGCCTTCCGGATCCAGCTTGAGGACGCGCACACCGTCGGCGATGATGTCCGGGTCGTGCCGCGTGGAACCGTCGCGGCGCGGTGTCGGCGGCTGTACCTGCGCATCGAGCCAATAGGTGAGCGCGGCCAGCCCGCCCAACAGCAGCACGGGCGACCAGGCCGTGGCGCGGTCGATCCAGCTTCGGGAGGGGCGATTGTCTGCCATCGGGCGTTTATGCGGACCGCGGTGGCGGGATCGACTGATCGAAATGTCGGCCTTGCGCCGCCAGGATCAGGTCGGCAACCTCCCGCACGGCGCCGGCGCCACCATCGCGCGCGGTGACGTATTGCGCGTGTTCACGCACCGCGGGCGGGGCGTGCGGCACGGTGATGGCAAAACCGCAGGCATGGAATATTGCCAGGTCCGGCAGGTCGTCGCCGATATGCGCGCAATGCTCGGCCGCCAAACCGAGCTGCGTGCGCAACGCCTCCCAGGGCGCGCGTTTTTCCGACGCGCCGAGCACGACATGCGCGACGCTGAGGCGGCGGGCGCGATGGGTGACCGCCGGCGCTGAGCTACCGGTGATCCACGCGACCGTGATTCCCGCGCGTTGCAGCAAGCCGATGCCAAGGCCGTCGAGCGCGGAAAATGCCTTGGTTTCGTGACCGTGATCATCGACGTAGATGCGGCCATCGGTCAGGACACCGTCGACGTCACAGGTGAGGAGGCGCACGCGGCGCGCGCGTGCAAGCGCATCGGTGGACATCACACGATCCTCGCGCGGAAGAGATCATGCAGATGAAGCGCGCCGACCAGCCTGTGTTCGCTGTCGACGACCAGCAGCTGCGAGACCTTCGGCGTCGCCTCCATCGTGTCCACGCAGTCGACGGCGAGCCGATCGGCGGCGATCGTGCGCGGTGTGGGTGTCATCACTTCCGCGACCGTAACCGCGGCGACGTCGCGAATTCGGTCCAGGCAGCGGCGGAGGTCGCCGTCGGTGAATATTCCGGCGACACGACCATGGACGTCGACGACGGCAGTCATGCCCATTCCCTTGCGGCTCATTTCGACGATCGCCTCCGCCAGCGTGGCCGTGAGCGCGGTCACCGGCAAGTCGTCGCCAGTGCGCATCACGTCGGCGACGCGGGTCAGCAACCGCCGTCCCAGCGCACCGCCCGGATGCGAGCGCGCGAAATCCTCCGCCGAGAAACCGCGCGCATCCAGCAGAGCCAGGGCCAGCGCGTCGCCGAGCGCAAGCGCGGCGGTTGTGCTCGCGGTCGGCGCCAGACCGAGCGGGCACGCTTCCTCGTCGACGGCAGCATCCAGGTGCACGTTGGCGGCCTGCGCGAGAGAACTGTGTTCGTTGCCGGTCAGCGCGATCAGCCTCGCGCCTTCGCGCTTCAGGTGCGGCGTCAGCGCGACCAGCTCGTCCGTCTCGCCGGAATTGGACAGCATCAGGACGATATCATCGGGCGTGATCATGCCGAGGTCGCCGTGCGACGCATCTGCCGGATGCACGAAGAAAGCCGGCGTTCCGGTGGAGGCCAGCGTTGCAGCGAGCTTGCGGCCGATATGGCCGGACTTTCCGATTCCCGAGACGACGATGCGGCCGCGGCAGTTGAGGATCAGCTCGACGGCGGCGACGAATGGCCCGCCCAGGCGTGCGGACAGGGCGGTGATTGCCTTTGCCTCGGTGGCGAGCACATCGCGGGCGAGCGCCAGCGCGCGCGCCGGATCGACGGCATGCCTGGCGGGTACCGTTTGCGGGTCAGTTCGCGCATTCACTGCCCAAGTATAGCTTTCCGCCCCAAATTGGCGCGCGGGCCGTATTTCCCAGCGAATCTGATGCACGAACGGCGATGGGCAGCCCCGAGCCGTTCGTGGTGACCATCACCTGCGCGAAGTATCGTGAGAGACGCGGCAGCGGCGACCGAAACTGTGCGCCGAATCATCCAAGGGCCGCCCCGAGCCGTTCGTGGTAATTTTGGACTCCATCGGCGCCAAGTATCGTGCGAGCCGCAGCGCGGCTCGCGAAACTGTGCGCCGAATGCATTCATGCCCACGACTCTCAAGTTGATCCTGATATTGCTGGCGGCCGCCGTCGTGGTCGTGGTGGTCTGCCGCTCGCTACGGCTGCCGGCCATTCTGGGCTACCTGCTGGTGGGCATCGCAGTGGGCCCGCACGGATTCGGATGGGTGCCCGACGATACCGACACGCGCGAGCTCGCCGAGTTCGGCATCGTGTTCCTGATGTTTTCGATCGGCCTCGAATTCAGTCTCCCGCAACTGCGGTCGATGCAACGCGCGGTGTTCGGATTGGGCCTGGCCCAGGTAACGATTACCACCGCCGCGGCCATGACTGTGCTGCATTTCCTCGGTTACGGCTGGAAGGCGGGCCTGGTGCTCGGCGGCGCATTGGCGATGAGTTCCACCGCGATCGTCTCGAAGTTGCTCGCCGAGCGGATGGAACTGGGCACGCCGCACGGCCGTGACAGCCTCGCCATCCTGCTGTTCCAGGACCTTGCCGTGGTCGCGTTCCTGATCGTCATCCCTTCGCTGGGCAAGGCCGGCGGGGAAATGGCGATGGAACTGGGCATCGCCGCCGTCAAGGCCGCCGTGGCCCTGACGCTGATTCTCTATTTCGGCCAGAAGCCGATGCGCGCGTGGTTTCACGTCGTTGCGCGGCAGCGGTCGTCCGAATTGTTCGTGCTCAATGTCCTGCTGGTCACGCTGGGTCTGGGCGCGCTGACGGCTTCGCTTGGGCTCTCGCTGGCTCTGGGAGCCTTTCTGGCGGGCATGCTGATCGCGGAAACCGAGTACCGCTACCAGGTCGAGGAGGATATCAAGCCCTTCCGCGACGTGCTGCTGGGCCTGTTCTTCATCACCGTCGGCATGGTGCTCGATACCAAGGTCGTGTTGGCAAACCTGGGCCTGGTGGCGCTGCTGCTGCTGGTGCCGGTCTTTGCAAAGTTCACGCTCATTGTTGCGCTGGCCCGGGGGTTCGGCTCGCCGCTGTCCACAGCGCTCCGCACCGCGTTCTATCTGGCGCAGGCCGGTGAACTGGCGTTGGTGATGCTCGCCCTGGCTGCGGACGCAAAGCTGGTACCGAGGGAACTCACGCAGCCGATCCTGGCTGCGATGATTCTGTCCATGCTGTCCGCGCCGCTCATCATTCAATATGCGGAACCGATCGTGCGCAAGTTGACGGCGAACGACTGGCTTGCGCGCGCGGCGCAGGTCACGCAGATCGCCGCCAAGACGATGTCGCGGCAGGACCACATCATCATCTGCGGCTATGGTCGCAGCGGCCAGAACCTGGCGCGCCTGCTTGAGGCCGAAGATATCTCTTGGCTGGCGCTGGATTCGGATCCCGAACGCGTGGGCGAGGCGGCGGCGGATGGCGGCGTGGTCGTCTATGGGGATGCGAGTCGACGCGAAGCACTGGCCACGACGGGCCTCGCCAAAGCGAAGGCGGTCGTGATCACGTTTGCCAACGTACCGATCGCGCTCAAGATCCTTCACCTCGTGCAGGAAATGCGACCGGAATTGCCGGTTGTCGTCCGTACCCTGGACGACAGCGAATTGGGCAAGCTCATGACAGCCGGGGCGACGGAGGTGGTGCCCGAGGTCCTCGAAGGCAGTCTCATGCTGGCGTCGCATGCGCTGCTGTTGCTCGGGGTGCCGCTGAACCGCGTGCTGAAGCGCATCCGATCAATTCGGGAAGAGCGCTACGGGCTCTTTCGCGGTTTCTTCCATGGCGCAACCGACACCGCGGATGCCGCGGACAACCTGCAGCCGAGGCTGCATTCGGTCGTGCTGTCCGATCGCGCCCGAGCAGTGGGCCTGACGCTTACAGAGGTGGATTTGGGTCCCTTGGTCGAGGTGACCGGCGTGCGCCGGCGCGGCGCGCGCTCACAGCGCCCGGACGGGAACTTTCGTTTCGAGGCGGGCGACGTGGTTGTGCTTCTGGGTAGGCCGGAGACCCTGCTGCAGGCCGAACAGCGCCTGTTGAAGCGGGATCGGACCAAGCCCCCGCCATTGGACAAATTGCTTAACTGACCGCGGGTCATTGCGGCAGCCGCGACGCAAAGGCTACAATCGCCGTCCGCCATCGTCCAGGAATCATCGCGTGACCGCCGCAGCACGACCGTCCGCCGCCGCGCCTGCCTGTCCCACCGAGAACGCCGTCGAACTGGCCGGCGTGACCTATGGGTACGACCGCGGTCCTCCCGTACTGCGCGGCATCGACATGGCGATTCCGCGGGGCAAGGTCGTCGCGATCATGGGCGGCTCCGGCTGCGGCAAGACCACGATCCTGCGGCTCATCGGCGGCCAATTGCAGCCGCAGGCCGGGCGCGTCCTCGTCGCCGGACAATCGGTGCCCGACCTGGACCGGGAGGAACTGTTCGCGATGCGGCGCAGGATTGGCATGCTGTTTCAGTTCGGGGCGCTGTTCACCGATCTGACGGTGTTCGAAAACATCGCCTTCACGCTTCGCGAACATACCAACCTCCCGGACGAATTGGTGCGCGACCTGGTACTTATGAAGCTCAACGCGGTGGGTTTGCGCGGCACGGCGCAGTTGCTGCCGGCGGAATTGTCCGGCGGAATGGCGCGCCGCGTGGCGCTCGCGCGCGCGATCGCCCTGGATCCGATGCTGGTGCTCTACGATGAGCCGTTCGCGGGGCTCGATCCCATTTCGCTCGGCGTGGTCGGACAGCTGATCCGGGAATTGAACGACGCGCTGGGAATCACTTCCGTGGTGGTCACGCATGACGTCTACGAATCGCTGAAGATCGTCGATTACCTCTACTTCGTGTCCGAGGGCCGCATCATCGCGCAAGGGACGCCGGAGGAAGTCCAGGCGTCGTCGGACCCGTTCGTGCGCCAGTTCGTCGACGGCGCGCCCGACGGACCCGTGCCGTTCCATTATCCGGCGCCAGCGTACGCCGACGAGCTCGCAGTCCATGCTCGCTGAAGTCGTATTCGACGGTCTGCGCCGCGTCGGTGCCGGCGCGATCAATACCGTGTCGCGCCTGGGCTTCGCGGCGCGCTTCTTTGCGGTCGTGCTGATCCACTCGCCCGCGGCGCTGAAGCGCACTCGCCTGACGTTGCGCGAAATCTATTTTGCGGGCGTGCTGTCGCTGGTGATCATCATGGTTTCCGGGTTGTTCGTTGGCATGGTGCTGGGCCTGCAGGGCTATGACACGCTCAACAAATACGGCGCCGGCGATTCGCTCGGCATCTTCGTCGGGCTGTCGCTGGTCCGGGAACTCGGACCCGTCGTCGCCGGTCTGCTGTTCGCGAGCCGCGCAGGCAGCGCCATTACGGCGGAAATCGGTCTCATGAAGACGACGGAACAGTTGGCCGCCATGGAAATGATGGCTGTGGACCCGCTGGCGCGGATCGTGGCGCCCCGGTTCTGGGGAGGGGTCATCTCGATGCCGCTGCTGGCCGCGTTGTTTTCGATGATGGGCGTGTTCGGCGCCTATCTGGTCGGCGTCCGGCTGATCGGAGTGGATAGCGGCGCATTCTGGGGCAACATGCGGGCGGCCATCGATTTCTGGCCAGATGTCACCAACGGAATCATCAAGAGCGTCGTGTTCGGCGTTGCCGTCAGCCTGATCGCCGTCTTCGAAGGTTATGACGCGAAGCCGACGGCGGAGGGCGTGTCCTCGGCGACGACGCGAACGGTGGTCGAAGCCTCACTCGCGATCCTCGCGCTCGACTTCATTCTTACGGTGTTCATGTTCAGAGGACTAGGCGGATGAATCGCACCGCGATCGACCTGTGGGTAGGTATTTTCGTCACGATCGGGCTCGCCGCCATCGTGTTCCTCGCGCTCAAGGTCGGCAACCTGGCTTCGTTCAGCACGGTGCCAAGCTATCGCCTCGAAGCGAGATTCGACAACATTGGCGGCCTGAAGCTGCGTGCCCCGGTCAAAGCGGCGGGTGTGGTCGTCGGCCGCGTCGACCGGATCAGACTCGACCCCAAGACCTACGAAGCCGTGGTCGCGCTCAAGATCGACAATGGATTCCAGTTCACCAAGGATTCAATCGCCTCGATTCTGACCTCCGGGTTGTTGGGGGAGGTCTACATCGCACTCGACGCGGGCGGCGATGCGGTGATGCTGGGCGATGGTGCGACGATACCCAAGACCCAATCGGCGGTCGTGCTCGAGAAACTGATCGGCCAGTTCATGTTCGACAAGGCCGGCAGCGGTGGTGCCAAATGAACATGCGCGCGATGACGCCCGTCTTCGCGGCAGTGCTGCTGTCCGCGTGCGCGAGCGCGCCCGGACGCGTCGACGATCCACTCGAGCCGATGAATCGCGCGATGTACGCGATCAACAAGCCGATCGATGATCACGTCATGCGGCCCATTGCGCAGGCGTACGTGGACTATGTGCCCGGGCTCGTCCGTCAGGGTGTTTCAAATGTGTTCGGCAATATCGACGATCTGTTCTCCGGGATCAACGGTCTCTTGCAAGGCAAGACGGAAAAGGCCGGCAACGACTTCGGTCGCGTGCTCGTCAACTCCTGGGGCCTGGGCGGGCTGATCGACATTGCCACCGACCTGGGAATACCCAAGGGCAACGAAGACTTCGGGCAGACCTTCGGATACTGGGGCATCCCGCAGGGGCCCTACCTGTTTGTCCCGCTGTGGGGACCGACCACGGTGCGCGACGGTACCGGTAGCCTGATCCGGATCTGGTACGGCCCCGTCGGTTACATCTCCTATGTGCCGCTGCGCAACATCATCTACGGCATCGGCGCGGTCGACATTCGCGCCAATGCGCTAGGCACGACCTCGCTGATCGACGAGGCGGCGCTCGATCCCTACACGTTCGTCAGGCGCGCCTACCTGCAGCGCCGCGAATACATGGTCTACGACGGCAACCCGCCGCCAGAAAAGGACGACTGAACGATGACTTTCCCGAATTTCTTCCGCATTGTCGCGACGCTGCTAGTCGTCGCCATCGCATTTCCCTCCTTCGCTCAGGAAGCGCCCGACGCATTGGTCAAGCGCACCTCCGGTGAGGTGCTGCAGATCGTGCGCACCGATCCCAAGGTGCAGGCCGGCGACAAGCAGCGCATCCGCGAAGTGATCGAGACCATGCTGCTGCCCAACTTCGATTTCGAGCGGATGACCGCGCTGGCGATGGGCCGCAACTGGAACAAGGCCACGCCCGAGCAGCAGAAATTGCTGATCGAACAATTCCGCACGCTGCTCGTGCGCACCTATTCCGGCGCGCTGACGCAGTACAAGGACCAGACGATCGAGTTCAAGCCGTTGCGCGCCGATCCCGCGGCTGCCGACGTCATCGTGCGCTCGGAGGTTGTCCGGTCCGGCCAGGCGCCCGTGCAGATCGATTACGGCATGACCAGGACGCCCGCGGGATGGAAGGCCTACGATGTCATTGTCGGCGGCGTGTCGCTCGTCACCAACTATCGCGACGAATTCAACGAGCAGATCAAGGGCGGAGGTGTGGACGGCCTCATCAAGACGCTTGGGGACAAGAACAAGGGAGCCACAGGCAAATGATGATCGCCCGCGAACCTGCTGCCAGCGGAAGCGGATTTGCGGCTACGGCCGACGGCTGGACAATCGCGGGGACACTGACTTTCGCGGATGCCACGGCCGTGTTCAAAGCGTCACAAGGATTGTCTTTGCCGGGCACCGGCGTGGTCGACCTGGCCGGACTTGCACACGCCGATTCGTCCGCGCTTGCGGTGATGCTGGCGCTGAAGCGGCGCGCAGTCCGGGAAGGCGCGCGGGTGGTTTTCGCCTCGATTCCGCCGGGCATTGTAGTGTTGGCGCGCGTCTATGGCGTCGAGGAATTGCTCGCGAGTTGATATTTTCCACCGGATCGACGCGGCCGGATTTCCTGTCCCCCGATTCCTGATCCCCGCTTACTGACCCCTGATCCCAGATGCTCGCCGTCGACGTGACCGATGTCGCGCGCCGCTTCGGCAGCGTGCAGGCTCTGGCTGGCGTTGACCTGGCCGTCGAGGAAGGCGAGTTCTTCGGGTTGCTGGGTCCGAACGGCGCCGGCAAGACCACGCTCATCTCGATCCTTGCAGGCCTCACCCGCGCCGATCGCGGCAGTGCCCGCATTCTCGGACACGACGTCAACAATGACTATCGTTTCACGCGCCGCAACCTGGGTGTCGTGCCCCAGGAACTGGTGTTCGACCCGTTCTTCAGCGTCCGCGAAACCCTCGAGATGCAGTCCGGCTACTTCGGCCTGCGCAACAACGGCACCTGGATCGACGAAATCCTCCATCACCTGGATCTGGCGGGAAAGGCGAACGCCAATATGCGCTCGCTGTCCGGCGGGATGAAACGCCGTGTCCTGGTCGGGCAGGCGCTGGTGCACAAGCCGCCGGTGATCGTGCTGGACGAACCCACGGCAGGCGTGGATGTCGAGCTCCGGCAGAGCCTGTGGGGTTTCATAAGGAAACTCAATCGCGATGGCCACACGATCATCCTCACGACGCACTACCTCGAGGAGGCCGAAGCGCTGTGCGGCCGCATCGCGATGCTCAAGGCCGGTCGGGTGGTGGCGCTCGATACCACTCAGAACCTGCTGGCGCAGTTCGCCGGCCTTACCGTGCGGCTGGCGGTGCCACGCGTTCCGGCTGCCTGGCAAACCCGGATCCTGAGGCAGGATGCGGGATTCTTCCACCTCCGGCTCGACACCTACGCCGAGCTGGAGTCGCTGCTCGGCGCACTGCGGCAGGAGGGCATCGCGATCGCTGAACTGTCACTCGCGGAGACCGATCTCGAGCAGGTGTTCCTGCGCATCATGAAGAATCCCGACGCAGCGAAGGCCGCAAGCGTGGGGGAACCATGAGCGCGGCGGGCGAGGCGATTGGCCGAGCCCAGGCCCGAAGGGCGCGGCGCCGCGCGATTGGGGGAGGCCGACACTCCGGTCTTTCGACCTATTCGCCGGTCCAAGGAGGCCGACAATGAGCGCGATCGTCGGACACGGTTGGCTCACGCTGCTCTACAAAGAGCTGCTGCGGTTCTGGAAGGTGAGCTTCCAGACAATCGCGGCGCCCATTCTGAGCGCGCTCTTGTACCTGCTCATTTTTTCCCATGTACTCGAAGGTCGGGTATCCGTATTTGGCGGGCGCGTGACGTATACGGCATTCCTCGTGCCCGGGCTGGTGATGATGGCGGTGCTGCAAAACGCCTTTGCCAATTCGTCGTCGTCGCTGATCCAGTCGAAGGTTACCGGAAATATCATTTTCGTCCTGCTGCCGCCGCTCTCGGCGGGGGATCTGTTCGCGGCCTACGTGCTGGGCGCGATGGTGCGCGGCTTGGCCGTGGGCCTGGGAGTATTCGCCGTCACGGTTTGGTTCGACCCGGCGCTGCTCGCCATGCCGCATCCGCTGTGGGCGCTAGCATTCGCGCTTGCGGGCAGCGCAATTCTGGGCACGATGGGACTGATCGCCGGCATCTGGGCTGACAAATTCGACCAACTGGCGGCATTCCAGAATTTCGTCATCGTCCCGCTCACCTTTCTGTCCGGCGTTTTCTATTCGATCCACTCGCTGCCGCCCTTCTGGCAGGCGCTATCGCATTGGAACCCCTTCTTTTATATGATCGACGGCTTCCGATTCGGATTCTTCGGTGTTTCGGACGTGTCCCCTTGGACCAGCCTCGGCATTGTCATGGTCTTCTGCGTGGCGCTTTCGGCCGCGGCTCTCCTGCTTCTCACGCGCGGCTGGAAACTGCGTCAGTGAACCGGCAACCGGGGACGCAACTCCCTGCGCAACTGAGGAAATTGTCATGGTCACACCGGAATCCATCAGGCGATCGATCGCAGCGGGCCTCGACTGCCACCACGTCGAGGTCGCCGGCGACGGCCAGCATTGGGAAGCGGTGATCGTTTCCCCGGCGTTCGAGGGCCTGTCGCGCATCAAGCAACATCAGCTGGTCTACGCCGCGCTGGGCGATCGCATGCGCGAGGAAGTCCATGCGCTGTCGATGCAGACGCTGACGCCGGCCCAGTGGGACGCCCGCCGGAATGGATAAGCTGCTGATCGAGGGCGGGCAGCAGCTGCGCGGCGAAGTGACGGTGTCGGGTGCGAAGAACGCCGCGCTCCCGATCCTGTGCGCGGCGCTGCTGTCGGAGGAGCCCCTCGTGCTCAAGAACGTGCCGAGGTTGAACGACGTGAACACCATGCAACGCCTGCTGACGCAGATGGGCGTGGTGCTGGATGCGCGGACGCCGGGTGTCATGACGCTCGACGCGCGGCGGATCGATTGGCCGCTGGCGCCGTACGAACTGGTGAAGACGATGCGTGCTTCGATCCTCGCCCTGGGCCCACTGCTTGCGCGCTGTGGCGAGGCGCGCGTGTCGCTGCCCGGCGGCTGCGCGATCGGACTGCGTCCTGTGGACCAGCACGTGAAGGGCCTCGAGGCGATGGGCGCGACCATCGACCTCGAGCACGGGTACATCAACGCCACCGGACACCTTCGCGGCGCGACCATCGTGTTCGACCTGGTGACCGTTACCGGCACCGAGAATCTGCTGATGGCGGCCACGCTTGCCGAAGGGACGACGATTCTCGAGAATGCCGCGCGGGAACCGGAGATCGTCGACCTCGCGCGTTGCCTGGGCGCGATGGGCGCGCGCATTGCCGGAGCGGGCAGCGACCGCATCACGGTGGAAGGCGTCGCCCGCCTGCACGGGGCGACGCACGCGGTCATGCCCGACAGAATCGAAACGGGAACTTTTCTCGCGGCGGTGGCCGCCACGGGCGGCGATGTGGCGGTGCGCGGCGCGCAGGTCGATTCGCTCGAGGCCGTTCTTGACAAGTTGCGCGAGGCGGGGGCGAACATCGACGTCAAGGGGAACGCGATGCGCATCCGCCGTGACGGGCCGCTCACGGCGGTCAACCTGCGCACGGCGCCTCATCCGGGATTCCCGACCGACATGCAGGCGCAGTTGATGGCGCTGGCCTCGCGCGCGCAAGGCACGTCCGTCATCACCGAGACGATATTCGAGAACCGGATGATGCACGTGCAGGAATTGAAGCGGCTTGGCGCCGACATCGAAGTCGAAGGCAGCACGGCGATCGTGAAGGGCGTGGCCAAGCTCACGGGCGCGGGTGTGATGGCCACCGACCTGCGCGCCTCCGCGTGCCTCGTGATCGCCGGTCTGATCGCCGAAGGACAGACCACGATCGACCGCATTTACCATCTCGACCGTGGTTACGAGCGCATCGAGGAAAAATTGTCCGCGCTGGGCGCGCGCATTTCGCGTGTCGCGTGAAGTCGGATGCACATTCTATGCGGCGCACATGACCGGTATTCGCGATGAAATGTCCGGTGCGCCCCTTGGCCACGCAACCGCGTATCCGGATGCGTACGACGCGACCTTGCTGTTTCCGGTTTCGCGCGAGCCGCAGCGCCTGGAAATCGGCCTGACCGGCGCGTTGCCGTTCACCGGCGCGGATATCTGGACGGCCTTCGAGCTGACCTGGCTCGACCCCCATGGCAAGCCGCGGATTGCGATCGCAACCTTCATCGTGCCGGCCGCCTCGCCGGCAATCGTGGAGTCGAAGTCGGTCAAGCTCTATCTGGGCGCGTTCGCGCAAACCCGTTTCGACGGTGCGGCGGAGGTCGAGGCAACGATCGCACGCGACCTGGCGCAGGCGACCGGCGGACCGGTGCGCGTAGTGCTGGATGCGCCGGCGCTGTACCTGTCCATCCACTGTGCGGATCTCGAAGGCCAAAGCCTGGACGACCTGCCTGTCGCGATCCAGCGCTACCATCCGGCACCCGATCTGCTCGGTGCCCACGGCGCCGCGGTCGAGGAAACGCTGCGGACCGATCTCTTCCGGTCGCTCTGTCCGATCACGTTCCAGCCGGACTTCGCATCGGTGCAGATCGCCTACCGCGGACCCGCGATCGACCGCGCCGCGCTGCTGCGCTATCTGGTCTCCTTTCGTTGCCATCCGGGATTCCACGAACATTGTGTCGAGCGCATCTTCGTCGACGTAATGGCTCGATGCCGGTGCGAAGCACTGTCGGTGTACGCGCGGTTCACCCGCCGCGGTGGCGTGGACATCAACCCGTACCGCACCAGCGCTGATCTCGCCGTTCCGCCGAACATGCGCACGGCACGCCAATGACGCCCGGCAGGAGTGTGACAGCGATCCGCGGCGCGCTCGTCACTTTTTCGGGCGATCCGTTCGTCGAAGGCATTGCGGCGACCCGGCGTTTTGAGTCCGACGCCATCGTTGTTATGGCGGACGGCCGCATCGTGGATTGCGGCGCGGCGCAGGACGTGTCGGCCCGACTGCCGGCGGGTACGCCCGTGGTCGCCTACGCCAATGCGCTGATCACTGCAGGCTTCATCGATGGCCACGTGCACTACCCGCAGATTCCCGTGATCGGGGCGGGGGGCAGGAACCTGCTCGAGTGGCTTGCCGAATATGCGTTTCCGATGGAGCTGCGCTATTCCGATGCGGTATTCGCGCGCGAAGTCGCCAGGATGTATCTCGGTGAGAATCTGCGTCACGGCATCACGACTGCTGCCGTCTATGGCACCGTCCATCCCGCCTCGGTTGACGTGTTCTTCGAGGAAGCGGAAGCGCTTGGATTGCGCATGATTGCCGGCAAGGTGCTGATGGACCGGCATGCGCCGCCCTATCTCACCGACACGGCACAGCGGGGTTACGACGAATCGAAGGCATTGCTGGAACGCTGGCACGGCAGGGGCAGGCTCGCCTATGCGATCACGCCGCGCTTTGCGGTGACATCCAGTCCCGCGCAACTCGAGGCCGCCGGGGCGCTGAAGCGCCTGCATCCGGACGCCTATGTGCAATCACACCTGTCCGAGAACACGGCGGAAGTGGCTCGTGTGCGCGAATTGTTCCCTGCCCAGAAGAGCTACCTCGACGTCTATGCCCATTTCGGACTCACCGGATCGCGGACGATCTTCGGCCACGGCATCCACCTCGATGAGTTGGACTTTCGCTTTCTGCACGAAACGGGGACCGCGCTTGCGCATTGCCCGACGTCCAATAACTTCCTGGGCAGCGGCCACTTCAACCTGAAGGCCGCAAAACAGGTGGGACGACCCGTGCGCGCGGCGTTGGCCACGGATCTGGGCGGGGGCACGAATTTTTCGATGCTGCGGACGATGCAGGCAGCGTACGAGGTGGCACAGATGTCAGGATACGCGCTGCCGCCGTCGTGCGCGCTCTATCTGGCGACGCGCGGTGCCGCGCGCGCCCTGGATCTCGATGACCGCATCGGGAGCATCGAGCCGGGTCGAGAGGCCGACGTCACGGTTCTCGACCTCAACTCGACGCCGCTCATCGACTTTCGGATGCGGCATGCGCGCGATTTCGACGAAGTGCTCGCGATCCAGATGGCGCTGGGAGACGACCGTGCCGTCCGCGCGACCTACGTTGCGGGAAATCTCGCGCACGCGCGACAATAGCGCCCCAATCTCTTCGGGCACCAGGAAATGGCCAAGATGAATTCACACTACAGCGATGCGTCGGCACCCGTGACTGCGCGCCTGTTTTGCGCATTGGGTTTGGTGTTGGCAACACTCGGGCCCGCGAGCGCGGACGAGGGCGTGTGGACATTCGACAGCCCGCCCGCCAAAGTGCTGCAGGCCATATACGGATTCACGCCAAGCGCCGAATGGCTGGACGCGCTTCGTCTGTCCTCGGTTCGACTCGGCGGGGGATCGGGCTCATTCGTTTCCGCCAACGGGCTGGTGTTGACCAATCATCACATTGCAATGAGCTGCCTGCAGTCACTTTCGACGGAAGCCAATGACCTCGTCAAGAACGGCTTTCACGCCCGAACCCGGGCCGAGGAACGGACTTGCCCAGGCATGGAATTGCGGCGCCTCGAATCCACCGAGGACGTGTCCGAGAGAGTCCGTGCAGCGGTGAAGTCGACCGACAACGCGAAGGCGAACGCGGAGCGCAATGTCGCGATCGCTGCTCTCGAAGACGCATGCAAGGAAAGAACCGGGTTGCGCTGCGAAATGGTGACGCTCTACCGTGGCGCGGCCTACCATCTCTACCGCTATATAGTCTGGAACGATATTCGCCTGGTCTTTGCACCGGAGGCGCGTATCGGATTCTTTGGAGGCGATCCGGACAACTTCGTCTTCCCGCGCTTCGATCTCGATTTCTCGCTGATGCGGGTCTACGACCAGCGCGAAGCGATCAAGTCGCCTCATTTCCTCAAATGGGCGAAGGCCCCACTCAAGGATGGCGACCTCGTATTCGCGGCCGGTCATCCCGGAGGCACTGACCGGTTGCTCACCGTCGCCCAAATCACGTTTGACCGCGACACTCGCTATCCCTTGATGCTCCAGAGCGCGAACAGGAGCCGCCGCGTGCTGCAGGAGTATTCCGCGCGGTCACCGGAAGCCGCGCGGCGCGGGGCGGACGACCTGTTCGGCACCGAGAATTGGCTCAAAGCCACGACCGGGGAATCCAAGACGTTGCACGAACCGGACGTGATGGCAGCCAAGGCCGACGAGGAAGCGCGCCTGCGCAAGTCGTTCGTCGCGACGGCGGACCATCCCGATCCGTGGGTGATGATTGAAACGGCGACGGCGAAGCGTGCTGCCGACGTCAAGCGGCGCTGGGTGGTCGGCTATGGCTGGACACTTTTCGGTACCGCTGGGCAGATTGTCGAATTGGCCAACGAGTCCGCGCTGCCCGAAGCCGATCGCCTCCCGGAGTACCGCGCTTCGAAAGTGCCGCGAATCGTCCATCAGCTCACTGCCGACGAACCAATCTACAAGGATCTGGAAATCGCAAAGCTGGCCGGGGAATGGCAGGAAGCGATCGACATTCTGGGCAAGGACGATCCCTTCGTCGTCCGGGTACTGGGCCACAAGACACCACTCGCCGCGGCGACGGAAGTGGTCGAGGGCTCGACACTCGATCAGGTCGCTGAGCGCAAGAAGCTAGTCGACGGCGGCAAGGCAGCGGTCGTTGCATCGACCGATCCACTTATCGCGCTGGCGCGTGATGTCTATCCGATGCGCCGCCCTCTGGCAAAGCGCTTCGAAGTCGAAGTGGAGACGCCGACGCTGCATGCAGGCGACGAGTTGGAAAAGATTCGCTTCAAGATGTACGGCACCGACGCCTATCCGGACGCCACTTTCTCGCTACGCCTGAGCTTCGGCAAGGTCAGCGGTTACGACGCGGATGGCATGCTGATGCCGTTCCAGACCAACCTGGCTGGCCTGTACGCGCGCAGTTTCGCGTTCGATGGCAAGCCCCCATTCGACCTGCCTGCGCGTTGGCTGGAAAAGCAACGTGATGTCGACCTGGCCACGCCGCTCAATTTCGTTTCCACGCTCGATATCATCGGCGGCAATTCCGGTTCGCCGGTCGTGGATCGAAATGGCGAACTCGTCGGACTGATCTTCGACGGCAATCTGGAGGGATTAGGTGGACGATATGTCTATACCGATCGGAAGGCGCGCGCCATCGCGGTCGATGGCCGCGCGATTGTCGAGGCTCTGACCAAGGTCTATGGCGCGGCCCCCCTGGCGGCAGAACTTTCGGGACGGTAGGCCGCATTTCGGGTGGCTTCGCCGGCGCCGGCGGGACGGTCGCAGTGACAGGGTCCGACGCACGAAGCGCCTGCCGCGCGGGCCGGATCCCGCCGCTCCAGTAGAATTGGGAGCTCAATCCCGCAAACAGGCTGGATCGCCGCCGTGCCCACGCTGACCATTGCCCTGTCCAAGGGCCGCATCCTCGATGAAACGCTGCCGCTGCTGGCGCTGGCGGGCATCGTGCCGGCCGAGGACCCGCAGACCTCGCGCAAGCTGATCCTTCCGACCAACCGGCCCGGCGTGTCGCTCGTGATGCTGCGCGCGACCGATGTGCCGACGTATGTGCAGTATGGCGCCGCGGACGCAGGCGTGGCCGGCAAGGACGTGCTGCTGGAACACGGCGGAGAGGGGCTCTTCCAGCCGCTGGACCTGGGCATCGGTCGGTGCCGGCTGGTGGTGGCCGTGAAGCGCACCTGTGACTGGAAGGGCACGATGCAGCGTGGCGCGCGTATCCGGGTGGCCACCAAATACGTGAAGACCGCGCGCGAGCACTTCGCGGCCAAGGGCATGCATGTCGACCTCATCAAGCTCTATGGCTCGATGGAATTGGCGCCGCTGGTCGGTCTGGCCGATGCCATCGTCGACCTCGTGTCCACCGGCAATACGCTGAAGGCCAACGACCTGGTCGTGGTCGAGGACATCATGCCGATCAGCGCGAGGCTGGTAGTCAACCCGGGCGCGCTGAAGATGAAACGCGACGTCGTGCAGCCACTGCTCGACCTGCTCGCCAGGGTTGCGGAGCGGAGCGCGGCGTGAACGCGCCGCTTGCATTGCGCCGCCTTGACACGGCGGCACCGGGGTTCGACGGCGAACTCGCGGCGCTGATCGCGTTCGAGGCCGGTCAGGACCCGACGATCGACGCTACCGTTGCGCAAATAGTCAGCGACGTCCGCACCCGCGGCGACGCCGCGTTGCTCGACTACACGCGCCGCTTCGATCGCCTCGACGCGGCATCGGTGGCCGCGCTGGAAATCACTGCCGCGCAGATGCACGACGCCTGGGCGTCGCTGCCAACCGCGCAAAGCGATGCGCTTGGCGCGGCCGCGGCGCGCATCCGCGCTTATCACGAACGGCAGAAAGGCCGGGACTGGAGCTACACCGAAGCCGACGGAACGGAACTGGGCCAGCGCGTGACGCCGCTCGATCGCGTTGGCGTCTACGTTCCGGGTGGCAAGGCGGCCTATCCATCGTCGGTGCTGATGAACGTCATTCCCGCGCATGTCGCCGGCGTGCGCGAAATCGTCATGGTCGTACCGACACCCGATGGCGCGCGCAGTCCACTGGTGCTGGCGGCGGCGCATCTGGCCGGCGTGACGCGCGCGTTTACAATTGGCGGCGCGCAGGCGGTCGCCGCGCTGGCCTATGGCACGCAAACCATTCCGGCGGTCGACAAGATCTGCGGCCCGGGCAATGCCTATGTCGCGGCCGCGAAGCGCCGCGTGTTCGGCGCCGTCGGCATCGACATGGTTGCGGGCGTATCGGAAATCCTGATCATCGCCGACGCGACCGCGAATCCGGACTGGATCGCGCTGGACCTCTTCGCCCAGGCAGAGCACGATGAAATGGCACAGGCGCTCCTGCTGACGCCGGATGCCGGCTTGCTCGAGCGGATCGCGTCGAGCGCGCAACGCCTGATCGCGGACATGCCGCGGGCGGCGATCATCGCGGAGTCGTTTGCCCGCCGCGGCGCGTTGATCAGGACGCGGGACCTGCCCGAGGCCTGCGTCATTGCCAATCGCGTCGCTCCGGAGCATCTCGAGCTGGCGGTTGCCGACCCGGATGCGCTGCTGCCCCACATTCGCCACGCCGGCGCCATTTTCATCGGGCACTACGCCTCCGAAGTGTTGGGTGACTACTGCGCCGGCCCGAACCACGTCCTGCCCACCGGACGCACCGCGCGTTTCAGTTCACCGCTTTCCGTGCACGATTTCGAAAAACGGTCGAGCGTGCTCCGGATATCGCGGGCAGCGGCGCAGAAGTTGGGATCCATTGCCGCAACGCTGGCTCGCGGAGAAGGCCTTATCGCGCATGCCCGTTCCGCCGAGGCGCGGATCGATAAACCTTGAAAATATTGGGAGCATACATGGCCAAGATCATCGCGATGTACAAGACGCCGGCAGACCCCGCGGCATTCGACCGCTATTACTTCGGACCGCACGTCAGGCTGGCGAAGGCGGTGCCCGGACTCCGCGGATACGAAGTCACGCGCGGGCCCGTCATGACGCCTGCCGGTTCCTCGCCTTATTACCTGGTTGCCATATTGACGTTCGATTCGATGGCGTCGATTCAGGCAGCGCTGGCCTCTCCACAGGGCCAGGCAACCGTCGCGGACCTCAGCAACTTCGCGACCGCCGGTGTGGAAATCCTGATGGCGGATTCCGAAGCGATCTGAAGCCCGACCTGGTAAATGCGCGATGAATGCCCGCAACGCTCCGATGCCCCTGGTCGACCCTGCGCTGGTCGCGGCTCGCGTCAAGGCGACGATTCGCGCCGACATACGGGAACTAACCGCCTATCCAGTGACCAAGGCCGAGGGGCTCATCAAACTGGACGCGATGGAAAATCCGTTCGGCCTCAGCGCGCAGGTCCGCGCGGAGATCGCCGCGGCGGCCGCCAACGTGCCGTTGAACCGGTATCCCGATGGCGGAGGCGAGGCGGTCAAGTCGGCATTGCGCCGGTCGCTCGAGCTGTCCGACGACGTTGGGCTGATCCTGGGCAACGGCTCGGACGAGCTGCTGCAGTTGCTGACCACGCTGATCGCGCGCCCGGGCGCAGTGGTGGTGGCGCCCGATCCGTCGTTCGTGATGTATCGGCTGTATGCGTTGTATGCGGGCGTGCGCTTCGTCGGCGTGCCGCTGCACCCCGATTTCGCGCTCGATATCGACGCCATGCTGGACGCGATTGCACGCGAGCAACCGTCCCTGACATGGCTCGCCTATCCGAACAACCCGACCGGCAACCTGTTTGCCACGGCCGATGTCGAGCGGATCATCCGGGCCGCACCGGGGATCGTCGCGGTGGACGAGGCCTACTACGCATACGCGGAGAGTTCGTTCCTGCCTCGCGTGCTCGAGTTCGCCAACCTGGTCGTCGTCCGCACGTTGTCGAAGATCGGCCTGGCCGGCGCGCGGCTGGGCTACGCGGTCGCGCATCCGGCGTGGATCGCCGAAATCGAGAAGGTGCGGCCGCCCTACAACGTCAACGCGCTGACGCAGGCGGTGGTGCCGGTATTGCTCGAACACGGGACATTGCTGTCCGAACAGGCAGCCACACTGCGCCGGGAGCGCTCGCGGGTGGCGGCCGCCCTTGCGGTACTGCGCCGGGTCACCGTGTTTCCGACGCAGGCCAATTTTTTCCTCATTCGGGTCCCGGACGCGCAGCATTGGTTTGCGACATTGCGCGATGCGGGCATACTGGTGAAGAATGTGTCGGCGATGCATCCGCTTCTGGCCAACTGCCTGCGCATCACCACCGGCACTCCCGCCGAAAACGATGCGCTTCTCGACGCCTTGTCACGTTACCAATGAACTCACTTGCCAACTTAGCCGCTGAATTCGCGAACCGCACGGCAAGTCTCGAGCGCAACACCAACGAGACGCGGATCGCCGTCGAACTCAACCTGGACGGCACGGGCCGCGCAGATCTCGCCACCGGCGTGCCGTTCCTCGACCACATGTTGGACCAGGTCGCGCGCCACGGGATGCTCGATCTGACCGTGCGTGCCAAGGGCGACCTGCATATCGACGGGCACCACACGGTCGAGGATGTCGGCATCACCATCGGGCAGGCGTTCAAGGCGGCCGTCGGCGACAAGAAAGGCATTGTCCGGTATGGGCACGCCTACGTTCCGCTCGACGAGGCACTGTCGCGCGCCGTGATCGACTTGTCCGGCCGGCCGGGTCTCGAGTTCCATGTGCCGTTCACGCGCGCGATGATCGGCACATTCGACGTCGACCTGGCGCACGAATTTTTTCAGGGCTTCACCAATCACGCGCAGGTCACGCTGCACGTGGACAACATTCGCGGCGACAACGCGCACCACCAGGCGGAAACGGTCTTCAAGGCCTTCGCCCGCGCACTGCGGATGGCGTGCACGCGGGATCCGCGGGCTGCCGGGGTGCTTCCGACGACCAAAGGCGCACTATAAGGTTCAGGAAACAGGAATCCGGAAGCCGTTTGCAATTATCTGCGCCATCGCTTGCCGCTCCCATCCGACCCCTGACCACTTCCTGCTGATGCCGGACATTGCGGTCATCGACTATGGCATGGGCAACCTGCGTTCGGTCGCCAAGGCGCTGGCGCACGTTGCGCCGGACCATGACGTGGTCGTCACGTCGGACGCGCAAGTCATCCGATCCGCGCGCCGCGTGGTGCTGCCCGGCCAGAGCGCCATGCCGGACTGCATCAAGGGCCTGGACGAAAGCGGGTTGCGGTCCACCGTGCTCGAAGTGGCGGCGGATCGCCCCTTCCTGGGCATCTGCCTTGGTCTGCAGATGCTGTTCGACATGAGCGAGGAGGGCCCCACACCCGGGTTGGCACTGCTGCCCGGTCGCGTGGAGCGCTTTCGCCATGCCGGAATGATCGACCAGGGCGGCGAACGGCTGAAGGTCCCCCACATGGGCTGGAGCCCCGTGCGCCAGACCCGGGCGCATCCGCTCTGGAAGGGCATCGAACAGGACGCCAGGTTCTATTTCGCCCACAGTTTTCATCCGGTGCCGGAGGACGCGGCGCTGACGGCGGCGACGGCCGCCTATCCAACGCCGTTTACTTGCGCAATTGCGCGGGCTAATATCTTCGCTACCCAATTCCATCCGGAAAAGAGTCAACGCGCCGGGCTGTCGCTTCTGGCCAATTTCGTCGCCTGGGACGGGCGCGCCTGACGGCGGCCCTGGTTCCTCGTCTGCTCCCTCGGCTAGTCACTCATTCAGCCACCGACCCTGCTTCCCCCGCTTCGCCTTTCTCCCAACGCTGCCCCCATGCAGATCATCCCCGCCATCGACATCAAAGACGGCCATTGCGTGCGCCTGAAACAGGGCGACATGCAGTCGGTCACCGTGTTCTCCGAGGACCCGGCCGCCATGGCCCAGCACTGGCTGGAACAGGGCGCGCAGCGGCTGCACTTGGTCGATCTGAACGGCGCCGTTGCCGGCAAACCGGTTAACGAGCTCGCCATCCGCGAGATAGTCAGCGTCATCGGCGAAGAAATTCCGGTGCAGTTGGGTGGCGGCATCCGCGACATGGACACGATCGAGCGCTACTTGGACGACGGCATCAGCTTCGTCGTCATCGGTACGGCCGCCGTAAAGAACCCCGGCCTGCTCCATGAAGCGTGTTCGGCGTTTCCCGGGCACATCCTGGTCGGGCTCGATGCGCGGGACGGCAAGGTCGCCACTGACGGCTGGTCGAAGATGACCGGCCACGATGTCGTGGACCTCGCGCGCAAGTTCGAGGAATACGGTGTGGAAGGAATCATCTACACCGACATCGGCCGCGACGGCATGCTTTCGGGCGTCAACATCGACGCAACGGTCAGGCTTGCGCGCGAAGTCAAGGTGCCGGTCATCGCCTCCGGCGGCCTTTCGTCCATTGCCGACATCCAGCGCCTGGTTGCGCACGAGGCCGACGGCATCACGGGTGCGATCGCCGGCCGCGCGATCTACGATGGCACGCTCAATTTCAAGGACGCGCTCAAGGCTGCTGCGGGTAAGTGAGGGCGGCTGAACCGACGCGCGCCACCCCTTGCCCACCAGGCAGAACATTCCGCCGAAACGACGATGGGCCTAGCCAAACGGATCATTCCCTGCCTTGACGTCGCTGACGGCCGTGTCGTCAAAGGCGTCAATTTCGTCAACCTGCGCGACGCCGGCGATCCCGTAGAGGTCGCGCGGCGTTATGACGAGCAGGGCGCCGACGAACTCGCATTCCTGGACATCCGCGCGAGCATCGAGAACCGCGGCCTCCTGTACGGCATGATCGAAGCGGTCGCGTCGCAGGTGTTCATTCCCCTGACTGTGGGCGGAGGAGTCTCCTCGGTGCAGGATATCCGCGCGCTGCTCAACGCCGGCGCCGACAAGGTCAGCATCAACACGGCCGGGGTCGCGAACCCGGATCTGTTCGGTGAGGCGTCGTCGCACTTCGGCGCACAATGCATCGTGGCTGCAATCGATGCCAAGAAATGCGCGGTGGACGAGTGGCAGGTGTACATCCACGGCGGACGCACGCCAACGGGTATCGACGCCGTCGAATGGGCGCGGGAAGCGGCCGCGCAGGGCGCTGGCGAGATTCTGCTCACGAGCATGGACCGCGACGGCGCTCGAACAGGATTCGACCTGAAGCTGACGCGATTGGTCGTCGAGGCGGTGGACGTACCGGTGATCGCGTCCGGCGGTGTCGGCAGCCTCAACGACCTGGTCGACGGCATCAAGGTCGGCGGTGCGGACGCAGTACTGGCCGCCAGCATCTTCCATTATGGCGAATTCACGATTCGGCAGGCCAAGACGGCGATGGCCGCGGCGGGCCTCGAAATGAGGATGACCTGATGACCTGGATGGATGCGGTGATCTGGAACGAACACGAACTGGTGCCCGCCATTGCGCAGGACGCCACGAGCAAACGCGTTTTGACGCTCGCCTGGATGAATCGCGAAGCCCTCGCGCGCACCGTGGCGACGCGGCAAGCGCACTACTGGTCCCGGTCGCGTGCGAAGCTCTGGCACAAAGGAGAGAGGTCCGGACATGTGCAGCGCGTCCTCGAGATCCGCCTCGACTGCGACAGCGACGCGATACTGCTCCTCGTCGAACAGGAGGGCGGCATCAGTTGCCACACCGGCCACGAACGCTGTTTCTTCCAGCGGCTCGAAAACGGCGCGTGGCATGATGTCGAGCCCGTCCTCAGGGATCCGAAGGCAATTTACGGCGATGGCTGATTCCCGCTCCATTGATGATGTGCTGGCCCGCGTTGCTGCCACGATCGAATCGCGCAAAGGTGCCGATCCGGGTTCGTCTTACGTCGCCGCGCTGTTCGCGAAGGGCGATGATGCGATATTGAAGAAGATCGGCGAGGAGGCGACCGAAACGGTCATGGCGGCAAAGGACGGTGATAAAATCCGTGTTGCTGCCGAAGTCGCGGACCTGTGGTTCCATTGCCTCGTGCTGCTTTCCCGACATGGAATGGGTCCCGCCGACGTGCTGGCGGAACTGGCACGTCGCGAAGGGGTGTCCGGCCATCGGGAAAAGGCCCGGCGCTGACCAACAATCGGCTGACCCAACGCCGGATGACCTATCACCACGTGCAAACTGGTTGGGCGGTTATCCTGGGCTCGGTTGTTGGACTCGGATTGGCGCTGATGGTGACGTTGTCGCTCTCGGCGTCGACGCTGGCCGCGGTGCCCTGGCTGGTGTTCGCGTTGTTCGGTCTGCTGGCACTGGGCCTGCTGACCTATGCGGCGCTGACCGTCGAGGTCGATGCGGAGCATGTCCGGGTGCATTTCGGCATCGGGATCATCCGGAAATCGATACCTCTCGCGGATATCGCGCGTTGCGAAGTTGTCCGTACCCCGACCTGGTGGGGTTGGGGCATGCACTGGACACCTTCCGGGTGGCTATACAATGTCTCCGGACGGGCGGCGGTCCGGCTCGAGATGGCGAGCCAGCGACCGGTGATGATCGGAAGCGACGAGGCAGAACGGCTGAAGGTGGCTATCGACGCGGGACTGGCGCAGCGCGAGCCCCGGCAACAACGGCGTGGGACATGAACACAACGGATCCGGACTGCATTTTCTGCAAGATCGTGCGCGGCGAGATACCGGGCAGGAAGGTGTACGAGGACGCCGATGTGCTTGCGTTCCACGACATCCAGCCGATCGCGCCCGTGCATTTCCTGCTCGTTCCGAAGAGGCACGTCGCGACACTGTACGAGGCCACGATGGACGATGCCCCGGTATTGGGAAAGATGCTGGCGCTGGCGGGGAAGCTCGCGCAGGAGCAGGGCGCCGCAGATGGGTTCCGCACCATCGTCAATACCGGCAGGGTCGGGCAACAGGAAGTCCAGCATGTCCACATCCACGTGATCGGCGGCCCGGAACCTCTGGGTCCGATGATCCGGCGGACGAAGTAAGGGCCCGTTAACACTACATTCGCATGAGCGTGACCTCCAGAAATGGTGCAATCGAGGCGACAAGCGGAGTCGGGGCAGGACCCCGGCGAGCATTGGCAACAAAGAGTGCGCCATTTCTGGAGGATCACCCTCCGGGGCGCGGGCCTTGCGGCCGCATGGCGTTGTTGCTTGCTCGTTACGTGGTACGGGCCACGCGGCCTCGCGCGCGCCTAGCCCTGCGGCCGCAAGAGTCGCGCCGCTCATGCGAATGTGGTGTTAACAGGCCCTAGTCAAAGGAGAACCATCATGGGTGGCTTGAGCATCTGGCACTGGCTGATCGTACTGGTCGTCGTCGTGCTGATATTCGGAACCAAGAAGTTGCGCAACATCGGACAGGATCTTGGCGGCGCGGTGAAGGGATTCAAGGAAGGCATGAAAACCGAAACCGATGGCACCGCCAGCACAACCGCGGGCGATGCCGCGTCCGCGCAGCAGATCCCCGGGAAGACCATCGACGCCGAGGTGAAGAAGGAAACCACGCGGTCGTGATTCAACGTATCCGTCCGGGATATTCGAGGCGCGGTACGGGTCACGGAACTGGGGCGTGAACGTTGCGCCGGTGGTGCCGCGCACTCTTCGCCAATTCAGGAAATTCATCGGCGCATGTTCGACGTAGGCTTTTCCGAGGTCATGCTCATTGCCGTCGTGGCGCTGATCGTGATCGGCCCCGAGCGCCTGCCCAAGGCAGCGCGGACGATGGGCCTATTGTTCGGGCGCCTGCAGCGGTATGTCGGTGACGTCAAGGCCGACATCAACCGCGAGATGGAACTCGACGAGTTGCGCAAGCTGCAAAAGCAGGTGCAAGGTGCCGCGCAGGAATTCAAGACGTCAGTCGAATCCGCGGCGCAGAGCGTGCACGCCGGGGTGCGCAGCGTCGAGGACCAGCTGAACGCCGCGGCGACTGACGCGGCACCCGCCGAGGCGCAGGGCATTCCGTCGCCGGGCCTGGCTTCGCCCGCCGCCGAGCCGGGCCTTTCGCCCGCCGCCGCTCCCGCGGATCTGCCGCGTCAGCCATCGTTGCCGGGTTTCGACAAGATTTGATGTCCGACTCAACTCCCAATTCAGGTCCCGAAGCCGCCGCACAGGACACGTTTCTGTCGCACCTGGTCGAACTGCGTTCGCGGTTGATGCATTCCATCTTTGCCATCCTGGCCGTCTTCGTCCTGCTGTTCCCATGGGCGAAGGAAATCTACGCGCTGTTGGCCCGGCCGATGCTGCATGCGCTGCCGAGCGGTGCGCAGATGATCGCGACGGACGTCACCGGCACATTCCTCGTGCCGCTCAAAGTGACGCTGATGGCCGCGTTCCTGATTGCGCTGCCCTACGTGCTGTGGCAGGCGTGGGCATTCGTGGCCCCGGGTCTCTATCACAACGAGAAGCGATTGGCGCTGCCGGTGATTGCGTCGAGCGTCGTGTTCTTCATGATCGGGATGGCGTTCGCGTATTTTTTCGTGTTCCCGGTGATGTTCAGCTTTTTCGCTGGTTACACGCCGGCCGGCGTGACCATGATGACCGACATCGAGAAATACCTGTCGTTCGTCCTCACGATGTTCATCGCTTTTGGGATCACCTTCGAGGTGCCCGTCATTGTCGTGGTGCTGGTGCGGATGGGCGTCGTCAGTCTCACGAAGCTGCGGGCGATTCGCCCCTACGTGATCGTCGGGGCGTTCGTGGTGGGCGCGATCTTCACTCCGCCGGACGTGATTTCGCAGCTCATGCTCGCCGTGCCGCTGTGGCTGCTGTACGAACTGGGCCTGGTGTTTGCGCGGTTCGTCAACGTGCCTCAACCTGACGTCGAGGAAGAAGTCGCCGCGAAATAGCGCGGCAGAAGGGGCACCGGACTACTGTTGTTCCGGCGGCTTGGGGCGCTTGCCCACCATCACGTCAATGTCGAGGGGTTTGCCGTCCCTGACCAGCCTCACCTTGGCAGTCGACCCGGGCGGCAATTCGGCAATGCGCGAGAGCAACTGCGGCACGCTGTGCGTGGGCTTCCCGCCCACTTCGACGAAGACGTCACGCACCAGAACCCCCGCGCTTTCTGCGGGCCCCCCTCGCTGCAGGCTGCGAATCAGTACGCCTTCGGCGGGTGCAAGCGACAACGCCTTGGCCAAGTCCGGCGTGAATGGCTGCGGTTCGATGCCGAACCAGCCGCGGGTCACTTCCCCGTCGCGGATGATCTGCTCGAACACCGTGCGCGCAAGCGACACCGGTATAGAGAAGGCGATGCCGTTCGAGCTGCCGGTCTGCGAGAAGATCGTACTGTTGATGCCGATGAGGTTGCCGGCGGTATCGATGAGCGCCCCGCCGGAATTGCCGGGGTTGATTGCGGCATCGGTCTGGATGAAATCCTCAAAACGGTTGACGCCCAGGAAATTTCGCCCAAGCGCGCTGACAATGCCAGCGGTAACCGTATTGCCGAATCCGAAGGGATTGCCGATCGCCAGCACGACGTCGCCCACTTGCAGATCCTCCGCGTGGCCCAGCGTGATCGCGGGGAGGTTGTCCGCGTCAGCCTTGAGCACGGCGATATCCGATTCCGGATCGGTGCCACGGACCTTAGCGGAAAAGCGGCGACCATCGCTCAGCACGAGCTGGATATCGTCCGCACCCTGAATGACATGGTGATTGGTGATCACAAAGCCTTCCGGCGAAACGATCACGCCGGAACCGAGGCTGGTCTGGCGCTGCGTTGCGCGGCGATCGAGGTCCGGGAAATAGCGGCGGAACAACGGGTCATCGGCAAGCGGCACGCGAGAACGCACTTCCTTGCTCGTCACGATGTTGACCACCGCGGGCATGGCCTTCTTCGCGGCGTCCGCGTAGGTAGCCACCTTTGCCACGACCACGGGCGTGGTGGTCTCCTGCGTGACGATGACGTTGCCGGCGCGGCCACCGGTGCGCGGAAGCAGGTCCGGACGCAGCGTCGAAACCACGAACAGCGCGGCCACGCAGAGCGTGCAGGCCTGGGCGAAGAAGAGCCAGATTCGATGGAGCATGGTGAAAGTATAGATGCCCGTTTGGGGGGCGGCAGGGTCTGCGTCGAGGCTGGTGGCGGGAGCGGTATCCAACCAACTGATTCGGCAGCACATTCGGGACAATTTCAGTGATCAGGCTTTCGGCGGGCGGGGCAAATCCCGTATAATCCGCCGGTTGTGCGTACGCGCAGCGGAAACATGCCCATCCAGAGGGACGGGCGTGTTCGGTTGCCGCTCTTCTTGGGGTGTGGGGATGGCTGAGGCGACGTTAAAGAACAATTCAGACAAGGTGTTGGACAAATCCCGGCGCCGCCTGCTGATCGGCACTGGTGTTGTCGGCGGCGTGGGCGTGGCGACCGCCGCGGTGCCGTTCGTGATGTCATTCTTTCCCTCCGCGCGAGCGAAGGCGGCGGGCGCGCCGATCGAGGTGGACATCAGCAAGATCGAACCTGGTCAGAAGATCGACGTCGAGTGGCGCGGCAAGGTGTGCTGGCTCGTGAATCGCACCAAACCGATGCTCGATTCATTGCCCAAGTTGAACACGGTACTCGCCGATCCCAATTCGGACGTCCCGCAGCAGCCCGCCAACTGCAAGAACGAGCATCGATCGATCAAGGACGCGATGTGGGTTGCCGTCGGCATCTGCACGCACCTGGGTTGCTCGCCGACGTTTCGCCCGGAAGTCGCCCCGGCCGATCTGGGCGGCGATTGGCTCGGGGGTTTCTTCTGTCCATGCCACCAGTCGAAATTCGACCTCGCCGGACGTGTCTTCAAGGGCGTGCCGGCGCCGACGAACCTCGTCATCCCGCCGCACAAGTACCTGTCCGATACGCGTATCGCGATCGGCGTCGGCGAAGACGGCAAGGCAGTCTGACGGAGCGCAACGATGCAAAAGATAATGAACTGGATCGACGCGCGCTTTCCGCTGACGGCTCTCTGGGAAAGCCAGTGGGGCAAGTATGTCGCGCCGAAGAATTTCAACTTCTGGTACTACTTCGGCTCGCTCGCGGCGTTTGTCCTGGTGATGCAGATCGTCACCGGCATCATCCTGACGATGAACTACAAGCCGGATGCGGCCCGGGCGTTCGAGTCGGTCGAATACATCATGCGCGACGTGGAGTGGGGCTGGCTCATCCGCTATATGCACTCCACCGGCGCGTCGATGTTCTTCATCGTCGTGTACCTGCACATGTTCCGCGGGCTCATGTACGGCAGCTACCGGAAGCCGCGGGAGCTCACGTGGATCTTCGGCTGCCTCATCTACCTGTGCCTGATGGCCGAGGCGTTCTTCGGCTACCTCCTCCCGTGGGGCCAGATGTCCTACTGGGGCGCACAGGTCATCGTGAACCTGTTCGCGACGGTTCCGTTCATCGGCGAGGGCCTGTCGCAGTGGATTCGCGGCGACTACACGATCTCGGACATCACGCTGAACCGTTTTTTCGCGTTTCACGTGGCCGCCGTGCCGCTGGTGCTGGTGGGACTGGTCGCGGCACATCTCATGGCGCTGCACGAGACGGGCTCCAACAACCCCGACGGTATCGAGATCAAGCAGCAGCCCAAGGATCCGAACACCGGCCTTCCGCTCGACGGCATCTACAGTCATCCGTATTACACGTACAAGGACATCGTCGGCGTCGTCGTCTTCCTGGCCGTGTTCTCGATCATCGTGTTCTTTGTGCCGGACATGGGCGGATACTTCCTCGAGGCCAACAATTACGTTCCGGCCAACCCGCTGCAGACGCCCGAGCACATCGCGCCGGTGTGGTATTTCACCCCGTACTACGCAATTCTGCGCGCCGTGCCGTCCAAGCTGCTGCCGTTCCTGCCGGCAACCCAGTTCTACGGCGTCATGGCGATGGGCGCAGCGGTGCTGATCTTCTTCGCGCTCCCGTGGCTGGATCGCGGCAAGGTCAAGTCGATACGTTACCGCGGCACGCTGTACAAATCGTGGCTGGCTGCGTTCGTGATCTCCTTCCTGATCCTGGGTTATCTGGGCGTGGTGCCGGTCACGGTGTGGGGACAGTTCAAGGAAGGGCTGCCGATCCTAGGCGGCGCGGACAAGGCCACCGTCGTGTCGCGAGTGCTCACCGTGGTCTATTTCCTGTTCTTCATCCTGATGCCCTGGTACACCGCGCGGGACAAGACCAAGCCTGTTCCGCAAAGGGTGACATGGGCATGAACAGGTTCGCCTTTCTCCTGGCGGCCTTGCTGGCCGCTTGCTCCGGCACGGCGTTGGCCTCCGGCGGTGCCGATTTGCGCCTGGAACCTGCGCCGGTCAACCGGCTCGACGCCGCGTCGCTGCAGCGCGGCGCCCGCAACTTCGTCAATTACTGCCTCAACTGCCACAGCGCGAAATACATGCGCTACCAGCGCCTGGCCGGTCTCGGGATCGACTCGTCGATGATCGAGGACAACCTGATGTTCGCAACCCGGAAGATCGGTGACCCGATGACCGCCGCCATGACACCTGCCGACGCCAAGGCGTGGTTCGGGACGGTCCCGCCGGACTTGTCGGTCGAGGCGCATGTGCGGGGCAGCGACTGGCTCTACAACTATTTTCTCGGCTTCTATCGCGACGACAAGTCAGCAAGCGGCTGGAACAACCTCGTGTTCCCGAATGTCGCCATGCCGCATGTCGCGTGGCAACTCTCCGGCGCGGGCAAGCTGGTCGAGACCGAGTTCGAGGATCACGAAAAGGCGCTGGCCGGCGTGATCGCCGTCAAGGGGCTGGCCAAGCTCGAGCCCGGCAAGAACGGCAAGTGGATCATGCTGACGGTCCAGCCCGACCCGGACGCGCCCGGCACGATGACTCCGGTGCAATACCAGTCGTGGGTGGCGGACCTCGTGAACTATCTCGACTACATGGCCGAACCCGACAGGAACAGGCGGATCAGCCTTGGCATCATGGTCCTCATCTACCTGGGCGTGCTGTTCGCGTTTGCCTATGCGCTGAAGCGCTCCTATTGGAAGGACCTTCACTAGCCCGGCGTGCCAAACCATGCCGGCGCGGGGCACGGGCGGCGTTCGTGCCCCGTTGCTTTCAGGCGACGTGGCTGCTCTCGATGCGTCGCATCGGGCATCCGCCTCGCAACCGACGCATTAGAGACCGCGCGCATCCTGCCGCGCAGAAGGACCTGATCATGATGACCCTCTATTCCGGGACCACCGACCCGTTCAGCCAGCGTTGCCGCATCGTGCTTCACGAAAAGGGGATGGATTTCCAGATCATCGACGTCGACCTCGACCACAAACCCGAGGATCTCGCCGTGATGAACCCGTACAACCAGGTGCCGGTGCTGGTGGAGCGCGACCTGGTGCTGCACGAGTCGAACATCATCAACGAATACATCGATGAGCGTTTCCCGCACCCGCAGCTGATGCCGGCGGACCCGGTCATGCGCGCGCGGGCGCGGCTCTTCCTGCACCGCTTCGAGAAGGAGCTCTTCGTCCACATCGACGCGCTGGAAGGCAACAACCAGAAGAACGCCGAGAAGGCGCGTGGACTGGTGCGCGACTCGCTGCTGCAGATCACTCCCGTGTTCGCCAAGCACAAGCATATGCTGGGCGAGGAATACTCGATGCTCGATGTGGCGATCACGCCGCTGTTGTGGCGTCTTGACTACTACGGCATCCAGATGGGCAAGCAGGCTGCGCCGCTGATGAAGTATGCCGAGCGGCTGTTCGCGCGTCCTGCGTTTTCCGAGGCACTCACTTCCGCAGAGCGCGGGATGCGCAAATAGCGCTGTCGTCATCCCCGCGCAGTTACCAAAATGAACGAGGATGACGCCTTCGTTTCGAGTCGCCCGGCGCCACGCCCCCAGCTCCTGGACGAAGACGACGCTTGACCTCACGCCCGGCGCGCGTAGTATCCTGCCCCCATGTCCGAGCAATCCGCCAAGCCCTACCTGATCCGCGCCATTTGCGAATGGTGCGCGGACAACGCGCTTTCGCCCTACCTCGCGGTCAAGGTGAATGCGCAGACGCGCGTGCCAATGAGCTTCGTCAAGAACGGGGAAATCGTGCTGAACGTGAGTTCGACGGCCACCCGCAAGCTCACTATCGACAACGAGTGGGTGCAATTCACTGCGCGATTCAACGGCGCGTCGCAGGAAGTCGCGGTGCCGATGATCGCGGTTACCGGAATCTTCGCGAAAGAGACAGGCTACGGCTTCTCGTTCTCGGGAATACAGGACCCGGTCGCGTCGCTGGTGGCCGCGACGGCCCCGCGTGACCCCGACGTGGTCGAATCCGATGCCGGCAAGGATGCTGGAAAGCCAAAGGCGCGTCCCTCGCATCTGCAGATCATCAAGTGACTGGATACCGCGGGCCAGGCTGCAGGGCGCGGTAAAATCCCATCTTCGCCGGCATAGCTCAGGGGTAGAGCAGCGGTTTTGTAAACCGTTGGTCGTGGGTTCAATTCCTACTGCCGGCACCACGAATGTGCAGGGTAATTCCGTGCCGCGAACGTGTCGCGTCCACCGCCCGGCGGTAAAATGGAGTCTGCAATGCAGATCATCCTCATGCTTTTACGCCTGATGTCAATGGACGGGCGCCCGTCATGATCGAACTCTTCACCAGCGGACGCGTGGTCGACCTCATTCTCGTTTTCATATTTCTGGAAGCGGTGTTCATCGCGATTCATCGGGGGAAGACCGGTCGGGGCGTTCGCCTGCGCGAGGTTGCGAGCGGCATACTTTCGGGGGTGTTCCTGCTGCTCGCGTTGCGCTGCGCGCTGGTCGGCGAGCGCTGGCCATGGATCGCCACCTGGCTGCTGGCCGCCCTGATCGCGCACTTTGCCGATCTGGCGGGACGTCGGACGCGCTGACGCGTACCGCCTCCATTTCAATGAGGGTGCCACGATGCTGCGCCAATACACGCCACTTACCGCCTTTTCGCTGGCGCCCTATGCGGCGGCCACCATGGTTCGCCCGGCATCGAATCCCGTGACGCTCGATTCACCAGCGATCGACGTCATGACCGACCTGTCGCAGATCGCGGCCGTGACCATCGAGGGTTCTGCATTCCTCGCATCGGCCAACGACTACATGATCGCGCGCGGCGTCCGCTCGCTCTTCGTGGCCACTCCCGAGGGCCGCGTATCCGGACTCATCACCGCGTCCGATGTTCTGGGCGAGCGCCCGATACGCGTGAGCCGTGCTCGCGGCGTGGGGCGCAATGAGCTGCAGGTCGCGGACGTCATGACGCCCATCGACGCCGTCGCGGCAATGAAGTTCGAGGATGTCCGCATGGCCAAGGTCGGCCATATCGTGGCCTCCCTCAGGCAGGCGGGGCGCCAGCACGGCCTGGTGGCGGAAATTCGGAGCGCTTCCGAAGTCTCGATTCGCGGGATCTTTTCCGCGATGCAGATCGCGCGGCAACTTGGCGTGCCGCTGCAAATTCCTGAACTGGCCACGACTTTTTCCGAAGTGGAACAGGCGCTGGCCGCGCCGCGTTAGCTGTCCCGAGGCATCGCCCCGAAGCGGCTCGGCGGCCCCTTCGTCCTGGTCGACCTTGGGGCACAGCGGCGGCCGAATGTCCTTCGGCGTGCTCGATATCGGCAAATCCCCGCGGTGTCATTTCTCCCGGAATGGACTTCGACGGATCGCAGTCGCATGGTCCACGCGGCACGATGGGCCCGCCAAAGCAGGTTCGGAGGCATGCCAGCCAGGCGCCGTATGTTGTAAACAATGTGTACGCCGGTTGTTCCCTCGGGCGGTCGTGCAGCCGCGGCACGACCTGGCGATAGCCGCCAGGGCCTCCCGCGAAACGCGTCATCGTCCGCTCGGGAAACTCCTCGTTGCACGCTGATTCGTCGATGATGAAGCAATTGGTGTCGGCGAACCGACGCTTCGCTTTCGCGTATTCGGCTCCGTCGGGACCTTCGGCTTCCCGGCTACCGCCTCCAGCAACGACGTCATATGCCCGGTGCATACCGGTTGATTTTTTCGTGGAGAAAGGCTGCGCCATGGTTGCTCGCGGCAAAGCTGATGATTGTCTTGGGCGGCGCCGCCGAGCAGGCCGGGATTCATTTCGCCATGACGATCGCGGCGTCGAACACGGTCTGGATAGGGTTGTTCATGCGAGGTCGCGTTCGGCCGCATTCGGCACGCAGGATGGACCGTCCGAACAGAACGCAGTTTAGTGGCATAGCTCCACAATCAGTCGCGCGAGGCCACGGTATGTGGAGTACAGAAGTGAACCCCGCCGGTCGGTTGGGCGCATCGTTTTCCCCGCTCATGTCTTAGAATCCACGCTGGCGCCGCGACCATTATCGCGGCCGGAACAACAACGGATTCAATGTATGCCGCTCGTGGGTTTCCGGCCGACCAAGGCACGGCTCATCATCGAGGACAGCAAGGCCAGTGTCCTGGTGATGAAGGTCGTCGTCTACCCAGGGGACTCCGTCAAGCTCGCGTCCGGCGAAATGCTCGAGGAGCTCACCGGCGCGGTGCGCGTCCGCAGCAAGGACGACGGCGCGCGGAACGGCACGAAGGATGTGGGGTCCCTCGTCTACATTGCGGAGTCGGAAACGGCTGCCGATCCGTCCCCCGCGAAATATCAGATCAACATCGCGATGGGCGGCGCAAAATTCGATACGCTGGTGCGCGTCGCACTTTCCGGCCGGTTGCCGACCAAGTTCTTCGTCGATGCCGGTGAGCGGATCTCCCGGACCGAGACACCAGGCTTGGGATATGAAGTACGGGGCGGGAAGCGCACCAAGTTCTGGAATACGTTGTCGCATCGCGTGCTGCTGGTCACGAGTTTTTCGTTTATCCTCCCCATCGACGTGCCGGAACCGCGCAGCGATGAGGCGGCGACGCACGCAACGGCCGCACCCGTCTCGGCTGTGTCCAACACCCAGGTGGCAGAGCTCATCGACGGTCTCCTGGTCTTTCATGGCGAGACGAAGAATACGATGTTCGCCCTGATGTGCATTGTCGGCGTCATCGCCCTTTCGGCCCTGGTCATCGGGCTCGCGCTTTTCTACCGCGCGTAATGGAGATATTCGCGGGGCTGTTCTCCGCGCATCAAACCCGATTTTTCGAGAGCGAAAGATGAACCAGCTCGACTTCAACGGCCGATTTGCCGCAGTGACCGGCGGCGCCGCAGGCATTGGCCTCGCCGTCGCCAGACGCCTCGCCGCAAGCGGGGCGCGGGTCGCGTTATGGGACCGCGATCCGGCCGCACTGGCGCAGGCCAAGGCCGCCGTCGGTGCCGGCACCTTGACCTTCGAACTCGACGTCGCTGATGCCGCCGCAGTAGAGCGGGTGGCCAACGCGACGGCGCTGGCGAACGGCGGCCTGGACGTGCTCGTATGCTCGGCGGGCATCACCGGTCCCAACGTGCCGGTGGCGCAGTATCCGGTAGACGACTGGAAGCGCGTGTTCGACGTCAACGTGCACGGGCTCTTCTACTGCAATCGTGCGGTCGTCCCGCTGATGCAGGCGAAGGACTACGGCCGCATCGTCAATATCGCTTCGGTGGCCGGCAAGGAGGGCAATCCGAACGCGTCGGCGTACAGCGCGTCCAAGGCCGCGGTGATGGGACTCACCAAGTCGCTGGGCAAGGAGCTGGCGAAGACCGGCATTCGCGTGAACTGTGTGACGCCGGCAGCGGTACGCACGGCGATCTTCGACCAGATGTCGCAACAGCACATCGACTTCATGCTGTCCAAGATTCCGCTGGGCCGCTTCGGGACGGTCGAAGAAATTGCGGCCATGGTGTGCTGGCTCGCGAGCGAGGATTGCTCGTTCTCGACCGGGGCGGTGTTCGACCTGTCGGGGGGCCGCGCGACGTATTGACCGGACGCATTGACCCCGATCAAGGGCCGACCTTCAGGATCACCTTACCGATCAGCCGGCCCGATTCCATCAGCGCGTGCGCATCGCCCGCCCGCGCGATGGGAAGCGTTTCCTGGATCACGACCTGCAACCGCCTTTGCGCGAACAGCGGCCAGACATGTTCGCGCAACGAGTTCGCCAGCGCGACCTTGCGCGCCGCCGGGCTGGCCCGCAGCGTCGAGCCGGTGACCGTCAACCGCTTGATCAGCACGTGGCGCAGGTCGACGTTGACGCGGCTCCCGTCGAGAAAGCCGATCTGCGTCAGCCGGCCTTCGAGCGCCAGGCATTTCAGGTTCTTCTCGACGTAGTCCCCCCCGACCATGTCAAGCACGACGTTGACGCCCCGCTTGTTGGTGATCCGGAACACTTCCGCGACGAAGTCCTGCGTCTTGTAGTCGAGCGCATGATCGGCGCCCATTGTGCTGCAGAACGCCACCTTTTCCGTGCTGCCGGCGGTGGTGAAGACGGTTGCGCCAAAGGCCTTGGCAAGCTGGATTGCCGTCAATCCGATGCCACTGGTGCCGCCGTGAATCAGGATCGATTCACCGGCAGCAAGGTGCACGCGGTCGAAGACGTTGTACCAGACCGTGAAGTAATTCTCGGGTATCCCGGCGGCCTCGCGCAACGTCATTCCTGCGGGAATCGGCAGACAGAAGCCGGCGGGCGTTGCGCAAAATTGCGCATAGCCGCCGCCTGGCGTGAGCGCGCAGACTTCGTCTCCGAGTTGCCACGTAGTGACCCCCTCGCCCAGCGCGGCGATTCGGCCCGCGACTTCAAGGCCGATGATCGGGGACGCGTCGGCGGGCGGCGGATAGGCGCCGGAGCGCTGCAGGCAGTCGGGACGGTTCACGCCGGCATACGCAACCTCGATCAACACTTCGCCCGACTGGACCTTTGGCATGGGTCCATCGGCTTCGTAGAGCACGTCCGGGGGACCAGGCTCGCGCATTGCGATGTAACGCATGGAGTTTGGCAGTGGCATGGCGGCGATTCCGAAAGGGTGTCAACGCGATTCTACGTGGAGTCGGTCGGCCCTATCCACGTGTCGTTCGGGCAACGTGCCGCGCGCCACGAGCAGCCACAGCAGTGCGGCCGCGAAGCCTGCTGCCAGCACCCAGAGCGTTGGCCGCAGTCCGAACGCTTCGGCGAGCAGTGCACCCAGCAGCGCGCCGGCTGGCGTCAGCAAACCGGCGGCAACCTGCCAGGTTGCCGCCGACCGTCCCAGCGCTTCCTGTGGCAACAGCCGCTGGCGCAGCGTGGTTTCATTGACCAGATACACGGTCATGGCGCCGTCGCCCACCAGTTGCTGCGCGACCAGGAACAGCATGGCGATCCACGGGACGGCCGGAGCCAGCGGAATGAATGCCTGCATCACCGCCGTCAGGGCGAGCGACCCCAACAGCGTGCGGCGTGTGCCCCAGCGCGTGGCGGCGGGCGCAGCCAGCGCGGCGCCGATCAGACCGCCGACGCCGCCGCATCCGATTGCCAAGCCCAACTGCGTGGGCGACAACCCCAGCTCCCGTAGCGCATAGAGCGTGTACAGCGACGCCATGAAGCTGCCGCACAAGGTAAACATCGTCATTGCGCAGAACAGCGTGCGGACCGCTGGCGTCCGGAAGACCACCTGAATGCCGGTGCGCACGTCGTCGACGAACGACGTAGCCGCGACCGGTTTCGGACGCGCTTCAGCTTTGCGAATCCGCGCGATCAGGAAGGCCGAGACGACGAATGTCACGGCGTCGGCCAGGATGGCGATCGGCGCAGTCCACAGCGCCACCAATGCGCCGCCGAGCGCGGGACCGGAGATCTCGGCGACTGCGTCTATCGCCTCGCGTTTGCTGTTGGCATCGAGCAGGCGCTTGCGCGACACGAGGTCGGTGATGAACACGTGGTCGGCCAGGTTGAAGAGTACCGTGCAAACGCCCGTGACCGCGGCGACCGCGAAGAGAACGGGCAGCGACAAGACGTGCTGGAATGCCGCGAGTGGAATGGCCGTGAGCGCCACCGCTCGGATCAGGTCGGTTGCGATCAGCAACGGACGGCGGCGATGGCGGTCCACCCAGCCACCGGCGAACCACGCCACCAGCACGCCGGGCAGCGACAGCGCGACGGCGAGGAAACCGAGTTCGTACGCGGATGCGTCGATGACCAGGATTGCCGCCATGGGCAATGCCGTGCGCGTGATGCGCGAGCCGACGGCCGAGATGCCCTGCGCGCTCCACAGCAGCAGGAAGTCGCGATGCCGCCAGAGGCCACGGCCGAACTGTCGCTTCAGCGCAACTGCGAAACTCCGTATCGTGCCTGCGCCTAGCAGCGGCGACTCAATACAGCACCTGCACGTTTTCGGGCTGCAGCCACTCGCGCAGGCGGTCGAGCAACGCATCTTCCAGATTGACCCGCCACGCCTCGGGCAATGCCACGTCACCGCCGATGCGCTCGTTGCGGTAGGAAACGATTATCGGCTTGTCACCCGGACGGAACGGCTGAAGGATTTCCGCGAGTCTGGCCGCGGAAGCGTTGCCGTTGCACGCGAGCTTGAGTCCTTTGGCGAACTTCCTGCGCACCGTCGGGAGGTCGTAGACGTTCTCGGCGATGATCCGCAGGCCCGCGAACTCGCCGTCGTCGGTCATGCGCTGGGTGACCTTGACCTCCGCGATGACCAGGGAATCGTCCCGCAACAGGTTGCGCACGCTGTCGTAGAGTTCGTTGTAGACCATGATTTCGGTCGAGCCGCGGCCGTCGTCGAGCGTGACAAAGGCCATCCGCCCCCGCCGTCCGGACTGCACGCGCATTTGTGTCACGATGCCGGCGACCAGCACGCGATCGCTTCGGGGACTCAAGTCGACAAGCGCAGTGCGCACCACGGGAGCCAATTCCGCCGCATAGCCGTGGAACGGATGCCCGGACAGGTAGAACCCGACCGCGGATTTTTCGTTCTGCAGCCGCTCGGCATCGGACCAGTCGCGCGTCGCCACGAGCCCCATCGAACGTTCCGCGGACTCCTCGCCGAACAGCGAGACCTGCGCCGCATTGGCTTCGGCGCGCTCGGCCGCCTCGAGCGCCATGCCGACCGACGCCAGAAGAGCCGCGCGGCGCGGCTCGATTGCGTCGAATGCGCCCGCCCGCACAAGGGCCTCCACCGCGCGCCTGTTGACGGAACGTTTGTCCACTCGCCGGCAGAAATCGAAGAGGTCACGGAATGGACCCGCCGCTTCGCGGGCGGCCACGATGGCCTCGATCGCGGACTGCCCGGTGCCCTTGATGCCGCCCAGTCCATACCGGATTTGCTTTTCATCCACCGGTTCGAAACGGTAATTCGATGCATTGACGTCCGGCGGCAGCATCTTCAACCCCAGCGCGATCGCATCGTCGCGGAAGTGACGGACCTTGTCGGTGTCGTCCATGACCAGCGAAAGGTTGGCCGCCATGAACGCAGCCGGATGATGCGCCTTGAACCACGCGGTCTGGTAGGCGATGAGCGCGTAGGCCGCGGCGTGCGACCGGTTGAAACCATAGCCGGCGAATTTCTCCATGTCATTGAAGAGCAGCGTGGCGCGGCCCTCCGTCACATTGTTCGCAATCGCTCCTTTGACGAAAATTGTCCGATGGGTTGCCATTTCCTCGGGCTTCTTCTTGCCCATGGCGCGGCGGAGCAGGTCGGCGCCCCCCAACGAATAGCCGCCGATCACCTGCGCGATCTGCATCACCTGTTCCTGATACACCATCACGCCATACGTGGGCTCGAGAATGGGCTCGAGACGCGGATCGGGATAGGGCACGCGCTCGCGCCCGGACTTGCGTGCGACATACGCGGGAATGAGTTCCATCGGCCCTGGCCGGTACAGCGCGACCAGCGCGATGATGTCCTCGAAGCGGGTCGGCGGCGCCTGCTTCAGCAAGTCGCGCATGCCGCGCGATTCGAACTGGAACACGGCGACCGTATTGCCGCTCTTGAAGATGTCGTACGCGGCGCGGTCGTCGAGCGGCAGCGCGTCGAGCACGACCTCGGCTTGCCCATCGAGCTTGCGAATATACCTGAGAGTCCAGTCGAGAATGGTCAGTGTCGTGAGACCGAGGAAGTCGAACTTCACCAGACCGACGGCCTCGACATCGTCCTTGTCGAACTGGGAGAGAATCGCGTCCGCGCCGGACTGGACGTACAGCGGGCAGAAATCGGTGAGTTTGCCGGGCGCGATCAGCACGCCGCCAGCGTGCATGCCGACATTGCGCGGCAGGCCTTCCAGTTGCTCCGCCAGTTCGAGCAGCTGCCGGACTTCCTCTTCCGCGGCCTCGCGCTCCACCAACAACGGCTCGGCCTCGCGCGCATAGATGACGTTGGCTTCGCGGTCTTCCTTGCGCGCAGGCGGTCGTTTCAACAGGACCTGCTTGCCCGGCTGGAAGGGAATCAGCTTTGCGATGCCGTCGACGAACAGGTACGGCATGTCGAGCACGCGGCCGACATCGCGCACAGCCGCGCGCGCCGCCAGCGTTCCGAACGTCGCAATCTGCGAGACGGAATCGGCGCCGTATTTGTGCTTTACGTAATCGATGACCCGGTCGCGGCCGTTCTGGCAGAAGTCGATGTCGAAGTCGGGCATCGATACCCGCTCCGGATTGAGGAAGCGCTCGAACAGCAGCGCGTAGCGAATGGGATCGAGATCGGTCACGCCGAGCGAATATGCGACGAGTGAGCCCGCGCCGGACCCGCGGCCCGGACCTACCGGGACATGGTTACGTTTGGCCCAGTTGATGAAATCGGCGACGATCAGGAAGTAGCCGGCGAAGCCCATCTGCACGATGGTCCTGGTTTCGAAGTCGAGCCGGGCGAGGTACTCCGGACGCTTGCCGTCGCGGAGCGCGTCGTCCGGGTAGAGTTGCACCAGGCGCCGTTCCAGCCCGGCGACGGCCTCGTTGCGCAGGTGCTCGTCGATGGTCACGCCGGGCGGTGTAGGGAATTCCGGCAGATGGTTCTGGCCGAGCGCAATGGTCAGGTTGCAGCGCTGGGCGATGGCGACCGAGTTCGCGAGGGCTTCGGGCAGGTCCGCGAATTTCGCGGCCATGTCCGCGCGGGTCGTGAAGAATTGATCTGGCGTGAAGCGCTTCGGCCGCCTTGCGTCGGACAGTATCGAGCCCTCCGCGATGCAAACCCGTGCCTCATGTGCGCGAAAATCTTCACGCGCGAGAAACTGCGTCGGGTGCGTGGCCACGACCGGCAATGCGAGTTCGCCGGCGAGTGCGGCAGTGGCTGCGACCAGCGAGTCGTCCTCGGGGAGACCGGCACGCTGCACTTCGAGATAGTAGCGCTGCGGGAACCATGCCGACCATTCGCGCGCCGCACGCGACGCGGCCGTGGGGTTGCCCTGCAACAGCGCGTGGCCGACGTCGCCATCGCGCGCGCCGGACAGCGCGATCAGACCTTCGGTCCCCTCGGCAAACCATTCGCGCCGGATCTCGGCGTGACTGCGATACTGATTGGCGCGATACGCGCGCGACAGCCAGTCGCACAGCTTCAGATAGCCTTCGCGGGACGCCGCCAACAGGATGGCGCGAAATGGGCGATCGCGCTCCGAATCGTGCGTGATCCACACATCGCAGCCGACGATCGGCTTCAAACCGGCGCTGCGCGCCGCCTTGTAGAACTTGATGAGACCGAAGGCGTTGGCCAGGTCGGTGAGTGCCAGCGCAGGCATGCCGTCGCGCGCCGCCGCGGCCACCGCGGCATCGATCCTGACCGTGCTGTCGACGACCGAGAATTCGCTGTGCAGCCGCAGGTGGACGAAGGACGGATCGGTCATTTCGGGGCAGTGCCGGAGTGCTAGAATTCTACTCTGTTCGCGCGCGGGTTTTCGCAAATGAGTATTCGCAAATAGGTTTCGCAAATGGGTTTCGCAAGTGAGTTTCGCAAGTGAGTTTTCCCGAATGGGCATTTGCGGATGAGCTTGTGCGGACGCCGCCGGCTCGTGATGTCCAACCGGAATTCTCCGCGATGTCCTTGATTCGCTTCGCAAGTGTTCTTCTGTTCGCCACGCTGGCCGGTTGCGCGACCGTTGAGCCTCCTTCGCCTGGGACGCCGGCTGCACCAACGGGGGCGCCCGCCACTGCGCCCGCGCCCGCACCGAAACCCTATGTCGAACCGCCGCCGCCCCCTGTCAACCTGCAGGGATTTCCCCCGACGTATCGCCTGGGGTTTGGTGACGGTTGCGCGACCGCGCGCGGCACGGAGCAGAAGGACACCGCGCGTTTCGCCGCGGACGGCAACTACCGCACCGGGTGGCAGGATGGGGTCGCCCAGTGCCGGAAAAAGTAGTCGGACGATGAGGAACCGCGGGTGAGACCTTCGACGTCGCAGTTCGTCGATGTCCGCGGTCTTCGCTATCACGTTCGCACGTGGGGTGACGCGCGTGCGCGCAAGCTCATCCTGCTGCATGGCTGGATGGACGTCTCCGCGTCGTTCCAGTTCCTGGTCGACGCGCTTTCCGCCGATTGGCAGGTGCTGGCACCGGACTGGCGCGGATTCGGCCTGAGCGAATGGCCGCACGAGGGCTACTGGTTCGCCGATTACGTGGCCGACCTCGATGGCCTGGTGCGCGCGCTGGCGCCCGAAGACGCGGTCGATGTCGCCGGCCACAGTCTCGGCGGCAACGTGGCCTTGATGTACGCCGGGTTGCGGCCCGGACGGATCCGCAATGTCGTCTCGCTCGACGGGTTCGGCATTCCCGGCGAGGGGCCCGACGTGGCGCCGACGAAATTCACCGCATGGTTGAATGCACTCGAAGATCCGCCGGTGCTCGCTCCCTACCGCAGCCTTGCGGCGGTCGCGGACCGATTGCAGAAGAACAATCGCCGGCTGGCGCGTGACAAGGCAGAGTATCTGGCATCGCATTGGGGAGAAGCACTGCCCGACGGCACGGCCCGGCTTCGCGCGGATCCACGCCACAAGCTTCCGTTTCCCGGCGTGTACCGGCTGGAGGAGACCTTCGCGATCTGGCATCGCATCACTGCGCCCGCGCTGTGGGTTGCCGCGGACGATTCCACCATTCCGCGCTGGCTGGCCGGCGGCGGCGATCCCGCGGCTGAAATTGAACGAAGGATGGCGCATGTTCCGGGTGCCCGGCTCGTCACGATTGGCGATGCCGGACACATGCTGCATCACGACCAGCCGCAAGCCGTCGCGCGCGAGCTCGAGACGTTTCTCGCCTGATGCCGCGACGCCTCGCGGTGCAATCGCGGCGCGGCGCGTACATCGCGCTGGCACTCCTGACGCTGATCTGGGGCGGCAACTGGGTCGTGATGAAACTGGCGCTGCAGTCCGCACACCCGGTCATCCTCAACGTGCAGCGGACGTGGCTCGCCATCGTGGTCCTGTTCGCGGTGCTGTTCTGGCGGCGCGGGCGGCTGTTGCCGGAGTCCTGGCTCGCAGTGATCGTCACCGGTGTCTTCCAGACGACAATCAATTTCGGCTCGACGACGATGGCGTTGGCCGGCGGCGGCGCCGGACGCACGTCGGTACTCGTGTTCACCATGCCGTTCTGGACGCTGCTATTGGCATGGCCGGTGCTGCACGAACGCGTCAAGGGCTGCCAGTGGCTTGCGGTCGCCTTCGCGCTGGCCGGTATGGTGCTGTTGGTCGAGCCGTGGCAGTGGCACGGCGAGTTGGCGCCCAAGTTGTGGGCCGTATTGTCCGGATTCGGTTGGGCGGCCGGCACGATCGCCACCAAGTATTTCCAGCGCGGACAACGCTTCGACGCGCTCAATTTCATCGCGTGGCAGATGCTGCTTGGCGTGCTGCCATTGACCTTGCTGCCGTTTGTCCTCGACCTGCCCGCGACGCAATGGAGCGCGACCTATGTCCTGCTGCTCGCACAAGTGGGTGCGATATCGACCGCATTGGGGTTCCTGTTGTGGATCGCGGTGCTGCGCTGGTTGCCGGCAGGCACGGCGTCGCTCAACATGTTCGCCATCCCCGTCATTGCGTTGCTGTCGTCGATGGCCGTCTTCGGCGAGCGGCTCACCCGCAACGAGTGGATCGGTATCGGCTGCATCGGCGCCGGACTCGCGATCATTTCGGTCGACGCGTGGCGCGGACGTCGTCGCGGTGGGCAAGCCGTCACTGAACCGACGCCACTGGAGGGAGGGTAGATCTGCGCCAGCGGAATGAGGCTAGGAACCTGGAGTTTCCTCGCCCATCTGCGATTGCAGGTAGTTTTCGAGCCCCACCTTCTCGATCAATCCGATTTGCGTTTCGAGAAGATCGATGTGCTCTTCTTCGGATTCGAGGATGTCCTCGAACAGCTCGCGGCTGATGTAGTCACCGATCTTTTCACAATGCGCGATGGCCGCTTTCAGGATCGAATGCGCGGCGCGTTCCAGCTTGAGATCGCACGCCAGCGCTTCCGGCACGCTTTCGCCGACCATCAGCTTGTTGAGATCCTGCAGGTTGGGCAGCCCCTCGAGGAACAGGATGCGCTCGACCAGCTTGTCCGCATGCTTCATCTCGTCGACCGATTCGTGATACTCGAGGTCGCCGAGTTTGTGAAAGCCCCAATTGCGGAACATGCGCGCGTGCAGAAAATACTGGTTGATGGCGGTCAGTTCGTTGGCGAGCACCGCATTGAGGTGCCGCAGGACATCCTTGTCGCCCTTCATCTTGTCGTCTCCGGAAGATCGGGTTGCGTGCGCAGGACGTGCACGAATGTCCGCGTCGATTCGACTCGCAACGCGAATGAACGCCTGGAACGCGAGTGTTGGCTAGTCGTCGCCGCCGGCGCATCCGCAAGCCGCCGCCAGCGACTCGGCCAGCACGGAGCGCGCGCAGTCTATGCAGCGACCGCAGCACGTCGCCACGCCCAGTGCAGCCGACAGATCCGCGAGCGAGCGTACACCGAGTTTCACGGCACCGCGAATCTCGCCGTCGGTCACTGCATTGCAGATGCAGACGTACATCGTGAACTTTCAGGCAGTGCGGGCGGTTGGAGTCGGCGTGCTGCGATCGCGCCACCACGCGAGCGCCAGCCAGCCCGCAGGGACCAGCACCATGAAATAGGTCAGCCACTCCCCGTACTGGCCTTCCGGGCCGTAGGGCTCGGTCATGACATGCCAGTACGCATTGTCGATGCCCGGAATGACACCGGCTTCGCTGAACTCGTGGAAGGCGTAGATGAAGAGCTGAATGGTGAACAGGATGAGGAATGCCGACGTCACCTGGAAGAAGCGCTTGAGGTTGACGCGCTGCCCGTAGCGCGACCACGCCCACGCGACGAGCGCGGCGAGCAGAATGCCCAGCGTCGCGCCAATCAGCAGATCACGGGAACCTTGCTCGAAGAGCAGCGTGGTCAGGATCAGCGCCGTTTCCATGCCTTCGCGGACGATCATGACCAGCACGAACGCGAACACCCCGAGCCACGCACCCGTAGTGGACTTCAACGCTGCGGCCTCGACCTTCGCCGCGATGTCGCCGCGCATCCGCTTGGACGCTTTCAGCATGTAGAACACCATCGACAGCACCATCAACCCGGCGGCGAGCGCCAGGAAGCCTTCCCACAGCGGCTTGTTTTCCGCCTGACCGAAGAAATAGCCTGCCAGCACCGACAGCGCGACGCCGACGCCGGTACCCCACAGTACCGCCGAGCCGAGCGCGACCCGGTGGGTCTTGCGCAGATAAGCCAGCGTGATGGCAACGATCAGGAATGCTTCGATGCCTTCGCGCAATGTCACGAGCAGTGTGGCGAGCATGGCGGCGGTCTCCTTCGGCTACCCGCGGTCGGCGAACGATCGCAAGTGGGGTCGTAATACGAATGATTCGCATTTTGAATACGTTCGGCGAAAAATGCAAGAGGGAAGGAAGACGGGCCGCCGAACGGTCGTAACTGGGGGTCCCCGGACGGGGCGCCCGGGCGCGGGTGGAGCGCCTCCACGGCGGGGGCGGTGTCCAGAGTCGGGGCGAGGCAAACCGGTAGAATGGCGGTCCGCCGGAACGTTTCCCGGCGTTCATTTTTTCCCCCAGCCCCCGCCATGACGCAAGCCACACAGCCCGACCTTACGAAACTCCGCATCGACCGCAGCGTGGCGCCGGTGGCCTCGCGCCGTCGCCGGCGCTGGCTGTGGTGGGGCGGCATCCTGCTGGTGCTGGCCGCGGCTGGCGGCTGGTTTGCGCTGCAGCCGCGCGCGGTGACCGTCCAGACGACGTCGGTGGTCACGACCTATCCTTCGCAGCAGTTCGTTCTGCTCAATTCGACGGGCTACGTCGTCGCGCAGCGGAAGGCCGCCATCTCGTCGAAGGCGACCGGACGTCTCGAATGGCTCGGCGTGGCGGAAGGTTCGCGGGTCAAGGCCGGCGACATCATTGCGCGCATCGACGCGCGTGACGTCGTGGCACAGGGCGAAAGCGCTCAGGCCAACGTGAAAGCCGCCAGGGCCGCGCTGGAGCAGGCGTTGGCCGAGGAACGCGATGCCCTGGCGCAGCTGAAGCGCAACCAGGATCTTCTGGCCAAGGGCTTTGTTTCCGCCGCCTCCGTCGACACCGCGAAGGCGCGCGCCGAGAGGGCAACGGCCGGCGTCGGCAACGCGCGCGCGACGATCGGCGCCGCGGAGGCCATGTCGCGCAATGCGCAGGTCTCCGTCGACTACACGGTGATCCGCGCGCCGTTCGACGGCGTGATCCTGTCGAAGAGCGCCAACGTCGGCGATCTCGTGACGCCATTCTCCAACGCGGCCGACTCGAAAGGCGCGGTGGTTTCGATAGCGGACATGAGCACGCTGGAAGTGGAGGCCGACGTCGCCGAATCGAGCCTGTCCAAAGTCACCGTGGGCCAGCCTGCGGAGATCCTGCTCGACGCACTTCCGGACACGCGGTTCCGCGGCCGCATCAGCCGCATCGTGCCGACGGTGGACCGCGCCAAGGCCACCGTCATGACCAAGGTGAAATTCGACGCGATCGATCCGCGGATCCTGCCGGAAATGAGCGCCAAGGTGAGTTTTCTATCACAGGACGTGACGGCGGAACAGCAGAAGCCGATGGTCGCGGTGGCGACCGATGCGATCGCGCAGCGCGACGGCCGCGCAGTCGTCTTCGTCGTCAAGGACGGCATCGCTGTCGCCGTGCCGGTGACAACGGGCGGGAAGGTGGGCGATCTGACCGGCATCACCGGCGATGTAAGGAGCGGCGACAAGGTCGTGCAAAAGCCGGCCGAGAATTTCGTCTCGGGCGCGTTGGTGAAGGTCGCGAAATAGGACCATGCACACGGAATCGCCGGAAGCCCCGCCGCACGTTCTTGCAGGCAGCCCTTCGCACAGCGCCGGCGGCGAGCCGTTGGTCGCGATCCGCAACCTGACCAAGTATTACACGCGGGGCGAGCAGATCATCCCGGTGCTGGTCGACATCAACTTCGACGTTCTCCCTGGCGATTACATCGCGCTCATGGGGCCCTCGGGCTCGGGCAAGTCCACACTCCTCAACCTCATCGCAGGCATCGACAAGCCGACGTCCGGTGAAATACGCATTGCCGGCGTGGACATCGCGCGCCTTTCCGATGGCGACCTGGCGGCGTGGCGCGCCGCGAATGTCGGTTTCATCTTCCAGTTCTACAACCTGATGCCGGTGCTGACCGCGTTTCAGAACATCGAGTTGCCGCTGCAGCTGACCTCACTGTCGCGCCGGGATCGGCGGGAGCGTGTCGAAACCGCGCTGGCGTTGGTTGGCCTGTCGGACCGCGCCACGCATTTCCCGAATGAACTGTCCGGTGGCCAGCAGCAGCGGGTGGCCATAGCCCGGGCATTGATCACCGATCCGACGCTCATCGTTGCAGACGAGCCGACGGGCGACCTCGATCGCACGACGGCGGAGGAAGTCTTAAGCCTGCTCGAACGCCTCAATGTGGAGTTGGGCAAGACCATCATCATGGTCACGCATGATCCGAAAGCCGCCAGCCATGCGCACAAGATCGTGCAGCTCGAAAAGGGCATCCTGGTCGGTTGACCGGGAGTGGGCGATGTACGTTGTCTTCCTCGTCTTCAAGAACGCGTTCCGGCACAAGCTGCGAACGTCGTTGACGATCGTCGGCATCATCGTCGCGATCACGGCGTTCGGCCTGCTGCGCACGATCGTCGAGGCGTGGTACGCGGGCGCCGAGGCGACGTCTTCGGCGCGCCTGGTCACGCGCAATTCCATCTCGCTGGTCTTCTCGATGCCGCTCACCTACGCGCAGAAGATCCGGCAGGTTCCTGGCGTAGCCGCAGTGTCATGGGCCAACTGGTTCGGGGGAATCTACATAACCGAACGCAATTTCTTCCCGCAGTTTGCGATCGACGCGGCAACCTATCTCGACATGTATCCTGAATTCGTGCTGAAGCCGGAGGAGAAGAAGGCATTCCTGGTCGATCGCAAGGGTGCCGTCGTCGGCCGCAAGCTCGCCGATCAATACGGTTGGAAGATCGGCGACCAGATTCCGCTGCGCGGGACCATCTTTCCCGGCACGTGGACCTTCACGCTTCGCGCAATCTACGACGGCGTTGACGCCAAGACCGACGAGACGCAGTTCTATTTTCACTGGCAATACCTGAATGAGGCGATCAAGGCGCGCTTCCCCAGGCGAGGCGATCAGATCGGCGTTTTCATCGTCGAAATCAGGGACCCGGCGCAGGCCGCCGCGATTTCCCGGGACGTGGATGCCACCTTCAGGAACTCGCTGGCCGAGACGCTGACTGAGACCGAGAAGGCGTTTCAGCTGGGGTTCGTCGCGATGACCGAGACGATCCTGGTCGCGGTGCAGGCCGTGTCGTTCGTCGTGATCATCATCATCATGGCCGTGATGGCCAACACGATGGCGATGACCGCGCGCGAGCGCTATGGCGAGTATGCGACGATGAAGACGCTGGGCTTCGGCAACGGTTTCGTCGCCTTGCTCATCTTTGCGGAGTCCATCGGCATCGCGCTCGCAGGCGGCGGTCTGGGAATACTGCTCACGTTTCCGCTCGCGAACGCCTTTGCCGGCGCCATGGGCACGCTGTTCCCGGTCTTCTTCGTCAGCCGGCAGACGGTCCTGATGCAACTTGGCGCGGCGCTCGTCGTCGGCGTCGTGGCGGCGTGCGTGCCGGCCTGGCGCGCGGCCAGGGTGCGCATCGTCGATGGCCTGCGCTCGCTTGCATGATGACCGGCGTTCCCCTCAGCTACATTGCGCGCAACCTCACCGCGCGCAAGTTGACCACGCTGCTCACGGCGGGCGGGATGGCGCTCGTCGTGTACGTGTTCGCGACAGTGCTGATGCTCGCGGCGGGACTCCGGGAGACCCTCGTCGCCACTGGACAACCGGACAACATCATCGTCATCCGCCGCGGCTCGCAGACCGAGGTGCAAAGCGGTGTCGATCGTCCGTCAGCCGCGATCGTCGAGACGCTGCCCGACATCGCCACCGGTGTTGCCGGAGAAAAGCTGATCTCGAAGGAAACGGTGGTGCTCATCAACCTGCCGAAGCGCGATTCGGGCAAGCCGTCGAATGTCGTGATTCGCGGCGCGACACCGACCGGGCTCGTGCTGCGACCGCAATTGCAGATCGTCGAAGGAAGGATGTTCCAGCCCGGCACGTCGGAAATCATCGCGGGAAAATCCATCGCCAACGGATTCCGCGGCGCCGCACTGGGCGAGACGCTGCGCTTTGCCCAGCGCGACTGGACGGTGGTCGGCGTGTTCGATGCCGGCCGCACGGGTTTCAATTCGGAGATCTGGGGCGACGCCGAACAGTTGCTGCAGGCGTTCCGCCGCGTGAGTTTTTCCGCCGCGATCTTCAAGCTCGCGGACAGCAGCCGGTTCGACGCGGTCAAGGCCGAGATCGAGGGCGACCCGCGGCTCACGCTGGAGGTCAAGCGAGAGACGCAGTTCTACGCTGACCAGTCGGAAGCGCTGTCCAAGTTCATCTTCTATCTCGGCACCACGATATCGGTAATTTTTTCCATCGGCGCGATCATCGGCGCCATGATCACGATGTACGCGAGCGTTGCTTCGCGCACGAACGAAATCGGCACATTGCGCGCGCTGGGCTTCTCGCGCGCGGCCATCCTGGTCGCGTTTCTGGGCGAGGCGCTGCTGCTGGGCCTGGTCGGTGGCCTGGTCGGTCTCGTCGGCGCAGCTTGCATGCAGGCGTTCTCCATTTCGACGATGAATTTCCAGACGTTCGCCGAAATCGCCTTCGGTTTTTCGCTGACGCCGGGCATCGTGGCCGCCTCGCTCGCCTTCGCGCTGGTCATGGGCTTCGTCGGCGGGTTTCTGCCTGCGGCGCGTGCGGCACGGATGAAGATCGTCGACGCGTTGCGCGCGGCATGAGCGCCGCCGGGCCGTCCCAAGGCGCGAATAGCGCCCCCGCCGGGGGCAGCGCAGCCGCGAACGCGGCAAGCGTGGGGGTCCAACTTCGCGCCGCCGGGCCGTCCCAAGGCGCGAATAGCGCCCCCGCCGGGGGCAGCGCAGCCGCGAACGCGGCAAGCGTGGGGGTCCAACTTCGCGCCGCCGGGCCGTCCCAAGGCGCGAATAGCGCCCCCGCCGGGGGCAGCGCAGCCGCGAACGCGGCAAGCGTGGGGGTCCAACTTCGCGCCGCCGGGCCGTCCCAAGGCGCGAATAGCGCCCCCGCCGGGGGCAGCGCAGCCGCGAACGCGGCAAGCGTGGGGGTCCAACTTCGCGCCGCCGGGCCGTCCCAAGGCGCGAATAGCGCCCCCGCCGGGGGCAGCGCAGCCGCGAACGCGGCAAGCGTGGGGGTCCAACTTCGCGCCGCCGGGCCGTCCCAAGGCGCGAATAGCGCCCCCGCCGGGGGCAGCGCAGCCGCGAACGCGGCAAGCGTGGGGGTCCAACTTCGCGCCGCCGGGCCGACCCAAGGCGCGGGACTGCAGGCTGCCGCCGGGGGCAGCGCGGCCGCGAAAGCGGCAAGCGTGGGGGTCCATTGATCGCAACCGTTTCCATGAAGGCACTGCGCGCCCATGCGGTGCGGCGCTCGCTGTTCGCGCCCACAGAGCTGGCGGCGGCGATCGAGTCTCTGGGATTCGTTCAGCTCGATCCCATTCGGGCACCGGCGCGGGCCGCTGATCTGATCCTGCGCCAACGCGTCGCGGGATACCGTGTGGGTGACCTCGATCGTGCCTATCCGGAAATGCCGCTCGCGGAGGATCATGTACACGTGTATGGCGTGGTGCCGGCGCGGACGCACAACCTGCTGCATCCGCGGGCGCCGCACAGCTGGCAGGTCGAGCGCGCGCATCCGCATCTGGCTCGGCTGATTGTCGCCCATGTCCGCGCGCACGGTGTTACGCACCCGCGCGATCTTCGGCGCACGCTGGGCAAGATCAGCATCGGCAACGACTGGGGCGGCAATTCCGCGGCGACCACGCGAATGCTCGAAGCGCTGCAGTACCGCGGCAAGCTGCGGGTGGCGCGTCGCGAGGGCGGCATCCGCCTCTACGACCTCGCGCAACCCCGTCCGCGCCCACGCGCGGCGAGCGCGCGCGCCCGGGAAGTCTTCATGCTGATGCTGCGGCTCTATGCGCCGGTGCCGGAGGCGAGTTTCCGGCGGCTGGCGCGTATGGCGACGGGAAATCTGGTCGCCGCGGAAGCTCGCGCTGCGGTACTCGCCCAAATGCGCAATGACGGTGCCCTGCGCCGGTGTGAGGCGGCCGGCACGGTGTTCGTTTTGCCCGCGGATGAAATGGCGCTGGTGGAGGCGGAGGATCGCGTGCGTCTGCTGGCGCCCTTCGATCCCGTGGTCTGGGACCGGCACCGCTTCGAGCTGTTCTGGGGCTGGGAATACCGCCTCGAGGCGTACACGCCGCCCGCGAAACGCCGCTATGGCTATTACGCGCTTCCGTTGCTGTGGCGCGATGACGTGATCGGCTGGGCCAACGCCGCCAAGGTTGACGGGACGCTCCGGGTAACTGCCGGATTCGCGAAAATGCGCCCGCGCGGACCCGCCTTCCGGCGCGCGCTGGAAGCGGAGGTCGCCGCATTCGCGACAGCGGTCGGCGCCGCGAATTACACGATCGCCTGACATGAAGATGAGCGTCCCGGTACTGTTCCTCATTCCGACGTTGATCTGGGGGTCGACGTGGCTCGGAATCACGTTCCAGTTGGGCGTCGTCGCCCCGGAGGTGTCCGTTTGCTATCGCTTCGCGCTCGCCTCGCTGGCGCTGGCCGCATGGTGCATGGCGACCGGGCGCTCGCTCCGCTTTTCCGCTCGCAATCATGCCTTTCTGGCAGGACTGGGCGTGCTCATGATGGGCTTCAACTACATCTGGATTTACCGGGCCGAACAGATCATCACGTCGGGGCTCGTCGCCGTGCTGTTCTCGACACTGGTCTTCATGAGCCCGGTCGCGATGCGGTTGGCGTTCGGGACACCGCTGCGCGTGCGGACCTTCGTTGCCGCGACATTCGGCGTCACCGGCGTGGCGCTCCTCTTCCTGCCTGAATTGGACCAGGCGCGAAAAGGCGGCGCCGTCGCCTATGGCATCGGGTTGACGCTGGCGGCGACCGCTTCGGCGGCAATCGGCAATCTGCTCGCCTTGCGCAATCATCGCGCCGGTTTCCCCACATTGCCGGCAACGGTCTGGGGTCTGGCGTACGGCTCGTTGCTTGCAGGAACGGTTGCGACACTCCAGGGCGTGCCATGGACGTTCGATGCGCGCCTGCCCTACATCCTGTCGCTGGCCTACCTTGCCTTGTTCGGCAGCGTGATTGCCTTCGGCGTGTATTTCACGCTGCTCAACCGCGTGGGCGCCGGTCCTGCCGCGTACACCACGGTGTCGACGCCGGTGATCGCGATGTTGCTGTCAACAATATTCGAAGGCTACCGCTGGTCGTGGGTCCCCGTGTTGGGCGTTGTCCTTGCGGCGTTCGGCAATTGGCTTGCGTTGCGGCCGTCGGCGAAAATCATGGCGAAAGCGGACAGCACTACTCGAGCGTGATCTTCGCCTCGACGATCAGCCTCTTCCAACCGGCGAGATCGGTTTCGATCAAGGTGCCCAGCCGTTCCGGCGGGCCCGAAATGATTTCGGCACCTTCGCGCTCGAGCCGCTCGCGGACATCGGGCTGTGCCAGGACTCTCTGCGTCTCCGCGTTGAGCCGCGAGACGATGGAAGGCGGCGTGCCGGCGGGCGCGACGATGCCCCAGTAGTTGATGACGTTGGCGTTCGCCACGCCTTCTTCCTGCCAGCTGGGGACGTCCGGCAGTTGCGGAATGCGTTTCGCGCCCGTCACCGCCAGCACCTTCATTTTTTTCGCGGCCACCTGCGGCAGCGTTGCCGGGATCGACGCGGTCATCGCCTGGATGTTGCCGGCCAGCAGGTCCTTGGTTGCGTCAGCGATGCCGCGATACGGGACGTGGACGATATTCGTGCCGGCGCGCACGTTCAGCAACTCGAGTGCCAGGTGATTGATGCTGCCGGTGCCCGCCGACCCGTAGTTGAGCGTACCCGGCTTCTGTCTGGCCAGCGCGATGAACTCGCGCATTGAATTGGCCGGCACGTCGTTCCCGACGACAAAGGCCAGCGGACCGGCCGCGATGGGAGCGACGGGGACGAACTGCTTCACGGGGTCGTACCCCGGGCTTTTCGCCGAGGCGGCAACGGTGGTGAATGGTCCGGCAACAAACAGCAGCGTGTAGCCGTCGGGATCGGCACGGGCGGCCTCGGCCGCGCCGATCGCGCCGCCGGCGCCGGTCCGGTTTTCGATGATGATGGAGGCCTGCATCGACTCGCCGAGTCTCTGTGCGACAAAACGCGCGACCGAATCCGTACCCGCGCCGGGCGGGAACGGCACGATCAGGCGGATGGGCCTGGCGGGGTAGGCGTCCTGAGCAATTGCCGTCCAGGGCATCAGCGCGGCGATGGCAACGGCGAAAATCGTGGCAATGGGTTTCATGTCTGGATCGATGAATTGGCGGCAGAGACAGGAATCAGGTCTCGGTCTGATTCGGCACTATATCCACGTTGTCGATGAGTCGCGTCGATCCCAGCGTGGCGGCACCGAGTACGACGAGCAGATGCGGATGGTCGAAGCCTTCCGGGTGCGGCACGCGCAGGCCAAGACCCTGGCGGATTGCGACGTAGTCGACTTTCCAGCTGCGTTGCGCCAGTTCGGCGCGTGCGGCGGACTCGAGGTTGGCGTAGTCGGAGCGCCCGGCCGCGATGGCGTCGGCGGCCTGGCGCAGGACCCGATGCAGGTTCGGTGCTTCGGCGCGCTCGGCCGGCGTCAGATAGCCGTTGCGCGACGACAGCGCGAGGCCGTCGTCTGCCCGGACCGTTTCCGCCGGCACGATCTCGATCGGCAGATTGAATTGCTGAACCATGCCGCGGACGAGCTTCAGCTGCTGCCGGTCCTTCTTGCCGAAGACCGCGACGTCAGGTTGCACCAGATTGAAGAGCTTGAGCACGACTGTGCACACGCCGTTGAAGAAGCCGGGCCGGAATGCGCCCTCGAGCTCGTCGGCCAGCGGCGGCGGTTGCACACGGTACGCCTGTGGCGTCGGATACATCTCCTGTTCGAGCGGAGCGAAGAGCACGTCGACGCCGACGCTTTCGAGACCGGCCCGGTCGCCGTCGAACGTGCGCGGGTAGCGATCGAAGTCCTCGTTCGGGCCGAATTGCAGCCGGTTCACGAAGATGCTGGCCACTACCGCATCGCCGTGGCTGCGCGCGATCCGGCAAAGCGCGAGGTGACCCGCATGGAGGTTGCCCATTGTCGGGACGAACGCGACGCGGCCGGCCCCGTCCAGGTGCGCCGCAAGCTCTGCGGCGGTGCGGATGATCTGCATGCGGAGTACCTGGGGAGCCGGATTGCGCCGGCTCAAGCCTGGCCGAGATTGAAGAACTCGCGGCGCGCGCGCATGCTCGCGACGCGCGCCAGCAACAGATTGAGGTGCGCCGGGACATCGACGAAATTGAGCCGTTCGCTGTTGATGATGAGGCACGGCGCCTCGTCGTACTGGTAGAAGAAGCGCGAATAGGCGTCGGCCAGCCGCGCCAGGTATTCGTCCGGAATCGACCGTTCGTAATCGACGCCACGTTGTTGCACGCGGGCGACGAGGGTGTCGACCGGTGCCTGCAGGTAGATGACGAGATCGGGCGTGGGCGTTTGCGGCTTGAGGTGACCGTACACTTTTTCGTACAGCGCGTACTCGTCGCTGGACAGGTTGAGGCGGGCGAACAGCGGATCCTTGTCCAGCAGGAAATCCGCCACCGTCGGGCGCCGGAACAGGTCGAGCTGCGACAGCCCCCGTAACTGGTCGGCGCGCTGGAACAGGAACGTGAGCTGCGTGGGCAACGCAAACCTGGGCATGTCGTCGTAGAAGCGCGACAGGAACGGGTTGTCCTCGGGCTGCTCCAACAGCATCTCCGCATTGAGGTGCAGGGCAAGTTGGCGCGCGAGGCTCGTCTTGCCGGCGCCGATCGGCCCTTCGACGACGATGTAACGGCACTTCTCTAGATCCATGGTCGAGCGCGCAAGGGTTGGGTCAGTGCCGGCAGCCCCGATCGATGCAATGCATGGCTGCGGGTGCGGGCAATTCGCTGGTCGCGCACCGCGCGCCAGCCGCGTCGCGCCAGGCCGCGACGGGGGATCGTGATCGCCGGTGCGATGTCGAGAAGCGGTGTCAAGACGAATGCCCGCTCGTGCATGCGCGGGTGCGGAACCGTCAACTGCGGCAGCCGAATGAGCCGGCGTCCGTATAGTAACAAATCAAGGTCGAGCGTTCGCGGCGAGTTGGGCGGCGTCGCGGCATCGCGGTCGCGTCCCTGGGCACGTTCGATCGACTGCAGACGCCGCAACAGCGAGCGCGGCACAAGGGACGTCCGCAAGGCCACGACGGCGTTCACATAGTCCGGCTGATCGCCCTCGCATGCGATTGGCGCTGTCACGTAATTCGGGGACAGCGCGACGATGCGCGTCCGGGGCATGCGCGCGATTGCCGCCAGTGCATGCGCAATCTGCCGGCGCGGGTGGGCGAGATTGCTGCCCAGCCCGACGAACGCCACGGTCGACATCGGCTTGCCTATTCGCTGTCGGCCGGTTCCGCGTCGGGCGCGCCTCCGCCGGCATAGGCATCGCTGCGGTGCTTGCGGCCGCGGCCGCGCGAACGGCGGCCTTTCTTCGGCGCCTCCTCCGGTTTCAGCATCGCTTCGCGTTCGTGGTCGCTCGCGTCCTGGAATTTCGTCCACCAGTCGACGAGTCCCGTCGGCACCTCACCGGAGATTCCGCGCAGTTCGAGGAAATCGTAGGCGGCGCGAAAGCGCGGATGCTCGTGCAGCCGATAGGGTCGCGAACCCGCGCGCTGCTCGAAGCGCGGCTGCAGCGACCAGATTTCCTTGATCGCGGCCTCGAAGCGGCGCGGGATCGAGATCCGCTGCGCTTGCTGTTCCAGCACGCGATCCATGGCATCGAACAACGCGGGGAGGGGCTTTTCGCCACGTCCCTTTGCCGCGTTCCACGTTTGGAGCACCTCGTGCCACAACAGCGTCGCGAACAGGAACGCCGGAGACACGGGTTTGCCGTCGCGAACGCGCCGGTCGGTTCCCGCGAGCGCGGCGTCGATGAATTTCGGGCCGAGCGGCTGTTCGAGGATCACGTCCAGGAGCGGCAGCAGTCCATGCGAAAGGCCGTGCGTGCGCAAGCTCTTGAGCGTTTCCACCGCGTGACCCGAAAGCAGCAGCTTCTGCATTTCATCGAACAGGCGCGCGGGCGGAACGTTCTGGATGAGCCCCGCAAGCTTGGGTATGGGCGCGGCCGTCTTGGCATCGATGGCCACGCCGACCTTCGCCGCCAGCCGGACGGCGCGCAGCATCCGCACCGGGTCTTCGCGAAAGCGCGTGACCGGCGGGCCGATGAGCTTCAGCCGCCGTGCGCGCACGTCCGGCACGCCGCCGACGTAATCCCAGATTTCCTCGGTCGCCGGATCGAAATACAGCGCGTTGATCGTGAAATCGCGACGCGCGGCGTCCTGCGCCTGCGAGCCATAGACGTTGTCGGACAACAGGCGGCCGTGTTCGTCGGTGGCATCCTCGCCGGTCTGCGCTGCGCGGAACGTCGAGACTTCCAGCACTTCCGCGCCGACGTGGACGTGGACGAGCCGGAAGCGGCGGCCGATGATGAAGGCACGGCGAAAAAGCGGCTTCACCTGCTCGGGCGTCGCATTCGTCGCAATGTCGAAATCCTTCGGCGTGAGCCCCAGCAACAGGTCTCGCACGGCGCCTCCGACCACGAACGCCTTGAAGCCGGCATCCTGCAGTTTCTCGGTGACCGCGCGCGCGCCGCGCGGGACCTGTTCGCGGCGAACCGCATGCGCATCGGAGCGATAGATCTTCGGGTCGCGCGACGTCCGGCCGGGGATCAGGCGGGCGAACAGACGGCGGATCATCGGGTCAACAAGGTCATCGACGCTGCAAAAAGGACGCGGCGGCGCCAGCAGGCGGGGCGGGTCGGGTGGACCGGCGCAAGCCGGTCAGCGGAAAGCGCGCGATCATATCATGGGCGCCGCGTCTGACTCGTGTCGCCATGCCCCGGGCGCCAGACCTTCGAGCGTCCATGGACCGACGGCCCAGCGGATGAGGCGCAGCGTAGGAAGGCCGACCGCCGCGGTCATCCGCCGCACCTGCCGATTGCGACCCTCATTGATGACGAGTTCGAGCCACGCCGTGGGGATCAACTTGCGCACCCGGATCGGCGGATCGCGCCGCCACAGTCCCGGCGGTTCCCGCATGGCACTCGCCTTCGCCGGCCGGGTCAGGACGCCGTCCAATACCACGCCTTGCGTCAGCGTCGCGAGTTGCGCGACCGATGGGTCTCCCTCGACCTGCACCCAGTACGTCTTTGCCAGTTTGTGCTTCGGGTGCGCGATGCGCGACTGCAATGCGCCATCCGCGGTCAGGACGACCAGTCCCTCGCTGTCGGTATCGAGCCTTCCCGCCGGGTAGACGTGTGGCACGTCGACATAGTCCTTCAACGTCGGGCGCGTACCGTCGCCTGTGAACTGGCACAGGACGCCGAACGGCTTGTTGAGCAGGAACACGCCCGAGTTTGATCGAGACCAATCCGGTGGGCGTGGCCGCATGGCAGGATTCGTCGAATTCACGGATAATTATCGGTTTCGCGAAGCCGGAGACAACCTCCGTTCGCCTGGTATCCCGCAGCAACCATTCCGGAGTCCCCATGCCCACGTTTCAGCACGTCAAGGTTCCCGCCGCCGGCCAGAAAATTACCGTCAACAAGGATTTCAGCCTAGCGGTTCCGGACAACCCGATCATCCCCTACATCGAAGGCGATGGCACGGGGTTCGACATCACTCCGGTGATGCTCAAGGTGGTGGACGCGGCCGTGGCCAAGGCCTACGGCGGCAAGCGCAGGATCCACTGGATGGAGATCTTTGCCGGAGAAAAGTCGACCAAGGTCTACGGGCCGGACGTCTGGCTGCCGGACGAAACGCTCACGATCCTCCGCGATTACGTGGTGTCGATCAAGGGGCCGCTGACCACGCCGGTGGGTGGCGGCATCCGCTCGCTCAACGTCGCGCTGCGGCAACAGCTCGACCTCTACGTCTGCCTGCGCCCCGTCCGCTATTTCAAGGGCGTGCCCTCGCCGGTGAAGGAGCCCGAGAAGACCGACATGGTCATCTTCCGCGAGAACTCGGAAGACATTTACGCCGGCATCGAATGGGAAGCGGAATCACCCCAGGCGAAGAAGCTCATCGACTTCCTGATCAACGAAATGGGCGTGAAGAAGATCCGCTTCCCCGCGACCTCGGGCATCGGCATCAAGCCCGTTTCGCGCGAAGGCACCGAGCGCCTGATGCGCAAGGCCGTCCAGTACGCGATCGACAACGACCGAAAGTCGGTGTCGATCGTGCACAAGGGCAACATCATGAAGTTCACCGAGGGCGGCTTCCGTGACTGGGCCTACGCGCTGGCACAAAAGGAATTCGCGGCGAAACCGGTCGATGGCGGGCCGTGGTGCTCGTTCAAGAATCCGAAGACCGGCCGCGATATCGTCGTCAAGGACGTGATCGCCGATGCATTCCTGCAGCAGATTCTGTTACGGCCGGCCGAATACGACGTGATCGCCACGCTCAACCTTAACGGCGATTATGTCTCCGATGCGCTGGCAGCGCAGGTGGGAGGCATCGGCATCGCCCCGGGCGCCAACCTGTCCGACACGGTCGCGATGTTCGAAGCCACGCACGGGACGGCGCCGAAATACGCGGGCAAGGACTACGTCAATCCGGGTTCGGAAATCCTTTCGGCCCAGATGATGCTGGTGCACATGGGCTGGAAGGAAGCTGCCGCGCTGATCGAGGTGAGTCTCGAAAAGGCGATTCTCGACAAAGTGGTGACCTATGACTTTGCGCGCCTGATGCCCGGCGCCACGCAGGTCTCGTGTTCGGGCTTTGGCCAGGCGATGATCGACAGGATGTAACGCCACCTGGGACGCGCGGACAAGCCCGCCGGTCGGCGGGCTTTCTGTTTCCGCCGTTGGAGCAAGCGGTGTGCCAGTCAGGATCCGAACCGGCCGGAGCGTTCCCGGCCCTCACATGTCGGGTGTCGAAATGCGTGTTTCAAGTTGAGTACGACAGCTGGCGCGACCGCTCGTCGTGCGACAGGCGGGTACAGGGATACTTCGCACAGGTTGTATCCGGCGACAGGTCCGCCACCGTCTGTCCTGCCGCCGGTACCATGTTCCACTTGATAAAACGGTTGCAATCATCAAACATTGACCCCACATTGATCCGGAGTATCGTAGAAGGACATGTCCAACCAGGAACAGCACGGCACCGTACTTGAGGCGCTGAATGTCAAGGTCAAGCCGCCACCGCTGTACAAGGTGTTGTTGCTGAACGACGACTACACGCCGATGGACTTCGTAGTCGTCGTCCTGCAAACTGTGTTTGCCATGAGTCGGGAAAAGGCGACGCAGGTCATGTTGCAGGTACATCGGGAGGGGATGGGCGTCTGCGGCACGTACACGCGCGAGGTTGCCAACGCAAAGGTCGAACAGGTAATCAACGTCGCGCGCAAGCATCAGCATCCATTGCAGTGCACGATGGAGGAGACGTAAGCGTTAATTCAGGGCCGGGAATCTTCCCGGCTGAGCACGAATGGCGTGAAGGAAGGTCGATGATTGCGCAGGAACTGGAAGTTTCCCTCCACATGGCCTTTGTCGAGGCCAGGCAGAAGCAGCACGAGTTCATCACCGTTGAGCACCTGCTGCTCGCGATGCTGGACAACCCGTCCGCGGCCGAGGTCCTCAAGGCCTGCGGCGTGGACTTGGACGAGCTGCGTGGCGTCCTCTCCGACTTCATCCAGGAACACACGCCGCGTCTGGCGCCGCATTCGGACGCGGACACGCAACCCACGCAGGGCTTCCAGCGCGTGATCCAGCGCGCGATCCTGCACGTCCAGTCGTCGGGCAAGAAGGAAGTCACCGGCGCCAATGTGCTGGTCGCGATCTTCGGCGAGAAGGAGTCGCACGCCGTCTATTTCCTCAACCAGCGCGGGGTTACCCGCCTGGACGTCGTCAACTACATAGCGCACGGCATTACCAAGACGCCGCAGCAGAAGCAGGACAAGCAGGAACCCAAGGGTGGCGAAGATGACAACGGCGGCGAATCCCAGGGTGCGCTCGACGCCTACACGGTCAATCTGATCGCGCTGGCCAAGTCCGGCAAGATCGATCCGCTGATCGGCCGCGAGCACGAGCTGGAGCGCGTGATCCAGGTCCTGTGCCGCCGGCGCAAGAACAATCCGCTGCTGGTCGGCGAGGCCGGTGTGGGCAAGACCGCCATTGCCGAGGGCCTGGCCCGCCGCATCAACGAGGGCGACGTGCCGGAACTGCTGAAGGATTATCAGGTGTACTCGCTCGACATGGGCGCGCTGCTGGCCGGGACCAAGTACCGCGGCGATTTCGAGCAGCGTCTGAAGGCGGTGTTGAAGCAGCTCGCGGACAATCCCAAGTCCATTCTGTTCATCGACGAGATTCACACCATCATCGGCGCAGGCGCTGCCTCGGGTGGCACGCTGGATGCGTCCAATCTTCTCAAGCCTGCGCTGTCGACCGGAGCCTTGAAGTGCATCGGCGCCACCACGTACAACGAATATCGGCAGATCTTCGAAAAGGATCACGCGCTGTCGCGGCGGTTCCAGAAGGTGGACGTGCCGGAGCCTTCGATCGCCGAGACCATCGAGATCCTGAAGGGACTGAAGACGCGCTTCGAACAGCACCACGGCGTCAAGTACGCGCCCGCGGCGCTGACCAGCGCAGCGGAGCTTGCCGCGCGCTTCATCAATGACCGGCACCTGCCCGACAAGGCGATCGACGTGATCGACGAGGCGGGTGCTGCGCAGAAGATCCTGCCCAAGTCGAAGCAGAAGAAGGTGATCGGCAAGGCGGAGGTGGAAGAGATCGTCGCCAAGATCGCGCGCATCCCGGCCAAGAACGTCTCGTCGGACGACCGCAACGCGTTGAAGACGCTCGACCGCGATTTGAAGAACGTCGTGTTCGGCCAGAACAAGGCGATCGATGCGCTGGTGTCTGCAATCCGCATGGCGCGGTCCGGTCTCGGCAATCCACGCAAGCCGATAGGCAATTTCCTGTTCAGCGGCCCGACCGGAGTAGGCAAGACGGAAGTCGCACGGCAGCTGGCCTATTGCCTGGGTGTGGAGTTGCTGCGCTACGACATGTCGGAGTACATGGAGCGGCATGCGGTGTCGCGGCTGATCGGCGCGCCGCCGGGCTACATCGGCTTCGACCAGGGCGGACAGCTCACCGAAGCGGTGACCAAGCATCCCTACAGCGTCGTATTGCTCGACGAGATCGAGAAGGCTCACCCGGACGTATTCAACATCCTGCTGCAGGTGATGGACCACGGCACGCTGACCGACAACAACGGGCGCAAGGCCGATTTCCGCAACGTGATCGTGATCATGACCACCAATGCGGGCGCGAGTGAACTGGCCAAGGGCTCGATCGGATTCACGCAGAACAAGCAGGCGGGCGACGAGTCGGCAGAGATCAAGCGCATGTTCACTCCCGAGTTTCGCAACCGGCTGGATGCGACCATTTCATTCGGATCGCTCGACCACGACGTAATCCTGCGCGTCGTCGACAAGTTCCTGCTCGAGCTCGAGGCCCAGCTGCACGAAAAGAAGGTCGATGCGACGTTCGCACCCGAGCTGAAGGAGTTCCTGGCGAGGAAGGGCTTCGACCCGCACATGGGTGCGCGTCCGATGGCGCGTCTCATCCAGGACACGATCCGCAAGGCACTGGCGGAAGAGCTGCTGTTCGGCCGCCTCACCGGAGGCGGCAAGGTGACCATCGCCATGGGGCAGGACGAGAAGATAAAGCTCGTGTTCGAGGAGACGCCGGAAGAGGCTCCCGTCGTATAGGGGCACGCAGAACCGCGGAAAAATCAGCAACATCGAAATGCCAAAACGGCGCCAGGGGGCGCCGTTTTGGCTTCACGCTTCAGCAATGCAGGCGTTCCATCGTGCCTGATGCTTTCGATTCCACGATTCCGGTGATGTGGACTATTGCGACGGGGATCGGTCACGAGCCGCTCAGGTCGACCAGGAGCGGACATAGGTGCGACAATCCTGATCCCGGTGCCGACGCCAACAGGAAGTGCGAGAATGGCCACCACGATCCTGCTCGGGCACGAATGTTTGCAAGACATGACCTCGCAAGGAGAAACGATGGGTCCGACTTACGAAGGAAGATGTTTCTGCGGTGCCGTTCAGCTCAGCGTCACCGGTGAGCCGGTAGCGGCGGGCTATTGCCATTGCTCGTCGTGCCGCAGCTGGGCGGCCGCGCCGGTCAACGCGTTTAGCCTCTGGAAACCTGAGGCCGTAAAGATCACCAAGGGCGCGGACAACATCGGCGTATACCACAAGACAGAGACGAGTTACCGCAAGTTCTGCAAGACCTGCGGCGGGCATCTGCTGACGGACCACCCGCCATTTGGGCTGGTCGACGTATATGCCGCCACGATCCCGGCCTACCGCCACGAGCCGAAACTTCACGTCCATTACCAGGAGACCGTCCTCCGCATGAAGGACGGTCTCCCCAAGATGAAGGATATGCCCAAGGAGATGGGCGGATCGGGTGAGACGCTGCCGGAGTAGACGACTACGTTGCCGGTCTGGCGCATCCCACACTGGGGTGGCGTTTCCGTTTCGCGGCGTTGCGCGCCGTTCAGGCCAATGTGTCGGCCCAGATGTTCTTCGCCCATGCGAACGCGAAATTTCCCTCGAGTTCGCTCATCGCCGTCGAGACCCCGCCGGCGCCGGGCACGGGAAGCACCGTTTTCTTGTCCTTGTCCCACTGGTGCACCGAGCAGACGTGGATGGAATCCCTGTCGGTGATCATGCTGTAGCAGGTGTTGTTAAGCACCGGCGCCGGGTTCGGCGGCTGCCCCGCCAGCAGCGCGACGACCGCCGCCGCACACACCTTCGCGTGCTGGTTCGCCATGTGACCGGACTTGGGCATGCCGGCCGCGATCTGGATCGCGTCGCCCAGCACGTGGACATTCTTGACCTTCACGGATTCGAAGGTCAGGAAATCGACGTCGCACCAGCGGTCGTTGGCAGTGACGACCCCCGCCGAGCGCGCGATGGCGCCGGCGCGCTGCGGCGGCACGATATTCAGCACGTCGGCCCTGACGTCATCCTGCACCTCGAACTTCGCGGTCTTCGCCGCGACGTTGACATCGGTGAGTACGTAGTTGCCCCGGTACTCGACGATTCCCTTGTACTCCTCGGACCAGGCCTTCTTGAACAGCGGTCCCTTGGACGTGACGTCACCGTTGCCGTCGAGGATCAGCACTTTTGACTTGGGCTTCACGCGCTTGAAATACCACGCAACCTGGCAGGCACGCTCGTACGGCCCGGGTGGGCAGCGGTACGGCGCAACCGGAATCGACAGGACGTAAACGCCGCCATCGGGCATCGCTTCGAGCTGCTCGCGCAACGCCACCGTCTGCGGGCCGGCCTTCCATGCATGCAGGACCCTCGATTGCGCGTCGGCGTTGTCGAGCCCCGGGACCTTGTCCCACATGAAGTCGATTCCCGGCGACAGGATCAGCCGGTCGTAAGGGAGCTCGTTGCCGCCTGCAAGCTTGACGATGCGCTTCTCCGTATCGATGGCGGCCGCCGTGTCGCGTACGACCTTCACGCCGTGGCGCCTGGACAGGTTGTCGTAGCTGACGGTGAGGAAAGCCAGGTCCTTGCTGCCGCCCAGGACCAGATTCGACATCGGGCACGAAATGAATTCCGGGTTAGGCTCGATCACCGTGACGTCGATGCCGCCGTTGCTCCACATCCGGATGTACTTTGCGGCCGTCGCACCACCATAGCCGCCGCCGACTACGACGACCTTGCCTGACGCTCCGCCACCCATCGTCGCGCAGCCCGGCAGCGTCAGCGCCGCGGCGGTTCCGAGTCCCGCCGCCGAAATCTTCAGGAATTCCCGCCGTTGCGTCGACACGGTCGACTCCTTCGCGAGGCGGCTCATTTGGAAACCTTTTGCTCGGCGAACCAGCCGGCGATGAGCGCGATCTGCTCATCGGTGTAGCCCTTGGACAGCTGGTGCATGATCGTCGCGGGCTTGTTGCCGGTCTTGAATTCCTGAATCTTGCGAAGCATGGTGTCCTTCGGCATGCCGGCGAGGCTTTCCGTGCCGCCTTGGCTCGCGCCGCCGGTGCCATGGCAATTGGCGCAGGTCGCGGCGAGGCTGCGGGCGAGATTGGGATCGGAGGCCTGCGCCGCGGCCGCGGCGCCGACCAGCGCCAATAGCGCGGCCGCGACTGCCTTGACTGAATTCACCATGGTTTCCTCCTTGGGCTGCAAGACGAGCCGGCGGCGCGTTTCGCGCGCTGCCGGAAAGCATAAGCCCATTTGGACGACAGTGGTATGCACGCGACGGCATCCGTCACGACGATCCTTATGCTGCATCAATGGGGTTGCAGCCGGTCATCGGATAATTGCCGTGGCAGTCTTTCATTCTCGGGGCATCGTGACGCATCCTAAGACCGAAGCCAGTCAGCCGGAACGTGGCCTGACTCGCCACGAAGCCGCGGCTAGGCTCGCTGCGTCCGGCCGCAACGAGTTGCCGTCTCAGGCACGGCGGACTCTGCTGCGCATTGCGGTCGGCGTGTTTCGCGAGCCGATGTTTCTGATGATCGTCGCCGCGGGCCTGCTCTATCTCATTCTTGGCGACACTGGTGAAGCGCTGCTGCTGCTCGCGTTCGTGGGTATCGTCCTCGGCATCACGATCGTCGAGGAGCGCAAGACGGAACGCGTGCTCGAAGCTTTGCGCGACCTGTCCAGTCCGCGCGTGCGCGTGATTCGCGACGGCGAGCCACAAATAATCGCCGGCGGCGAAGTTGTGCCAGGCGACATCATGTTGCTCGAGGAGGGCGACCGGATCGCGGCCGATGCCGTGCTGCTGGCGGCGCATGACCTGTCGGTTGACGAGTCGCTGCTCACCGGGGAATCGGTGCCCGTGGGAAAGCGCGCGCTCGCCGGCGATGATGACGAAACGCTCGCATTGATGCGCCCGGGGGGAGACGGCCTGCCGCGCGTGTACGCAGGTTCGATGGTCGTGCAAGGCGGCGGTACGGCGCGCGTGCTGGCGACTGGAGTCACGTCGGCTATCGGGCAAATCGGCCACGCGCTCGCCACGGTGGTTGAACCGGAAAGTCCGCTCAAGCGACAGACGGCAGCGCTGGTGCGTTGGTTCGCCGTAGCCGCCGTCCTGCTTTCGCTGGCAGCAGCAATTCTCTACGTGGTCACGCGCGGGGACCTGCTGCAGGCGGTGCTGGCGGGCCTGGCGCTTGCGATGAGCATGCTGCCCGAAGAGTTTCCGGTGATCCTGACGGTATTCATGGCGGCCGGCGCCTGGCGTATCTCGCGGCGCAACGTGCTGACGCGGCGCATCAACGTGATCGAAACGCTCGGCGCCGCGACGGTGCTGTGCGTCGACAAGACCGGCACGCTGACCGAAAACCGCATGGCGGTCCAGTGCCTCGCGACAGCATCGGGCCGGCGACGCCTTGCAGCCGGCGATGATGATGGCGCTGCGCCTTTTTCAATTGCCGAGCAAGCAATGCTGGCGACGGCGGTCCTTGCGTCCGAGGAGCGGCCGTTCGATCCGATGGAAATCGCGTTGCTCAAGCTTGGGAAGGCGGCATTGCCGTCTGTACCTGCAGCAGGCCTCAGCTTCGTGCATGAATACCCGCTTACCGCGCAGTTGCTCGCAATGACGCATGTCTGGGCAGGCACGACAGGTGCACCGGCCGTCATTGCGACCAAAGGCGCGCCGGAGGCCATCGCACGCTTGTGCGGCCTCAATGCTTCGGAGCGCTCGGACATCGAGGCGCAGGCGGTCGATCTGGCAAGCGAGGGCCTGCGCGTGCTGGGTGTGGCCCGCGCCGAATTTTCCGGCCCGCCCTGGCCTGTTGATCCGGGCGAATTCCGCTTCGTCTGGCAGGGCATCGTCGCCTTCGCGGATCCGCTGCGCGTCAACGTGCCGCACGCGATCGCCGAATGCCACCGTGCCGGAATCCGCGTCGTGATGATCACCGGCGACTATGCCGAAACCGCGCGCGCCATCGGGCTGCAGGCCGGCCTGTCTGCAGCCGCCATCGTAACGGGAACAGAAATCGCGGCGCTCGATGAACCGGCGCTGCGCATGCGCGTGCGTGCGACGGCGATCTTCGCGCGGATCGCCCCCGAGCAGAAACTCGCGATCGTCGCCGCGCTGAAGGCGGACGGCGAAATCGTCGCGATGACCGGCGATGGCGTCAACGATGCGCCGGCGCTCAAGGCAGCCCACATCGGCGTCGCCATGGGCCGGCGCGGGACCGATGTCGCGCGCGAGGCGGCCTCACTGGTGCTGCTCGACGACGACTTCGTGTCGATCGTCGCGGCGGTGCGCCTCGGCCGCCGGATCTACGCGAATCTGCGCCGTGCCATGTCGTATGTGCTGGCCGTGCATGTGCCGATTGCCGGCATGGCCCTGCTGCCGCTCCTGTTCGGCTGGCCATTGCTGTTCTCGCCGGCGCACATCGTGTTTCTCGAACTGATCATCAATCCGACATGTTCGATCGTGTTCGAGGCGGAGCATTCCGATCAGGATGCAATGCGCAGGCCGCCGCGGGATTCGCGTGCCCCGCTCTTCAATGCTGCGACCATCTTCGCCTGCCTCATCCAGGGCAGTGCGGTGCTGATCGTCGTGGCACTGCTGTATGCATGGCTGCAATGGACGGGCGTGCCGGCCGAGGCAGCGCGCACGATGGGCTTCGTCGCGCTGGTGGCGGGCAACCTGGGGCTTATCTTCGCGCATCGCGCACCCGACGCGCCCTTCACGCGCATTTTCCGCGGCGAGAATCCGGCGCTGTGGTGGGTTGTCGGCAGTGCGTTGGCGGCCCTCGTGGTCGTGGTGCACTGGACGCCATTGCAGCGACTCTTCGGCTTTGCGCCGGTCGCCGCGCACGATCTGGCGGCCAGTTTCGCCATTGGCATTGGCGGCGTCATCCTGTTCTCCGTTGTCCGAGGGGCGATGCTGTCGCGCATGGCGATTGGCCGAAGGCGTTCCTAGCGAAGCGACCCGGGTTACGGACGGAGCCACGTGGCGGGAATACGGCCGAATTGGAAACGATTTTCATGCGCCGGTTCGGGGTCCGGCGCGATCGAATTTCATCGCACCAACTGTTTTTATATAAAAATCAGAGAGTTGAACTATTCATTCGGTCGTTTCGCGTACCTATAGCTGCCCCCGTTGAAGTGCATCGCAGCAACAATCGCCGCAAATGCCCGAACATTTCTTCCACCAGTCGGAAGACGTTTTTAAGTACATGATATTTATTGTTAATTCTCATGGTGCGTTGCGCAAATATCGCTTGAAACCTCTCCGTCACTTTGCTAACGTGAAGCCGTCACGAGTCGCGGTCCGCAGCATCGCGCAGAACGCGGCGAAGAGCGGTGTGGTTCACCCATCCACGCCCGCCCGACCGGCCGAGCGATCCTCTCCGGTCCGTGCAGTGAGGCGAAAGGCGGCAATGGTCGCCCAAGGCTTCGCAACGCAGGTGCCTTCGCGCATTGCGCGAAAGTGGCGCTGCTGACCAACGTGTCGTCGCCTTCGCGGCGGCTTGGCCAAGACGAGATGGGAGCACACATGAACTACGACCTCGAAGCAGCAAGGCTGAAAAAGGACTGGGCGGAAAATCCCCGCTGGAAGGGCATTAAACGCGGCTTCACTGCGGAAGACGTCGTCCGCCTGCGCGGTTCCGTGCACATCGAGCACACGCTGGCGCGCCGCGGCGCGGAAAAACTGTGGAAGCTCGTCAACGAAGAGCCGTTCGTCAATTCGCTGGGCGCCATGACCGGCAACCAGGCGATGCAGCAGGTGAAAGCCGGGCTCAAGGCCATCTACCTGTCCGGATGGCAGGTCGCCGCGGACGCGAACATCGCCGGTGAAATGTATCCTGACCAGTCGCTCTATCCGGTCAATTCGGTGCCGAACGTCGTCAAGCGGATCAACAACACGTTCTCGCGGGCCGACCAGATCCAGCACATGGAAGGCACCGGCGACATCGATTTCTTCGCGCCAATCGTGGCCGACGCCGAAGCCGGCTTCGGCGGCGTGCTGAACGCGTTCGAACTCATGAAGGCGATGATCGAGGCGGGCGCGGCCGGCGTGCACTTCGAGGATCAGCTGGCGTCGGTGAAGAAATGCGGCCATATGGGCGGCAAGGTGCTGGTCCCGACGCGCGAAGCGGTGGACAAGCTGGTCGCGGCGCGGCTCGCCGCCGACTGCATGGGCGTCCCCACCATCGTCCTGGCGCGTACCGATGCCGAAGCCGCCGATCTGGTGACGTCGGACATCGACGACAACGACAAGCCGTTCCTCACGGGCGAGCGTACGATCGAAGGCTTCTACAAGACGCGCAATGGCCTCGATCAGGCGGTTGCACGCGGCCTTGCCTATGCGCCGTATGCCGACATGATCTGGTGCGAGACCGGCAAGCCCGACCTCGATTTCGCAAAGGCGTTCGCCGACGCAATCCACGCGAAATTCCCGGGCAAGCTGCTTGCGTACAACTGCTCGCCGTCATTCAACTGGAAGAAGAACCTCGACGACGAAACGGTCGCCAAGTTCCAGCGCGAGTTAGGCGCAATGGGCTACAAGTTCCAGTTCATCACGCTGGCGGGCTTCCACAGCCTCAACTACTCGATGTTCAATCTCGCGCACGGCTATGCGCACGAGCACATGACGGCGTTCGTCGAGCTGCAGGAGGCCGAGTTCGCTGCGATGTCGAAGGGCTTCACGGCCATCAAGCATCAGCGCGAAGTCGGAACCAGTTACTTCGATGCGATCACGACGACGATTTCCGGGAGCCAGGCGTCGACCACCGCGCTCCGGAACTCCACCGAGGACGAACAGTTCTTCGAAAAGCCGAAGAGCGAGTTGCACGTGGCCAACGGGTAGGATCCGCAACAGCGTCTGTCGTCGACGGCGCCGCGCCATCCGCAACGGGTGGCGCGGCGCTGGTCTTTTGGGACGTCCACAGGTGCTCCTTTGCGCCAGACTGTCCGGACAAGCGAACTACTGTCCCCAAAGGCGGTCGGACACACGATGGCAATCAGCCCAACTGTCGACCCCCGGACACAGGCGAATCCCGAAGGCCCGCGCGGTGTTCGCGCATTCTTCGCGCTGTCACCCGACGACGAGGTCAGGGAAACCCTCGCCGCATTGGGTCGCGATGTCGCGCGCCGCTGTCGCGGCAGGGCCGTCTCGCCCGAAAATGCCCACCTGACGCTCGCGTTCATCGGCGACGTGGCAAGAGACGCGCTGCCGGTGCTGCAGTCTGTCGGCGATCGGGTGCCCAAGACAGGCTTTGTGGTGAACTTCGATTCGCTTGGCGCATGGCGCGCGTCAGGCGTGGCGTGGATCGCCCCGGCGGTGTTGCCGCCGGCGTTGCTTACGCTTCACTCGACATTGGCTGACGCCCTTGCGCGGGTCGGATTCGAGCTCGAAACGCGACCGTTCAGGCCGCACGTCACGCTCGCCCGCCGCTGCCTGCAGCCGCTGCCGCGCGCCCATTGCCCGCCAATTCCGTGGCGCGCGGACAAGCTGTTCCTGGTGGGTTCGGAATTGCGGTCGGAAGGACCGGTCTATCGCAATCTCGCGTCCTGGGACTTGATGGTACGAAACTGAGCGTGCGCTGAATTACCTGCGTTCAGGTTGGTTCCAGGTCAGGGCCCGCGTTCGACCGGAAGCGCAGGATCGGCTGACCATTCGCTCCACGAGCCGGGGTATAGCCGCGTGCCCGGCATCCCGGCGAGTTCCATCGCAAGAATATTGTGGCATGCGGAAATGCCGGAGCCGCAACTGTGCACGACGGTTTCGTGCGACGAGCCGTCGAGCAGCGCCGAGAACTCCGTGCGCAGGAACGCCGGATGCTTGAACGTGCCGTCGGTCTCGAGGTTCTGCGTGAACGGCCGGTTGCGCGCGCCGGGAATGTGGCCGGCGACCGGGCCGAAAGGCTCCACCTCCCCGCGAAAGCGCTCCGGCGAGCGGGCATCGATCAGGAACAGCGTATGGCGATGGACGCTGGCGCGCACGCCGGAGGCATTCACCGTAGGCGTGACGCGATGTATGCCGAACGACGACGGACGCGGTTCGGGCACGTGCGACGTCACCGGGAGGCCCTCCTTCAACCACTTGGCATAGCCGCCGTCGAGAACCGCGACGGCATCGTGCCCCAGCCAGCGCAGCATCCACCACAGGCGCGCCGCGTACATGCCGTTGCCTTGATCGTACGCGATGACCTGTTTCGTTTCGTCGATGCCCAGGCGCGCGAACAGCGCCGCGGCCGCTTCGGGTGTGGGCAGCGGGTGGCGGCCGTTGCTGCCGGTCCTGGCGCCAGACAGTTCGCGATCGACATGCACGAACTGCGCGCCAGGTACATGCGCCTTCGCGTACTCGGCCTCGCCCCAGGCGTCCTGCTGCACGAGGTCGTGGCGGACATCGCAGATGACGAGGTCAGGCCGGGCGATGGCCGCGGCGAGTTCGGCGGTAGAAATCAGGGTGGTGAACAATTGCGATTCCTCTGGTCACCCATGCCGACGGGCGCGATGCGTAGTTACAAATGCGCGATATGCGCTTCCATTTCGCGCCGGTAGAACTCGTGGAAGTGCTGCATGCCGTCTTCCATCGGCGACTGGTAAGGGCCGATCTCGCTGCGGCCGGAACGATAGAGTGCCAGCCGCCCGGCATCCATCCGCTCGGCGATCTCGTCGTCCTCCTTCGCCGTTTCCATGTACGCCGCCTGTTCCGCCTCGACGAATTCGCGCTCGAACAGCGCGATTTCCTCCGGGTAGTAGAACTCGACGACGTTCAGCGTCTTGTCCACTCCCTGCGGGATCAGCGTGCTGATGACCAGCACATGCGGATACCACTCCAGCATGATGTTCGGATAGTACGTGAGCCACACCGCGCCGTGCTGCGGGATTTCGCCGCGATAGAAATCGAGCACAGCCTTGTGCCAGCGCTCGTAGGTGCGCGAGCCGGGTTTGGACAGGCTGTTGTTGATCCCGACCGTCTGCACGGAATACCAGTCGCCGAATTCCCATTTCAGGTCTTCGCAGGTCACGAACTGGCCCAGACCAGGATGAAACGGCCCGACGTGATAGTCCTCGAGATAGACCTCGATGAACGATTTCCAGTTGTAATTGCAATGGTGCATCTCGACCCGGTCGAGCATGTAGCCGGAGAAATCGAAGTGCTTTACGCCCAGTGCGGCAAGATCGCTCGCGACGTTTCGCGGCCCGTCGAACAGCAGCCCGTTCCAGTGCTGCATCGGCGTCCGGCCCAGGTTCAGGCAGGGCTTTGCCGCGAAGTGCGGCGCGCCGAGCAATTCGCCTTTCAGATCGTAGGTCCAGCGATGCAGCGGGCACACGATGTTGTTCGTGTTGCCCCGCCCGTTGTACATCAGCGCCTGGCGGTGCCGGCAGATGTTGGACAGTAGTTCGACGCCATGCGCGTTGCGAACGAGCATCTGGGAATCGCCACGCGCAGCGAGCGCCTGGAAGTCGCCGACGTTCGGCACCATGAATTCGTGACCCACATAGCCCGGGCCTTGGCTGAGCAGCATGCGTTGCTCTGCAGCCAGCACTTGGGGATCGCAATACCAGGAGACCGGGAACTGCGTGCTTGCCTGCCGCAGGCGCCCGGCCGTAGCGAGGTCCGACATTCGGCCAACCCTTTCGAAAAAACCGGTTGCTAGCAACCAACCCAACCCAACAACCCGGGACGCCAGCTCGTTACCAAAAATGCGGGCTTTACTAAAAAAGCCCCCCGGACCGCTTTGCCAAGTCGGCCGCGCGAAAGGTGAGTTCGCTCTGGCCGCGTCGTCAAAAGATGTTATTATATTCAGCTTTACTTAGACAGGTCAAGACCTTAGCGCACTTTCCCCGATTGTTCCAACCCATGGCCAAGTCCCCCGACACCCACCAGACCTTCGAAGCTGCGCTCGCCGAGCTGGAGGAGATCGTGGCCAGGATGGAAGGCGGCCAGCTTCCGCTCAAGGAATCCCTCGCGGCGTACAAGCGCGGCGCGGAATTGCTCACGCAGTGCCAGGCTTCGCTCAAGGACGCGCAGCAGCAGGTCGAAGTCCTCGAGCGTGGCGTGCGAAAGTCCTTTGAAGTGGAAGAGTCCTTCGTCCCGGAAGGTGAATCTGATGCACCCTGATCTGGCGTTCCCGGTCTGGTCGGGAGAACGGCAACGCCGCATCGAGGATGTCCTCGAACGATCGCTTTTGCGCGTTGACCAGTTTCCGGCCCGGCTTCACGAGGCAATGCGCTACGCGGTGCTGGGCGGCGGCAAGCGTATTCGCCCGTTGCTCGCGTATGCCGCCGGTGAGTTCGCGGATGCCGACCCCGTCCATGTCGATGCCCCTGCCGCGGCGGTTGAACTCATCCACGCCTATTCGCTCGTGCACGACGATCTGCCGTGCATGGACAATGACACCTTGCGGCGCGGCAAGCCCACGTGCCATGTAGCATTCGGCGAAGCCACAGCATTGCTCGCCGGCGATGCGCTGCAGGCGCGGGCGTTCGGCGTGCTTGGCGAAAGTTCAATGCGCGCTCCCGGCGCCGCATGCGCAATCCTGGCGGCGGCGGCCGGCGCTCCCGGCATGGCGGGTGGGCAGGCAATCGACCTCGCCAGTTCGGGCAAGGCGTTATCCCTTTCCGAACTCCAGACGATGCATCGAATGAAGACGGGCGCGCTGATCCGCGCGGCGTTGCAACTGGGCGCGGCCTGCGGCCGCCCGCTTGCGCACGAGGAGTCATCCGCGCTTGCTGTCTACGCCGGCGCGGCGGGCTTGGCCTTCCAGGTCGTGGACGATGTGCTCGATGTCGAGGGTACCGATGCCGCGCTGGGCAAGACAGCCGGCAAGGATGCGGCACAGCAGAAGCCGACTTACGTTTCGCTGCTGGGACGGGAGCAAGCCAGGCGGCACGCGGAGAACCTGCGTGCCGAAGCCTGCGCGGCACTCGCGCCATTTCGTGGCGCTGCCCGGCGGCTGATCGAACTGGCCGACTGGATCGTGTTACGCAACCATTGACGCAGACGCCCATGTATCCCTTGCTCGAACGCATCAACAATCCCGCCGATCTGCGCACGCTCGGCCGCGGCGAACTGCGCGATCTTTCCCGGGAGCTGCGTGCGTTTCTTCTGGCCACGGTTGCGCAGACGGGGGGGCATCTGTCGTCGAACCTGGGCACGGTCGAACTCACGGTAGCGCTGCATTACATTTTCAACACACCCGACGATCGCATCGTATGGGACGTCGGCCACCAGACCTACGTGCACAAGATCCTGACCGGCCGACGCGAAGCGATGGCCAGGCTCCGGCAATGGGGCGGCCCGTCGGGTTTTCCGCGCCGCGTGGAAAGCGAATACGACACCTTCGGCACCGCGCACTCGTCGACATCGATCTCTGCGGCGCTGGGCATGGCGATCGCGGCCCGGATCAAGGGAGAGAATCGCCGCACGATTGCGGTGATCGGCGATGGCGCGATGAGCGCCGGCATGGCGTTCGAGGCGTTGAACAACGCCGGCATCAGTGGCGCAGATCTGCTGGTGATCCTCAACGACAACGACATGTCGATCAGCGAGCCGGTCGGCGCGCTGGACCAGTACCTGGCGAAGGTGCTGTCGTCGCGGCTGTACAACACCGTGCGCCGCAGCGGCAAGGAAATGCTGTCCAAATTGCCGCCGCCTGTGCACGAGATCGCCCGCCGTGCGGAGGAGCACGTCAAGGGCATGGTGCTGCCCGGCACGCTGTTCGAGGAATTCGGCTTCAATTACATCGGCCCGATCGACGGGCACGACGTGGACGCGCTGGTGAGGACGCTGGCCAACGTCCGCGAGTTGAAGGGACCGCAGTTCCTGCACGTCGTAACCAGGAAAGGTTATGGTTATCCGAAGGCGGAGGAAGATCCGATCCTCTACCACGGCGTATCGAAATTCGATCCGGCCGTTGGCTTCAATCCGAAACCCTCGGCGAAGCCGAGCTATACGCAGGTGTTCGGCGATTGGTTGTGCGACATGGCCGCCAGGGATCCCCGTGTCGTCGGCATTACGCCGGCGATGCGCGAAGGCTCGGGGCTCGTTCGCTTTTCTCAGGAATTTCCACAGCGCTATTTCGATGTCGGCATCGCGGAACAGCACGCGGTGACCTTTGCCGGCGGCCTGGCCTGCGAAGGCATGAAGCCCGTCGTGGCCATCTACTCCACGTTCCTGCAGCGCGCCTATGACCAGACGATCCACGACATCGCGCTGCAGAACCTGCCGGTGGTCTTTGCGATCGACCGGGCCGGCGTGGTCGGCGCGGACGGCGCGACGCACATTGGCGCGTTCGACCTGTCGTACCTGCGGTGCCTGCCCAACATGACCGTGATGGCGCCTTCAGACGAGAACGAATGCCGCCAGATGCTCTACACCGGATGCACGCTCGATACTCCATCCGCTGTTCGCTATCCCCGGGGTAGCGGACCGGGAGTGGCCATCGAAGTCGAGATGCGCGCTCTGGCCATAGGCCGTGGCGAACTCCGGCGCGAGGGAAAGCGTCGGCCGAACCGCACCGCGATACTCGCATTCGGCTCGATGCTGCATCCTGCGCTGGCGGCGGCGGAAGAACTCGATGCAACCGTTGCCAACATGCGTTTTGTCAAACCGCTCGATGCCGAACTCATCCTCAGACTGGCGCACGAACATGACGCGCTGGTCACGGTCGAGGAAAACGTGGTCGCCGGTGGCGCGGGGAGTGCTGTGTCCGAACTGCTCGCGGCCGAAGGAATCACCGTGCCGATACTGCATTTGGGCCTTCCCGACCGGTTCATCGATCACGGGGACCCGGCCTATCTGCTGGCACAGGCCGGTCTGGACGCCAAGGGCATAGCTGCATCGATCGCCGCGCATTTCGGCCAGCACAGGGCGGAACCGCGGGTCAAACCGGCTGCATGAGCGGCGGCGTGAGCGGCTGCCGGATCGACGATCCCGCGAGAACCGCTACAATATTCATGCAGAGACCATGAACCGTCCCGAACAACCTGACCAACTGATGCCCATCCCCGACGTGCAATCGGGGAGGGACGATCGCCGCTTGGCGATCGACCTGGTGGGCATCAAGGGCATCAAGTTCCCGCTCACATTTGCCGACCGGGACGGTGTCGCACAGCCCACGGTGGCGCTGTGCAACGTCTATGTCGCGCTGGCCGAAGACCGCAAGGGCACGCACATGTCGCGGCTGGTGATGCTGCTCGAGGAGCGGGCGGGTCCTGGTGCGGCACCGCTGTCGGTCGCGGGCCTGCGCGCGCTGCTCGACGACCTCGTCGTGCGCCTCGATGCGCCGGCCGGGCTGATCGAGCTCACGTTCCCGTTCTTCGTGCGCAAGATTGCGCCGGTCTCGGGGATTGCGAGCCTGCTCGACTACGAGGTGCGGCTTTCCGGCGAACTGAAGGAGGGGCAATACGCGACAACCGTTGCGGTGGCGGCGCCCGTCATGTCGCTGTGCCCGGCATCCAAGGAAATCTCGGACTACGGCGCGCACAATCAGCGCTCGACGATCACCATCACGGTGCGGCCCACACAGCCGGTGTTCGTCCATGAGCTCCTGCGCATTGCGGAGGAGGAGGCGTCCTGCGAGTTGTTTGGAATACTCAAGCGCGCCGACGAAAAATATGTCACCGAACGCGCCTACGACAACCCGCGCTTTGTCGAGGATCTGGTGCGCGGTGTCGCGGCAAGGCTGGCCGCGGATCCGCGCTTCAATGGCTTCAGCGTCGAGGCCGAGAACTTAGAGTCGATCCACAACCACAGCGCCTACGCGCGCATCGCGCGCGGGCTCTAAACGTCACCCGTCGCGTCAGGCGACCGTTCCTCCCGCATCGGCCGCAACTCGTCGCGCGTGAAGTCGCCGGGTGCACTGGCGCCACCTACAATGCGCGGGTCGCCCAGTCCTTGACCGCCTGCCCGAGTCCGCATGCCCCGTTCGCTGAAAACCCGCTACGACGCGTTCGCCGACCGCATCCTTTCGTCGCTGTCCGAGATCGAACGGCGCGACGTGCGCTCTTTCGACCAGTGGCTGTACCACGGCGGCGGATGGCATTGGCTGGTCGGCACGATACTTGTCACCACCGGCGGCGCGTGGATTGCTTCGCGCCTGCCATGGAACATGTCGTTCCTCGAGGCCGCGGTCCTGTTCAACGCGTTTGTCCTTGTCACGCTCTTCGCGGGCTTGTCGGCCTGGTTCGGCTACCGCAAGTACAGCGGCAAGGCGTTCCGGCTGGTTGTGATCAGCCCGCTGCTGGCGTTGCTCGGTGCGTTCGTGGGAGCCAGCATCGCCGGGCTCGTCAAGGGCGTCAATCCCTTCGACTGGCTGCACGACAGCGCGCTGCTGCGCCACATCGTGACCGGTGCGCTGGTGCTGGGATTCCTGTACACGCTCGTCGTTGCGCTGATCGCCAACCTGCGCAACCGTGAATACCGCGCGCTCACCGCCAATCTCGAAGCCGAAGCGCGCCAGAGCGAGCTGCTGCGCCAGCTGGCGGAGTCGAAGCTGAAGCTGCTTCAGTTGCAGATCGAGCCTCATTTCCTGTTCAACACGCTGGGCAGCGCGCAGCAATTGGCGGAGAAGGGCGCGCCCGACGCCGCGCGCCTGATCAGCGACCTGATCCGCTTCCTGCGCGCGACCACGCCGACGCTGCGCGACGATGCGACGACGGTAAAGCAGGACGCGGCGATGGTTCGCGCATACCTTCGCATCATGCAAACGCGGCTCGGGACCCGGCTCCAGTGGTCGGTCACCATTCCGGAGGGACTCGAGGACGCTGCGGTGCCTCCGGGAATGCTCATCACGCTCGTCGAAAACGCGATCAAGCACGGTATCGAACCGGTACCCGAGGGGGGGCGCATCGACGTGACGGCGGTGCGCGAGGCGCACGCGGATGGCGCGCACATTGCATGGTCGGTTGTCGATACGGGCGCAGGGCTGGTCGGCGCCCCGTGCGCGACCGGCATCGGCCTCGCGAACATCCGCGAACGGCTGGCGCTGCAGTATGGCGAGCGAGCGGCACTCGAGACTGACGCCAACAATCCTCGCGGATTCGTTGCACGACTCGTCCTGCCGCTCGACCCGATGCCCACTCGCGCAACAGCTGCGCCGCTCACGGAAAGCGCCGCCCGGTGAACCGCCCCACCGCGTTGATTGCCGAGGACGAACCGCTGATGCGCGAACGGCTGAAGGAAAAGCTGGCGGAAGCATGGCCCGAGCTCGACATCGTGGCGGAGGCGGCCGACGGCAACCAGGCGCTCGCGTTGTTGCACGAATGGCGGCCGCAGATCGCCTTTCTTGATATCCGCATGCCTGGCAAGACGGGACTCGACGTCGCGGTGGCGATTGGCGGCGATTGCCACGTGGTGTTCATCACCGCCTACGACCAGTACGCGCTAAGGGCCTTCGATGCCGGCGCCGTCGACTATCTGCTGAAACCCGTGGAGAGCGACCGGCTGGCGGCAACGGTGGAACGCATCAAGAAGAAACTCGCCTCGCCGCCCGCGGACCTGTCGGCACTCCTCGCCGAATTGCGCGCGGCGGTCAAGGCGGACGCGCCCCGCATGAAGTGGATCAAGGCCGCGATCGGCAAGCAGGTGAAGTTGATCTCGGTCGGCGAAGTGGTCTATTTCCAGGCCGACACCAAGTACACGCGCGTGGTGCTCGGAAGCGGCGAGGCGCTGATTCGGACGCCGTTGAAGGAACTGCTGGCCGAGCTCGATCCGGAAAAATTCTGGCAGGTGCATCGGGGCACGATCGTCAATCTCGATGCCGTGTCCGGGGTTCTGCGCGAGGATTCCGAACGCCAGTTCGTTCTGCTCAAGGACAGGCAGGAACGACTGCCGATCTCCCGGCAATTCACCCACCTGTTCAAGCAGATGTAGCGCGCGTGCGAGGGGGGCGAGCCGGCAACTTGGCGAGCCCAGGCCCGAAGGGCGCGGCCCCGAACACGCGCATGGCGGCCGACGACAGTAACGTATTCGTGGCGCAATCCACGCGGAGGCCGTTGCGAGGGGGGCGAGCCGGCAGCGGCGAGCCCAGGCCCGAAGGGCGCGGCCCCGAGCACGCGCATGGCGGCCGACAACAGAAGCATCGTCATGGCGCAAGCCACGCGGAGGCCGTTGCGAGGGGGGCGAGCCGGCAGCGGCGAGCCCAGGCCCGAAGGGCGCGGCCCCGAACACGCGCATGGCGGCCGACGACAGTAACGTATTCGTGGCGCAATCCACGCGGAGGCCGTTGCGAGGGGGGCGAGCCGGCAACTTGGCGAGCCCAGGCCCGAAGGGCGCGGCCCCGAACACGCGCATGGCGGCCGACGACAGTAACGTATTCATGGCGCAATCCACGCGGAGGCCGTTGCGAGGGGGGCGAGCCGGCAACTTGGCGAGCCCAGGCCCGACGGGCGCGGCCCCGAACACGCGCATGGCGGCCTACGACAGTAGCGTAGTCATCGTGCAATCTACGCGGAGGCCGCGGTTGGCGCCTAAAACAGCGCCGTGACGTGCACCGTGGTTCCGCCGGGCTCGACGGTCACGTTGGTCGATCCGGCCTGTGCCAGGCGGATCATGTTCTGGTTGGTGGCCATGATGTCGGCGACAAAGCCGCGCACCCCCCGCGCGACCGCATGTTCGGTCATCCGCCGCTGCAATGCCGCGCCGAGCCCGCAGCGCTGCCATTCCGGACTCACCATGAACGCGGTTTCGGCCAGGTTCGTGGACGGATCGATGAAGTAGCACGCCTGGGCGACAATCTGAGGGTTTTCACGCGTCCCCGTCACGGCCACGAATGCCACTTCGTTCTCGAAGTTGACGTTGCACAGCCGCTGCACGTCGTTGCTGGACAGCGCGCGCACCGTGCGGAAGAAGCGCGTGAACACGTCCTCCTCCGACAGGCTGTGAAAGAGGTCGCGGATGCTGTCGCCGTCGGTCGTCACGGCCGGACGCAGCAGCACCGAGCGCTTGTCCTTGAGCACGACATTGACCTCTTCCTCCACCGGGTAGGCGCGCATGTTCTGGAGCGATTGCGCGGCGGTCAGGTAACCCAGCGCCTGTCCTTGCGCGAACAGGTCCGCGCGGAATTTCGGATGCGCCACCTGGATCAGTGCGATGGCGCGCTCACGGATCGACTTGCCGAACAGGTACGCGATGCCGTACTCGGTGATCACATAATGTACATCGGTGCGGGCGATGGTGACGCCGTCGCCCGTGTCGAGCGTCGCGCGGATGCAGGACACGCTGTCGCCATCCGACGTCGAGGCGAGGCAGATGATGGCCTTGCCCCCGACCGAGCGGGCCGCGCCGCGCAGGAATTCTCCCTGCGCCGCGAGGCCCGCGTAGAACTCGCCGCGCAGTTGGTCAACGCACACCTGGCCCGTCAGGTCGATCGCGAAAGCCTGCGTCACCGACACCATCCGGTGTTGGGCAGCGATGACGGCCGTATTGCAGACCATGTCGATCGGCTGGAAGCAGAACAGCGGGTTGCGGTCGATGAGGTCGTACAGCCGCTTCGTGCCAATCGCCAAGCTCGTCACGATCTTGTCGCGCTGGGTGGTTTTTTTGCGGCCGGTCAGGACTCCTTTTTCGAGCAGCGGAATGATCGCATCGGTGATCACGTCGGAGTGGATGCCGATGTCCTTGCGGTCCGTCAGGTACTTCAGCGCCGCGCTGGTGACCCGGCCGAGGCCGATCTGCAACGTTGAACCGTCTTCGATGATGCCGCCGATATAGCGGGCGATCTGCTCGACCACGCGTTCCTCGGTCGCCGGATGCACGTATTCGAGCACCGGCTCCGCGACCGGCACCAGATAGTGGAATTGGCTCACATGGAACATCGAATCGCCCATCGACCGCGGCATGAAGGAATTGACTTCGGCGATCACGAGCCTGGCCTTGTTGATCGCTGCCGGAATCATGTCCACCGAGACGCCCAGGCTCACGTAGCCGAACTCGTCGGGCATCGACACCTGGATGAGCGCCACGTCGACGGGTATGCGGCCGAGCTCGATCAGCTGCGGCACCCGGGCGATCGACATCGGCACGTAGTCGGCCAAGCCCTGTTTGACCGCAGCGCGGATGTCGGAGCCAACGAAGAAAGTACGGTGCCGGAACCGGGTGGTCGCGCGGCCCTGGTCGTCGTGCGGAAACGCGCCGCTGGTGATGAAGTGCATGAGCTCCAGGCCGGCCGGCGGCATGCTCATCGTCTCGAGTGCCGCGACCAATGCGCGCGGCGTGGCGCTTGCGGTGCCCACGAACACGTGGCTGCCGCCGCGGATGCGCCCGAGCGCTTCCTCCGCGGTCGCAATCTTGTCGGCATAGGGCAGGAGGCGCGGGTCGAGTTCGGCCTTCCGCTCCGGTTCGACCGAGTCATCGCGCCTGAACCAACTCTGAACGCCAAGGGAAATGCCGCTGAAGAAACCCGGCGCCGTGGCGCCTTCGGGCACAGGTGTTACCTCAAACTCTTCAAACACGTTCGTTCCTTCCAGTCGCTGGCACACGCTGGGCCCAAAGGGCCGGCATCTGCGTGGAATCCTGAATATACCTGACGCTGAATTTCCTGCGGATACCACATCGAGCGCTCCTGCCGGCGCCCGACTGATAAAATCCACGAGGTTGCGCCGGATTCGCAAGCGCCGGCGCCCAACGCCCAGCCGCCATGCGCCCTATCGCCATCTTTCGCTTTTCGCCCACCGAAACCCCCGGTCGCTTCGGTGAATGGCTGTCGGAACAGGCGATCCCGATGGAAATCATCGCAATCGACGAGGGCGCGGCCGTACCTGCTGATCCGGGTGTGTATGCCGGCATCGGCATGATGGGCGGGCCGATGAGCGTCTACGACCCGCTGCCATGGGTTGCGCCGCTGTGCGGTTTCCTGCGCGACGCGATCGGTGATGGCCTGCCGGTGATCGGCCATTGCCTGGGCGCACAGTTGATGGCCAGGGCGCTCGGCGCGCGCGTCTTCCGCGCACCGACCGCGGAAATAGGCTGGCTGCACGTCGACGTGTGCGACCGGGGCGCCCGCCGCGAATGGTTCGGCGGCCTGCCGCGGTTCGCCGCGTTCCAGTGGCACTACGACACATTCGACCTGCCGCCGATGGCTACGCGGGTGCTCACCAATGCGGTGAACGCCGATCAAGGATTCATCATCGATGATCGGCATATCGGACTGCAATGTCACGTTGAAATGACGCGCGAACTTGTGGAAAGCTGGTGCCGCACCGGCGCTGCCGAACTGCCCGCGCGGTCGAGCGCGCACCTGCAAACGGCGTCCGACCTGCTCTCCGACCTCCCGGCCCGGCTCGCGGCGCTGAGCCAGGTCGCCGACGGCGTCTACACGCGCTGGGCGCAGGGCCTGCTGCGCTGATGGGCGCGATCCGGGCGCTGCCCGACCTGCTCATCAATCAGATTGCCGCGGGCGAGGTGGTCGAGCGGCCCGCGGCGGCGCTGAAGGAACTGCTCGAAAATGCGCTGGACGCCGGCGCCACGCAAGTCGATGTGGAGCTTGCCGCGGGCGGAATCAAGCGCATTCGCGTTGCCGACAACGGCGGCGGCATCGAGCGCGAGGATCTCGCTCTGGCCGTGGCGCGTCATGCCACTTCGAAAATCGGTTCCGTCCTCGATCTCGAGGCGATTGCCTCGCTGGGATTTCGTGGCGAGGCGCTGGCATCGATCGCGTCGGTGTCGCGGCTGGGGCTGGCGTCGCGCGCGAAGGAAAAGCCGCATGCGTGGCGCATCGAGGTCGAAGGCGGCACGGTGAGTCCCATTGCGCCGGCGGCATTGGCGTCCGGGACGAGCGTTACTGTCGAGGAGTTGTTTTTCAATACGCCGGCGCGGCGCAAGTTCTTGCGTGCCGAGACGACCGAGTGGGCGCATTGCGAGGAAGCGTTTCGCCGCGTCGCGCTCGCCCATCCGGCAACGGGCTTTACGCTGCAGCACAATGCGCGCGTCGTGCACCGCCTCGTCGCCGCAGGACGGCGGGTGCGGGTCGAACAGTTGCTGGGCGATGATTTCGTGGCGCATTCGGCCACCGTCGAGGCCGATGCTCCGAACGTCAGGCTCACGGGCTTTGCCGTGAGGCCGGCATATGCTGCGCAACGTGGCGGGCAATACCTGTTCGTCAACGGCCGCTTTGTCCGGGACCGCGTGTTGCAGCATGCGTTGCGCGAGGCCTATCGTGACGTGCTGCACCACGACCGTCAACCGGCGTTTGCATTGTGGCTCGAACTCGATCCGCGGCGCGTCGACGTCAACGTTCATCCGCAGAAGTCGGAAGTGCGCTTTCGCGACTCCGGGGCAATCCATCAAATCGTGCGGCACGCGGTGGAGCGTGCGCTGGCGGCAAGCGCCGCCGAACAGCCCGCGGTCTCCGCCGCGGAGCGGCTGGGTGTAGCGGCCGCGCAACTGCCGCCTTACGCACCGGCGCAAACGCCTTCGCGCGATGCATTCGGAACGGAGCAGACCACCGTGCCGGCCGGAATGCCCCGGCACAGTTCGCAGTCGCCACTCGCGCTGGAGGCCGGCGAGCCTTCCACGTTCTATGCCCGCCTGTTCGGCGCGCGCGATGATAGTGCCGGTCGGCCGCCATTGCCCGCCGACGATCCGCATCCGCTTGGCTTTGCTCTTGCGCAATTGCATGGTGTGTACATCCTCGCGCAGAATCGCGCCGGCCTCGTGCTGGTTGACATGCACGCGGCGCATGAACGCATCGTCTACGAGCGCCTGAAAGCGGCGTCCCACGTGCGCATGCCGGTGCAACCGTTGCTGGTCCCCGCGACCTTTGCCGCAGAGCCGCTCGAAGTCGCAACCGTCGAGGAAAGCGCCGCAGCGCTCGATGCGCTTGGCTTCGCCATTTCGGCGCTGGGTCCGTCAACACTCGCGGTGCGGGGGGTGCCGGCGCCGCTGTCCGACGCCGATCCGGCAGCGCTGGCGCGCGCGGTCCTGCACGAAATCCGCGAATTCGGCAGCACGCAGGTGTTGACCGCGCGCCGTGACGAACTGCTGTCGACGATGGCCTGTCACGGTTCGGTGCGTGCGAACCGGAGCCTGACGACACCCGAAATGAACGCGCTGTTGCGCGAGATGGAAGCCACCGAACGATCGGGCCAGTGCAACCACGGACGTCCGACGTGGTATCAGCTTTCGCTGTCCGATCTCGACCGCCTGTTCATGCGCGGGCGCTGACGGCGGCAGCGAAAGTCCTTGATCCCGGCCATTTTGCTGATGGGTCCGACGGCGTCGGGCAAGAGTGCGCTGGCATTGGACCTGGCAGCGCGCCTGGACGGAGAAATCGTCGCCGTCGATTCGGCGCAGGTGTATCGCGGGATGGACATCGGCACCGCGAAGCCGACTGCCGTCGACCGCGCGCGCGTGCCGCATCACCTGATCGACATCATCGAACCGACGCAGCCTTATTCGGCCGCCGCGTTTGCGCGTGATGCGCTGGCTTGCGTGGCGGACATCCGCGCGCGTGGGCGGATGCCGATTCTCTGCGGGGGCACGATGCTCTATTTCAAAGCGCTGACGGAGGGGCTGTCGTCGCTGCCGCACGCAGACGCCGTCATCCGCGCGGAACTCGACCGCCGCGCATTGATCGAAGGATGGCCTGCGCTGCATGCCGAACTCGCGCGTGTCGATCCATTGACGGCCGCGCGCCTGGCGCCGACCGACGCACAGCGAATCCAGCGCGCACTCGAAGTGCATCTGCTGAGCGGTCACCCCATTTCCGCGTTGCAGGGCCGGCGCGAGGCCACGGTCGGGTCGCTCGGTCCGACCGTACCGATTGCGCTGATTCCAGGCGATCGCGCGCAGTTGCACGCGGCGATCGCGCTGCGTTTCCAGACAATGCTCGATGCCGGATTGGTCGACGAATTGCGGTGCCTGCGGCAACGCCATGCGCTCGACCCGGCGCTGCCCTCGATGCGTTGCGTGGGCTATCGCCAGGCATGGCTGTATCTGGACGGCGCGATCAACATGACACAGCTTCGCGATATGGGAATCGCCGCCACGCGCCAGCTCGCGAAGCGGCAACTCACGTGGCTGCGTTCGACGCCGGCAACAGCCTTCGCGGCGGTACTGCCGGATCTGGCCGAGGTCGTGACCGCGTTCATCAGGACGGGCCACTCCGGATAGCCATGGTTGCCCCGCAACGCGTGGCCTGACAGCGCGATGCTGCTATGCAATAATGACAATCCGCCCCATGACCTTTCCGCGTCAACCCGGGCGGATCGACATGATTGCAAGAACACTCTACGACAAGCTGTGGGACAGCCACGTCGTCCGCGAAGAGGCGGATGGCACGGCGCTGCTCTACATCGACCGCCACCTGGTGCATGAAGTGACGAGTCCGCAGGCGTTCGAGGGTCTGAAGCTGTCCGGACGCAAGCCGTGGCGAATGCAATCCGTAGTGGCCACCGCCGACCACAACACGCCGACCAAGGACTGGGACCGCGGAATCCAGGATCCGACGTCGCGCATGCAGGTCGAAACGCTGGACAGGAACATCCTGGAGCATGGCGCCAAGGCATACTTCCCGTTCCTCGACCGCCGGCAGGGCATCGTCCACGTGATCGGTCCGGAGCAGGGTGCAACGCTCCCCGGCATGACCGTGGTCTGCGGCGATTCGCATACGAGCACGCACGGCGCGTTCGCGGCGCTTGCGTTCGGTATCGGCACCTCCGAGGTCGAGCATGTGCTCGCCACGCAATGCCTGCTGACGAAGAAGGCGAAATCGATGCTCGTTCGCGTCGACGGCCGGCTTGCGCCAGCCGTCACGTCCAAGGACCTGGTACTTGCAGTCATCGGCCGCATCGGCACCGCGGGCGGCAGCGGCCACGCGATCGAGTTCGCCGGCGAAGCGGTACGCGCGCTGTCGATGGAGGCGCGGATGACGATGTGCAACATGGCCATCGAAGCCGGTGCCCGCGCAGGCATGGTCGCCGCGGACGAGCGCACGTTCGAGTACATCAATGGGCGCGCGTTCGCGCCGACCGGCGAACAATGGGAACGCGCAATGGCGCAGTGGCGAAACCTGCACAGCGACGACAACGCCAGGTTCGACACCACGCACGTGTTCGACGCGACGACGATCCGGCCACAGGTCAGCTGGGGCACGTCGCCCGAGATGGTGGTAAGCATCGACGATTGCGTGCCGGACCCGGACCGCGAACGCGACGCGACCCGGCGTGAAGGGATGGAGCGCGCACTGTCCTACATGGGGCTGCAGCCGAATACACCGATGAACCAGATCCACATCGACAAGGTGTTCATCGGTTCGTGCACCAATTCGCGCATCGAGGATCTGCGGCAGGCCGCCGCGGTCGCGCGCGGACGACGGGTCGCGAAGACCGTGAAGCTCGCCATGGTGGTTCCCGGTTCGGGCCTCGTGAAGGCACAGGCGGAAGCCGAAGGCCTGGACCGGATCTTCCGCGACGCCGGCTTCGAGTGGCGCGAGCCCGGGTGCTCGATGTGCCTCGCGATGAACGACGACAGGCTCGAGCCCGGCGAACGTTGCGCGTCGACGTCGAATCGCAATTTTGAGGGCCGGCAGGGCAACGGCGGCCGCACGCATCTGGTGAGTCCGGCCATGGCGGCAGGTGCCGCAATTGCCGGACATTTCGTCGACGTCCGTCGACTTGTCTAGCTCGAGGAGAGAACGATGCTGAAGAAAATTGCAGGTCTTGCTGTCATGGCGGGAATCGCAATCGGAATTGCCGCATGCAACACGGTGGAAGGTGCCGGCAAGGACGTCAAGGCCGCGGGTCAAGGGATCGAGAAGGCTGCCGAAAAAACCAAGCCTTATTGATCGTCAGCGGGTCCCGAACGCCAATTACCATGCAGCCGTTTCACATCCATACCGGCCTGGTGGCACCGCTCGACCGTGCGAACGTCGACACGGACGCCATCATCCCGAAGCAGTTCCTGAAGGCGATCAAGCGATCGGGCTTCGGCCCGAACCTGTTCGACGAATGGCGCTACCTGGATCGCGGCGAGCCCGGCATGGATAACGCGCGGCGGCCGCGCAATCCGAACTTCGTGCTGAACGACCCGCGTTACCAGAGCGCGTCGATACTGCTCGCCCGACGCAACTTCGGATGCGGCAGCTCGCGCGAGCATGCGCCGTGGGCGCTGGCGGATTTCGGCTTCCACGCGTTCATCGCGCCGTCGTTCGGCGACATTTTCTTCAACAACTGCTTCAAGAACGGCCTGCTGCCCATCGTGTTGCCGGAATCCCAGGTCGACCGTCTCTTCGCCGACACGCAGGCCTTTCCGGGATTCAGGCTGACGATTGACCTGGAACGGCAGCTCGTGTCCTCGCCCGACGGCGCGCTGGCGTTCGCGTTCGACGTGGAGCCGTTCCGCAAGCATTGCCTGCTGAACGGCCTGGACGAGATCGGCCTCACATTGCAGCACGCCGACGCGATCCGCGCCTTCGAAACGAAACGCCTCACTGAACAGCCATGGCTCGTGTGATGATGAACGAACATCGACCACGCGGCGCCAGGCAGAATCGGCGCCGCTTTCCTTTTATTGACATGGGAAACGCATGAAGATCGCAATCCTGCCGGGTGACGGCATCGGGTCCGAGATCGTCGGTCAGGCGCAGCGCGTGCTGGAGGTGCTCCGCGGCGACGGCCTGGCGATCGAGACCGAGACGGCGCCGATGGGCGGCGCCGGCTACGACGCGGCGAAGGACCCGCTGCCGCCCGCGACGCTCGCGCTCGCGCAGCAGTCGGACGCGATCCTCATGGGCGCGGTCGGTGGCCCGAGGTACGACACGCTGCCGCGGGAGCTGCGGCCCGAGCAGGGCCTGCTGCGCATCCGCAAGGCGCTCTCGCTGTTCGCGAATCTGCGGCCGGCGCTTCTCTATCCGGAGCTCGCGGCGGCGTCGACGCTCAAACCCGAGGTCGTCGCGGGACTCGACCTCATGATCATCCGCGAACTGACCGGCGACATCTACTTCGGCCAGCCGCGGGGACGGCGAACCAACGCCGCCGGCGACGACGAAGGATTCGACACGATGCACTACAGCGTCCCGGAGGTGCAGCGCATCGCGCGCGTCGGCTTCGAGACTGCGAGGCTGCGCAACAAGCGGCTGTGCTCGGTCGACAAGGCCAACGTGCTGGACACGAGCATCCTCTGGCGCGAAGTGATGAGCGCGATGGCTGCGGACTATCCCGACGTGACGCTCACGCACATGTACGTGGACAATGCGGCCATGCAGCTGATCAGGAACCCGAAGCAGTTCGACGTGATCGTCACCGGCAACATCTTCGGTGACATCCTGTCCGACGAGGCGTCCATGCTGGCCGGGTCGATCGGCATGCTGCCGTCGGCGTCGCTCGATGCTGCGCAAAAGGGGCTGTACGAGCCCATTCACGGCTCGGCGCCCGATATCGCAGGCCAGGACAAGGCCAATCCGCTGGCGACGATCCTCTCTCTCGCGATGATGTTCCGGTACACGTTTGCGATGGTGGAAGTGGCCGAGCGCATCGAGCGCGCGGTGCGCCGTGTCCTGCAGCAAGGCCATCGCACCGGCGACATCGCGCTGCCAGGCGAAAAGATCATCGGCACCAGGGCGATGGGCGATGCCGTGGTTGGCGCATTGCGGGAGTCATGATGGCGCGCCGACCCGATGCAATCACGATTCGTCGAGCCGCCGTCAGCGACGCGGAGGCCGTCCAGGCGACCTTTGCCTCGCCGAAGGCGATGGCCGGGACGCTGCAGCTGCCATTCCCTTCGCTCGAGAAGTGGCGCAAGTGGCTCGCCGACGTGTCGGCGGACGACTATGTGCTGGTGGCGGAAGTCGCGGGCGAAGTGGTGGGCAACCTGGGCTTGCACGTCGCTTCGAAGTCGCCGCGACGACGGCATGCCGGTGCCCTCGGCATGTCGGTGCGCGACGACTGGCAGGGCCGCGGCGTGGGAACCGCGCTGCTGGCCGCAGCGGTCGACCTGGCGGACAACTGGCTCAATTACCGGCGGCTCGAATTGACCGTCTATACGGACAACGCCGCGGCACTCGCGCTGTACCGTCGGTTCGGATTCGAAATCGAAGGCACGCTCAAGTCCTACGCCTTCCGCGGCGGCCGCTTCATCGATGCGTACACGATGGCGCGGATCGCGCCATCGCCCCAGCCCGGCGCCGGATCCGCCAGGAAGAACGGGGCCGGAATGGCGAAAGGCGACGTCAAGGCCACTCGGCGAAAACGTCCGTCGTGACGCGTTGCAACTCGAGAACTTTGCGGCAAACACTTTTGAACTGGAAATCATCATGCGAGTCGGATTTGTGGGTTGGCGGGGAATGGTGGGTTCGGTCCTCATGCAGCGCATGCGGGAGGAGCGGGACTTCGAACTGATCGAACCGGTGTTTTTTTCCGCGTCGAAGGCGGGCGGCGCAGGGCCGGCCATCGGCAGTGACACGGGCCGCGGCACCGGTCCCCTCAAGGACGCCAACGACCCAAAGGCCTTTGCGGGTCTGGACGCGATCGTCACCTGTCAGGGCGGTGAATGGACTACGGCGATGCACCCGAAGCTCCGGGAGCAGGGCTGGAACGGCTATTGGATCGACGCTGCCAAGACGCTGCGCATGAAGGATGACGCGGTGATCATCCTGGATCCGGTCAACCGGGCGGTCATCGACGGCGCACTTGCAAAGGGTATCCGCAACTACATCGGCGGCAACTGCACAGTGAGCCTGATGGTCATGGCGCTGGCGGGATTGCTGGAACGCGACCTGATCGAGTGGATGACCTGCATGACCTACCAGGCGGCCTCCGGCGCGGGCGCGCAGAACATGCGCGAACTCCTCCAGCAGATGGGCGACGCGCATCTCGCCGCCAAGAGCCTGCTGGACGACCCGAACTCCGCCATCCTCGACATCGATCGCGAGGTCGCGGGAATCCTGCGCGACGAAAGCTTTCCCACCCAGCACTTCGGGGTGCCGCTGGCGGGCTCTCTCATACCGTGGATCGACAAGGACATGGGCAACGGGATGAGCCTGGAAGAGTGGAAGGGCGGGGTCGAGACCAACAAGATCCTGGGGCGGGACGCGGGCAATGCGATCCCGGTGGACTCCCTGTGCGTCCGCATCGGCGCCATGCGTTGCCACAGCCAGGCGCTGACGATCAAACTGCGGCACGATGTGCCGTTGGCCGAAATCGAGACGATGCTGGACGAGGCCAACGAATGGGTAAAGGTGATTCCCAACCGCCGCGAAGACAGCGTCCGCGAATTGACGCCGGCTGCCGTCACGGGAAGGCTTTCTATTCCTATCGGCCGCCTGCGCAAGCTTGCGATGGGGCCGCAATACCTCGGCGCGTTCACCGTCGGCGATCAGTTGTTGTGGGGGGCGGCCGAGCCGCTTCGGCGCATGGTGCGAATCTTGCTCTCGAAGTAGGTCGGATAGCGCCAACTGGTGCTGGAAAACGGACCGCGACTTGTCGCAAGTAGGCATTGCGGGTCAGACCTGCGACAGTTGCCGCGTTTCTCGAAGCTTTATGCACGGTCGCGAAAGGCTGGGGTCAGTGCGGTCGCATGTCCTGACGGCAGGAACGCAACACCGCTGCACGCCGCGCGGTGCCACTACATCTTGTAGCGGCAGCAAGTGCGATATGCTAGCCCTAGCGCTTGCCATTAGAACGGCGGCATGATTCTCGTGCGAATCCGCGTGGTGGTGGGAGGTGTTATGCAAGCTAATACCGAGGTTTAGCTTGCACCGCTAAATCCATGATGTTATGTTAGCTTGAGCCAAACAGCATTCCCGAAGGGGTCGGCATGCGAATGAAACCAATCGTAACGTACGGCCTGGTTGCCGGCACGCTTTTACTGCCCTTGACGGCCCATTCGCTCGGCCTCGGCAAGCTGACCGTGGAGTCTGCGCTGGGACAACCGCTTTCAGCCAAAATCGAGCTTTTGCCCGGATCGAAGGAAGAACTCGATTCGGTCGTAGCCAAAGTCGCCGACCCGGCGCTGTATCGGCAAAACAACCTGCAATATCAGGCGGCATTGTCCCGCGCGCGCATCACCATCGAACGCGGTGCCAATGGCGAGGCCTACTTGCGCGTGTCGTCGCCCGCGTTGATGAACGAGCCCTATCTCGACCTAATGGTGGAAGTGAACTGGTCGTCGGGTCGCGTGGTGCGTGACTACACGTTCCTGCTCGACCCGCCAGGTGCCGCGACCGATGTCGCCCAGGTCGAACCGTTCACGCCGCCGCGTGCCGGAGCCACTGCGCCGCGTGCACAACCCCCCGCTGCCGCGGCCGCGCAGTCGTCACCCGCCGCGCCTCGCGCAGCGGGCGATACGTACGCGGTCAAACGTGGCGACACGCTGTCGAAGATAGCTAAGGATTACAAGCCGGAAACCGTGACGATCGACCAGATGCTGGTCGCGTTGTTCAAGAGCAATGAGGGCGCTTTCGACGGCGCGAACATGAACCGGCTGCGCTCGGGCGCGATCATCACGATCCCCACCGCGGTGGATTCGTCGTCGACGCAGCCCGGTGAAGCCACGAAGGTAGTCAAGGTGCAGGCAACGGATTGGCGCGCCTATCGCGACCGCGTTGCCGGTGCCGCACCAACCGCCGATGAGTCCGGTGGCCGCGTGGCCGGCGGCAAGATCGGCACCGCGGTCGAAGAAAAGGTTCCTGCCGCTCGTCCCGGCAGCGACCAGCTGAAGTTGTCGAAGGACGCTGGTGTGGGCAAAGGCTCGGGCGTCGCAGAATCGACAGTGGCGCAGGCCGCAGCGCTCAAGGAAGCACAGGGTCGCATCGCCGATCTCGAAAAGACGCTGAAAGACCTGCAGCGCGCGGTCGACCTCAAGAATCAGACCATGGCGCAGCTGCAGGCGCAAACCGATGCCGCCAAGACCAAGGCGCCAACGGTTGTGCCACCGGTTGCGGCGCCGGCAGCACCCGCGGCCAAGGCGGCCGCGGACGCAAAGGCTGCCGCGGACGCCAAGGCGGCTGCGGACGCGAAGGTTGCTGCGGACGCGAAGGCGGCTGCGGACGCAAAGGTTGCTGCAGATGCCAAGGCGGCTGCAGACGCGAAGGTTGCTGCAGATGCCAAGGCGGCTGCAGACGCGAAGGCCGCGGCAGAAAAGGCCGCCGCGGACGCGAAGGCTGCGGCCGAAGCCAAGGTTGCGGCGGACAAGGCCGCGGCGCCTGTGGTCGCACCTGCTTCCCCCGCGGAAGTGAAACCACCCGAGGCCAAGGCACCACCGGCGAGAGTTGCACCCAAGGCCGCGCCCAAGGCCGAGCCGCCTGGAATGTTCGATGAATTGCTTGCCAACACGCCGTCGTGGGCAATTGGGGGAGGCGCGCTTGCGATCCTCGCCGGCATCGCAGCGCTGATCGCGTCGCGTCGGCGGAAGACGACCAAGTTCGAAGACAGCATCATCTCGGGTACGGACATCAAGACCAACACGGTGTTCGGTTCCACTGGTGGCGGCGTCGTGAATACCGGCGATAACTCGCTCGCGAGCGACTTCAGCCGCGAAGGCCTGGGCAACATCGACACCGACGAAGTCGACCCGATCGCCGAAGCCGAGGTGTATCTCGCCTACGGTCGTGATGCGCAGGCCGAGGAGATTCTGAAGGATGCGCTGAAGAAGGATCCGCAACGGCAGGAAATCTATCTCAAGCTGCTTGAAATTCACGCGCAGCACAACAAGCCGTCAGCGTTCGAGACAGTGGCATCGGAGCTCTACTCGGTGTGCAACGGCCAGGGCGAGACCTGGCACAAGGCGGTGGCACTCGGCCGGCAGCTCGACCCGAACAATCCGATGTTCGCCGAAGGCGGTGGGGCTGCCGCTGTACCGGATGTGCATCCGCTCGCGATGGCCGGTGGCGCGGCGCCCAGCGTGGCCATGGCGGCGACGCAGGATCACAGCCTCGAATACCAGATGGACGAGGAGATTTCGATTTCGCCGTCGTCCGGCGCCACGCCAAAGTCTCCCGCGGACATCCTCGCGGGTGCCGAAAATGAACTGACCAAAACGGCGAAGAGCGCGGGCGCGACAATCGCTGCCGGCGTTGGCGCCGCGTCTGCCGCAATTGCGGGCTCAATGGCCACTGGCAAACGCGCTGTGGAAACGGGCGTGGCGAGTCTGGCCGACAAGGTCGAAGCTGCGAGGCATAGCTTCGGCGACGCCGCGAAGTACGATCTCGATTTCAAGCTCGACGATGCCGAAAAGCCTGCGCCTATGGGCCGAACCCACATCGAGCCGGCGCTGGCGGCGCCCGCGTCGGAGGGGGCGACCGGCGGCATGGCGCCGCAATTGACACGGCCGGCCGCAGCGCTGGAATTGGACAAGCTCGATCTGTCGTTCGACCCCGATCGCACCACGTTCGAAGACCCGACGCCGTCGGTGCTGGACGGGCAGTGGCACGATGCCGCGACCAAGCTCGACCTGGCCAAGGCCTACCAGGAAATGGGCGACGTCGAAGGGGCGCGCGAAATCCTTCAGGAAGTGCTCCACGAGGGCGACGACCAGCAAAAGACCGAAGCCAAGACACTGCTCGCGAAGCTGGCCTGATCCGACAACGCAAGTAACATCCACGGGCGGCGGGTCGTTTGATCCGCCGCCCGAAGTTTTTCAGATCCGTGGATTCCGATCCCCGCCATGCGCCTCGCACTTGCCGTCGAATATTCCGGGCACGCGTTCTGCGGCTTCCAGTCCCAGTCATCAGGCTGCGGCGTGCAGGACGCGCTGGAACGCGCCATCGGCGAAATCGCGGGCCATGTCGTCACGGTGATCGCCGCCGGGCGCACCGACGCCGGCGTGCACGCGGTGTCGCAGATCGTCCACTTCGATACGCCTGTCGTCCGCCCGGAATCCGCATGGGTGCGCGGCGTCAATTCGCATCTGCCGCGCACGGCGGCCGTGATGTGGGCGCGTGAAGTGCCGGAAGAGTTTCATGCTCGATTCGCGGCGATCGCACGCCACTACACGTACCTGCTGCTGACGCGTTCCGAGCGTCCGGCACTTCTTGCCGGGCAGGTCGGCTGGTACCATCATCCAGTGGATTCGGCGCTGATCGACGCGGGCGCGGCACATTTGCTCGGTACACACGACTTTTCCGCATTCCGCGCGGCCGAGTGCCAGGCGAAATCACCGGTCAAGACCCTGACGCGAATCGCGGTGATGCAACATGGCCCGTTCGTCCGCTTCGAATTTTCCGCCAACGCATTCCTGCATCACATGGTTCGCAACATCGTCGGCGCATTGGTTCATGTGGGCGCTGGAAGACAGGAGCCGTCATGGATCGCGGAATTGCTCGCGGCGCGTGACCGCGCGCGCGCGGCACCCACGTTTGCCCCGGACGGACTCTACCTGGCCGGTGCGGACTACGATGCCCGATTCGAACTGCCGCCCACGGTGCGCGCGGTCACCCTGGCGGGCGCGCTCGAAGCCAAATGAGCGCCATGCGCACCCGCATCAAGATCTGCGGCATCACGCGCGTGGCCGACGCGATGGCGGCGGCCGATGCAGGCGCCGACGCGATCGGCATGAACTTCTGGCGCGGCACGCCGCGTCGTGTCGACGTCGGACGCGCGCGCGAGATTGCCGAGGCGCTGCCACCGTTCGTGACCAAGGTTGCGCTGTTCGTCGACCCGGATCCGGCCGATGTTCGCTCGGTGATCGACGCGGTGCCTGTCGATGTACTGCAATTCCATGGCGACGAATTACGCGGGCTGTGCAATTCGTTTGGCCGTCCTTACCTGAAGGCTGTCCCGGTGAAGGACGGCGTCGATTTGCTAGAATATGCAGCGCGTTACGGTGACGCGGCGGGATTCCTGTTCGACACATTTCGGGCTGGAGATTTGCCCGGCGGAACCGGACACACATTCGACTGGTCGCGACTTTCGCCGGCGTTGCGCGCAAACTTGGCCAAGCCGCTGATCCTTTCGGGGGGGCTCGATCCGGACAATGTGGGCGACGCGATGCGCGCGGTCAAACCGTGGGCGGTCGATGTATCCAGCGGCGTCGAGGAGCGCGGTCCCGACGGCAGGCCGCGCAAAGGGTTCAAGGATGCCGCGCGTATTGCGGCATTCGTCAAGGGAGTACGCGATGCAGATGTATGACCTTCCGGATGCGCGCGGGCACTTCGGTCCCTATGGCGGCGTCTTTGTCGCCGAAACGCTGATCCGGGCGCTCGACGATTTGAAGGCGCAGTACGCGCGCTACCAGAAGGATCCGGCATTCCGCGCCGAGTTCGAGCGCGAGTTGAAGCACTATGTCGGCCGCCCGTCGCCTGTGTACCACGCGGAGCGCTGGTCGCGCGAGCTGGGTGGTGCGCAGATCTGGCTGAAGCGCGAGGACCTGAACCATACCGGCGCGCACAAGATCAACAACGTGATCGGGCAGGCGCTGCTCGCCCGGCGGATGGGCAAGCCGCGCGTCATCGCCGAAACGGGTGCCGGCCAGCACGGCGTCGCCACGGCCACCATCGCGGCGCGCTATGGCATGGAATGCGTCGTGTACATGGGTTCGGAGGACATCAAGCGCCAGGCGCAGAACGTGTTCCGGATGAACTTGCTTGGCGCTACGGTTGTCCCGGTCGAATCCGGCTCGAAGACGCTCAAGGACGCGCTGAACGAAGCCATGCGCGACTGGGTCACCAACATCGAGAACACGTTTTACATCATCGGCACGGTGGCCGGCCCGCATCCCTATCCGATGATGGTGCGCGACTTCCAGCGCGTGATCGGCGACGAATGCGTCGTGCAGATGCCGGAATACGCCGGTCGCCAGCCCGATGTCGTCATCGCCTGTGTCGGCGGCGGCAGCAATGCCATGGGGATTTTCTATCCCTACATTCCATTCGAGGACGTGCGTCTGGTCGGCGTCGAGGCCGGCGGCGAGGGAATCGCCTCCGGAAAGCACTCGGCGTCGCTCACTGCGGGCCGGCCCGGCGTCTTGCACGGCAACCGCACGTATCTGCTGCAGGACGCGAACGGCCAGATCACCGAGACGCATTCGATTTCCGCGGGTCTCGACTACCCGGGCGTGGGACCCGAGCACGCGTGGCTCAAGGATTCCGGACGGGCGAGCTACGAGGTGGTCGACGACGATGCGGCGCTTGCGGCGTTCCACCAGTGCTGCCGTATCGAGGGCATCATTCCGGCATTGGAGTCCGCGCACGCGCTGGCCTATGCGACGCGACTCGCGCCAACGCTTGCCAAGGACAAGATCCTGCTGGTCAATCTTTCCGGCCGCGGCGACAAGGACATGAATACGGTAGCCGAGCGTTCGGGCCTCAAGTTCTACTGTCGCCCCGAATGCGACCCTGGCGCGCGAAAGCCGAAGTCTTGAACCCAAAGATCTTGAATTTCAATCCGGACATGCAACTTGAATCGCCTTGACGCCACCTTCGCGAAGCTCAAAGCCGCCGGTCGCACCGCGCTGATTCCGTACGTCACCACGGGCGACCCATCACTCGCCGCGACCCGCGCGATCATGGAATCGCTGGTGGCGGCCGGCGCGGACGTCATCGAACTGGGGGTGCCATTTTCCGACCCGATGGCCGACGGGCCGGTGATTCAGCGTGCGGGCGAACGCGCGCTTGCGCAAGGCGTTGGCCTGAACGATGTCCTCGACACGGTTCGCGACTTTCGTCGTAGCAACACGGTCACGCCGGTCGTGCTCATGGGCTACGCCAACCCAATTGAAGCGATGGGCGGGGCGCGATTTGCGGATCGCGCGAAGGAGTCCGGCGTGGACGGCGTCCTGGTCGTCGACTATCCGCCCGAAGAGGCGGCCGACTTCACGCAACTCTTGGCCGCCCGCGATATCGCGGCGATCTTCCTGCTGTCGCCGACGACGACGGAAGCGCGCATCGCCGCGGTCGCCAAGGTCGCGCGCGGCTACGTCTACTACGTGTCGCTGAAGGGCGTGACGGGCGCCGGGCACATCGATGCGGCCGACGTCGCGGGAAGGCTGGCGCAGATCCGCAAACAGGTCAGCTTGCCGGTGGGCGTGGGCTTTGGCATCCGCGACGCCGCCGGCGCGCAAGCCATCGCCGCGCATGCGGATGCCGTGGTCATCGGCTCGCGTATCATCGAGGAAATCGAAGCCGGTCCGCCCGCGGAAGCAGCCGCTCGCGCCGGCGCTTGGCTGAAAACAATTCGGCAGGCGCTCGACGCCATGGCCGACAAGCGCGCGGCATAAGAACGCGACCGTTAAAGTACACTTGCGCAGGATTCGGGGGGCAAGACGATGAGCTGGTTGCAGAAGCTGCTTCCGCCGCGCATCAAGAGCGCGCCGGGCGAGCGCAAGACGCCGGTGCCGGAGGGCCTGTGGGTCAAATGCCCTTCGTGCGAGGCCGTGCTCTATCGCACCGATCTGGAAAAAAACCTCCACGTGTGCCCGAAATGCGCGCACCACTCGCGGGTGGGCGCGCGCGAGCGCATCGAACAGCTGCTCGACCCGGAAGGGCGGTTCGAAATCGGCCTGGAAGTCGTGCCGATCGACAGTCTCAAGTTCAAGGATCAGAAGAAATACCCGGACCGTCTCGCGGCGGCGCTGGAGGAAACCGGCGAGACCGACGCGCTCGTGGTCATGCAGGGGAGTGTGAAGAGCGTGCCGCTGGTGCTGGCCGCCTTCGAGTTCGGCTTCATGGGCGGTTCGATGGGCTCCGTGGTCGGGGAGCGTTTCGTTCGCGGGGTGCGCGTGGCCTATGAGAACCGCATACCCTTCGCCTGCGTTTCCGCGTCTGGCGGCGCTCGCATGCAGGAGGGCGTCAGTTCGCTGTTCCAGATGGCCAAGACCACCGCGGTGCTGCAGGAGCTGACCAAGGCGCGGTTGCCTTTCGTCTCGATCCTCACCGATCCCACGATGGGCGGCGTGTCGGCATCCTTTGCGTTCGTCGCCGACGTGGTGGTCGCGGAACCGGGCGCGCTGATCGGCTTTGCGGGCCCGCGCGTGATCGAGCAAACGGTGCGCGAGAAGCTGCCGGAAGGTTTCCAGCGCGCCGAGTTCCTCGTGGAAAAGGGCGCGCTCGATCTCATCATCGATCGCCGCCAGTTGCGCGACGAACTCGCAAACCTGCTGGCCCTGCTCACCCACCAGCCTGCGCCGGCGAGCTGAGTCCCGGCGCGATCCTTCCGGGTGCGCCTTTCGCGCCTGACCGCATGAGCCCGCCGGGCCGTCCCAAGGGCGAATACCGGAGCGCGCAGCGCGAAGGTGCAAACATATGAGTCGCCCGGCCACCGTCGACGCCTGGCTCGCGTATCTCGAAACGCTGCACCCGAAGTCCATCGCCATGGGACTCGAGCGCGTTCGCGCGGTCTTGGCCAACCTGGACGCGCCTGTCACCTGTCCCGTCGTGACCGTCGCCGGCACCAATGGAAAGGGCTCGACGTGCGCGATGCTCGATTCGGTCCTGCGCTGCGCGGGCTATGCCGTCGGGCTGTACACGTCGCCGCACCTCCTGCGCTACAACGAGCGCGTGCGCATCCGGGGCCGCGAGGCGACGGACGCCGAACTGCTGGCCGCATTCAACGCCGTCGAAGATGCGCGCCTGGCGACCAAGGGTCGTGATGGCATGCCCACGTTGCTCACTTATTTCGAATTCGGCACGCTTGCCGCGCTGTGGCTGTTCGGCCGCGCCGAACTCGATACGCTGGTGCTCGAAGTGGGACTGGGGGGGCGGCTGGACGCCGTGAACGTCGTCGATGCCACGGTGGCGGTGCTCACGAGCGTCGCCATCGATCACACCGATTACCTCGGCCCGACGCGCGAGGAAATCGGCCGCGAAAAGGCAGGCGTCTTCCGTGCCGGGTGCTTGGCGGTCTGCGCCGATCCAAGTCCGCCTGCAAGCGTGGTTGCGCGAGCGGAGGAAATCGATGCGAAGCTGTTCCGGATCGGCCGCGACTACGGCTTCGTCAATGAACGCTCGCAGTGGCAGTATTGGGGGCCGGGCGGGAAACGCTTCGGCCTGCCGTTCCCTGCGCTAAGCGGCGCCTACCAGCTCAACAACGCGGCGACGGTACTGGCGGTAATCGATCTGCTGTGGGACAGGTTGCCGGTCAGTGGCGGCGCGCTGCGCGAGGGTCTGCTGACGGTCGACCTTCCGGGGCGCTTCCAGGTGCTGCCGGGACGCCCGACGGTCGTGCTCGACGTCGCGCACAATCCGCACGCGGCGAGCGTTCTTGCCGACGAGCTCGGGGCGATGGGTTATCACCCGCAGACAATAGCCGTGTTCGGCATGTTCGCCGACAAGGACATGGCGGGGGTCGCATCCGCGATGACGTCGCGCGTCGACCGCTGGTTCATGGCGTCCCTTCCCGGTCCGCGCGGCGCCAGCGCAGACGTGATGCGTGACACGCTAATCGCTGCGGGTGTGGACGCGAGCGCCCTGCGGGTCTTTCCGGATATAGCCTCCGCCTTCGTTGCCGCGCGGGACATTGCGGGCGAGACTGATAGAATCGTCGTTTTCGGCTCGTTCCTGACCGTCGCAGCGGTACTCGCGGTGACGCGACGCTGACGAGTCTCCGGCAGGTTTCCAGAGGTTCTCCGCATGGCCGAAGCTCCCGATATAAACGTCGACGAATTGCGCCGCCGCGCGCGCCGCCGCCTGATAGGCGCAGTCGTCCTGGCGCTTGGCGCCGCAGTGCTCGTGCCCATGCTGCTGGAAAACGATCCCAAGCCGCTCGGCGAGGATGTGTCGGTCAAGATTCCCCAGGAGGACAACGCGAAGTTCGTCAATCGCCTGTCGGACAAGGGCGCGAAAACGAATTCCAGGGAAACGGCGGTCAAGAGCGAGACGGCGAAGGAGCCTGCGAAAGTGGAGCCTGCGCCCACGTCGGCGCCCGCCGCGCGTCCGGAAGCCACGGCTCCCGTCACCAATGTGCCGGCGCCGACAAAGTCGATCTCGCAGGCGGAGCAGAGAGTGTTGGGAGCAGCGGCCAAACCCGCGGCCACGGCTGCACCCGCTGCGGTTGCGGTGCCTGCCGCGGCGCCGGCGTCCACCGCCAATGTCGCTACACCAGCGCCGGCTGACCTAACTAAGGACCCAACCAAGGACGCGGCAAAGGATGCGGCCAAGGATGCGGCAATAGAAGGATTTTCGGTTCAGCTCGCCGCTTTCGCGGACGACAAAGGCGCCAACGCGCTGGCCAACAAGCTGAAACGGGCGGCATACCCCGCCTATACGGAGCCGCTGACCACCAGCAAGGGGACGTTGTGGCGGGTGCGCGTGGGCCCCTACCCTTCGCGTGATGCGGCGATCGACGTTCGCGACAAACTCAAAGGCGAGGGTTACAGCGGCATCGTCGCCGTAGCCAAGTAGGGCGCGACCTCCTGCCAATGAACGCCTTCGACTGGACCATCATTGCCGTGGTCGGAATGTCGATGCTGTTTGCGTTCTTTCGCGGCGTGACGCGTGAACTGATCGCGCTGGTCGCCTGGGTGCTGGGATTCATCACCGCGGTCGCGCTGACGCCGCTGCTCGGCGGAATGCTGCCGGAAATCGGCAACAATCCGGTGTTTCGCTACCTGCTCGCGTTTGTCGCGGTGTTCATCGGGTGCCTGGTGCTGGGTGCGCTTATCGCGTGGCCGCTCACGAGCGTCATTCACAAGGCCGGCTTAGGCTTCGTTGACCGCTTCCTGGGTGCGGTATTCGGTGCCGTGCGCGGTTTGGTCCTGGTGATGGCATTCGTGCTGGTCGCGGGCCTGACCACCCTGCCGCGCCTCAATTGGTGGCAGAATGCCGCCCTTGCCCCGCCTCTGGCGATCGCCGCGCTGTCCCTCAAGCCGTGGTTGCCGCCCGAGTGGGCGGGACGTCTCGATTTTTCCCGCGAGGGCCGCACGGCGCCCGGTTCGCCGGTGGAAAGAAAGGCTTAGAAACTCCCATGTGCGGAATAGTCGGCGTCGTCGCCCACACCGCGGTGAACCAGATGTTGTACGACAGCCTTCTGCTGCTGCAGCATCGCGGGCAGGACGCGGCGGGCATCGTCACCAGCGAGGGGCCCATCTTCCACATGTACAAGGGCCCGGGCCTGGTGCAGAACGTGTTCCGCACGCGCAACATGCGCGACCTGATCGGCTACGCGGGAATCGGCCACTGCCGCTATCCGACCGCCGGTTCGGCGTTCTCGGATCTCGAGTCGCAGCCTTTCTACGTGAATTCGCCGTTCGGCGTCACGCTGGGACACAACGGTAACCTCACCAACAGCGAAGAGCTGAAACGCGAGCTCTTCCAGCTCGACTTTCGCCACGTCAACACCGATTCCGACAGCGAAGTGCTGCTCAACGTGCTGGCACTCGAACTCGAGCGGGCGGCGCAGCACCATCGCCTCGATCCGGACGCGATCTTCCGCGCCGTGGCCGGCGTGCACAAGCGCTGCAAGGGTGCCTACGCCGTCGTGGCGATGATCGCCGGATACGGCATGCTCGCCTTTCGCGATCCCTACGGAATCCGCCCGCTCATCGTCGGCAGGAACGAGGCGATGGGAGGTACCGAATACATTGTCGCCTCTGAATCGGTGGCGATCGAGCCGCTGGGCTTTCACGTGCTCCGCGACGTCGCGCCCGGAGAAGCGATCTTCGTCGACAACACCGGCCTGTTCCATTCCCGCCAATGTGCGGACAACCCATCGCTCAATCCGTGCATCTTCGAATTCGTCTATCTGGCGCGGCCGGATTCCGTGATCGACGGCACGTCGGTATATGAAACGCGCCTCAACATGGGTGGCGCGCTTGCCGAGAAGATCCGCGGCATGCCGGAAGCGCGGGACATCGACGTGGTCATCCCCATTCCCGATTCGAGCCGGCCGTCGGCACTCGAGCTCGCCAACCGGCTGGGCATCAAGTACCGCGAAGGCTTCGTCAAGAACCGCTACATCGGCCGCACGTTCATCATGCCCGGCCAGGCCATGCGCAAGAAGAGCGTGCGCCAGAAGCTGAATCCCGTCGGCATCGAATTCAAGGACAAGGTCGTGCTGCTGGTGGACGATTCCATCGTGCGCGGCACCACGTCGCGCGAGATCGTGATGATGGCGCGCGAAGCCGGCGCGCGAAAGGTCTACTTTGCCTCGGCGAGCCCGCCGGTGCGCTTTCCGAACGTCTACGGTATCGACATGCCGAACCAGAGCGAGCTCGTCGCCACCGGCCGCACGGATGCCGAGATCGCCCGCGAGATCGGCGCGGACCTCCTCGTCTATCAGGACCTCGAGGCGCTGAAGAAAGCGGTGCGCGCGGCCAATCCCGAGCTCGGAAATTTCGAGGCTTCGTGCTTCGACGGCAAGTACATCACCGGCGACATCACCGCCGATTACCTGTCTCAGCTTGCCTTCGAGCGCGACGAATTGCGCGGGCAGGCGGAGGCAGACCTGCTCGAAGAGGAAAAGCAGGCTGGGTAGGTTCATTGACAGCGTGGCGGCAGAAAGGTATGATTTCAACTGCGCCGATTTGAAGCTTCAGCTTGCGGGCGCATAATAAATTCCGCTAAAGCGAGGTTCGCCTCAGCCAGGAGATACTTGGCGGGGCACACAAAACCCGTTCGGCGGCACGCCTGACGGGTTTTATGTTTTGGGCGGGCAAAAGTGAAAACCTACTTTTGCCCGTTAAGTGCTACCCATGAATCCAGGGCGGAGCCCGTTGATTCATGGCGAAAAAGGCGGAAGAAACTCTCCGATTATGCGATGAACAACAAGAAATCCAAACGCGGATTCACGACCGCGATCCTCCATTCCGACCGCGACGATCCCATCGAGCACGGCGCGCTGCACAAGCCACTCCATCTGTCGGTAGCGTATGGCTACCGCGATGCGCGCGAACTCGCGGCGGTATTCCAGGGCCGCGCCAAAGGCTACGTCTACGGCCGCCAGGGCAATCCGACCTCAACGGCGCTGGAAGCCAAGGTCACGGCAATGGAAGACGGCGTCGGAACCATCACTTTTGCTACCGGCATGGCCGCGATCGGGGCGATTTTTCTGGCGCTGCTCAAACGCGACGACCACATTGTTGCCAGCCAATTCGTGTTCGGCAACACGACCAGTGCGCTGCTCACACTTGAAGCGCACGGCCATCCCGTTTCGTTCGTTGATGCGACCGACGTGCGCCATGTCGAAGCGGCGCTGACGCCCGCGACCCGCGTCGTGTTCGTCGAGACGATCGCCAATCCGCGCACGCAGATCGCGGACCTGAAGAAGATCGGCGACCTGTGCCGCGCACAGGGTATTCTCTATGTCGTCGACAATACGATGACGTCGCCGTGGCTGTTCCAGCCGAAGCACGTCGGCGCCAGCCTGATCGTCAACGCGCTGACCAAGTACATCGGCGGACACGGCAATGCACTTGCGGGCAGCGTGACCGATACTGGGCTCTTCGACTGGGCGAGGTATCCGAACATCGCGGACATCTACAAGTCGCAGCCGCAGCAGCAATGGGGGCTGCAGCAGCTGCGCAAGAAGGGACTGCGCGACTGGGGTGGCACACTCGCCGCGGAACAGGCGCATCACATCGCTATCGGCGCGGAAACGCTCGCACTGCGCATGGAACGCATTTGCGCCAATGCTCAGGCGCTGGCCGAGTGGCTGCTCGATCAGCCGCAGGTACACGCCGTGCACTATCCCGGACTTGCCGGCCATCCGCAGCACGAACTCGCCGGCGAATTGTTCCGCGCGTTCGGCGGACTGCTGTCGTTCGAGCTGGCAGAAGGCATCGACCCGTTCGACTTCCTCAATCGTCTGCGGGTCGTCGTGCTGTCGTCGAATCTGGGCGACAACCGGACGCTGGCCATTCCGGTGGCGCACACGATCTTCCATGAAATGGGCGCCAAACGCCGGGCCGGCATGGGCATCGCGGATTCGCTGATCCGCATCTCCGTCGGCATCGAGGACTGCGACGACCTGATTGCAGACTTCCGGCACGCGCTTACCTGAACCGGCCGTGCCGGCCCGGAGCACGTTACTGCATTGGCGTGGCTGGGGAACGCGAGAGCACGCGCCGGCGCAGCCAAAATGCGAGGGGAATCCACCCCACCCAGCGGACGATGTCGATCAGGTCGTCGTCCCAGTGCCAATCGGCATTGAGGTCGAAATGCTCGCCGAAGCGCTGCTCGATCTCGCCGAAGAACACGATCCACGGCAACGCGACCAGTGGCATGACGATCATCGCCCGGTGCCGCGGCAACAGCGATCGCCACAGCGGAACCCCGACCAGCCCACCCACGATGACGATCTGCAGTGCGAGGCGGGCCGGGGAATGATCCGCCACCCAAGGCGCCAGCAGCGGCTCGGTCAGGATCATCTTTACCGCGGTCCAGCCGAGCACGCCTGCGCCCAGCCAGATGATCGCAGGAAAGCGCTCCACCAGACGCAGAACGAGCGTTGACCCCCACACCACGATGGGAACGGACACGGCCAGCCCGATGAGCACGAGCAGCATCGAGCCATGTGCCGCGCCACCGACGGCCAGCACGTTGTCGACCCCCATCACCGCATCGGCGACGATGATCGTCTGCACGGCGCCGCGGACCGAGGTGGCGGACTTGATTTCATGGCCGCCGGAATTGTCCTGCGTCAGTTTCCAGCCGATGTATATGAGTGCGACGCCGCCGATGACGAGGAAGCCTGGAATCTTGAGCAGGTAGACGACGACCGCGGTAAGTGCCCCGCGGATCGCGATGGCGCCGATGGTGCCCCACAGCACGACCCTCTTCTGCATGGCCGGAGGCACATTCCGCGCCGCGAGACCGATCACGAGGGCGTTGTCGCCGGCAAGCACCAGGTCGATGAGAATGATCGCACCCAGTGCGGAGAACCAGGCCGGCGAGAAGAGTTCGGGTGTCATCCGTTGATCGTGCGTTCGTGGACGCCTTGTTCGTCAACGGCGAGATAGTGCCCGCGGTCGTGCCAGTCCGCCATCACCCAGCGCTCGCGCAACGTGCCATCGACGTCATGCTGGTGGCGGTTAGGCCGGTGCGTGTGGCCATGGATCATGCGCTGCGCGCCGTGCCGGCGAAACGCTTCCGCGACCGCAGCGGCATTCACGTCCATGATGTATTCCGGCTTGAGTGTCTTGTCGCTGCTGCTCTTGCGGCGAAGCCACGCGGCCATGATCCTGCGCACGAAATAGGGCAGGCGAAGCAGGCGCCGCATTGCCTCTGGCGTTCGAACACGCGCCCGATACGCCTGGTATTCGGCATCGTCGGTGCACAGCTCGTCGCCATGCGAGATCAGCGTGGGCACGCCGAACAAATCGAGGAGCAGCTGTTCGGGCAGCAAGGTCGCGCCCGATGCGCGTTCAAAGGCGTTGCCCAGCATGAAATCGCGGTTGCCGCGGGCCACGAACAGCGGCACGCCGGCCAGGCTAAGTGCGCGCAGCGACGCCACGATCGGCGCAATGAACGGCTCGCGCAGCTGGTCGTCGCCGACCCACCAGTCGAAGAGATCGCCCAATACATAGACTGCCGCCGCCGCGCGCGCCGGGCCTGCGGCGAATGCGTGGAATGCCGCGACCGCCGACGGTCGTTCGGGCGACAGGTGAAGGTCGGAGAGGAACAGCGTCGGTCGCGCGGACCCCACTTCCTCCATCACATCAGCCGGCGACTTCCTCGGCCTTGACGATCACGACGTCTTCCTTTGGCACATTCTGGTGAAACCCGGTGGTGGCCGTCGGCACCACCTTGATCTTGTCCACGACGTCCTTGCCGCCGACCACCTTGCCGAATACGCAATAGCCCCAGCCGTTGGCGCTGGGCGACGTATAGTCGAGGAAATCGTTGTCGGCCACGTTGATGAAGAACTGCGCGGTGGCCGAATGCGGCTCCGACGTGCGCGCCATGGCGACGGTGTAGTTCTTGTTCTTGACACCGTTGGTCGCCTCGTTGGCGACCGGCGCGCGCGTGGGCTTCTGCTTCATCCCGGGCTCCATACCTCCGCCCTGGATCATGAAGCCGGGGATCACGCGGTGGAAGATCGTGTTGTGGTAGTGCCCGTCACGGACGTATTGCAGGAAATTGGCGGTGGAAGCCGGCGCGTTTTCGGCGTCGAGTTCGAGCGTGATGTCGCCGTGATTGGTGTGCAGGACTACGGACATGTCATTGCTCCTCAGCTCGCGGGTGTGATGATCTTGGCCGATTTGATGATCACCTTCTCGACCGGCACGTCCTGTGAGAACGGGCCGCCGCTGCCGGTCGCAGACTTGGCGATCTTGGTGACGACATCCATGCCGGCGATGACCTTACCGAACACCGTGTAGCCGGGGTTGCCGGGCGCGTAATTGAGCGACTTGTTGTCGTTGACGTTGATGAAGAACTGCGAGGTCGCGGAATTCGGATCGTTGGTGCGCGCCATCGCGAGTGTGCCGGGCACGTTCATCAGCCCCGCCTTGCTCGCCGACTCGGCTTCGATGGGTACCGGCGGACGCGTTGGTTTCTGGGAAAACTCGGGGGTGAAACCGCCGCCCTGGATCATGAAGCCGTTGATCACGCGATGGAACTGCGTGCCGTCATAGAACTTGGCCTTCACGTAATCGAGGAAGTTGGCAACGGTTTTCGGTGCGGCGTCCGGGAACAGCTCGACCTTGATCACGCCGGCGGAAGTGTCGAGCTCGACCTGCGGATTGGCGGCGAACGCCGTCGTCGCGGCGAAGGCGAAGACTGCGGTGGCGAAGAATAGTCGATGCAACATGGGCGGGCTCCTGAATGTGGATGGAAAGAAATGAACGACTATTTGGGTGCGTCAGCGGTTGCCGCAGGCGCCGCGGGCATTGCTGCAAGCGGCGCGGTCGCGGGCGTGTTCGAGGTAGCTGCTGGCGGCGCGGGTTCCGGCGCGCTCGGAGCCGCGGGTGGCGGTGGCGCACGCAATCCGAGCACGTCGCGGACAAGCTTCAACTTGGGCGGCACCGTCTTGTTTTTCGCGTCGCGGGCGATGGCCTTCTCGTAGTTCACTCCGGCCAGGCGGGCATACACGTCGCCCAGATTCTCGTACGCGATGGCGTAGTCCGGCGCGGCCATCAGGGCGGCCACGAGCTCGTCCCGCGCGCCCTCATAGTTGCCCTTTTTCGCGTAGAGGACGGCGAGATTGTTGCGCACTTCGGGCAGCTCGGGAAAATCGGCAAGCAGCGCCCCGTACACGGTGATCGAATCGTCCGTCTTGCCCGAGTCGGCGAGCGCCACGCCTTTGAGGAACCGCGCCTGGGGTTCGCGCGGACGCTCGGCGGAAAGGGCATCGAGGACATCGATGGCCTCCGCATATTTTTTTTCTGCGAGCAGTCCCCGCGCGTCTTTCAGACCCTTCGAATATGCCTTGCGCGCGGAATCGGACATTTCGCGCGGATCGGTGACCGGGGGCGCTTGCGCCACCGCGAGCTGCGAACACAACGCCACGACGATGGCGAACAGGATGGAATGAGGGCGCATGCGATGGGCAGGAAGACCATACCAAAAGAGCCGCGGGACCTCGCGACCAGACGTGGATTCTAGCAGCCCGGGCTCCCGGCCACCTCCGGGTGCCGCTTATCCGCGCAGTCGGGCGACGGTGGCGTCGATCAGCCGGCGGGCGATCGACACGTTTGGCGGAAGAGGTGGCAGGGCATCGAGCGCAAACCAGCGCGCGTCGGCGATCTCGGCGTCCTCCAGCCGGATGTCGCCTCCGGCGTACTCGGCGGTGTAGGCGATCATCAGCGAATGCGGGAAAGCCCAGGATTGGCTGCCGAAATAGGTGATGCCGTCGACCTCGACGCCGACCTCCTCGCGCACCTCGCGGCGCACGCAATCCTCGATGGTTTCGCCCGGCTCGACAAAGCCCGCGAGCGCGCTGTAGACGCCGTTCACGAAGCGATGCGAACGTGCGAGGAGGATCTCGCGGCCGCGCGTGACCAGTGCCATCATCGCCGGTGAGACGCGCGGGTAGGCGACGAGTCCGCAGGCAGGGCACTCCTTGGCGCGTTCGTCGGCCTTGTTGCGCGTCGGTGTGCCGCAGTGACCGCAATAGCGATGCGTGCGGTCCCACTCGACCACCTGAAATGCGCGTCCGGCCAGCGCCAGCAGCGGGTCCGGGATCCGCAGGAACAGCGAGCGCAGTCCGCGATAACGCATCCCCGCGGGCTCCGGCGCGTCGTCCGGGAGCATCAGCGCAATGCACCCGGCATCGTCCAGGTGTCCCAGGAAATGCGGCGTCCCCGCGAGCCCTGCGGCGATGAGCGACGCGAAGGCCGGAATCGCCGGCGCGTCTTCGCTGCCCCCGACCAGGATCTTGCCATCCCGAAAAGCAAACGCATGCGTCGCCGCGCCGAGCACGTCGGGCATGACGTGGCGAGGCGTGAATCCGGCCGGCGTGTACATGTCTACCTGAGAAAGCGCTCGTCCTTGCCTATCACCGTCAGTTCCACGAATTTCGATCCACTGTGGTTGGTCGGCGAGAATGTGACCAGAAAGCCGCCGATGTCGACATCGCGCATGCTTTCCATCGCCGTAATGAACTTCTCGCGGGTAAGGTCGGGACCTGCGCGGCGAAGTCCTTCCACCAGCACCTTGGCCGAAATGAAGCCCTCGAGGCTGGTGAACGAGTAGTCGTCCTTCTTGCTCGAGGCGGTGTAGAGCTGCTGGTATTCCTTGACCACGGGCGTGGCGACGTTCCACGGAAATGGAACAACCTGCGTGATGCCGACGCCACGTCCGGCAGGACCGGATTCCTGCGCCAGCGCCTTGCTGCCGACGAACGACACGTTCATGAATTGCGGGTTGTGACCCGCCACGCGCATTGCCTTGATGAATGCCGCGACGGACTTGTACGCCGAAATCATCACGACGGCCTGCGGTTCGGTCGTGCCGATCGCCGCCACTGCACCGGCGACATCGACGGTGTTGCGCTCGACTGTCCCCGTCGCGACGATCTTGAGGTTGCGCTTCTGCATCGCGCGCTCCACGCCTGCCAAGCCCGCCTTGCCGTAATCGTCGTTCTGGTAGAACACCGCGATGCGGTCGAGCGTCTGCCCCACCAGCTGGCCGACGATCTTTTCGGTTTCGTCGAAATAGCTCGCGCGAACGTTGAAGATGTAGCGATTGATCGGGTTGCGCAGTGATTCAGCACCGGTGAAGGGGCCGACAAACGGCACGCGCGCTGCGGTAAAGATCGGCTTGGAAGCATTGGACGTCGGCGTGCCTACATAGCCGAAAAGCAGGAACACGCCATCGTCGATCAGTTTCTTGGTATTGGCCGCTGCGCGATCAGGCTCGTACCCATCGTCCAGAGAGCGCAGTTCGATTTTCCGGCCGTTGACGCCACCAGCCGCATTGACCGACTGGAAATAGGCCAGCGCTCCGGCGCGCATGTCGTTGCCGAGCGCTTGCGCCGGGCCCGAAAACGCCGCCGACTGGCCAATGACGATCGTGGTCGGTGTGACGCCGGTCTCCGCGTGTGCCATTACAGCGGCCATGGCCAGCAGGAACACGGCCAGCCTGTCGAGTGCTTGTCTCATCGCCTGCCCTCCCGAAGTCGCGGGAATAGCCGTCCCGCGTTCATTCTTGCGTGCCATATCTGCAAGCACGAAATACGCCAACGTATCTGGGATGCTTATATCACGCACTGGACGGGTGCAGCGAACTGGCGCCCTTCGGCATCGACTGCGGCCCAACCGAACCGCGTGCCTCGCGTATAATTCCCTGTTTCGCCAAAGGATTTCGCCATGGAAGCTGAGCAGCTCAACACCCTCGCCAATACGCTGGCCGATCTGTCCACGCGCACGCGTGAACTGCGGAGGTATCTTTGACTTCGACGTCAAGGCAGAGAGGTTAGGGGCAGTTTCGAAGGAACTCGAGGACCCGAAGGTCTGGGACGTCCCGGCGCGGGCGCAGGACCTCGGCCGGGAAAAGAAGCAGCTCGAGGGCGTGGTTGTCGCGCTGACGCAACTGCAATCGGATCTGGGCGACAGCACGGAATTGTTCGAACTTGCGCGGGCCGAAGGCGATGACGCCACGGTCAATGCCGTGCAGGGCGATGTCGCCAAACTCGGCGCGGTCGTCGCCGATCTCGAATTTCGCCGGATGTTCAACCAGCCGCTGGACCCCGCCAATTGCTTCATCGACATCCAGGCCGGTAGCGGCGGCACCGAGGCGCAGGACTGGGCATCGATGCTCATGCGCATGTACCTGCGCTATTGCGAGCGCAAGGGATATCGCACCGATGTGCTCGAGGAATCCGACGGCGAAGTCGCGGGCATCAAAAGCGCGTCGATCAAGGTCGAGGGCGACTACGCCTACGGTTTTCTGCGCACCGAGGTCGGCGTGCACCGACTCGTCCGCAAGAGTCCCTTCGATTCCAACGCGCGGAGGCACACGTCGTTCGCCAGCGTATTCGTCTATCCGGAAGTCGACGATTCGATCGTCGTCGACATCAACCCCGCCGACCTGCGTATCGACACCTATCGCGCGTCGGGTGCCGGAGGTCAGCACGTCAACAAGACCGATTCCGCGGTGCGCATCACGCACCTGCCAACCAATATCGTCGTGCAGTGTCAGAACGACCGCTCGCAGCACCGCAACCGCGCCGAGGCGATGGCGATGCTGAAGTCGAAACTCTATGAACACGAGTTGCGAAAACGCCAGGCCGAGCAGCAGAAGCTCGAGGACTCCAAGACCGACATCGGCTGGGGTCACCAGATCCGGTCCTATGTGCTCGACCAGTCGCGCATCAAGGACCTGCGCACGAATTACGAGGTCGGCAACACGCAAGCGATTCTTGACGGCGATCTCGACGATTTCATCGCCGCGAGCCTGAAGCAGGGGGTGTAACGATGTCCGATAACAGGAATTCGCCAGCAGCTCCGGCGCCGGTCGACGAAAACCAGATCATCGCCGAGCGCCGCGCCAAGCTCACGCAGATGCGTGCGCACGGCAATGCCTATCCGAACGATTTCAGGCGCGATTCGCTCGCCGCGGACCTGCACGCGAAGCACGACGCGAAGACCAACGAGGTGCTCGACCCCCTTGGCATAACGGTTGCGGTTGCCGGCCGGATGATGTTGAAGCGCGTGATGGGCAAGGCCAGTTTCGCGACGATCCAGGACATGTCGGGGAGGATCCAGCTGTACGTCACGCTCGATGCATTGGGACCCGAGAAGCTCGACGATTTCAAGCACTGGGATCTGGGCGACATCGTCGGCGCGACCGGCCACCTGTTCAAGACCAAGACCGGCGAATTGTCGGTCAAGGTTTCTCATGTCCGGCTATTGGCCAAGGCGCTGCGGCCGCTGCCGGAGAAATTCCACGGCATGACCGACCAGGAGCAGCGTTACCGTCAGCGCTACGTGGACCTGATCACCAACGCGGCCACGCGCGATGTCTTCGTCAAGCGCTCGCAGATCGTGCAGGGCATTCGCGAGTTCTTCGTGCGCCGGGGCTATCTCGAGGTCGAGACGCCGATGATGCATCCGATCCCTGGCGGCGCGACGGCGCGACCGTTCGTTACACAGCACAACGCGCTGGACATGCAACTCTTCCTGCGCATCGCGCCGGAGCTGTACCTGAAGCGCCTCGTCGTCGGCGGACTCGAAAAGGTGTTCGAGATCAACCGCAACTTCCGCAACGAGGGCATCTCGACGCGGCACAATCCCGAGTTCACCATGCTCGAGTTCTACGAGGCCTACCAGGACTACAACTATCTGATGGACCTGACCGAGGAACTGCTGCGGGAGCTCGCGCGGAACGTGGTCGGCACGACGACGATCGACTACCAGGGCGCGTCCATCGACCTGGGCAGGCCGTTCGATCGCCTGACGATGGCGCAGGCGATTCACAAATACAACTCCGAGCACGCACTTTCCGATCTCGAGCGGCCGGAGTACCTCAAGAGCGCGCTCGACCATGCGGACGTCGAGGTGTTGCGCACCGACGGGCTGGGTATATTGCAACTGAAGCTCTTCGAGGAAACGACGGAAGCCAAGCTCATCCAGCCGACGTTCATCGTCCAGTACCTGACGGACGTGTCGCCGCTCGCTCGTGCGAACGACGCCAACCCTGCCGTCACGGACCGCTTCGAACTCTTCATCACCGGTCGCGAGCTCGCCAACGGCTTCTCGGAGTTGAACGATCCGGAAGACCAGGCAGCTCGCCTGCAGGCGCAAGTGGATGCGCGGGAGGCCGGAGACGAGGAGGCGATGTATCTTGATGCCGACTACCTTCGCGCGATGGAATATGGGCTCCCGCCGACCGCGGGCGAGGGCATCGGCATCGATCGGCTGGTGATGCTGCTGACCAATTCGCCGTCGATCAGGGACGTCATCCTCTTTCCGCAGCTGAAGCGCGAATCCTGACCGGGAGCGGCGGCATGGACAAGCGCTTTGCCACGTTTGCCGAGTTCTATCCGTTCTACTTGTCCGAGCACTCGAACAGGACGTGCCGGCGACTGCACTTCGCGGGCACGTCGCTCGCGCTGGGCTGCGTCGTCGCTGCCTTCGCGACCGGCAACCTGTGGTGGGCCGCGGGCGCGCTGCTTTCCGGTTATGGCTTCGCGTGGATCGGCCACTACTTCTTCGAGCACAACCGGCCGGCGACCTTTGCCCATCCGCTCTACAGCCTTCGCGGCGACTTCGTGATGTACAAGGATCTGCTCACGGGGCGGATACCTCTTTGAACAGCGGGCGCCGGCGCATCCGGCGGGCGCGTTGACGTATACCCCAACCGGGTATAGCATGAACAAATGGATTCGTACGCTGCCGTTGCCGCACGCTCCGTTCCGGGAGCCGGCGTCGCACCCGCGGGGGAAGAGCGGCTCGAACTTGGTCTGACGGGCATGACCTGCGCGGCCTGCGCCGCGCGCATCGAAAAGGTCCTGAACCGGGTCCCCGGCGTGCATGCCGCGGTCAATTTCGCCACGGAACGGGCGACGGTCGGATTCGATTCCGCCATCGCGACCCCCGACCAGCTGATCGCGGCGGTCGTGCGCGCGGGCTACGGTGCGAGTGTCCGGCGCGAGTCGGAAGCGGAGCGGGCCGACGACAAGGCGCGCAAGCAGCGCGAGTACCGGTCACTCAAGCGGGAATTCGTTGTCTCGGCGATCCTGACGTTACCACTGTTGGCGCAGATGGTGCCGATGCTGGCGTCGGGCGGGCTCTTCAGCGCAGAGCACGCGGAGCTGATTCCGCGTGGCTGGCAACTCGCGCTCGCGACCCCGGTGCAATTCTGGATCGGTCGTCGCTTCTACGTGAGCGCGTGGCACGCGCTGCGCGGTGGCGGCGCAAACATGGATGTCCTGGTCGTCCTCGGCACGACGATGGCGTGGGCGTTCAGCGCGGTGGTCACGGTGCTCGGGTTGAACCAGCACGTGTACTTCGAGGCCGGTGCGGCGGTGATCACGCTGGTGCTTCTCGGCAAGCTGCTCGAGGCGCGCGCCAAGGCCGGCACGTCGGCGGCGCTCGAAGGTCTCATGCACCTGCAGCCGAAAATCGCGCACGTGTTGCGCGGTGGCGTCGCGAGCGACGTTCCGCTGGCGCTGGTCGTCTCGGGTGACCGGTTCATCGTTCGCGCGGGGGAGAGCATTCCTGTCGATGGTGTCGTGCGCGATGGCAGTTCGAGCGCCGACGAAAGCATGCTGACCGGCGAGAGTCTGCCGGCACCGAAGAATGCTGGCGCCAGGGTGTTTGCCGGCACGCTGAATCAGGAGGGCATGTTGACGTGCGAAGCCACGGGTGTCGGCAATTCGACGCTGCTCGCCGGAATCGTCCGGCTGGTCGCCGAGGCGCAAGGGTCGAAGGCCCCGATTCAGCGCTTGGCGGACAAGGTCTCGGGAATCTTCGTGCCGGTCGTCGTGGCGGTTGCCGCGCTGACGTTCGCGCTGACCTGGTGGGTTGCCGGCGATGCGACCCGGGCGCTGGTCCACGCGGTCGCAGTGCTCGTCATTGCCTGTCCCTGCGCACTGGGGCTCGCCACGCCCACGGCGATCATGGTCGGCACCGGTCGTGGAGCGCAATCCGGCATCCTGATCCGAAACGCGTCGGCACTGGAACAGGCCGGGCGGTTGCAGACGCTCATTGTCGACAAGACGGGAACCTTGACCGAAGGGCGACCGGTAGTGACGGACATCGCGGCCTTCGCCGGCGCGTCGCGCGCGGAATTGCTGCACACCGCCGCGTCTCTCGAGCAGGGGTCCGTGCACCCGCTCGCAAAAGCGGTGCTTGCCGCAGCGAGTGCAGAAGGCATTGCCTCCTTGCCGCTGGCGCAATTCACTTCCGTGCCAGGCAGGGGCGTGCAGGGCATGGTTCGCGGCGCCACGGAAACATCGATGCTCGGTTCACTCGATTATCTGGCCGATAACGGCGTGATTGTCTCGCAAGAATCGTACGCAGCGATGCAATCGGCGGGGAAGACGCTGATCGCGGTTGCCTCAGGTGGTCGCGCACTCGGGGTCCTCGCGCTTGCCGACGCCGTGCGTCCGTCTTCATTGGGTGCAGTCGCGCGACTGCAGGCGGCCGGCATCGATGTCGTGATGCTCACCGGCGACAATGCCGCGACGGCACAGGCCGTGGCAATGGCTGTCGGCATCACCGATTTTCGTGCGGGCGTCCTGCCCGCTGACAAGGCCGACGCCGTGCGCTTGCTGAAGTCGCGTGGCATCGTAACCGGAATGGTCGGCGACGGCGTGAACGATGCGCCGGCGCTGGCCGCGGCGGACGTGAGTTTCGCGATCGGTGCTGGTTCGGACATCGCCATCGAGGCCGCAGACGTCACGCTCATCCGCAACGACCTTAATGCGGTGGTCGATGCGATCCTGCTGTCCCGCGCAACCCTGCGCAAGATCCGCCAGAACCTGTTCTTCGCCTTCGCCTACAACGTGCTCGGCATTCCGCTGGCGGCGGCGGGCCTGCTGAACCCCGTTATCGCAGGCGCGGCGATGGCCGCAAGTTCCGTATCCGTGGTCAGCAACGCGCTGCTGCTCAAGCGCTGGCGGCCCAGTCCATGACTTTTTCAAAGGAGCAAATGGTGGAAAGCATCAAGTTGAATGTGCAAGGCATGACCTGCGGCGGATGCGTGGCGAGTGTCACGCGGGTGCTGAAGGCCGTTCCAGGGGTCAGCGAGGTCGCCGTGACGCTGCAGCCCGGCGCGGCGAACGTGACGTTCGATCCTGCACGCACGCAGACCACGGCGCTGCGCGCGGCAATCGAGGATGCGGGCTTTGACGTCGTCGCGTAAGTTGTCACCTAAGTTGTCACCCACGGCCGGGGTGGCTCACGCGCATCCCGCGGTCGCGCGCACGGACGGCAAGGCGCTGACTAAACGCATCAATCGCATCGAGGGCCAGGTCCGCGGCATCGGCAGGATGATCGATGAAGACCGCTACTGCATCGACGTCCTGACCCAGGTCAGCGCCGTGCAGGCGGCGCTCGACGCGCTTGCGCTGCAGCTGCTCGAACACCATCTGCACGGCTGCGTGCAGCACGCGGTCAAGTCGGGCGACGGCGACCGCGCGATCGACGAGGCATTGATGGTCATTCGTAAGTTCGCCCGCTGAAACTTCGCGGGCGGACCGCCAGGCGGAAACTTAGCGTGGCGCGTTGCGCTCGATCCACTGCGCGAAGGCCGCCAGGAATTTATCCATGAATTTGCGTGTTGATTCGTTCACCAGCGCGCCCTTGTCGTCGAAGAGCGCCGCGGCGTTCCCAATGTAGGCCTCCGGCTGTGCCATCGCGGGCACGTCCAGGAACACGAGCGATTGCCGCAACGCGTGATTCGCGCCGAACGCCGCGAGCGCGCCGGGAGAAACGCTGACGATGGCGCCGGGCTTGCCGCTCCACGCGCTCTTTCCATACGGGCGCGATCCGACATCGATCGCGTTCTTCAGCGCGCCGGGCACGGAACGGTTGTACTCCGGCGTGACGAACAGCACGGCGTCAGCCGCCGCAAGGCGCTGCTTGAAGTCAGTGACCGAAGCGGGTGGGTCCGCCTCGAAGTCCTGGTTGAAGAGCGGAAGGTGCCCGATTTCGTGGATCGCGAGCTTTAGAGGCGCGGGCGCCATAACGACCAGCGCGTTGGCCATCTTGCGGTTGAGGGAATCCTTGCGGAGACTGCCGACGAAAACGGCGACGTTGCGGGTGGTGCTCATGTCGTTCCTTCGGGTGGGGTCGCGCGATGGCGCTGGAATCGGCTCGCGGAATCACACAATTATAGAGGAACGCATGCGATCTCTATGTGCGATCGCGAACATATCCACGGTTTCCGGTTCTGGAGCAAATGGCCACCGGTCCCTCGGCTTTGCGGGGCCAACGCCCGAAGTGGCATAATCCGCCTTCAGTCGGGGTGTAGCGCAGCCCGGTAGCGCGCTTGCTTTGGGAGCAAGATGTCGGAGGTTCAAATCCTCTCACCCCGACCAGAATCACGGTGCAAATCGATCACGTGCAATTCATGATTGGCAGCGGGATTTGAACGAAGCGCCGTCGTCCATTCATTCCTGAAACACGGCAATCCTGCGGGCGCGGATCGCCTTCAGCAGCGCCTGGTGATCACGCGCGTTCGGCGCGGTCCCGGCATCATCGGCTGACACGTTCACTTCGGCTGGCGTTCGGCGAGCGTCCGCGCAACCACGTCGATTGCGCCCGCAATGTATGCCGTCCGTGGCACATCGTCGCGGAACAGGAATGAAACCTGTGGCAACTCCTTCGTGACCGGTGTCGCGATCGCCCAGTGGTCGGCGTTGACGTAGCCGAGCAGGTGGCTGCGCGGCGGGATCTGGTCGTGCCAGAGCAGTTTCCCGTCATTGCGCGGATCGACCTGTGCGAGCTGGCGGTAGGTTGCCTGGGTCGCCGGGGACACGCGATCCTGTTGCGGCGCCGCCACCAGCGCGAAGGTGGGAACCGTCATCGCTTCGCCATGTTTCTGCCACCATGCCATGCGAACGTCGGGGCGCAGGTCGTTGAGCTCGTCGCCCGTCCCTTCAGCGCAGCCCGACAGCGGAAGCGACGCGCCCCATTCGCGATAGACCGCGTGCAGCCGGTCGGCGAGCGGGCTGCCGTTGGCTGCGCCGGCAACGCCGACGACCGCAGCGATTCGCCGTGCGTCGTCGGGATAGCGCACCATGAACTCCAGCACGTCGACAAGGCCCTTCGAATAGGCGAACACGATGACGGGGCGTGCGTCGCCGTCGAGACTGCGAAAATGCTCCGCAAGACGATCAGCGTTCTGCGCCGCCGAACCGCGCCCTGGCACCCTGAAGTAGTCCACGGTGAGTCCCGACGCGACGAGATCGCGCTGGACATCGGCGAATGGCCGCGCGAACCGCTCGAAACATTCGGAGAAGAGGCCCGGCACGAAAGCGATGCGGTATTGCTTCACGACGTCCTCGACAGGCGGCAACGCTGCCGCCGTGGGTTCGTCGGCAAGCCGCCGCAGCACTTCCTCGCACTGAAATTCGGCCGGAAGCCGCATGCAAACCGCAGCCCGGTATGCGCCGCGCAGATCGCGTACGCCGGCGTCGCGCGCGGTGACGAGGGCCGACGGCGTGACTGTGTCCACATGTGTTTCCGTCGGCGCCGATGCGCATGACGCCAGCAGCGCGATTGCCGCGCCGCGGGCGGCGGCCAATGCGAGTCTTTGCGCCTCGTGCGAAAGACGTCTCAACTCGCTATTCGCCAAGCTCACTCTCCTGGTTGACGACGCAATGCCGCCTACCGATGATCGCCACGTCCTTTTCCATCGGCCGGGCCGGCATTTTGCCCGCAACCGGATGTCGCGTGGCGATAAATTATGCTCCGGAGCGCCGCTGACCGCACCGAAAACGAGCGGCCCATTTCACCATACATCCCAGAGGTGACCCCCTGAGTACTCCGGCAACCGTCGCGTCACGAGGCTGCCTGCTAAAATGGGCCGATGAGCCAACATTCCGAAAGTCCGTCAATGAATACCAAGCGCAATACGCGCATCATCGCCACCGTACTTGGTTGTTTGCTTGCGGCAGGGTCCATTGTCTGGACCGCGCCGGTGATAGCGCAACCCAAAGAAGGCTTCGAGCGCGCGCCCGTGCTCGCGGGAGCTGTACTCGCGCCAGCCGTGCTGTTGAAAGGACCATTGCACACCGTAGCCGAGCCAGTCACGCTGGATGGTTTCTTCGGGCGCTTCGTGATCGAGTCGAAGTTCGGCAAGTTTGCGGTCGTGGGCGTGAACATGCTGGGCGTGCGCGTGAACGAGTTGCAGGCGATCGAAGTGCTGCAGGAGGTCCAGAAGAGTCAGGCGTTCCAGGATTCCCTGGTACGGGCGGCGTCGGCGCCGGTCCAGCTCGTGCAAAGCGCAGTGACCAATCCGCTCGGGACCGTCGAAAATATCGGACAGGGTCTTGGCTCGGTATTGGGACGTGTCGGCTTCCTTGCCCGGTCGGGCGCGCAGTCGGTGGCGGACTCGTCGGCAGACCGCAGTGCCGCACCTCCGGCGGCATCGACGCTACCCCCTGCGCCTGCAGGCGAAGCGATGCCGTCCGCGTTCACCGGCGATCCGCTCGGCTACAACAAGGCGCGCCGCGATTGGGCCAGACAGCTCAACATCGACCCCTACACATCCAACCCGGTGCTGCGGCCACTTCTCGACAACGCGTCGGCGGCCAGTTTTGCCGGAAGCTTCGCGATCAATACGGCCATCGGTACCGTCTCGATGGGTGCGAACCTTGTCGTCGGATTCGATACCGACGTTCGCGATGCCGTGTGGAACCAGCCCGCGGTCGATCTCGCCAGGCAAAACGAGTCGCGGCTTCTCGCCCAAGGCGTGGGTGGACGCACCACGCGCGATTTTCTGCGCAACCGGTGGTTTACGCCTTCGCTGCAAACTGCGCTGGTCGTCGCATTGGCGAAAATGGGCAACATTTCCGGCGTGGAATCGGTGATCCAGGTCGCCTCGCAGGTGCAAGGCGAGGCACACGTGCGCTTTTTCGTGGAATCGGTGCGGATGCTGGCCCGATACAACGAGAAGGAGGGCCGGCTCGTCAAACTCAGGATGAGCAACATGGTTCCGATGGGCGTTGCGGCTGACGGGACGCTGGTGATCGCAGCCGCGATCGACTACGCCTACTGGGACAAGGCCGCTGCCGAATTTGCGCAACGCAAGGAACTGAAAGGAAAGCGGAGAGTATTGCTGGTTGCGGGAACGGCGAGCGAACGGGCGAAAGTGGAGTTCGCCAAGTTGGGCTGGACGCTTCACACCGGGCTGCGGCCCTGATTGTGATATCCGCCGTGCGAGGGAGGACCGCCTAACGGCTGCCACGGCAATCAAGCGCGCTGGTTTGTTGAGTTAGTTGCCCCTCATCGAAACTGCGGCATGCGCCACAAGCATGCGCATGAGTTTATCCTCGACCTGCGGGACTGGAAACATCGCACCGGTTACGACGCGTACGTGGGAGAGCGCATCATCGAGCAAGTAGCGCACGAAGAGCTGCTGCGCCTGGACGGCCACAGCGCGAAACTCTGACGCCACCAGTCCGTTGGCTTTCTGCCGGATGACGTTCCGGAAGAACAGGTGGAGTGAATGAAGCTGCGTTGCGGGCGCCTATATTGATCGAACCCGCTTTTTCGCAGCCCGCTGCTCGCTCCGGCGTCCGCGCCGGTCTTCGCGAGCAAAGCGCTTCTTCTTCTCCGGCGAGCCGTGAATCGGAATCCATTTGCCATCCTTCAGGACGCCCTGGTAGCCGCCGGCATGGACCTGGAACGGTTTGCTTAGCACGCTCAGGTGGTCGAACTTCACGGAGCCCGGTTTGTGGAACTCCTCGAAATACGTCGGGTAGACAAAATTGGTCATCGGAATGCCATTGACCGGAAAGTGAAGGTCTTCGACCGGATCGGCGGTTTCGTACTGGTAGACGAGCTTCGAGCGTGACCGCATCGTCACCAGATTGATCGCCGGATCCACCAGCATCTCCACGAGTTCGTGGGTGGCCGCAACGCTTACCAGGTTGTTGTTCGCGAGTGTGGTCTTGACGAAGACCCGGGCCATGGGGAGCCCATCGGGCGTGAGATCGTGGCGGGCGAGGGCGCGCGCATGATCGGCGTGGTCGACAAAGACCATCGCCCATTTGCCAGGCTTCAAGTCCCTGGCCTTGACCAGCTTCGCTGGCGTGCCCCACACGGGCGCGACGTGTTCGTCTACAAAGACCTGCATAGCCGCGACAAGGTCGTCGAAGTCGACGCCGAGGGGGACTGTCGCATGGTTGACGCAAACGATCGTGGGAACGTGTGCCTTGCCGGAAACCCGTGTTTTCGGTTTCATGTTGTTCTCCCCGTAGTGTACTGAGTCAGAAGTTCCGAAGATAAAGAGGAGCGGATGAAATCGGCCGTCACGCGAGGCGCGAGGCCGAGAGCGTACCTCGTGGTACGGTGAGGCCGAGTAACAAAGCATGGCGGTCGCGCATTTTGGCAAGTGAGCGCCGCGAACTATCGAGTGAATTTCTGACTCAGTGCACTAGGATTGCTCAAGCAAAGTAAATCAAACATGCGCTCAAGATGCGGGTTGGCGATCAGTCCTGAAGTCCCATCCTTTGGAGGAGTGCCGGCCAGCGTGGATCGCCGTGAATATTGCGCAAGAGTATCTCCGCCTTGATCTCGACCAGGCCGGGGTCGCGCTGCAGGTCCGCTCGCTCCAGCCATTCGAACGCCTGGTCGGTGCCTCCCAAGAATGCGTGGGCACCTGCAATTTGAAACGCTGCGCTGTCGGCGTGCCTGGCAATCAGTTCCCGCAGCGCAGCCTCTGCTTCGGGCCGGTGGCCAAGCGCATGTTCACCCACGGCTAGCCCGAGCAACGAGAATACTTCGTTCGCCTCGCGTTTGAACATCGACAGCGCTTCAACTCGCCGCCCGTGCAGGAGGTGGTTCATCCCGAGCCAGTAGTGTGTGAAGCCGCCGCGGGGATTGAGCTCGAAAACCTTTTGCAGCGCCGTTTCCGCGTCCGCGAGCAGGCCCACATACAGGCACCGATGCCCGAGCAGGCGCAGCACGGGCACGCTCAGCGGATCGAGTGTCACGGCTCGGCGCAACAGCGCGATCGACTCGTCGTCGCGGCCCAGACACGCCGCCATTATTGCGGCATGGCGAAGTACGAGGGCATTTCCCGGCGCGAGCTCCAATGCCCGGCGAAACGAAGCTTCCGCCCCTCGCCAGTTCCTGTCGTTTGCGAGCCGGCAAAGACCGAGCACTGCGTGTCCCTCTGCCAAGTCCGGATTCAACTGCAGCGACAACTCTGCCGCGTCTTTAGCACGCTCAAACGCCTCCGCTGCGGGCGCCCATGCATATGCAGCCTGGTCCGCATACGCGCGCGCCAGCCATGCCCACGCCAACGCAAACTCGGGATCGAGCGCTATGGCCCGCCGGTAATACTCGATCCCCGCGGCCGCGTCGTCGGGCGTGAAGCGATCGACATGGAATCGCCCCTGAAGATAGAGTTCGTACGCGACGGCGTCCTTCCCTCGACCACTTGCCGCCGCCTGCACTTCGGCCCTCACTTGCGCGGTCGCCGATGCGTCCTGCGTCTCGCCGAGCAGCGTGGTGCGCAGTTCCGCTACCACCGCTTGCGCGATCTCGTCCTGCACCGCGAAAATGTCGTCGAGCTCGCGATCGTAGGATTGTGACCATAGTTGCGAGTCGGTCGTCGTCTGGATGAGATGCGCTCCCACGCGCACCCGCTTGCCGGCCATTCGGACGCTGCCCTCAAGGATCGTAGCCACGTTGAGTTTTTTCGCGACGGCCGGAAGGTCCAGCTTGGTTCCCTTGAAGCTGAACGCCGACGTTCGCGAGGCTACGCGCACCCCGTGAATTTTCGAGAGGACATTCAGAAGCTCCTCGGCGAGGCCGTCGGCGAAATATTCTTGATTCTTTTCAGGGCTGAGATCGGTGAATGGCAGCACTGCGATCGAGGGCGTATTCTCATCAATCGGCTCGAGCAGGGTCTGCAAGGGCGGAAACGCTTGTGGCAAATCGGGATGGCACACCTCGTAAACAGCTTCACGTCGCATCAGGCCCTTTAGCCTGTGTTCGCCGAGAAGCCTGAACGTCACTCCGGGACGCGCGTCGTCGCGGCACAGTTCGAGTGTGACCGCGGACAGAAGCGTCTGTCCGCCATGCCCCAATGCTGCCAAACGAGCAGCACGATTGACGGTGGAGCCGTAATAGTCGCCGTCTCGCAATTCCGCTGTACCGGTGTGCAGCGCCATGCGGACGCGAATGGTGGCGGCTTTCGACCACGGCTCGGCATGCAGGGCCTTCTGGCCGGCAATGGCCGCTTCAATGGCATCAGATGCATCGGCAAAAACCGCATGAAAGCCATCGCCGGTTGTCTTTACCACATATCCGCCGCCGTCCACGATGCACCCACGCAACAGCGCGTCATGGCGTGCCAGCGAGATGTGCATTGCTTCGCGCTGCACCTCCCACAAGGACGTGCTTCCCACCACGTCGGTAAACAGAAATGTCACCGTTCCGGTCGGCAACGGCCCTGTCGTTGAAGCGTGATCGGTGGAGGTCATTTGCACGCGGGCATTGGGCTCCAAAGGCCCCATGGCCCGGAAATACGGAAACGAGACAGGATGTTAGCAGATGCTGTCTCGCAGCAAATCTCCGATCCGACCGGGACCGGACGCCACGCCACGGTGCGCCCGCAATAGGGGGCGCGATTGCACGGCCTTGCGTTGGGTCAAGGCCGGTGACAGTCCCACTCCATGACAATGCGACAATGTCGCCTACGTTCACCGGAACGGCACCACCAATGTCGCCTTCAATGCAAATGCAACACGCCGGGAACTCCCTGCCCGGTCCGGATTCGGTACGCCCGGGTTCGCTCGCCGCATGGGCGGTCGCGCTGCGGCCACCGAGCCTGCTGGTCGCCGTCAGCCCGGTCTTGGTCGGCGCGGCGCTCGCGTGGCAACGAACCGGGCAAGTCGATGCATCGCTCGCGATTCTGATCCTCGCCGCAGCCGTCCTGATTCAGGTCCTCACCAATCTGCAGAATGACGTCGGCTATACGGTGCGCAATGCCGAACGCAGCAATCGTGTCGGTCTGCCGCGCGCAACAGCGAACGGCTGGCTCGGCGTGGCGCAAGTCCGAACGACGATCATCGCGGTGGTTGCCGTCACCGTGCTTCTCGGCCTGCCGCTCGTGCAGGCGCGCGGCATTCCCGTGCTGCTGATGGGCTTGGGCTCGATCGTCGCCGCGCTGGCGTACATGGGCGGTCCGCGGCCGATAGCCTATACGCCACTGGGAGAATTGACGGTATTCGTCTTCTTCGGTCTCGTCGCAGTCGGCGGCACCGAATTCGTGTTGACGGGAAGCAACACGATGGCGACGTGGCTCGCGGCCAGCGCCATGGGCGGACTCGCGTCCGCGGCGCTTGCGCTCAACAACCATCGCGACATTGCGCACGATGGCGAGGTCGGCCGCCGGACCTTTGGTGTGTGTTTCGGCGTGACGGCATCGCAACGGCTCTACACCTGGGCGCTGCTTGCGCCGTTTGCGTTGACGGTGGCGCTTGCGGTCACCCTCCATTCGCTGGCGCTGCTGTTCCCGCTGCTGCTGCTGCCGGTCGCATGGCGTCTGCGTCGGGAAGTGGCCGCGTGCCGCGAAGGTGGCGCTTTTACCCGTTTGTTGGTGCGCACCTTCAAGCTCGAGCTGCTGTTTGCAGTGCTGCTCTCGTTTGCCCTCATTGGCGCGCGAGCGCTGGGCTAAGGGCGAAGCGCAATGGGGATGGTTCGCCGGCAGTTTCTGCTGGGGGCTGCGGGAGCGCCATCGGTGGAGATGCGCCCCTGGGCTGCGCTGGTCGCACCCGCGCGGACGCCGGTTGCCGCGCGCGAACGGATCGACCACGATGTGCATGGTGCGCTGGCGGACGAGAACGTGCGCAAGCGCATTGAGGGTGCCGGCTTCGCAGTCACGCCGCTCACGGCGCGCGAACTGACCATGTTGATCGATGCCGATCGTGTCCGGCATGCGGCACTGGTGCGCTCGGGACGGGTCACCCGGAACTGACGCCGCGCGCGATGCGCCATCGAGGCGCCGGGCGCTGGTTTGTTAAGATAGCCATCCTTCATCGATGCCGCGGCACGCGTCACAAGCACGCGTCGCGGTGCATTGGCAGCGACCATGTTCGCGTTCTTCGAGTCAAGGGTGAGACCCACCGAGCTGCCGCGAGCCGCGCCGCCGGTCGGGCTGCTCGCCTTTTACTGGCACTTCGTGCGCCAGACGCGCGGCCTGTATGCCGCGATGTTCGTGACCGGCCTCGCGGTGGCATTGATCGACACGTGCATTCCGGTGTTCATCGGCAAGCTGGTGACGCTGATGCAGGCGAGCGACCGCGCTGCCGCATTCAGCGCCGCCCTGCCGGTCCTGGTCGGCATGGCATTGATCGTGCTGATCGGCCGCCCGCTCACGTTGCTGGCCGACAGCCTGATGCGCAACAACGCGGTGGTTCCCGGCGTGACCAGCCTGATCCGGTGGCAGAGCCACTGGCATGTCGTGCGCCAGAGCTGGCCCTTCTTCCAGAACGACTTCGCGGGCCGCATCGCGAACCGGGTGATGCAGACCAGCAACGCGCTGCGCGAGTCGGTGGTGTCGAGCATCCGCGCCATCTGGTACATCGTGATCTATGGCCTGAGCGCCCTGGTCCTGATGGCGTTCGCGGACTGGCGTCTGGCGATACCGACGGTGCTGTGGTTCGCCGGCTACCTGTTCTTTCTGCGCCACTTCGTGCCGCGGATGCGCGATCTCGCGCGGACCAGTTCCGAGCTGCGTTCGCTTGTGATGGGCCGCGTGGTCGACAGCTATACCAACATCCTCACCGTCAAGCTGTTCGCCCGCGCTCTCGACGAGGACGCGTACGTGCGGGAAGTGATCGACGATCACACCAGCGCGATCGGCGCTCACATGCGGCTGATCACGCGCTTCATGTTGGTGTTGTCCGCGATGAACGCCATGCTGCTGGTGGGCACCGCCGGCATCGGGATCACGCTCTGGGGACAAGGCTACGTCAGCGCCGGCGTGGTTGCGACCGCGCTTCCGCTGGCGTGGCAGATCGCGAACGTGGCCGGCTGGGTGAGCTGGGAAGTGACCGGCATTTTCGAGAACATCGGCGTGGTGCAGGAAGGCATGGACACCATCGCCGTGCCGCATGCGCTGGTCGATAGGCCCGGCGCACGCGAGCTCGATGTTCCGCATGGCGAAATCCGCTTCGAGCACCTGACGTTTACCTACGGCAGGACCGATGGCAAGCGCGTGCTCGACGATCTGAACCTGGTCGTGCGGCCGGGAGAGCGGGTCGGCCTGGTCGGTCGTTCTGGTGCGGGCAAGTCCACGTTGGTCAACCTGCTGCTGCGTTTCCACGAGGTCGAGCACGGCAGCATCCGCATCGACGGCCAGGACGTCAGTCACGTCACGCAGGAGAGTCTGCGTGCGGCGATCGGCATGGTGACGCAGGACACTTCACTGCTGCACCGCTCGATTGCCGCCAATATCGGCTACGGCCGGCCGGCGGCGACTGCTGCCGAGATCGAGTCCGCCGCGCGCCGTGCCCATGCCCACGAGTTCATTCTCGACCTGCAGGACTGGAAACATCGCACCGGATACGACGCGCATGTCGGAGAACGCGGCGTGAAGCTTTCGGGCGGGCAGCGCCAGCGCATTGCCATTGCGCGGGTGATCCTGAAGAACGCGCCGATCCTGGTGCTGGATGAGGCAACGTCGGCGTTGGACAGCGAAGTCGAACTCGCCATCCAGGACCAGCTGCTCGGGCTCATGGAAGGCAAAACGGTCATCGCCATCGCCCACCGACTTTCCACCATCGCGCGCATGAACCGACTCATCGTCCTCGAGCAGGGCCGCATCGTCGAACAGGGAACGCACGAAGAGCTGCTGCGCCTGGACGGTCACTACGCGAAACTCTGGCGCCACCAATCTGGCGGCTTTCTGCCGGACGACATTCCGGAAGAACAGGCGGCGGACGCGACAGCGATGTAGCAGATCCCCGTGGCTGTCGTTGGGTCGGATCCTGGCCGGCAGGTAAGGACACTTTGGGCGAAAATGCCGCTGCCGGGCCAGTATCGCTCTTTTCTTGAATACGTTCCCGCCAAGGTGTAAGTTCCGGAGGGGCGCCCGGCAAGCAGAACGTCGGTCTCAGTCGCCGAAGACACGGGAAGACAACTCTGCGTTGAAATTCGACCGATCAATACAGAAGCGGCGTTCGCGATCCACAGCTGCAGCGCTGTTTCTGGCGGGCCTGTTGATGCCCGCGGTCACGCACGCGGTAACTTATACCTTCACGCCGGTTGCGCTGGCGTGGGTCAATCCGAGCAGTCACACCGTGGTAAGCGCCACAAGTGCGCCCATCGCGTTTCGCAGCCTCTCCGGCTGTGGGACGTCCGTACCGGTCACTGACGACACGATCAGCGATCCGATACCGCTGGGATTCAACTTCCAGTTTGCCGGTGTCGTCGTCGATAGGGTGCGAATCGTGTCGAACGGCCGACTCCAGTTCCTCAATCAAAACCCGGCAAACGGTACTGTCTTTGACAATGCCACGTGCGGATTCGGCACGCCCGACCAATTTCCGTTACCGAATGCAAGTATTCCATACACGATGAAGGTGTATGGCGCGGATATCGATCCGACCAATATCGAAAACGCTCCTGCCTATGGGACCCGGTGCAGTCTTACGGGTGCTGGTGCTGGCCCCTTCGGCACCCTCCCGTGCTTTGTAAGCTTCGCGACCATTGGCAGCCTGCCAAACCGGCAGTTCGTTGTGACCTGGAATAACGTGCCCGAATGGACGAGCGGGAGTTTGCCTCAGGGCAACTTCCAATTGCAGGTGCTGGTCGGGGAGGACGGGACATTTACCTACCAATACGGCCAGAATAATTCAGTGTCGGTCGCGCAGATAGGTTGGCAAGCAGACCCGAGCGTCAACGACTTCGCCGTCCCCAATATTGGACCGCTTCCCCCGCAGAACCTGGCAGTCAAGTTCTACATCCCCGGGCCAGCGAGTGTGACGGCGACGGGGGGCACGCCGCAGTCGACGGGGATCAGCACGGCGTTTGCGAATCCGTTGCAGGTGACGGTGAAGGATCTGGGCAACAACCCGGTGGCGGGGGTGACGGTGAACTTCGTGGTGCCGGGCGGTGGGGCCAGTGCTGCGCTGTCGGCGGCCAGTGCGGTGACCAATGGCAGCGGTGTGGCGAGCGTGACGGCGACGGCGAACGCGACGGCGGGCAGCTACAGCGTGACGGCGAGCGTGGCGGGGGTGGCCACACCGGCGACGTTCAGTCTGACCAACACGGCGGGGACGGCGGCGAGCGTGACGGCGACGGGGGGCACGCCGCAGTCGACGGGGATCAGCACGGCGTTTGCGAATCCGTTGCAGGTGACGGTGAAGGATCTGGGCAACAACCCGGTGGCGGGGGTGACGGTGAACTTCGTGGTGCCGGGCAGTGGGGCCAGTGCTGCGCTGTCGGCGGCCAGTGCGGTGACCAATGGCAGCGGTGTGGCGAGCGTGACGGCGACGGCGAACGCGACGGCGGGCAGCTACAGCGTGACGGCGAGCGTGGCGGGGGTGACCACACCGGCGACGTTCAGTCTGACCAACACGGCGGGGACGGCGGCGAGCGTGACGGCGACGGGGGGCACGCCGCAGTCGACGGGGATCAGCACGGCGTTTGCGAATCCGTTGCAGGTGACGGTGAAGGATCTGGGCAACAACCCGGTGGCGGGGGTGACGGTGAACTTCGTGGTGCCGGGCGGTGGGGCCAGTGCTGCGCTGTCGGCGGCCAGTGCGGTGACCAATGGCAGCGGTGTGGCGAGCGTGACGGCGACGGCGAACGCGACGGCGGGCAGCTACAGCGTGACGGCGAGCGTGGCGGGGGTGGCCACACCGGCGACGTTCAGTCTGACCAACACGGCGGGGACGGCGGCGAGCGTGACGGCGACGGGCGGCACGCCGCAGTCGACGGGGATCAGCACGGCGTTTGCGAATCCGTTGCAGGTGACGGTGAAGGATCTGGGCAACAACCCGGTGGCGGGGGTGACGGTGAACTTCGTGGTGCCGGGCAGTGGGGCCAGTGCTGCGCTGTCGGCGGCCAGTGCGGTGACCAATGGCAGCGGTGTGGCGAGCGTGACGGCGACGGCGAACGCGACGGCGGGCAGCTACAGCGTGACGGCGAGCGTGGCGGGGGTGGCCACACCGGCGACGTTCAGTCTGACCAACACGGCGGGGACGGCGGCGAGTGTGACGGCGACGGGCGGCACGCCGCAGTCGACGGGGATCAGCACGGTGTTTGCGAATCCGTTGCAGGTGACGGTGAAGGATCTGGGCGGCAACCCGGTGGCGGGGGTGACGGTGAATTTTGCGGTGCCGGGCAGTGGAGCCAGTGCTGCGCTGTCGGCGGCCAGTGCGGTGACCAATGGTAGCGGTGTGGCGAGTGTGACGGCGACGGCGAACGCGACGGCGGGCAGCTACAGCGTGACGGCGAGCGTGGCGGGGGTGGCCACACCGGCGACGTTCAGTCTGACCAACACGGCGGGGACGGCGGCGAGTGTGACGGCGACGGGCGGCACGCCGCAGTCGACGGGGATCAGCACGGTGTTTGCGAATCCGTTGCAGGTGACGGTGAAGGATCTGGGCGGCAACCCGGTGGCGGGGGTGACGGTGAATTTTGCGGTGCCGGGCAGTGGAGCCAGTGCTGCGCTGTCGGCGGCCAGTGCGGTGACCAATGGTAGCGGTGTGGCGAGCGTGACGGCGACGGCGAACGCGACGGCGGGCAGCTACAGCGTGACGGCGAGCGTGGCGGGGGTGGCCACACCGGCGACGTTCAGTCTGACCAACACGGCGGGGACGGCGGCGAGTGTGACGGCGACGGGCGGCACGCCGCAGTCGACGGGGATCAGCACGGTGTTTGCGAATCCGTTGCAGGTGACGGTGAAGGATCTGGGCAGCAACCCGGTGGCGGGGGTGACGGTGAACTTTGCGGTGCCGGGCAGTGGAGCCAGTGCTGCGCTGTCGGCGGCCAGTGCGGTGACCAATGGCAGCGGTGTGGCGAGCGTGACGGCGACGGCGAACGCGACGGCGGGCAGCTACAGCGTGACGGCGAGCGTGGCGGGGGTGGCCACACCGGCGACGTTCAGTCTGACCAACACGGCGGGGACGGCGGCCAGTGTGAGTGTGCCGACACTTTCTACCTGGGGATTGTTGGCTTTACCCTTGCTGATACTTCTGTTGAGTTGTTACGCTGATTGCTCAACGCGCAACCGCCAGCGAAGCTGCCACGAAAAAGTTCCTCCCGGGAACATCACCTTGTAAGATGGACCGCGGATGGCGTCATTTGATTGTTGAATCCGGACTGAATTGCCGCCGCAATTTCGAGCCGCGCGATTCCGGGAAGCAGCAAGGCGAACGTTCCCGAGCGGCCGTTTCCTCTAGAGACCGATGTCCGGAGTGGATCGGGGCCGTCCGTGCCCGGATCCCCCTCGCCAAGACATAGTGCTGCCGTTGGTGTGGTCGCGGGCGATGAGGCATTGCGATGCCTGGACCCGCATCAAGCTCGTTTGGCATGAGTTCGTCGATTGACTGCAATGCACAGGGTCCGGATACTCCGTCGACTTGTGTTGGTATCCATTCCCCGGGAGTGCACGAATGCCGCAGGCGGCGATCATCCAGTCGATTGGCTCGAGCAGTGATTCAATCGGCGACCTCGCCGCACGGCACCTGGATCTCGCCTTCCGTGACATGATGATCGGGCGCGGCGCCGAGCTCGGCGAGAGCTACCTGCTTCAGGTGACAGGCGAGCCGCATCCGCTCGGTAACGTGGCCATTGTTTCTGACCCGGGCAAACTGGAGATCACGCGGGCCGCTATCGGACCGTTGCTTACGTGTGGTTATCCTACAGCCGTGCTGTACTCACAAGGCGTCTCTGCATCCGTGGCTCGAACGGTGGTGGCGCTGGGATTCGAGGCCCATGCAGCGATGCCGGCCATGGCCGTGGACATCGAGCGCATGGCTGCGACGTCACTGCCATCGGGATACGACTGCAGCCGGATCGGCGCGGGCAGCGAGGGCCGCGCGTGGGCCGAGACCTTGGCCGCCGGATATGAGCTTCCGCAGGGCCTGGCCCTTCGGTTCTCGCCCGAGTCGCTCGGGGCGGACATGGCGCCTGGTGCGCGAACACAGTTCTTCGCAGTCCGGCGCAACGGGCGGCTCGTGGCGACATCGCTTCTGTACCTGGCGGACGGCCTGGCCGGCGTCTATTGCGTGTCGACGCTGCCCGAGGAGCGGGGCAAGGGCCTCGGCGCACACGTGACGGCGGAGACCTTGCGCGCGGCATACCGGCAGGGCTATCGCGTCGGCGTCCTGCAGTCATCCCCGGATGGGCACTCCGTGTACCTCGGCCTTGGCTTCGAGGATTTCGGCGGCGTTCCGATGTTCGTGCGCATCCCTTCCTGAGGTCGGCGCCGGATCGCAGCCAAAGACCGGCGATACCGCAAGCGTCCGCTTTTCCAGCGGTACGACAGGCAGCTGCCTGAGCAAAGGAAATTCCAATGGTTTTGCTTGAATTCTCGATGACGCCCATGACCAAAGGCGAAAGCGTCAGCGCATATGTCACGCGGTCACTCGACATCATCGACAGGAGCGGACTGCCGTATCAGCTCACGCCGATGGGCACGATCATCGAAGGCGAATGGGCGGACGTGATGGCGGTCGTGACCGCGTGCTTTGATGCGTTGCGCGCGGACTGCGATCGTGTCAGCACCCAGATCAAAGTCGACTACCGCGCCGGACCCGGCGGCCGGCTCAAGTCCAAGGTCGATTCCGTGCAGCGGCAATTGGGCCGCAAGTTTTCGACCTGAGCAGGTAGGCATCTCACCTGCCTTCGCCGGCAGCCGCCTGCCAGCCTCGGCAGCTCGGATAGTAGGACGGAGTATCCGTGCTGGGTCGCACTGCGACCTTCGACAAGACGGTGCATCGTCTGCCGCAGCCTGTCACTCTGCGCAGACAACGCACTGAAAAGGCGAACGCGCCAGCCTGCCGGTCGGCGATCAACAGGCCGACCGCCCGCTTCACGGACATTGTGTGCGCTGCCGAACCGACGACAATCACGAAGCGGTTCAGACTTAAATCGGGTTTCGAAGTGGATTGTGCAGGGAGCCGCAAATGCGTCGAACGATTGGCAAACTTGCGGTAACTGAGTTGCTTCGAATCCGAAGATGCTGGCGAGTGCCTCGGCCGGCGACCGATCAACCGAATAGAAGAAGGTGCACGACATGCTCTATACGATAGCGGTAGTTCTGCTGATATTGTGGCTTCTCGGACTCGTCACTTCCTACACGCTGGGCGGATTCATCCACATCCTTCTGGTGGTTGCTGTCGTCATGGTGCTGGTGAACCTCATCAGCGGCAGACGCGCGGTGTGACGCCTCGGCGCTAACCAAGCGCCGGCGAAGTTGTTAGGCAATTGTGATCGCGGAACGCGAGGGAAGTGCTTATGAACGCAAATGAAGACGTAACGGTTGCCACGGTAGATCCGGTCATCGCCGACAAGTTGATGGCGGACCTGAGGATGCTGGTGGCCGACATGGAACAATTGCTGAAGATTACTGCCAGTCAGACCGGAGAACGCGTCGCGCGGGTGCGCGCAAAAGCGGAGGAGTCGCTGAACATGGCGAGGGCTCGCGTTGCCGACCTGCAGCAAGCAGCGTTGGCAAAGTCTCAAGCCGTCGGACGAGCGACCGACGCCTACGTCCATGCCAATCCGTGGCAAGCGGTAGCAGTCGGCGCCGTTGCCGGACTTGTTCTTGCCTTGATTCTTGGGCGGGGCGCCGACAGGGATTGATGGGGCCCGTCACGGATTTGCGGGGTCCGGAACGGCGTGGTCCAGGTCAGGCCGCCGCCACGGATCCAGATGGGTCATCAGGTTCAGCACGCGATGCCGTTGCAGCACACGCTTTCTCGCCTCGACCGCAATGTCGTGACCGGCCTCGACGCTGATCGAGGCATCGACCTCGAGATGGGCGTCGACGACGATCATGTCACCCATCTTGCGTGTTCGAATGTCGTGGACACCGTGTACACCCGGGGTTTCGAGCAAGGTGCAGCGAATCGCCTGAACATCCTGTTCGTCCACCGCGCGATCCATCAGGTCGTGCAGCGCGTCCCAGCCGAATCCCCAGCCCATCTTCGCAACCATGAATCCGACAATGAGTGCGGCGATCGGATCGAGGATCGGGTAACCGGCCAGGTTGCCGACGATTCCGATGCCCACCACAAGAGACGATGCGGCGTCCGAACGCGCATGCCAGGCGTTGGCCACCAGCATGCTGGACTTGACGCGCTTGGCCACCGACAGCATGTAGCGGAACAACAGTTCCTTCGCGATGAGCGCGCCACAGGCGACCCAGAGGGCGGCGACGTGGACCGTCTGCACCGTGCCCGGATCTTCCAGCTTGAGAAAGGCTGACCACAGCATTCCCGCGCCGACGGCTATCAGCAGCAAGCCGAGCACCAGCGAGGCGGCGGTCTCGAAGCGCTGGTGGCCGTACGGGTGGTCGAGATCGGCGTCCTTCTTGCTGTGGTGACTGGCGAACAACACGACAAAGTCGGCCACGAGATCCGACAGCGTATGAATTCCGTCGGCGATCAATCCTTGCGACTTCGCGTACACACCGACCAGGATCTGGATCAGCGTCAGTACAAGGTTGACGCCCACGCTGACCCACGTGCATCGCGATGCCGCAGCCGAGCGCTCCGCAGGAGTGTGTATGTCGTCTTCGGGATCGTCGGCGACTTCGTCGAAGTTCATGGGAAGCCGTCAAGTGCCGTTTGGGATGGCGTCCGGACTCGCGCTACTTCACAAGGATCACCGGCTGCTTCGCGGTCGCGAGGACGCGTTGCGCTACCGAGCCCAGAATCAGGTCGGCGATCGCGCTGCGGCCTTTGGAGCCCAGGACAATGAGATCGAACTTGCCGTCGTTCGCGCAGGCGACGATTTCCTGCGCGACGTGCCCGGTACGAATCACCATGTTGTGCTTGATGCCGGCGGCGTCGAGCCGCTTTCGTGCCGGTTTGAGTTCCTTTTCGCTCATCTCGCGCAGATAGTCGGCCACCTTTGCGCTGCCGACGAACGACTTTGCGGAACGCAGTCCGACATCGTCGTGGACGCTGATGAGTGTGATGGTATTCGTCGCCGAACGGAGTAGGCGGACAAACCTGGCGGCATACTCGACCGCGCGGAGCGCGTGCTTCGAACCATCGGTCGCGACAAGAATCTTCATTGGGTGCCCCGTCGTCGATTGGGACTCGCCAGTTTAGGGCGAAAGGTGTGGTTTCGTGAGGCCGGGCCGCAAAAACGCTTGATCTGGCTCAAGACGTGGGGCGCAATGTCATGTTCCATGCCCGCGCGGCGCGCACTTCGGCAATGGAATATGCTCTAATTTCGCATGCGCCGATCTTGCCGCCGCTTCGTGGCTGTCATGACCCTGCTCGGATTCTTCGGGTTGCAGTGGGCATTGGCCGCGCACGCCTGCGCCAGGACGTTCGACCTGTCGGGCGGATTGGCCCCGGCCGCGGTGTCGCAATCGGCGTCGAGCCACTGCGCGACGGCGGTTCCAGATCCGGACCAGCGGCTGGCCGGGCTTTGTCTCGAGCATTGCACCAAGGGTGACGAGGCAAGCAGTTCCTTCGCAGGCACAGATGCGCCCGCGCTCGCGACCATGGCATTTCTCACGGTGCCGCCCTTCGCATCGGCGGAAATCGCGAACAGCTGGTCGCCTCCCCAGCTTCAGTCCCGTAATAACTCCCCACCCCCATTGGTCCTGAGCCAGCGGCTCAGGATCTAGCCTTCCTCCGTTGCTTGGCGCGCATCCGCCTGGACTGCGCGCAGTTCTGCTTTGCCCATCGGCAACGGAGGTTATCTTGATTGCATCTTTTTCTTTCGGCGCGTCGTTGTGTTCTGGCCCGCACGCAAATTGGTCCCGTGGCGCCCGGTGCTTTGCCGTTGCGGTGAGCCTGCTGCTGGCCACAACAGGGCCGAACGCCGCCGTCCCGCTTTCGATGGCGGAAGCGCTGTCGCTTGCCGAATCCCGTTCGTTGTTGCTGACCGGTACCGATTACGCGGCGCAGGCTGCGCGGGAAATGGCCGTGGCGGCCGCACAGCTGCCCGACCCGGTCGCGACAATGGGCATCAACAACCTGCCGATCAATGGCCAGGATGCGTGGAGCCTGACCCGCGACTTCATGACGATGGCGAGCGTAGGTGTCATGCAGGAATTCACGGGCAAGGACAAACGCGACGCGCGCGCCGAGCGCTTCCGCCGCGAGGCCGACAAGTCGGTCGCGGAAAAGGCGGCGGGTGTGGCCGCCCTTCAGCGCGACACCGCGACCGCGTGGCTCGATCGATACTACGCGGAAGCCATGCTGGCGGTGGTAGCCGAGCAGAGCCGGCAGGCACGCGCGGAGGTTGATGCTGCCGAAGGTGGTTATCGCGCCGGACGCGGCAATCTCGCCGACATCCTGGCTGCCCGCAGTGCATTGGTGATGCTCGACGACCGCGCCAGCGAGATCGGACGCAAGGCGCGTGCGGCGAGGATCGCGCTGGCGCGCTGGATCGGCGACCGGGCGGACGCCCCCCTGGCGGGGCGGCCAGCGATCGATTCCCTCGCGATCGATGTGAAGTCGCTCGACGCGGAACTCATGCACCACCCGGAGCTCGCCGTGCTCACCCGGCAGGAAGATCTGGCCGCCGCAGAGGTTCGCGTGGCGCAGGCCAACCGGCAGCCGGACTGGAGCGCGGCGCTGATGTACAACCAGCGCGGCTCCGCCTATTCGAACATGATTTCCCTCAATGTCTCGGTGCCGTTGCAATGGGATCGGGTGGACCGCCAGGACCGGGAAGTCGCGGCCAAGCTCGCGCTGCTCGATCAGGCCCGCGCGGAGCGCGAGGACAAGATGCGGGCACACGCGTCGGAGGTCCGCCAGATGATCGCCGAATGGGAAAGCGACCGCGAGCGCCACGCGCGATATGAACGCGAACTGCTGCCGCTGGCGGCGCAACGTACGGAGGCCACGCTGGCCGCCTATCGCGGCGCGAAGGCGAACCTCACCGATGTCCTGCTGGCGCGTCGCGGCGAGATCGACGTGCGCGTGCAGTCGCTGCAGCTCGAAATGGATACCGCTCGCGTTTGGGCACAACTGAACTTCCTTTATCCCGACGGGAGCATTGCGCCGCACGGTGCCGTGTCGCACACCAAGGATCCCCAATGAAGATCAACAGACTTCTCGTTGCGCTCCTGATTGCCGTGGTCATCGGTGCCGGCGGCTACTACCTTTACCGGCTTGGGCTCGATCACGCCACGCAGAGGAACGCCGCGACCTCCAATGCGGTGCCCGTGGCGCCGATGGCAGCCGGCATTTCGAGAACCGGCGAGAATGAACCGGCGCCCGGCAGGAAGGTCCTGTATTGGCACGACCCGATGGTGCCCGGGCAGAAGTTCGACAAGCCCGGCAAGTCGCCATTCATGGACATGGAACTGGTGCCGGTCTACGCGGAGGCCGGTGGCGACGAAAGCAACGTCGCGATCAGCGCGCGCATGCAGCAGAACCTGGGCGTGCGCACGGCGGAGGTCACGCGGCGCTCGATGGTGCCGACGGTCGAGACGGTGGGGACCGTTGGCTACAACGAGCGCGACGTGGCCGTGGTCCAGGCGCGCAACAGCGGCTTCGTCGAGCGCCTGTTCGTGCGCGCGCCACTCGACCCGGTACGGCAGGGACAGCCGCTCGCCGAGCTGTACGTTCCCGATTGGGTGGCAGCGCAGGAGGAATACCTGTCCGTCACGCGCATGACGGGAACAGGCGCGGACGTGCTTCAGGACGGCGCCCGCCAGCGCATGCGCCTGGTCGGCATGACCGACGCGCAAATCCGTTCGGTGACGGCCAGCGGCAAGGTGCAGGCGCGATACACGGTCCCGGCGCCGATTGGCGGCGTGGTGGCCGAGTTGGGCGCGCGCGAGGGCATGACGGTGGCGGCCGGTACGCCCTTGTTCCGCATCAACGGACTCGCGACCGTCTGGGTCAATGCCGAGGTGCCGGAGAGTCTGGCCGCGCAGGTGCGGCCGGGGAGCACGGTCGAGGCACGCGCGCCGGCGCTGGCGGGGACCCTGTTCAAAGGCAAGGTCACGGCGATCCTGCCCGAGGTCAATCCCGCCACGCGCACGCTGAAAGTGCGCGTCGAACTCGCCAATCCTGCGGGTGCGCTTGTTCCCGGCATGTTCGCCACGGTGATCTTCAAGCCGGTGTCGCGTATCGAGTCGTTGCAGGTGCCGTCCGAGGCAGTGATCACGACCGGCAAGCGCAACGTGGTGATCGTCGCGCAAGGCGAAGGAAGGTTCGTGCCGGTCGATGTGGAGATCGGCATGGAAGCAAACGGGCAGACGGAAATCCGCAAGGGACTCGACGCGGGGCAACAGGTCGTGGTCTCCGGCCAGTTCCTGATCGACTCGGAAGCGAGTCTCAAGGGAATCGCCTCGCGCATGGGCGCGGCACCGGTCGCGAATCCCGCGGCGCCGGCCGCCGCCGTGACGCACGACCACAGCAAGACGGAAAAGGCGGCGCCATGATTGCCCGGCTCATCCGCTGGTCGATCGGCAACCGCTTTCTGGTGCTGCTGGCCACGCTCCTGCTCACCGGCTGGGGCCTGTGGTCGATGTCCAGAACGCCGCTCGACGCCATTCCCGATCTGTCCGACGTGCAGGTGATCATCCGCACCACCTATCCCGGCCAGGCGCCGCAGATCGTCGAAAATCAGGTGACCTATCCGCTGGCCACCACGATGCTGTCGGTGCCAGGGGCGAAAGCAGTGCGCGGCTTCTCGACGTTCGGCGATTCGTTCGTCTACATCCTGTTCGACGATGGCACCGATCAGTACTGGGCGCGTTCGCGCGTGCTCGAATACCTGAACCAGGTGCAGTCACGTCTGCCGCCGCAGGCCAGGACCGCGCTCGGGCCGGACGCAACGGGCGTGGGCTGGGTCTACGAATATGCGCTCGTCGACCGCAGCGGCAAGATGGATCTGTCGCAATTGCGCGCGTTGCAGGACTGGTTCCTCAAGTACGAGTTGAAGGCCGTGCCCAACGTCGCGGAGGTGGCGAGCGTGGGCGGCATGGTGCGCCAGTACCAGATCGTGCTCGATCCCGACCGGCTGCGCACGTTCAACATTCCACACGCGAAGGTCATCGACGCGGTGCAGAAGGCCAACCAGGAATCAGGGGGTTCGGTGCTCGAGCTGGGCGAGGCCGAGTACATGGTTCGCGCGTCCGGCTACCTGCGATCGCTGGACGATTTCCGCAAGATTCCGCTGACGACCACCGAGGCAGGCGTTTCGGTGCGCCTCGGCGATGTCGCGCGCGTGCAGGTGGGCCCCGAGATGCGGCGGGGCATCGCGGAACTGGACGGCGAAGGCGAGGTTGCCGGCGGCGTGATCATCATGCGCTCGGGCAAGAATGCCCTCACGACCATCGACGCCGTCAAGGCCAAGCTCGAAAGCCTGAAGCCGAGTCTGCCACCGGGTGTGGAAATCGTACCCACGTACGACCGTTCCAGTCTCATCAAGCGCGCCGTCGAGAATCTCGGCGAGAAACTCGTCGAGGAATTCATTGTCGTCGCGCTGGTGTGTCTGCTGTTCCTGTTCCACCTGCGCTCGTCGCTCGTCGCCATCGTGTCGCTGCCGCTGGGCATCCTGATGGCTTTCATCGTCATGTACTACCAGGGCGTGAACGCCAATATCATGTCGCTGGGCGGAATCGCCATCGCCATCGGGGCAATGGTCGATGCGGCGGTGGTGATGATCGAAAACGCGCATAAGCACATCGAGGCGTGGGGCGCCGGTCATCCCGGCAAGAAGCTCGCAGGCGCCGAACATTGGCGCGTGATCGGCGACGCTGCGACGGAGGTGGGACCGGCGCTGTTCTTCTCGCTGCTGATCATCACGCTGTCATTCGTGCCGGTCTTCACGCTAGAAGCGCAGGAGGGGCGGATGTTCTCGCCGCTCGCCTATACCAAGACCTATGCGATGGCCGCCGCCGCCGGGCTGGCCGTGACGTTGATTCCTGTACTCATGGGCTACCTCATTCGCGGCCGCATCCCGGAAGAGCAGAAGAACCCCATCATTCGCCTTCTCATCGCGCTGTACCGGCCGTTGCTCGAACGTGCATTGCGCGCGCCGAAGACGGTGTTGGCCGTCGCGGTGCTCATCGCGGCAGTGACGATTTGGCCTGCAAGCCAGCTTGGGGGCGAATTCATGCCGCCGCTCGACGAAGGTGACCTGCTGTACATGCCGTCGGCACTGCCCGGAATCTCATCGGGCAAGGCGAGCGAACTGCTGCAGCAGACCGACCGGATGATCAAGACCGTGCCGGAAGTCGCCCGCGTCTTCGGCAAGGCCGGACGTGCGGAGACGGCGACCGATCCGGCGCCACTCGAAATGTTCGAGACGACGATCCAGTTCAAGCCGCGCGACGAGTGGCGGGCAGGCATGACCACCGACAAGCTGATCGAGGAGCTCGACCGGATCGTCAAGGTGCCGGGTCTGTCCAATATCTGGGTGCCGCCGATTCGCAACCGCATCGACATGCTGGCCACCGGGATCAAGAGCCCCGTCGGCGTCAAGGTGGCCGGAACAAGTCTGGCCGAGATCGACCGGATCACCGCCGAAATCGAACGCGCATTGAAGCCGGTGACGGGCGTGACCTCCGTGTTCGCCGAACGGCTCACCGGCGGCCGCTACATTGACGTGTCCATCGATCGCGATAACGCATCGCGCTATGGAATGAACATCGCCGACGTGCAGAGCATCGTGGGCGCGGCGATCGGCGGCGACAACATCGGGGAAACCGTCGAGGGATTGCAGCGTTTTCCGATCAACGTCCGCTATCCACGCGAAGTGCGCGACTCCGTCGAGAAATTGCGCAGCCTTCCGGTGCTCACCGAGCGCGGCGCGCAGGTGCGGCTGGGCGACGTGGCGGCGATCCGCGTCACCGACGGACCGCCGATGCTGAAAAGCGAGAACGCGCGACTGGCGGGCTGGGTCTACGTCGATATCCACGGCCGCGATCTGCGTTCGGCGGTTAAGGACATGCAGCAGGCGGTCGCGAGGGACGTGAAGCTGCCGGCCGGCTACTCGATCGCATGGTCAGGCCAGTTTGAATTCCTGGAGCGAGCCATGGCCCGGCTGAAAGTCGTCGTGCCCGCAACGTTGGTGATCATCTTCGTCCTGCTCTACCTCACCTTCCGCCGGGTTGCCGAAGCGGTTCTCATCATGGCCACGCTGCCGTTCGCGCTGGTCGGCGGCTTCTGGTTGATGTACGTGCTCGGCTACAACATGTCGATCGCCTCCGCCGTGGGCTTCATCGCGCTGGCTGGCGTGGCGGCCGAATTCGGCGTGGTCATGCTGCTCTATCTGAGCCATGCGTGGGAAGCGCGGCTCGCGCGCGGCGAGCCTGCGTCGCTCGCGACTCTCGACGCCGCCATCGAGGAAGGCGCCGTGCAGCGCGTGCGGCCGAAGGCGATGACGGTGGCGGTGATTCTCGCGGGCCTGATCCCGATCATGCTGAGCCACGGCACGGGCGCCGAGGTGATACAGCGCATCGCAGCACCCATGATCGGTGGCATGATTACCGCGCCGCTGCTGTCGATGCTGGTGGTACCGGCGGTGTACCTGCTGATCCAGAGGCGACGTCTGGCGGCGAAGGCGAAAACGGATTGACGGATCGCCCTAGCGCTGCGGTGCCCGCGAACGCGCGATGGCAGGCGTTGCCTCCTCCAGGTCTGCCGCGATCCCCGCCTGCAACAGTCCAAGCGCGGTCGCCGGATCGTCGGCAAACTGGAACAGGGCCAGATCCTCGGGGCTGATCATGCCGTGCCGGACGAGGGCGTCGAAATTGATGATTTCGTTCCAGAATCCCGACCCGTAGAGCACGATGGGAATGCGGCGTTCAAATTTTTTGGTCTGCATCAGAGTCAGGATTTCGGTCAACTCGTCGAGCGTGCCAAAGCCGCCCGGAAATACGACCAGCGCGCGGGCGAGGTGCGCAAACCAGAATTTGCGCATGAAGAAATAGCGGAACTCGAACGTCAACCCTCGCGTGAGGTAGGGGTTCGGCCGCTGCTCCTGCGGCAATCCGATGTTGAGGCCGATGGTCTTGCCGCCAGCTTCGAATGCCCCGCGGTTGGCGGCCTCCATGAGCCCTCCACCGCCGCCGGTGCATACGACGTACCGATGAGCGTGCGAAGGGAGGTTCCTCGACCAGAGTGTCACCAGGCGCGCAAGCTCGCGCGCCGCCTCGTGGTAGTGGCCCAGCGGGCCGTCGGCCGCCAACCGTGCGGAGCCGAAAAACACGATGGTGTCGCAAACGTGCTCGCGGTGGAAAGCGTGCATCGGCTCGAGGTATTCGGCAAGAATGCGCAACGGACGCGCATCGTCGGTTTCAAGGAACCTCGCATTGCTGTAGGCGGTGGGTATGCGCGGAGGATCCGTCGAATTCATGATTTCTGGTGCACCGCTGCGAAGTCGATGAAGCCGCGCGCGACGTCAGTGTGGACAAGTTCGACGCGGACGTGATCACCGACGTCGAGACCTTCGAATCTGCGGATGACCCGACCCTCGGTCGTCGGTCCGGAAATGCGCACCCAGGTTCCCTTGTCCGACGCGCCGGTCACAATGGCATCAAACCGAGCGCCGATCCGCGAGGAAAGAATCATGGCTGCCGCAGACTTCCGGACCTGCCGTTCCACTTTTGCCGCATTGTCCTCCTGGTCCGTGCAGTGGCGCGCCAGCGTCGCGAGTTCGTCGGTCGAGTAGGACGGCGGCTGCAGGCCAAGTGCCGCCTTCAACAGGCGCTGGGCGACGAGATCGGGGAACCTTCGATTCGGCGCCGTCGAGTGCGTGTAGTCCTTCACTGCCAGTCCGAAATGCCCCTCGGATGGCTGGCCTGGCACCTCGAGCGCGTACTCGCCCCTTCCCAGCAACTTGATGATGGAAAGACAAAGTTCGGGAAAGCCGGCCGGGTCAACCACGCGGCTCCTGGTCAGGAATGCATCCAGCGCCGCTGCGTCCGGTGCCAGAGGCAAGCGCTCCTCCGACTTGGCCGCCAGCGCGATGATCCGGTCCCAGCGCTTCGGCGTGCGCAGCACCCTGCGCAGCGACGGCAGACCCTTTCCGTCAAGATATCTTGCGGTTACGCCGTTTGCCGCAATCATGAAATCCTCGATCAGCTCCTTCGCCCGGTTCCTTTCGTCCGGCACCAGGTCGGTGATTTCCCCGTCGTCGAACACAGCCCGGGCTTCCCGAGTTTCCAGATGCAGTGCACCGCGTGCGTGGCGCATCCGTTTCAATGCTTGCGCGGTCTGGTCCTGGACGCGAATCTGTTCATCCAGTCCGGGCACGGCTGCAAGCGCTGGTGGCGGAGGTGCTCCGCGCTCGAGCCATGCGGCGAGCCCGTCGTAGGCAAGCTTGGCGCGATTGAGTACGGCTGCCCGGTAGATGTCGGAAGCCGTCACGTTGCCGTCGCCGGAGACCGCCATTTCCACGACGATCGCCAGCCGTTCCTGACCCTCGCCCAATGACGTAAGGTCGGTCGACAGCTTTTCCGGCAGCATCGGAAAAATTCCTGCGGGCGTGTAGACGGAGGTGGTGTTGGTCCACGCGTGTTCGTCGATCGCAGAATTTTTTCTTACCAGCGCGTCCACGTCGGCGATGGCCACCCATATTTTCACCGCGCCACCCGCCATGGGTTCGGCGACCGACAGCTGGTCGAGATCGCGGGAATCGTCGTTGTCGATCGATGCCCAGAGGAGGCCACGCAAATCGCGGACCGCGGCGCCGGATGCCGCAGCAGCCCGCGTGATCCGGCTTGTTTCCTTGATGACGGCGGGTGAAAAATCGGGCAGCAAGCCGCGCTGGAGCATCACCTCGCGCGCGATATCAAAGAGTGCGTCTTTGCCGGTGTTATGTGTGGTCGCCATGCGCTGACTCCGGGTTGATGGTGTTGGTAGTCATGGCACGAGCACCGCGGCGCCGTCGAACTGTCCCGCGCGCAAATCGGCGAGGGCCCGGTTGGCCTGTTCGAGGGGATAGCGCGTCGTCTGGGTGACGATACCGATTTGCGGCGCCAAGCGCAGGAAATCGATGCCATCCTGGCGCGTGAGATTGGCGACCGACACGAGCTGGCGTTCTTCCCACAGTAGACGATAGGGGAAACTCGGTATGTCGCTCATGTGGATGCCGGCACAAACGACGCGACCGCCCTTGCGCACCGCCCTCAATGCCAGCGGCACGAGATCGCCAACGGCTGCAAAGATGATCGCTGCATCGAGCGGAACCGGCGGCGTTTCGTCCGACCCGCCCGCCCAGGTCGCGCCCATGAGACGTGCGAACGCTTGCGTTGCCGCATCGCCCGGCCGCGTGAAGGCGAACACGGATCGTTTCTGCCACTTCGCAACCTGCGCCACGATATGTGCCGCAGCGCCAAAGCCGTAGAGCCCCAGGTTGCTGCCGCCGCCTGCGCTCACCAGTGACCGCCAGCCGATCAGTCCGGCGCAGAGCAAAGGGGCGAGCTCCACGTCGCCGCCGACTTCGCCCATCGGGAACGCAAAGCGGGCATCGGCGATCGTGGCCGTCGCGAAGCCGCCGTCGCGCGTGTAACCGGTGAACACCGGACTATCACAGAGATTTTCCTGGTGCCCGACGCAATACGGGCAGACGCCGCAGGTGTGGGCGAGCCATGGAATTCCTACGCGCTCACCGATCTGCAGTCCCCCGACACCTGCCCCCATCGCGTCGATGCGGCCAACGATCTCGTGGCCGGGGATGATCGGCAGCTGCGGTTCGGGTAACTCGCCATCCACCACATGCAGGTCCGTGCGGCAGACGCCGCAGGCGGTCACGTTCACGCGAATCTCGCCCGGCCCAGGTTGCCGATCCGCGAGATCGGTCCATTCGAGGGCAGTGCCAGGTACTTTAAGCACCATTGCATGCATGGCGTTCTCCGGCTCCGAAGCGGTTCGCCTGATCGTACCGCACGTAATGCCCGCGACGCGATCTTGCGTCCGATGATCCGGAGGAGGCGCCTTTCCGTTCTGGCCGGTCCTCTCTATTGAAAACTCGGCTACTATTTCGAATTGCGCGCCCGTAGCTCATTTGGATAGAGCACCGGCCTTCTAAGCCGGGGGTAACAGGTTCGAATCCTGTCGGGCGTACCACTTCCATGCGGTGCCAATCCCAAATGCGGATTGGTTCCTGTTGCCTTGCCATGCCCGATTCCACTCCGACACTGCTTGCTGCCGCGACATCCGACAAGTCCCAGGATGTGCTCCAGCAAATTCCGGGAACGCTCGAGCGCGGCGCGGCGGACATCGCGCAACTGCCGCTGTTCGAGCATCTTTCCGCGGTCATGCCTGTCGCGGATCTGTTTTTCGGCGGGGCGATGCTGGTGTTCATTGTCCTCGTGCACGCCGCGGGAGTGCGGGCGGTGACCACGCACGTCCTGCGCCGTACGCAGGTCATCGCGCAACGCCCTTCGCGCTGGAAAGCAGACTTGCTGATGGCAGGCATCGTCTTCATGCTCCTGGCGCTGCACATTTCGGAGATTTGCTTCTGGGCCACGGCGCTCGTGTATTCGAATCTCGTGCCGGATTGGCGGACGGCCGGCTTCTTTGCCGGAAACACCTATACGACCGTAGGCTACGGCACCTTCGTCCTGCCCAATGGCTGGCGGATGCTGGCCCCGATCATCGCGATATCGGGACTGTTCACGTTCGGCTGGTCCGGCAGCGTGCTGGTGGACTTCGTGCGCCGCATCAACACGATCAGGGATGCCGCGGGCAGTCCCGTTTCCAGGCAGCAGGACCGCCCCTAGGGTCGTCTTGCCCTTGCAGGTGCCGGACATGAGGTGGTTCGCGATCTCGTCCGCCGTCCAGAATCCCGATCCCGTGGTAATGTCGATGCTGAGGTCGTAGTCGAGATCGAACGCGAACCAGGTGTCGACGACATTTCGCCGGCGAAGCCAATGCCATATTCGATGCTGCCGGGAAGATTGCGCGGCGAATGGCACCCGTTCCAATGCCCGAATCCATCGACCAAGCGGGCACCCCGATTCCACCAACCCGAGGAAATCGCAATGACCACAGAAACTTCCCCCGCCAGTCGCCGTCGCTTCTTCAAGATCACCGCCGTCGGACTCGCTGCCGCGCCATTCGCCAATGCGCTGCTGAGCGGGGTCGCGCAGGCGGTCGATATGGTCAAGGAAACCGATCCGACCGCAAGCGCGCTGGGCTACGTCATGGATGCCACCAAGTCCACCAAGCGTACTGACAAGGCAGCGATGTGCGGCAACTGCAGCCTGTTTTCCGGCAAGCCCGGTGCGCCCGATGGCCCCTGCACGATCTTCCAGGGCAATCTGGTCAGTGCCAAGGGCTGGTGCACTGCCTGGGTCAAGAAGGCCTGAACAAGCCAGCGGGTGGGGAGCGTCGCGCGGCGGGAGCCGCAAGGCGTTTCCTTTGTCTGGCGCTAGCGCCCATGGCCCATCGTGTTCGGGGGCTGGAGTTTGCGAAGGTGTTCACGAGCCCGCTGCAACGCGCTGCGCGCACAGGCACTCTTGCAAGCCCGCCCGTCCCGCGAAGTAGCGGCCGCGCTGACGCAGCGTAGGGACAAATCGATCGCATGACTGCTTCCGGTTCACCGCCCATCTTGCCACTGACGTCGCGTCCGGCCTGGAAGGCGCTTGCGGCTCATTACACCAGCGTCAAGGACACCGAACTGCGCGCACTCTTCGCGGGCGATCCCGACCGGGGTGAGCGCCTCGCAGCAGAAAGCCTGGGCGTCTACCTCGATTACTCGAAGAACCGCGTCACCGATACGACAATCAAGTTATTGCTGCAGCTGGCCGATGAGTCGGGTCTGCGTGCGCGCATCGATGCCATGTTTCGCGGCGACCGGATCAACAATTCCGAGAACCGCGCGGTACTGCACGTGGCACTGCGCGCGCCGCGCGGCGCGTCGATCGTTGTCGACGGGAAGAACGTGGTGCCCGAGGTCCATGCGGTGCTCGACCGGATGGCGGATTTCTCGGACCGCGTCAGGAGCGGTGCGTGGAGGGGCCACACCGGCAAGCGCATCCGCAATGTGATCAACGTGGGCATCGGCGGCTCCGACCTGGGACCGGTGATGGCGTACGAGGCGCTGAAGCACTACAGCGACCGGGACATGACGTTCCGCTTCGTGTCGAACGTCGACGGCACCGACTTCGCGGAGGCTGTCCACGGCCTCGATGCGGCGGAAACGCTGTTCATCATTTCGTCGAAGACGTTCACGACACTGGAGACGATGACCAACGCGAACACCGCGCGGGACTGGTCGCTGGCCGGGCTCGGCGGCGACGCGTCCGCCGTGACGAAGCACTTCGTCGCCGTGTCGACCAACGCGGAGAAGGTGTCGGCATTCGGCATCGACACCTCCAACATGTTCGGGTTCTGGGATTGGGTGGGTGGCCGGTATTCGATGGACTCGGCCATCGGGCTGTCGACGATGTTGAGCATGGGCCCCGATAATTTCCACGCGATGCTCGCGGGCTTCCACGACATGGACGAGCATTTCCGTACGGCGCCGTTCGAGCGCAACCTGCCCGTGCTGCTTGGCCTCATCGGCGTCTGGTACGCCGATTTCTTCGCCGCGCAGACTGTCGCGGTCCTGCCCTACGAGCAATATCTGAAGCGCTTCCCCGCCTACCTGCAGCAGCTGACGATGGAAAGCAACGGCAAGCACGTAACATTGGATGGAACGAAGGTCGACTATGCCACCGGCCCCGTCTACTGGGGCGAGCCCGGTACCAACGGCCAACACTCGTTCTTCCAGCTGATACACCAGGGCACGCGGCTCGTCCCCTGCGACTTCATCGCGTTCGCGAAGACGCTGAATCCGCTGGGCCGGCACCACGACATACTGCTCGCCAACGTCTTTGCGCAGGCCGAGGCGCTTGCGTTCGGTAAGACCGCCGCCGAAGTGAAGGCCGATGGCACACCGGACTGGCTCGTTCCACACCGCGTATTCGAGGGCAACCGGCCATCGAACACAATCCTGCTCGATCAACTGACGCCCGCTGCGCTGGGCAGGCTGGTCGCGTTATACGAGCACAGCGTGTTCACGCAGGGGACGATCTGGCATATCGATTCGTTCGACCAGTGGGGCGTGGAACTGGGCAAGGTCCTGGCGCAGAGGATCATGCCGGAACTCGAAAGCGCGGCGGAGCCTCGACTGGCTCACGACAGTTCGACCAACGCGCTGATCCGCCGCTACCGGAAAAGCAAGTAGAACTCGGCAGTGTCCCGCGCTTGCGGCGATTCCCCGACGACACCGTGAGATTGTCGGCAACTTCGAAACGGCCGGCACCACCAGAATTCAGGCCGAACGCAAAGGAAAGGCATCATGCAACTAGGAATGATCGGACTTGGCCGCATGGGTGCGAACATGGTGCGCCGGTTGCTCAAGGGTGGACACCAATGCACGGTCTTCGACATGTCGTCCAAGGCGGTGCAGGAACTGGTCCACGAGAACGCGACGGGATCGTCCTCGCTCGCGGATTTCGTGTCGAAGTTGGCCAGGCCGCGCGCGATCTGGTTGATGGTGCCGGCGGCAGTCGTGGACAAGACGGTCGCAGGAATCGTCCCGCTGCTCGAGTCCGGGGACATACTCATCGACGGCGGCAACTCGTACTACGTCGACGACATCCGGCGCGCGAAGGAACTGATGGGGAAGGGGATTCACTACGTCGATGTAGGCACGAGTGGCGGCGTGTGGGGTCTCACTCGCGGTTACTGCATGATGATCGGCGGCGAGCCCGGGGTGGTTTCGCGTCTCGACCCGATTTTCGCCACCCTGGGGCCTGGCGTTGGCACCATCGACCACACGCCCGGTCGGGAACAATCGAGCGGCACGGCGGAGCAGGGGTACCTGCACTGCGGGCCGAACGGCGCCGGGCACTTCGTCAAGATGGTCCACAACGGCATCGAGTACGGCCTGATGGCCGCATACGCCGAGGGCATGAACATCCTGCGCGCGGCCAATGTCGGCAAGCAGGATCAAGCAATCGACGCGGAGACGACGCCGCTGCGCAATCCCGAGCACTATCAGTACGAATTGAATCTGCCCGACATCGCCGAGGTGTGGCGACGCGGCAGCGTGGTTTCATCATGGCTTCTCGATCTGATGGCGTCCGCACTGAACAAGGACCCGTCGCTGGCCAGGTTCGGTGGCCGCGTGTCGGACTCCGGCGAAGGACGCTGGACGATCAAGGCCGCAATCGACGAGGCGGTTCCAACGCCTGTGCTCACCACGGCACTCTACGAGCGTTTCAGCTCACGCGGCGAAGCGATGTTCCAGGACAAGCTGCTCTCGGCCATGCGTTTCGAATTCGGTGGGCACATCGAGAAGCCCGAACCAAAATGAAAGGCAAATAACCGCCGGCACGCCGGTCGCCGCGGGCCTCGGAACCGGTCAAATCCCGAAAGGGCCAAAGTCGGATAAAATGGCAAACTGCAGGTGCTGCGGTTCCTGGCGCCTGCCTCTTGCCGCGGCCCGTCCATGGCGCCGCGGCCGGCATGAAGTTCAGCGGTGGCTGTAGCTCAGTTGGTAGAGTCCTGGATTGTGATTCCAGTTGTCGCGGGTTCGAGTCCCGTCAGCCACCCCACCTAGCAGCCATTCTCCACGTAAGTAAGCACTTCGACATTCCCGCCATGGGACACTGGTGGGACACTCATGGTCATTAATCGTCCGCGTAGGACCCCTTCGCGGCTATATGAATTGTCCTGCTCGGGATCAGGCCTGACGGACACTGTCCGCTCGGGTTGAATCGTCAGCGACGCGGAAAGCGGTCACCGATTTTTGAGTCGTGGGTGGGCGCTTTCGACCCTGAGCAGCCACAGGCTCCGGGGGAAAGCGGACGGTCAACATTAGCCACGCACTGTCACTGAATCACCTCATCTGCGCGCAGTAGCACTGTCTGCGGGATCGTGAGGTCGAGCGCCCGGGCGGTCTTCATGTTGATCACGAAATTGAACGTCGTCGGCCGCTCGATCGGGATGTCGGCCGGCTTGGCGCCCTTGAGGATCTTGTCCACGAAGACGGCGGCGCGGCGATACAAAGCGAGATAGTTCGCGCCGTAGCCGAAGAGTCCCCCCGCATCGGCATACTCGATGAAGCTAATCGAGGGAAGGCGCTGCCTGATCGCCAGCTCCGCGATCCACTTGAAGGTGGGGATGAGGCCCGCGTCCTCGATGACCGTGAGCGCGTCGACGCTTTCCTTCGCCATCGCGGCGAAGACGCCGTCAAGGTCTGCGGGGCCCCGCGCATGAAAGCTCAGCAACGCCACATTCAGCCCCTTGGCCGCGATTTCCATGGCTTGAAGGGACAGTCCCGTTAAGGCGTTGTCCGGATTCGCGAGGACCGCCACCCGACGCATGCGCGGGATGGCATCCTTGAGCACCTCAAGCCGTTTCGCCGCGAGTTCGGTGACGTAGAACGTGTCGCCCGTAATGTTGCCACCAGGCCGGGCGAGGCTCGCGACAATGCCCGCCCCAACGGCGTCGCCGACGTTGGTCATGACTACCGGTATCGGATTTGTCGCGGTGGCCTGCTTCGCGGCGAGGGCGCCCGGTACCGAGTGCGTCACGATGACATCCACCTTGAGCCGGACGAGCTCGGCGGCAAGCGCGGGAAGGCGGTCGTACTGGCCTTCCGCAAAGCGGAACTCGATGGTGATGTTCTTGCCCTCGACGTATCCGAGGTCGCGCAATCCGGCCCGGAAAGCATCAACGCGAGGGGACCATGCCGTTGGGTTGGCCACTCCAAGAAACCCGATCCGCGGGATCTTTGCTTTTGGCTGCTGAGCGAATGACGAAAGCGGGGCAGCGAGAAGCGCGCCGGTTGCAAGCAGAAAGTGCCGGCGTTGAGTCTGTTGCATCCGAGCCTCTCAAGTCGTCGCGCCGCGACGAACGCAATCGCCCGGGCATCGCGCAGATAGGCGCGCAAACCTCAGGCAGAAAGCAGTTTACACTCCCAACACTCGGGGTCGATAGCGCCTCCGAACGACCGCAATCGGTGGCTTCGCTGTGCGGCTGGTTGTGGCCGATAGCACTATTTGGCCGGCGTCGCCTCAGTGTCCGCAATACGGTAAGCAGCCGTTCGTGACCGTGGAACGAACCTGAGCTATCGACCCTAAACGGACTTGACCGCTAGCGCAAAACGCGAATTGCCGGGGGCGTCCACTTGTGATCGAGGATTTCCTGCTTCGGCCAATAGATGCGGAGAAGAACGTTGAAGCTCCCCACTGGCGATGGCAGCCAGTTCGACTCCTTATCCGTGCCCGGGCTTGCATGCTGGATGTACAGGTCAAGCGAACCATCGTCATTCGTGCGCAGCTTGTCGTTGTCGCCGAGTGTGAAGCGGTTCATCGGATTCGGCACGAAGTGCTTGCCGTCGTCATACAGTGAGACGGCCCAAAAGGCGTCGGTGGGTGGCTGCGCACCCTTGTCAAAATGAAGCACATACTTGCTCTCGCCCGAAAGCGGTTTGCCGTCGGCGTCCACGCGAGATGAGGCGAAAATGGCGTCTTCCGGCGCATTGGCGCCCAAATGGAGCAGCGCCATCACTGCGCGTAGGCCGTAATAAGTGCCATAGCGCCCGGTCTGCCAATCGATCGTCCACCCTCGCGTGAGCTCGCCGCTGTAGCTCCTCGCTGATGTCGCGAGCGAGTCCCGGGCCATGATAACGCCCTCTTCCATCGCCTTCGCGGCGGCGGCGTCCATCGCAGCCATATCGAACGGCCTGCCAGCGACGATCCCAAGCTTTGCCATCTTCTCGCTCATCGGGCCGTCATTCTTCGACGGTGGGTTGCCGGCAAGCAGCAACGCGAAACGAGTGAAGTAGGTCTTGGCGTCCATTCGTGCAATTTGCTCAACGGGCTGCGTCTTAGTATCAACCACGCCCGGCGGCCCGGACGTTCGGGAATGCTTTACCGACCGCGCGCTCCATTGCGACAGCGGTACCGCTTTAAAGTGGTCCTGCAACTTGACCGCCGACGCATATTCTCCGGGCGCGCCAGGGTCGATTCGTCCGACGACCCATACCATGTCGGTTGGGGCGTTGATTGCGGTCAGGTTGTGCGGTATCGCTTGTTTGTTGAAGGGGCCGACGACAACGAAATCCCGCGCCTCGGTACCTGATTGCCGCTTCCCCGGCGACGAGAATACGTCGGTCCAGGCATCCAGCATTGGCATCACGTAGTAGCGCCCATGCGTGTCCGGAAAGGAAAGTACCACCGGCTCCTTCGACAGATCCAGCCACGCGCGGGAGTACAGCACATCGGCATTGGCCGCAGCCGCATGCTTCGATCCTGGATCCGGCCGGATGCGGTCGTGCTGAAACGTGTTCAGCGGGACCTTTGCCGTGTCGACCTGTCGCGTCACGTCCATCAGCATCATCGGGTAAGCGTAGATATAGACCTCGCCGACGAGCCTTTGCAGCGCCTGGTCCGCGGTCGGCGCGGGCGCCTCAGCCTTGGGCGGCTGCGGCGGGGGTGGGGGTGGTTCGGTTTTGCCGCAGGCGGCCAGCATGATGCCCAGGAAGGCCACGCCAAGTGCGTTACGGATGAAGAGGGACATAGGGGCCCATGGGGAGGTGAAATCGGCTGGATTACGCGACAAAGGTGCGCGTCCCCTGACGATCGAATCGGCAACTTAGCCTCAAATCCGGCAAGTCGTCAATTTCGCCGTGGGCACGGCCGTTCCGCGAAAATGCGCCCGGTGCCTTCAGGCAGCGGCGCGGTCGTCGACGACATTCGCGCGGGAGCCCGCGCTTCCATCAAGATCATTACGTCGCGGACAACTTTCGCCCGGCTGCGACGGTCGCCGCCTACGCGTCGAAGTTCGCAGGAACTTGGCGAATGTCTGCTACCGGGAGATCTGGGAGGGGACGCTCTCCGGCTGCAATTGGCTGCGGATTCAACCGATCGACGCAACAGTTTGGTGGAATCGTTCAGCTGGTGTATCGAAGTTTAATGTCTTTCTAGGGCGCTCGTTCAATCTTCTGGCCACGGCGTTGAGCTTTGCTTGCGAGTAGCCGGAGAGGTCGGTTCCCTTGGGGAAGTACTGCCTCAAAAGCCCGTTCGTGTTCTCATTGCTGCCACGCTGCCAGGGATTCTGGGGATCGCAGAAGTAGACTTGGATATCGGTCGCCAGCGTGAAGCGCTTGTGATCGGCCATCTCTTTGCCGCGGTCCCAAGTCAGCGACTGGTAGAGTTCGTCCGGTAACTTGCGCGCGTTCTTGATCAACGCGTTGATGACCGTCTCGGTATCTTTGCCGGCAACCTTCACCAGCATCACATACCGTGTCTGACGCTCGACTAGTGTCGCAATCTGGCTGTTCTTGCTGCCGAACAACAGGTCGCCTTCCCAGTGACCGGGCACCGCCCGGTCTTCCACGTTGGCCGGACGCTCGCGGATCGAGACGGTGTCAGTGATGCGGCCGTGATCGTCTGTCTTCTGGGTGTGATGGCGCGACCGGCGCATCACTCGGCGGCGCCGCAAATGCTCCACCAGCTCCTTCTTCAGGGCGCCGCGGGCCTGGATGAACAGGCTGCGATAGATGGTCTCCGGTGACACCTGACGGCTCGTATCGTCTGGATAGGTGCGCTTGAGCCAACCGGCAACCTGCTCCGGTGACCACTGCAGTCGGAGCTTGCCTGCCACGAGGCGCGCCAGAACTCGGTTCGCCGTCAGTTTACCGGTCTTGGGACGCCGGCCTCGATCCCAAGTGGCCTGGTCGGCTCGACTCGCTCGGTAACCTTCCTGGCCACCGTTGCGCTTGACCTCCCGACTAATAGTGGACGGCGCTCGGCCGAGTTGCGCGGCGATCGATCGCATGGAATAACCCGCAACCACCGCGCGCGAGACCTCTTCCCGTTCCGCCAATGACAGCGCCCGTCTGGAGCGCCTGCGGGGGGCCGGACGGATTCCGCCCGTCGCGGCCAGAATTCCCTGTATCGACGAGTGGTTCCGATCAAACAACTGGGCGATCTGCTGGAGTGACTCGCCCTTCTGCCAACGCTCCCACATCAGCGCCTTCTGGCTCTCCGTGTAATGGATCCGAGGTCTCATCTGCAACACTCCTCTGATGGCTCACGCCATAGTGTGTTGCATCCACCGGTTGAACCCGCAGTCGATAGCCGAGATACGAACCAAGGGGCCGTGGGTAAGCCCTTTTCTTTCCTGGCTGAGCATCACATCGTTGACGCCATGTTGGAGTCGTCCAGGTCGGGTAGACGCATTGATGTTGGCGCTGGTGGAGCACGCCGGCACTGAATCGGCCGCGTCTAAGGCGTGCGGCAGGTTCCCTTGGACGCTAGGAAGCGGCCCGCGCGATCCGGGACCGCGTGCCCATGCCTGAGCGCAATGGCGCCGTTGACCAGCAAGTGCTCGATGCCGCGACTCATCGCCTGGGGTTGCTCGAACGTAGCCACGTCCTTCACCGTTGCCGCGTCGAACACGCACACATCTGCAAACCATCCGGCGTGCAATTCGCCGCGCTGGTGCAGGTTGAAGCGACGTGCGCTCAAGCCCGTCATCTTGTGCACGGCAGTCTCGAGCGGGAAGATGGCCAGATCGCGGCTGTAGTGCCCCAGTACGCGGGGAAATGTGCCCCAAAGGCGTGGATGTGGATGATGATCGTGCGGCAGACCGTCCGAGCCGATCATTGTTGCGGGGTAGCACAACACCCTCTGCACATCATCCTCCCGCATCTGGAAGTAACAAGCGCCACCGGGCTGCAGCCGCTCGCAAGCTTCCTGCTGCGTGCAGTTCCATTCGGCGGCAATGTCCGCCAGGTGCCGCGCGGCCATCTCGGGATGCGGCTCCGAGGACGTGACGACGACGTCGATGATTCCATCGATCAGGTCGGCGCGAAGGACGGTGGAACCGGCGACATACGGATAGGCATCGAGTCCGATCGGTTGTCGCGATCGCGCTGCATCAATATAGGCAAGTGTGTGCACGGTGCGGCCCCAGTTCTGCGGCCCCGCGCATTTGTGATGCGATATGACGACCGGTACTTTGCCACGTTGCGCAGCGGTGAACGCCTCGTCCAGCGCGGCGAAGATTTCGTTCATTTCGTTGCGGATGTGCGTCGTATAGATACCGCCCGCTTCGCCAGTGACGCCAGCGAGGAGGGCGAGTTCCTCGACATCGGCGGCGGCGCCTGTCGCGTAGAACACGCCAGACGAGAATCCTATTGCGCCCGCTTCCATGCCTTCGCGCATCAGCTCGACCATCCTTGCCTGCTCGACGGGCGTCGCGGCGCGATAGGGATCGTCCATCGTGGCCACCCGCAGCGTCGAATGGCCCACCAACGCAGCGACATTCACCGCAGGTTGCGCCTGCTGGACGGCTGCAACATAGGCCGCCATCGTCGGATAGAGGTACTTGTCGTTGCCGCCAAGCAGGTTCAGCGGGGGCGGCACATCGGGGTGGACAAGGGGCGCGAGGCTGATTCCGCAATTGCCCACGATGACGGTGGTCACGCCCTGGGTGATCTTCGGCAACATCCGCGGATCCGCCAGCACGATCTGGTCGTCGTGCGTGTGGACATCGATGAAGCCGGGCGCGACGATAAGACCTGTGGCATTGATCACCTCGGCATCCTCGGCGACGAGATCCCGGGCGATGGCGGTGATCCGGTCGCCATCGATACGCACGTCCGCAACGAAACGGTCGGCGCCGGTACCGTCGATGACGGTGCCGCCGGCAAGGAGGAACGCTGTCTTGCCGTTGCGCTGGGTGGAAGTGATCACGATGAGACCTTTCGTTCGATCATGCGGATGGAAGCACCGGATGGATCTCGTTCTCGGTGCCGCGCTCCTTCAGCACCTGCCGCACGCGCTTGAGTTGGCGAAAGGCCGCCGGACCGCGACGCAAGCCGACGCCCACCATCAGGATTTCAAGATACGCCAACTGTGCCAGGTAGGCCTCGGTGCCGACCCGCATCGCATGGTCGACCGGCACCACCACCGGCAGCAGGATGTCCGTCAGTTTGGCCAGCGGGGTATTGAGCTGCGAGATGGCCACGATCATCGCGCCCTGTTCCTTGGCCACTTCCACCGCGTTGATGAGGCTGCGCATCCTGCCCACATAGGAAATGGCCAGCACCACGTCGTTTCGGTTCATCGTGGCGGCCGAAATCAGTTGCAGGTGCCCGTCGAAATAGGCGCCCGACGTGATGCCCAGCCGGGCAAAGCGGGCCTGGGCGTCGCTGGCCATGAACATGGAGACATTGCCCACGCCGTAGCAGTCCACCCGGCGGGCCTTGGCGATGCGCGCCGCAGCACGCTCGAGTTCCTGTGGCACCACATGCCGTTCGAGATCGGCCAGGGCCGTAACCGCACTCTGCAGCACCTTGTGTGTGACCGTCTGCATGTCGTCACCAGGCACCACCGCGCGGTGCAGCATCGACTTCCCGACGGCAACGTTCTGGGCCAGTCGCAGCTTAAATTCGCGAAGGCCCGAACACCCCATCGCACGGCAGAACCGGGTGATGGTGGGCGGGCTCACTTTGGCCCGGCGTGCCAGCGCGTCGACGTTGGCGTGCAGCGCAAACTCGGGATCCTCCAGCATGGTAGCGGCCACCTGCTGGTGCGCTGCAGAAAGCGTTGCGGCAACTTCGCGCATGGCGACAATCAGATCCGTGGCCGGACCGCGCGGGGCATCGCGACGGACGGTCATTGCAATTCGCTTTCGGCTCTGGCGTTCATCAATGGGGCGTCATCGTCTTCAATGTTCATCGGGTCGATCATGGCAAATCGTCGCGCAGGCATGCCTTGAACCGCCCGGGTGCGACTTCGCGCAATGGCGGAACCGTCGCGGCACAGGCGTCCTGCGCGTGCGGGCATCGGTTGCGGAAGACGCAGCCGGAAGGGGGGTCGACCGGACTGGGGATATCGCCTTGCAGCAGGCGCCGCTGGCGTCGCACCGCTGGGTCGGGTCGCGGCGACGCCGCGAGCAACGCTTGCGTGTAGGGGTGCAGCGGCGTTTGGTACAGCACGCTCGCAGGCGCGATCTCCATCACCTTGCCGAGATAGAGCACGACGATGCGGTCGCACAGGTACTCGACAATATCGAGATCGTGCGAGATGAAGAGCATCGTCAGGCCGAATTGCTCGCGCAAGTCGGACAGCAGGTTGATCACCTGAGCCTGGATCGACACATCGAGTGCCGACACGGGTTCGTCGGCGACGATGAAGCGCGGTTCCACGGCGAGCGCGCGCGCAATGCCGATCCGTTGCCGTTGCCCACCCGAGAACTCGTGCGGAAACCGACTTGCGTGCTCGGGCGCGAGGCCCACCAGCCGCAGCAGTTCCGCTATGCGCGCTGCTCGCGCGGAACCCGCATGCAGGCCGTGCGTCGACAGCGCCTCACCCAATATGTCGCCCACGCGACGGCGGGGGTTGAGGCTGGCGTAGGGGTCTTGGAAGATGATCTGCAGATGCCGCCGGTAAGGCCGCATCGCGCGTGCCGACAGCGGGGCGAGATCCACGCCGTCGAAGACAACTTCGCCAGCCGTCGGATCGAGCAGTTTCAGCACGCTGCGGCCAATCGTGCTTTTGCCCGATCCCGATTCACCCACCAAGCCCAGCACTTCGCCTTTCCGGATCTCGAAGCTGACATCGTCGACGGCACGAACAGGGCGGTCGCTGGGACCGAAGTACTTCTTGAGCCCACGCACGGCCAGCATGGCGGCGGGCTCCACGTTCGTTGCGTAGGCGCTCACCCCTGCTCCCACCGGAGGCACCGGCTGCGCTGACCCGAGGCAACGTCAGCCATCGGTGGCATCGTGACGTCACATTGCGCGATCGAGAGCGAACAGCGTGGCGAGAACGCGCAGCCGGGCGGTGGGTTGAGCGGGCTGGCCACCTGGCCCGGGATCGCATTCAGGCGTCGCTGCACCGGCGTAGCAGAGCCTTCCCGCAGGCGCTGCGGCAGGCAGGCCAGCAATCCACGCGTATATGGATGCCGGGGTGCGCGAAAAAGGTCGTGGACGCCGCCTTCCTCGACGACGCGCCCGCAGTACATGACGACGACGCGGTCGGCGATCTCGGCAACTACCCCCAGGTTGTGCGTGATGAATAGCACCGCCATGCCGATCTCGCGCCGCAGCTTGTCAAGCAAAGCCAGGATTTGCGCCTGGATCGTGACGTCCAGCGCCGTCGTGGGCTCGTCGGCGATCAGCAACGCGGGATTGCACGTCAAGGCCATCGCGATCATCACCCGCTGCAGCATCCCGCCCGACAGTTGATGCGGATGCTCGGCGAGGCGCTGGCTCGCCGCGGGTATTTCCACCAGCTCCAGCATGTCCAGTGCGCGCTTCATCGCGGCGCGGTGATCCATGCCGAGGTGGATCTCGGCAGCTTCCGCAATCTGGCTTCCGACCGTCAGCACGGGATTGAGGCTGGTCATCGGTTCCTGGAAGATCATCGCAATGTCGCGTCCGCGCAACTGGCGCAGTGCCTTGGCTGGCAGTCGGGCGAGATCGACGACGGATCCCTCGCGCGTGCGGAACAGGATTTCGCCGCTGACGATACGCCCCGGCGGATTGGCGATTAGCCCCATGATCGACAGGCTCGTCACCGATTTGCCGGAACCCGACTCGCCGACGACGGCCAGCGTTTCACCGGCGCCGAGCGTGAACGAGACATCCTCGACCGCCTTGACCAGACCAAGATCGGTATCGAAGTGGGTACGCAGGTGGCGCACATCGAGGAGTGGGGCGGCCGAGCCTGCCGGTAGGGTGGCGTTCAAAGGGCTTTACGCAGCTTGGGATCGAGCAGGTCGCGCAATCCGTCGCCCACCATCTGCAGCGAAAGCGCGGATAGGATGATCGCCACACCCGGGAATACCACCAGCCAAATGGCCCGGTGTGCGAACTGCTGGCCGGTGGCGATCATCGTGCCCCAGGTGGGCAATGCGGGGGGAACACCGACACCCAGAAAGGACAGGCCCGCTTCGGCAAGAACGGCATAGGCGAAAATGAACGTGGCCTGCACAAGGATTGGCGACGCGATGTTCTGCAGGATGTGCACCAACAGGATGCGCCAGGTGGCAACACCCAGGGCTCGCGCGGCCTCGATGTACAACAACTCGCGCACCACCAGCGTGGACGCGCGCACCACGCGGGCCACGCGCGGCGTATACACGATTGCAAGAGCCAGGATCACGTTGGTCATCGAGGCACCCAGGACGGCCACAAGCGCGATCGCGAGGAGGATGTCCGGGAACGACATCATCGCGTCGACCACGCGCATGATCGGGCCATCCAGCCGGCGAAAATAACCCGCGGTCAGGCCCAGCAGCACGCCGCAGGTCACGGAGATCGCCACGACCGCCGCGCCGATCATCAGCGAGTACCGGGCGCCGAAGGCAACGCGCGAGAATACGTCGCGCCCCAGCTCGTCAGTGCCAAACCAGTGCGTCGCGCGGGGACCCTGCAGCCGGTCAAGGATCTTCAGCGCGGTGGGGTCGTAAGGCGTCAGCCAAGGCGCGAAGAGGGCAGACAACACCACGATCGCCAGGATGATGGCCCCCGCCAGGACCACGCGTCGCCCGAACAGCTTGCGGACGAGGATGGAGGATGGGCTGCGGTGTGTAGCAATCCGCGGCTCAGTTGCATTGGCGTCAGCGGCAATCATCAAGGCGTCATCAATACTTCACGCGCGGATCGATCACCAGATACAGCAGGTCGATCAGCAGGTTGATGAGCACATACATGCCGGCGATCACCAGCAGTGCACCCTGGATGACCGGGTAGTCGCGGCGAAGAACCGCGGAGACGACGAGGTTGCCGATCCCGGGTAGTCCGAAGACGGTTTCGGTGACGATCGCACCGCCGATCAGCAGCGCGAACGTGAGACCAAGCACGGTCACCACCGGAATCAGCGCGTTGCGCAACGCATGATGCAGCACCACGCGGCGTTCCGAGACACCCTTGGCGCGCGCCGTTCGGATGTGATCCTCACCCAGCACGTCCAGCATACTCGCCCGGCTGAAGCGCAGGATCAGCGCCGAGTTCACCACGCCCAGCACGATCGCCGGAAGCACGAGATGATGCAGGCGATTGGACAATGGAACGCCGGGGTCGCCGTAGCCGGCCACGGGGAACCAGCCAAGTCCAACCGCGAACATCTGCATCAGGATCAATCCCAGCCAGAAACTGGGGATGCTGGCGCCCAGCATCGCGAATCCCGAGAATGCCTGGTCGACCCACCGGTTGCGCCATACGGCGGCGGCGATGCCGCACGGGACGCCGATCAGGATGGCAATAGTCATCGCGAAAAGCGTCAGGAAAAACGTGGGCTCGGCGCGCTCGGCCAGTGCCTGCGTCACCGGCCGCTGCAGGAAGATCGACTGGCCCAGGTTGCCTCGCGCCAATTCGCCCAGCCAGTAGGCGAATTGCACGGGCAGCGGCTTGTCGAGTCCGTAGGACGCACGCAACTGCGCGATGTCAGCGGCCGTTGCCTGTTCGCCGAGCATCACCGCCGCGGGGTCCCCCGGGGCGAGGCGCGTGATGAAGAAGACCAGTGTGGCCACCAGCAGCAACACGATCAACATGCCGGCGAGGCGCGACGCGAGATAACGGGCCATGCCCCTGGAAAGCAACCGGGTCACTGCCGCCGCGCCGGACTGTTCATGCTGCTACTTCTGCAGGCCCGTATTCCAGAAGAACGGCCAAGGCATCGCGACGTAACCATCGAGCTTCGCGGCGCGGGCGGTCACGCTGTTGAAGTTGCCGACACGGATGTACGGCACTTCGGAGAATACGACGGCCTGCACATTGCCCCATAACGCGGCGCGCTTCTTCGGATCGGCTTCCGCGTTAAACGAGGCCAGCGCAGCGTCCTTCGCCGGCGAGCTCCACCACCCGGGCGCGCCGTCACCCAACTGCGGCGGCGTCAACGTCGGTTCGGGCAACACCGCTGAGTGCGTGATGTAGATGTCCCACAGTGCCGGGTCGTTGCGGCGCTGGATCAGCGTAGACCAGTCCACTACCTGCATATCCACCTTGAATCCAGCAGCCTTGAGATTTTCCGCCATCACCAACGCCATCCGGTAGTGAAAGTCATACTGCTGGCTGGTGAGGATCTTGATCGGCGTGCCATCGTACTTGGCGGCTGACACCATCGCGGTAGCCCGCTTCGCATCACCTTTGCCGTAGTTGTCGGTGCCGGCGGTTGAGTAGAAAGGGGTGTTCTTGGCGTAGTGGTTGGCGTCGGCGCTGTAGAACTTCGGGTCGCCGAAGCCGGCGCCCAGCATGTCGGCGTTGTTGAGCGATGCCTGCACGGCCTGACGCAATGCGACATTGGCGAGGGGCCCTTGCTTGGTGTTGAGCACCAGGTAGGGGAACCCAAAGGGTGCGGTGAGCACGGGTTTGACGTTAGGCGCGCTCTCCAGCCGCGAATACGATTCGACCGGCAGCACGTCGGCGAAGTGATATTGCCCGGAGAGGGTGCCTTCTACCCGCGTGTTGGCGTTGGGAACGGGGATGAAGCGAAGTTCGTCCAGCAATGCTTCTCGCTTGCCGCCGTAGCCACTCGCGGACTCGGAACGCGCGCTGTACCCGTCGAAGCGGACCAACTGGACATACTGGTCGGGCTTGCGCTCCTTGAACATGTACGGCCCGGTGCCGACGAATTGCGTCAGCGGCGTAGCAATCGAGTCCTTCGCCATGATTGCCGCGAAGCCGTTGGAAAGGGCGAGATGCGCTACCAGCGGTGCGTAGGGCCGGTTCAGCGTAATAACGATCGAGTTGGGACCCTTCGCTTCCAGTGATTTGATCTCTTTCGCCACCGCCTTGCCGCGCGGCGCCATCTCCATCCAGCGCTGCAGCGACGCGACGACATCCGCCGATGTCATCTCCTTGCCGTTATGGAACTTGACGCCCTTGCGCAGCGCGATCGCGTACACGAGGCCGTTTTGCGACACCGTTGGCATGCTCTCGGCCAGCATCGGCACCACGTTCGAGTCGGCATCATAGGTGTACAGCAATTCGTAGACGTGTTGCATGATCGTGCCGACCAGGTCGGCGGTGGAGGACATCGGATCGAGCGTCTGCGGCTCGCCGATCATCGCGATATTGGCGGCGCCGCCCTTCGGCGGAACGGCGAGGGCGGACGTGGTGATGCAGGCGCCCGCGAAAGCCGTGGCGATCAGCGCGCTCAGCAGCCGGGCAGCAACCGGCAGGCGAGCGGCGTGGGGCAATGAGTTCTCGGTGACAGTGCGCGACATGGTTCCTCCTTGCGTGCGGGGTGATGAGGCAGGCGGCGGGTTATATCCCGCTCGAGCGCTGCGTGCACCGCAGCATTGTAACTAAATTACAGTACCCGGGCAGTGTACGCCTCGGCAAGGGGCCGTCAAGCGCCTGCAACTGGCGAAATATGTAAATTTGTTACATCGCCGCCCCGGCGCGCTCAGTATTAACCACAGTGCGGGACTTTCGCGGGACCCCAAGGCGCAAACCCTATTGGCCGTATCAAGCAGGGATTCCAGTTCAGCGTCACCCTTCGGCCAGTTCCAGACGTTCGCCTTTGCATCTTAATTGCCGGGAAGCAGCCGTTGAAAAGATGACCGGCGCACACGAATACAGGTCAATTGCGGGAAGGTGAGGCGGTCGCAAGATAACGCGCGTCTCACCGAGCTGTCGATGCGCCGCTTACGCCTCGCGAGCCCGAAGGCCGGCTACTTTTCCGGAATGCCGGCCTTGCGCAGGCCGGGGATAAAGTTTGAATCGTTCTGCTGCAGGAAGACAGGATGATTCGAGAGCCCAAGCGCCCTGAATTGCGCGATGGAGAACCCGGGTCGCCGCCTCAGCAATTCCGCCTTGGCCAAAGCGGCCTTGTCCATATCGCCGATCTGCCCGTAGGCCGCGGTCAGAAACATGTTGGGCCACCAATCATCGCCGACTCCCACGGATTGTTCGCACGGCACGATCGCCTTGTCGAATTGACCTATCAAAAGGAGCGCATAGCATTGGCTATGTCGGAGGTTCGGGTCCGAGGCGGCCCCAAGCGCGATCGCCTTATCGAACACAACCACGGCTTCGTCGGCCCGTCCCATCATGGCGAGAATCCATCCGCGGGCGTGGAGCGGCAGATACGATTGGGGGTCGATACGCATTGCCTCCGAAGTTGCCTCGAGCGCCGCCTCCCAGCGGTATTGCATTTGCAGAGCCCACGCCCGCGCGAGCCAGGCCAACAGGTCCTCCCTGTCGCTCGTCACCGCCCGGCGCGCAAACTCGTCCATTTCAGCGGCCAGTTGGACCCGATCGGCGTTTGGATCGATCTTCGACACCTGCCAACTGTTGAACGCTCGTGAGTCCAGCGCAGCCGTGAGACGCGGATCGAGACGCAGCGCTTCGTCAAAAAGTTTGCGTGCCTCCAGCGTTCCCTTGAGCGATCCGTCGTAAGCAAGATCACCACGCACTACGTAATCCATGGCGCGGGCGGAGCCTACAGGCTCGCGCGTCACGCGTCGGGTTTCCGCAGCCCAAAGTGCCCTCAGCACTTGGAAGGAAAATGAGCGGGACGCCCCACCGGGGTCAGCGATCCATTGCGAACGCGCGACGTTGAACTGGTCGCCCCACAATAGTTCCCCAGTGTTGGTATCGAGTAGCTTGGCGGTAATACCGACTGTATCGCCCTCGATGTGAGCATCTCCTTCGAGCAGATAGCGGACGTTACGTTCGCGCCCGACTGCGCGCGTGTCGATCGGTTTACCGGTTTCCGTCGGTGCGACTGTATGGGAAGTGATCGTTGCGTAGGACATCTTGCGTCTTAGCGCGTAGGTAATCCCTTGTGTAAGCAGGTCTGCGAACTGTTGGTCGGCAGCGTTTCCTCCGGGGGCGGCGAAAGGAATGACCGCCACCGAAAACGCCGGTTGCTGTGATCCTTCCGTTGCGGGCTTCAATGGGACCGAACTTTGCCGCTCATGCAGTACAAGCATCGCTGCGACAGCGAGGCAGAGAACCGCAGTCCCGCCAGCAACCCACGGCCACCGTGCGCCGCGTAACGCAAATTTCGTTCCTAGCGGCCGCGCGCCGGTCTTGGTTAGCGTCGCATCTCCCAGCTTGATCCGATATGCCTCGACCGGCCGGACGATATTCTTGACTTCCTTCGCCCCGAGGTCCTCGAAGGTGAAGGTCAGCTTGTCGAGCACTTGATCGCGCACGACGCGACTGACACAGATTCCTCCCGGCTCGGCCAACGTCTGCAGGCGCGCGGCCACGTTGACGCCGTCGCCGAAGATGTCTTCGCCATCGATGATGATGTCGCCGACGTTGATGCCGAGGCGAAACTCGATGCGCTGCTCGGGCGCCACAGCCGCATTGCGTTCGGTCATGCCACGCTGCACGTCGACCGCGCAGCGAACCGCATCTACCACGCTGGGAAAGTCGAGTAGTAACCCATCGCCGGTCGTCTTGACGATTCTGCCGCCATACTCGGCAATCTTCGGGTCGATGAGCTCGCGCCGGTGCGCCTTCAATCCCGCCAGGGTCGCGTGTTCGTCGCGACCCATGAGAAGGGAATAGCCAACTACATCGGCCGAGACAATCGCCGCCAACCGTCGCTGGTCCCGCGTCAAGGCTCCTCCCATGAGCGCCCCACCGACCTCCATCATAGGACAATCGGCATCGTGGGCGGGCTTTGGCGAGCGCAGCATCCGCCGCCGCGGTCGCCGTGGCGATCACCCTCACCAGCACGCTGAGTGTCCGCTTCCAGCCGAGCGACCGCTTCGGGTTGCGGATTCAACCGATCGATGCAACAGTTTGGTGGAATCGTTCAGCAGGTGTTTCGAAGTTTAATGTCTTTCTTGGGCGCTCATTCAATTGCCTTGCCACGGCGTTGAGCTTTGCTTGCAAGTAGCCTGATAGGTCTGTTCCCTTGGGGAAGTACTGCCTCAATAGCCCGTTCGTGTTCTCATTGCTGCCACGCTGCCAGGGGTTCTGTGGATCGCAGAAGTAAACTTGGATGTCCGTCGCCAAGGTAAAGCGCTTGTGCTCGGCCATTTCCTTGCCCCGATCCCAGGTCAGCGACTTGTACAGTTCCTCCGGTAACTTGCGCGCATGCTTGATCAACGCGTTGATGACTGTCTCGGTATCCTTGCCAGAAACCTTGACTAGCATCGCATAGCGGGTATTGCGCTCGACCAGGGTCGCAATCTGGCTGTTCTTGCTGCCGAACAACAGGTCGCCTTCCCAGTGCCCGGGCACGGCCCGGTCCTCCACGCTGGCAGGACGCTCACTGATCGAGACGGTGTCGGTGATTCGGCCGTGATGGTCCGTCTTCTGAGTGTGATGGCGCGAACGGCGCATCACGCGGCTGCGGCGCAAGTGCTCCACCAGTTCCTTCTTCAGGGCGCCGCGGGCCTGAATGAAGAGGCTGCGATAGATAGTCTCGGGGGACACCTGACGACTCGTATCGTCGGGATAGGTGCGCTTGAGCCAGCCGGCAACCTGCTGCGGTGACCACCGCCGTTGTAGCTTGCCGGCCACGATGCGCGCCAGCGCTCGGTTCTGCGCCAGTTTACAGGTCTTGGGGCGACGACCTCGATCCCAGGCGGACACTTCGGCCTGACTCGCTCGGTAGCACGCCTGGCCACCGTTGCGCTTGACCTCCCGACTGATGGTGGAGGGTGCTCGGCCGAGTTGCACTGCTATCGAACGCATGGAATGACCCGCAACCACTGCGCGCGAGATCTCTTCCCGTTCGGCTAGAGTCAGCGCCCATCGGGAGCGGCAGCGGGGGGCCGGACGGATCCCGCCTGTCGCGGCCAGAATCCCCTGTATCGACGAGTGGTTCCGATCAAACAACTGGGCGATCTGCTGCAGAGACTCACCCTTCTGCCAGCGCTCCCACATCAGCGCCCTCTGACTCTCCGTGTAGTAGATCCGAGGTCTCATCAGCAACACTCCTCTGATTGCTCAGGCTGTAGTGCGTTGCGTCGATCGGTTGAATCCGCAGCCAGGAGCAGCCAGTCAATGGCTCCGCCAAATTTGCCCGGAACCAGCCGATCGCGTAGGCAGACCGTGTGTAGCGACGGCCAATAGAAGACGGCGGCAGCTGCATGCCCAATACAGACCATGATAGTGCCAAGGGTATGTTTACATTGATGTACCCTGAGCGACTCGATCAATCCGACTCCGAGGACCCAAATGAGCAACCCCCGTCTGATTTACTTCGACTTCGCCGGAAGTCGCGGCGAGGAATGCCGGATCGCGCTGCACCTGGCCGGCATCGATTTCGAGGACGTGCGCGTCAAGGGCGACGACTGGCCCGCGATGAAGGCCAACATGCCCTTCGGTGCAATGCCGGTGCTCGAGATTCCAGGCAAGGCGCCGCTTGCACACTCCAACGCCATCCTCGCATTCGTCGGGCGTCAACATCAACTTCATCCGGCCGATGCTTTCGAGGCCGCGCGCCACGAGGCGCTGATGTGTGCCGTAGAGGAACTACGCCACGCGATCACGCCCGCTCTGCGCATCACCGACCCGGAACTGAAGCGTCAGACCCGTGAGGCGCTTGCGACGAACGAACTCAGGACTTGGGGCGGCCAGGTCGAACGCCAACTTGGCCACGGTCCTTTCATCGGCGGCGCTACGCTGCAGGTCGCCGACCTCAAGCTCTACATGGTGGTACGTTGGCTGACCTCAGGAACGGTGGATCACATACCCACCACCGTATTCGACCATTGCCCGAAGCTAATGCGTCTCTATCGTGCAGTGGGTGAACATGCGGGCGTGAAGGCCTGGTTGACCAAGGCGAAGACCTGAGCCTGGCCAACGCGCAGTTCACCCCGTCGGCATGTTGTGCCTGACCCTGTTTAATATTTATCCATTACATCTCCGCGCCGTCGGACCATTTGGCCAGCGGAATGAAGGACGATACGTCGGCGCAAGCGGGCGCCGATTCTGCGCATGCCTTCAATCATCTCGATAGCCAAGCTCTCCAAAATCTTTGCCTCCGGCTTCCAGGCGCTCAAGGATATCGACCTCGAGATCCGCCGCGGCGAGATCTTTGCGCTGCTGGGTCCCAATGGCGCGGGCAAAACGACGTTGATCGGTGTCGTCTGCGGCATCGTCAATCCCACGTTGGGCACCGTGGAGGTCGCATGTCACGACATCATCGGCGACTACCGTGCTGCGGGACCTGTCGCTGTGGGACAAGAAAGACAGCAAGATCATCACGCTGTCGGGAGGCATGAAACGCCGGCTGCTGATCGCCAAGGCATTGTCCCACGAGCCCGAGATCCTGTTCCTCGACGAGCCGACCGCCGGCGTCGACGTTGAGCTGCGGCGGGACATGTGGGTGTTGGTGTGCGCGCTGCAGGCGCAAGGCGTGACCATCATCCTCACGACGCACTACATCGATGAGGCGGAGGAGATGGCCGATCGCGTGGGCGTGATCAGCAAGGGCGAGCTCATCCTCGTGGAAGACAAGGTCGAACTAATGCGCAAGCTCGGCAAGAAGCAGCTGACGCTGCAACTCGTTGTGCCGCTGCAACGCGTTCCGCCCGAACTCGCCGATTATCAGCTGGAACTTGCCGGCGGCGGTAGCGAGCTGATCTACACGTATGACGCGCGGGGAGAGCGGCCGGGGATCGCCGCGCTGCTCGACGACATCGAATCGTCGGGCGTTCGCTTCAAGGACCTGCGCACGACGCAGAGCTCGCTCGAAGAGATCTTCGTCAGTCTCGTGCGAGAACAAGCATGAACGTCCACGCCATCCGCGCGATCTACCGGTTCGAAATGGCGCGCACGCGGCGCACGCTAATGCAGAGCATCATCTCGCCGGTGCTCTCCACCTCGCTGTATTTCGTCGTTTTCGGCGCCGCGATCGGCTCGCGCATCACCGAGGTCGAAGGGATCAGCTACGGCGCCTTCATCGTCCCGGGGCTGATCATGTTGTCGTTATTGACACAGAGCATCGCCAACGCGTCGTTCGGCATCTACTTCCCAAAGTTCACGGGGACGATCTATGAGCTCCTTTCTGCGCCGATTTCGTACTTCGAGATTGTCGTTAGCTATGTTGGCGCCGCCGCGACCAAGTCAATTATTCTCGGGCTGATCATCCTGGCCACCGCGGCTCTGTTCGTTCCTCTGAAGATCGACCACCCGGTCTGGATGATCGTGTTCCTGCTGCTCACGGCGGTCACGTTCAGTCTGGTGGGATTTATCATCGGAATCTGGGCCGACGGTTTCGAGAAGCTGCAACTGGTGCCGCTGCTAATCGTCACGCCGTTGACGTTTCTGGGCGGCAGCTTCTATTCGATCGACATGTTGCCGCCCTTCTGGCAGAAGGTGAGCCTATTCAACCCCGTCGTGTACCTGATCAGCGGCTTTCGCTGGAGCTTCTACGGACTCGCGGACGTGAGCGTCGGCGTCAGCCTGAGCATGACCGTGACATTCATGGCAGTCGCTTTGGCGACGGTGGGTTGGATCTTCAAGTCGGGCTATCGGCTCAAGACCTAGACGCTGACGCCGGGGAGCATCCCAGGGGAAACCTGCCGGCACATGAGGCCCGCTACCGGCCAGAAGCAGCCTGTCATCGACGCCATCAAATTGCCGAGAAGCGGACTAATCCAGAAGGCCGAGTCCATCCGGAACTCCACAACGATGCGTTGCGATTCCGAGAAATCGAGTACGAAGTCAGCACCAAACAGGAGGCCATACGTCTCGAGACCTAGCGCAAAGGTGCTGGCAAGCATGCGTTTGACAATTTTGCTGGCTGACGAACGCGCGCAACTGGCGCAGATGGATATTCATAATAGAATACGAGCCCAGAGAAGCGCCGCTGGAATGGAGGGAATCGACATGAAACTGCAATGGCAAACATTCCTGGCGGGCGTCCTGCTCGCACTGTGTGCGGCGTCGGCCCACGCTCAGTACCCGGACAAGGCCATCACCTTCGTCGTTCCCTTCGCAGCGGGCAGCGCCACGGACCAACTCGCGCGGGCACTCGGCATCGAAGTCACCCGCATCACGAAGCAGCCGGTTGTAGTCGAAGACAGGCCAGGCGCTTCGGGCTTTATCGGCGCCGAAGTCGTAAAGAAGGCGGCCCCCGACGCCTACACCGTCTTCATCACCACCAACACTACGCAGGCCGCTAACGAACATCTCTTCAAGAAGCTGCCGTACGACCCAGTGAAGGACTTTGCACCGGTCACCGGGCTTGGTAAGGGCGGGCAGATCATGATCGTGAACCTCGATCTGCCTGCAAAGTCGGTCGCCGAGTTCATCGCCCTCGCGAAGGCAAAGCCCGGCAAAATCGCGTTCGGCAGCGGTAGCTCGTCGTCGCGCGTGGCAGGCGAGATGTTCCAGCAGATGGCGGGGATCGAGCTGCTGCACGTTCCGTACAAGAGCAATCCACTCGCGATCAACGATCTTCTGGGCGGCCAGATCAACATGATGATTACCGACATGGCCACTGGCTTACCGCAGGTAAAAGGAGGCAAGGTGCGACCGCTTGGCGTAAGTACGCTCGCACGCTCACCGCTGACGCCTGACCTTCCGACTATCAGCGAGGCGGGACTCAAAGGCTATGACATGAGCTTTTGGTTCGCTGCGTACGTGCCGGCCAATACACCGCCGGCGATAGTCAATCGCCTGCACGACATCCTGGTGGAGGCGAGCAAGGGCCCGGCGATGCAGACGTACTACGGCAACACCGGTACCACCCCCTTCGTGACTTCGCCTGCGGATCTCGGCAAATTCCAAGTGGAGGAATCGGAGAAGTGGAAGAACATCATCAAAAAGGCGGGCATCGAGCCAGAGTAGCGGCTCGCGCCAACACCCTATGCGCTCTTCGCTGCGACTTGGAGGCGGCGCGGGCTTCGCTGGCGACCGTCTTGATGCGCCGGTCGCGCTAGCCGAGCACGGCGCGCTCGACTACCTAGTGCTCGAATGCCTCGCCGAGCGCACGATCGCGCTCGCGCAACTACGAAGACGGCGCGATCCGAACGCTGGCTTCGATGCTCGGCTGGCCGAACGTATCGAGTCGCTGCTGCCGGTACTCGCCAGGAAGCGAGTCCGCCTCGTCAGCAATCTGGGCGCCGCAAATCCAGAAGGCGCAGCGGCGACGATCGCCGCAATTGCGCATCGCATGTGTATTCCCGTGAAGGTCGCTGCTGTAACCGGGGACGACGTCCTCGATGCACTCGATCTTGATGCACCCGCCCTTGAGTCGGGCCTCCCGCTGTCGAAGTACGGTCCCATCGTATCGGCAAACGCCTATCTTGGGGCGGAGGCGATTCTGCCTGCGCTCGCCAGCGGCGCAGACATCGTCATTACCGGCCGCGTCGCCGATCCTTCGCTGTTCGTGGCGCCGCTCATGCACGAGTATGGCTGGGCCGCCGGTGACGTCGACCGCCTCGCGCGCGGGACGTTAGTCGGGCATCTGCTGGAGTGTGCGGGGCAGTTGTGCGGCGGGTACTTTGCGGACCCCGGGCGCAAGGACGTTCCCGGCATGGCTGCGCTCGGATTTCCGTTCGCCGACGTGGATCCCGACGGGAATGCGACGCTCGGCAAGGTTGTCGGCACCGGGGGGCGGCTCACGGTCGCCACCGCGACCGAGCAGCTTCTTTACGAAGTGACGGATCCGCACGGCTATCTCACTCCAGACGTAACGGCCGACTTTTCCGGTGTCACACTCACGGAGGCCGCGCCCGACTGCGTCGCCGTGCGGGGCGCACACGGACGGCAACGCCCAGACCGGCTGAAAGTCAGCGTCGGCTACCGCGCCGGCTTCGTCGGCGACGGCGAGATCGGATATGCGGGAGCCAACGCGGTTGCCCGTGCCAAACTCGCTGCGGAGATCCTGCGCGAGCGGCTACATGGCCGGTTCGCCGAACTACGCTTTGACCTCATCGGCAGCACATCCCTGCACGGTCGCTCCTTCGACGGTGGCGCGCATCCTTACGAGGTGCGCCTGCGCGTGGCCGCGAGGGCGGCGACGCACGAGGAGGCCGCAATCGTCGGCGATGAGGTCGAAGCGCTCTACACAAACGGTCCCGCGGGTGGCGGTGGCACGCGCAAATCGGTCACCGAGCAGATTGGCATCGTGTCCACGCTGATCGATCGTTCCCTGGTGGCGAGCCACGTGACCCTGCACGAAGGAAGTGCGCATGCCGAAGCTATATGATCTCGCGCACTGCCGCGCGGGCGACAAGGGCAACACATCGATCCTGTCGCTGATTGCGTATCGCGCCGAGGACTATCCGTTGCTTGCCGTGCGCGTTACCGTCGATGCAGTGGCGCGGCACCTCGCCGGCATTGCCAAAGGCGAAATTCGACGATATGAATTGCCCCAGTTGTGGGCGTTGCAGTTTGTGTGCGAGCACTGCTTGGCCGGCGGGGTTACCACTTCGCTGGCGCTCGATGCGCACGGCAAGTCGCTGTCGTACGCGCTGCTTGAGATGGAAATCTAGTCGCAGCGTCGTCACACGGCGCAGCCCGGCTGTTTCTGTGACCTCAACGCCAGCTTCCGTTGGTTTCAACGGCCGTTTCCGGTTCAGTTCCATGTCGGGATTGGCTCGGAAGCGGTCGTTGGGATGCGCGTGTCGTTGGCTGCTTTGTGGGTGCCTAAGGTCCTCGGACTTGTTACACTAACTGCTACACAGCGCCGTGTAGCGGTATTGATGTTCCCTGCGATAGCGACTGCGCGAGCTTGGTGGGGGTGGTTTCCCGTCAGCCACCCCATCAAGCAGCGTTCCCCGCCTTGGCAGGCACTATTAGCTATCTGCCGAGGATGAGCCAACGGTCGTTGAGCCGAGAGCACTCCCAAACCCTGCGACGTTGCCTGTCAGGTCGAATCTCGGTCGGGACACGCAAGAGAGGGCTCGAGCAACCGTAAGCGCCAACGCAAAGCCCCGCCGTAATTGCGGGGCTTCGCAGGATCGCCACATCGCTGTGGCTTCATTTCGTTGCGTCACCGCAACGTATGCCGGCGTTTGTTTACCGGCGGGACGATCGATATGTAGTAAATGTCATCGATAGAGAACCTCCCCGTCTTCGATTCCTACAACATCGACGATACCTCGCAGTCGCGGAATCGCAGGAGCATCGCACCCCACTATGCTCTTAGAGCAAAATCGGATGCGACCCCCACTTGCGGCTACGAGCGCCAACCCACCCATCGCACTACCTACAAATTCAGACTACGCCGACGCCGAAATAGTTGCAAGCGGTCGGCATAGAATCTGTGATGGTCGTACACGCGTACCTCGTTTGTGTGCCACAACGCCTGATTTCCGTGCCGTGCTCAGGCTGCTCGATGCGCTGGCGGCATTTCGGACCGGCAGCGAGCGCAGGCAAAGGCGCCGAATGCGTAAGACGCGCAATGCGGTCCGCAAGGCGGGACCTGTGGCGGGGCTGGCGGAACGCGCGTTGGGAGTGGTGTAACCGGGTATCCAATGTCCGCGTCGCGTGGCAGTGGCTCGAACCGGAAATGCAAGCATCGGACTCGATAGCTCGGGTGATGGCGGCAAATGCAACAAAATCGGCATCCGCGATGCGGTGGTCCAGTCAGTGGGACTCGAACACGATGCCGGAGATATGAACGTCGAATTCGAGGATTGTGCGAAAGTGTTTCCGGAGGGGTCGGATGTTTGTGGGCCGACTGTGCGACAACTGCACCAATACCGGTTTCCATGAAGGCCCGCAGAGGTCGCGGAGCAACAGATACTGAATTGCGATGGCGCCATCGAGGATCTGCTCTGATGCAGGCGGCTTGACTTCGAAAAGTGAATAGGCGAGCGCCGACTCTCCTTCGCCCAGGTCCAGTGTCAACGAGAACGCTCCCCGGTCGTGAAGATTGAGATAGAGAGCCGCCAAACGCAGGGTGTCGCGGACTGTCGGACAGTTGCGCATAAGTTCACCCGGCACACCCAGCGAATCCAGCTTGAATCGCTGACCAATGAACAGTCAGAAATGCAGGCAGCGCGTCAGGCCGACGCACGTCTCGGGCAGTCTTCCACGCGCGACAAAGGACACCCGATTTTCCGGGTTGTCGAAAAGGTGAGCGTCGAGCCCGACCTGTGCTGGCACGCGCGACGGATCGAGTCCGTGTTCCTCAAGGATGGATGGGATCGAGAGGAGCGGCCCAACCCGGACAATGCCGAACGCTTCCGGCAACGCCTCCGGAAGATGGCGCTTGCTGTCTGCGCCCGGTGCCTTCGCGCTCATCAGGACTACCCCAAACACACTGGGGCAAAGATCAGATTCGCAAGCCAATCAGCCGGCGCTTTTTGGGCAAGTCCGCTTGCCGCAAATTGCAGTTTGTGCTGAATTGACGTGGATCAATGAGTGGAGGGAAACGCAGGGAATAGCGTGCCCTGCATCGTGAGACTGTCCGCAACTGCATGGAACGCAGAAGTCTATGACGTTATTCTTCTTCGTTGTCGATTTCCTGCATGGTGACGTCGTTCGACGGCCGCGGAGTCGGCCCACGCTGAATTCCGCGAGAGAGGGAGAGACTGGAAGCATGAAATTTGGCACAATTGCCACCCTGGCAGAAAGCGGCCCGCGGATTGACAGTCCAGGCTCCGCAACCATTCGCCAGCGGATTCAATGGAGGATGGAACGATGAAAGCTCGCAAGACACTGGCCGCGGCCATTTCCATCGCCTTTCTTGGCGCCGGACTGACTGCGGCGCAGCAGATTACTGGCGTGCCGGGCTCCCCCAGCGCGACGATCAGCATCCCCGGTGACCAGATCCCGGCGCCGCCACAGAAGTTCGGCGGCAAGATCGAGCGTACGACGGCTGGATCGAAGCCGTACTGGCCCGCGCGCGTCGAGCCGCCCAAGGGCGCGCCGAACGTGTTGCTGATCATGACGGACGACTCCGGCTACGGCGTGCCAAGCACGTTCGGCGGCGTGATCCCGACGCCTGCACTCGACCGGGTTGCTGCCAACGGCCTGCGCTACACGAATTTCAACTCGACGGCGTTGTGTTCGCCGACGCGCGCGGCGCTGATCACCGGCCGCAACCACCACTCGGTCGGCTTCGGCGTAGTCGCCGAGCAGGCGACAGGCTACCCCGGCTACGATAGCTTCATCACCAAGGACAAGGCGACGATCGGCAGGATCCTGCTGGACAACGGCTACCGCACTTCGTGGTTCGGCAAGAACCACAATACGCCGTCGTTCCAGGCGAGCTCCATCGGCCCCTTCGATCAGTGGCCGACTGGCATGGGCTTCGAATACTTCTACGGCTTCATGGGCGGGGACACCAGCCAATGGCAGCCGGCGAACCTCGCGCGCAACACGACCTACATCTATCCGTTCATCGGCAATCCGAGCTTCAACCTGATCACCGCGATGGCCGACGAGGCCATTGGCTACATGAACCAGGTCAACACGCTGACCCCCGACCAGCCGTTCTTCGTCTATTACGTGCCGGGTGGCACGCATGCGCCGCATCACCCGACGCCCGAGTGGATCAAGAAGATCGGCGACATGCATCTGTTCGACCAGGGCTGGAACAAGCTGCGCGACCAGATCTTCGCCAACCAGAAGAAATTGGGCGTGATTCCGCAGGACGCGAAGCTGACGCCGTGGCCCAAGGACCTGCTGAAGGACTGGGACCAGCTCACCGCCGACGAGAAGAAGATGTTCACCCGCCAGGTGGATGTCTTCGCCGCGTACGTCGCGTACACCGACAACGAGATCGGCCGCGTGATCCAGGCGATCGAGGACATGGGCAAGCTCGACAATACGCTGATCATCTACATCAACGGCGACAACGGCACCAGCGCCGAGGGCACGCTGCTCGGCACGCCGAACGAGGTCGCAATGTTCAACGGTGCCGAAGTCTCAGTCGCCGACCAGCTCAAATACTGGTACGACATCTGGGGCTCGGACCTCACGTACAACCACATGGCGGTGCCATGGGCGTGGGCGTTCGACACGCCGTTCACTTGGACCAAGCAGGTCGCGTCGCACTTCGGCGGCGTGCGCCAGGGCATGGCGATTTCGTGGCCGAAGGTGATCAAGGACAAGGGTGGAGTCCGCAACCAGTTCCACCACGTCATCGACATCGTGCCGACGATTCTCGACGCGGCCAACGTTAAGCAGCCGACAATGGTCGACGGCATCAAGCAGAGCCCGATCGAGGGCGTGAGCATGGTGTACACGTTCGATGCGAAGAACGCGAAAGTGGCCTCGACTCGCAGGACCCAGTACTTCGAGATGATGGGCGACCATGCTATCTACCACGACGGTTGGATCGCGAGCACGAAGGTCATGCGCCCGCCGTGGGATATTTCCGGAGGCGTTGGTTCGGACCCCGCGACGTATCCGATGGAGCTCTACGACCTGCGCAGCGACTGGACGCAGTATGACAACCTCGCGGCAAAGAACCCGGCCAAGCTAAAGGAGATGGAGACGCTCTTCTGGCAGGAGGCCGCGAAGTATCAGGTGCTGCCGCTCGATGCCACCGTGGCTACGCGGCTGATCACGCCGCGTCCCAGCATCACGGCGGGCCGCAACGTGTTTACGTGGACGGCACCGTTGACCGGTACGCCGAACGGCGACGCGCCCTCGATCCTCAATGCGTCATACAACTTCAAGGCAGAGATCGAGGTTCCGCAGGGCGGCGGCGACGGCATGCTGATCACGCAGGGGGGGCGTTTCGGCGGCTATGGCTTCTACCTCCTGAAGGGCAAGCCGCTCTTCACGTGGAACATGGTCGATCTCGAGCGGATCAAGTGGGAGGGCCCGGACGTGCTCGCGCCAGGCAAGCACGTGCTCGAGTTCGACTTCAAGTACGATGGCCTCGGCATGGGTACGCTCGCGTTCAACAGCATGAGCGGCATCGGCCGGTCCGGCACGGGCGTCCTCAAGGTCGACGGCAAGGTCGTCGCGGAAAAGAAGATGCCGCGCACTATCCCGCTGATCCTGCAGTGGGACGAGAACCTCGACGTCGGCTCCGACACCGGTTCGCCGGTGGACGACAAGGACTATCAGGTGCCATTCAATTTCACCGGCAAGATCAACAAGATCACGTTATCGATCGACCGGCCGAGACTCACGCCGGAAGACGAAAAGAAGCTGATGCAGACGCAGCGGAACAACAAGACGAGCGAGTGATCCACCTTTCCAACCTACGAAGGAGTTTGCGATGAACAGGAAATCCATGTTGACCCTGGCTGCCGGAGCGCTGATCGCCGCTGGTGTCGCCTACGCGCAGTTTCCGATCATGGACAAGGTCGCCGACAAGGTGATTCAGAAATACCAGACGTCATCGTGTCAGCAGTTGTGGCAGGAAAAGGCGGCGGGCCAGGGCCAGCCGAAGCCGGAGATGGAACAGCGCGCCATCAAGGCGCTGCAATCGGATCCGCAGATGCGTCAGGCGTTCTTCGCCAAGGTCTCGGCGCCGATCGTCAACAAGATGTTCGAATGCGGAATGATCCCGTGACTCTGACAACAGGGAATAACCTGACCACTGCACGTGGTAGTGCCGGTTGGCGTGGCAGGGCCATGGCGCTGACAGTAAGTCTGCTTGTGGCGGCCAGTGTCGCGGCACAGACGCCGGCGCCTGCGCCTTCGGCAAAGGGCACGACGCCGCCCGCGAAGGTGACCAAGCCGGCGAAGAAGTCGGTGGAGGCTCCGTTCAAGCTGATCCTCGAGCCCAAGGCGATGGATCTGCTCAAGGCGACGAGCGCCAGGCTCGCGGCCGCCAAGACGATGTCGTTCACGGCGACCGTCGGCTACGAGTTTCCGAGCAAGCTCGGGCCGCCGATTCTTTATACGGCGCGCTACGACGTCACGATGCAGCGGCCGGACCAGCTCAGGATCCTGATGCTGGGTGACGGGCCGGCGTCGGAGTTCTATTACGACGGCAAGACGATGATGGCCTACGCGCCGGCGGAAAATCTCGTCGCAGTTGCCGATGCTCCACCGACGATCGACGCGGCGCTGATGGCGGCCTACAACCAGGCGGCCACCTTCTTTCCGTTCACCGACCTCCTCGTGACGGATCCCTACAAGGTCATGACGGACGGCGCGATCCTCGCGTTCTACATTGGCCCGTCGGGTGTCGTGGGGGGCACGAAGACGGAGATGGTGGCCTGGGCCAACAAGGACGTGTTCCTGCAGATCTGGATCGGCGTCGACGACAAGCTGCCGCGGCGGGTCCGCGCGATGTATGCAGCCGATCCACTGCAGCTGCGCAACGAGCTGGAACTCTCCAACTGGCAGATCGATGCGCCGATCGCGCCAGGGACGTTTGCATCGACGAAGGCGCAGGCAGCCCCGCGCATTGCGTTCAAGCGTCCGACCTCCGGTCCGCCGTCGAACATCAAGCCATTGGTCAAGATGACGCCGAACGCGCCGGCAGCGAAACCGCAGTCAAAAGCACCCTGATCGGAGGTTTGCGATGAAGACGAACGTTACAGTTACCGCCGCGTTGCTCGTCGGCGCGGTCGCGGTTTGGGCAGGTCCGGCGGGTGCGTGGTCCTCTGCCAACCGCGCTGGCGGAAGCACGAGCCATAGTGCGGGATCGACCAGCCACGAGAATCGTTACGGCGGCAGTTCGGAACATCAGGCGGGCGAGGGCACCGAGCACACCAACGCTTACGGCGGCAGCACTGCGCACGCAGAGGGTGGTGGCACCGAGCACACCAACGTGTACGGCGGCACGACGGCCGGCGCCGTCGGTGTAGGTGCCGTGCATACAGGCGCGTACGGAACGACCGCGTATCACCCGCCGGCCGATGCGTACGTCGCCTATCACCCGCCCGTTGCGGTGGCCACATACTCGGCCGGCTGCTATGGCTGTGCTGCGGCCGCGGGGGCGGTGGTCGGCGTAGCGGCTGGAGCGGCGGTTGCGTCTGCCAACACGGCGGCCGCAACATCGAATGCGTACGCCGCGGGCGTCGCCACGGGCAGCGCCAACACTGCCGCGGCGACAAGCGCTGCCTACAACGCCGGCGTGGCTACGGGTGCGGCCGCCGCGAGCGCGCCTGCCGGAACCTATGCGATGCACGTCAACTATGCGGCGCTGCCGGCGGGTTCAATGGTGATCAACAAGAACGGCACGACCTACTACCTGAACGGCAATACCTGGTTCCAGCCGGCCTACGGCGCGAACGGCGTCTACTATCAGGTGGTCGCTGCGCCCTGATGCAGGCACGTAGTCCGTCATGGCGGAATGGCATTGCGCTTCGCCCACTTGCAGTTCACGACAACGAGGTCCGAGATGAAGCCTTCCAGTTCCCTCCGCAGCGCAATGGCAGTGCTTTTCATCGCCGGTGGCGCACTGCTGCCGGCTGTTGGCAACGCACAGTCGACGCCAACCGGCGGGCTGGCCGAAAAGTGGATGTTCACGGCAACGCTTTACGGCTGGGTACCCACCATCGACGGCACGGTGAATTTTCCCGGCGACAGGGGTAGCACCAACATCCATGCCAGCATGAGCGACATCCTCAACCACCTCAGGATGACGTTCCAGGGAACTCTCGATGCGCACAACGGGCGCTGGGGCATGTTCACCGACGTCGTTTACGTCGACGTTGGCGGAGTCAAATCGCACGAGCGCGATTTTTCGATTGGCAACGTCGGGATTCCGGCCACCGCCACCGTGGACCTGGACCTCACAATCAAGGCCCTGGTCTGGACGGTGGCTGGCGAGTATCGGGTCGCCGCCGACCCCGCGTGGACCGTCGATCTTCTCGGTGGCGCGCGAATGCTGCAGATGAAGCCGACATTGGGGTACTCGATCACCGGCGAACTCGGCCCGATCGTCCTCCCGGGCGGGCGCAGCGGAAGCAAGCAGGTCGACGAAACCGTCTGGGATGGCATCGTCGGGATCAAGGGTCGCTACACGTTCAGTGAAGACCGCAAGTGGTTTGCGCCGTTCTATCTCGATGTCGGCACTGGCCAGTCGCAACTGACATGGCAGATTTCCGGCGGAATCGGCTATACGTACAATTGGGGTTCGGTTTTCGCGGTTTGGCGGTATCTCGACTACAACTTCCAGTCGGGAAAGAAGCTGGACAGCATCAACATGAACGGACCGATGGCCGGCGTCGCGTTCCAGTGGTGAACACGCTCGGAAGACACATTCGGGCGCTGCCGAAGTAGCGGAGGAACGACCTCGTGTGGTGGATCAGCTATAGGGGTGAGGGCAAGGCCGGCGTCGAAAACATCGGTGTCTTTGAAGACGACGGTACTCCCCGCAAGCAGCATCCGCTGCTGCTCGATCCGTCGCCGGGCGCAGAATCGTTGCACATTGCCCGCGGCTTCGCGCTGGTCGGCGACGATCTCTACATTGCCAACGCCTGGCGCAAGGACAGCCATATCGCGCGCTATCGGCGCCATGGCGACACCTTTCACTTCGCCGAAGTGATGGTGACCACCAAGCACGTACCGGCGATGGTCCACCCCTTCGACGTGGAGTTCGGCGACGACGGCCGCCTGTACGTCTCGTGCCAGGACACCAACACCGTGCTCGCCATCCTGCCCAAGACACGCAAGCCGGCGCCGGTGGCCTCGCACCTCCGCAAGAGTTTCCCCAACGGAAACTTCCTCCCCGGCACGCTCGTCGCCTCCAGCCTGGGCCGGCTCCCTGAAGCCGGTGACCACCCGCCGCTGGACGTGCCGCATCCGCAGGGCCTCAGGGTGGTACTCGACGTGCACGGTAAGCCCCGGCACTCCGTGCGCGGCATCGTCGTGCATCGCCAGCATCTCTATGTGGCGGGCGAAGCGGGGAACGTCGTCAAGGTCTACGAGCTGAGGACCGGGCGGCTCGTGGCGCGCATCCAGGGGAAGAAACTCGCGAAACCCGTGCATCTCGTTCTGCGCGGCGACACGCTCTACATCGGCGCTGCCGGCACCGGCAGCATCCTCGCCTACGACATCCCAAAGGCGGCTCCGCACGGCAAGCTCAAGGCGCGGGTCGTGATCGACGCCAAGCTCAAGGCGCCGTCCGGTTTTGCGATCGGCCCGGACGGCGATCTCTACGTAGCCGAACGGTTCGACCAGCGCGTCCGCCGCTTCTCCCCCAAGGGCAAGAAGAAGGGGACATTCATCGCCGGCCTCCCGGACATGCCGGAGTTCCTGGTGCATGTGCCGGATCAGGTCTAGAACACGGCAAGAATCGTTGCGATCGGAGTTCCGGGCTTCGCGACCCTGCGCGATAGTTCGCGTCGACGACGGTGATTTCCAACGGGAGGTGTCATGGAGATCTATGTCATCAAGCTGGACGAGGTCATGTGGGGTGGCCTCCTGGTGGCGATCACCATGGCGATCCACGGTACCGGCATGTTCGCGATCCTGCGCATCACCGATTCGCTGAAGGAACGCTATGCCCCCATGGAGTCCTTCGTTGGCGGCCTTGGCCTGGTCATTTTTGCAAGCCTGCTGATCATCATGACCAACATCATCGAGGTGATGGTGTGGACGGTGTTCTTCTTCGTCCAGGGTGCGCAGACCAACCACAGCGTCGCGTTCTACAACGCCATGTTGAACTACACGACGCTGCAGGCAGGCTACTTGCCGCAGCGCTGGCATTTGCTCGAACCGCTGCTCGGCATGGCGGGGCTGCTCACTGTCGCTTGGTCGACCGGCATCCTGTACATGCTCGCGCAGGACTTCCAGAACAACCAGCTCCGGATACGCAGACAACAGCGTGAGAGGCAAGGCAAGTCGAACCCGAAGCCGGCGCATGGCGCATCCGTTGACGGTGATCAAGGCTGACTTCGACCAGGATTGCGGTCGAAGCGACATTGAACCGACAATGGATGTCCTTCAGCTTTACCAGCGATTGTTACCGCATGCTTGGAGTCGTCGCCATGAATGACCTGCGTAAGTTGTTGCCTGCGTTCCTCGTCGCGTTGCTCGGCCTGGCCGGCTGCGCCACCCGGCCGGTCAACCCACCGGTGATGCAGGCCAATGCGGAGACTGGTTACACGTTCCAGACGCGCCAGAAGTATTTCAAGAGCCAGGACAACCTGGTCGTTCTTGCTTTTTCGGGTGGCGGCACGCGAGCGGCTGCGTTTTCCTACGGTGTTCTGGAGTTCCTGAAGCGCACGGAAGTCGTCGGACCCAATGGCAACACGGTACGTCTCCTCGACGCGGTCGACATGATCACCGGCGTGTCGGGTGGAAGTTTCACCGCACTGGCCTACGGACTCTATGGCGACAAGCTGTTCGACGACTACGAGCAACGCTTCCTCAAACGCAATGTCGAGGGCGAACTCCTCGCCCGTGCCGTCAATCCGGGCAATTGGGGAAGACTGTCGTCGACGGCTTGGGGCCGCTCCGAATTGGCTGCCCAGTTGTACGACGAAATCTTGTTCAACAACGCGACGTTCGGCGACCTCGATCGCGGCACTGGCCCATTCATCGTGGCGGCGGCGACCGACATTTCGACCGGCGGCCGGGTGCCCTTCAACCAGAACCTGTGGAACATCATGTGTTCGGATCTGCGCGAAGTGAAGTTGTCCCGCGCCGCCGCCGCATCGTCAGCCGTCCCGGTCGTGCTGTCCCCGGTCACAATCAACAACTATGGCGGCACCTGCAACTACGAAATCCCGGCCTGGGCCAAGGCGTTTCTCCAGTCCGAGAATCCACCACGGCCCGCAGCGCGCGCGATACGCGAATTGAGGGATGCGGAGCCCTACGGCGACAGTGTTCACCGCCCCTATATTCATCTCGTGGACGGCGGCGTGTCCGACAACCTGGGCATGCGCGGCGTGCTCGATGCCCTGGAACTGCTCGAGGCGTTGCACGCCAAAGGCGTACCGACACCGCTCGACCACGTGAAGAGGGTCATCGTCTTCGTTGTCAATTCGCTGTCGTCGCCCCCCACCAATTGGGATGAATCGGAGAGCCCGCCCGGCACGGTGGACATCCTGCTCAAGGCGACCGGCGTTCCGATCGATCACTATTCCTACGAGGCGGTCGAGCAGTTGAAAGACATCGCGGCGCGGTGGCAGACGGCGCGGGAGCTCAGGAACCTGGCCGGGTGCTCGACCAACAAGGACACGCCGGTCTGTACTGCGATCCACGTCCCCTTGGCAGAGGTCTATGCCATCGATGTGTCGTTTGCCTCGCTCCCCGATCCGAAGGAGCGCGTGTACCTGAACGAACAGCCCACGTCGTTCGTCCTGCCCGCGGAGGCGGTCGATCGCCTGCGCGCCGCAGCGGGGACGATCATCATGGCATCGCCCGAATTTCAGCGCCTCTTGAAGGACTTCGGAGCGAAAGTCGTTTCCAGTCCAGCCACCCCCGCAACCGCAGGGGCCAGCGCGCGCTAAGTTGAAGCCAATCCTGGCAATTCTGGTGGTCGCGCTTCTGCTTGCGCCCGGGTTTGTGGGCGCGGTGGAGTCAACGGCCGCCAGTGAAACTCCTCCCGTAAAGGCGCCAGCCGCAGCGACCGTCACCGATATCGTCAAGCAATTCTTCGCAAGCGAGGAATTGCAGCGGGCAGCGCTGGCCCGTCTCGAACAGGCGGGACCCTGGCGCGAGCTGGACGAGCGCGCCATCGCGCTGGCGGTGCGCCTCGATGCCCTGGCCGCACGTGCGGCGGCGCAGGCAGAGTTGATCGATCCGCTCGATGTCGATCGACAGTTGAGGACGTTTGATCGTGATGCCGCGGCCATTGTCGACGGTCTCGCCACCATAGTCCGGCGCCTCGAGGACGATCGCCGCACGCTCGAGGCGGACGCGCGAAAGTGGCGGGAGCAAACGCTGTTCCTGGAGCAGCAGCTCGTTCCTGCGTTGGTACTCGAGCATGCGCGATCGATCTCGGCGAAATTGCAGGTCACGGGCGTTCGCGTCCGGGAATACCGAGACAGCGTGCTCCTGGCGCTCGACCGCGCACTGGTCCTGCAAGTGCGCATCGACGACGCGCGCGCACGCATCGCCGCGCAGCAGGAACGTGTCCGCTCCCAACGGCTGCAGCAGCAGGAACTCCCGCTTTGGCAACTGGATGCGGCGCCGGCCCAGTTCCAGCTCGTCGTGGTGGAACTGCGTTCGACCTGGCAGTCGCTGCGCGATTACCTGGTGCAGGCGGGCGGAGGTCTTGCCTTTCTGTTTTTCGGCACGCTGGCGCTGACCTTTTGGCTCCTTTCTAGGAAGGCCGGGGAAGGCGCCGGTCCGGCGCCACGCGCTTACGGTCGACCCGTCGCGGCATCGCTGCTCATCGCGCTGATGTCCCTGTGGTGGCTGGCACCCGATCCACCGGTCCTGTTCTACGAGGCGCTGCTCCTCCTCGTCCCGATTCCCGCCGCAATGGTGGCGCGGAGTGCCTTTCCTTCAAGCATACCGCTTACGCTCTACGGAATCGCGGTTGCCACAATGCTGCTGGTCATGCGCCGCGAGATCGACGCGAGTGCGATCGCGGATCGATTGCTGCTGCTGTTGCAGGTAGTAAGCATCGCAGGGCCGCTCGCGATCGATCTCCACAGTGGGAGGTTGCAGCAGGCGTTGCACCGGGCGCGTCCTGGCACCGTGCGCGCTGGAGCCCTTTTTGTGATCGCCATGGCGCTGATTACACTATTCGATGTCCTGTTTGGTTTCACGGGGCCGACGCGATCGCTTCGCTCAGGGATGGGCAGCGTGCTGGGATTCGGGCTGGTTTTCGGTACGACGGCCCTGGTGGTCTATGGCGCGGCGGTCTCACTGCTCTCCGCACCAATCATTCGCCGGTTCCACAGCGCGCGCGATGCGGATCCCGCGCTTTTGCGTACGGTGCGCCTTATCCTCACCATGCTTACTATCGGAGGCGTGGCGGCGTTGACGTTGGGCACCCTTGGCCTCTTGCCCACAGTGCGTTCTGCCATCGAATCGCTGCTTGGCGGCACACTGGAAGTGGGCACCGTATCCATAGCCGGCAAGGCGGTCGTAACGGCGCTCGCCGTCGCTACGGTGACCTTTGTTCTGACCGGATTGACGGGATTCATACTCGATCGCGAAATCGTGCCCAGGTTGAACCTGCGCCCTGGCGCAGGCTACGCCGTCGTTACCTTTACCCGCTGGGTGATCGTCGTGGTCGGTGCGGCGCTTACGCTGGCCGCGCTCGGCATTGACATGGGGAAGGTGACGCTGCTAGCCGGGGCGCTCAGCGTAGGCATCGGTTTCGGGTTGCAGAACGTCATCAATAATTTCGTGTCCGGCCTGATCCTCATGGTCGAGCGTCCGGTCGGCGTCGGCGATGTGATTGAGAGGGGTACGCTGTCCGGAAAGGTTACGCGCATCGGCATTCGCTCCTCCACCGTGCGAACCGGGCAGGGGGCGGAAGTCATTGTGCCCAACGGAGAACTGGTGTCGAAGGAAGTAGTGAACTGGACGCGCTCCGATCGCCAGCGCCGCTATGACATCGATGTTGGCGTGGTTCCGGGCTCCGATCCGGAACAGGTGATGCGATTGCTGGTGGAGGCGGCAGGAGATCTACCGGTGATCATGACGGATCCGGCGCCGCGTGCCATGTTCAAAGGCTTTGGTGACAGCTCGCTCAACTTTACGCTGATGGCATGGGTGCCGACGCTCGAAGTGGGACTGGAGGCACAGAACGCGATGCGTGTTTCCATTCTGCGGAAGCTCGACCAGGCCGGAATTGCGATTCCATTTCCGCAACGCGACCTCCATATCCATTCCGCGAGCGAACCCGCGCGGCCGGCAGCGTCATGAGCGACCCGCCCGTCATGGTCATGGATTTTCGCATTCCGGTGTGATCGCGAAACGAATGCGGTGACACCGGTCCAATTTCGGCGTGGGCGTCGCGCCCTCCGCGCGCGTACCGGATTGCCGGGAAGGTGCGATTCCTTCGTTCAATCCGCTCCGCCGAACCAGCGGCCGATCAGGTGATCGAGGGACACCTTGCCGGGCCCGTAGAAGAACAGAACAAGGAGCAGCGCGCCCCAGAGGATGTGGTCCTTCAAGCCCGCGGGAGAGAGGTCCGGGTAGGAAATCGCGGCCACGATGTTGAACGCGAACAGCGCCACGGCGGCAAAGCGCGTGCCGAAGCCGGCGAAGAGAAATATCGGCAGACCCAGCTCCGCGCACGTTCCCAGCGCCGCCGCGACGGCGGGCGAAAGAAAGGGCACATGGTACTCGTTGCGGAACAGCGCCAGTGTGATGTTCCAGTCGTGGAGCTTGATGAGACCGGACAGGAAGAACACGCGCGCGATGTAGATACGCAGCGCGAGCGCGAACAGCGGCTGAAGCCGATCGATCGCCGCGGCCACCTTGCCGTACATGTGCAGGGCGCGACGTGCGATGGACAGCGCGGCGGGCGTCATGGAAGCTGTTCCTCGGGATCGGGTGGATGCGACGGTTGGTCGCCGTACCGCGCGAATGCTTTCACCCGTCGCGTAGTTCCGCGAGCGTGCCGTTGGCGATGCAGGTGCGAAGGGTCGTGCCGAGATCGAAGGTCGGTTCGGCCGTCATCGCCGCGTCCAGCGCCGTCGCGAGATCGTAGCCTCCGGCCAGCGCGCGAAGCAACGCAAAGTCACCAGGTGCCAAGCGTTCGATGACCACGTCGCCCGTCTCGCGCCGCACGAGAAGGTGATCCGTTGCCGCGCCAAACGCGACGGCGATGTCACCTTCGAACCCGGGCTGATGGACTTGCCAGATGCGCAGCACAGGATACGCCGAGTCCATGAACCGGCAGGTCGGGTCGAGCGCGAAACGAAGCGCCGTGATCCGGTCGGCCGGAATCGTGCCCAGAGCTGCCAACAGCGGCTCCGGCGTTCCCCGGGGGTCCGCCGCACGACCGGCCTCGTCGACCGCCCACTCGAGCCGGGCAACGTCGGGTAGGTAGGGGAGTTCCCTGGCGTGCGGGTAGGTCGCGAGGAAATCACCGAAACTGCCGCCGTAGACGTTGAGATCGCCACCCGTCGATGGACAGTCCAGCACGTAGGCATCCACAGCCGTATTGAAGAAAGGCACGCCGACCAACTGCTGCACGACGCGGTAAGTCGCACCGAGCGCATTGCGATAGTTGGCGAAAACCGTATTGCGATAAATGGTGATGCGATCAATGGGGCCGCCGTCGACGTTCAGCAGCGTAGTCGCGAAGCGGATCTGCCTTTCACGCAGCGACAGCAAGGCCAGCCTCCAGATAGGATTGGGCGGTCGCGGCTTCGCGCTGCAATACGGCAAATTCCGGGATGTCGGTGTCCCATTCGATCAGCGTCGGCACGCGGCCGAAGAGCCGGAGCGCCCGCTCGTACAGCGACCAGACTTCTGGCGCGACCGGCGCGCCATGGGTATCGATGAGACACGGGCCGCTCGCATCGAAGCCGGCGAGATGGATCTCCGCGACCATGGCGGGGGGTATCGCGGCCAGATAGGCGTCGGCATCGATGCCGTGATTGCGCGCATTGACGTAGATGTTGTTCACGTCGACCAGCAGCCCGCAGCCGGTCCGGGCTGCGACGGCGACAACGAATTCGTACTCGGGAATCGTGGTCTCGGGAAACGTCAGGTAGCTGGAAACATTTTCCACGAGTATTTCGCGGCCCAGGAAATCCTGCACGGCGGACACGCGCCCGCAGACGTGGTCGAGCGCTTCGGTGGTGTAGGGCAACGGCAGCAGGTCGTTGTAGTGCCGGCCATTCACGCTGCTCCAGCACAGATGCTCCGAAACACGTGCCGGCTCGACGCGATCGGCCAGGCGCTTGAGCTTCGCCAGGTGCCCGGTGTCGAGCGGGTCGGTCGAACCGAGAGAGAGGCCCACGCCGTGCAAGGAAACGGGGTAGTCCGCGCGAATTCGGTCGAGCGCGGCAAATGCCTGCCCGCCGTCGGCGAAGTAATTTTCGCTATGGACTTCGAACCAGGGCACCGGCGGGCGCTCTGCCAGCACCTGCGCGACGTGCGGCGAGCGCAGCCCGATGCCGGCGGAATTTGGCAGCAAACGATTCATGCGGGCACGCAACGCGCGGCTGGCGGCGATTTCCGCATTCCGGCCGCGCGAACCTGGCGCGGGACAGCGATTACTTCGGCGCCACGGGCTTGCCGCCCATCTTCTCGCACGTGCCCTTGGCGACGTACTTCCACTCGTTGGCATCGTTGTCCACCTTGACGCCCTGCGCTGCGCATGCGTGCTTTGCGGTGCCGCAGTCGTTCTGCCCGGCCTTGGCGACGCCGTAGCACTTTTCGGTGCCTTCCTTCTGCATGACGGGTTGCGCCGCGGCGGACGCGGCGAAGCCAATGGCGATGAGGCCGGCGACAGCGGCTTGGATCGTAGCTTGCTTGTTCATGGGTACTTGACTCCTTTGGAAACGGGTTGGATGCGACAGGTACATGGCCTGCCTGAAGCGTTGGTCGACCGGACCGCGGTAAACTTACTCGCTTTCCGGCGCGGAGTACAAGTTTACCGCGGGAGTTCTCCGGGAACCGTCGCTGCCCCGCGCTGGTGCAGGGCTGGAGCAAAGACCGGTTTGCCAGGCAACAAGTTCAACGGGAATCCCGACACCCGGCGCGGGTCGGGGCAGGTTTCGGCAGGGGTGCTGCGCCAACGGGGCACCATTTCCCGCTAACATTGCGGCAGTGATCACACCCTCATCGCCAAGCGCGCCGATGAAATTCACCGTCGCGACCTTCAACATCCACAAGGGCTTCTCGCACCTGACGCGGCGCATGGTCATCCATGAGCTCAAGGAGAAGCTCCATGGCATGTCCGCCGACATCCTGTTCCTGCAGGAGGTCCAGGGCGTCCACCACCGCAACGCAGGCCGTTACCTCGACTGGCCGGGCAAGCCGCAGCACGAATTCATCGCCGACACGGTGTGGCGGGAAGTGGCCTATGGCCGCAACGCGGTCTACCGGCAGGGACATCACGGCAACGCCATCCTGTCGCGCTTTCCGATCATCACGCAGGAGAACGAGGACATCTCCGCGCATGTGTTCGAGAACCGCGGACTGCTCCATTGCGAGATCAAGCTGGCCGAGGGAGCGCCGAACCTGCATTGCATCAACGTTCATCTGGGGCTGTTCGAGCGCGGCCGCCAGTGGCAAATCCGCTCGCTGACCGAACGCATCCGCGCCACTGTCCCGAAAGGCGCGCCGCTGATCATCGCCGGCGACTTCAACGACTGGCGGCGCAAAGGCGACCGCATTCTCACCGATGAACTGGGTGTCTATGAGGTATTCGATGAGGTGAAGGGCCGGCCGGCGCGAACGTTCCCTTCGGTCTTGCCGATGTTCCGTCTGGACCGAATCTATGCCCGCAAGCTCGATGTCCACGATGCGCGCGTTCATTACGCCTTTCCCTCGGGGCGGCTGTCCGATCACGCGGCTCTCGCCGCCACGTTCACGTTGCCGCGCCAGCGCCGCTAGACAGGCGCACGGGGGACCGAAGGTGGAGCATTTTGCGAACGGCAACACGATCGAGTTGCTGCGCAATGGCGCCGAATTCTTTCCCGCGCTGGCCGAAGCCATCGACTCTGCACAACAGGAAGTGTGGCTGGAGACATACATCTTCGCGGATGACGCCTCCGGCCGGACGGTTGCCGCCGCGATGGTGCGCGCGGCGCAGCGTGGCGTGGCGGTCCGGGTTCTGGTGGACGGCTGGGGCGCGCGGCAATACCTGACCGCTTCGCTGGCAAAGTTGCTTGCGGCGGGCGGTGTGCGCCTGATGAAATACCGGCCCGAAGTGGCACCCTGGCAATTCCGCCTGCACCGGTTGCGGCGCCTGCACCGGAAGATCTGCCATGTCGACGGACGCGTTGCCTTCGTCGGCGGCATCAACCTGATCGACGACATGAATACGCCGCGGCACAAGCCGCCGCGTGTGGACTTCGCGGTGCGCGTGGAAGGCCCGATGCTCGAGGCGATCGTGACGACCATGCAGCGACTGTGGGTGCTGGTCGAACTGACGCAGTTCGACCGCAGCGACGTGCCGTTGTTTCCAATCCCGATGCCGGCGCGCCGCGCGGGAAAGCAAACCGCAAAATTCGCCATTCGCGACAACCTGGGGCATCGGCGCGACATCGAGTCTGACTATCTGGCCGCCATCCTGACGGCCAGGACGGAAATTGTCATTGCGACCGCCTATTTCTTCCCTGGCACCCAATTCCGGCGGGCGCTGACCGCTGCCGCGGAACGCGGGGTCAAGGTGACGCTGCTGCTGCAGGAACGCGTCGAATACCGTCTGCTGCACTACGCCGCGCGCGCCTTGTATGGACAATTGCTGGATGCCGGCGTTGGAATCGAGGAATACCACCGGTCGTTCCTGCACGCGAAGGTAGCTGTGGTCGACGGGCATTGGGCAACGGTCGGCTCGTCCAACATCGACCCTTACTCGCTCCTCATGGCGCGCGAGGCGAACGTGTTCGTGCGCGACTCGCGCTTTGCCGATCAACTCAGACGCGAACTGCTGAAGATGATCGGGCACGGAGCAAGGCGCATGGCACCCGAGCGCTGGGCGGGACGCTCGAACGCCGAGAAGGCGCTGACGTGGATCGCCTACGGCATCGTGCGCATCGGGATGGGCGTCATGGGCTATGGAGGCAACGAGTGGTTCCCGCGCAAACGCCGCCGCACTGATTGACGGCGCCGCACTGGCATAGCCTGTTAAAATCGCAGGCTGTCCCGAGTCGTCGCGAGGATTCTTGGTCTGCGCGGCCTGCGTCGGTCGTTCCGTCCCTGCTTCGTGCCAGTTGAAACCGATGCGCCATTCGCATTCCACCGCCCTCCCCGCTCCCGTCAACAAGAACGTCCCGCGCACCGAACGCGGGGACTGGCGCACGATCCGCACGCTGCTTCCCTACCTGTGGGAATACAAGGCGCGGGTGCTGGCCGCCATTGTGTGCCTCGTCCTCGCCAAGGTCGCCAACGTCGGCGTCCCGGTCCTGCTCAAGCGGATAGTCGACAGTCTCGATGCGCAGATGGCACCGTTGGTGGTTCCCCTTGCCCTGTTGGTTGCGTACGGCCTGCTGCGGCTGTCCACGACGCTGTTCACCGAGTTGCGCGAGTTCCTGTTCGCGAAGGTGACGCAACGCGCGACGCGCAGGATCGCGCTACAGGTCTTTCGCCACCTCCATGCACTGTCGTTGCGCTTCCACCTGCAGCGGCAGACGGGGGGCCTCACTCGCGACGTCGAGCGCGGCCAGCGCGGCATATCCACGCTGATCCAGTTCACGCTTTTTTCGATTCTGCCGACGCTCGTCGAGATCGCGCTCGTGTCGGCAATCCTGATCGCCCGCTACGACTGGACGTTCATGGCGATCACGGCGGGCGCGCTGGTCCTGTACATCGCCTTCACCGTGCTGATCACCGAATGGCGCACGCATTTCCGCCGCACGATGAACGAGCTCGATTCCAAGGCCAACACGAGGGCGATCGACAGCCTGCTCAATTACGAGACCGTGAAGTACTTCGGCAATGAGGAATGGGAGGCGCGCCGTTACGACGAGAGTCTGCAGCGCTGGGAAACTGCCGCCGTGAAAAGCCAGTCGTCGCTGTCGATGCTCAATATCGGGCAGAGCGCGATCATCGCGATCGCGGTGACACTCATCATGTGGCGCGCGACCGTTGGCGTGGTCAACGGGACCATGACCATAGGCGATCTCGTGCTCGTCAATGCGTTCATGATCCAGCTCTACATCCCGCTTAATTTCCTGGGCGTCATCTACCGCGAGATCAAGCAGGCGTTGGCCGACATGGAGCGGCTGTTCGCGCTGATCGAGGAAAACGCCGAGATCCGCGATCCGCCCGGCGCGCTGCCGCTGGCCATCCGCGGGGCCGAGGTGCGCTTCGAGAACGTGTACTTCGGATACGAGACCAATCGCCAGATCCTGTTCGACATGTCGTTCACGATTCCGGCGGGCCGGACGGTGGCCGTCGTCGGTCCCTCGGGCGCCGGAAAATCCACGCTTGCGCGGCTGCTCTACCGCTTCTACGACATAGGTGGCGGACGCATCACCATCGACGGCCAGGACATTCGCAGCGTGCAGCAGTCGTCACTGCGTGCGGCGATCGGCATCGTGCCGCAGGATACGGTGCTGTTCAACGACTCGATCGAGTACAACATTGCATACGGCAAGCCCGGCGCGACCCGCGACGAAATCGTGGCCGCCGCGAAGGCGGCCCAGATCCATGACTTCGTCGCCGGGTTGCCGGATGGCTATGCGACGCCCGTGGGCGAGCGCGGACTGAAGCTGTCGGGCGGCGAAAAGCAGCGCGTGGCCATCGCCCGCGCCATCCTGAAGGCGCCGCACGTGCTGATTTTCGACGAGGCGACGAGCGCGCTCGATTCCAAGGCCGAAAAGGCGATCCAGGCCGAATTGTCCGCGATCGCCCAGAACCACACGACGCTGACGATCGCGCACCGCCTTTCCACGGTCGTCGACGCCGACGAGATCCTGGTGCTGGAGCACGGACGCATCGTGGAGCGGGGATCCCATGCCCGCCTTCTGGCGGCGAACGGGACCTATTCGCGGATGTGGCGTCTGCAGCAGGACGAGGAGCGGCGCCTACCGGCGGAATCGCAGCGAGAGTCGGCGAAGAACGGGCTGGAGGCGTTGTAGGGACCATATTCCCGGTTCGCCACCGTCGGCCCGGCCGCCGCGTGGCCCATTCCCGGGCACGGTGTTTGCTGCCGCTTTTGCAACAAACCCGCGAAAGCTTTAGTCCTTGAGAAATTTGGGGGATTGACTCGCGGTGTCCCGCCGTGCGATAAGGCAGTTGGATTTTGAGGACCGACCTGATGATTCGATCGTTAGTCATTGTTTTTGCTTGCATCCTTGGACCGATGACGGCGGTACCGTCGGCTGCGGCGCCATTCCCCGATCCGGACAAGCTCCGGCTGGCATCGGCCAACGTGCTCGTCGTCGATGCGGAGGACGGCCGCCGGATGTACGCCAAAGCGGCAGACGAAGTGACGCCCATCGCGTCGTTGACGAAGCTAATGACCGCCATGGTCGTTCTCGACACGAACCCGTCGCTCGACGACCCCGTGGCCGTGGACATGGACGACTTCGATTACATCAAGGGCAGCCGGTCGCGGTTGCGCATGGGGACGACCCTTTCGCGCGGCGAAATGCTGCGCCTCGCTCTCATGTCGTCGGAAAACCGCGCGGCTTCCTCCCTCGCGCGGCATTATCCCGGCGGCAACGTGGCCTTCGTGGCGGCGATGAATGCGAAAGCGGCCACACTGGGCATGACGCGCACCAGGTTCGAGGACCCGACGGGCCTGTCCCCGAACAACGTATCGACGGCCAACGATCTGGCGCTGATGGTCGGTGCGGCGGCGCAATATCCGTTGATCCGCGACTACACGACGACCCCCGCCCACTTCGTCGAAGTGCAGCCCTCTGGGCAGGTGCTCGGATTCAACAATTCCAATGCATTGGTCAAGAACGTCGCGTGGGACATTCAGCTGCAAAAAACCGGCTACATCCGCGAAGCGGGACGTTGCGTGGTCATGCTGGCGACGATCGCCAGCCGGCCGATCGTGATCGTGCTGCTCGATTCCCTGGGCAAGTACACCCGCTTGGGCGACGCGCAGCGCGTCAAGCATTGGCTCGAGACCGGCGAATCGCTTCCGCCGGCCAGTGCCAAAGCGGCAATGGTCAAGCCCAAGCAAAGGCCGGTCAAGGGCACGTACGCGCCCAAACTCGCGAGCAACAGCAAGGCGCGCAGGTCCTGACCTCCGGCCTTCGAACGCATCACCGTCTTGTGATGCGCCGATTCTTCCCAGTCCCCGATTCCTGACTTCGGGTAGCCGAGTCCAGCATTTCCCTCGCGTGCGCCCGCGTCTTGGCGGTGACTGCCGCTCCCCCAAGCATCCTGGCCAGTTCCTCGACGCGTTCGGCTGCCGAAAGCTGCAGGAGTTCGCTCCTTACGCCTTCGCCATGGCCCTTCTTGCTGACCCGAAAATGTGCGTCGGCGCAGGCGGCCACCTGCGGCAGATGCGTGACGCACAACACCTGCCGGTCCGAGCCCAGTGCCTGCAGCAGCCCGCCGACCGTGGCGGCGACCGCGCCGCCGATGCCGCTGTCCACTTCATCGAAGATCAGCGTCGGAATCTGGCCGACTTCACTTGCGACGACCTGGATCGCGAGCGCAATGCGCGATAGTTCGCCGCCGGAGGCGACACGGGCCAGCGGCGCCAACGGTTGCTTCGGATGCGTCGCGACGAGGAACTCGACCTCGTCCAGTCCATAACTCGCAGGGGACGGCAGCGGATCCAGCGCAATGTCGAGGCGACCTCCCGCCATGCTCAGCTGTTGCATTGTCGCCGAAACGCGATGTGCGAGTTCCGTTGCCGCGAACCGGCGCTTGTTCGACAGCTGCTCCGCGTGGGCGCGGAAATTGTCGCCGGCCTGCGTGGCGCGCCGGGCGAGCGCCTCGGCGTCGGCGGACTCGGCGAGCGCCGCCAGTCGCGCCTCGGTCTCCGCCAGCAGCGCGGGCAAGGCCTCGGGCCGGACACGGTGGCGGCGCGCAAGGTCGTGGATCGCGGATAACCTGCTCTCGACGCGCTGCAACTCCCGCGGGTCGAGGTCGAGACGGCGCAGGTAATCGCGCAGCGCCCGAGCCGCTTCCTCGAGTTCGACCGCGGCCGGTTCGAGCAATGCGACGACCTCCGCGAGCGCGGGATCGTTCACCGCGGCGGACTTGAGGCGTTGCGTCAATTGCGCGAGCTGCAGCGTGAGTGCGCCGTCGCCCTCCGACAGCGTTTCGCCGCCCTGCGTCGCGGCGTCGATCAGGTCGGCTGCGTTGGCCAGGCGCGACTGCGCTGCGGACAGGTCGGCCCATTCGGTTTCCGTGACGTTGAGCGCGGCGAGTTCGCGTCGTCGCGTGTCGAGGAACTCGCGCTCGGCGGACGTGGCCTGGGCCGCGTGGGCGGCCGCAGCGGATTGTTCGAGCGCGGCGCGCCAGGCGCGAAAGCCTTCCGCGACTTCGCGGGCCAGCGTCGTGAAGCCGCCGAACGCGTCGACAAGATTTCGCTGCGCCAGAGGCTGTGCGAGCGATTGGTGCGCATGCTGGCCGTGCAGGCCGACGAGTTTTTCGCCCAGGTCCTTCAAGTGGGCCAGCGTGGCCGGCCGGCCATTGATCGATGCCCGGCTTCGCCCCTCCGCGTCGAGGACTCGACGCAAAAGCACTTCGTCCCCATCTCCCGCAAGATCATGTTCGGCAAGCCACGCGCCCACATCCGGAATATCGGTCGCGTCAAAGGATGCGGCGAGTTCGGCGCGGGCAGCACCCGGGCGCAACTGGCGCAGTTCGAAGCGGTCGCCCAGCAGCAGCGAGAGTGCATCGAGGAGGATCGACTTGCCCGCGCCCGTCTCGCCGGTAAGCACGGTAAGGCCGTGCTCGAATTCGACGTCAAGTGTGTCGACGACGACAAAATTGCGGATCGACAGAACCCGAAGCATCAGTGCGTTTCGGAGGCAGCTTTCACGGCGCGTCGTCCTGACCCGCGGTGGTCGGCGGAACGCCAATTCTGGTCCCGCTCAGGCGTTCGGGCGTTGCGCTCCAGTGCAGCTTCTCGCGCAGCATGGCGAAATAATCGTGGCCTTCGGGATGCAGGAAACGCGCGGCGTGCGGTGCGCGGGACAAGTCGACGCGGTCGCCTTCGGCCAGCGTGTAGTGCCCTTGTCCGTCGCAGTGAAAGCCGGCGTCGCGGGCGCTCAGCACGGTGATGGAGATGTGCGCCGCGTCGGAAATCGCGATCGGACGATGGGTCAGCGCGTGCGGCGCCACCGGCACGAGCAGAAACGACGCAAGCTGCGGATCGAGGATCGGCCCCCCCGCCGAGAGTGCGTAGGCGGTCGAGCCGGTGGGCGTGGCGACGATGATGCCGTCGGCGCGCATCGCGTACACGAAACGGCCATCGATCTCGACTGCGCAGTCGATCATGCTGCCAAGGGATCCTCGATTGACTACGGCTTCGTTGAGTGCGAACGCCTCGTCGCGGCCGCCGTCGGAACGCACGACGACGGCGGCCAGCAGCGTCCGCCGTTCCTCGAGATAGCGCCCGGCCAGCATGGCGTCGAGCGTCGACTCCATCCCTTTCAGCGGAATGTCGGTCAGGAATCCCAGGCGCCCCTGATTGATTCCGATCAGCGGCACACCGAAAGGCGCCAGCTGGCGCGCGATCGACAGCATTGTGCCGTCGCCGCCCAGCACGATCGCCAGGTCGACGGCCCGCCCCAGGTCTTCCTGCGTCGCGGTCGGGTAGCCCAGCAACGGCGCGTAACGCGCTGTTTCGCTTTCGAGCACGACGGAATGGCCTCTTGCCGTCAGGTAGCTCGCGAGGCGGGACAATGGCGAAGCCAAATCCGGGCTCGCATAGCGACCAATCACGGCAACGCGGGGAAACACGGGCGCGGCGACGGTTTGGGACATGGGCACGATTAAACCACAGCCCGCAGGGTTGGCACGCTAGTCCGAACGTGCGAATGGCGATGGCACCGCCCCCGAAGGGACGTAGCGCTGTAAAATCGGTCGCATGCTGGAAGCGCGGGCGCAGTACCTTCTCAAGACGCTGATCGAGCGCTACATCGGGGACGGGCAACCGATCGGCTCGCGCGCGCTGTCGCGCCACTCGGGACTCGAGCTCTCCCCCGCGACCATCCGCAACGTGATGGCCGACCTGGAGGAGATGGGTTTCATCAGCAGCCCGCACACCTCCGCCGGTCGCGTGCCCACCGCCAAGGGTTACCGCTTCTTCGTCGACAGCCTGATGGTCACCAAGCCATTGGAGCAGAAGGAGATCGAACGCCTCGAGGGAGAACTCATCGCCGACCGTCCGCAGCAGCTCATGAGCGCGGCTGCGGGCCTGCTGTCGCAGCTGACGCAATTCGCGGGCGTGGTGATGACGCCCAAGCGGCGCGAGGCGGCGTTTCGTCACCTCGAATTCCTGCGGCTGTCCGAGAGGCGCGTGCTGCTCATTCTCGTGACGGCCGAGGGCGACGTCCAGAATCGCATCCTGCACTCCGACCGCGCCTATTCGCAGTCGCAGCTGGTCGAGGCGACGAACTTCTTCAATCAGAATTTCGCCGGCCAGCCCCTGAGTTCGATTCGTGCCCGGATCACTGACGAATTGCGGGCGCTGCGCGAGGACATCGCGGGCCTGATGACGGCAGCGGTGGACGCCGGCGAGGGGGCGTACGCGGAAGGCGAATCGCTGGTCGTCACCGGCGAGCGCAATCTCATGCACGCCGACGGCCTGTCCTCCAACATGGAGCGCCTGCGCCGGCTGTTCGACATGTTCGACCAGAAGACATCGATTCTGCATCTCCTCGATCTATCGCAGCGGGCGCAGGGCGTGCAGATCTACATCGGCGGCGAGTCGGGGCTTTCTCCCCTCGATGAATACAGCGTCGTCACGGCGCCCTACGAAGCCAATGGGCAGGTGATCGGAACTCTGGGCGTGATCGGCCCGACGCGGATGGCGTACGAACGGGTGATTCCGATCGTCGACGTCACCGCAAAGCTGCTGTCCAACGCGATGTCGGCGCAACTGAATGAAGAGTGACGCCCATCCAAATGCCGTGCTGCTCGAACGGTTCTATGCGGCGTTCGCGCGCAGGGACGCGCCGGTCATGGCCGCTTGCTATGCGCGCGATGCGCGCTTCACCGACCCGGTATTCGACCTGGAGGGTGATGCAGTCGGTGCCATGTGGTCGATGCTGTGCGAGCGTGGCCGGGACCTTCGCGTCGAATGGCGGGACATCCGCGCCGACGACGCGACAGGCAGCGCGCACTGGGAACCTCGCTACACGTTTTCCGGCACCGGCCGACCGGTGCACAACATCATCGACTCGGCATTCACGTTCAAGGCGGGCTTGATCGAAAGCCACGTCGACACCTTCGATCTCTGGCGCTGGAGCCGTATGGCGCTAGGGGCAAAGGGCGTGCTGCTCGGCTGGTCGCCGTACGTGCGCAAGGCGATCCAGGCGCAGGGGCAACGTAGTCTCCAGGCGTGGATGAGCAGCCGGCAGCGCGCAGCGCCCGGGCAGTGATCGTCCCCGGGAAGGCACGGCATGGCCCACGTACCTGAACCTCCGTTCGCGCACGACCGCCGGCCCCGTGTCGGCGTACTGCTCGTCAATCTGGGCACGCCCGACGAACCCACGTCGTCCGCGGTGCGGCGCTATCTGGCGCAATTCTTGAGCGATCCGCGCGTCATCGAGATCCCGCTCTGGATATGGAAGCCGATCCTGTATGGCGTGATCCTGGTAGTGCGCCCGTCCGCATCGGCCAGGAAATATTCCGCGATCTGGACCAAGGACGGCTCGCCGCTGCTGGTGCACAGCGTCAAGCAGCGGTCGCTGCTGCTGGGATATCTTGGCCAGCGCCTCAAGGCCGCGGGATTCCCGGCCGACCTCTGCCCGGTCGAGCTGGGCATGCGCTACGGCAACCCGAGTGTGAGCGACGCGCTTGACCGACTGCGCGCCGCGAATTGCGAAAAAATACTGGTCGTGCCCCTCTATCCGCAATACGCGGCCAGCACGACGGCTACCGCGCTGGATGCGGTCGCGGCGCACCTGCAGCACGTGCGACGTATCCCCGGCCTGCGCTTCATCGACACATTCCACGCTGATCCCGGCTACATCAAGGCGCTCGCGCAAAACGTCAACGACCATTGGGTCAAGCACGGCCGCCCGGACCGCCTCGTCCTGTCGTTCCACGGGTTGCCGCGCCAGACGCTGGATCGTGGCGATCCCTACCATTGCCTTTGCCATGTGACGGCCCGTCTGCTCGCGCAGGAGCTCGGCCTGTCCGACGGGCAATGGTCGCTGACCTTTCAGTCCCGCTTCGGCCGCGCCCCGTGGCTCAAGCCCTACACGTCCGAGGTGTTGCAGGCGCTTGGTCGCGAAGGCGTCGGTCGCGTCGATGTGTTCTGCCCCGGGTTTGTTGCCGACTGCCTGGAAACACTTGAGGAAATCGGCATCGAAGCGCGGGCAACTTTCCTCGCGTCCGGCGGCAAGGAGTTCAACGTGATCCCCTGCCTCAACGAGCATCCGCTGTGGATTGCCGCGCTGGCCGATCTCGTGTTTCGGGAACTCGATGGGTGGCTGGCGGAGCCGCCCGACGCGGCAGCCCGTCAAGCTACGCAAATGCGCGCCAAGGCAATGGGCGCAAAGTTCTGACGGCGGCGCCGCCCAGCCGTCCGCGGAGGCGGTTCTAACCAATTGTTTTTAGAACAAAAAAGCCCTTGCTGCCGGGGGAGGGCTTGAATCGCCGCGAATGACCCCAACGTGCGTGCGGATAGCAAAATCGATTCAAGGAAGGAGCGCATGAAACATAACCAGAACGGACCGGAGGTGGAAACGCCAGTCGCGACACCCGAAGGAGCGGTCGCCGGCCCGAAGGTCATTGCCGACCCCATGGAAATGAGCGGCGACGCGGACGACATCGCCGCGCAGCTAGTCAAGATCCAGGGGGAACTCGCGGACCTCAAGGATGCCTGGCTGCGGGCCAAGGCGGAAACCGAGAATGTCCGCAAGCAGTCCGAGGTCAGCGTTGCCAAGGCACACAAGTACGCCGTCGAGCGCTTTGCGGAGGATCTGTTGCCCGTGAAGGATGCCCTCGAGCAAACGCTCGCCGGAGGCGATGTCTCGCTCGAGACGCTCCGGTCGGGTGCGGAATTGACGTTGAAGGCGCTGCAGGCGTCTTTCGACCGGGCCCAGGTCATCGAGGTCAACCCGGTAGGGGAGAAGTACGACCCGCACCGGCACCAGGCAATGCAGATGATCGATGCCGACCAGGCGCCCAACACCGTCGTCAACGTCTTCCAGAAGGGCTATCTCATCAGTGACCGCGTGCTGCGGCCCGCGCTGGTGACCGTCGCGAAAGGCAAATCGGAAACCGCCTGAGGCATTCCGTCCGAGTTCCGGGCCGGATTCTCCATTGGGTTCCATGTCGGGTACCAAGTTGGGTTCTCAGTTGGGTTGATTAGCGGCGCCAAATCCCCATCTGACAGTCAGGCAAATCATTCGCATTCGAATCACGGAGGTTCAAATCATGGGCAAGATAATCGGCATCGACCTGGGCACCACCAACAGCTGCGTTTCCATCATGGAAGGCGGCACGCCCAAGGTCATCGAAAATGCGGAAGGCGCGCGCACGACGCCTTCGGTCGTCGCGTACCAGGAGGACGGCGAAATCCTCGTCGGAGCGTCGGCCAAGCGGCAGGCGGTCACCAATCCCAAGAACACGCTTTACGCGATCAAGCGGCTGATCGGCCGCAAGTTCGAGGAAAAGGAAGTCCAGAAGGACATCAACCTGATGCCCTACAAGATCACCAGGGCCGACAACGGCGACGCCTGGGTCGAGGTGCGGGGCAAGAAGATCGCGCCGCAACAGGTGTCCGCCGAGATCCTGCGCAAGATGAAGAAGACGGCCGAGGATTATCTGGGCGAGGAAGTCACCGAGGCCGTCATCACGGTGCCGGCGTATTTCAACGACTCGCAGCGGCAAGCGACCAAGGACGCCGGCAAGATCGCGGGTCTCGAAGTCAAGCGGATCATCAACGAGCCGACTGCGGCGGCGTTGGCGTTCGGCATGGACAAGAAGGAAGGCGACCGCAAGATCGCGGTTTACGACCTGGGCGGCGGCACCTTCGACATCTCGATCATCGAAATCGCCAACGTCGAGGGCGAGCACCAGTTCGAGGTGCTGTCGACCAATGGCGACACGTTCCTGGGCGGCGAGGACTTCGACCAGCGGCTCATCGACTACATCGTCACCGAATACAAGAAGGAGTCCGGCGTCGACCTCAAGAACGACGTGCTGGCGCTGCAGCGCCTCAAGGATTCCGCCGAAAAGGCCAAGATCGAGCTGTCGTCGTCGCAGCAGACCGAGATCAACCTGCCGTACATCACGGCGGACCAATCCGGGCCGAAGCACCTGACGATGAAGGTCACGCGCGCCAAGCTGGAAGCGCTGGTCGAGGAACTGATCGAGCGCACCATCGAGCCCTGCCGTGTCGCGATCAAGGATGCGGGAGTCAAGCTTTCCGACATCTCCGACGTGATCCTGGTCGGCGGCCAGACGCGCATGCCGAAGGTTCAGGACAAGGTCAAGGAGTTCTTCGCCAAGGAACCGCGCAAGGACGTCAATCCGGACGAGGCGGTCGCGGTTGGCGCGGCCATTCAGGGCGGCGTGCTGAAGGGCGACGTGAAGGACGTGCTGCTGCTCGACGTGACGCCACTGTCGTTGGGCATCGAAACGCTCGGCAGCGTCATGACCAAGCTCATCAAGAAGAACACGACGATCCCGACCAAGGCGCAACAGGTGTTCTCGACAGCGGATGACAATCAGGGCGCGGTGACGATCCACGTGCTGCAGGGCGAGCGTGACGTTGCCGGCGGCAACAAGAGTCTCGGCCAGTTCAACCTCGAAGGCATTCCACCCGCGCCGCGCGGCACGCCGCAGATCGAAGTCACGTTCGACATCGACGCCAACGGCATCCTGCACGTGTCGGCGAAGGACAAGGCGACGGGCAAGGAAAACAAGATCACGATCAAGGCCAACTCGGGCCTGTCCGAAGTCGAGATCGAGAAGATGGTGAAAGACGCCGAGGCGCACGCCGAGGACGATCGCAAGATGGTCGAGACCGTGCAGGCGCGCAACAGTCTGGACGCGCTGGTGCACAGCGTGAAGAAGTCGGTGGCAGAGTACGGCGACAAGGTCGGGCCTGAGGACAAGGCCAAGATCGAGGCCGCCGTGAAGGACGCGGAGGAGCTGCTGAAGCAGAACGACGCAACCAAGGAGGGGCTCGAAGCAAAGGCCGAGGAACTTGCCAAGACGTCGCAGAAGTTGGGCGAAGTGATGTACGCGCAGGCGCAGGCGGCGGCAGCGGCGTCGGGCGGGCCCGGCGGCGGTGCGGGCGCGGAACCGGCGGGCGGGGCGGGCGCGGCAGGCGGTCATCACGCCGACGAAAAGGTCGTCGACGCGGAGTTTACGGAAGTGAAGGATCAGAAGTAACGATATTTCGTCGCGTCCGATGACCGAGCAAACGCGGCGGTAACGCGCGACGGAATTTCTGGCCGGATTGATGCGGTCGCCTGCCGGCGCCCCTCAATCCGGCTTTTGCCGTTGTGGCATCTTCGGCGTTTCATCACGATTGAGGCCGCAAGGGCCTTCAGTGGAATCAAGGGGCAACTTAGGATCATGGCGAAGCGGGACTACTACACGACGCTGGGCTTGAGCCGCGACGCGACCGAAGAGGACATCAAGAAGTCCTACCGCAAGCTCGCGATGAAGCACCATCCGGACCGCAATCTGGACGACAAGAGCGCCGAGGAAAAATTCAAGGAAGCGAAGGAAGCCTACGAGGTCCTGACGGACGCGAAGAAGCGCGCCGCTTACGACCAGTTCGGGCACGCGGGCGTGGATCCGTCGGCGGGATTCGGCGGCGGACGTCCGGGCGGACCGGAAGGCTTCGGCGGCTTCGCCGACGCGTTCGGTGACATTTTCGGCGAGATCTTCGGACAGCAAGGGCGGGGCGGCGGCAGTGGCGTCTACCGTGGCGCGGACTTGCGCTACAACCTTGAATTATCGCTGGAGGACGCCGCGCGCGGCGCGGAAGTGAAGATACGTATCCCCGCCATGGAGGGATGCGAGACATGCCACGGCACTGGCGCCAAACCGGGCACGCAACCGAAAACCTGCGGTTCATGCGGCGGCCGCGGCGAAGTGCGCGTATCGCAGGGCTTTTTCTCGATCCAGCAGACGTGCCCGACCTGCCGTGGCACCGGCAAAGTGATTCCGGAACCCTGTTCCACCTGCCATGGCGCCGGCCGCGTGAAGAAACACAAGACGCTTTCGGTCAAGATCCCCGCGGGCGTGGATACCGACGATCGCATCCGGCTGACCGGAGAGGGCGAAGCGGGCCTGAACGGCGGGCCCCCTGGCGACCTCTATGTGGTCGTCAACCTCAAGGCGCACCAGGTGTTCCAGCGCGATGCCGCGGACCTGCACTGCGAGTTGCCGATCAGCTTCGCGACCGCAGCGCTGGGCGGGGAACTGGAAATTCCGACGCTCGACGGCCATGCCACGATCAAGGTGCCCGCGGAGACCCAATCGGGTCAGACGTTCCGGCTGCGGAACAAGGGCATTCGTCCGGTTCGCGGGTCGACTCAGGGTGACCTGTATTGTCATGTGGTGATCGAGACGCCGGTCAAGCTCACGTCGAGGCAAAAGGAACTGCTGCGCGAATTCGAGAAGATCAACGAGGAAGATCCCGGCAAGCACAATCCCCGGGCCAAAGGGTGGTTCGACAAGGTCAGGGACTTTTTTGGCCAATGAGCTTCGGCCAATGAGCAACGGCAAGTGAGCTTCCGGCAATGAGTGTCGACAGCGGGCACGGTGGGCACTGGTCGCTCGACGACATTGCGCTGGATTGCGTCGACGCCGGTCGCGTCAGGTCCCACGAAGAACTCTTCCTGCTTCTGGCCGGCGCGTCGTTCGTCGAATCGGCTTCGGACCTATACACGCGCAACCTCGTAGAGCAATTCCGCGGCGATGCCGAAGTATCGTCGTGGCTGACGCGCCAGTGGGAGCCGCAGGAACTGCAGCACGGGCAGGCGTTGCGCGCCTACGTGAACCGCGTTTGGCCGGAGTTCGATTGGCAGGACGCGTTCGCCGCATTTTTCGCAGAACACTCACGCTGCAACACGCCGGAGGAACTGGAAGGGAACCCCGGTCTGGAAATGGCCGCGCGGTGCGTGGTGGAAATGGGAACGTCAACCTATTACGCGGCAATCCGAGCCATCAGCGACGAGCCGGTGCTGGGTCGCCTCGTCGCCGCCATCCAGCGCGACGAGTTGCATCACTACAAGCATTTCTACCGCTATTTCCGCAAGTACAACGCGAGCGAGCGCAACAACCGCGCGAGCGTGTTCGGCGCGCTCGCCCGACGCCTGCGGGTGATCCTGCGCAGTGACGTGGAACGCGGTTCCTGGTATCCGTATCGTGCCTTCCATCCTGACGCGTCGCGCGACGGGCGCGAGTTCCATCGCGCGGTCGAGCGCACCACGTCGCTGGTGCGCCGTCACTATCCCGCGTCGATGGCCATCAAGATGCTCCTCAAACCGCTTGCACTGCCGCCCAGCCTCAACCGCCTGAGCCACGGGACGGTCAAGCTGGCGCAACGCCTGATCCTGCACTGACGCGGGACGCACGGAGGCCCGCGCGAAATCGCCTATGTGCGATCTGGGCCGACGCGAAAGGCGCTATCATTGCCGGCCCTGCCTGCCCACGACCGAGCTCGCACGACGCTGCGTTGCAAATGAACGAATCCAACAACGCAGTCTTCTTGAGCTATGCATCGCAGGACTGCCGATGCCGCCGGCCGCATCGGCGAGGCCCTGCGCGCGGCGGGCGTCGAAGTCTGGCTCGACACAAGCGAACTGCGTGGCGGTGACGCATGGGATGCCTCGATCAGGAAGCAGATCAGGGCCTGCGCATTGTTCATGCCGATCATTTCGGCGAACACGCGCTCCCGTGCCGAAGGTTATTTCCGCCTCGAATGGAAGCTTGCCGTCGACCGCTCCCACCTGATGGCCGCGGAGAAGGCGTTCCTGTTGCCGGTCGTCATCGACGCTACCAGCGATGCCGATGCGCTCGTTCCGGACCGGTTCCGCGAGGTGCAGTGGACGTCCCTTCCGGGCAGGCGCGGTCCCCGCCGATTTCGTCGAGCGCGTGGCGCGCCTTCTTGCGCAAGGCGATCGCGTCGTGACCGCCGCCCCTTCGCCACGGCCTGCCGCGATTGCGGCGGCGGCACCGCCGCGCACGGGCACTGGCATCGAACTCGTGGCGGTACTGCCGTTCGCGAACGCGACCGGCGATCCCGCGATCGAGTACATGAGCGATGGCATTGCGGAGTGCCTCATCAACAAGCTCTCGAGCCTCAAGGGGCTGCGCGTCATCTCGCGAACGTCCGCCTTCGCGTTCAAGGGCAAGGCGATGGAACCGGCGGAAATCGGACGTCGCCTTGGCGTCGGACGCGATTGATCCTCGGCAGTCTGGCCCAGCGCGGCCCCAGTCTGGCTATCACCGCCGAACTCGTGCGCGTCGGCGACGCAACGCAACTGTGGGGCGAGAGGTATGCGCGGCCGGCGGACGACCTGATGCAGGTCGAAGGCGAAATCGCGGCCACCATCGCGCGAACGCTGCGCCGCAAGCTGAGCGGCGGCCGAGAAGGTCGAGGCTCGCCCGCGCCGAGACCTCCGACCCGGAGGCCTATCGCCTGTACCTCAGGGGGCGTGGTTTCCTCTGCGGCAACCAGCAGGAGATGGACAAGAGTGTCGACTGTTTCCAGCAGGCCGTGGCCCGCGTCGCCCGACTACGCCATGGCCTACGCCGGGCTGGCCGAGGCCTACACCACGCAGGCCTACCTCCGCGCGTTCGATCGCAACGAGTCGGTGGAAAAGGCACGGGCTGCCGTAACCCGAGCACTCGAGCTCGATCCGGATCTTGCCGAAGCCCACACCGCGCTTGGCCTCGTCCGTTTCTACTTCGAGTGGGACTGGGCGGGTGCTGACGCCGAATTCCGGCGCGCACTCGAACTGAACCCGGGCAGCCAGGCCGTCAACGAGGAGTATGGGCACTTCCTGATCGTGATGAGCCGCTTTGACGAGGGGCTCGCCCGGACACGCGAAGCGGTGCGGCTCGACCCGCTCTCGGTCGGCCCCGTGCACAACCTGGCGATCGCCGCGATGGTCCAGGGAGACTACGACGAAGCGGCCGCGGGCTTCCGTCGCGCCATCGACATCGATCCCAACTGGACCTGGGGCTACACCAAGCTCGCGCGCACGCTGGCCCACCAGAAGAAATGCAAGGAAGCCTTTGCCCAGGCCGAAATCGCCGAGCGAAGACTCGCGGGCGGGGCGGCGCCGCTGTCGTGGTCGTGGCTGGGCGTCACGTACGCGACCTGCGGAGACGTCGTGCGCGCGCGCGACAAACTCGACGCGCTCCATGCGCTGGAGAAGAAGCAATACGTCGACCCGGTCACGTTCGCCGCGATCCACGGCGCGCTGGGCGAGGTGGACGAGGCGCTGGACTGGTACGAGAAGGCCTTCGCGGATCGCACGCCGAACATGGTCTTCGCGGCCATCCTTCCCGGACTCAGCCCCGAGCTTGTCGGTAACCCGCGCTACCAGGCGATCGTCGACCGCATGGGCTTTCCGCCTAAGGCCAAGTCAGCGTCCTCGATGATTGACTACGACGTCGTCGTCATCGGCGCAGGCGCGGCCGGCATGATGTGCGCCGCGCAGGCCGGGCAGCGCGGCCGCCGCGTGCTGCTGATCGAGCACTACCACCTGCTGGGCGAGAAGATCCGCATCTCGGGCGGCGGTCGCTGCAATTTCACGAATTCGGCGAACGGGTCCGGGCAACTTCCTGTCGCAGAACCCGGACTTCTGCCGCTCGGCGCTCGCGCGCTACACGCCGCGCCACTTCATCTCGCTGGTCGAGAAATACGGCATCGCGTATCACGAGAAGAAGCTGGGACAGCTCTTCTGCGACGACACGGCGCAGGACATCATCCGCATGCTGAAGTCCGAATGCGACCTCGGCAACGTGCACTGGCGAATGCCGTGCCCGGTCGACGGTGTCGTGCGCACGGCGAACGGATTCGACATCGCGACGCCGCAAGGACCGGTGCATTGCGCATCGCTCGTCATCGCCACGCGGCGGGCTGTCGGTGCCGAAGATCGGCGCGACGCCCTTCGGCTACCGGATCGCGGAGCAATTCGGGCTTCCCGTCGTGCCGCCGCGCCCCGGGCTCGTGCCGCTCGCGTTCGCGCCGGATGCGCTGGCGCGCTACGGCGACCTATCGGGAGTCTCCGTGGACGCAGAAATCTCGTGCAACGGCGGACGCTTTCGCGAGAATCTGCTGTTCACGCACCGCGGGCTGTCCGGCCCGGCGATCCTGCAGATTTCCTCGTACTGGGACGGCCGCACGCCGCTGTCGATCGACCTCGTGCCCGGCGAAGACGCCGCGCAATGGCTGTGCGCGCAAGTCTCTTCGCAGGCGCAGTTGCCGACGCTGCTCGCGCAACGGCTGCCGAAGCGCTTCGCGCAGCAATGGTGTGCTGCGCACGGCGCGGCGATGCCGATGAAGCAATTGGGCGAATCGCGGCTGCGCGAAATCGCGGGGCAGTTGCACGACTGGCAGGTGCTGCCTTCGGGAACGCTCGGGTACCAGAAGGCCGAAGTCACGTGCGGTGGCGTGGCAACCCGCGGTCTGTCGTCCAAGACGATGGGCGTGGTGGACGTTCCGGGCCTCCACTTCATCGGCGAAGTCGTCGACGTCACGGGCTGGCTCGGCGGCTACAATTTCCAGTGGGCGTGGGCGTCGGGTCACGCCGCCGGGCAATTCGCATAACGAATCCGCGCGGCGCTTCCCCGACTTGTCCCGGACCCGCGGTTCGGCATAGCATTCAATGTTTCGTCCGCATTTTCCCGGGAGCTCCCAGTGTCCGTTCGCCATGTCGTCGCCCAATTGCGCTCTGCTGTTCCATCGCTGCCTTCGGTCAGGTAAAGGTCGGCCTCATGGTGTCGGCCACCGGCCCCACGTCGGCGATCGGCATCCCGCAGAAGAACACCGGGGACATGCTGCCGAAGAAGATCGGCGACGCGACGGTGGAGTACATCCAGCTCGAGGACGGCGGCGACACGACCCGCGCCGTGCAGAACGTCAAGAAGCTGATCCAGGAGAACAACGTCGACGCGCTGATCGGCCCGTCGACCACGCCCAACGCGCTGGCGATCCTCGACTTCATCGCCGACGCGAAGGTGCCGATGATGGCCACCGTGGGCACATCGTCGGTGGTCGAGCCCCTCGACGCGAAAAAGCGCTGGGTATTCAAGACCACGCAGAACGACGACATCATCGCCAGCGCGCTGCTGAAGCACATGGTGAAAAATGGCGTCAAGACGATTGGCTTCATCGGCTTCAACGATCCATATGGCGAAAACTGGTACAAGGTGTTCGTTCCGATGGCCGAGAAGGCTGGTATCACCATAGTCGCCAACGAGCGCTATGCGCGGACCGACCAGAGCACGACGGGACAGGTACTGAAACTAATGGCGGCGAAGCCGGATGCCGTACTGATCGCCGCGGTCGGCGGTCCCGCGGTGTTGCCGCAGGCCACGCTGTTCGACCAGGGCTACAAAGGGCGGACCTACCAGACGCATGCGGTGGCGACGGAGGATTTCATCAAGCTCGGCCGCGAGAAAGTCGAAGGTACGGTGCTCGCCGCCGGACCGATGCTGGTGATCGACGAAATTCCGGATTCGAACCCGACGAAGCAGGTGGCGCGGGCCTATATCGCGGCATACGAAAAGCAATTCGGCGTCCGGCCCGCAACCTTTGGCGCCAACACGTGGGACGGCGGCCTGCTGCTCGAGCGCGCGCTTCCTGCCGCGCTGAAGGCCGGCAAACCCGGCACGGAAGCGTTCCGCAGTGCGTTGCGCGATGCTCTGGAAAAGGAACGGGAGGTGGTCGGTACGCAGGGCGTCTTCAACATGTCCGCCACGAACCACAACGGCATGGACGATCGCGCGCGCGTAACGGTCATCGTCAAGGACGGCAAGTTCCGGTTGCTCCCGGAGTGACCATTGCACGCCGAAGGCGCGCAATGGTCGTCCCGCCGTGCGTCTGATCGGAATCCTGCTCGCTGCCGGCCGCGGCGCTCGCTTCGGCGGCGCTAAATTGCTGACGCCCCTGCCGGCGGCCGCGCATGGCGCAGGCGCCGGCACGGCTATTGGCGTGGCGTCGTGCCTGCATCTGCTGTCCGCGTTGCCGGAGGTCGTCGCGGTAGTGCGACCGGGCGATTCGATGCTCGCGAGCAGCTTGCGCTCGGCCGGGGCACGGGTCGTCGAATGCGCTCGCGCAGACGAAGGAATGGGCGCGAGCCTTGCGTGCGGTGTAGCGGCGTCGGCGCAGGCAGAAGGCTGGATCGTGGCGTTGGCCGATATGCCTTGGATCGACCCTGCCACCATTGCGCTGGTAGCCGATGCAATTCGCGGCGGCTCGGATTTGGTCGCCACGTCGCACATCGGTGTGCGCGGACATCCGGTCGGCTTTGCCCGCCAGCACTACGCCGCGTTGACGGCGCTGGTCGGGGACGAAGGCGCGAAATCCATCCTGGCCACCCATCGCGATGGTCTGCGGCTCATTGAAGTCGCGGACAGCGGCGTGTTGCGGGACGTCGACACGCGCGCCGACATCGGCACCTGATCATTTCTGGGCCACCCGCTGCCAGAGGTCGGCCTGGCGATCGCGGCCGTGGCGCCGCTCTTCCTGGGTTCGCCACCACGACCGCAGTTGCGCCTCCGGCATCGGCCGCGCGATGAGGAAACCCTGCGCTTCGTCGCATCCGTGCGTGCGCAGGAAATTGAACTGCGCGGCGGTCTCCACGCCTTCGGCGATGCAGCGCAGGCCGAGCGAGTGCGACAACGCGATGATCGCCTGCGTGATCGCCTCGTCGTTGCGGTTCCTTTCCAGCCCGTGCACGAAACGCTGGTCGATCTTGACGGCCTGAATCGGCAGCCGTGCAAGATAGGAAAGACTGGAATAGCCGGTGCCGAAGTCATCGATGGTGATCGATACCCCCATTTGCTTCAGCTTCATGAGCGTGGCCACGGCCTTTTCCGGGTGCGTGATGATCACGCTCTCGGTGATTTCGAGGTCGAGATGCTGCGGAGCCAGGCCGCTGGCCGACAGCGCCTCTTCAACGGTAGAAAGCCAGCTGTCGTGCTGCAGTTGCTGCACGGACAGGTTGACCGAGAGTCGCAGCGGCATGTCCATGCGGTGCCATTGCATGACCTGCCGGCATGCGTCGCGCAGCACGCGGGCTCCCAGTGCCTGAATCATTCCCGACTCTTCGGCAACGGGAATGAACTCGGCCGGCGCTATCACGCCGCGATCCGGGTCCCGCCAGCGCAGTAGCGCCTCGACTCCGCGAGCGCGACCGGAATCCATCTCGATCTGCGGCTGATAGACAAGGAAGAACTCGTCATCCATGAGGCCGCGCCGCATGTCGGTCTCGAGTTGCAGGCGCAACTGCACGCGGGCGTTCATGTCCGAAGTGTAGAAGCGGTAGGCATTGCGGCCGGCTTCCTTGGCGGCATACATCGCGGTGTCTGCCTGCTTGATCAGGTTGCCACCATCAGGCGCATCCAGCGGATACATCGCCACGCCGATCGAGCAGGTGAGGGTCGGCACTTGGTCGGACAGGCGAAAGGGCGCCAGGAAGGACTCGCGGACGCGCGTCAAAACGGCCATCACTTCGTAGGCGGCGTGTTCCGGATCGAGGCCGGGCAGCACAACGACAAATTCGTCGCCACCCAGGCGCGCGACCGTGTCGCTTTCGCGCACTGCGCTGATCAGACGCTGCGCGATCGCCTGCAGCAGCTGGTCGCCGGCGTCGTGGCCCAGCGTGTCGTTGATGCGCTTGAAGTGATCGAAGTCGAGGAACAGGCAGCCGACGTGCGTGCCGTCGCGCTGCGCCAGCGCAAGGATCTGCTTCAACCGCTGGTTTAGCAGCGACCGGTTCGGCAGGCCGGTGAGGATGTCGTGCTGCGCGAGCTTGTATGCCTGTGCGGTGGCGATCTCCAGTTCCTTCGTGCGCTGCGTCACCTTGTCCTCGAGCGTGCGCTGGTAGTTGGCAACCTCGGATTGTGACTCGCCGAGCCTTTGCGTCATGTGATTGAACGTATGGGTAAGGAGGCCCAGCTCGTCGGACGAGCTCGCCGGGACATAGACATCCAGGCGCCCGGATCCTACCGAGCGAGCGGCGCGCATCAACCGGTGCATCGGCGCCACGAGCCGCCTGGTGAGCAGGAGCGTGGCAAGGATGGCGAAGACGAGCAGCGCCAGCACGACGGCGATCGCGCCGACCATCTGCTCGCGGAACAGGCGGCGCTGCACTTCCTGGGTCATGCCAAGGCGCAGATAGCCGGTCGGCGATTCCAAGGCCGTAGCGCTCGCCGGTGGGGAAACAGTGCTGTCTTGGGCATCCGCGGTGATCCGGGGTTTCGCGACCAGCGCGATGAGTTCTATGTAGTGCTTGCCTCCGATCGTGACGTCGTGTTCGGTGAAGTGCCCCGGTATCGGCGGCGTCTGCGGCAAGTCGAGAGGCGGCAGCTTCTCTTTCACAGGCCCGTTACCGAAGCGGCGCTCGACCAGGACATCCCTGTTGCCGTCCAACACGCTGGCATAGGCGACGTCGGGATTGTTGCTTACGCTGTCCAGCATCTGCTCGAGATAGTTCTTGTCGGAGGTCGCGACACCGTGTTCCGCGAGTTGCGCAATGACCCCAAGCATCGTGGCGCCCTGGCTTCGCAACTGCTGTTTGTCATCGCGCCATTGCTGGGCGAAATGCAGCACCGACAACGCAACTGCAGTGAGGAAGATGAGTCCGACGGTGAGCAGATTGAGCTTGGTCAGCAGTCCCATCCGCACCGGAGGCAGGTCAAGCGTCGATGCCGTGTCGCCCTTGAGCGGGGACAGGTGGCGGCGCAGTCGGCTGCGAAGCTTCATGCCAAGGCGCGAGACACCGGCAGCGGGATTTCGGCGTCCCGTTCGACGCGCGTCCGTCCAGATGGGCGCGGACTCACTGCAACCTGGATTGGCGGCAAAGGCGCAGCCCGATTGCTGCCGGACAATTGCCGCGTTGGCACCGTCGCGCGAGAGAAGCCGGGATCGGATATCGCGAAAGCGCAAAGCATGCTTCGCGCCTTGGCATTTCCGGCGGTTTCATGCGCTGAAGTCGGGATCGTCAAGATGCGCCCGGACGCATCGGTTCTCGTCATTCCACCGTGACGGGGATCTTGCCGATTCGTGCCTGCCATTCCCGAGGGCCGGTGCGGTGCACCGATGTTCCCCTGGCATCGACCGCAACGGTGACCGGCATATCCTTTACCGTGAATTCATATATTGCTTCCATGCCGAGGTCCGCGAAAGCCACGACACGCGAAGCACGGATCGCCTTCGACACGAGATAGGCTGCGCCACCCACCGCCATCAGATAGGCGGCGCCATGCTTGCGGATTGCTTCAATCGCGACCGGTCCACGCTCTGCCTTGCCGATCATGGCAATGAGTCCGGTCCTGGCCAGCATCATCTCGGTGAACTTGTCCATGCGTGTGGCCGTGGTGGGACCGGCGGGTCCGACCACTTCGTCGCGCACCGGATCGACGGGTCCGACGTAGTAAATGACACGGTTATGGAAATCCACACCCTCCGGCAGCGATTCGCCTTTCTCCAGGATCTCTGCAATGCGCTTGTGTGCCGCGTCGCGACCCGTCAGCATCCGTCCGTTGAGCAGCAGCGTCTCGCCCGGTTTCCAGGTCGCGACCTCTTCGCGGGTCAGCGCGTCCAGGTTGACGCGCTTGGCCGTCGGCGACGGCATCCACTGCACGTCGGGCCATTGCGCAAGGTCGGGCGGATCGAGCTTTGCTGCACCCGAGCCATCCAGCGTGAAATGCGCATGGCGCGTCGCGGCGCAGTTGGGAATCATGCCGACGGGTTTGCTCGCGGCGTGCGTTGGATAGTCGAGGATCTTCACGTCGAGCACCGTGGACAGTCCGCCCAGGCCCTGCGCGCCGATGCCGAGCGCATTGACCTGCTCATAGAGTTCGATGCGCAGTTCCTCGGTCTTGTTGGCAGGACCCCGCGCAAGCAGTGCATGCATGTCGATGGGTTCCATCAGCGCTTCCTTGGCCATGAGCATTGCCTTTTCCGCGGATCCGCCGATGCCGATGCCGAGCATGCCGGGCGGACACCAGCCCGCGCCCATCGTCGGCACCGTCTTCAGGACCCAATCGACGATGGAGTCGGAAGGATTCAGCATTACGAATTTCGACTTGTTTTCCGAACCGCCACCCTTGGCCGCGATCTTCACTTCCACAGTGTTGCCGGGGACGAGGTCGAAGTGAATGACGGCCGGCGTGTTGTCGCGCGTATTCTTCCTGGCCCCCGCCGGGTCGGCGACGATCGACGCGCGCAGCCGGTTGTCCGGATCCATGTACGCCAGGCGCACTCCTTCGTTCACCATCCCCGCCAGCGACATCGTGGCGTCGCCCCACCGCACGTCCATCCCGACCTTCACGTATGCGACGACGATGCCGGTGTCCTGGCAGATCGGCCGATGGCCTTCGGCGCACATTCGCGAATTGGTGAGGATCTGGGCGATCGCGTCCTTTGCCGCGGGCGACTCCTCGGCGTGATAGGCGGCGCCCAGCGCCTCAAGGTAATCCTGCGGGTGATAGTAGGAAATGAACTGCAGCGCGTCGGCGACGCTCTGGATTACGTCCTGCTGGCGGATCGTGGTCATGGTAGGACTCACAAGTGGTGGAAGCCGGTTCGGGTAACCTTAAAGTCTATCACCCGGAACGGGCCCAATGCCCCCGGGCCCAAGTCCGCTCCGGGGGCACAGGGGCGGAGGGAAGATGGCCGGAAGGTCGTGCGCGAGCAACCTTGTCCTGCGTCATTGCGTCCCGGCCCGCGGTATGGTTAGACTTCAAGGCTCGCGAAATGCCGCGAAGTGCTGCTGCGCCACCCGAAAAGAAGACCAGTCGCAATCAACGGAGGAGAGTGTCCCATGTCGTCCGGTATCGAGTCGGTCCTGCAGGAAAACCGCGTATTTCCGCCTTCCGAAGCGTTCGTCAAGCAGGCAAACATCTCAGGCATGGCCGCGTACAAGGCAATGTGCGCCGAAGCCGAACGCGATTTCGAGGGCTTCTGGGCCCGGCAGGCGCGCGCCGAACTGTTGTGGCACAAGCCCTTCGCCAAGACGCTGGACGAGTCGAACGCGCCGTTCTTCAAGTGGTTCGAGGACGGCGAGATGAACGCCTCGTACAACTGCCTCGACCGGCACCTCACCACGCAGCCCGGGAAGATCGCGATCATCTTTGAGGCGGACGACGGCACGGTCACCCGGATCACCTACAAGGAGCTGTATCACGAGGTCTGCCGCTTCGCGAATGCGCTGAAGGCGAAAGGCATCAAGAAGGGCGACCGCGTCCTCGTCTACATGCCGATGTCGATCCAGGCGGTGGTGGCAATGCAGGCGTGCGCGCGCATCGGCGCCACGCATTCGGTGGTGTTCGGCGGATTTTCGGCGAAGAGCATCCAGGAACGCGTGGTCGATGCCGGCGCGGTGGCGATCATCGCCGCTGACGGCCAGTTCCGTGGCGGCCGCGAGATCCCCTTGAAGAAGGTCGTCGACGAGGCGCTGGCGCTGGGGGGGTGCGAAGGAATCAAGACGGTGTTCGTATACAAGCGCACCGGTTCGGCCGTCGCGATGCAGGCCGGCAGGGACATCTGGTGGCACGATGCCGTCGCGAACCAGCCGGACACCTGCGAGCCCACTTGGGTAAGCGCCGAGCATCCGCTGTTCATCCTCTACACGTCGGGTTCGACCGGTAAGCCGAAGGGCGTCCAGCATTCGACCGGCGGCTATCTGCTGCAGGCGATCCTGACGATGAAATGGACGTTCGACTACAAGCCGAGCGATGTCTTCTGGTGCACGGCCGACGTAGGCTGGGTCACCGGACACACCTATATCGCCTACGGACCGCTCGCCTGCGGCGCCACCGAGATCGTATTCGAAGGCGTGCCTACCTATCCCGATGCCGGACGTTTCTGGAAAACGATCCAGGACCACAAAGTCACGGTGTTCTACACGGCGCCCACCGCGATTCGCTCGCTGATCAAGGCGGGCGGCGACCTGCCGAAGAAGTACGATCTGTCGTCGCTGCGAATCCTTGGCACCGTCGGAGAGCCGATCAATCCGGAAGCGTGGATGTGGTACTACCAGACGGTCGGCGGTTCGCGCTGTCCGGTCGTCGACACGTGGTGGCAGACGGAAACCGGCGGCCACATGATCACCCCGCTTCCCGGAGCGACGCCCTTGAAGCCGGGATCGTGCACGTTCCCTCTGCCGGGGATCATGGCCGACATCGTGGACGAGACTGGCCACACGGTCGAATTCGGCAAGGGCGGCATCCTGGTCATCAAGCGCCCGTGGCCCGGGATGATCCGCACGATCTGGGGCGACCCGGATCGTTACAAGACCAGCTACTACCCAGACGACTTCCATGGCAAGTACTACCTTGCCGGCGATGGCGCCAGCCGTGACCTCGAAGGGTACATCCGGATCATGGGCCGCATCGACGACGTGCTCAATGTCTCGGGACACCGGCTGGGCACGATGGAAATAGAATCCGCGCTGGTCGCCAATCCGCTGGTTGCGGAGGCAGCCGTCGTGGGCCGTCCCGACGACCTCACGGGCGAGGCAGTGTGCGCATTCGTCGTGCTCAAACAGGTGCGGCCGGAGGGCGCCGATGCCGACAGGATCGCGAAGGAGCTGCGCGACTGGGTGGCGAAGGAAATCGGGGCGATCGCCAAGCCGAAGGACATTCGCTTCGGCGAAAACCTACCCAAGACGCGCTCGGGCAAGATCATGCGCCGCCTGCTGCGTTCGATCGCCAAGGACGAGGAGATCAAGCAGGACACGTCGACACTGGAGAATCCGGCGATCCTCGACCAGCTGAAGCAGGTCAACTGAGAGGACAACGGAGGAAGCGACGCTGCGACGACCCCAGGCCACCCGCGTTCATGCAGCGGGTGGTTCGGTCTCCTGGAACGATGGCCGCTTCGCGAGCTTCTCCGCAAGCCTGGCCAGGTTCGGATAGTCCCGCCGCCAGTCGAGTTCGGGATACCGGAAGTCGAGGTAGCCCAACGCGCACCCCGTGGCAATGTCGGCCAGCGTGTACGACTCTCCGTTGCACCAGACGTGATCCCCGAGTTCGCGCGAGAGTTCGGCCACGCCCGCGCCGAGCTTCTGCTGCTGGCGTTCGATCCAGGCCTTGCTCTGCTGCTTGGCCGGCCGCCGCGACTCCAGCACCACCGCAATCATGGCGTCGCAGATGCCGTCGGCGAGGGCCTCCCAGCGCTTGACCTCGATGCGCTGCCGGTTGGGCTCCGGGATGAGCCGCGAGACCGGACTTACGGTGTCTATGTACTCGACGATCACGCGCGAGTCGAACAATTGCGTGCCGTCGTCCAGCACAAGCACGGGCACCTTCCCGAGCGGACTCCATGCGTGTACCGGGTTGACCGGTTCCCACGGCGAAGCTTCCACCATCTGGAATTCGATCTTTTTTTCGGCGAGCGCGATGCGCACCTTTCGCACGTACGGACTCGTCTTGGACGCGATCAGCTTGAGCACGGGCAGGCAATTTTCGGGAAAAGTCGGAAGAAAAGTATAGCATCGTGACGCGCCGCGGCGGCTCGGTGCGCGCGCATCGACGTGGCGGCGGCTAAGGCACCGCGTGCTACACTGGAAAAGCCTCCCGCGAGCGATTACCACGTGGCCGCCGAAGACTTCTTCCCCGCACTCACCGCACTTTCTCCGCTGGATGGCCGCTATGCCGGCAAGGTCGCCGCGCTGCGCGAGCACTTCAGCGAGTTCGGGCTCGTCCGCCATCGTGTGCGCGTCGAAATTGCCTGGCTCGTCGCCCTTTCCGAAGAGCCCGCGATTCCGGAAGTGCCGCCATTTTCTGTTGCCGCGCGCGCTGCGCTCGACCGGGCCGCGCAATCGTTCACGCCCGGTGATGCCGCTCGCATCAAGGATATCGAGCGCAAGACCAATCACGACGTCAAGGCCGTCGAATACTGGCTGAAGGAGCGCGTTGCCGCCATCCCCGAAGTCGCGCGCGTTGCCGAGTTCATCCACTTCGCGTGCACGTCCGAGGACATCAACAATCTCGCCCATGGGCTGGCGCTTGCGGCAGCGCGGCACGATGTGCTGTTGCCCGTCCTGCGCGATGTCGCCGCCTCCTTGCGCGCGCTTGCGCAGAAGAATGCCGACGTCCCCATGCTTTCGCGGACGCATGGTCAGCCGGCCACGCCGACCACGCTCGGCAAGGAAATCGCCAATGTCTACGCGCGGATCGAGCGGCAGATCGTCGCGATCGACCGCGTGCCGGTCAAGGGCAAGGCCAATGGCGCCGTAGGCAATTACAACGCGCACGTTTCTGCCTATCCGGAGGTCGACTGGGAACGGCTGTCGGCCAGGTTCGTCGCGGGGCTCGGCCTGGAACTCAATCCCTACACAACGCAGATCGAGCCGCACGACTACATGGCCGAGCTCTTCGACGCGATTGCGCGCGCCAACACCATCCTGATCGATCTGGACCGCGACATCTGGGGCTATGTCTCCCTCGGTTACTTCCGACAGCGGGTTGTGGAGGGCGAAGTGGGTTCGTCCACGATGCCGCACAAGGTCAATCCAATCGATTTCGAAAATTCCGAGGGAAACCTGGGGTTGGCCAACGCGGTCCTGCGTCACATGGCTTCGAAGCTCCCGATCTCGCGCTGGCAGCGCGACCTCACGGATTCGACCGTCCTGCGCAACATGGGCGTCGCACTCGGGTACGCGCTGCTCGGATGGACGTCGTTGCAGCAGGGGCTGCGCAAGCTCGAAGTCGATCCCGCGCGAATGGCGGCCGACCTCGATGCGAACTGGGAAGTGCTGGCAGAGCCGATCCAGACCGTCATGCGACGTTACGGAATTGCCAATCCGTATGAACAGCTGAAGGCGTTGACGCGTGGCAGGACCGGGATGACCCGCGAATCGCTGCACGCCTTCATCCAGGGCCTCGCGTTGCCCGCGGACGCCAAGGCACGCCTCATGGCACTGACGCCTTCGACCTACATCGGCAAGGCGGCAGACCTCGCGAAGCGCGTCTGACCCATCGCAGTCATCCCGAGGGGAATGATGACGGATCCGCAGTGATGGCAACGCGCTACTTGCTTCGGCGGCGTTCGTTCACAAAAGTCGTGATGGCGGGGAGCAGCGAAACGAAGACGATCCCGAGCACGATCAGCGTCAGATTCTGCCTGACCCATGGAATGTTGCCGAACAGATAGCCCGCGTAAACGAGCAAGCTGATCCACAGCACGGCGCCGATCACGTTGTACGACAGGAATTTGCGATAGGTCATGCCGGCCACGCCGGCCAGGAAGGGCGCGAACGTGCGGATGATCGGGACAAATCGGCCGATGATGATGGTCACGCCGCCATACCTGTCGTAGAACCCTTGCGTTCGCCGCAGGTGGTCCTGCTTGAACCACCGCGAATCGGGTTTGTCGTAAACCCTTGGGCCGATGTAGTGGCCGACGGCATAGTTCAGCGAATCGCCCAGGATTGCCGCGGTGATCAGCAGCGCGACCAGCACCTCCACGTTGAGGCCGGCCGTCGCGACCACGGTGCCGGCGATGAACAGGACGGAATCGCCCGGCAGGAATGGGAACACCACCAGACCGGTTTCCGCGAAGATCACGACGAACAGAAGCGCATAGATCCAGGGACCGTACTGCCCGGCGAAATTGGCGATCGTCTGGTCGAGTGCGAACAGCGAATAGAAGAGCGTGGTCAGCATTTGCGATCAGCGCCGGCGGGCAGGATCAGCATGCAGGCGGCTACGGCAGGATCTTCTCGCCACCGATGCCGGTCTTTCTTTCCGGCTTGACCAGGTCCTCGCGGGAAACGCCCATCCACATCACCAGCGGCGCCATGACCAGCACCGACGAGTAGATGCCGAAACAGATACCGATGGTGAGCGCCAGCGCGAAATAGTGCAGCGTCTCGCCGCCGAAGAACAGGATCGAAAGCACCATCATCAGCGTGCTGCCGTGGGTGATTATGGTGCGCGAGATTGTGCGGGTAATGGCGTTGTCGATGACGTGCGTCACGCTGGCCTTGCGCATCTTGCGGAAATTTTCTCGAATCCGGTCGGCGATCACGACCGATTCGTTCACCGAGTAGCCCAGCACCGCGAGAATGGCCGCCAGCACGGGCAGCGAGAATTCCCACTGGAACAGCGCGAAGAAGCCCAGGATGATGACCACGTCGTGCAGGTTGGCGACGATCGCGGCGATCGCGAAGCGCCATTCGAAGCGCAGCGCAAGGTAGGCCACGATGCCGAGCGAGACCAGCAGCAGCGCCAGGGCGCCGTTTTCATAGAGCTCGCGGCCGACCTGCGGTCCGACGAATTCGACCCGTTGCTGCGACGCTGCGGGATCGTCGATCCGGAGTTCCCCCAGCACCCGGTCGGACAGCTGCGCGCTGGATACGCCTTCCTTCAGTGGCAGCCTGATTAGTACGGTGTCGGAGCGGCCGAAGCTCTGCGCCGAATACTCGCCCAGATTGAGCTTGTCGAGCGCGGCGCGAACGCGTCCGAAGTCCACCGCGTGCCCGTAGGTCACCTCGATGACCGTGCCGCCGCGGAAATCGACGCCCAGGTTCAAGCCCTTGGTGGCCAGGAAGAACACGGCCAGCAGAAAGGTCACGAGCGAGATCACGTTGAACGTGAGCGCGTGCCGCATGAACGGGATGTCGCGAGTGATTCTGAAGAATTCCATCGTTTAACCCTTATTGAACCCTTGGCTTGATGCGTCGTTCCTGCTCAGACCTTCGGCAGGGTCGCCGCTTCGGGTCGCCACACCTGACCAATCGATATCTTGTCCAGTTTCTTGCGGTTGCCGTAGATCAGCGCGACGATGCCGCGCGAAACGAAGACGGCCGAGAACATCGACGTCAGGATGCCCAGGCAGTGGACGACGGCGAAGCCGCGGATGGGCCCGCTGCCGAAGATCAGCAGCGCGATGCCGGCAATCAGCGTGGTCACGTTCGAATCCAGGATCGTGCCCCAGGCGCGCTCGTAGCCTGCCTGCAGCGCCGCATGTGGCGTCGCGCCCCAGCGCAGCTCTTCGCGGATGCGCTCGTTGATCAGCACGTTGGAGTCGATGGCCATGCCCAGCGCCAGCGCGATGGCCGCGATGCCGGGCAACGTCAGCGTGGCCTGCAACATCGACAGGATCGCGACCAGCAGCAGAAGATTGAAGGACAGCGCGATCGTCGATATCACGCCCATCAGCATGTAATAGACGCACATGAAGATGGCCAGAACGATGAAGCCGTATTTCACCGAGTTGAAACCCTTGTCGATGTTCTCCTGGCCGAGCGACGGGCCGACGGTGCGTTCCTCGATGATTTCCAGCGGCGCCGCCAGCGCGCCTGCCCGCATGAGCAGCGCGACGTCGCTGGCTTCGCGTGTGGTCATGCGGCCGCTGATCTGCACGCGGCCGCCGCCGATTTCCTCGCGGATCGCCGGCGCGGTGATGACCTCGGCCTTGCCCTTTTCGACCAGCACGATTGCCATCCGCTTGCCGACGTTGTCCCGCGTCAGCTCCTTGAATATCCGCGCGCCGCTGCCGTCCAGATTCATGTGCACCGCGGGCTCGTTGTTGCGCTGGTCGAAGCCGGGCTGCGCGTCGTTGATCCGATCGCCGGTCAGGACCACCTGCCGCTTGACCAGTACCTTCTGGCCGCCGCGCTCGACGAAGAGGTCGCTGCCGAACGGCACATTGCCGGCCAGCGCCGCTTCCAGCGCGCCCGGTTCCTCGTTGACCATCCGGATTTCGAGCGACGCGGTGCGGCCCAGGATGTCCTTGGCGCGCGCCGTGTCCTGCACGCCCGGCAGTTGCACCACGACCCGTTCCGCGCCCTGTTGCTGGATGATCGGTTCGGCCACGCCCAGTTCGTTGACGCGATTGCGCAGGATCTGGATGTTCTGCTGGACCGCGCCTTCCTGGATTCGCTTCTGCGCTTCGGGCTTGAGTCCCGCGATGAGCAGCAGTTCACCGCCGGTACCGTCGCCCTCACGTAGCGCCAGGTCCGGATAGTTCTTCTCAATCACGGTCCGGGCCTTGACCCGCTCCCCGCCGTCCTTGAAGCGCATCACGACGTTGCCGCCGTCGCGCGCGATGCCGCCATACTGGATCTTTTCATTGCGCAACAGGGACCGGATGTCGGTCGTGTAGCGGTCCCCCGCCTTGTCGAGCGCGGCCTTCATGTCGACCTGCAGCAGGAAATGCACGCCGCCCCGGAGGTCGAGTCCCAGGTACATCGGCAACGCGCCGATCGAGGTCAGCCACTGAGGCGACGACGACAGCAGATTCAGCGCGACGCTGTAGTTGTCGCCGACCTTTGCCTGGATGACGTCCTTCGCCTTCAGCTGCGTGTCGGTGTCGGCGAAGCGAACCTTGATTCCCGTGGGATCCAGCGAAGCGCCGCGAAACGGGATATTGGCCGCCTTGAGTGCGTCCTCGACGATTCCCAGCAGCGCCGTGTCGACTTTCCCTTTGGGTGCGCTGACCTGTACGGCCGGAACTTCGGGAAAGAAGTTGGGTAGCGTAAACAGGATGCCGACGACCAGCGCGACGGCGATCACGATGTATTTCCAGAGCGAATAACGATTCATGGCGAACGGCCGATTAAAGGTGGAGTGCGCCGACGCAAACGCGCGCGCGGGATCATGGGAGCCTTGGACCGGCCTGTTGTTTGCGTGTCGGCCGACCGAACGACGATCAGCTGCGCCGGCGAAATGTCACAGCGCCTTGATCGTGCCCTTCGGCAGCAGTTGCGAGATCGCCGCGCGCTGCACGGTGATTTCGACATTGGGTGCGATTTCGACCGACGCGTACTGATCGGTCAGCTTTCCGATCTTGCCCACCATGCCGCCGGCGGTGACGACTTCGTCGCCCTTTTGCAGTGCCTCGAGCATCGCCCGTGTTTCCTTGGCGCGCTTCTGCTGTGGCCGGATCAGGAGAAAGTAGAACACGACGAAGATGGCGATCATCGGCAGGAACGTCATCAGGTCGCCACCCGGGAATCCGCCGGGGGCCTGTGCGTAAGCGTTGGTGATGAACACGGAAAATCCTCCTGGGGTAGCCTTACGCCCGCGCACCGGTTTGGGTGCGCGACCGCGGACGGGTTCTTGGTTCGTGCAGCGGTCTTCGCCGCGTGCCGGCGGTCGCGAATTCAGGTTGGCGTAAAGCTTACAATTCTACCATGCAGGCCCGCTCCGCCTTAAACCGCTGGACGCAGGCGGAGAGTGTGTCTGCCGCGATGGCGTCGCGCAGGTCCGCCATCAGCTGGTTGTAGTAGAACAGGTTGTGTATCGTCGCTAGCCGGGCCCCGAGGATTTCGTTGACCCGGTTCAGATGGTGCAGGTAGCCGCGGGTGAAATTGCGGCACGCGTGGCAACCGCAGGTTGCGTCCAGCGGTTGGGTGTCGGTCTTGTACCGGGCATTGCGGATCTTGATGTCGCCGAAGCGTGTGAACAGCCAGCCATTGCGCGCATTGCGCGTCGGCATCACGCAGTCGAACATGTCGATGCCCGCCACCACGCCGGCGACCAAGTCTTCCGGCGTGCCCACACCCATCAGGTAGCGCGGTCGTTCCGACGGCAAGCGCGGTGCGACGTGGGCCAGGACCCGCAGCATTTCCTCCTTCGGCTCGCCAACCGACAGACCGCCGATCGCGTAACCATCGAATCCGATCGCCGCCAGACCCGCCAGCGACTCGTCGCGAACGTCCTCGTACATGCCGCCCTGGACGATGCCGAACAGCGCGTTCGGATTGCCCGCGCGTTCGAATTCATCGCGCGAACGCCGGGCCCAGCGCAACGACAATTGCATCGAGTCCGCCGCTTCGTCGCGGGTTGCCGGATGCGGCGTGCATTCGTCGAATACCATCACGATGTCCGAAGCGAGCGTGCGCTGGATCTGCATCGAGAGTTCGGGCGTCAGGAACAGCTTGTCCCCGTTCACCGGCGAGGCGAAGGCGACGCCTTCCTCGGCCACCTTGCGCAGCGGCCCCAGGCTCCACACCTGGAAGCCTCCGGAATCGGTCAGGATCGGGCGATCCCAGCCCATGAACCGGTGCAGGCCCCCGTGCGCGGAGATGACCTCCTGGCCCGGGCGCAGCCAGAGATGGAACGTGTTGCCCAGGACGATTTGCGCGCCGAGTTCGACCAATTCGCGCGGCGCCATCGCCTTTACCGTGCCATAGGTGCCCACCGGCATGAACACGGGTGTTTCGACGACTCCGTGCGCGAGTTCAAACCGGCCGCGGCGGGCGGAACCCGACGTGGCAAGGACGGAGAAGCGCATTTGGGGAACGCGACGCAAGGCCGCGGATTGCGGGAGGCGCGGGGAAGAAACGTAAAGGCTAGCGGACGCCAACCTGGCGGCGCCGCTGCGAGAACGCGACCGCAACGACCAGCAGCGCCGTCAGCGCGAGGCCGCCGTTGGAAAGCGAAGGAATATTGTTCGACATGCCGCATGAGCCTGCCGCAAAGTCGAACGCGTTCTTCCAGACAGGATAGAAGTCGCCGGTAAAGCTGCCATAGCCCGGGCCGATACCGACCGCGTAGTCCGGGGCGATGCCGATCTGGACGACGCAGGTCGTGCCGGTCAGGCGATAGGCAATGGCAGGATCGGGCAGGCCACGCGCATTCAACTCGGTCCAGTTGGCCAGGACGATGGTCCCGGCCTTGGCCTGGTTGCCGCCGGCGAAGCCCGATGTTGCGCCCAGCGCCGTCACGCCTTTGGTCAATGCGTGGGGCACGATGCTGGCCGCATTCAGAACTCGGGGCAGATTGGGAACGCCGGTACCGTCGGTGCGAACGCCGATTCCATCCGTCGTGTTGGGGTCAATCAATTCGAGCGCACCCCAGCCTCCAGGCACGGGGATGAGGGTCAGCGCAGGGTTGGCAGAATCGCTGCGGTCCTGATCATAGAACGTACCCAGGACAACCGGCCTGCCCGCATTGGCGAAGTCGGCGGCGACATCGCCGACCGCTTTCGAATTGAGGAAGCGACCGTCCTCGAACACCAGCAACACATCGTAGGCGCCGATAAGCGACGGCAAGGTGGGCACGCTTGCGAACGTGTCGACGCCGGTGAACGTATGGCCGGGTATCTTGGCCGCGAAGTCCGCCGCGGTGGCCGCCGCATAGATGTTGGACAGGACGCCGACGCGCGCAGCGTGGGCAGGTGATATGGCCACGGCCGCTGCGCAAAGCGTGAACATTCGGCACACCGCGGCCAATCGGCGGCCGACACGGGAAGAAGCAGTCTTCATGGAAATGCGGATTCCGGGTCCCGAATTGAAAGTCGGGCCGTTTTCCGCTATGAATTCAGTTGCTGTGAGAGTAGCGCGTTACCCCGAAGTTGCCAATACAAACCAGCCGCCCGAGAGCCTCCGCGCGTCGGTTTTGTTGCACTGGAAGCAGGTTTGCACGCAATTGTCGCCAACTGGCGACGCTTATGGATCAAGTGTGTCGGGCTTTGGCGTCAGTCGGGGGTGGCAAAGGGCGCCCGCTCCAGCAGCATCGCATCGCCATAACTGAAGAACCGATACCTTTGCGCGATCGCGTGCGCATACGCCGAGCGGATGTTGTCGTAACCGGCAAACGCAGAGACGAGCATCAGCAGCGTCGATTTCGAAAGGTGGAAATTGGTAAGGAGTCTGTCGACGACGCGGAAAGCGAAACCCGGGGTCACGAAAAGCGCCGTTTCTCCTGATCCGACCTGCAGGCCGCCGGCTGTGGCGGCCGACTCCAGCGCGCGCAGGCTGGTGGTGCCAACCGCAACAACACGACCGCCGCGCGCGATCGTCGCCGCCACGGCATCCACTGTTTCCTGGGGGATCCGGTACCACTCGGTGTGCATTCGATGCAGCGCAAGGTCATCCGTCTTGACCGGTTGGAAGGTACCTGCGCCGACGTGCAGCGTGACGAAAGCCCGCTCGACGCCGCGCGCCGCAATCGCGGCCAGCATCGTTTCATCGAAATGCAAGCCGGCCGTCGGCGCGGCAACTGCCCCGGGTTCGCGCGCGTAGACCGTCTGGTAGCGCGTGGCGTCGTCGTGCTCGGACCGTCGAGCGATATAGGGCGGCAGCGGTACGTCGCCATGGATTTCGAGCCACGAGGCAAGCGGACCGGTGCCGGCGAACCGCAGCAGCCACAACCGGTCGTCGCACGCGATCACCGTCGCGCAAACGTTACCGGGGAGGTGCAGTGTTCCGCCGACGCCCGGAGGATGGCTGGCGCGCAACTGCACCCATGCCTCGTCCTTCGCAACGATTCGCTCCACCAGCAATTCGACCTTGCCGCCCGTGGGCTTGTGCGCGAACACGCGCGCCTTGATCACGCGCGTGTCATTGAAGACCAGCAGGTCACCGGCCCGCAGCAGTCGCGGAAGATCCGCAAACGCGAGGTCCGCAAGCTGTGCTCCGTCGAGGTGAAGCAGGCGGCTGCCCGTTCGCGTCGGCGCGGGCATTTGCGCGATCAGCTCTGGCGGCAGGTCGTACGCGAAATCGGCAAGGGTATGGACGGACATGGGTCAGCGCGGAACCCGGCGTGGCCGGAATTGCTGCGAGCCGCGCCATGCCGCGTGCGGTGGTCGCGGAAGATCGAAACGTTCGCCAGACTAATGGTGCCCGGAGTCGGAATCGAACCGACATGACCTTGCGGCCGAGGGATTTTGAGTCCCTTGCGTCTACCAATTTCGCCATCCGGGCGGCATGTGAGCACGCGGCAACCGGGTGCACTCGGCCATGATTCGCCGCGCCTTGTCCGCGTGCTGCAAGGGCGGCATTATCCTTCGAAATGGCTGCGCTGGGCGCAATTTGCTTGCGGCCCATGGCGCAACATTGTCAAATGTGCGCGAAGGCGAGCACGGCGACCATCAGGCTGCCCGCGCCCGCGCCATAGGCCATCCATTGCAGCCACTTCTGGCGCGTGAGCAGGGTAATCGCGGCGAGCGCAATGGCGATCTGGATGAGCGTCATCGATTGCGCCCAGCGATGGTGAAGGTGCATCGATCCCTCGCTCTTCCCGTCGGCGTCTCGGCTGGCCTGCTCCAGCGCCTTGGCGTCCGCCATGATCTTTTCCTTTTCCTTCTTGTATCGTTCGACCTCCGTGCGATAGTCATCCGAGACCTTGCCGGTGGTGAGCGTCGCGCCCAGTTCCGCCAGATTCTGCTTGTTGCTCTTCGCCTGGTAGAAATTCCACTGGTCCGACGCCTCGGTCTTCTTGATCGCCGCCTCGTTCTTGAACAGCAGCGCGGCGTTCTGCGTGGCGCCGCCCTGGTAGCTGATCAGCGCGCCCACCGTGGCCAGAATTGCGGTCATGACCGCGACACGTCCGGCGAAGTGATCGCCCGATTGCGCCTGATGTTCGACCTGGTGGTCGTGCGGTCCGTGTACGTGAAAACCTTCCGACATGATCCATTCCTCTGGCGTTGCGTTTGACATGAAGCGGGCGCCGCACCATCAGCGGCGCTCATAGGTCACGAATGCGTAGGTGAATCCTTCCGGCGCGAGATGCTCGTCCCGCGCTGTCTCGCGCCAGGACGACGGGTCGAATTCGGGAAAGCGCGTTTCGCCGGCAAAATCGTGGTCAATCTGAGTGCAATGAAACGTGGTCGCCCGCGGCAACGCGAGAGCATACAGTTCGCCGCCACCGATGCAGAACACCGGCGCCGGCATCGTGGCTGCGCGCAGTGCTTCGTCCAGCGAGGATTTCACGATCGCCCCGTTTGCCGCATAGTTCGCTTGCCGGGTCACGACGATGTTCTGTCGACCGGGCAGAGGGCGGCCGATCGATTCCCACGTCTTGCGCCCCATGATCACCGAATGGCCGGTGGTCAACGCGCGGAAGCGCTGCATGTCCGCGGGCAGGCGCCAGGGAAGTGCGTTGCCTCCGCCGATGACGCCGTTCTTGGCCACGGCGGCGATCAGCGCGAGTGCTGTCATAATGGCGCGAATTATAACGGTCGCCATTTCGGACGCCTACTACGCGTGTACTACCCGCGCTCCTTCCTCAAGTTCATCCTGTTAGGCTTCCTGCTCGTCAGCCTCCCGCTGCTCTATGCGCTGGGTGAACTGATCTATTCGCTCGATCGGCTGGCGTCGGAGAGCCGGCAGGAGGTACTGCAGGCGGCCCAGGCCGGGCGCTCCAGCCGGCTGCTGTTCGAGCAGGCAACGATGCTCGAGCGGCTCGCGCGGCAGCAGTTGATCCTCGAGGATCCGGTGTTGCTCGAGGACTATGCGCGAGTGCGCCAGGAGTTCCGCGGCACGACGAGTCAGCTTGCGCAGTTGCCCCTGGAAAGCGGCCAGCTCGCCGCGCTCACGAGATTGGGCGAAAGCGAGACGCACCTGCGCGACCTGCTGATCGCGCCGACGCGCACGCCGGACACGATCCGGACTCTGGCCGACGGTTACGCACAACTGGTCGAAGGCGCGCAAGGCATGCTCACCGCGACCAACCAGCTGACGCAGCGGGCGATCGAGCGATTGCAGGATACCGCCGATCAGGGCCGCGAAAAGTGGCTCTACCTGGCTCTTGCCACTGCGGCAATCGCGCTGGCACTCGCGATCTTCTTCGCTGTGCTGATCGCGCGCCCGATCCGCCAGCTCGATCAGGCCATCCGGCGCATGGGGACGGCGGACTTCACCCATGCCATCGAAGTCAATGGGCCGCAGGACCTTCGCTATGTCGGGCAACGCCTCGAATGGTTGCGCACCCGCCTGCGCGAACTCGAGCAACAACAGAACCGGTTCCTGCGCCATGTGTCGCATGAGCTGAAGACTCCGCTCACGGCCGTGCGCGAAGGCGCCGAGCTGCTGCGCGACAACGTCGGCGGGCGTTTGGCGCCGGAACAACAGGAGATCGTCCGCATCGTGCGCGAAAACACGCTTTCGCTGCAGCGGCTGATCGAGGACCTGCTCAAGTATCACCAGACCGGAGGCATGGAAGCGGCGACGCTGGGTCCGGTGGCATTGCCCGAGGTCGTGCGACGCGTGGTCAAGGAACAGAAACTCGCCGCACTGGCGCGGATCATCACCGTCGACGTCAGCCTTTCGCCGGTGATCGTCGTGGGCGACACCGAAAAAATCCGCACGGTGATCGACAACCTCCTGTCGAATGCGATCAAGTTTTCGCCGCGCGCAGGGCAAGTCAAGATCACGCTGGTGGCGCAATCGGGCAACGCGGTTCTCGACGTTGTCGACCAGGGCCCGGGCGTTGTCCCCGCGGACCGCGAACGCGTATTCGAATCGTTCTACACGGGCAAGCCGCCCGCCGACGGCAAGGTCAAGGGGTCCGGTCTGGGGCTTGCGATCGCCCGCGAATACGCGCTGGCGCACGGGGGTCGCATCGAGGTGCTCGATCGGGACGACGGCCAACGCGGCACCCGGTTCCGGTTGTGGCTTCCGCTGGCAACCGCGATAGGCGGGTCCCTGCCGAAAAAGCCGCAAACATCGCCGGTGGCAATCGAGGTTCAGAAGTGACGCACAGGTTGCGCGGCGCCTTGGCATTGCTGGCGCTGGCCTCCTGGCTTGCCGGTTGCGCCACGCCGATCCGGCCCCCCGTGGAACTGACTCCGCAGGAGGAGTTCGAACCGGAAACCGTGCCGGCTCCCACGATGCTGGTGGAGTATCCGCCGATTGAAGCCGTCGAACCGTCGCCAGCGGCCAATCCGACGGTGACCTTGCCGTCGGCAGCGCCGGGACCCGATGCTGTAGCCATGGCCGCACCGTCGGCGTTGCCCGGAATCCCGCCGCCGGCTCTGGTGCCGGAGTCCAGCGCGGACGACCTGCAGTTGATTGCATTGCTGGGCGATCTGCAACGCTACGGAAGCCTTTCTCCCGACGAACTCCGGCGAGAGCTGGCCGCGGCGACGCAGACATTGGCCAAACAGCGCAACGACATTAACCGGGTGCGGCTCGCCGTCCTCTACTCGCTTTCGCGGGTAAGTCCTCAGGACGACCAGCGCGCATTGCAGCTTCTCGACAACGTCGCCAAGGGCGCCCCCGGAACGTCCTCCATCAAGCAGCTCGCGCTCGTCTTGCAGGCGCAGGTCGCGGAACGCTTGCGCGCGGTCCGGGACGAACAACAAAGGGCGGAGGCCGCGGTACAGAAACTGGAAGCGCTCCGGCAAATGGAACGCAGCCTGATGCGAGATCGTTCGCGCGGGGGAGGCGGCGGTGGCGGCGGTGGGGGTGGCGGAGGCGGGGGTGGCGGCGGAGGCGGTGGTGGCGGGGGTGGCGGCGGCTAGAGTATGGGAACAGAGGCGACGCAATGAGTTCCGGTGACATCCTTCTGGTCGATGACGACCCTGACCTGCTCAAGCTGATCAGCCTGCGTCTCACGTCGGCCGGCTATCGGATCCGCACGGCAGAAAGTGGCGAAACCGCGCTTGCCGCCATTGCGGTGCAGCGACCCGCGGCTGTGGTCACCGACCTGCGGATGCCGGGCATCGACGGCCTGCAGCTGTTCGACGCCATCCATCGCCAGCATCCTGCGCTCCCAGTGTTGATCCTGACCGCGCACGGGACGATTCCGGACGCGGTGGCCGCTACCCAGCGCGGTGTGTTCGGCTTCCTGACCAAGCCATTCGACAGCCGGGAATTGCTGCAACTGGTCGCGTCGGCGCTGAAGCTCTCCGGGGACGAAGCCGGCCCGGGCAATGCCGCCACCGGCGAATGGCGCAACGGAATCGTCACGCGCAGCCCGGTCATGGAGGACCTGTTGCGACAAGCCAGGCTCGTCGCCGATTCCGACGCCAGTGTGCTGATCTACGGCGATTCCGGAACCGGCAAGGAGGTGCTCGCGCGCGCTATCCACCGGGCAAGCCGCCGCGAGGAGCGTCCGTTCGTGGCCGTCAACTGCGGAGCGATCCCAGGCGAGCTCCTGGAGTCCGAACTGTTCGGCCACGCCCGGGGCGCCTTCACGGGTGCGGTACAGGCGCACAAGGGCCTGTTCCAGGCGGCCGACGGCGGGACGCTGTTCCTGGACGAGATTGGCGACATGCCGCTGCCGCTGCAGGTCAAGTTGTTGCGCGTGCTGCAGGAAGGGGAGGTGCGACCGGTGGGGTCGACGCAGGCGGTACCCGTCGACGTGCGCATGATTTCCGCGACCCACCGGGACCTGGACGAACAAAGGGCCTCCGGCCTGTTTCGCGAGGACCTGTACTACCGGCTCAATGTCGTATCGCTGCGCTTGCCGCCACTGGCGGAACGGCGCGAAGACATACCGCTCCTTGCCGCCTTCTTCCTGCGCAAGCTGGCCGAGCGCTACCACAAGCCGATACCCACGCTCGCCCCGGAAGCCATGGCGCTCCTCGTGGCGGCACCGTGGCCCGGCAACGTCCGTCAATTGTTGAACCTTCTGGAACAGGCGCTGGCACTGGCTCCCACGTCGATGATTCCGGCGACGCTCGTCCAGAACGCGCTGAAGGAGGATGCCGCGGCGCTGGTACCTTTCGAGGAAGCGCGCAAGACCTTCGAACGCGATTACCTGGTGCGACTGCTCAAGATAACTGGCGGCAATGTGACGCAGGCCGCGCAGCTCGCAAAGCGAAACCGGACGGAATTCTACAAACTGCTGCAACGCCACAGGCTTGAACCGTCGATGTTCAAGGAAAACAAGGCCTGACCGGCGCATTGCCAATACTGCTCACCGGCGTTCATTGCGACAGCGATTGTCGGGGAAGAGCGACATGGTTTCCGTCGTCGAATCATGGCGTTAATACCATTGTCATTTGTCGTGTCGGTTTCCCCCGACATCTTGCCCTCGGGCCATCGCGGCGTGATGTCCTCGCAGGAAATGCCGCTTGACGTTTTCTGCCCGGCAAATCGCGTTCTTTTGGGTTGACCAACTCCGATTGCGTGAGTTTGGCACGGCCATTGCTTATGAATAACCAACGAAGACACTCACTGACGGTTGACACCAAACATGGACACGTTCGCTCCGGAATTCGCCCAATACTGGCTGATCGGTCAGTCCGGCGATGCGGACGTCACGAACTGTGACCAGGGTGGCCTCGATACGCCAACACAGCAGGCAGCTCTGGTTGCGTTGGCCGAACGCGTCAATGCGGCGCGTCGCGTGGTCTAGAATTTTCGGCGCAGGAGGTTCATCGCCCGGCGAGATGTCCAACGTGAATTGATCCGTGAGCGGAGCGGAGTAGCGCTTCGGTCACACGCACTCCCCCTTGCCCGCCAACTCCTCCCGGCGGGCTTCTTTTTTGTCCGTCGTCGAGCGCGCGGCGCGCGGTTTACACCGCGACGGGGGCCTTCAATGCCGGGTGGCATTGATAGTCGGCGATCTCGAAATCGTCATAGACGTAGTCGAACAGCGTGGGTGGCTTTCGCTTCAGGATGAGACGCGGCGGGGGGAACGTTGAGCGCGCAAGCTGGGTGTCCACCTGCGTGAGATGGTTGCGGTACAGGTGGCAGTCCCCGCCGGTCCAGATGAAGTCACCCACTTCAAGATTGCATTGCTGCGCGATCATGTGCGTCAACAGCGCGTACGACGCGATATTGAACGGCACGCCCAGGAAAATGTCCGCGCTGCGCTGGTACAGCTGGCAGGAAAGGTGCCCGTCGGCGACGTAGAACTGGAACAGAAGGTGGCACGGCGGCAGTTTCATCCGCGGGATTTGGGCGACATTCCATGCCGACACGATCAATCGACGCGAATCCGGATTGCGGCGAATTTCCGCGAGAACATTCGCAACCTGGTCGACGTGGGTGCCGTCCCCCGCCGGCCACGACCGCCACTGATATCCGTAGATCGGGCCCAGATCGCCGTTGGCGTCGGCCCACTCGTCCCAGATCGACACGCCATTGGCCTTGAGATAAGCGGTGTTGGTGCCGCCAGCCAGGAACCACAGCAGCTCGTGGATGATCGACCGCGTGTGGACTTTCTTGGTGGTCAGCAGCGGAAAGCCTCGCGCCAGGTCGAAGCGCATCTGATAACCGAATACGGACAACGTGCCGGTTCCCGTGCGATCGTCCTTCCGATGGCCATGTTCGCGCACGTGGCGCATGAAATCGAGGTAGGGCTGCATCGGCGAGATTGTCCGGGGCGATATGTTCCTGACCATTGTAACGGAGCCCCCGAAGGCACTCCGGTCGAGTCGCCAGCGCGCGCGGTGCATCCTGATGGAGATGGATGCGATACTCCCGGCCAATCGCCGTCGCTCCGCCATGTCCGAAAATCGGAAACCGCCCATGCCTCAGTCAAATCAATTCGATCTCCTCGAGCAGCGCCGCTTTGCGCCTTTCTTCTGGACGCAGGCTCTGGGCGCCGGCAACGACAACATCTACAAGAACGCGCTGGTCATTTTCGTCGCCTACCACGCCGCGCACCTGACGACAATCGACGCGAACACGCTCGTCAATCTGGCTGCCGCCGTGTTCATCGCGCCGTTTGTCCTGTTCTCGGCGACGGCCGGGCAACTCGCCGACAAGTACGAGAAGTCCCGGCTGATCCGTTACATCAAGGTCTTCGAGATCGCGATCATGTTCCTTGGCCTTTGGGGCTTCTGGTGGCGGAACCTCGCTCCGCTCTTTGTCGCGCTGGCGCTGATGGGCGTGCACTCGACGCTGTTCGGTCCGGTCAAGTACTCGATCCTGCCGCAGCAATTGAAAACCGAGGAACTGGTCGGCGGCAACGGCTTGGTCGAGATGGGAACGTTCGTGGCCATTCTGATCGGCACGATCGTCGGCGGCCTCCTTGTGGCCGTGGACCCGAACGGACCGGTGATGGCGGGCGTCGCGACGGTGGTCGTCGCGGTCGCAGGATGGCTCGCAAGCCGCGCGATTCCGCTGACGCCCGCGGTGGCGCCGAACCTCGCGATCAACTGGAATCCGTTCACCGAGACGTGGAAGAATTTGCGGTTCGCGGGCGGCAACCGGGTAGTCTGGCTATCAATGCTGGGCATCTCCTGGTTCTGGTTCTACGGCGCGACTTTCCTCACGCAGTTTCCGAACTTCGCCAAGAACGTGCTGGGTGGTGACGAGCACGTCGTCACCTTTCTGCTCGCAAGTTTCTCGATCGGCATCGGTGTCGGTTCGCTGCTCTGCGAGCGTCTCTCCGGGCGCAGGGTCGAACTGGGATTGGTCCCCTTTGGCTCCATCGGTCTCACGCTGTTCGCGGTGGACCTGTGGTTCGCGACACATGCCATGCACGCGACCGGGCTTTCCGGCGTCGGCGCTTTCCTCGCGCAACCGGCGCACTGGCGCGTCACCGCTGACCTGGTGCTGATCGGTCTCTTCGGGGGTTTCTACATCGTCCCGCTGTACGCGCTCATCCAGGAGCGATCGGAATCCACGCACCGTTCGCGGATCATCGCCGCCAACAACATCCTCAACGCGCTGTTCATGGTTGCGTCCGCTGGCCTGGCCATCGCGTTGTTGGCGATGGATGTGTCGATCCCGGGGCTGTTCCTCGCCACCGGTGTCCTCAACGCGTTCGTCGCGCTGTACATTTATCGGCTCGTCCCGGAGTTCCTGATGCGGTTCCTCGCGTGGCTGCTGATCCACACGATGTACCGCGTGCAGAAGGAAGGGCTCGAAAACGTTCCGGAAGCGGGCGCCTGCATCCTCGTCTGCAATCATGTGAGCTACGTCGATGCGATCGTCATCGCCGCCTGCGTGCGCCGCCCGGTGCGCTTCATCATGGACCACCGGATCTTTCGCGTGCCGCTGCTCAACTGGGTGTTCCGCACGATGAATGCCATTCCCGTTGCTTCGGCCAGGGAAGATCCTGCGGTCAAGGAGGGCGCGTTCGTTTCGGCTGCCGCTGCGCTGCGCGAAGGGGAAATCGTCGGCATCTTCCCGGAAGGCAAGCTCACCGATAACGGCGAGATGCATGCGTTTCGGTCGGGTATCGAGCGCATGGTGAAGGACACGCCGGTCCCGGTCGTGCCGATGGCGCTGCGCGGACTCTGGGGAAGTTTTTTCAGCCGCTCCTACGAGGGCAGGGCCATGCGGCGCTGGCGCGGCATGTTTTCGCGCATCGCGATCGTCGTCGCGCCTGCCGTGCCGCCGGCGCTGGCCACGCCCGAGGCGCTGCATGCGCAAGTGCTCGCGCTGCGCGGCAATGCACGCTAGGGGGTTGCCGCGCGCGGCGCACGCGTGAGTGCGCCATTGCGCGTGCTAAACTCGATATCGATTTTCAATAGCGGCAATTTTTGGCAGCATTGAGCCATGTCCGGCAATACTTTCGGCACCCTGTTCTGCGTCACGTCCTTTGGCGAATCCCACGGTCCTGCAATCGGCTGCGTCGTCGACGGCTGCCCGCCGGGACTGGCATTGGCCGAAGCCGACATCCAGCATGAACTCGATCGCCGCCGTCCCGGAACGTCGCGCCATGTCACGCAAAGGCGCGAGACGGATACTGTCGAAATCCTCTCCGGTGTGTTCGAAGGCCGCACCACCGGCACGCCGATCGCGCTGCTGATCCGCAACGAGGACCAGCGCAGCAAGGATTACGCGAACATTGCCGACACGTTCCGGCCCGGTCACGCCGACTATACGTACTGGCAGAAATACGGTATCCGCGACTACCGCGGCGGCGGCCGGCAATCGGCGCGCGAAACCGCGGTGCGCGTTGCTGCGGGCGCCATTGCCAGGAAATGGCTGACCGAGCGCTACGGTGTTCGTATCCGGGGTCACCTGACGCAACTCGGTCCGAATTCAATTCCTTTCGAGGGCTGGGAACACGTGTCGGAAAATCCGTTCTTCGTCGCCAGCGCAACGGCCGTGCCCGAGCTCGAGGCGTTCATGGACCGGTTGCGGAAGGAGGGCGACTCCTGCGGCGCGCGCATCGAAGTCGTCGCCAGCGGCGTTCCGGTCGGCTGGGGTGAGCCCGTCTATGGCAAGCTCGATGCCGATCTCGCCGCCGCGATGATGAGCATCAACGCCGTCAAGGGTGTCGAGATCGGTGCCGGATTTGCGGCCGTTGCGCAGCGCGGCACCGAGCATTCTGACGAGATGACCCCCGAGGGCTTTCTCTCCAACCATGCGGGCGGGATCCTGGGCGGAATTTCCACGGGGCAGGACGTCACGGTGAATATTGCCGTGAAGCCGACATCGTCGATACGTCTCGACAGGCACTCGATCGACAAGGCGGGCCGTCCGGTCACGGTGAACACCCATGGGCGACACGATCCCTGTGTCGGCATCCGCGCCACACCGATCGCCGAGGCCATGCTCGCTCTGGTGTTGATGGATCACGCGTTGCGGCACCGCGCGCAGAACGCCGACGTGCGGACCGACACGCCGCGCATCGATGCGCAGGCGCCCGCGAACATTGCCGTGAAATTCAAGCGTGCTGCGGCTGTCGACGACCCGGATCCGGACGAGGCTTGAGCGGCCCTACTCGCGGCGACTGGTGATGCTGGCGTCAGCCCCGCCGCGTGCAAAGGTGAGCGCGACGGCATCGCCTTCCTGCACTTGCCGCGCATCCTGCACGATGACTCCATCGCTGCTTGCGACGATCGCATAGCCGCGTTCGAGCACCGCCTGCGGGTTCAAGTGCGCCAGATTCTGTGCAAGGCGCGCCAGCCGCTCCGATGTCCGCAGCACGCGTTCGCCTCCCGCGCGCTGCCAGCGGACAAGTGCCTGTTCCACGCGTTGCGCCTGCGGAAGTTGAGATCCCAATTCGCGCAGCACCCGAGCCTGCAGCGTCGACGCCGACGCAACGCGTATCGCGGATTGCACGCGCCAGGCATGCCCGAGCCGGCGGGCGAATTCCCGCAGATGCTCCTTCTCCAGCGCCATACGCGCGGCAGGATGCACAAGCAGTCTCGCGGCGGCGTCGAGCCGCTGGGCGCGAACGGCCAGGACGTGACCCGCCGCCCTCGCGAGGCGGCGCGCCAGTTGTTCGACGCGATGCGCAATCGCGATCCGGTCGGGAGTGACGGCTGCTGCCGCCGCCGTAGGGGTGGGCGCGCGCAGGTCGGCGACGAAATCGCAGATCGTGAAATCGGTTTCATGTCCGACGCCTGACACGACCGGCACCACCGAGTCGAACACGGCGCGCGCCACCGCTTCCTCGTTGAAGGCCCACAGGTCCTCGATCGAACCGCCGCCGCGACCGACGATCAGCACGTCCACTTCGGCGCGTTCGTTCGCGGTGCGTATCGCCTGCGCAATGTCCGCCGCCGCGCCTTCACCTTGCACAGCGGTCGGGTAGATGACGACCGCGGCGGCCGGCCAGCGGCGCCGCAATGTCGTGAGGATGTCGCGCAATGCCGCGGCGCGCGTCGACGTCACGATGCCGATGGCGCGCGGAAACGACGGGAGCGGGCGTTTGCGTGCATCGTCGAACCAGCCGGCAGCCGCGAGTCTCGCCTTCAGCTGCGCGAATTTCTCATACAGCGCGCCGACGCCCGCGAGGCGGACATTTTCGACACCCAGCTGGAATTCGCCGCGCGCCTCATATATCGAGGGCGTGGCGCGAACCTCCACCTGCAAGCCGTCGCGCATCGCGAACGCAACGTGCTGGGCTTTCTGCCGGAACAGTACGCAGCGCACCTGTGCCTGTGCGTCCTTCAGGTTGAAGTAGCAGTGGCCCGACGCAGCGCGCACGTAATTCGAAATCTCGCCGCTTACCCAGACCAGCCCCAGATGACGCTCGATGATGAGGCGCGCCGACGATACGAGCAGGGAAACCGGGAGCACGGCCGCGGAGGACAGACCGGACGAACCCCCGTGCGGCGCCGTTGCGGCGGGCGGCAGGCGTGGTGGAGACGGCGAATCGGCCATAGGGCTGGATCGTAATCCGAGGTTCGACAACACGCGCCTCGCAACCTATTTGTCCAAGACACAAGGTCGGCGCAAAGATGTAACGACAATGACATCTGCGACATTTTCACGCGGCGGAGCGATGTCGCACGGCCGTAGTATGCAACTCGCAAACCTTTGATATCAGTATGGAAAAAGACGGTGCGATTTTGGGCATCGCAACCTTTTCCCCTACCCAGGCACTACTTAGCGCACCAATTTACAAGATATGCACACTTCTATCCACAGGAATTGTGGAAAACATGCCGCGACAGTGTTGGGCACCTGACCGGAAAGCCTTATTGGGCGCGGCTTCCGGGGGTAGCTCGTGTGTCCCCTAGTGGCGCGCGCAATGACGGGACATCCCCTCCCGGTTAGAATGTGTAATCGCAATGGATTGTTCATGGACAAAGCGAAATGAATGCTGCACCGCGACAAGTGGCTGATACGCGAAAATCTCCGGTGGATGCCACGCATCGCGCGGCAGCAAATCCCGCCGCCAAGGACGTGCCGCAACTCGCGTCGCATTTCCTGCGCGCAGTGGTCGCAGAAGACAATCGCTCCGGCAAGTACGGTGGTCGGGTCGTCACCCGCTTCCCGCCCGAGCCCAACGGCTATCTGCATTACGGGCACGCCAAGTCGATCATCCTCAATTTCGGACTCGCCGCCGAAAACAGCGGTACCTGCCACCTGCGTTTCGACGACACCAACCCACTCAAGGAGGATGTTGAGTTCGAGGACACCATCGCCGATACGGTGAAGTGGCTGGGCTACGACTGGGGGGGGCACCGGTATCACGCGTCCGATTACTACGATGTCCTCTATCGTTTTGCGGAGTGGTTCATAACCCAGGGTCTCGCGTATGTCGACAGCCAGTCGGCCGAGCAGATGCGGGGAACGCGCGGCACGTTGACCCAACCCGGTCAGGACAGCCCATTCCGCAACCGCACGGTCGCCGAAAACCTCGATCTCTTCCGCCGCATGCGTGCAGGTGATTTTCCCGATGGCGCGCACATCCTGCGGCTCAGGATCGACATGCGCAGCGCCAACATCAACATGCGCGATCCGGCGATCTACAGGATCCGCCACGCGTCCCACCATCGCACCGGCGCCGCCTGGTGCATCTACCCGCTTTACGATTACACGCACGCCATATCGGACGCGCTTGAGCGCATCACGCACTCGATCTGCACGCTTGAATTCCAGGACCATCGCCCGCTCTACGACTGGGTAATCGAAAAGCTCGCGGACGGCGGGCAACTGGAGCGCCCGCTGCCGCAGCAATACGAGTTCGCGCGCCTCAACCTCACGTATGTCGTGTTGTCGAAGCGCCGTTTGGTCGAGTTGGTGGAAGGGCGCCACGTCGACGGTTGGGACGATCCGCGCATGCCCACGCTGGTTGGCGCGCGCCGTCGCGGTTTCACGGCGGAGGGCTTCCGCCTGCTCGCCGAACGGATTGGCGTTTCCAAGACCGACTCCTGGATCGACATGCGCGTGCTCGAAGAATGCATGCGCGACGATCTCAACATGCGCGCGCAGCGGCGCATTGCGGTGCTCGACCCCGTGAAGCTCGTGATCGACAACTTCCCCGAGGGCCACAGCGAGGACTGCTTTGCGCCAAACCATCCGCAGCAGCCCGAACTCGGCAGGCGCGCGTTGCCGCTCACGCGCGAACTCTGGATCGACCGGGACGATTACACGGAAAGCCCTCCCAAGGGTTACTTCCGGCTGGCACCCGGCGCCGAGGTGCGTCTGCGCTATGGCTACATCGTGAAGTGCATCAGTGCCGAAAAGGATGCGGCAGGCAAAGTCATTGTCGTGCATTGCAGGTATGACCCCGAAACGCGAAGCGGCACGCCAGGTGCCGATGTGCGCAAGGTCAAGGGCAACATCCACTGGTTGTCCGCCGCGCACGCCATTCCAGCGGAAGTGCGGCTGTACGATCGGTTGTTCCGCGTGCCCTTTCCCGGCGCGAAGAATCCGTGGGGCGCCCGCGCCGATGTGGCCGCGCCCGATGTACCGGCGCCTGCGCGCCGCATCGTGGTTGCCGGCGACGACGACGACGCGGTGGAGATCGCGGAGCGTGACTATCGGGACGACCTCAATCCGGAGAGCAAACGCGTGATCACCGCGTTCGTCGAGCCGGCCTTGGGCGCGGCAGCACCTGAAGAACGCGTGCAGTTCGAGCGGCATGGCTATTTCGTCGCGGACATGGCCGATCACGCGCCGGGCAGGCCTGTCTTCAATCGCGCAGTCACGCTCAGGGATTCCTGGACCAAGCCGGCCGGCCGGTGATACGCGAGCAGACCGGACTTCACCGTTCCCGCAATTTGCCCCCCGGCGCATCCGCGTTAAGATGTCGCCGCTCATCCTGACAGGAAGCCTTCATGAAACGCATTGCAATGTTTCTGATCACCAACATCGCGGTCATGGTGGTCCTGGGAATCGTGCTCCGATTGTTCGGGCTCGACCAGATCGCGGCCCAATCGGGCGTCAGCTTCGGCGGCCTGCTGGCCTTCTCCGCGGTCGTCGGTTTCGGCGGCGCGATCATTTCGCTGCTGATGTCGAAGATGATGGCCAAGAGTTCCACCGGCGCGCACGTCATTACCCAGCCATCGAACGAGGCGGAGGCGTGGCTGGTGGATACCGTGCGCCGGCTGGCGCAAAAGGCCGGCATCGGCATGCCGGAAGTCGCGATCTACGAGGGCGCGGCCAACGCGTTTGCTACCGGCGCCTTCAGGAACTCGGCGCTCGTTGCGGTATCAACCGGTCTGCTGCAGTCGATGAACCGGGACGAGGTCGAGGCGGTGCTGGGCCACGAGGTCGCGCACGTCGCGAATGGCGACATGGTCACGCTCACGCTCATCCAGGGGGTGGTCAACACCTTTGTCGTGTTTCTGTCCCGCATCGTCGGTTCGATCGTCGACCGTACGGTGTTCCGTACCGAGCGCGGTACCGGGCCGGGCTACTTCATTACGGTCATGGTGTGCCAGGTCCTGTTCGGCGTACTGGCTTCGATCATCGTCGCGTGGTTCTCCCGCCGGCGCGAATTCCGCGCGGACGCCGGTTCGGCCCAATATCTCGGTTCGCCGACGCCGATGGTCAACGCGCTGAAGCGCCTGGGCGGGGTCGAGCCGGGCGCCCTGCCCAAGACCATGGCCGGGTTCGGCATCACGGACAGGGCAGGCATCATGGCGCTGTTCTCGACCCACCCGCCGCTGGAAGAGCGCATCCAGGCGTTGCAGGCGCGCACTGCCGGCTGATCGCCGCGACATCAGGGGCAACACGCCATGTTCAAGATCGAAGTGGAAGACGACAAGGGCATCTGGAGCGATGTCTACGATGACGCCGGCAAGCTGCTGACGTTCGAGCAGGAAGGCGATGCGCGGGCCGCGCTGGCGCAGCGCTTCCCGATTCTCGTGCAGATGGAGAAGTATGCCGGCGGCAAGCGCACGCGCGTGATCCGGATCCTCGAGGACGAGGACGACTGGCCGAAGAAAAAATAGAATCCATCGCAAACATTGCTGTGCGCCCCGATTGCTTTGTCGTATCCTCGCTCGCCCCTCGCTGTACGTCTATGTACTATCTCGGGGCTGCGCGCGAGACATTTGAGATGGATTCTCGTACCTGAGGGACAGCTACATTGGCGGGACAAGTCCGTCCTTGCCGACGCTGATCCGCGAGGCCGTCAGCGTGCCGTCGGGTTGTCTGGCCGCGCCAAGAATGACATGAGCACCCGGGACGAGCATCGCGCGATCGCCCGGCTCAAACGACACGATGGGAGCGTCCGGCGGAACGACGACGACCTTTTCGCCGTCCTTGTACCTGAGCGTCATCCGGCGCGCAGCATCGACCGCGACGACGTCCGAAACCGTCGCATTGGTCATCATGCTCCCGGGCTGCAGATCCCACGGATAGTGTCCCTCGCCGCTGCCGCGCGCGGCTTCGGGAAAGACCAGCACTTCAAGTGCCCGCAGCGTGCCATCCGGATTCGGCATCGTCGCCGTGCCCACGAATGCGCCGGGAACCACGGCGGCGAGATCCCGTCGCACGATCGCGCTAACCGCGAAATTGTCGGCGAGCTTCACGGTCAATGCCTCGCCGGCGCGTGTCTTCACTTGCAGGATATTGGCATCGAGACGGAGGACGTCGCCGCGAATGCGCTCGGTCGACGTCTGCGCGGTCGCCAATGAGGCAAGACCGACGATACCGAGGACAACAACCGTCCTGAATGCATCCACGAATGCCTCCATCGTTGCGCCCGGTCCCAAGGATCGGACATGCGAAGGGATTATGCTTCCAATTCAGCGCGACGTTTCGCGCAGCAGCCGATATTGGCCGTAAGCGCCGAGTTCGACCAGCCCGGCGCGGTCCGCGTCGGACCATTCGCGCAGGTCCCCCTCGCGCACGGCGAAGAAATCGGCGTTGGGACTGGCGCGGTAAGCTGCGAGTGCGTTCGCATTGTCGACCTTTACCGCCTTGCCGCCAGCGTAGAACTCTGCCGAAATCGGACGCTGGCCGACGTAGACCAGCCGGTCGCCTTCGTTGGCGCGCATCGCCTCATACGTTCGCACCAGCGCACGGTGGGAGAGTTCGACATCGAACCGCTGGTGCTGCGTGACCAGGACCCCGGCAAAAACCAGCAGCAGCCCTGTGCCGCATGCCAACATCAAGCGTACGGCGAGACGCAGAGTGCGCGGGTCGCCAGATCGGGGCTGCCAGAATTCGCAGAGCAGCAAGGCAAACGCCGGCATGCCGGGCAGCACGTAGGTCGCCAGCACGTTGCCCGAAACCGTGAAGAACAGCATGGGGGCAAGCGTCCACAGCAACAGATACGAACACCATGGATCGCGCAGCAGACGGCTGGCGTCGTTGCGCTGCGTCGCCAGCATGCGCACGAGCCAGCCCACGACCATGGGTGACCAGGGCAGTGCGGCCGCGAACCACCAAACCCAGATCGTGCCGCGCGGCCGGGCGTGTGCCTGGCCGTAGAGATCGCCCTTCCAGCCCGACTCCACGAACCGCTTCCAGTGTTCGCCCACGAGGAAGTAGTCAAGGAACCCGGGCGATGCGCGTTCGGCAGCCCAGTACCAGGGCACGGCCAGCGCGAGCATTAGCAGTGTTCCGGTGAGCCATGGCACGCATGTCCAGACTGCGCGCCACTGGCGGGTCCACAGCGTCCACGCGCCGACCGGCAGCATCGTGAGCACGATGGCAACGGGCCCTTTCGCCAGCAACCCCGCGGCAAGTCCGATGAAGAAGGCAAAGCCGGCCGCACGACGCGCGGCTTCGCCGCCCTGCAGTGCAATCCAGAATCCGGCCATGGAAAGGGTGGTCGCGAACACCAGCGCGGGGTCCGTCATGACCGCGCCCGCGCTGATGAAGACGAGACCCGTGGTCGCGAACGCCGCCAATGCCCAGAGCGCAGTGTCGGCGCCCGCGCGCCATACCGCCAGCCGGTAAACCAACGCGCCGCAGCCGACCAGGAGCAGGAACGACGGCAGACGCGCGGCGAATTCGTTCACGCCGAACACCGCCATGGCGAGCGCCGAAAGCCAGGTGGACAGCGGTGGCTTGCCCCAGAACGGAACGCCGTAGTCGACCTGCGGCACCAGCCAGTCGCCCGTTTCGAGCATCTTGCGGGCAATTTCGGCGTAGCGGGATTCGGTCGGGTCGAGCAGCGGATACGCGCCCAGCGTGACGAGCCGCACAGCGACCACGACGACCAACAGCAGAACAAGCCATTTGCGCTCGCGCGCGGTAAGCGGTGCCGCGGTCATCGGTCGGATGACGCGTGGCCTTCCGGCGCGGGCAGCGGCCGCCGGGGCGGCAGGGATTGCTGGACAAGGTAGAGCGGGCGCTGCTTGACCTCGATGAACATCCGGGCTAGGTATTCACCGATGATCCCCAGCGCCATCAGTTGCAACCCACCCAGGAAGAGCACGACCACGATCAACGTCGGATAGCCTCTCGCCGGATCGCCGTAGAGCAGCGTCTTGCCTATGACGTATGCGCCGTACGTGAATGCGGTCAGCGCGGTTGCGAACCCGATGTAACTGGCGACCTTGAGTGGGACCACCGAGAATGACGTGATTCCTTCGAGCGCGAAATTCCAGAGCCGCCAGTAGTTCCACTTGGTCTCGCCGGCATGGCGGCCGTCCCGGTCGTATTCGATTTCGCGGCAGGGAAAACCGATCCACGCAAACAGTCCCTTCATGAAGCGGCTGCGCTCCGGGAAGCGGCGCAGTGCGGCGACCGCGCGGCGCGACAGCAGTCGGAAATCGCCGACATTTTCCGGAATGTCGATGGTGCCCATGCGCCCGATGGCGCGGTAGAAGGCGTGCGCGGTGGCCTTCTTGAGCCAGCTCTCCTGTGCGCGGCTCCTTCGCCGCATCAGCACGACGTCGAATCCCTCGTGCCATGCGCGCAGCATGTCGGGAATGAGCTCGGGCGGATCCTGCAGGTCCGCGTCGATGACCACGACGACATCGCCATGGGCGTGATCCAGGCCGGCGCTCATTGCGACTTCCTTGCCGAAATTACGCGAGAGATCGATGAACGCGACGCGCGGGTCGGTCTCCCGCAGTGCGAGGAGCAGCGACCGTGTCGTGTCACTGCTGCCGTCGTTGACATAGACGATCTCGGCGCGGACAGGAAGCGCGTCGAGCACCGCCGCGAGCCGCCGGTGGAATTCCGGCAGCACCGCCTGTTCGTTGTAGGCGGGGACGACCACCGACAGCGATGATGACGCCACGGCCGGAGTGGCCACCGCGGCGCCCGCCGCGCTCAGAACGTCCATGCGCGATTCGCGAGATAGCCCGCCACGAGCACGGCGAGCGTCGCCACCACCTGCGCGACGAGGTAATGGGGGCCGACCAACGCCAGCATGCTCGCCAGGACCAGCGCGTTCAGCGCGATGCCGCCGGCAGCCACCGCGGCGAAGCGCGGCAACGCGCGTCCGTGCGACGCGGTGCTCGCAAAGGTGAAGCGGTGGTTGAGCAGGTAGTTGACCCCGGCGCCGACAAACGCGCCCGCGGTCGACGCGGCAACCACGCCGACCTCTCCACCCTGCACGAGCGCCACGAGCACCGCATAGTGCGCCGCGGTGCCAATGACACCGGCACCTGCATATCGGACGAATTGAGGGAGCATCGCGGTGAGGGAAAGGGCGGGAGACGATTGAGGGATTGGCAGGGACACCCGGGGAAATGCGGATAGTCCTCCGGCGCGCAGCGCGCGAAAAGCATAACTCTACCGCGTATCAGGAACTTCGCCACGCCCACCCGGCGGTGGCGCGCCCGCAATTGAAACGGCCGGCTAAACGCTGCGTGCGCCAAGCCGGCCGTCGCGGCGCAATGTTTCGCGCCGAGCATGAGAGTGTCGTCTACCTCATTTTACTTGAGGTGATTCGAGACGAGTTTGGTCATCTCGAACATCGACACCTTGCCCTTGCCGCCGAAGACTGCGCGGAGCTTTTCGTCCGCGTTGATCAGGCGCCGGTTAACGGCGTCCTGAAGCTTGTTCTTCTTGATGTAGTCCCAGATCTTCTTGGTGACTTCGGTGCGCGGCAGCGGCGAGCTGCCCACGACCATCGCGAGCATCGCTGACGGCATCAACGGCTTCATGAATGCCGCATTGGGCTTGCGCTTCGCAGCGGGCTTCTTTGCAGCGGGTTTCTTTTTCGGGGCGGCTTTTTTCGGAGCGGCCTTCTTTGCCGCGGGCTTCTTTGCCGCGGGCTTCTTGGTTGCGGCTTTCTTCGCGGCGGGTTTCTTCGCGGCGGGTTTCTTCGCAGCTTTCTTGGCAGTTGCCATGGGTCTCCTTCCCTTCCTGTCGATTGATGCGAGCGGACGATGCCGTTCGGTGTGAAGCGGTCCGTCCTGTCACGGGATACCACTCCATCGGCGGCGACTATACCGCATTTTCAGAGGAAGGGAATGGTTGGCATAGAGGAATCTGCCGCACTGTTGCGTAAACACAAACGAACCCGGCGCGCCTCCGGCAGGGTTCGTCTACCCCCCAAGGACCTTGACGAAGGTTTGGAGGACGATCGCGTTGGCGATATCGACGAAGAACGCACCGACCAGCGGCACGATCAGGAACGAGCGGGGCGAGGCCCCGTATTTCTTGGTCGTCGCGGTCATGATGGCGATGGCGGTCGGCGTGGCACCCATGGCCAGCCCGAAGTAGCCGGAGGAGGTGACGGCAGCGTCGTAGGTGCCGCCCAGCAGCCGGAACACGACTCGGGAGACCAGGAGCCAGCAGATCACGACCTGGGCCAGGAGGATGACGAAGAGCGGAAGCGCAACGCCGGCCAGCGATGCCAGGTTCAGCGACATCAAGGACATTGCGAGGAAGAGCCCGAGTGCCACGTCGGCAATGAGCGCCAGCGGCGGCGATCCCGTCGGCCAGCCCAGCCTGGGGGCCAGGCGGGGAACGGTATTGGACAGCACCATGCCCGCAAAAAGGGCCGTGACGAACTTTGGCAGCGTGAAGCCGACCTTGGCCAGCAGGTCATTGAGTTCGTCGGAGGCCGCGATGGCTATCGCAATGACGAGCAGCGTGGTGAGGACGCCGTTTGCGTCGAGTTTCGGCTGGTTCTCCTGTTCATAGCTGACGCCGACCGTGAGTTCCTCCGCGTCCTTGCCGGACAAGCCGTGGCGGGTGATCAGGCGATGGCCGAGCGGGCCGCCCAGCAGGCCGCCGGCGATCAGCCCGAATGTCGCGGCGGCAGCGCCCATCGCCGAGGCGCTCTGGACGCCGAATTTCTCGCCGAGGATCGGTCCCCATGCGAGCACGGTGCCGTGCCCGCCGGCCAACGCCGCCGACCCGGCAAGCAGTCCAACCGCTGGCGGATAGCCCATCAGCGAAGCCAGTCCCACCCCGACTCCGTTTTGAATGACGAGATTCGTCACGGCGACCAGGGTGAGTACCACGAGCATCACGCCGCCCATTGCCAGCACGCGCAGATTCGCCGAAAGTCCGACCGTGGTGAAAAACACGATCAGCAGCGTGTCGCGGGCGGAAAGATCGAACTTGATCTCCACACCGGCGGCCATGACCAGCGCGGTGAGCGCCATCGACGCAATCAGGCCGCCGGTGACCGGTTCGGGGATGCCGTATTCGCGCAGCCAGTGAATGCGGCTGTTCAACCAGCGCCCGAGGAACAGGACGAGTATCGCCAGGATCAGCGTGTGGTGGTCGTCGAGAGTCACGTGGTTGGCATTTCAGGCTACGGCGTCCAGTGTAATGCCAAGCGGCGGTTGCCCCAACGGAGGCTACATGGGAGACTTTCTTGATGCTCCGGTGTTGCCGCTTCTGGGTTTCCGCGTGGGTCCTGGCGCTCTGCGTGCCGGCGGGCGCGCAGGCTCCGCAGGAACTCTTCGACGCCCACCTGCACTACAACGACGAAGCTGCCTCTGCGTTTCCTGTGGCGGAGGTATTGCGTCTCTTTCGCGCCAACGGCGTCACCGCCATCCTCGCTACCAGCCGTCCGAACGACGGCACGCGCGCGCTGGTCGACGCGGCACGCGACCTTCCGGCATCAGCCCCGCGCGTCGTCCCGTTCATTCGCCCCTATCGTACGCACGCTGACCGTCAGACCTGGTTCAGCGATCCGGAAATCTACGCGCTGATCGAAACCGAGCTCGCGCGCGGCATCGGCTATCGCGGCATCGGCGAGTTCCACGTGTTTGGTGCCGCCGACGCGGGCACCGCACAGGTGAGAAAGATCGTGATGCTGGCCGTCGCGAACGATCTGTGGCTGCACGCCCACTGCGACGAGGCGGCCCTCGAGGCCCTGTTTGCACATGACCCGAAGGTCAAGGTGATCTGGGCGCATTCGGGATTTTCCACGCGCCCTGAAGCGATTGCCGAGTACTTCATGCGGCACCCGACGCTCATCGGCGAGCTTTCCTACCGCTACGACATCACGCAGGATGGCCGGTTGACGCCGGCGTGGCAGAGTCTGTTCGCGCGATTTCCCGATCGCTTCGTCATCGGATCCGACACCTGGGTGAATCAGCGCTGGGCGCAATATGGCGAGATCATGGCCTGGTATCGCGGCTGGCTCGCACAACTGCCGGCGGACACAGCACGGCGGATCGCCTTCACCAATGCCGCAGGGCTCTTCGTTGCCGCGCCCCTCCGATGATCGGTACAGCGGAAAAATCCTGCGCGGCAGTCACGTGTTCGCAGTTTGCCGTTCGCGGCGCCGATCAACGCCGCGTACGAGAAGAGATCTGGTCGATAACTGCGCAATGTCTGGCAGGGACCCGCGCACGAAGAGGAGTAAAATGCTGGCAGCGCGCCGGTGATCGCAGGTGGTTCGCTGCGCGCATCGTGCTCGTTTGCCCCTCAGTTTCTCTCGGGTTTCGCTCCGCATGAATACTCCCGCCACGAATCCCGCAGATCTGCGTGTCGAATACAAGCGCGCCGCGCTCGACGAGAGCGACGTCGATGCGGATCCTTTTCGCCAGTTCTCGCGCTGGTTCGACGAGGCGGTGGCCGCGCAGGTACCGGAACCCAACGCAATGACGCTGGCCACCGCCGATCCCGCGGGCGCGCCCTCCGCACGCATCGTGCTGCTCAAGGCAGTCGACGAGCGTGGATTGACGTTCTACACGAACTACCAGAGTCGCAAGGCGCGGGAGTTGCGGGCCGGATCGCGCGCGGCAATCCTGTTTTTCTGGCCCGAACTCGAGCGCCAGATTCGCATCGAAGGCGCGGTCGAAAAAGTCGACAGCGCCACCGCCGATGCGTATTGGACCAGCCGGCCGCGCATGTCGCAGGTCGGTGCATGGGCGTCGCCGCAAAGCGAGCCGCTGCCGGATCGTGCGGTGCTGGAGGCGCGATTCGCGCAAATTGAGGCGCGCCATCCCGGCGACTCCGTGCCGCGTCCTCCGCACTGGGGCGGCTACCGCTTGGTCCCGGACGCGTTCGAATTCTGGCAGGGCCGCGCGTCGCGGCTGCATGACCGTATCACCTACCACAGCGAGGGTGCGAACTGGCGCATCGGACGGCTCGCGCCTTGATTCGCTTCCGTTTCCGGAATCCCACGCTCGCGGCACTGATCGCGCTGGGAATCGCCAATCACGTCGTCCTCACCGGCAACCGCGTCACGGTGACGCTCGAAGCCATCAAGCAAGGTCGTTCGACCGCGGTGGTCGGCGTTTTGGTGGCGCTGTATGCATTCCTTCCGATGCTGTGTGCGGTCGCCGCGGGACGCCTGTCCGATCGCATGGGCGTGCGCCGCCCGATGCAGGCCGGCTCGCTCGGACTCGCTGCAGGGGCATTGATACCGGTGTTCGTGCCCGGACTGTTCGCGTTGTTCGCGAGCGCGGCACTGGTCGGCGTGTCGTTCATGGTATTCCAGGTCGCTGCGCAGAATACGACCGGCGAGCTGGGCGCCGCCACGGCCCGCATCCACAACTTCAGCCAGCTGGCGCTGGGTTACTCGATCTCGGGACTCCTGGGACCGCTCATTGCCGGATTCACGATCGATCATGCGGGGTTCACGGCGTCGTTTGCGGTACTTGCCGCGATCCCGCTGGTACCGTTCGCGGTGCTTGTCGCCGGCAGCGTCGCATTGCCGGGCCCGCATCCCGCGCACCAAGGCGTCGCAACAGGCAGCGCATTCGAACTCGTGGTCCACCGGAAATTGCGGCGGATCTTCGCGGTGAACCTGCTGCTGTCGATGGGCTGGGACCTGCATACCATCGTGATTCCGGTCTATGGGGCTGGGATCGGACTCTCTGCGTCGCAGATCGGGCTGGTCCTGGCGTCGTTCGCGGCGGCGACCTTCGTCGTGCGCTTCTCGATGCGCTGGATCGTGCGCCACGTTACGCCGCACCAGGTGCTCACGATCGCGCTGTTCATGTCCGGGGCCGTGTACATGCTGTTCCCATTCGTCAATACGACGGGGGCGCTGCTCGCGATGTCGTTCACGCTGGGGCTGGGACTGGGGATGGGCCAGCCGATGGTGATGTCGCTGCTGCACAGCCACGCGCCGCCGGGGCGCACGGGCGAGGCCGCAGGCGTACGGATGTCCCTGGTGCAGTCGATGGCCTGCGTGGTGCCGCTGATGTTCGGCGCGCTGGGCGCGACCGTGGGACTGACGCCCGTGTTCTGGGCGGTGGGCGCGTGTCTCGCGACAGGGGGCTGGCTATCCAAGCGCCCCGCTTAGGGCCTGCTAACGCTATGAACACATACGCGTTGCACAGCAGAAAACGCCCAGCGCAAGGCGCGAAGGCGAAGGTGGGTCGGGCACCCGGCGAGCCTTCGCAACACAGCGATGGACGTTTTCGGCCTCAGTTGACCAAACTGCGCGAAGGGAACGGGCGGCATGGGGCGCCACTCTTTGTTGCTCTCCTCGCAAAGCCTGCCGGTCTTTGCTTCGTCGGCTTCCGCGATTGGCGCCCCATGCCATCCGTTCGCGTTTGCGTTCAAAGCGTTAACAGGCCCTAGGCAGACCGCGATGAAGCGCGAGCATTGCCTTTCAGGCGCTCCGCAAACGCCTTGCGGAACTTCGCGACCTTGGGCGCGACGACCGCCCTGCAGTAGGGCTGGTTCGCGTTCTGCTCGAAATAGTCCTGGTGATAGGTCTCCGCGGGATAGAACGTCGAGTCTCCGGTCACTTCCGTCACGATCGGTCCGGCCCACAATTTTTCCGCGTTGAGCGTTGCGATCACCGCCTGAACTGCCGCCCGCTGTTCCGGCGACTGGCAGAAGACCACCGACCGGTACTGCGTTCCGACGTCATTGCCCTGGCGGTTCATGGTCGTCGGATCATGGATCGTGAAGAACACTGTCAGCAGGTCGCGAAACGACAGCCTGGACGGGTCGAACGATATCCGCACGACTTCCGCGTGCCCGGTGCGGCCCGTGCAGATATCCTCGTAATCGGGATTCACCGTCTTGCCGCCTGCGTACCCCGATGCCACGGCCGTCACGCCGTCCAGTTCGCGGAACACGGCATCGAGGCACCAGAAACAGCCGCCGCCAAACAGCGCAACTTCGTGCGCGGCCGCGGTCGGGACCGGTGGGAGAGGTTGGGTGGTCATCGCATAGGTTCCTTGCAATAAGGGGCGACGTTCAGACCTCGGCCCCGGTTGTTCGTTCCAGGTGACATTGGTCGCCGGCACCAGCGCCCGCCTTGCGTCTGCGATAATCGCACAACGTCCTTAGTGCGGTTCTTCCTGCGCCAGCCTCCTTGGGTCCCATCCGCTTCTTCCGCCGTACCGTCGCCCGCCTGAACAGCGTCGGCTGGTTTCGCGCCGCCGGCAGCCTGTCTTTCGTCACGCTGCTGGGCCTGGTGCCGCTGACTACTGTCGCATTCGCGTTCGTGGCGCATTTCCCGATCTTCCAGGACTTCCTCAAGGTGCTCGAGGCATTCCTTCTGCGTCATCTCGTGCCCACATCGGCATCCGCCATCGTCCATGAATACGTGGTGGTGCTGGCCGAGGATGCCGCGAACGTGGTCGGCCGGTCGATCATTTTCGTCGTTATCACGGCAACGCTGGCGATCGACACGATCGAATCGGAAATCAACGAAATCTGGGGCATCCGCAAAAAGCGCCCGATCGCGCGGCGCATCCTGGTCTATGTTTTCGGCATCACCGCGGGCCCGGTGATCCTGGGTGCCACCATTTCACTGATTGCCTGGACGCTCGCGGAGCTCGTCGCGGCGGTGCCGCTGCAGGGGGCGCTGAACGACGTGGTGCGGCGCTTCGTGCCGACGGCGCTGGTCATCGTGGGGTTGACGCTCCTGTACCGCATCGCGCCGGCGCGACGCGTGTACTGGCGCCACGCGATTGCAAGCGGCGTGCTCGCCGGCATTGCCTTCGAAGCCACCAAACGGATCTTCACGTGGTACCTGACGAGCTTTCCGAGTTACCAATTGCTTTACGGCGCGCTGGCAGCCTTTCCGGCGCTTCTGTTCTGGATCTTCCTGAGCTGGCTGATCGTGCTCGCGGGCGCCGCGGTGACAGCGACGCTCGCCGAAGCCGGCGAGCGCGGAAAAATGTCTGCCTGACAATCCTGCCTTGCCGAATCGGGATCGGCAGGCTACATTTCAAGCGTTCTGGCGAAGGAGTTCTATCTCGTGTGGTCCCTGATACAAGCGGCGGGATGGCCGATCTGGCCATTGATTCTCGCGTCCATCGTGGCGCTCGCGTTGATTTTCGAACGGCTCTGGTCATTGCGGCAATCGATTGTCGCGCCCGCCGGGATGGTGGACAAAGTCCTCGTCGACTTCCGGCAAACGGGGGCCACCTCCGAATTGCTCATGCGGACTGCGGCCCAGGGCCCGCTCGGGCGCATCCTCGCCGCGGGCCTGGCGAACGTGAAGGCACCCCGGCCGGTGATGAAGGAAGCCATCGAGGAAGTCGGAAGGGTCGTCACCCATGACCTCGAACGCTTCCTGACCACGCTCGGCACGATCGCCGCGATGGCGCCTTTGATGGGTCTCTTCGGCACGGTGGTGGGCATGATCGAAATCTTCGGATCGCAAGGCGCCGCGGCATCGAACCCGATCCAGCTCGCGCAGGGCATTTCGATCGCCCTCTACAACACCGCGATGGGCCTCATCGTCGCCATCCCTTCGATGATCTTCTATCGTTATTTCCGTTCGAAGGTGGACGCGCTGGTCGTGGAGATGGAGCAGCAGGCCATCAAGCTGGTCGATTTCGCGCACGGCGAGCGCAAGTAGCCGGGTCGACGCGATGAACTTACGTGGCTCGCGGAACCGGGACGACCCCGAGATCAATTTCATTCCGCTGATCGACGTTCTGCTCGTCATCCTGATTTTCCTGATGGTGACCACGACCTACCAGCGCGTCGCGGAACTGCAGATCACGCTGCCGGAAGCCGATGCCAACGCGGTGAAGCAGCGCCCGAAGGAGATCAATGTCGGGATCGACGCACAGGGCCGCTACGTCATCGACAAGAACGTGTTCACCTTCAGCACGGTGTCGGCGCTGGGGGAGATGCTGAGGCGGGCCGGGGGCGATGCCAAGGACCCGGTGGTCATCATCAATGCCGATGCCAATGCGACGCACCAATCGGTCATCCACGTGATGGAGGCTGCGCGCCAGGTCGGTCTCGTCCACATCACGTTCGCGACGCAGACGCCCGCGAAGTAGCCCGAATTGGCGGCACGGCCGTGACTTTCGCCATGCGTCTTGTCGCGACCTGGTACACGCCGCGGGTCACGCCGCTGGCCGCATTGTTGTGGCCGTTGTCGATCCTCTTTCGAATCATCGTCGGAGCGCGACGGGCGCTATACGGCGCGGGCGTCCTGCGCACGGCGCGCCTCCCGGTCCCCGTGATCGTCGTCGGCAACATCAATGTCGGCGGCGTGGGCAAAACGCCGCTGACCCGCGCGCTTGCCGAGCAGCTCGCGCACCGTGGTTTCAGACCCGGAATCGTCAGTCGGGGATATGGCGGGACCAGCGCGGTGCCGCGTGCCGTGACATCCGGCGACGATCCGAAGGTCGTGGGCGACGAGCCGCTGCTCTTCGCCGAAACGGGCCTGCCGGTGTGGATCGGACACAACCGGGCGGACGCCGGGCGTGGCCTGATACGGGCGAATCCGTCCTGCGACGTGATCATCGCCGACGATGGCCTGCAGCATTACGCGCTGGCGCGCGCCATGGAGATCGCCGTGATCGACGCGTCGCGCGAATTCGGCAACGGCCTCATGCTGCCGGCGGGACCGCTGCGCGAGCCGGTTTCGCGCTTGCGGAACGTTGATGCTGTCGTGCGCCTGTTCGCGGGCGACATGCCCCGGCCACCTGCGGCGAACGGGCACGAGACTGCGATGACACACGAGCCCCTGCCATGGCGCAACCTGAAGCACCCGGGCCTCGAGGTGAATCCGGCGCAGTGGAAGGACAAGGAAGTCCACGCGGTGTCGGGCATCGGCAATCCGCAGCGGTTTTTCGACATGATCGCGACGCTGGGCATTGCGGCGACGCCTCACGCGTTTCCCGATCACCATGACTACACTCCAGGCGATATTGCGTTCCCCGGCGCCATCGCGATCCTGATGACGCAGAAGGACGCGGTAAAATGCGCTGCATTCGCCGACGAGCGCTGCTGGTACCTGCCGCTTCGCGCAATCATCGATCCGGCGCTTGTCGTCCTCGCCCTGGAGAAGATCCATGGATTCAAAGCTGCTTGAGCTGCTCGTCTGCCCGGTCACCAAGGGCCCTCTGACGTTTGACCGCGAAAAACAGGAACTCATTTCGAAATCCGCGCGGCTCGCCTATCCGGTGCGCGACGGCATTCCGGTCATGCTCGAGGAAGAAGCGCGCAAGCTCGCGCCGTCCGAGTACGAATAGCACGGCGGCGGCGCAGTTGTCGTTCACCGTTCTCATCCCCGCGCGCTACGCGTCGACGCGCCTCCCGGGCAAGCCGCTCGCCGATATCGCCGGCAAGCCGATGGTCGTGCGCGTCGCAGAACGCGCGCGCGAAAGCGGCGCGTCGCGCGTGGTCGTGGCCACGGACGACCTGCGCGTGCGCGACGCCGTTGTTGCGCACGGCCTCAGGGCATGCATGACGCGCGAAGATCACGCGACGGGCACCGATCGCCTCGCCGAGGCCGCGGATGCGCTTGGCCTGGCGGATGGCGAAATCGTGGTCAACGTGCAAGGCGATGAGCCGCTGCTCGACGCGGCGCTGATCCGGGACATGGCGGCGCTCCTGGCAGCGCGGCCGGACGCGGCTATCGCCACGGCCTGCCATCCGATCGACGACCCTGCCGAGGCCTTCAATCCGAATGTCGTCAAGGTCGTCCTCGATGCTGCGGGCTACGCGCTGTATTTCAGCCGCGCGACCATTCCCTGGGCGCGCGACGCATTCCGCGAAACCCCCGGTGCGCTGCCGCCGGGTCTCCCGCTGTACCGGCATTACGGACTCTATGCGTATCGCGTGCCCTTCCTGCGGGCGTTTCCGTCACTCGCGCCGGCGCCCATCGAACGCTTCGAGGCGCTGGAGCAATTGCGAGCTCTATGGCATGGCTACAGGATAGCCGTACAGATCACGCACGGCACACCGGCGCCGGGCATCGACACGCCTGAGGACCTGGCGCGAGTGCGCGAGATCTTCGCGAATGCCGGCAACGCGGGACGCACGCGTTGACCGTCCCGCGGATAACAGCGAGAATCTGCCTCGCACCGGAATGATCCAGGGACATTAACCTTGAGTCGCTGCAAGATGCGGCCGGTCCTCACACAAATCCCGCCTACTTTTCCAAGTCACGACCATGCGACTGATTCTGTTGGGCCCACCGGGCGCCGGCAAGGGTACCCAGGCCACCTTCATCAAGGAAGCCTACGGCATCCCGCAGATCTCCACCGGCGACATGCTGCGTGCCGCGGTGAAGGCGGGCACGCCGCTGGGACTTGCCGCGAAAAAAGTGATGGACAGCGGTGGCCTGGTCTCGGACGACATCATCATCGGCCTGGTGAAGGACCGCCTGACCGCGGCGGATTGCGCGAACGGCTATCTGTTCGACGGCTTTCCGCGCACGATTCCGCAGGCCGACGCGATGCGGAACGCCAACGTGCCGATCGACTACGTGCTCGAGATCGACGTGCCCGACAGCGCGATCGTCGAGCGCATGAGCGGCCGGCGCGTCCATGTGGCTTCGGGCCGCACGTATCACATCAAGTTCAATCCGCCCAAAGTGCCTGGCAAGGATGACGTCACCGGAGAGGACCTGATCCAGCGCGACGACGACCAGGAGGCGACGGTGCAAAACCGCCTTGCCGTTTATCATGCGCAGACAGAACCACTCGTTGCCTATTACGCGAAATGGTCGGCAACGGGTGACACGCGCGCGCCCAAATACCGCAAGGTGGATGGGATGGGTACCGTGGAGGCCATTCGCGACGCCAGTCTGGTGGCGCTGAAAAACTGACCCGTTCATGGCCACGCGTAATGCGTTCTACGCTCAGTCGGGTGGCGTAACGGCCGTCATCAATGTGAGCGCTGCGGGCGTCATCGAAACCGCCCGCAAGCACCGCGACCGCATCGGCCGCGTCTATGCCGGCCGCAACGGCATCATCGGCGCGTTGACCGAGGACCTGATCGACACCAGCCGCGAGTCCGCAAAGTCCATCGCCGCCCTGCGTTACACGCCCGGCGGCGCGTTCGGTTCGTGCCGCTACAAGCTCAAGGGAATCGACGAGAATCGTGCGCAGTACGAGCGGCTGATCGACGTCTTCCGCGCGCACGACATCGGCTATTTCTTCTACAATGGCGGCAACGATTCGGCCGACACGTGCCTCAAGGTGTCGCAGATCGCCGCCAAGTTGGGCTACCCGCTCATCGCAGTGCACGTGCCCAAGACAGTCGACAACGATCTTCCGGTCACCGACAACTGTCCGGGTTTTGGCTCCGTGGCCAAGTACGTGGCCACGTCGATGCGCGAGGCCGCGTTCGACGTGGCATCGATGGCGAAAACGTCCACCAAGGTCTTCGTGCTGGAGGTGATGGGCCGCAATGCCGGCTGGATCACCGCGGCCGTGGGCATGGCGGACAGCAAGGACACGCCGATTCCGCTGGTGCTGCTGTTTCCGGAAATTCCTTTCGACGAAGGCAAGGTCACCGCGGCGGTGGATGCGAACGTGCGGCGCTTCGGCTATTGCTGCATCGGTGTCTCGGAAGGCCTGCGCAATTCCGGTGGTGAATTGCTGGCGGATACCGGCACTCGTGATGCATTCGGCCACGCGCAATTGGGCGGCGTCGGTCCGATGATCGCGAAGATCATCAAGGACCGGCTCAAATACAAGTATCACTGGGCCGTTGCCGATTACCTGCAGCGTGCCGCGCGGCACCTGGCCTCCAGGACCGATGTCGAACAGTCGTACGCGGTCGGCAAGGCCGCGGTGGAGCTGGCTCTGGCCGGACGCAATGCGGTGATGCCCGCGATCCTGCGCACGTCGGACAAGCCATACCGATGGAAGATCGCCGTGGCACCGCTGAAGGACGTGGCCAATGTCGAAAAGAAACTTCCGCGCGACTTCATCACCCGTGACGGGCTCGGCATCACGCCCAAGGCGCGTGCCTATCTGGGCCCGCTCATGAAGGGCGAGGACCCGCCGCCGTTCAGGGATGGCCTCCCGCAATTCACGAGATTGAAGAACGTCGCGGTAGCGAAGAAGCTCACCACGGAATTCACGGCCTGACCCGGCATCCGGATAAGTCATGACGCAGACCGTCGACTATTATTTCGCCACCATTTCCCCGTACGCCTATCTCGGGCACGACCGCTTTGTCGCCATCGCGCAAGAGCGTGGTGCCACGATCGCCGTCAAGCCGATCAACCTGGGCGAGGTGTTTCCCGTGTCGGGCGGGCTGCCGCTGTCGAAGCGCGCGCCGCAGCGGCAGGCGTATCGGCTGGTCGAGTTGCAGCGCTGGGCGCGATTCCTGGGCAAGCCGATGCACATACAGCCCAAATTCTTTCCTGTGAATGGCGATCTCGCCGCGTACTGGATCCTCGCGGCGCTCGAACTGGGCTCGACACAGGCCATGAAGCTCGCGGGCGCCGTCGGCCGTGCCATCTGGGAGCAGGAGCGCAATATCGCGGATACCGCGACAATGCGGGCGATCGCCGACGAGTGCGGACTGCCCGCCGCCGCCCTGGCGACCCGCGCGCAAGCCCCGGAAATCGCGGAGAAATATGTGGCGCTCACGCAGGAGGCCATCGCCCGCGGGGTGTTCGGGGCGCCCACCTACGTGGTGGCGGACGAACTGTTCTGGGGACAGGACCGACTCGACTTCCTCGACCGCAAAATGGCAAAATAGCGTGTTTTCGCCGGTCGGGACTTCCCCCGGCCGATCTTTGCGAGGGGATCGGTTCACGCCTTGATGCTGTCCGGGGCGGGGATCGCGGAGCGCTTGGGTGCCTAACGAGAGCCCGAACGAGGGCCACGGCGTTCCACTGCACATTACATTACAAAGGGAGTACCAAGCCATGACCACAGGCCTCATCTTCGCGCTCGTCTGCGCGGTGGTGGCGATCGTCTTCGGCGGCATCTGGATCAACTGGATCCTCGCCAAGCCAGCCGGCAATCCACGCATGCAGGAAATCTCCGCCGCCATCCAGGCCGGGGCAAAGGCTTATCTCAATCGCCAGTACACGACGATCGGCATTGTCGGCGTCGTCCTGTTCATCATCATCTGGTGGGCGCTGGGCGCCCGCACGGCGGGCGGTTTCGCGCTCGGCGCTATCCTGTCCGGCCTTACCGGCTACATCGGCATGAACGTGTCGGTGCGTGCCAATGTACGCACGGCGGAAGCTGCACGAAGCGGCCTCGACCAGGCGCTTGCGGTCGCGTTCCGCGGTGGCGCCATCACCGGCATGCTGGTCGTCGGCCTGGCACTTCTGGGCGTGGCGGGCTTCTACTGGTTCCTTACCGGTTCCGCGCACTGGGCGCCGAATCTCATGGGGCAGGGACTCCACCACACGATCGAGCCGCTGGTGGGCCTCGCGTTCGGCGGGTCGTTGATTTCGATCTTCGCACGTCTTGGCGGCGGCATCTTCACCAAGGGTGCCGACGTCGGCGCCGACCTGGTGGGCAAGGTCGAGGCGGGTATTCCGGAAGACGATCCGCGCAATCCGGCCGTGATCGCGGACAACGTGGGCGACAACGTCGGTGACTGTGCGGGCATGGCGGCCGACCTATTCGAAACCTACGCCGTGACGATCGTCGCGACGATGCTGCTGGGCGCGCTTCTGTTGCCGTCGATGGCGGAGACGGCCGTCACCTATCCGTTGGTACTCGGTGGCTTCTCGATCCTGGCGTCGATCGTGGGCTGCTACTTCGTCAAGGCGGTGCCTGGCGGAAAGATCATGAATGCGTTGTACAAGGGACTGGCCGTCGCCGGCATCCTTTCGGCGATCGGCTTCTGGTTCATCACCGACCGGATGATGGGCGGCATATCCGAGGCGGACCCGAATCTGTCGAGGTTGGGGCTCTTCGGCGCAACGCTGATCGGCCTCCTGCTGACGGCGGCGATGGTGATCATCACCGAGTACTACACGGGCACGGACTTCGCGCCGGTGAAACACGTCGCCAAGGCGTCGACGACCGGCCACGCCACCAACATCATTGCCGGCCTCGGCGTGTCGATGCGGGCCACCGCATGGCCGGTGCTCGCGGTGTGCGCGGCCATTCTCGCGTCCTACATGCTGGCGGGCCTGTATGGCATTGCCATTGCCGCAACCGCCATGCTGTCGATGACGGGCATCATCGTTGCGCTCGACGCGTACGGCCCGATCACCGACAACGCAGGAGGCATCGCGGAAATGGCGAAGCTTCCGGATTCCGTGCGCGCAGTGACCGACCCTCTCGATGCCGTCGGCAATACGACCAAGGCAGTGACCAAGGGTTACGCGATCGGCTCCGCGGGCCTGGCAGCACTGGTGCTGTTCGCCGACTACACGCATGCGCTAGATACGGCGGGCATCAGCCAGTCGTTCGACCTGTCGAATCCCATGGTGATCGTCGGCCTGTTCATCGGCGGTCTCATTCCCTACCTGTTCGGCGCGATGGCGATGGAAGCCGTCGGCCGCGCGGCGGGCGCCGTGGTGGTCGAAGTGCGCCGTCAGTTCAAGGAAATCAAGGGCATCATGGAAGGCACGGCCAAGCCGGAGTACGGCGTGGCGGTGGACATGCTGACCAAGGCCGCGATCCGCGAAATGATCGTGCCGTCGCTGCTGCCGGTGCTCGTTCCCGTGGTCGTGGGCCTGGTGCTCGGACCGCAGGCGTTGGGCGGACTGCTGATGGGCACGATCGTCACCGGCCTATTCGTCGCGATCTCGATGACGACGGGCGGCGGCGCCTGGGACAATGCCAAGAAGTACATCGAAGACGGCCACTACGGCGGAAAGGGTTCCGACGCGCACAAGGCGGCGGTGACCGGCGACACCGTCGGCGATCCGTACAAGGACACGGCGGGTCCCGCGGTGAATCCGCTGATCAAGATCATCAACATCGTCGCGCTGATGATCGTGCCGCTGCTCGCCACGTGGGGCATGAGCCACAAGGCGCCTGCGAAGATGGCCACGCCGATGGCCACTCCGCCGGCGATGAGTGCCGCCGCGCCCGCCGCAAGTGTCGCGGCACCTGCGACGACGGCTGCGGCGCCCGCGATGATCGTGATCGACGTGGTGAAGCTCTATTTCGTCACCGGCAAGGCCGAACTGCCTGCGGACGCTGCGCCCAAGCTCGCGCCGCTGGCCGACAAGGCGAAGACCGGCAGCAACAAGATAAAGGTCTCCGGGTACCACGATGCCACGGGCGATCTCGCCGCCAATCAGGAACTCGCCAAGCAGCGTGCAATCGCCGTACGCGATTACCTGAAATCGGCAGGCATCGCCGAGGACAGGATCGAGCTCGCGAAACCGGAATTGACGCAGGGCTCCGGCGACAATGCGGAAGCGCGGAGAGTGGAAGTTTCCGTCTTGCCGTAAGGACGGCGAGTCGCGGCGGGAACGGGGCAGCGGAGGTTGGCTGCCCTTTTTCTTGATCATTCCTCTCCGAGTACGAGGCGGTTCGGCGACGACGCAGCCATGTCCAAAGGCTGCCAAGCATTGCTTGGGGTTACCATTCACCGTCTCGTACGCACCCGCCCTCGATGCCCGCCGCCGACATTGCCGCCCAGCTGGAAATGCATCGCGGCTACCTGTTGCGCGTTGCGAGGCTGCAATTGCGCGACGAGGCCCTCGCCGAGGACGTGGTGCAGGAAACGCTGCTGGCCGCGCTTTCGGGCAGCTCATTCTCCGGAAAATCCAGTCTCAAGACCTGGCTCACCGGCATCCTCAAGCACAAGATCGTCGACGCCATCAGGCGCAAGCAGCGCGAACCGTTGTTGGCCGGCACCTTCGACGACGAGTGCAATATCGAGGACCTGGACGGCCTGTTCAAGACGTCCAACGGCGCATGGGACACTCCCCCCGCCAATTGGGGCGACCCGGAGCAGGCACTGAACCGCAGCCAATTCTTCGACATGCTGGATTTCTGCCTCGAGAAGCTGCCGCCGAACACCGCGCGGGTGTTCATGATGCGGGAGGTGCTCGAGCTCGATAGTGACGAGATCTGTAAGGAATTGGCGATTACCGCGAATAACCTGTGGGTGATCCTGTACCGCGCCCGGATGTCGCTGCGCGAATGCCTGGAACAGAACTGGTTCAACGCGAAGTCCTGATGCTGCCGTAGCCATGCCTGCCGACATCGCCCAGACCCCATGCTGCTGAAAAAAGCCCTCGGGCACATATTGTCCTGCAAGGATGTGTCCCATCTGGTCTCGCAGATGAATGAGCGCGGGCTGGGTCCGGTGGAACGCTGGACATTGCGTCTTCACCTGGCGGTGTGCGATGCGTGCATGCGTTTCGAACAGCAGATGCGGTTCATGCGCGAGGCAATGCGCAAGTACCGGGAGTAGCGGGTCGTCCGGCCTTGAGCATCCATGCCACCGGTAGGCGCGAGGTGGTCGAACGCAAGGCTACAATGCGGCGTCCAACAGATCAGCGGTGACCCATGGGGCGGTATCTCGTCCTCGTACTCCTGGCGTGTTTCTGCCCGCTTGCCGCCGCGCAGAATCTGTATCCCGAACAACCGTCCGGCTGGACCGACAAGGCGCCGGTCAACGCAAAGCACTGGATGGTTGCGGCGGCCAATCCTCTCGCTGCCGATGCCGGATATCGAATCCTGAAGCAGGGCGGCAATGCAGTGGATGCTGCAATCGCCGTGCAACTGGTATTGGGCCTGGTCGAGCCGCAGTCCTCCGGTTTGGGCGGCGGCGCGTTCATGCTTCTGCACGACGGCAAGGGGAACAGGCTCATCGCCTACGATGGCCGCGAGACGGCGCCCGCGGCCGCGAAACCGGATCGCTTCATGAACGATGGCGAACCGGTTTCATTTCACGACGCCGTCATCGGAGGCAAGTCCGTCGGCGTGCCCGGGACGGTGCGCCTTCTCGAGACCGTTCACAAGAGACACGGACGGATGCGATGGGCCGAACTGTTTGCGCCGGCCATCGCCCTGGCCGAGCAGGGCTTTGCTGTATCGCCTCGCCTGCATGTGCTTCTGGCGGCGGACAGGTACATCACGCAGCCGCGCGCGCGGGCCTATTTCTTCGGCGCCGACGGCAAGCCGCTGCCGGTGGGAACCCTGTTGAAGAATCCGGCCTATGCGGAAACGCTGCGCAGAATTGCCGCGGGCGGCGCCGATGCATTCTATCGCGGCGAAATCGCGCGCGACATCGTGGACACGGCGAACTCCCATCGCGCCAATCCCGGTGATCTCACGCTCGCCGATCTCGCCGGCTACAAGGTGCAGGTGCGCGAGGCCGTCTGCGATTCCTATCGTGGGTACCGCGTATGCGGCATGCCGTTGCCATCCTCGGGTGGCCTGACGGTGCTGCAGATGCTGAAGATCCTGGAGCCATATGACCTGCGCGCGATGGGGCCGGCGTCGTTCTGGAGCGTGCACTTTTTCAGCGAAGCGGGACGCCTGGCCTTCGCCGACCGCGAGGTCTACGAGGCCGACCCGGCCTTCTATACGCCGCCCTCCGGATTGCTCGACCCGGCCTACCTGCGTGGGCGATCCGCGCAGATCAAGCCCGACGCGAGCATCAAGACGGCCGCTCCCGGAAATCCGCCGGAGCGGCGACCGGCAGAGAAGAAAGTGGTGCTTGGACAGGGCGCGGCGTTCGAATTTCCGTCGACGTCGCACATTTCGATCGTCGACAGATACGGCAACGCGGTGGCGATGACCACGACGATCGAGGATGGCTTCGGCAGCCGGCTGATGACGCGGGGCGGCTTTCTGCTCAACAACGAGTTGACCGACTTCTCGTTCGCGCCTACCGACCATGGCAAGCCGGTCGCCAATCGCGTCGAGGGCGGCAAGCGCCCGCGGTCGGCGATGTCGCCGACGATCGTCTATGACAAATTCGGACGCGTGGCGATCGTGGCCGGATCGCCGGGCGGCAGCGCGATCATCAATTACGTCGCCAAGACACTCATCGGAATCATCGACTGGGACCTCGATCCACAGGCGGCAATCGCTCTGCCCAATTTCGGCAGTCGCAACGGACCGACGGAGCTCGAAAGGAATACCTCGATCGTCGCGCTGGAGCCGAAACTGAAGGCGCTCGGCGCACCGGTGTGGGTGACGGACCACAACAGCGGGCTGCATGTGATCCAGCGTACAAAGGATGGCTGGGTCGGTGGCGCGGATCCGCGGCGCGAAGGCGTCGTCATGGGAGAGTGACCCGCACTTCCGGTGCGGGCCGAAAATGGCTTGCGCAATGCGGAACCGTTATCATTCGGCATGGGAAACGAGTCGACGACCACTCCGGTTCAGCGCCTCGGCGCCAATGCCGCTGCGCAGTACCTCGACCATCTGTTGGCGTTGTCCCCCGGGGACGCGCGGCTGCGCTTCGGCTCGGCGATCTCGGCCGAAACGATCCGGAAATACGTCCAGGGCATCGATTTCGACACCGACGAGGTGTTTGGCGTCTACGGCGATGGCCTGACGCTGGTCGGCGCCGCGCATCTGGCCTTCGGTGGTGAAGTGGCCGAACTCGGTGTGTCGGTCCTGCCGCAGCAACGGGGTCGTGGCGTGGGCAAGGCGCTTGTCGCGCGCGCGGCCGAACACGCGCGCAACCGCAAGGTCCGCCAGCTCTTCATGCATTGCCTGGCCGAAAACGCGACGATGATTCATATTGCGCGTGGCGCCAGCATGGATGTCGTGATCGACTCGGGCGATGCGGATGCCCATGTCGCGCTGCCGCCCGCGGATTCGCGGTCGATACACAATGAATTCCTCGCGGAACGATTGGCTCTCTACGATTTCGCGCTCAAGTCGCAGGTGGAGACAATGCGGCGCATCGGCCTGGCGCTGGTGGGGGCGGGCAGCAAGTGACCTTTACTCCGGACCATTCGCCCCTCCGGATCGCCAAGGCGCGTCATTGACCGCTGTCTCCGGCACCAGACCACACCGCGTGGTCGTCGTCGGCGGCGGCGCCGGCGGGCTGCCGCTGGCGACGCGATTGGGCGAGCGCTTCGGTCGTCGTGGGCGCGCGGACGTCACGCTCGTCGACCAGAATGCGACACACTTGTGGAAGCCGTTGTTGCACGAGGTCGCCGCGGGGCGCATGGACGCCGACGCCCACGACCTCGACTATCTCGCCATTGCCCATTGGCACCACTTCCGCTTTATGCAGGGATCGGTGACGGGCATCAGCCGGACGCGGCGCGAAATCACGTTATCGGAGGTACGTGACGACGACGGCGCGGCAATGTTGCCTTCGCGCGTGGTCGCCTTCGACACGCTGATCATCTGTGTGGGCAGCATGAGCAACGACTTTGGTGTCCCTGGCGTGGCACAAAATGCCGCCGTCCTCGATACGCTGCGGGACGCCGAGCGTTTCCATCGCCGACTGCTTTCCGCTTGTGTCCGGGCCGATGCGCGGGCAGCGGAAGGAAAGCCCACGGGTGTTGCGATCGTGATCATCGGTGCCGGCGCCACAGGCGTGGAACTCGCGGCCGAAATTCGCCACACGACGGCCGCACATGCCGCCTACGGCCTGGAGCACCTCGACGCGCGCCGGGACATCCGCCTCACGCTGGTCGAGGCAGCGCCGCGGATATTGCCGCCGCTGTCCGAACACGTCGCAGCCGCTGCGACGGAATTGTTGGAACGCCTGGACGTTTCCGTTCGCGCCAACGAGCGGGTGACGGCGGTCACACAGGAAGGCGTCACGACGCAATCCGCCGCGTTCTATCCCGCCGATCTGGTGGTCTGGGCGGCGGGCATCAAGGCTCCCGATTGGCTGGCCTCGCTCGACGGACTCGAGGTCAATCGCGGCAATCAACTGATGGTCCTGCCGACGCTGCAGACTACCCGCGATCCGAATATCTTCGCCTTCGGCGATTGCGCGGCAGCTCCGTGGCATGGCGTGGCTCAGACGGGCGTGATGGTGCCCCCGCGCGCGCAGGCGGCGCACCAGCAGGCCACCCTGCTGTGCAAGACGGTCCGCGCGCGCATGGAGGGCAAGCCGCTGCCGACCTTTCACTTCCGCGATTTCGGCTCGCTGGTGTCGCTGGGTGAACTTTCGGCTGTCGGCAATCTGATGGGGCGGCTGATCGGCGGCAATCTGCTGATTCAGGGAATGATCGCGCGCTGGATGTACGTGTCGCTGTACAAGATGCATCAGGTGTCGATCCACGGCGTGCTGCGCGTGGCGTTCGATACCCTTGGCCACAGTCTGCGCGGCGGCGTCGAGCCGCGCGTGAAGCTCCACTGATGAGCCCCTCATTTGAGTAGTTTTCTCGCCGGATTCACGTGGCTGCTGGTGTTCCAGTGCGCGGGCGAGGCGCTGGTCCGTCTGGCGGTTTGGCCGATCCCGGGGCCGGTGGCCGGAATGGCCCTGCTGTTTGCCGCGCTGCTGTTGCGGAAACAGGCGCCTGACGCGATGACGGTCGCCGCAGGAGGGCTGGGACAGCATCTGTCGCTGCTGTTCGTCCCCGCCGGGGTCGGCGTGATGATGTACGTCGGGCAGGTCACCGACGAGTGGTTGCCGATTCTCGCGGCGGTTGTCGTGAGCACGGTGCTCGCCATCGCGGCGACCGCGCTCACGTTCGCGTGGCTCGTGCAACGTCAAGGTCGCATGCGTTCGCGCGAGCGCCAATGAGTGCGCAACCGTTGTTCGAATTATGGGTCTATCTCGCTGCGACGCCGCTGGCGGGCCTCACGTTGACGCTTGTTGCCTACTCGGTCGCGTGGTGGTGCTATCTGCGCACCGGCATGCATCCAGTCGCAAATCCGGTGATGATTTCGGTCTGCCTGATCGTCGCCGTGTTGTGGGCATCGGGCACGCGATACCAGACCTACTTCGACGGCGCGCAGTTCGTGCATTTCCTGCTGGGTCCGGCGGTGGTCGGACTCGCGGTTCCGCTGGCGCGCGAGTGGGGCAGCGTGCGCAAGCTGGCGCTGCCCATCGCCGGCGCGCTCGTCGTCGGGTCCACGGTTGCGCTGGTTGCCACGGTCGTGCTGGCGCATGCGCTGGGTGCGACCCCTGCAACGTTGCTGTCACTAGCGCCCAAATCGGTCACCGCGCCCATCGCGATGGGCATTGCGCAGAAAATCGGCGGCGTGCCCGCGCTGGCGGCCGTGTTCGCGGTGACGACGGGTGTGATCGGTGCAGCGCTGGGCAAGTACGTGCTGGACGCGTGCCGCGTGCGCGACTGGCGCGCGCGCGGTTTCGCGTTGGGTATGGCTGCGCACGGTATCGGCACCGCGCGCGCGTTTCAGGTGAACGCCGAGGCCGGCACCTACGCGAGCCTCGCGTTCGCGCTGCACGGCTTCATTGCAGCGGTGCTGTTTCCTCTCGGTTACGCGTTGCTCGTGCGCAACACGTAGTGGCCTCGCCTTCGATTTACCAGATCGACACGCGCTCCGCAGGCGGCCGGAACATCTTGTCGCCCGGCTTGACCTTGTACGTCTCGTAGAACGCATCGAGATTGGATAGCGGGCCGTTTGCCCGGAACATGCCCGGCGAGTGCGGATCCGATTTGAGAATCACGATCTGTATCTCGTCGCGTGTCTTGTCGCGCTCACCCTGCGCAAAATTCGTGAAGAAGCGTTCGTCGCCGGTCATGCCGTCGATCACCGGCGCGTCCTTGCCACCCAGAGACCGGCGGTAGGCCTTGTACGAAACTGCCAGCCCCGAAAGATCGGCGATGTTCTCACCGAGAGTCAGCTTGCCGTTCACAAAGTAACCCGGCACAGGACTGTACCCGTCGAACTGCGCGACCAGCGCCTTGGTCTTTGCGTCGAAGCGTTTGTGGTCGTCCGCGGTCCACCAGTCGCGCAGGTTGCCGTCGCCGTCGTATTGGCTGCCGGAGTCGTCGAAGCCGTGGCTGATCTCGTGGCCGATGGTCGTGCCCACCCCGCCGTAGTTCGCGGCGTCATCGGCAGCAGGGTTGAAGTATGGCGGCTGCAGGTAGGCTGCGGGAAACACGATTTCGTTCATCAGCGGATTGTAGTAGGCGTTGACAGTCTGCGGCGTCATGCCCCACTCGTCGCGGTCGATCGGCTTGCCCAGTTTGGCCAGATTGCGGTCGTATTCAAAGCGATTGGCGCGCATCACGTTGCCCACCAGATCGTCAGGTTGTATGACCAGCTTCGAATAGTCGCGCCATTTGTTCGGATAGCCGATCTTTGTCGTGATCTTGGCGAGTTTGGTCTGTGCCTCCTTCCTGGTCTCCGGCCCCATCCAATCCAGGCTGTCGATGCTCTCCTTGTAGGTGGCGAGCAGGTTGGCCACCAGCTTTTCCATGCGAGCCTTGCTCGCGGGCGGGAAGTACTTCGTGACGTAAACCTGTCCCAGCGCCTCGCCGATCGCCTCGTCGACCAGCTGGACGCCGCGTTGCCAGCGCGGACGGATTTGCGGTATGCCGTAGAGCGTTGTTCCGTAGAACGCGAACCGCTCGTCGACGATGGCCTTGTCGAGGAAGCGTCCATAGTTGCGCAGCACTTGCCACTTGAGATACGCCTTCCATACCGGCAGCGGCGTCTTGGCGAAGAGGTCGGCGAAGGCCTTGAGGTACGTTGCCTGGTACAGCACGACGTCCGAGACCTTGGCGGAGACGCCCGTAGCGGCAAGGTAGGCGGTCCAGTCGAATCCGGGGGCATAGGACGGAAGATCCTTGATGGCGATCTTGTGGTAGGTCTTGACGGGATCGCGATTCTCGACCTTGGTCCAGTTGATCTTCGCCAGCGCGGTTTCGAACGCGACGATATCCGCGGCGTCCTGCTTCGCCGTCTTGCTGCCCATCATCGCCATCATCCTCTCGACGTGTTCGGCGTATTTTTTGCGGATGCCGACGATCTTCGCGTCGTCGTTGTCGAGGTAGTAATCGCGGTCGGGAAGCCCCAAGCCGGCCTGGGACAGGTAGGCGGTGTACGCGGTCGAATTCCGCTTGTCCTGGTCGATGTCGAGATCAACCGGCGTGGCAATGCCGATCTGCTTCTGGCGGGCGAGCAGAGCGGGGATCTCGGATTTGTCCTTGACCGCATCGATGGCCGCGAATTCGGCTGCGAGGGGTGCCAGCTTCAGCGTTTCGAGCCGCGCCTCGTCCATGAAGCTCTTGTACAGGTCGCCGACTTTGCGCGCTTCGGTGTTCGGTGCGTTGGAAGTTGATCCAGCGGCCTCATCGACGATGGTCCGCAGCTTTTCCTGTGCGTCTTCGTGAAGAACATACGCTGGACTCCAGCTCGGCTTGTCGGCCGGAATGGTGGTCGTGGCCAACCACTTGCCGTTGGCGCGGGTGTAGAAATCGTCAGTGGCACGGATTGCGGGATCGATGGACGGCAAATCAATGCCGGAGGCAGAGCCGGCACCGATGCTTGCCTGAGCGGGATTGGCGGCAGGTTGCGGCGCGGCGGACGGTTGGGTCTGTGCGTAAATCGACACCGAGGCGAAGGTCGCCAGTGCGGCAACGGCGATGCATTGCGAATTCCTCACGAAGTGCATGACAGGCTCCAGCAGGGGTTTTGCCAAAACCGGCAGTATGCCACCCTGCCAGGCCGTCCAGACCGGGCGCGATATACTCCGCGCCGCGCCGACGAAGTGCCGCCGGCATCGACGGGCCGCAACCCATGAACGCCGAACTCTTCTCCGCGACCATCCTGCTGATCCTGGTTCTGGACCCGTTCGGCAACCTGCCGATCGTCGTGTCGCTGTTGGCCAAGGTACCGCCCGAACGGCGGCCTCGCGTCATTCTGCGCGAGTGCTTCTTCGCGTACATGATCCTGATCGCCTTCATGGCCGGCGGGCGCACGTTCATGCAGTGGCTGCAGCTGTCGGACGTTTCGCTGACGATCGCCGGCGGCATCATTCTCTTCCTGATCGCGTTGCGGATGGTCTTCCCGCGCCCGGAAGGCGTGTTCGGCGACGCGCATGGCGGCGAACCGTTTCTGGTGCCGCTCGCCGTGCCGTCAATTGCCGGACCGTCGGCGCTGGCGACCGTGATGCTGATGGCGTCGCGCGACCCGGCGCACATGACCACATGGGTGATCGCTCTCTCCGCCGGGATGGCCTTGACCACACTGGTGCTGCTCGCGGCCCAGCGGCTGCAGGTCTGGTTGGGCGAGCGCGCGATTCAGGCGTTCGAGCGCCTGATGGGGCTGGTGCTGACCGCGCTCGCGGTAGAGATGCTGTTGAATGGTGTGCGGACTTTCGCGACGCAAATCGGGCACTGAAGGCCGCACCCCTTGCGTCGAGCCGTTCACTACCTCACATCGGAACCATGAATCCGTCCTGGACCGACACGGCCCCGGCGCGCACGAGTTCGCGCAACAGCAAGTCGGCCAGTTGATCGGGTGCAAGGCGCAGGCACGCCGCATTGAGGTCGCGAAACATGCCGACGCGTTCGACATAGGCCGGCAGGTCCGCAAACGGCATGCGCTGCTGGTCGAGCAGTCGGAAAGTCAGCAGCACCTTGAGTGCATGCCGGGCGACTCGCCCGTCATCGGTCTCGAACGCGGCGACACGCGCGTAGGCGCGCTCGAGCGCGGGTGCAACGTCCGTGAATACCTCGCCATGTCCGGGAATCACGACGCGCACATCGAATGCCGCGATCGTGTCGAGCGTGGCGCGGGTTGCCGGCAGCGCATCGGGCTCGATGGCGCGCGGCATCACCAGGCCGAAGCCGTTCTCCCAGAGCGCATCGCCGGAAATGAGGATGCGGTACTCCGGATTGAAGAAGACCAGTGCGCCCATGTCGTGGCCGGGAGCCCTGATCATCCGCCACTCGAGGTTGCCCCATGCCTGTGTGGTTCCGGCACGAAGGACTTCGTCCACGGCAAAGCGATCCGTACGCTGGTCGGCGTAGTCCAGCCACAGCGCCTTCGTGTCCCATCGTTCGATCAGCGGGGCTTCACCTTCCGGCAGCGCGATCGGACAGCGGTAGGCGCACTGGATCGTTGCGTTGCCACCGATGTGGTCGGAGTGGCAATGCGTGTTGACGATTTTCGCCAGCGGCTCGTCTCCCAAACCACGCTTCGAACGCAGTAGCGCAAGCGTAAGTGGCGCGTGCCGCACGTAACCGGTGTCGATCAACACGTGACCATCCGGACTCTTCAGCAGAATGTTGTTCGACGAGAGCCAGTCGCGGATGAAGACATGCATCTGCGGCGGAAGCAGCACGGCCACTAACTGAGCCTGCCGAGAAACTCCCGCACGAGCGCCACGCGGTCGACCAATGTCGGCGCGCCGCGCTCGATGCGGATCCGGTCCTGCCCGTGAAAGCGGATGCGGCCATCCTTTTGCACAAGCAGGATGAGATTGCCGGGATCGAAAGGCGGTTGCTTGATGAATTGCAGCGTCGTGCGCTCCGGACCGGCGTCGATCTTGGCGACTCCCAATTCCTTGGCGGTGAGGCGCATGCGATGACATGACAGGAGTGCCTGCGCGGACTCCGGCGTGGGACCGAAGCGGTCGACCAGCTCTTCCTGGATCGAGTCGAGTTCCGCGGGCGTATCCGCGCTCGCGAGGCGCTTGTACATGACCAGCCGCTCGTGCACGTCGGCACAGTAGAGCGCCGGTAGCAACGCGGGAACATGGAGATTGATTTCGGTCGTTACGCCGAGCGGCTGCGACAGGTCGGGCTCGCGCCCGGATTTGAGCGCCTTCACGGAGGCCTTCAGCATGTCGGCGTAGAGCTGAAAGCCGATCTGCTGCATCTCGCCGGATTGCGAGTCCCCGAGCACTTCGCCTGCGCCGCGAATCTCGAGGTCGTGCATCGCCAGATAGAAGCCTGACCCCAGGTCCTCCATCATCTGGATGGCCTCGAGCCGCTTCTTGGCCTGCGCTGACAGCGCATCCCCGGGCGGGGTCAGCAGGTACGCATAGGCCTGGTGATGCGAACGTCCGACTCGACCGCGCAACTGGTGCAATTGGGCGAGTCCGAAGCGGTCTGCGCGATCGATGATGATCGTGTTGGCGGTCGGTACGTCGATGCCGGTCTCGATGATCGTCGAGCACAGCAGCAGGTTGACGCGCTGCTGGTAGAAGTCGCGCATCACGTGCTCGAGTTCGCGCTCCGCCATCTGGCCGTGCGCGATGGCGATCCGCGCCTCCGGCAGCAGGCGCGCGAGGATCTCAGCCTTGGTCGCAATCGTATCGATGTCGTTGTGCAGGAAATAGATCTGTCCGCCACGCTTCAATTCGCGCAATGCCGCTTCGCGGATGATGCCGGACGAATACGTGGCGACAAAGGTCTTGATCGCAAGCCGGCGCTGCGGCGCCGTGGCGATGACGGAAAAATCGCGGATGCCCTCGAGCGACATCGCCAGCGTGCGCGGAATGGGTGTCGCGGTCAACGTGAGGACGTCCACTTCCGCGCGCAGGCGCTTCAGCTGTTCCTTCTGCCGCACGCCGAAGCGGTGTTCCTCGTCGATGATGACGAGCCCGAGGTTCTTGAACTTGACGTCCGACTGCAGCAGCTTGTGCGTGCCGATGACCAGGTCGAGGCGGCCTTCGGCGAGGCCGGCAAGGGCGGTCTTTACCTCCTTCGCGCTGCGAAAGCGCGAGAGTTCCGCCATGCGAGCGGCCGTATCCGCGAAGCGGTCGGAAAACGTCTGGAAATGCTGCTCGGCAAGGAGCGTCGTGGGCACCAGCAGTGCGACCTGCTTGCCGTCTGCAATGGCCACCCAGGCGGCACGCAGCGCCACTTCGGTTTTGCCGAAGCCGACGTCGCCGCAAACGAGCCGGTCCATCGGGCGTCCAGACGTCATGTCGCCGATCACCGCTTCGATCGCCGCCGCCTGGTCGCCGGTCTCTTCGAAGCCGAAGCCTTCGGCAAACGCTTCGTAGTCGTGCGGATTGAAACCGAACGCGTAGCCCTTGCGCGCGGCGCGTTGCGCATAGAGGTTGAGGAGTTCGGCCGCCGTGTCGTGCGCCTGCTGCGCCGCTTTTTTCCTGGCCTTGTCCCATTGCCCGCTGCCCAGCTCATGCAGCGGTGCGGCGTCCGGCGAAGCGCCGCTGTAACGGCTGATCAGATGCAGGCTCGCGACCGGGACGTAGAGCTTCGCGTCGTTGGCGTACACGAGCTGCAGGAATTCGTTCGCGCCGTCGCCCAGGTCCAGCGTCACCAGTCCCAGGTAGCGGCCGATGCCGTGCTGCTCGTGAACGACGGGGTCGCCGATGCGCACCTCGGAGAGATCGCGCACCATGGCGTCGACGTTCGACCGACGCGCCGATTCGCGCACGCTGCGTCGGACCACGTTCGCATACAGCTCAGCCTCGGTGACGAACGCCAGCTTCGCCGCCGGCCACGCGAATCCTGCCGCGAGCGGGGCGGCCGCGAGCGAGACCTGCTCATTGCCGCGCGCGAACGCCGCGAAATCGTCGACGAGCGCCGGCCGCAATCCGTACTCCGCGAAGTACTGTTGCATGGTCTCGCGGCGCCCGGCGCTTTCCGCGACGATCGCCACGCGCGCATCGGTCGTGCCGAGAAAGCGTTTCAATGCGATCAGAGGGTCGTCCGCCCGCCGATTGACCTGCACCGGTTGGACCGGAGCTGTCTTTCCCGTACCGCTCCGCGCGAACTCGATGCGCGCGTATGACTTCAACGCGCCATTGAACTGATCCGGCGGCAGAAACAACTCGGTGGGAGGCAGCAGCGGCCGCGCCTTGTCGCCGCGCAGCAGCATCCAGCGCGATTCGGTGTCCTGCCAGAAGTGGTCGATCGCGCCGGGCACGTCGCCGTGGAGGACGACAGTCGTGCGCGGCGGCAGGTAATCGGCCAGCGTTGCGGTGGCTTCGAAGAAGAGCGGCAGGTAATACTCGATCCCGCCAGGCACGACGCCATGCGAAATGTCCTTGTACAGGTCGGATTTCGACGGGTCGCCTTCGAACAGTTCGCGGTAGCGGCTGCGAAAGCGCGTGCGCCCGGAATCGTCGAGCGGAAACTCGCGCGCCGGCAGGAGCCGCACTTCCCGCACAGGATACAAAGTGCGCTGCGTGTCGACGTCGAAGGTCTTGATGCTCTCGATTTCGTTGTCGAAGAGATCGATGCGAAACGGCAGCGGCGAGCCCATCGGGAAGAGGTCGATCAAGCCGCCTCGCACGCTGAATTCGCCGGGCGAGACCACTTGCGTCACGTGGGCGTACCCGGCCAGCGCCAATTGCGCGCGCAGGCGCTCGACGTCGAGCCGCTCGCCCTGCTGCAGGAAGAATGTGAACGCCGCGAGATACGACGGCGGTGCCAGTCGGTACAACGCGGTGGTGGCGGCGACCACCACCACGTCGCATTCCCCGCGCGAGACGCGATAGAGCGTTGCCAGCCGCTCGGAGACTAGATCCTGGTGCGGTGAGAAATGGTCGTAGGGAAGGGTTTCCCAGTCGGGGAAAAGCGCCACGCGCAAGCCGGGTGCGAACCACGGAATTTCCTCGCTCAGCCGTTGCGCGGAATGTGGATCGCCGGTGACCACGGCGACAACACGCTTGGCATTGGCGCAATCGCGGGCAAGTTGTGCCAGCGCGAGTGCGTCGGAGGAGCCAGCAAATGGTCCGGCGGCGATCTTGCGGCCCGGTTCCGGAATCGCGGGAAGCAGCGCTGGCAATGCGGGGTCCGCCGCGTCAGGCGGTGCAGACTGAGGCTGAGGGAGCGTGTCAGAAACGTTCAAGGGCGCAATTATACGGGGGTCGAAATGAGCGCCCCGGTGCTTCGGACCGGCGCAAGAGCCCGTATACTTGCCCCATGTCCGCGCCGTCGTCGGCCTCCCGGGGCGCTTCTCCTTATTTGTTCCTGACGTTCCCGCCTTTGTTCTGGGCGTCCAACTGGATCATCGGCCGCGGTTTGCATTCCGACATCCCGCCGATGGCGATGACGTTCTTCCGCTGGCTGTTCGCCATTGTCATCCTGGCGCCCTTTGCGTGGCGGCATCTGCGCCGGGATTGGCCGGTGATCCGTGCCAACTGGAAGACGATGCTGGTGCTGGGCGCCATCGGCGTAGGAACGCACAACGGGCTGGCCTACCTGGGCCTCAACTACACCACGGCCACCAACGGCGTGATACTCAATTCGTTCATTCCGGTCATGATCATCACGATCTCTTGGGTCTTCCTGCGCGAGCGTCTCGCGCCGGCGCAAGCCGCAGGTGTGGTGGTCTCGCTGGCCGGCGTGCTGACGATCCTCTCGAAGGGCAGCCTGAGCACGCTGCTGACATTTCGCGTGAACGTCGGCGATCTCTTCATCATCCTGTCGATGCTGCTGTGGGCCGTCTACACGATCGGCCTTCGCTGGCGACCGGCCGGTATCAACATGCTGTCGTTTCTTCTGGTCGTCGCGGTGATCGGCGACCTGTGCGTGGTGCCTCTGTGGGTGTGGGAAATGGCGCTCGGACGGTACATCGTATGGTCGTGGACCAATGTCGCGGCGCTGGTTGCAGTCGCGATGTTTTCGTCGGTGCTCGCCTACATACTGTGGAACCGGGGCGTGGAGGCCGTGGGCGCCAATGTTGCGGGTCTTTTCGTGCACCTGATGCCGGTGTTCGGGGTTCTGCTCGCGTGGCTGTTCCTGGGCGAGCGACTGGCACCATTTCACGTGGCCGGAATCGCGCTCATACTGGCCGGCATCTGGGCAACGAGCCGCTTCGGCGCCAAGCGCATCGAGGCGGACGAGGTGGCGGCGGTAGGCACAGACTAGGAGCCGGCATGGACGACAACATCGGCAATCCGGAGCGCGTCGCGCTGCAGCAGCGCATCGTGGAAATGAAGTTGGAACATCGCGATCTGGATACGGCGATCGATCGTCTCGCCGCCGACCCGGCGCATGACGAACTGCAGTTGCGCCGGCTGAAGCGCCGCAAGCTGCTGCTCAAGGACCAGATCGCGCGGATCGAACGGGAGATCGATCCGGACGTGCTGGCCTAGACCGGAACGCGCCCGTACTTGTCGTCGAAGCGGACGATGTCGTCTTCCCCGACGTAGTCGCCGCAGGCCACTTCGATGATCGCGAGTATTTCCGTGCCGCGGTTCTCGAGCCGGTGACGTGTTTCGATTGGAACGAACGTCGACTCGCCCTGCGGCACGTCATAGACGCGATCGCCGCAGGTGACGTGTGCTGTGCCGCGCACGACCACCCAGTGCTCGCTGCGGCGATGGTGCAACTGCAGCGAAAGCGACCCGCTGGGCTTCACCTCGATGCGCTTCATCTTGAAGCCGGGACCTTCCTCGAGCACGGTGTAGGTGCCCCATGGCCGCGCGACGGTCTTGTGCAGCTTGTAGGAATCATGGCCGCGGGCCTTGAGTTCCGCGACCACCTCCTTGACCCGCTGCAGGTGATCCTTGTGCGCGACCAGCACTGCATCTCGCGTATCGACGATGACCAGGTTGTCGATGCCGATCGTGGCGACCATCCGGTCCTCGGAATGGACGAACGTACCGCGCGTGTCGATGGTGACGCGCTCGCCGCTGCCGCGGTTTCCGTGGGCATCGGCGTCGGATAGCTCCGAAATGGCCTGCCAGGACCCGACGTCGCTCCAGTCGAAATCGCCGCGCACGACCGCAACCTTGCCGTCGGCCGCCGCGTGCTCCATGACGGCATAGTCGATCGATATGTCGGGTACCGCGGCAAACGCCGCGGCGTCGATTTCGAGCGCGATCTCCCGGGCATTCGCCGCAAGCGGCTGCCACACCGGACGAATCGCTTCGAGCACGGTCGGCGCGTACTGCGCGAAGGCCGCGAGGATGGTGCCCGCGGTAAACGCAAACATCCCCGAATTCCACACGTAGTTGCCGGCCGTGAGGTACAGGCGTGCCCGCTCGAGCGGCGGCTTTTCGACAAAGCGCGTCGCGGCGAACGCACGATCTCCGATGGCATTGCCGCATTCGATGTAGCCGTAACCCGTTTCCGGACGTGCGGGCTTGATGCCGAAGGTGACGAGCCTTCCATCGCGGGCGAGACCTTCCGCGATGGAGACCGCCCTGCCGAACGCGTTCTCGTCCCGGATCAGGTGATCGGCGGCCAACACGAGCATCACGGCATCCGCGCCATGGCGCGCTTGCACGAGCATGGCCGCCAGGGCTACGGCAGGCGCGGTGTTGCGACCGAACGGTTCGAGCAGGTAGACCGCGTCACGCGGCCCGCCGGCACCGAGTCCTGCGTAAACGTCCTTGGTCTGAAAATAATAGTCGCGATTGGTGACGGTCACGAGCCCGCTGACGCCGGCCAATGAGGTCGCACGGTGCGCAGTTTTGGCGAGCAGCGTTCCGCCGTCGGGCAGCGGCATGAACGGCTTCGGCGCCGTCTCTCGCGACAGCGGCCACAGGCGCGTGCCGGCCCCTCCGGACAGGATAACGGGTACAACGGGTGCAACCTTGTTGGTGCTCATGCGCGGCGTCGCTGGCTATGGCTACGGGACCCGAATTCTATCGCGTTCCTCCATCGCGCACGGGCAGCCGCGCGGTGTCAAGGATTGCGGACCAGTCGTTCCGGGTCGAATCCCAATGCGGGAAGCCTGGCGAGGATGCGCGCGTAAACGCCATCGCTCATCTGTGGCGCACGCGCAAGAACCCACAGATATTCGCGTCCCGGTTCGCCAACGACTGCGTAGCTGTAGTCGTCGCCCAACTCGATCACCCAGTAGTCGGCCCATATCACGGGCAGCCAGTTAAGCCAGTCCGGCGCAAAGCGCACCTGCAGTTTGGCCGGCGGAGCGGCCATGCGCGCGACGCCATCGGCCTGCGTCATCGTACCGTCGTTCTTTCGGCACGCATTGACGACGCGAATCGTGCCGTCGGCATTGGCGGTGTAGTTTGCCGTGACATCACGCACGCACATCCGCTCGAAGAAGTTCGGGTACCGCGCGATCTCGTGCCAGGTGCCGGCATAGCGGTTGAGGTCCAGTGCGCCCACGACGGGCAGCGGCGTGTCGGCGGCGATACCCGCCGTCATTCCTCCAGTCATCAGAGCCAACGCGCACAGCAGATTTCGCAACAGGGGATCCTTTGGAGGTGCGACGTTGAATTGTTGTCGACAGCCCCAATATTCCGACAAATGGCATGGTTCATACACTGAACGCGGCGCCGGCGGCCGGAACGGCGAGACGGCACGCGAGTATACTTACGGCACTGGAGCATTTTCCGGGGCAATCCGCGAGGAGGGCGCCGGACCCATCGATCACCGGGGGTGAACTGGTCTCGACGGGGGTAGTGAAGCAGATTGGGGCATGCCGAGGCGTCAATCCTCGTAAATCTTTGGCAATCGCAAATATAACTGCGAACGACGAAAACTACGCTCTGGCGGCTTAACCCCGCCGGACCTTGCACCGGGCGGCGCTCAGCCCGGGTGATGTAACTGTCACAGCAAGGACATTTCGAGCGATCGCGTGCGCCCGGGTCACTTGGGCGACACGCTAAAGCAAGGTGACTGGTTCCCGCGCCGTCTGTCCGTCAACGGTTCGGGGATGAGAGCACAATGACTCGACTAAGCATGTAGTCCTGACTGTGGAGCGCTTCCGGACGCGAGTTCGATTCTCGCCACCTCCACCAAACCCAAGAATAGCGGCCCCCGAGCGGGGCCGTTTTCTTGCCTGTCTCCATAGTACAGCCGGGTCTTGCGTTGTCTACGCCAGTTCGCTAGTATCTAAGCGCATGTGGTGGTAAGAATGGTGGTAAGGGCGGGTTTACCACCAAAACCGCGATGGAGGTAAACGGAAATGGCGAAACGGCACCGGCAGTTGTTGGGCGCATTGGAGGTTGAAAAGGCAAAGGCACGGAAGACCGGACCCTATCGCCTAGCCGATGGCGGTGGGCTGTACCTCTGGGTGCCCGTGTCGGGCGTCAAGACCTGGCAATTCCGCTACCGCCATGCGGGAAAGCAGCAGACGGCCACGCTCGGCAAGTTCTCCGCGACGCAGGGCTTGGCGTGGGCGCGTGGTAAGGCAGACGAGGCCCGCAGCCGGGTTGAGGATGGCGACCACCTGACCCGCATCAAGGCGGTGAAGAAGGCGACAAAGCGAGCATCGTCAAGCAACACGTTCGCCACTGTCGCCGCGGATTGGGTCAAGAGCGAGGTCCGCCGCGCGAAATGGACGCCCGACTACAAGGACGAGGTCGCGGCGAGCCTGACCAATCACCTGTCCAATCTCGATGCGCTGCCGGTCAGCGAGATTACGGCGGCCATTGCGTCGCCACACTTGCGCAAGATAGAACGCACCGCCCCAGACATGGCGAAGAAGGTGCGGCAGCGCCTGCGCTCCATATTCGACTATGCCGTTGAGGGTGGGCTGATTGTCGGCAACCCGTTGTCCGCCCCACGGCGCCGCAAAGCAACCGCCGATCGGACGCACCTGCCGGCCACCCTCGCCAAGGATGCCGTGGGCGCGATCCTCCGGGCAGCTGCGGCGGCGGAGGTAGGGAAGGGCGTGCATCGGGCGCACCTCCTGGCCGCGTTTACCGCGCAGCGCATTGGCGAGATTGTCGGGGCGACCTGGGATGAGGTGGATTTGCAATCGGCCGTTTGGTCGATACCGCGAGACCGGATGAAACGCAAGGATACGGATCGTGGCCCGCACTTGGTCCCGATCCCGCCGCGGCTCTTGGCGCAGATGAAGGAGTGGCACCAAGCGGACGGCGAGGCTCGCGGCTTCGTATGCCCGGCACGCAGTGGTGATGCGCCGATCACGCGCGAGGCAGTGGAGAAGTTCTACCGGCGTGGTCTGACACTCACCGGCAAGCACTCGCCGCACTCGTGGCGGTCGGTGTTGTCCACATGGGGCAACGATGCCGGCGAGGACGCGGATGCCGTGGAATCGCAGCTGGACCACGCGACGGGTGGGAAGGTGAAGGCAGCCTATGACCGCGCCAAGAGACTGCAACGCCGGGCCGACCTAATGGCATGGCATGAGGAAGCGCTGATAGCCGCCCGCGATGGCGCTAAGGTAGTCCAACTGAAGGGCAGAAAGGCCGCGAGTTAGCGGCAGAGCGGCGGAACGGGAACATGAAAAGGGGCGATGGCACCGAAGTACTAACAGCAATTCAGAAACGCACGGACTTGCGCGACGATCTCAACATGAATGGGTACCTGCTTGCACATGGCGCATTGATCGGTCGAGATACAGATGACGCAAGGGCACTTCTACGAATCGCCTCCGACGCATTGGATTCCGGGACGCAGGTGCCACCGGTAGTCGCATATTATTTGGCGCATTGTTTGCGTGCAATTTTGGGCGGCACAAACCCAAGCCAGGCGCTAAACCTCAAAGCCAATGCGCGCAAGGCGCTTGATCCAATTCTAGAAATGCGCACGTACTTTCGCATCGTGTACCTAAGCCAGACTCTCCCTGATAAGACCGCTGCAATTCGCCAGTATGCGATCGAGCAATCCATTACAGAGGCCGCAGCAGTAAAGCGATATGCGAAGGCCCGGCCGTACGACTCCCCGTCCTGGTAGACAGCAAGAACTGGACTTTTCTGGCAGGATTTTGTGCTGGAGGGAAGTCCAATGAAGAAGTCGCGATTCACGGAATCGCAGATCGTGGCGATTCTGAAGGAAGGGGAAGCTGGGTTGGCGGTGGCGCAGCTGGCACGCAAGTACGGAATCAGCGCGGCGACCTACTACCACTGGAAGTCGAAATACGCGGGGGCTGGGGTGCCCGAGCTGAAGCGGCTGCGTGAACTGGAAGCGGAGAACGCAAAGCTGAAGCGGATGTACGCCGACCTGGCGCTAGAGAACACCGCGATCAAGGACGTACTCAGCCGAAAACTCTGACGCCGTCCGCCAAGCGCGAGGCGATCCGGATCATGACCGAGGATCACGGTCTGCCGATTGTCCACGCTTGCCAGGTGGCCCGGCTGTCGCGGGCGGCGTACTACAAGTCGGGAATCGATTGGGCGGCGCGCGATGGCGAGGTCATCGCGGCGCTGCAGGCGATCGTGGTCGCGGAACAGCGATGGGGCTTCTGGAAGTGTCATGACCGCCTGCGGGCACAAGGCTATGGCTGGAACCACAAACGGATCTGGCGCGTGTACTGCCAACTACGACTCAATCTGCCGCGGCGGACCCAACGGCGGGTGCCGCAACGGGTACGACAACCGCTGCTGGTGGAACCACGGATGAACGCGGTCTGGGCCATCGACTTCATGCGCGACACGCTCTACAGCGGGCGCGTCTTCCGAACGCTGAACGTGATCGACGAGGCCAACCGCGGTGCCTTAGGCATCGATGTGGCCGTCAGCATTCCTGCCGCCCGCGTCAGCGCGTTCCTGGCCCAGATGATCGACCTGCATGGCCGCCCGAGCGCAATTCGTTGCGACAACGTACTAAATGCAAGCCGGCATTTCTTAAGGGGCAACAGCGATCCTGGTCGAGCCGCGCGAGCGAATCGACGCTGTGAAGCAGGGCAATACACCAACTATCCAGTGGTCTTCCGCGGTCGTGCAGGGGAGCCTTGCCTGACCATAGTGGACACAAGATTCATCGCGACATCGGCGTGATCTTCATCGTACCTAAAACAGCATAGGGTCCCAGCGGAAGGTCCGAGCATTATCTACGGGGTCGCAAGCGCCCCAACGGCAGCCGAGAGAGGGATCGATCCACTGGGTAAACTTTGTTCGAAGAATTGTCGATAGGGTTGGTTCTGCTTGATCATGCTGTATGCCACCCGCGCCATCTTCGCGGCGACGGCGGTCAGCGCCTTGCACCGAAGATCAGCGTCGTCGGGCGCGGCGCGGATATAGCGTTCGTATTTCGCGCGAAACGAGTTCTCCTTCATGTGAACGGCCGCGACTGCAGCCAACCAAAATGCCAAGCGGAGCCGGGCGTTACCCCGCTTGGAGAGCTGCTCCCTTCCGCGCTGGGTGCCGGATTGGCTTTTGGCCAGGTCGAAGCCACAGTACTTCAAGAATTGCCGATGATGACCGAAGCGGCGAAGGTTGCCCCCTTCGGCCAGGACGGTCATGGCGAGGACTGACCCGATGCCGGGCAGCGTCTTGAGATGGGCGAAGTCGGCGTCGGCCGCCAATGCCTGTTCCGCCCGGTCTTCCAGCTCCGCGCGCAGGGTATTGAGCTCCTGGTAACGCCGTAGGGTGATACGAAAGGTCTCGACCGCCAACGAATCCGGTGCGTGCGGCAACGCCGCAGTGGCACCGGCCATCTCCCACATTTCCTCGAGCTTGGCGCGTTTGTCGACCTTACGACCGACCACGTCCCATGCCTCAGCAACGAATTGATCACAGGTCAGCGCCCGGACGTGTGCCGGCGTCGGAAACTGCAACAGGAAACGCACAAACCACTCATTGCGCGTGGTGGCCCAGTAGCGGTGCATCTCCGGGAAGTACAACGGGAGGCTGTGGTTGATCAGCGAATGCTGGACCTTGGTGCGTGCCCGCGAAACTTGGTAGTACGTCTTGGCTAGCTCCTGCAGATCATGGGTCCCGGCGAGCATGGGATCAACGTAACGCTGCACCGCGCCGCGTCGGAGCATCTCAAGAATCACCGCGGCATCTTTGGGATCGTTCTTGTCCCAGGAATTGAACATCGCCTCGCGATACCGCGCTTGCGCGACCGAATTGATGCCCACTACCTCGAACCCTTCCACCAGCAGTCGATGGGCGATCGAACGGTGATAGTCGCCAGTCGGCTCGAGCGCCACGCGGCAGGTATCCGGCAGACCATGCAGAAACTTGAGCAGTCGATCGATATCGGCGGCCGAATTGGCCATCCGGAATCGGTGTCGCTTGCCGGCTGGCGTCTCGATCAATACCGCATTCCAGTAGCGCGCAATGTCGATCGCCACCAGGTTACATGTCGGGGTAGCATTTGCCAGGTCAGCCATCTTGGGTTCCTCCTTAGGTCAATGGACAAACCAAAGGATGCCGTTACCCATGATGGCTGGCATTCTGCATGTACTACGGCCCCGAGCTCACGAGCCAGACGTTCACGGACTGGTGCAAGGAGCACGACATCGAGCTGCGTTTCATTCAGCCCGGCAAGCCCGACCAGAACGCCTACATCGAGCGCTTCAACCGGACCTACCGCGAAGAAGTACTAAGCGCCTACCTGTTCGACTCGCTCGACGAGGTCCGCGAGATCACCGCCGAATGGATCGGCCGCTACAACGAAATCAGGCCGCACGATGCGCTGGGAAGCCTGCCGCCAGCACGTTACCGGGAGCGTTTGCTCAAAGTCGAGTTTCCAGTTTAGAACTGTCTACTTGACGGGGGAGCTTACGCCTGGCCTTCTGCTCGCCGTGCCGCTTTCCTTTGTCGCGGTGGGCGCGCATGCGTTTGTCCCGGACAGCGTGCAGGCCGCGATCGCGGGCTGGCCGCTGTGGCAACGGGTCCTCGCCGGGGTGCTGGTCGGGGAGATCGGTTTTTACTGGGGCCATCGCTGGACCCATGAAATCCCCCTTCTTTGGCGTTTCCATTCCATCCACCACAGCGCCGAACACGTCTACTTTCTGATCAGTGCGCGCGCCCATCCGATCGATAGCGTGTTCTCGCGGCTGTGCGGTCTGGTCCCGGTCTATGTCCTAGGAATAGCCACCCCGCTGACGCCCGAGGGCGGCACAGTGTCGGCGCTGCTCGTACTGGTCATCACCCTGTGGGGCTTCCTTATTCATGCAAATGTGCGCTGGCGGCTGGGTCCGCTGGAATGGGTGATCGCGACGCCCGCGTTCCACCACTGGCACCACACACTGGGCGAGCATCGGGACCGCAATTATGCCCCGATGCTGCCATGGATCGACCGGATCTTCGGTACTTACTATCTGCCCCAGAATGAATGGCCGTTGGCTTACGGCATTGAGGCTAAACTACCCGATTCGTTGGGCCGACAGTTAATGTATCCGTTACGGCAGCCGAATCAGGTTGCATTACCAAGGTCAGCAGTGGCGGAACCATAACAGCCGACACGGTTAGGGTAACTGATCTTTCGATTTGCCTTCAGTTCCCGCGCGGTGTCGGCACTCGCGCTGATCAGCTTGATAAGATGGCGCTTTACTTCCGCGGTCGCGGGTTCGTCAACGACCATCCACGGCACAGGCGCTGCGGGGACGGCGGCGGGTTGCTGCTTGTCTTTCCGGTTAGCGACATGGTTACTGCTCTTGTGTAGTTGATGAACCCCGAGCACGAGCAAGTCATGCGTTGAAATAGTTTCCTTGCGCCTGTTCCTGGTCGTAATTGTTCCTTCATATCTGTGGCATTGGTGCTCGACCAATTGCCAAAGAAATCCATTGACCGTCGGATAGTCAACGATGTCTCGGCGTGGCACGACTTCGACAACCTCGAGGCGGCCAAGGCGTTCTCCAGCTCCAATGAATTAAAGGCCGCGATGAGGGTGCCGGCGTGATTCGGGCGCCTTCCATTTGGATTACCCTGGCACACCTGATCGCAGTGAAGTAATGCCTACCCTGCACGGCCAGGCGAGTCGGAACCACATCGTCAAGGTGCAGCCACAGGCACCCCGTACGCCGTACCAGGTGCTGAGAGGTTTGAACTCAAAGCGAGGGGCTAAGTACTGAGTGCGAGCATGCGCACCTTTGAGAGGTCGCTTCCGGCCCATGCTGCCGTTTAGCTTTGCGCTGCCAACGGCAGCAATGTCGCGGGAGCCGTCATTTCGTCGCGGCGCATGAACTGGAGCTTTCGGCCAAAACCCGTCGTTTAGCTCGACCGCGGAGATTGCTCCGAACCGGACGTTGCTATTGAGGCTTTTCATGTACCGGGGATCCCCATCTCGGCAATCATGTGCCTGGCGCGTTGGCGCCCCGGGCCTTTTCCATTATGGCGCGACGGACAAGACCAATGTGTTCGCGCAAGGTATATGACTCGCTGGCAAAACTTGCGGGCGTCTTGATGTGTTCCGCCGCTCGCTGTATGCGGTCGAGATCGGCGAGCCACTTTTCTATAGGCAGCGTACCCTTGCGGCCTTCAACGTCGCGTTCAAGCAGTTTGAGTTCGCCATACCAGCGATAAATACGTGAACGTACCCGCCAGCGTACGAGTTGCGGCATGAAGTTGATCACCGGAACGAAGATGACGATCAATGGAAGTACGACGATGACAAGCCGCTCGACCAAGGTTGCGATCCAGAACGGCAGGTAGCGATGGAGGAAGCTTGGGCCGTAACGAAGGTGCCGCTCCGCATCGACGGAAACCGGAAGGTCCACCGGCGACGTTGACGGAAATTCCTGTGCGGCTTCGAAATAGTCCTGCGTCGAATGCAACTCGCGCGCCGCGTCAAGCAACAGATCGACGAGCGGCGACGGCAGGTCTTCGCGGGCGACAAGCATCGCCTTTGTAGCGACAAGCGCGACTGATTCCGGGGGAATGCGACGGTAGCTGAGATCAATCGTACCGGCCGGAAGCTTCAGCGGCGTAAGGTAGGGAAATCGGCGAGCATAGGCGTCCGCATCGGCAAGACTCATGAGCTTGAGCGTTTCGTCGTGCAGTGCTTGCCAAATGATCGGCGAGCGCGTCGCGCCAACAAAGATGGCCGCATCGATGCTGCCTGCCTGCAACGCGCGCAGCGCCTCCACGCCGCCGAGTGGAAGCAGTCTGGTGTTGGAGGCCGTCACGTTGGTCGCCTGGAGCAACGGTTCGACGATCAGCCGCCCTCCGTTGCCGGGCCTGCCTATCGCGAGGCGCTTGTACCGCAATTCATCCAGCCGGGTCAGGGATTCGTCGCCCCGGTAGAAGACCCAAAGCGGTTCATAGCGGATTGAAGCCAGCATCACGATCTTGTCGCGCTGCGCCCCGGCTACTACGCCACCCTCCATGAAGGCGACATCCACACCTGACTTCGGGTCGAGCAGCAACGTTGCGTTTTCGGCTGCGCCGCCGGTCATCTGCTCGACGACGGTCACCCCTTCGCGTCTAAGCAGTTCGGCGTAGCGCTGCGCATCGACATGGTAGCTCGCGTCCTTAACGCCGGAGGCGAGTACGATGCGACGCGGTATCGTAGTTTGTAGATACCACCACATACCGAATGCTGCAGAAACGATCAGCACAATGGCCAGCGCGGCAAGACGCCGTCGAGCGCGTTTCGCGTTCTGGGAAAATTCGTCGGATGGCGTGGCGCTGCGTGTTCTCACCGTCACTCCATCATGCCACGGGCACGATGGCCCGCCCAGCGCGATTGCCGCACAAGGTTCACGTTTCCACTGGTGGCCGATTCTCCCAGACGCACGCTGAAGTTCCGTGGGCCAGCTCTGGTCGCGGCGAACGCTTGGCATGGAAAACGGCACGAACGGCCGCGGGCCGGCAGCCAAAGTCGACTTTACGCAAGATCGACGGTCTGGATCGGGGTCGTTCACTCCCATCCGACGCGAGTCACCGGCGGGCGCCTCTACGGCCCATTCCGCGCCACTCCGACGGACATCACAGGTAAGCCCATGCGCGGCTCTGCCTGGGTCAGTGCCGATGCCGCGTTCGAGGCCGGCCTTTCGACCTGGATCGACCTTGCAGAGCGCTTCGTCGGTCCGCTTCCAACGAAATAGTCCCGGGTGGTATTGGGCTTCCACGCACATCCTGTCGCATTCACCCGATGATTCGCCTGTCGGTGTCTGGCCGAGTTCGTCGGCGAGATCTCAATGGGCTAATCGGCAACGCACGACGCCATCGCTCGGCTCCGGCAGTTCTGCAACATGCTGAGAACCAATCGTAGGCTCGTCTGACCGGATCTCCTCACGTCAACTTAGCTTCACCGCGAATCCACGCTGTACGCCGGGCCGAGACATCATCGTTTGATACCACCGCTGGACGTGCGGAAACTCGGCGAGATCGACTTTGTGCCGCGGATGCCGCCATGCCCACCCCAGGATGGCGAAGTCCGCAATCGACGGCTCATCCGCGAAGAATGCATGCATTTCCAGTCTGCGATCCATCACCGCATACAGTCGCCGAGTTTCCTTCGAAAAACGCTCGAGTCCGTAGCGGCGATCCTCTTCGTTTTCTACAGTCCGGAAATGGTGAACCTGCCCGGGGATCGGCCCGAAGCCCCCCTGCTGGAACATCAGCCACTCCAGAACCGGAATGCGCGCCTCCAAGTCCCGTGGCCAGAACTTCCCCGTCTTCTCGCCCAGATAGATGAGGATCGCCCCTGACTCGAAGACACTGACGGCTTTCCCGTTGGGCCCGTCCGAATCGATGATCGCAGGGATCTTGGCGTTCGGGCTGATCTTCAGGAATTCAGGTTCGAATTGCTGGCCCTTGCGGATGTCGACGATCTTGACCGTGTATGGAAGCGCCATTTCCTCCAGGGCAACACTGATCTTGCGGCCATTTGGCGTGTCGAATGCGTGGAGTTCAATTGGCATCAAGTGTCCCCGCACAATGTCGATTGTTTGTACCTGCGCGAGCCCTCGGGCGATGGTGCCAAGGCCGTCGGCAGGGTAGCATCGCTTGCTGATGTCGACGCCGCAACGCGGATTGGGCAGGATAAAGGAGAGGATTCTGGCATCGCCAACCTGCAACTCCGCGCTGATCGTCGGCGCCGGTCTGTGAATCCGCTGCGCTTGCGCACGCTGACACTTTAGGGACCTGCCCACGGCAAGGAGCGTCGACGAGGCCAGGGCCGATTACTGCGGCAAGCTACCCAGGGCTGGTCGCAGATACATCCGAAGGAGGCATCATGCCGTTGCGCACTCTGGTAATCGTCGTCGTGGCCGTGCTACTGGGCCTGTTCGTCGCGGTGAACTGGGCCGCGTTCATGACGCCGACGACGCTGTCGATGATCTTCGGGACGGTGCAGGCACCGCTCGGGTTGGTAATGCTCGTGATCACGGGATTCGTGGCCGCGCTCTTCGTCGCCTACGCGCTCTGGCTGCAAGGCTCCGTGCTGATGGAGACGCGCCGCATGACGCGCGAGCTAGCCTCGCAGCGGCAGCTCGCGGACCAGGCCGAGGCGTCGCGTTTCACCGAGTTGCGCACCCTCATCGAAAAGCGCCTCGATGCGATCACCTCGTCGATCGTCGATGATCGCGCCGGCCGCGCGGCGGAGATCGCGCGCCTCGGCGATGACCTGCGGCTTGCTATCGACCAGGCCGCCAACGGTCACGCCGCGCAACTGGGCGAGTTGCAGGACCGCCTGACGCGGACCGGCCCGGGTTGACGGCTCGCCGGCGCAAGCCATGCCTATTCGATCTTGATGCCCGCAATCGTTCTGCGTAGGCTGGGGCTTTTCCACAAGCTTGTCAGGTGACGATGGTGCACGTCATGAAGCTTCTCGCGATGGCCTTGGGACTTATCGTAGCTGCCCTGGGTGTCCTTGGTGTTGCCGCTCCATCAGTTCTCCTCGAATTTGGGCGATCGTTGCAAACTTCCCATGCCCTCTACATCGTTGCAGCCGTGCGCGTCGTCTTCGGCGTCATACTCCTGTGGGTCGCGCCTGCGTCACGCGCACCTATAATCCTTCGCGTCCTTGGTGTATTCATCATGATCGCGGGCGTGGTCACCCCGTTCTTCGGCGTTGAGCGGGCTCGTGCCATGTTTGATTGGTGGTCGATCCAAGGCCCCTACTTCACACGGGCGTGCGCTATTGTGGCCGTCGTCTTTGGTCTCTTCATTGGTTATGCCGTCACATCTCCTCGTCGGTCCACCCACTGACGCGATATGCACGGACGGCGCCTGGGGTCTGAAAGGCTGGTATCGTAAGCGCGATGCGCGAACTGCAACACGACTTTTGGCGCAATCTGCGCAACGAGATTGCTGCCGGGCGTCAATGGCGCGATCGCGCGGTGGTGTTGACTTACGCGGTGATTACCGGGTTGGTTGTGGTCGCCTTTACGTTACTGGCCGAAGTCGCGAGCAAGGGTTTCGAACACGTTCTTCACCTTCGAGCCGTTGGTCCCTGGCTGCCGCTTGTCTGGACACCTGCGCTGACGGTCGCGCTGTTGTGGTGGACGCGACGCTTCGCCCCCGGTGCCCAAGGGTCGGGAATCCCTCAGGTTGTCGCGGCCCTTGACGACACACTTCCTCCGCACGAGCGATCCCGGCTGGTCTCGCTGCGTCTGTCCGTAGAAAAGGTCGTACTGGTCTCCGGCGGACTGTTGGCGGGCCTCTCGATCGGCCGCGAGGGACCGACCGTCCAAGTGGGCGCAGGTGTAATGCAACATGCGCGGCGATGGCTGTCACCGCAGTCCGGCATCGATGCTCACGACTTGATCGTCGCGGGCGCAGCAGCGGGCATAGCAGCGGCATTCAACACGCCCCTGGGTGGCGTGATCTTCGCTCTCGAGCAGCTTTCACGTCGGCGCAGCCTTTCGCACAGCGGGCTGGTGATCATCAGCATCGTGCTCGCAGGATTGGTCGCCGTTTCGGCGTTCGGCAACTTGAGCTACTTTGGCGAGCTGCGCGCCCAGCAACTGAGCTGGTCCCTCTTTGGCCCGGGACTTCTGGTGGTACTGGTCACCGGACTTGCTGGCGGCCTTTTCTCGCGACTAATCGTTGCGTCGACCAGAGGACTGCCGGACCGTTTCTCGCGTTGGCGAACACAGTATCCGTTGCGTTTCGCAGCCGGCTGTGGACTGGCGGTGGCAGTGATCGGCATCGTCAGCGGCGGGGCGACCGTGGGCGCCGGATACGCACCGACGCGGGCACTACTCGAGGGCCACGGCGACCTGCCGGCGATCTATACGTTGCTCAAGTTCTGCGCGACATGGCTGTCGGCGTGGTCAGGCGTGCCAGCCGGCGTGTTCGCGCCGTCGCTGGCGATCGGCGCAGGCATTGGCCGGGACGTGGCGCTGATGACGGGGGTTGGATCGGAGACCGCAATTCCCCTGATTGCGCTCGGCATGGTGGGTTTCCTTGCAGCGACCACGCAAGGGCCGCTCACCGCCTTCATCATCGTGATGGAGATGGTCGCGGGTCACGCGATGGTCCTGAGCCTGATGGCGACTGCGCTGTTGGCAAGTGGGGTGGCTCGTTGGATGACGCCACCGATGTATCTGGAACTCGCAGCGCTGCTGGCGCCGCGGTCACCACCCCCAGCTCCAGTCACCCTGCCGTTGCCCCCATAAGCCAGGCGTCCTGGCGGTGCTGCACGTTTGACTGTCCAGTTTTCAGCACGTACGGCTCTCGGTCGAGCAGATACGCTAGTCTTTGCCGGTCAGCGCCCGCCGGACATCGCGCAGCTTAGCCTTCAGACGCAGTTCATTTTCGATACCGATTCGCGCGAGGATCTTTTGTCCCGCGGATAGCTCCTCCAGGTCGGGATCGGCGAATTCAAACATGATTTTCGGTTGAGACAAGCGAACCGGCGGCTTGGGCTCCGGAGCGGCCAACAGATGGTCGATTACGCCGATCAGTCGATCATTGAAGTATCCGTCTTGGTAGCCGAGTTCGACGTACGCTTGCTGAAACAGGGGGTACAGGCGCACGTAGAATTGCACCAGGCGCTTGCTATCGATCGACTCCGCCGCATTTACGTACGCGGTATAGCGGCCGGCGTTGTCACCCGCGACCAGCACTCCATGCGCTGCGTTTGTCGTCGCGAAGGTTCCGGGTACCGGCATGACTGGCCGAATTCCGGCGGCCATCGTCTTCCGCGGTAGGTTATCGATCGTTGCGACGATGTGGCGGACTATCTCGTTCGGCGTGAGCAATCGGAGATAGGAGTCGCCGTTGAGGATCGTCTCGATCACGTCCTTTGCCACGATGTCGCTACTGTCCAATGCTGGCAGCGCCGTTTGCAGGCGGCCGTTATCCGTGGCGGATGGGACCGGGATCTTATCCACCGGGTGCTTGATCGCGGGTTCTGGCTCCACTGGGGGAGCCGGGTTTGCCGCCGGCGGCGTTGGTACGGTCTGCCGCGGGAGCGGTACGGTGCGCGGCCAGAAGAAATAAATGGCCCCAGCGCCGAGGACGAGGGCGAGTAGGGCTAGCGCGGCGATTTTTGGACCGTTGCGTCCTTTCGCGCCCGACAGGCGTCGTCCAGTCCCTTCATCGGCCGCCAACGAAGAGGCATCAAGCGTGAATTCCGGCTCAGCGCGCAGCGCTTTCGTAGGCATAGGGTTCCTTCGACTGGAGGCTGTTGGAATGACCGACCCGGCCTGGAGTTCCTGTCAATCGTCGTGGACTGTTGAATACCCTAGCAACTCTTGCATTATATAATATTGGGGGATAGTATCCATACGAAATATAGTCCGCCTCATTGCAGGAGGAGCGATGCGGGCCGTTCGATCCTCAGCCGTCGGAATTTGCTCTGTCGCATGCTGTCCTCACTGTGGGCGCCGGTATGAAGCGGCGGTGTGGCATGCGTGACCGAGCGTTGGTCGTGGCGCTGGCTGTTTGTGCTCTGATAGAGCTGCTGGCGTTGCGGTTCGTGAACGCTGGGGCTGAAGCGCGCGACCCCGAAGAGATCATCCTTGAGGCGGCGGGCGTGAGCCCCGTCCATAGCGCCGCAAGCTGGCATATTTCCGACTTCTTGCGGATCGGAGACAGCACAAGTGAGTAGCCGGCAGACGCTGATCTTTTCGATACCGATGTGCAATCCGCTACGGAAGGTGGGACATCTGCGTCCCAGCGTGTCCAGTGAGAGCACACGTTAGGACCCTGAGCACGCGGACACTTGCCTGAGCGGACAGGTTTACATCATGTGCCCTCAGTCACCGGAGTAGACCAGGTCGGCGCGCCGGTTCTGCGACCAGCACGATTCGTCGCTCGCCGTGCACCGCGGCTTCTCCTCTCCGAAGCTAACCGTCTCGATCTGGCGATCCTCGGCCCCAAGCAACCTCAGAATCTGCTTGACCGCGTCCGCCCGCCGTTGGCCGAGTGCGATGTTGTACTCCCGGCTCCCACGCTCATCCGTATTCCCTTGCACGACGACTTTGGCGGTCGGATGTTGGCGAAGGTAAACGGCATGAGCCTGGAGGAGTGGCCTGTCCGGTTCCTTGACCAGGAATTGGTCATAGTCGAAGTAGACGCTGCGTTTGGAGAGGATATTTCCTGGGTCCTTGAGAGGATTAGGCGCCTCGACAACGGGACTCGAGCGGGTGGGCGAAGTGGTGGTGGTTTCGGCCGGACGTTGTGTGGACGGCACGGACGGTTCGACTTTATCCGGAGCCGTATCCTTTGTCGGAGCATTGGAACAGGCGACGACCAGAAAGAGTGACGCCAGCGCAATGAAGCGGCGAGACATGGATTCCTCCATCAACAATATTGGGCAATATGATATGTGGTAATATGCATGGCATGCAAGCTGCATCAACGGGCCACGGCTGGGCGGTCCGGCCGACGGCGACCGTTCGATTTTCGCCAACAGCAGTATTTCGTCGCCCAGGCGAACTAGCGGAAGAGGGACCTAGCGAAATTCTTCCCTCGCTTATCTGGAGACCACTATGAACTCGCGAATCATGTATCCAGCAGGACTTGGTGTTTGCCTGGCTCTCCTCGCACTATCCGCGGTGGGTCAAACGACCACGGGCAGCTCGTCGCACAACGCCATGGCACCCAGCAAGACCGCCACCGCTAACACGACCACGAACGCCGCCACCGGCACGACTACGGGTCAACCGAGCGGCACCAAGAGCACGAAGAAGCACCACTCGACCGCTCATCATCAGATGCACGCCAACCCCGAATCGATGGCGGCGGCATCAGCGGCTGGCGGTCGCGAATCGGCCTATCGCGCCGCGCTCAGGAGTTGTGTTGCCGGGCCAGCCGCACAAAAGGAACGCTGTCTGGATGACGCGATCGCGCGACATGGTCGTTCTAGTTGACTGACGCAAGCGCACGCGGCCGATCACGCAAGACTTGTCGGAGTGTGGGAGGAGCGCAGGACGCCCACGCTGCACTCGCGGCGAGAAAGTTGCGCACTCCGCGGGCGGAGGCGAGTAAACCATCGGTCGCCTATGAAAGCTAGAATGAACGGCTCGAGTCCTTTATCGTGCATTCACCCTACACGTTCGATCTTCCCGACCATGCCACCAATCGTCGCCAAGTCGCCCTCCCGCAACCCCGTCCACGCAAAGTCGGCGCCGCGCAGGTCCGCCAAACGCGCTACGGCGGCTCCAGCAACGCCGGCGCATGCTGCGGCGGCGATGACTGTGCTGCAGCAATTCCGCGAACTCTTTCGCGTATCGCAGCAGCATTTCCAGCGAATCGAGTCGAACTGCGGGGTCAGCGGTGCCCAGCTGTGGGCGCTGTCTGAACTCAAGGCGGCGCCTGGGCTCACGGTTTCGGGTCTCGCACGGGCGCTGTCAATTCATTTGTCGACATCGAGCAATCTCCTCGACAAGCTCGAAGCGCAGGAACTCATTCGTCGTGAGCGCAATAGTTCGGACCAGAGGGTCGTACAAGTCTATCTTACGAACGCGGGTCAGCAGCTGTTGCGCAAAGCCCCCATGCCCGTCGAAGGCGTGATTCCTGATGCCCTTGGCAGAATGCCGGCCACCGCATTGAGGAGCCTGAAGCGCGATCTCGACTTACTCCTCGGGCTCGCGAGTGTGCGGAATCCCGAGGAGCGGATGAGGCCGCTCGCCGAACCCTGAGCGCCGTCCGCGCAGCGGGACCACGGACGAGACGACACGGAAGGAGAGTGATGCCATGTTCGAGATCATGCCTGGTTTTCCGGAAGATGTTCTTGCGGTCCGTGGCAAAGGACGCGTGAGTGCGGAGGACTATCGCGACACCCTGATCCCCGAGGCACTGCGCCGCATCAAACAACATAGATCGCTGCGTTTGCTGTGCTTTCTGGGGCCGGAGTTCGAGGGCATGACGCCCGGCGCCGTCTGGGCGGACACCAAGCTTGGCTTGGCGCACTGGGGCGACTTTGGCCGTATGGCTGTCGTCACGGATGTGGAATGGATTACCAACGCAGTGCGCCTGTTCGCCCCGCTGTTTCATCATCCAGTACGCGCCTTCTCCACCGCCGAATTCGATGCCGCGCGGGGCTGGATACTGCAAACCGGCGTCTAGATGGGCCGTACCGCGCCGGTCAAGACAGCCGCAGGCCAGCGCAGCGGGACCAAGTAGTGCTTTCAGCGCGCAAGGGGTGGTGAGAATTGCGCAAATGGCGGTCGGCCTGGTTTAGGCGAGTGCGGCCTCCGCCCGCAATCGCTCGACCAGCAAGTCGACAAAGGTGCGCACCTTTGCAGACGCCTGCCTCCCCTCGAGGTGAATAACGTGGATCGGTAGTGGCGGTGGCTCGTACGTCGCCAGAATGCGCTTCAGTTTGCCCGCGACCAAATGCGCGGCAAGCTGATAAGACATCAGCCGGGTGACCCCGAAGCCCAGGAGCGCCGCGTGAATCGCTGCATCATTGCTTGTCACGGTGAGGCGAGGCCGAACCTTGGTGGTGACGCTGCTGCTTGCCGGCGCCGAAGCGCCACTCGATGGATGGCGACACCGGGCTTGCCGCGACGATGGTGTGTTGCGCCAGTTCCCCCGGCTCGCGCGGCTCGCCATGCTTCTTCAGGTAGCGCGGGGACGCGCATACGACACGCCGCACAAAGCCGACCGGAATCGCCCGCATCGTCGAGTCGGGGAGGTCACCGATTCGCACGCCAACGTCGAGACCTTCCTCCAGCAGATTGACGACCCGATCGAGAAACAGTGCGGACACGGAAGCGTCCGGGTATCGATTCAGGAAGTCGACGATGCCGGGCATGACGTAGAGATTTCCAAACAGGACCGGAGCCGTCACGGCCAGTTGCCCACGCGGAGTCGCATGAACACCTGCCACTGCCTCGTCGGCCTCGTCGGCCTCCGCGAGGATGCGCCGGGAGCTTTCAAGATAACGCATGCCGGCATCGGTCGCGCGGACGTAGCGGGTGGTTCGATTGAGCAGTTTCACGCCGAGGCGATCTTCCAACGTCGCGATGGCCCGGGTCACCGCCGGCGGCGACAAGCCTAGCCGGCGCGCGCCGCCCGCGAAACCCTGCTCCTCGGCGACCGCGACAAAGACATTCATCAGATGGAATCGATCCATGTCAGTATTCCTAATATCGGAATAATCAATTGTCTTATACGGATATTCTTCTTCCTTGAGGAATTCTGCAAGATGCGTCTTGTCCGCGGCGCATTCCGCGTCGCGATTTAACCCAGACTCTCTTGGAGAACCGCCATGCCCCGAATCAGCATTCCTACGCTCGACCAAACCCCGGTTGCTACTCGCCCCCTGCTCGACGCCGTCAAGAAGCAACTGGGGGTCGTTCCCAACCTGATGAAAGTCGTCGGCAACAGCCCGGCCGCCCTGGGCGGCTATCTCGCGCTCAGTGGTGCGCTGGCCAAGGGTGCCCTTGGCGCGAAGACCGGGGAGCGTATCGCGCTCGCCATCGCCGAGGTCAACGCCTGCAGCTACTGCCTCGCAGCCCACAGCTACCTCGGAAAGAACGTCGCGAAGCTGGATGACGCGGAAATCGCCGCCAACCGGAGTGGTACCTCGAACGACCCCAAGGCGGATGCAGCGGTGCGCTTTGCCGTTAGCGTAGCTCTGGAACGCGGGCATGTTTCCGATGCCGCCGTGCGCGCCGTGAAGAACGCCGGCTACAGTGACGCGGAAGTCATGGAAATCGTGGTTCACGTAGCGCTCAATACGCTGACCAACTACGTGAACGAAGTCGCGCAAACCGAGATCGACTTCCCCGCGGTGGACCAGAAGCGTGCCGCCTGAGTCGTCGACGCGCGAGTAACGAGACAGTGCCGGTGGCCTTCGCCGCCGGCGCCTCATCAACAACGGAAGTCATCCGACAACATGTCCAAGAGCGCGCGCATTGCCAGCGACATCGCTTTCACGCCAACCGTCAAGGCCATCCAGGCGCGAAAAGGCTCGCGGTCCGCGTACGCGCGGATGGAAGGAGGCGAGGGCTGGAACACGACGATCACACCGGAACTCGCCGAGTTCATCGTCGCCCAGACCAGCGTATTCCTTGGAACTGCAAATGCGGCCGGCCAGCCCTACATCCAGCACCGTGGCGGCCCACCTGGTTTCCTGCGGGTGCTCGACGAGCACACGATCGCCTTCGCGGATCTTCGCGGCAATCGGCAGTTCATCACGCAGGGCAATCTCGCGGAGAATCCCAAGGCACACCTCTTTCTGATTGACTACTCTACGCGGCAGCGGATCAAGCTGTGGGGCGACGCGCGTGTGGTCGAGGATGACGCCGCGCTGCTGGCCGACCTGACGCCGAAGGACGGCAAGTCTCGCGGCGAGCAGGTCCTCATTTTTCGAGTGCTGGCGTGGGATGCCAACTGCCCCAAGTACATTCCGCAGCGCTTCGATGCGGTGGATATGGCGCGAGCGCTCGAGCAGCGCGACCAGCGGATCGCCGAACTCGAGGCGGAAGTGCGTCGCCTGTCGAACCCTCGGGTTCAACACACGTCGGCATAAGGAGTGGCTTGTTGCCAATGGCCGGGCACAGGCGGTCGAAACGTCCGCTCTCCAAGCGGTCCAAGGACCGAGTAGGGTAGGAATCCCCCGCGTCGGATGCTCACCAAGTTTGCCCGAATCAGTCGGTGGCAGGCAGGAAACTCGTTCGGCAGGAGTCGGGCCAATCGCTGTCGTAGCGCATTGCACTTCTAAATGGCCAATGATCGATGCTTTCCGGCCGGCTGCGGTCATCAGGCGGTAAACACAGGTAGTCCGGCGCATGCCGCCGCCACTGGGAAACGGCCCCATGACGGCGCCCAACTAGCCGGGTTACATTAGGAACGCGCCCGTCGATCGGTGATGCCTACCAATACGGGCGCCTCGTACAGTTGGATGGTTGGATCGTTACCCAAGCGCGACCCTGACGGCATATAATCTTCCGCACCCTTTGCTTGCAGGAGGTGTGAAATGGCCGCAACTGCGTGGCAGGTTCAGGGACAGTACTACGAGAACTGCAATTGCGATTTCGTTTGTCCGTGCGTACCGGGGCAGATGATGGTGAAGCCCACGAAGGGCTCGTGCACCTTCGCCATGGCCTTTCAGATCGAGCGGGGCCGCTTCGGCGACATCCAGCTCGACGGCCTCGGGTTCGTTGTCGTCGCGGTCACCCCCGAGGAGATGGCGAAGGGGAACTGGTCGGTCGGCGTCGTCGTGGACGAGCGCGCGAGCGCCGAACAGCGCGATGCCATCACGGGGATCGCCAGTGGTGCCGCGGGAGGACCCATGGCAGCGCTGGCAGGATTGGTCGGTAAGTTCCTCGGTGTCGAGTCGGCGCCCATCGTGTTCCAGCAAGACGGGGCCTCCTGGTCGGTGAACGCGTCAACCAAGATTCACCTGACGGGCCGGGCAGCCACCGGGCTGAATCCAGATGCTGCTCCCCTGCAGCTGTCGAACACGGGGCATCCGGCCAGCGACACCTTCACCCTTGCGCGGGCCTCGGACAGTCGTGTGGCGGCGCTGGGCGTCTCGTGGGCGGATGCGAGCGGCCGAAACAATGCCCAGTACGCGCCATTCGCATGGCGGAGCGCGTAGACGCCGCGCCGGCGGTGCGTCAGCGGACCACGGTCCACAACGCCATGGCGAGCAGCACCACTCCGCTGACCTTGGCCGTTTGCTCGCCGAACGGTGCAAATTTCTCCACGAGCACCCACAGCGTCAGGGCCACGATGACCACGAGGTTCATGACGCCGCCCGCGAAGAGCAGCAGCATCAGCGCCCAGCAGCAGCCCAGACAATAAATGCCGTGTTGAGCACCCAGCCGGAATGCGGCAAATGTCCCTGGAGCCCAGTGCTGCAGCAAATAGGACAACGGAGACCGGCAGACGCGCAGGCACGCACGCTTCGCCGGCGTTAGCTGATACAACCCTGCAATTGCCAGCAGGACGGCGGCGGCCTGAGGCGTTGAGGGCTCCATCATCGGAGTCAGGATTAGTATGGTCGACAGCACCCGCTGCAGGCCGGTCGCAGCCACGCTGAACAGTGCCCACACAAGCACGTAGCCCGCAGCCATTGCGTACGTCTTCCGCCCGACCCTTGCATCGCCGCTCGTGCGCAGTGCACCGGCATACAGCAGGACGAGCGGCGAGGCCGATGGCAGCATCATCGCCGTCATCATGACGGCCCACATCACCCAGAGCAGCAGCAGATGTGGTACGTCCCAGTCGGTGGTCATCATCCATGCCGACGGTCCCAGCATCGTGCCGTACATGTCCTGCGCCATCAGGGCGATCCATGTCCAGCAGACGAGTGGGATGACGACGATTAGCGTGGCCGTAACAACGCGCTCGTGCCTCAACGCCGATTCGAGCAGCGTGTGGCCATGGGATGCATGCGTCAGCATCGGTGAATGCTACCGCAATTGCGTAGAAGATGAACGTTCCATAGCTCCGGCGGCGTCGGACCGCGGCAACGCGGCTGCAAAAACTCCGTGTCATCCCAACGGTCATTGAAGCGATCCTAAGTCACGCCGAACTGGGCTGATCGGCACGAGGAGGCTCTGCGCGCGCGCCCGCTGCATCGCCACGAAGCACGCGGCAATTATTGTCGCGCGTTGCAGCCGTGCAGATGGTGTCAGAAAATGGGTAATGGCGGGCCGAGACAAGCAAAGCGACTGCCCACCACATACATTGTGTCGGCGCGCTTGATGGGCTGCCTATAGTTGTGCCATAGTGGAACGCGCCGTGATTCGCGGAATGAGGCTGAAAGAAGCGAATCGGGCGAACGCACGACAGCAATGCGGATTCGTTTTCCACGTCAATTCGGGGGCTTATCGGAATTGACGGAATCCAGCGAACGAGTTGGGGTTTTCGAATCGTGGACTGTTAATCCGCAGGTCCCAGGTTCGAGCCCTGGTCGGGGAGCCAAGCACCATGCGGCCCGCAGCGATGCGGGCCGTTTTCCATTGTCACCCCGGCAAGTGGTTCTTCACGTATCGGGATTCGTTAGATAGGCATCCGTGACGGATGCGAGTCCGCTCGCCGCCTCCCGCCAAATCTGCTACGGCAGGTCCTGGCGAGCTAGTGACGCGGCGATGAGGGCGACATCTCAGTCATGGCTCAGCGCAGCCTCGCCTGGCGGCTCTTTGTGCCATGAGTCTCCCTTGGCGCTCCGTTCATAAGCGTAGTCAAAAAGTCGCTTCATGTATTCGGGATCGAACGCTTTCTTGTGCGGGTAGTTGAAATCGGCCCCGATGTACGCGAGGTTGAAATCCACTCCGTCATGCTGCGCAGCCTGATAGATACGTAGCAGATCGCCGATGCCCTGAGTCTGAATCAACGCGCTGATAGCCCGACCGCCGATGTTCAAAGTGTGGCGCTCCGTATCGGACCATTCCGGCTCCAGTCTCCCGTTGCGAATGACGTAAGCGTGAAGCTGGCGTCGATAAGGTCTTCCGGTGGCTCGGTGCAGTTCCATCAGAATGCGACGTGGGTATAGAAACACTTGAGTGATTACGCCGCCATCCACGTGCATCTCCTGGAAATGCCTGCCGTCAATGTCCACATCGATCATGACGGGCGAGACTTCGCCAGGAATACTCGTTGAGGCAACGATGATCTTGCGGAAGAGTTCAAGCGCACCCTGAGCATCGCTCGACGCGATGGCGCCCATGTTCCAGGTAACCGGGCGCCCGGAGTCGAGATCGGTTGTGCCGATTTCGAGCACCCGTCCTTTTGCGTATGCTTTAGCCACCGCGGCGAGCAACTCCGGCGTGACGTACTTTGCAACGAGTTGGGACAACGGTTCGCTGTCCGCCATGCCGTCACTGGCTAGACCGGCAAGCATGTTACGCCTGTGGAAGATATCTTCCGAACGGACCGAGGTGAAGGCGCTTCGTAGGGTGTCGTCGTATTGGGGTCCCAGAAAAGCAAAGGGGGCGATCAACGCGCCCGCGCTGATGCCCGTGACGACCCTGAACTCCGGTCGATCCCCATGTGCGGTCCATCCCGCCAAGATTCCCGCCGCAAATGCACCGGCGTCACTGCCACCCGAAATTGCCAGCAGACTTGCTGGCGGCAGGGGACCGGAGGTGCTCCTCCCGGCTTTGGCGAGAGCCTCTCTCTCACGCTTGTCATCCTCAATCACCGACTGGATGAACGGAGCAAGGTCGCGGTCCAGCCAATAGCGTGCTTCGGGGATGCCAGGTACTACCGCTCGTTCCGTCAATGTCGGCGGCACGGCGTCGAGCCGTGGTAGCGAGGCGCAAGCTTGCAGCAAGACGGCGACGACAAGCGCTGCTGCGATCCGTGCGAATGGCAATGATTTCACGATGCCTCGAGTCGCGGATTCGCTGATTCGTCCCATGAAACCGATGATACATCGGCGCAAGTTTTCGTTTGCGCTACCTGGCCAGGCGACGATCGAGGCTCAGCGGGCCGGCGCCGTTCGCCACCAGCAACAGAAAGCCACCGGCGATCGAGACGTTCTTGAGGAACATGATCATCTCGATCTGATCAGCGAAGTTGGCGTGGAAAATCAGCGCGGTCAGCACCGAATAGCCAGCGAGGAGGAACGCGGTGACGCGGGTCTGCCAGCCGAGGATGATGGCAATCGCACCCAGCGACTTCGGTGGCGATGACGACAGGAAGCAGACCATCGGGCACACCGACCGACGACATATACGCCGCGGTCCCTGCATAGGCGCCGATTTTGCCGACGCCGGACAGCAGGAACAGCACGGACAGGAAGCTGCGTCCGGCGAGCTCGGCAACGTTCTTGGACGGTATTCGTGGGCGACGCCTGCGAGGCGCGGGCACTTACGTCGCGGTTCGTGGTGGTTGCTGAAGTGTTCATGAGAACTTTCCTTCGTGTAGGTTGAGGGGGTTGAGATTGAAGCGAGACTAGGCGCTCGCGTGGACCGGGACATTCACTCGGGCCCACACGGAGAACTCGGTCGGGTGCCGCCCTGCCACCCTGTTTGCGAGGGCAATGCGGTCCCGCGAATCCAAACCCAGATAGGTATGAGCTTCGAACCAGGCAAACGTGGCTGCGATCTCCGCGGCCCCGGGGAAGAACGTGGCAAAGACTTCCCGCGGGACCTGTTTGACTGAAAATTCATGTCCCTGCCGATTCAGCGTGTCGACGATTTCGTTGAAGCTCATGAAGTCACCGACCAGCGGAAGGTATTGTCCATTGCCGACCTGATCCGCGTGAGCGAATGCGCCGGCAACGATGGCGCCGATTTCGGTGATGTCCCCCATGTGAATGCCGCGCACCGCGGGATCGATGGGGACCACCCAACCCAGTGTTCCGTCTGCCTGCTTCTGCGGCGCCATAAGACCCAGAAGATTCTGGTAGAAGAACGGCGCGATGACGAACGTGTGATGCGCGAAGCGCGCTTGCCTCACAATCGAATCGACTTTCGCCTTGCCGGTAAAGTGCGGAACGTGCAGCTTGCCCCGGCTGATCGTTTCCACATTGGGCAGCGTCGACCAAATAAAGTGTTGCACGCCTGCTTCCTTGGCCGCGCGTACCGCCGCTGTCGCCTGCGTGGCCTCGTCGGTGCCTTGTTCCCAAAAGTTGGTGACCAGGAAAACGCCATGGGCTCCTGCGAATGCGACTTCGAGAGTTTCGGGACGATCGAGGTCCGCTTCGACGACTTCGTCGGCGAGTCCGCGATGCTTGTCCGGATGGCGCGTTAGCGCGCGTACCTGGAATTGGCCCTGGGCTCGCAAGGCTCGGACGACTGAGCCCCCCTGGTGTCCCGTTGCGCCGATCACCGCGATCAGTTTCTTGCTGTTGGATGACATGTTTGCTCCTTTTCTGAGTTGCGTTGATGATTACAGCCGACCGCCGTGATTACTGCTGCAGCTGAGTTGTTCATTTCCTTTTCCTCGATCGGTCCGTGTGCAGAAGATAGGGCTTGATATAGCATCTGAGAAGCCTATATATTGCGATATAATCTATCGCCTGGGACGATGGATATGCTCGACGCAATCACGCTGGACCAGTTTCGAACCTTCATCGCCGCGGTGGACGAAGGTAGCTTCTCGGCCGCGGGGCGCAAGCTGCGCCGCGCCCAATCCGTGGTGAGCCAGACATTGGCCAATCTGGAAGCGCAGCTTGGCGTCAAGCTTTTCGATCGCTCCGGCCGCTACCCGCGACTCACCGACGAAGGGCGCAGCCTTCTTGTGGACGCCCGCTCAGTGGCGGACAACGTCGACGAATTCAAAGCCAGGGCGCGCGCTATGCGCGAGGGTCTCGAGCCTGAACTCTCAGTTGCAATCGATGTGATGTATCCGATGGACGCACTCACGAGGGCCGCGGCGCATAGCCGAAAGAGCTACCCGCACACGCCGCTGCGGCTCTACGTCGAGGCGCTTGGCGGGGTCATCAAACCGGTCCTCGATCGCAACTGCAGCATCGGCGTCATCGGGTCGCTGCCGCTCGTGCCGGACGAGCTCCAGTCCGAGCCTTTGCTAAGCATTCCGCTCGTGACCGTCGTCAGTCCTTCGCACCCGCTAGCGGAGAACCGCGGCGTGGTTTCGATATCGGCCATAGCCAAGCACGTGCAATTGGTTCTGAGCGACAGGACCGTGTTATCCGAGGGCCGGGATTTCGGAGTACTGTCGCCGCTGACCTGGCGCCTTGCGGACCTCGGAGCGAAACACGCGTTCCTCAAGGCCGGCCTGGGATGGGGGCACATGCCCTTGCACATGGTGAAGGCGGACCTCGAGAGCGGAGTGCTGGCCAAGATCCGCGTCGAAACCGTTCCCCGCCATGTGCTGATGCCGATGAGCGTCATCTTTCGAAAGGATGCGCCGCCGGGGCCAGCAGGCCGAGCCTTCATCGCGCAACTGAAGTGGGAGTAAGCGCTTCGCTCCCAACCGTGCGCAGTCCCGGAAGGATGCAGCTAAGTTGCGCGGACACTGTAAGCAGTTGACAAAACATTGAGATTAGGCGCAGCCCCAAAGTTCCTGGGCACTATTGCTTCAAATGGCTTTCGCGGCGCCCACATTTGCCTTGTCTCGCACGGGCAGCTTCCATCCAGGCCGTACGAAATGGCACGTGTACCCATGTGGAATGCGTTCGAGATAGTCCTGGTGTTCCGGCTCCGCTTCCCAGAAGGGGCCCGCCGGGGTGACTTCAGTCAGGACGGGCCCGGGCCATAGGCCCGACTCGTTTACATCAGCAATCGTGTCTTCGGCGATGCGTTTTTGCTCGTCGCTGGTCGTGAAGATGGCCGATCGGTAACTTGTGCCCACATCGTTGCCCTGTCGGTTATGCGTTGTAGGGTCGTGGACCTGAAAAAAGAACTCCAGCAATCCACGATAGCTGAGGCGGCCAGTGTCGAAGATGATCTCGATGGCTTCTGCGTGGGTACCATGGCGGCGATAGGTCGCATTCGGAACGTCGCCGCCTGAGTACCCGACTCGAGTCGACACGACACCCTTGAGCTTCTTGATTAGGTCTTGCATGCCCCAAAAGCAGCCACCGGCAAGTACGGCACGCTCCTGTGTCATTTTCTGTCCTCCACCTGGTCGAGGTACGCGCCGTAACCTTCAGCCTCCATGTCGTCGCGATGGATGAAGCGCAGCGATGCCGAGTTGATGCAGTAACGCAGCCCACCACGGTCGGCCGGCCCATCGTCGAAAACGTGTCCGAGGTGGCTGTCACCGGCAACCGAACGCACTTCAGTGCGGATCATCCCGTGCGAATCATCGCTCAGCTCGTTGACGGTGCTCGGCGATATCGGCTTAGTGAAGCTCGGCCAGCCGCAGCCGGATTCGAACTTGTCGGAGGACGCGAACAGCGGCTCGCCGGACACGACGTCCACGTAGATGCCCAGCTCGTGATTGTCGAGAAGCTCGCCGCTTCCAGGCGCTTCGGTACCGTTTTGCTGCGTCACGCGATACTGCTCTGGCGAGAGACGCGCAACTGCCTCGGGGGTTTTTCGATAGGTGGACATTGGTATTCTCCGACACTGGGTTCATGACTCCAACTTTGCGCAGGGTCAAAAGTAGTACCAAGCGGGAGTGGTCCGCGTGAGTTTCGCAGGGAAGCATTGGCCTAGCAACCTGAGCAACAAGACGGTCCGAAAAACCTTGCCGCGGAGCCCGAGGATACCGGCCCTGTCTCCAACGGGTCCAACTCCGAGCGCATGACCGCTACCAGCGTTTAGGTCCGCTGCTGTGGGAATGGTAAGCTTCCTCCGTCGGTTAGCGGTACAAAGTTTCCGCGAGGAACGCTATCATGTTTTGATGCGACGCGACTGACGGCGCGGATGCTCGAAGTTGGCCGCTCTCCGCTGACTCGTCCGGTGGGCTTGTGCGACGGGTTAGCGTCAGTCGTGCTGCCCAGAAGGCGGACAACCAAATCGAATGTCGAATCTGCTCAACACGAGCGGTCGTAGATAGAGGAAATCATCGTGACTAATGCATCAGTGTCAGTCGTACTCGTCCACGGCGGCTTTGTGGACGGCTCAGGTTGGGAAGATGTCTACAAGATCCTGAAGAAGGACGGCTACGAAGTGAGCATCGCCCAAAATCCGACGGTATCTCTGGCCGACGACGTGCTGGTTACGAAGCGCGTACTCGCGACGCAACGCCTGCCCGTCATTCTCGTCGGCCACTCATATGGTGGAGTGGTCATCACCGAAGCCGGCACCGATCCTAAGGTGGCGGCGCTTGTTTACATTGCCGCGTTTGCGCCGGACAAAGGGGAGTCCGTGGGTACGCTTATTAAAGATCCACCGCCCGGCGCGCCGGTACCGCCAATATTGCCGCCGCAGGATGGCTTTCTTTTCCTCGACAGAGCGAAGTTTCCCGCCGCCTTCGCTGCCGACGTGGCTAAGGAAAAAGCAGAGTTCATGGCCGATTCACAAGTTCCGTGGGGCTTAGAGGCACTTAACGGGGCGATCAGCGAACCGGCATGGAAGACGAAGCCGAGCTGGTACTTGATCGCGACTGACGACAAGATGATTCCTCCGCCCGCCCAGCACTTCATGTCGAAACGCGCGGGCTCGACAGTTGTTGAGGCGAAGGGCAGCCATTCAATTTACGTATCGCAGCCTGGAGCCGTAGCTTCCCTTATCGAACAAGCCGCGAAAAGCGTGAAAACACGGGCCAAGTAGCTTTCGGACCAATGAGCCGGGTACATTCGCGCAGCCCGTGTACGTCTTCATTGCAACGAGTGAAAGCGCGCGGCGGCTTCAAGATTGCTCCGCAATTCCAGCACTGTTTCGCGGAATTGTGGGTGGCCTTAGTTCGTGCCGTTCGTCGCCGACTTCACGCGATGAGGTCGCCGGCGACCGTTATTGGAACTCGCGCATTTATAGCCGAAATTCCGCTATCGACCCCATGCAGTCCGACGCGGCCTTATGTTACGGTAGAACCTCAAGGTCTCCGATCACCTAGGGAATGACTGTCAATCAAAACGCTGTCATCCGGAAGCTCGCCGCAATAGTGATTGCGGATGTGGTCGGGTTCAGTCGGCACATGGAACGCGACGATGCCGGGACTCTGGTGCGTTTGAAGACGATTCGCGAGCACCTGATCGACCCGAAGATTGCCGCGTATGGCGGGCATGTCGTGAAGACGGCCGGCGACGGAATGCTCGTCGAATTCGCCAGCGCGGATGCCGCACTCCGTTGCGCGATCGACGTGCAGAGGGCAATGCGCGCCGACAATCATTCGAAGCCGAAGGACGAGCGGATCGAATTCCGCATCGGCATCAACCTCGGCGACATCATCGTCGACGGTAACGACATTGCGGGCGACGGTGTCAACGTCGCGGCGCGACTGGAGGCGATGGCCGAACCGGGTGGCATCTGCGTATCGGCCACGGTACGCGAGCAGGTGCATGGCGGCCTAGACGTCCGCTTCGACGACATCGGCGAGCAACAGGTCAAGAACATCGTGCGCCCGATTCGGGTATTCGCTGTCGATCTGAACGCCATGAACAATCATGGAACCGGAGTCGGCATTGCGACGGGCGCATCGTCGCGCGCGGGCGACCCTGCGTCGTCCACGCGACGCCCCTGGCCAACGACAATGAACATTGCCACGGTCGCGGCTGCTGGCGTGCTGGCATTGGTCGCGACCGGGGCGTCATACCTGTGGTGGAACTTACGCAACACTACGCTGCAGTCACCACCGGCAATGTCCGTCGGTGTGCTGCCGTTCGCCTCCCCGGCAGAGGATGCGGCAGCGGCGCAGCGAGCGGAGGCCTTGACGCGCGAGATGACCGCGATGCTGACGCGAACAAACGCGGCGATTCGGGTCGTGTCGATACCAGCAATGCCGACTACCATGGAATATCGAGCCGCCATCGGCGCAACGGCGCGAATGCTCAATGTCCGATACCTCGTGGAGGGAGTCGTGCAGCCCCGCCAAGGTTCGTCGTCGATCAGCCTTCGCCTCTTGAGCGGATCAACGAGCGAAGAGATCTGGAGCGAAACTGTTTCCGTCTACGAGGCGGACTCGGCACATGAACAACGACGCGTGGTACGGACCGCGGCGAATCGCTTGGCTGATTCGCTGCAAAACATCGAAATACGCCGAGCCTTGGCGCAGCCGTTGAACGATGCAACGCCTATGGAATACGTGCTCCGCGCGATCTCGCTGTCGGAAACGGAACCACAAACGCTGCGGAGGGCGCGTGAACAGGAGAAGCTGTTCGAGGAGGCACTTGCCCGCGATCCCAACCTCGTTCCGGCGCTGAACGGACTCCTACTTGCATTATCCGACGAACTCGACAGCAACAACAATCTCGATCGCGATCGTACGGTCCGGCGGATGGACGTGATCACGAGCAAGGCTGTGAATCTGAACGGCCTCGCGCCGGAGAGCTGGGCGGCGCGTGCTCGGGCGCTCATGTTGATGGGCCAATGGGACGCGTCGCTGGAGGCCATTGCCAAGGCGATCCGGCTGGATCCCGAAAGTAGTTTTCTACTCTCGCAGCGCGCCTTCCTGACGATCCTGTCCGGACGGCCCGCCGAGGCACTTGCGATTGACCAGCAGGCCGTTGCCATGGATCCGCCGGGGGGTTGGGCCGTGATGATGAATGAATGCTTCGCACATATCCTCCTTGGCCAATTCGACCGGGCAATCGTCGATTGCGAGAAGGCGAAGGGGCTGAGTGTCGAGGATTGGACGGTCCATGTGTTCCTCGCGGCCGCGTACGCGCAACTGGGTGACACCGCCAAGGCAGCAGCGGCAAGAACAGAAGTGCTGCGGCTGGTCCCCGGATATACGATTGCGACATTTAGGTCCAAAGATTATTCAGTTAATCCGGAGTTCATTCGCCTCTGCCAGCAGCATTTGTTTCCGGAACTCAGCAAGGCCGGCTTCCCTGAACACTAGGTTCCTGGTAACAGTTGGACGTCGCCGTGGGAGTGCTTTTCCGCGTTGAGCGGGTGGCTCGCGCCCGCCAGTGCGAGGGCGGTGACGCAGAGGTGAGTTGGCGGCGAGAACGCCGAAGTAGCGGTGACGCAAACGGCCGCTCACGGGAAAATTCCGTGTCGGTCGCGAACGACTGGAGCTGGCCTATTCTGTTTGCAAGGACTTCCCCAGCGAGTCAAGCTGTATTGGTGGGCGGTCCGGTCGATAGTGGCATGGCATTGGTCAGTTGATGACTGCGGGCGCGACGGTGGACGAAGGAACAGACTGCGTCTTTGCAAACGGCCTTGTTGCGCGACAATGATGTGCGCGGGCCACTATATAAGCTGCCCGAGAGAACCCAATTTGAAATTCGACGTAGCGCGGCAAGGTTGGTCACCAGTGCCGGGGGGAATGCTCGCCAACAGAATAGCCGGGTTCATCTCTCGTTCGGTCTGACCTCGTCTTGCTATCGCGTGGAGCAGCCTTTCATCAGTTGTTTGATCATGCTCAATCGTTGCCGGCGAGCGGTGGCTGGAGCATGGTGTGCCGCTGCCAAGCTGCGACATCGTAACCTTCATCAGGGTTAGATTCGTTGTAGCGCTGGCTCCTCCAGTTCTGAATCCAAGTGCCGGCCCGGTATCCCTGCAATGTGCCCCAAGTCCATGTCGCCAATAGTCGCCACGTCATCTATCGCCCGGGGGGCGCTGTTCATTCATCAATGGTTCCGAATTCGTGTGAAGATCAGCCATGATTCAATCCTACCTTTCGTACTCTAATTCATTGAAGGTAGATGTCTCACGTCATATTGGCACAGGGGGCAGACGGGGAATAGACTGCGGATTGCGGAAAAATGGTGTTTGAAAACCCTATCGTCAGAGGGAACGATGGAAACGTCGGCATCATTCGAAGCCCGGTCCATGCCATCGTCCTACTCGACCGCGATTGTTTTGAACCTGCGTGATAGGAGCAATACGATGGCGACTAGCCAATGTGTCCGGAAGTATGCAAGCAGCGTGTCGCTAGGTAGGTGCGGCGCGCCGGATGCCAATACGGGGTCATCGCCCGCCGAGGTGAGCAACACAATAGCAACGGTCGGGATCGACGGGAGGCACTTATGACAGCGAAATGGGCTGCGGTTCCGAATTCACGTGGCAGAGCCTCCGCCATGTGGCTTTTGCAAGACGGTAACGTACTAGTACACCTAGAGAACAACAAAGTCCTATACACGTTAGCGCCGAATGCGAAAGGTAGTTACTCCGCTGGTTCCTGGAACCCAGTCGGTGCAGTGCACCTGGAACGGTTGTTCTTCGCCTCCGCGGTGTTATCGGACGGAAGAGTGGTCATGTGCGGTGGGGAGTACAGCGGCCCGGGCTTACCGCAGACCGACAGCAACGCGTGTGAGATATATGATCCGGTTCGTCAGGATTCGACCGTATTCGCGGCCCCACCAGGCTGGACGAATATCGGCGATGCTCCGTCGGTCGTCCTTCCTGACGGTCGATTCATGATTGGGAATACACAGGGGGGTGGACAGCAGGTCGCGTTACTTAATCCTGCAACGCTGAAGTGGTCCATCGAAGGCGGCGATTCGGACAACGAGCAGGGCTACGTTCTACTGCAGACGGGAGATGTTCTCACTACCGGGGTCTATACCCCAACCAGCATGCGTTACAATGCAGCCGCTAAAAGCTTCGTTCCAGACGCGGCGCTACCGGCCATGCTCGGAAAAGCTAATGAGATCGGCCCGGGTATCACACTGATGGACGGACGCGTCATTTGGTTTGGCACTACCGGTCATACCTGCATCTATCAACCCGGGACAACGGGGAGCTCCGGCACCTGGGTGCAGGGCCCCGATCTACCGGTACTACCCAGTGGTGTTCGGAGCTATGCTTCGGACGCCCCGGCGCTGCTTGAACCCAACGGCAAGGTGCTCTTAGTCGCTGCGATCCCTCCCGCACAGGCGGGAACGCTGTTCGTCGAGTATGATCCTCTCACTAACAGTTTCGAGGTCCTGGCGGGTGCGCCCGATCCCGGACCCGCCCAGAACTGTCGGATGCTGTTGCTGCCCGATGGTCGCGGCCTGATCTCTACTTACTCCGGCAACTGGTACGTGGCGACATTCGATGTTGGCGCACACACCTCGTGGGCGCCGACGATCGACTCTTTCCCCACGGATCTAACCGAAGGACAAACCGTCACCCTGACCGGGCGACAACTGTGCGGGCTATCCGAATGCCAGAGCTTCGGCGACGACAATCAGCAGGCGGAACACTATCCCCTGGTCCGCTTTACCGCTGTCAAGAACGCCACTGTCACCTATGCGCGCACCCACGACGTCACCACGCGTAGCATTGCTCCGAACCAGTCGGGATCTGTCCAGGTCGACATCCCGGCAGGCTTGGATCACTGTGCCGTGCTACGTGACGAACTCGAAAACCTCGACCCAGGCGATTTCCCTTCTGACAGCGCCTACCAGGTCGCCCGGCGAGCCTTACAAACCCAGCTTTCTGCGTGCGTGCGCGCCGCTGCCAAGGGCACGCACAGTGTAAAGGTCATCGCCATGGGGATCCCTTCGATCGACAGCGTCACGGTGAAAATTACGCGCAACGGCTGATCCTACGCTGGACCGCTCGTATTCCTGCGCACGGCCATTCGCCATCGTAGAAGGGGGTAGCGGCACATTGGTACAAAAAATATCGGTAACGGCGGCAGCCCGTACTGTCCAAATTCTCGACCAGCCAATTTACGCAGCTGCACGGTAATGATAGTTGAGCATTCCACCAAGCCGTAGTCGTCGACGAACCCTTGTGTCGATTGCGCCTACGCCCGGTTGTTCTCGAACTAACGCGTTACCCAATCCCTGATGATTCCGTTCACCGTGATAATGCACCACGTATTCACCTATCGCACGGCGAAACGATGCCTGCCCGACGAAGATCATCTTCCCCAGACATTCTTCCTTGATCGAGCGCACGAATCGCTCCGCAAAGACTTTCAGGTTCGGCGAGCCGGTAGCATCGCTACGACGCCCGCGACCGGCCACAAGCAGAGCGTTGTCGCCATGCTGTCACCGGTGCCTCGGAAGCGTATCTCCGCGGTGTCGTGCTCGCGGAAGGAAAAAGGCCGCCCAATGTTTGATTCACCGTTTGAGTACTGCCCGATGTGCCGCGCTTACGTTCTCCTAGACCAGACGCAGCCGCAATGCCCACACCTGCCGCTGGCGATTTTCTGGCCCAGTGACCGATGTACTTTATAGGCTGCCGTTCGCTGAATTCGTCGAGATCAACAGAATTCGGTGCGAGCGGTCGTTGCTGGAAATCTACCGGCGGGTGGAAGTACTGTAGGCGAGTGGCCGCATTTCAAAACGGGGACGGCGCGATATCGACCCACTGCGGAAGTAGCGTCCACGCCAAAGCGGCCGTCCGCGGTACGTGAAGCAGGTGTTTGAACCGAGCTAGAAGACACCGACTCGCAGGTTGTCAGTGATGTAGTGGAAGAACGGACTGGCCGTGTCCCGCGGGATGCCGGTCTGCTGGCCCATGCCGCCCCTGCGCCCGCGGTACCAGTCCTCCACGATCATCGCCTGCTGCTCATGGTTGAGCGTCGTGTAGTCGTCGCTGGCGATGCCGTAGTAGTAGGGAGCATTCGCGTCGCCGGCAGCGGCCGCGCACAGCATGTTGTCCACGGCGTTGCCGGCCATGGATAGGAGCGTCACGTGCTGGATCTGGCAGGCGTGTACGAGCTCGTGGACGAAGACATCGCCGCGACCGTTGTTGGGGTGCTTCGCATCGACGAGGCAGTAGCGCGGGTCTTGGTAGCCGGCCGGCCCTAGGTTGAGCATCGTCTTTCCGTCATAGCGGGGGAAGGTGAAGGCGCGGTCGTCCAGCCCGAGCATGTCCGTCACGAGCAGGTCCTCCTTGGGCGGGAGGCAGCCGGCGAACGTCTGCGCCTGACCGTCGGCCATGCCGTTGGCCCAGTCGTACTCCTCCTGAGTGAGCTCCCTCGACAGGCTGCCCAGGTTGGCCAGCTCCTCAGCGGCCAGGGCGAACAGGGTGTTCGCCGGGCCGGCCAGCCACAGGATGCCTTCGGCGATGCGCGCGCCCGGGATCAGCGACCCGGTCGCGCAGAACGACCATGCCTCGACCCCGACGAAGATGACGGCTCCGACAATGGGGCCTGCGACGGTGCCGGCGGCGAATTTTGCCAACCAGCCGAGCGCGCTGCCGACCGCCTCGCCGATGTCGCTGGTGTATTCGACGTGGCTGTTGGCGTGGCTGGCCTGGGCGAGGTCGTCGAAGAGCGTGTCGAACATGCCGACGCCCTTGGGTGGCGTGGTCTCGTCCCAGTCCTCGTCCCGGCTTCCCGACGTCACCGTGCCGCCGACGTGACCCTGATGCATGAACGCGACGCACGTCCCCGATCGCGGGGCTCGCACGACGGCGCTGACGGCGAAGTCGTAGCCGTCGAGCCCGCTGTCGTGCGCGTGTCCCTGCCAGCGCGTGCTGCCGTCGGGGTTGATGGTGAGGCTGTACCAGCCGCCGAGGGCAGCCAGGCCGCCCGAATCGATCTCGCCGCTGAAGGTGAACGGTCGGGGGATGTGCAGGTGGAAGGTCATCGCGCCGCTCTGTGTCCCGCCGACTGCGGTCCACGCGATCGTGAAGTCTCCGTCATCCGGCGCCGGGTCGTCGACATACACGGACAGGTTCATCACCTGATCGCGCTCGATCCCGAAGCTGCGGGCCTGCATCGACAGCCCCGGCGGCCCACTCGTCATCGAGAAGGTCACGTCGGTGGCCGGACCATTGCTCAGGCCCACGAAGACGGCGATGTTCACCGCTGTACGACGAGCGTTGGCGCGCAACGTGTTTGGTTGGGCGGGGTTGACCACGATCAGCGGTCGCACGATGTTGACCTGGATGAACAGGCCGTGCGGGAAGTACGTGATCTGGTCAATCGCGACGTCGTTGGGGCCCAATGGTGCGTCGACCGCAGCCTGGAACTCGATCGAGATCGGCCGTGACTCCCCGGCTCTCAGGTCGATGACGTCGTACGGCGCCATGGTCAGTCCGTTGTGCAGCTGCGTCACTGACATGCGGTAGGACACGTGTGTCGGCGGGCCGGCTCGTGAGCTGACCAGGCACGGCAGGTTGGCCTTGTTGCCCTGGGCGATGTTGAGGGTGTCGAGCGGGATGGTCGAGATGTCGGTGAGGAAGAGGGTAAGCGGCACCTCGACCGGATCCCACGTGTCGCCCGTGATGCTGAGCGAGCCCTCGAAGAAGCCGTCCCGGTCCAGTGAGCTGTACTGCACCCGCACCAGCAGGACCTGGGCTGCCTCGACCCGGATCGGTTGCGAGCCATCGCTTTGGGAGCTGACCTCGAGCATCCGCACCGGCGGTGGGCGATGCGTGGGCGGCCCGCCATGGCCGGGCGGTGGGCCGTCGCCGCCCGGGTCCGGATAGTCCATCACCCACTCCAGGACGAAGACATCACGCACTGCGAACCGGGCCGTGTCGCCCGACACCGCGACTGTGACGACGGCACCGACGGGGATCGACGCGAACTCGACCCCGCCGCGGAAGCTGGGCAGGGACCCGTCAAACGTCGAGATGTCAGGCCCAACCGTGGCCGGAACCACGCCACCGAAGTCGAGGCGCAGCGGAGAGTAGGTGACTGCTGTGGACATGACGACCTTCCGTTCGGCGCTACCGACAAGAGTCGACGACCGCAACCCTTGCCTAGCATTGTGGAATGAGACACCTTTCATCCGAGGGTGTCAATTTCGCCTTTGGCGCGTGGCGACACTTGGATTGCGACGAAATTCTATTGCGTCTTGACACAGGCCCGTCAATGGGTGACCACTTGCACCGAATTCTGTTGATCTCGACGAATTCAGCAGCCGGCCGCCGCGACGCATGGTTGGAATGAAAGCGGCACGCACGCGCAGATCGACCCGGCCTAATAATTCGACCCGCGCATCGCCTGGTAACCACGATCATCGGCGCTCGCCTGCGCGCACCGCAAGGGCTTTCCCGCGCCTGCGCCCGCGCGCGGCCACACCCTGGTGTCAGCGCCCGGGCGGAAATGTGACGACAAGCTTGACGAACCGCCCAATGCCGCCGAGATAAAGCGCTTGACCAGGACCACCGACCTGACCACACTCAGATTTGCGCGATTGAAATACCTATCCGCGCTTCTTTTGGGCCAGGTCTAAATTGCCAACCAACAGCCGGGGGTGACCACGATGTCCGCACCATACGAGGGCGACAGTAAGGCAAAGGGAACCCCTGGCTTGACAGGTACAAATACAAAGGGTGGCGACGGCGTCTGGGGCGAATCGAACCCGGTAGCCGGACGTGGCTTGGTTGGCGTCAGCGATGCCGGGACCGGCGTCTGGGGTGACACCAAATCCGGTCGCGCAGTCGTTGGCGTGGTCCGCACGCAGGGTGATGCGGTGTGGGGCGAGACGAAAGCCGGCCGCGGTGTTGTCGGCGCCTGTGACGGCGACGGCTCAGGCGTCTGGGGCGAAACAAATTCTGGCCGAGGTGTCGTGGGCGTGGTTCGCACCCATGGCGACGGGGTGTGGGGTGAAGCGAACGCTGGCCGTGGAGTTGTCGGCGTTTGCCGTGGCCAGGACCAAGGCGTATGGGGCACCAGTGAAAAAGGAGATGGCGTCCATGGCGAGACGAACGCCGTCACCTGGTCCGCCGGCGTGAGCGGATTTGCCATTAACCCAGACGGAATCGGTCCCGGCGTCCTTGGCCGCAGTACTGGTAGCGGTCCCGGGGTCTTCGGGCAGGGGTCCAAGGATGCCGGTGTTGTTGGCTTCCATGGAGATCCCCGCCTTCAGGAGACTACGGTCGGCAATGATGGCAGCAAAGCCGGAGTGTTCGGCGCCAGTGACGTCGGCCCCGGCATTCTTGGCTATGCCAGCAGAAATTCTTCGGCTGCAGTCGTCGCCTTCGGTGGCCTCCGTTCCTCGGCGATGACCTATCCATTCGCCGGAGAATTTTATGGCAAGGTCCAGGTCAATGGGGACCTCCAAGTTGAGGGCGATATCTTCCTCCCCGGAGCCGACTGCGCCGAACACTTCGACGTAAGCGACGCCGGCCAGATTGAAGCGGGCGATGTCGTCGTTATCGATCGTGGGGGTGCGCTAGAACGCAGTAGCACGCCCTACGATAAGAAAGTCGCGGGCGTCGTATCCGGCGCCGGCAAGTACAGGCCCGGCATCGTGCTCGACAAGCAGGAGGCCGGAAATCGTATGCCCGTTGCTTTGGTTGGCAAGGTGTTCTGCAAAGTCGACGCCCAGTTTGGCCCCATTGAGGTCGGCGATCTGCTTACCTCTTCCCCTACCGCAGGCCACGCGATGAAGGCCGACGATCCAGTCAGGTCCTTTGGTGCGGTTATCGGAAAAGCGCTCGGCAGTTTGGCAACCGGCCACGGTCTTGTGCCCATGCTTGTCTGCCTTCAGTAAACCACTATGCCCAAGCCCATCGATTCATCATCGCCAAAGAAGCTGGCGAGCACGGTTACCGGCCTCCTTCAGGTAAGCCTTCCGCCGGGTAAGCACGTCCGCCGCAAGATCAAAGGTCGAGACTTTCGGGGTGGCGTCGTCGCAGATGCCCCTAATGCTCCCCGAGGCGATCAATCGCGCGCGGTCCTTACGGCCGATCTTCTACTTCCGCCAATAAGTCCTTTGCCTATCAATACCTCGAACGGCGGCGGTGCGATTGGAAGCGGTTTGCCCGTACAACTAATATTCTGGGGTGGCGCCTGGAACCAGCCCGCTACCAACCCCTCTGCTGGCGCCATCCTTGCCTCTGTTCAGACCATTCTCCGAGGCCCATGGATGTCCGGCCTCCGCCAGTACGGCATCCGCCGCTGCAATCTGCGTGGCGCCATAGTCGTTACCGGTCCAGCACCCCCAGGCACCTACGTCGATAACGACATTAAGGACCTCGTTTGGGCCCTCATTGACGATAACAAATTCCCTGAACCCGACGACTCCGGTGGCCGCATCATCTACATGGTCTTCATGCCGCCCGGCACGACCTACGGTCCTGGCGGCATCCGTGGCAAGCACCTCGTTGCCTCTGACTATGATTTCCCAGCAGACATCGATCACGCATGGGTCGGATTCATTACTTTCAACAGTTCCATCGGCCAGATTACCTCCACGTTCTGCCACGAGCTGGCCGAAACCTGCACGGACCCCGAGTCAGACGCGTGGACCGTGACGGGAAATCAGGAGATTGGAGATGTGTGCAACCTTGTCGACCAGACTATCAACGGAATCCTTTACGAATCCTATTGGTCTGCGACCGACAACGCCTGCCTCCTTCCAACCGCCTACTCGGTCCGCCGCACGCTACGTTGGTCCGGGCACATTCTCGCAGGAAAGGGGCTGACCTCAATTCAAAAACCGATACCTAGCCTCAACGCTCTCGTCGTGTCGTTGTAGTACTTGGAGATCACCGTTATAGACCCGTTGCAGATTGTCGTGCGCAAGTGAAGCGAACTTCCCATCGTTCGCTCAGAACGGAAACCCAACTCTAACCAACCAGGAAAGGCACACTAATATGAACGCAAGAAAGACAACAATGTTTCTTTACCTTGTTGCAAAGATTCGGCCGGAAGCCTGGGACGCAATCATTCCGCACGGGCCGAAAGTATCCCTCGCCTCGCGGGAATACATGATTGCAATCGCGCTCAAAGGGTTCTCTTCGGAACTTGGCAACCGGGCGGCCGCGCAAAAACTGTCCAGCATGCAGAAGACCCTCGTGAAATTCGCTGGTGAGCAGCTTGCCGGGGATTATGACGATGATGATTGGTGTGGTACGCCGTGGCCGAGGAAATTCCCGTTTCCGTTTCCGGAACCCGACCCGTTTCCGTGGTTTTCGTTCGCCGACGTGATGATAAACCCGCAGCCGCTTCCACCGAAGGAATTGCAGAAGGAAATCGGGGGATACCTCCTGCTGCTTTCTGAGGCGACGACGCGGGAAGGAGTCGCAAAAGACCTGAAATCTCTGGGCAATAGCCTGCTGGGAGCCTGAAATAGGTCAGGCGATAACGCTTTGCCTGTCCTCCTGCAACACGCGCTAAATCCGCTCGCAGCTGTGACGAGACGCGCGCTTCTCAGACGGGCCTCATGGATGTCGCGGGCGGACTATGCTGAACGCTTCGGGTGTCCGCCATATATTGTTCAAACAAGAAAGCGACGAGTCTTAAATTCCGCACATCGGCGAAAGCGATAATCGTGAATTTCCGGACCCGGCCGGGCTTCAGCGCTGGCTGCTCTGCTCGGCATTGATGAGGCGCTCGGTTTCCTACTCCCAGTCGCGCAGTAGTTTGCTTGCCAACCGGTAGTTGCTGATCGCATGGCGTAGGGTGGCCGCGTGCCCGGCAGAGATCTGCCGGTGCACGAGGTTGCCTGCGCGCACGTGCCCCCACTCGTAGTACGTTCTGTTGCATGCGGAGATCTCCGCGCCGATGCGGAACGGCCTGAATTGGATAGCAGCTGTTGCCGGTGGCGGACCGAACTGCGCTTTCGACCCATTGCGGGTACTCATCTCGTTAGCTCCACTTCTCGACCATCCGGGCAATCGCGGTCCATTGCCGGCCGCGTTCCCCGTGGTTAGGGATGATTTTATTGACGTTCGATAAATAGGTTGCCGAATATCAATAAATAAGATATTGTTTATCAATATTCCAACCGTGGAGTGCCGAATCGATGCCCCGTCCTTCATCTACCGCGCTGCCGATCGCCCACGTCGGCCTGCGCATCCTGATCGTCCTGAACTGGATCTACGGCGCAATTGTCCTTGCGATCCTCGTGGGGATGTTCGCAGCCGAACAATGGACGATGACGGCTCTCGGCGTTCCACCCTCGGCGCAATCCAGTCCGCTGATCGTGGGCATGCGCGCGATTGCGGCGCTCGGACTCGTTGCCGTCCCGCTGAATCTCGCCGTGCTCAAGCGATTGGTGGCGATAGTCCAAACGGTTCGCGTCGGCGATCCCTTCGTCGCCGCGAATGCATACCGCCTGCAGGCGATCGCCTGGTTTCTGCTCGCGCAGCAGATGCTCAGCCTCGTCATCGGGCTTATCGGCAAATCCGTTTCGACGCCCGGACATCCGCTTCATCTCGATGCCGGCTTTTCGCCCAGCGGCTGGCTGGCGGTGATCCTGACCTTCGTCCTTGCGCGCGTCTTCGCCGAAGGCACGCTAATGCGTGAAAACCTCGAAGGGACGGTGTGACATGGCTATCGCCGTCAAGCTCGACGAGCTGCTCCACGAGCGGCGAATGACCCTAACCGAGCTAGCCGAGCGCATCGACATCACGCTTGCCAACCTCTCAATCCTCAAAACCGGCAAGGCCCGCGCCATCCGCTTCTCGACGCTTGAAGCGATCTGCGGCGCGCTCGGCTGCCAACCCGGTGAGCATCCTGGAATTCGTCCCGGAGTCCGATCTCTCGCTCCGAACAACTTCGCAAAGCTTCCTAGCAAAGGAATTGACCATGATCGCGACTACCCACGACGCCGCTACGAACGAAACCCAGCAGGCGAACGTCGCCCAAGAGGTTTCGCTTGCCCGCATCTATGTTTTGCGCGCGACCTATCTACTGCTCGTGATTGGGCTCGGCGGGATGATCGTGCCCGACGTGGTCAGCCACCCGGTCATCAGCCGGGGTGTCATCCCGAGCCTGCTCGGCGCCGTGTGGGTGCTGGCGTTCGTCGGCCTCAAATACCCCCTCGAGATGCTTCCGCTGCTAATGTTCGAGTTCGCATGGAAGTCCATCTGGATGGTGGCTTACGGCTTGCCGCAATGGTCCGCCAGCCAATTGCCACCGACCTTCGCCGAGGATTCCTTCAACATCGGCCTTGGCGTCATCCTTATGCCGCTCGTGATCCCCTGGGGCTACGTCTACCGTCATTACGTAAAGCAGTCAGGCGCGCGCTGGCGCTGACTGAAGGCGTCGTCGCTTGAGGAGATCTGACATGACTTCTACCGCTGCTTCCGCGCCACCGGACATGAGCGAAAGGAGCGACAGGGAAGTCCCGCGCTGGCGGCTGCACATCCTG